>NZ_JAWMWH010000001.1:0-1418589 GCF_037546185.1 Nicoliella lavandulae | reverse complement strand
TTTATGGAGGATTAGCTCAGTTGGGAGAGCATCTGCCTTACAAGCAGGAGGTCACAGGTTCGAGCCCTGTATCCTCCATTCATGAAATTTATCATGTTTGGATTATGTTCAATATAGTTTTAAGGCAATTTTTGCCGACTTAGCTCAGTTGGCAGAGCATCTGTCTTGTAAACAGGGGGTCGGAGGTTCGAATCCTCTAGTCGGCATTCTTGCGGAAGTAGTTCAGTGGTAGAACATCACCTTGCCATGGTGGGGGTCGCGGGTTCGAATCCCGTCTTCCGCTTTGCCAATTCATTATTATGCCGGGGTGGCGGAATTGGCAGACGCACAGGACTTAAAATCCTGCGGTTAGTGATAACCGTACCGGTTCGATCCCGGTCCTCGGCACTTTTGCACCCATAGCGCAACTGGATAGAGTGTCTGACTACGAATCAGAAGGTTGTAGGTTCGACTCCTACTGGGTGCATATATTCGGGAAGTAGCTCAGCTTGGTAGAGCACTTGGTTTGGGACCAAGGGGTCGCAGGTTCGAATCCTGTCTTCCCGATTAAATGAAATTAAATAATTTTGTTTATAGATCGCGGTGTAGCTCAGCTGGCTAGAGCGTCCGGTTCATACCCGGGAGGTCGAGGGTTCGATTCCCCCTGCCGCGATAGTGACTTGGACCTTTAGCTCAGTTGGTTAGAGCCGACGGCTCATAACCGTCTGGTCGTAGGTTCGAGTCCTACAAGGTCCATTGACCTTATTATTTCAATATGGAGGATTACCCAAGTGGCTGAAGGGGGCGGTCTTGAAAACCGCTAGGCGTGTCAAAGCGCGCGAGGGTTCGAATCCCTCATCCTCCTTTTTATTATCGCGGGATGGAGCAGTTCGGTAGCTCGTCGGGCTCATAACCCGAAGGTCGTTGGTTCAAATCCAGCTCCCGCAATTATGGTCCGTTGGTCCAGTTGGTTATGACGCCGCCCTGTCACGGCGGAGATCACGAGTTCGAGTCTCGTACGGACCGTCCATATGGCTCGGTAGCTCAGTTGGTAGAGCAACGGATTGAAGCTCCGTGTGTCGGCAGTTCGATTCTGTCCCGCGCCATTTACAATTTAATATTCTATATTTTGCGGGTATAGTTTAGTGGTAAAACCATAGCCTTCCAAGCTATTGTCGCGAGTTCGATTCTCGTTACCCGCTTTTATATGGGCCTATAGCTCAGTTGGTGAGAGCGCACGCCTGATAAGCGTGAGGTCGATGGTTCGAGTCCATTTAGGCCCATTATGGAGAATTACTCAAGTGGCTGAAGAGGTGCCCCTGCTAAGGGTATAGGTCGCGTAAGCGGCGCGAGAGTTCGAATCTCTCATTCTCCATTTTATATGACCCGTTGGTCAAGTGGTTAAGACACTGCCCTTTCACGGCAGTAACATGGGTTCGAATCCCGTACGGGTCATTTATTGAATACGATTTTGTAAAAAATTAAATATTATTATCGCGGGATGGAGCAGTTCGGTAGCTCGTCGGGCTCATAACCCGAAGGTCGTTGGTTCAAATCCAGCTCCCGCAATATGGTCCGTTGGTCCAGTTGGTTATGACGCCGCCCTGTCACGGCGGAGATCACGAGTTCGAGTCTCGTACGGACCGTCATACTAAAAGGTTACTTTAGTTAGTGGCCTTTTTTTGTAAGCAAAATTTACAAATAAAAAAGGTTAATCAAATTATGATTAACCTTTTAATTTTTAACTGCTTGATAAATGATTTCAAAGTAATTTGAATCAAGTTTATCATTAAATTGAAAAAATTGGTTAGCAGACTTAGAATGATACCATTTTAATAGTTGCTTACTATCATTCCATGTGGTTAAAATTACTCGATTAGAAGTCTTTTTACTTACATTTAATGAATAAATGGAATCAACTCCTGATGGTAATGAATGGCTATCAATAATGTCATTAATAGTGGCATCTAATATCTTTTGTTGGTTATCATCCAATTCTAGATTAATATAACTGATATAGCCAGCCCAGTTATCATTACCATCATGTGTAATGACATTATAATTAATTGGATTTTTGAATATTGATTTTTCACCAGAAGGATCAATTAATTCAAATGAATCTTCGTTATTGTCAGAAACAAATAATTTTAATGGTCTTTCTGGATGCTGTTGTTTAATGGTATTTAGTAGATCTTTACTACCGAAAGTTACAGAAATATTATTAATCATTTTAACTCCTCCTTTTTATATATTATACTATTAATAAACGTGTAATAGAATTAATATGAATGGATGGATGTTTATGAAGATAAAAGTATTAGGTTTTTACGGTGGATATCCTGCTAATGGTGATGGAACTAGCAGCTATCTAATTCAAAGTAATGGATTTAATTTATTATTAGATTGTGGTAGTAATGCTTTAAATGAATTAGAACAATCAATTGATCCATTAAATTTAGACGCAGTTATCTTATCCCATTATCATCATGATCATACGGCTGATTTAGGAGTATTGCAATACTATTGGCAATTGCATCCAGAAGGCCGTAAACAGCCATTATTGCCTATTTATGGGCACACTGAAGATCCACTTAACTTCGGTAGTTTAACTTGGGATAATGCAACGATTGGTGAATCATATAGCGAACTGTCACCAATTACAGTTGGCCCGTTTAAAATTTCATTTTTGAAAACCCATCATCCAGTTCCAGCATTTGCAATGCGAATTGTTGATGAAGATGGTAAAGTATTAGTATTTACAGCTGATACGAGTTATTTTGATAAGCTAATTTCGTTCTCTGATTCAGCTGATTTATTAATTACTGACACTAATTTTTATGCTAATAAAACTGGTCTAAAATGGCATATGACTTCTTCTGAATCTGGATACCTTGCTGATAAAGCAAATGTAAAGCAATTACTATTAAGTCATCTTCCACAAACAGGGGATTTGAATCAGCTTGTTATTGAGGCTCAAAAGTCAGCTAGTGATAAATTACCAATTATGTTAGCACAATCAAATAAAATCATTAATTTATAATTAATTATAGGCTAATGGCTTTTAATTTATACTAAATGTGAGATAATAGTAATTAAGAATTTAACGTGTATAGGAGGTGCTCGTCTTTGAAGATGGATAGAATTAATGACAACACCATTCGAGTTTTAATTAACAATGAAGATTTAAGTGAGCATGGTATTACTGTATTAGATCTACTTGGTGACCACAAGCAAATTGAAGAATTTTTCTATAGTGTTCTCGATGAAATTGATACAGATCATCAATTTCAAGGTGATAATGAGGCGCTTACTTTTCAAGTGCTACCTAATAAAAATGGTCTAGAATTATTTATTAGTAAAGCTGATCCTAATGATCCAGAAAAAACACAGCAAACTAATGATACTGTTTCTGACTATATTAGGAACCAACTCAAGAACGAAAGTAACTTTAGTAGTGATGAGTTCTTTAAGAATAATCCCGATTTATTTAAAGGTAAAGATGATAACTACTACGATAAATACGATGCAATGAATTACTCTGATATGAAGGATAATCTAAATAATATGGACAGTTTTGGTGACGAAAGTTACGGTAATATGAAAGAAGCTATCATTAAAATGAATTCTTTCGAAGATTTTATTGCTTTATCAAAGCGGCTAAGAATTGAAAATGGTGCTTCTAGTCTATTTATTTATAAGGGTAAATATTATCTAGGATTAATGTTTGTCCGTAATTTAGATGGATCAAATGATGATATTATTAATAATAGTATTGCGTTGGCATATGAATTTGGTCACAAAACTGATGTTACAATTGAAGTATTAAATGAATATGGTAAGAAAATCATGGCAACTAGTGCGTTAGAGTTAGCTAAATACTACTTTAAAGATTAGATGTTATAAATTACTGGTTTTTATGCCCTTAAAGTTGAACTAATAATTCAGCTTTAAGGGCTTTTTTATTATTAATTGCCATGGTTACTGGAGTATGCATTATAATTAATGCTTTTATCGTATTTTAAATAGGGTGATAAGATGTTAATTGCTTTTAATAAAAATAAAAAGTTAGTTCAAGCTCAAGATGCGCATCGAAAAGAAACATTCTTTTGTTGTGCATGTATGGAATTAGTGACTTTAAAGGCAGGGCGACATAAGGTCGCTCACTTTGCTCATCAAAAGGGTAGTGAGTGTGAAAAATTAGGCGAAGGAGAGACTCAAGAACACTTATTGGGTAAACAACAACTATTTCATTTTTTTAAAATTCATAATCCTAGGTTAGAGCATTACTTTGCTAATATTAAGCAACGACCAGATTTATTATTAGATAATAATCAAATTATTGAATTTCAGTGCAGCCCAATTAGTAGTCGCCGATTAAAAGAACGATTAACGGGATATCAAAAAATATCACATATATCGAATTGGATTTTGGGGAAACCATATTTAAAACAAAAGCATAGTTTTAAAAAATTGATTCAATTCATGAGGTATCAAGTTAATTTAGGCTTTTATATTATGTATTGGGATGTGGATCAATCAAAGCTATTAATCCAGCACCATATTAAAAGCTATTTAGGAAAATTAATTTATGAATGGCATACAATTGATAATCTGGATGATTTAACTATGTTTATTAATAATCCAATCAATGTTTGTAATCAGCGTAATCACTTAATAGCTGATTTAAAGCACCATACGATTAGTATTCAAAAGCAATTAAGCTTAGGGAGTTCTAGTTTAATAAGAATTCAAAATTTATGTTACCAAAATGGCTATAATTTTGGCGGGTATCCTTTAGAATTAGATTATCCGTATTATGAACCACCACTTTGGGGGCATCAATTGAACTATATAAAAATAAAATTATTATTGTATTTAAAACTTAATTTAACGATGTCTAAAAAATCATTTTTGGAGATGTTTGATTTACTGACAGAGTTCCCATTAATGATTGACGTCAAAGTCATTAACGGGTTCAAAATGCAACTATTAAGCAGTTGGGTAAAGTTAGGCATTATTATGATAGATGGTAATCTAGTTAAACTCAATCAAATGCCCAATTGGTTTGAAAGTTATGATCAAAAATTAGCTGCAATCCCAAATTTTGTAAAAAAAAAGAACTGATTACGTTCAGTTCACTAAAGGACATGTAAATTAGGAGTTAGTTTACCGTCTTTATTATATTTAAACAAATCTTTATTCTCATAGATGTTGGTATCATTCGTGCAAACTTCAACTAAGTCATTATAATTAATTTGATCCATTAAAATTCCGCACTCAAAGGAATCACAATCAAAAATGACCGCTGAAGCGGGCTTTTGAATTTTCATTTCCTGTGCCAGTTTTTGATCAGCTTTAAACGCATTAATTGCTAATGTAGAACGTCTGTCTTCTTCAAACATTTCAATGTCTAAACCAGCTTGTTTAGCAACTTTTAGGCAAACATCGTTGTTGTATTCCTTACCATTTACAATTAATTCATCTTGAAGGCCCATTAAAAACTTCCGGCCACATTTTCTACCTTGAAATAAGGAAGCTTTGTAATCAAGAACAGTATTATACTCGGTTTTAAAGTACTTACTTTCGTTCGATAAATGCTGTCCGCTTTTGTAGTAACAATCTCTAATACTCTTCATATTCAACATTGGAATGAATTGGAACGAAAATGTTTTATCTAAATCGTCAGCAAGTTTCAAAATTACATGTTCAGCTTGAACGCATTCTTTGCATAATGGATCAACAAATAAATAAGCTTCAAGCATAATAATTCCTCCTTTCAAAGATCGTTAAAAAAGCCAATGGCAATTTATAATTCAATGTATAGAATACCAAATTTATAATAAAAAACAAAATATTTGCTTGAAATATTTGTTAAAATGTTTTCTTGTTCGTGTCTTGCTGTGATTGTGTTAAAATTAATAAGGTCATTATTAAAGAGGAAGGTGATTAAATGGAGGACTGGAAATCATTCTTATTTCCCTATCATCAAATCGTTGATGAACTAAAAATTAAGCTACGGGGAATTAGAGCTGAATTTATGGAATTAAATCAAAGATCACCCATTGAATTTGTTACCGGCCGTGTTAAGCCGATTGATAGTATTAAAGAAAAGATGCAACGCCGTTATATTGATGAATCTAGAATTAGACAGGATATGGAAGATATTGCTGGGCTTAGAATTATATGTCCATTTATCGAAGATATCTATACGGTCGTCAACTTATTAAGACAACGGTCTGATTTAAATATTTTGGAAGAACGTGACTATGTTCATAATGAAAAGGCAAGTGGGTATCGATCTTATCACATTGTGTTTGAATATACTGTACAAGGAATCGACGGACCAATGGTATTATTAGCTGAAATTCAAGTTAGAACCTTAGCAATGAATTTCTGGGCAACGGTTGAGCACTCAATTAACTACAAACATCAAGGAAACTTTCCTGAAGTGTTAGAAAAGCGACTACAGCATGTTGCTGATACTACTTATAAACTAGATGAAGAAATGTCATCGATAAAAAAAGAACTTGCGAAATATCAAGATAATAAGGAAGATTGAAATGAAAGTTGCAATTTTTAGTAATAATGGTGGCACTTCAAATGAAGTTGCTTCAAAATTAAAAGAAGAAATAGTTAAATCTGATCATCTAGAAATTGATGGTCTAAATCCTGAAATTGTTATTTCAGTTGGTGGGGATGGTACGTTATTATCAGCCTTTCATCACTATAATGACGCAATCGATAAGATTAGATTTGTGGGAATTCACACTGGACATTTAGGTTTTTATACCGATTGGCGTGACTATGAGGTCGATCAATTGGTTAGTAGTCTTGAAGATGACAACCGCCAAAGTGTTTCATACCCATTGTTATCGATTAAGGTAAACTATGCTGATGGTGGGGTATCAGATCAACTGCTAGCACTTAATGAGTCAACCTTTAAGCGCGTCAGTAGCACAATGGTCACTGATGTTTATATTAAAGATGAATTTTTTGAAAAATTCCGTGGAGACGGATTATGTATTTCAACACCAACCGGATCGACCGCCTATAATAAAGCAGTAGGTGGAGCAATTATTAATCCACAATTAAATGCAATTCAGGTTTCTGAAATGGCTTCAATTAATAATCGCGTATTCAGGACGATGGGTTCACCCATCATTATTCCACCTAATGAATGGATTACCTTAATTCCAGATAATAAAGAAAACAATATTTTAACTTGTGACCAGATGCTAGTTAAAGATCGGCCAATTGAGTCGATTCGTTATCAAATTTCTGATCAACGAATTTCATTTGCTCAGTATCGCCATACTCATTTCTGGAAAAGAGTGGGTAATTCCTTTATTGGGGTTAGTGATCATGACGAAATTTAATTGGCGTTACAGTGGAAATGGTCCGCAGCGAGTGCGGACTTTTTTAATGGCGCATGGGGTTACTAGAACTCTACTTAAAAAGATCAAGTTTCATGACGGTCGAATTATGGTCAATGGTAAAGACCAATTGGCTAATTATATGCTAAGCCCTGATGATTTATTAACTTTGGTATTACCACCTGAACCGAACAATGATCATGTGGAGGCGTCTTTTGCACCAATTCAAATTGTATATGAAGATGAACATTTCTTAGTAGTTAATAAACCACCATTTTTAGCGACTGTCCCTAACCATAATCATGCGGATGATACATTAGTTAATCGAGTGAAGGGATACTATTTGAGCCGTCATTATCAAAACCTAAAAATTCATGTAGTCACTAGGTTAGATAAGGATACGAGTGGGATGGTTATTTTTGCTAAGCATCATTTAGCGCATTCTGTGTTGGATAAGCAACTAAAGGATCATTCCATCGTTAAAATGTATTTAACAATTGTTAAAGGTACTTTTCCATTTCAGCATGGCGAGATTGATTTACCAATCGGACGAGCAGATGACTCATTTGTAAAGCGCTGTGTTCGTGACGATGGGAAACCATCGCGAACTGAATTTTGGGTCTTAAATGCTAACAATGACTATTCATTATTAAAAGTGAGGCTCCACACTGGTCGGACTCATCAAATTAGGGTTCATCTTTCAGCACTTAAACGGCCATTGATTGGGGATTGGCTCTATAATCCAACTAATCATGATTTAAATCGTCAAGCGCTTCATTGTTATTATCTTAAGTTTTATAATCCATTTACGAATCAGGAAGTTATTTGTAAATCGCCATTACCTGATGATATGCAGGCGGTAATTTGGCAAAAAATATAAATTAAATTATACTAAAGGTGATTAATTAACCTGGAGGAGAAATATATTGGCAAACCATATTGTTTTATTTGAACCACTAATGCCAGCTAATACCGGTAACATTGCTAGGACCTGTGCTGGGACTGATACAGTATTAGATTTGATTAAGCCACTTGGCTTTTCTGTAGATGACAAACATTTAAAGCGGGCAGGACTTGATTATTGGGATAAGGTAAACATTAATTATCATGAAAATTTACCAGCATTTATTGAAACTCTAAAACCAGATTCAAAATTGTTTTTAGTTTCGAAGTTTGCAGAACGTGACTATACTCAACCGGATTATTCTGAATCAATTAATGGTGATTTTTACTTTTTATTTGGAAAGGAAACAACTGGTCTTCCGGAACCGTTTATGCGTAAGAATGCTGACAAAGCAATCAGAATCCCGCAAGATGATACTCATATTCGGGCATTGAACCTTTCTAATTCATGTGCAATCGTTATTTATGAAGCACTAAGACAACAGAGTTTTAACTCTTTAGAGCGGACCCATATCTATGAATATGATAAGCTAAAATAAAAATGGAACTCATTGATGAGTTCCATTTTTATCGTGACTGTTATTTTAGTTGTTATAAAATGAGCTGACAACTGGTAGGATAACCCCTAAGATTAAGAATATGATCATCAACCATACAACGGTTGTGACCACCTTTTGGAATGTACTCTTTTTCTTTTTGGCCAATTATATCCCTCGCTTTCGAACGTATTAATGACTTTAGATACAAGTTTACATTTAGATAATCTGTTTTGCAACTCTTGAAATACTAATTCAGGATAGGATCTGATATTTTGTTAAAAATTTTGATGCAAATTGTAATTATAATATTAATTTCATTACTAGCTATTTTTGTTAAACGAAAATTATCATTTAAATTTTTAAGTCGAATTAAACCAATTGATTTTTTATTACCATTTTGGGGTTACTTTACTTATTTAAATACAATTGATACTACTCATTATACATTCTTACCGTGGCTATTAATTCCCTTCGTGTTGTTTATGATGATTAGTTGTGGATATCAATTTATTCACACAGGGGATGTTGATGTTAAACGATTAATAATGCTGTTGTGGCGAATCTGTGATATCGTATTTCCGTTTGTGTGGATTATTTCTATTTTTGTTAAATAAAAGATATCGAACAAATTTTCGGTATCTTTTTATATTTTATTAAATCTGCTATACGTGTAGTAACTACTACGTTATCGTGGTAAAATTTAAGTAGATAGTATGGGCTAATTATATAGTTACTGTGAATATTTTAATCATTAGTGACTATTTAGTTAAAATTAATTTGATTGGAGCGCAATAATTTTGGATAAGTTTGACCACCAGACAGTGTTATTAAATGAGGCAGTTGCAGAATTAAATATTAACCCAGCAGGCGTTTACGTTGACTGTACTTTAGGTGGTGGTGGACATAGTTCAAGAATTTTGCAATCTTTGTCAAATGGACACTTATATGCATTTGATCAAGATCAAGTTGCAATTGATTACAATCAAGAACATTTAGCTAAGTATTTAGCCCAAAATGATTTAACATTTATTCATGATAATTTTAGAAATTTAAAAACTGACTTAAAACAACATGGTGTTAGTAGTGTTAATGGTGTCTTATATGATTTGGGAGTTTCCTCACCACAGTTTGATGATGCTGAACGCGGCTTTAGTTATCGTAAAAATGCTCGTTTAGATATGCGAATGGATCAACGTAATCCATTAGATGCTTGGAAAGTAGTTAATGAATGGTCTTATGATCAGTTGGTTCGAATCTTTTTCCGTTATGGAGAAGAAAAATTTTCAAAGCAGATTGCACGGGTTATTGAAAAACAACGTCAGACAGCACCAATTAATACAACTGATGAGCTAGTTGAAGTGATTAAGGCTGGAATTCCAGCTGCTGCGCGGCGTCATGGTGGTCATCCAGCCAAAAAAGTGTTTCAAGCAATTCGGATTGCCGTTAACGATGAATTAGGAGCATTAGAAACATCGCTGGAACAAGCTATTGATTTAATTGCCGTTGGTGGCCGAGTTAGTGTCATTACTTTTCAATCTTTAGAAGATCGGTTAGTTAAAACAATGTTTAAGGAAAAGACAACCATTCAAGATTTACCACAGGGGTTGCCAGTGGTTCCAGATGAGCTAAAGCCAGATTTCAAGCTAGTGAGTCGAAAACCAATTCTACCATCAAAGGATGAAATTAAGGATAATCATCGATCCCACAGCGCTAAGTTACGGGTAATTGAAAGAATCAAATAATTAATGAATTGGAGTGATACTTATGATGGAAAGAAGTATGTATGTTCAAGCCCCAGACGAAGTAGTCCCTTCTGGTGGTGATAATAAAGAGAAACAGGTGCAGCCATCCAGAAGTCCTAAATCGCATAAAAAGTTTAAGTTAACTAAAGTAGAAAAGTTATTATACTCTTTCTTTTTAGTTACTATTTTGTTGTTGACTCTATTTACAATTGCAGCTAAAAATGGGTTTAGTGCGTCTCAACAAGATTTACAAGATGTAAACCAAAATGTAGAAAAAATACATAACGATAATGGAAACCTGAAGCAAGAAATTAGCGAACTACAAAGTAGCAGTCGCTTACAAAGTATTGCTCAAAAGAATGGATTATCGCTTTCTAATAATAATATAAGGAATGTTAGAAAATGAGAAAAGGATCTTTAATTGGAAAACGTTCAATCAAAAAAAATCGTAAAAAATATGGGGTAAGCCTTTTATGGCTATCCCTTTTCGTTTTTGGTGTGATGATTATTCGTTTTTCATATGTGGGAATTTTTAAAAACGTTCGAGACATTAATTTAACGAGCCAAGCACAAAACTTATACACTCAAACTAGTGTCCTAAAGTCCAAACGTGGAACTATTTATGATGCAAATAATCAACCAATTGCAGAGGATACCAGCACTTATTCTATGTATGCGGTATTAGATAAAAATCAAAAAAGTGTTGACGGTAAGCCAATTTATGTTAATGATAAAACTAAAGTAGCTAAAGTATTGTCTAAATACTTGCCCATTTCTTACAAGAAGGCTTTAAAAGACTTAAACCCAGTGAACAAAAAGGCTTTTCAAGTGGAATTTGGTAGTGCTGGACAAAATATTTCATTAACAACGAAGCAAAAAATTGATGCTGCACACCTTCGAGGAATTAACTTTATTCAACAGCAATCGCGGTTATATCCAAATGGAATCTTTGCATCACATTTAATTGGAATTGCTTCACCGGTTACTAACAATAAAACTGACAGTACTAACCTGGTTGGTCAAATGGGGATTGAAAAGGCATTTAACAACTATCTAACAGGAACTAATGGGATTAAGAAGGTCCAAAATGATGTTTATGGATACCAATTACCAAATGGGGTTAAGAAGGATAAGCCAGCCAAGAATGGTGATAATATTTATACCACGTTAGACTATCGGCTCCAGACATTATTAGAAACTGAGATGTCGACTGTATATGCTCAGGTACATCCATCATCAATGAATGCAGTCTTGATGAATGCAAAGACTGGTGAAATCTTAGCTGCCACTCAACGGCCAACATTTAATGCAACTAATAAAGAAGGAATTTCTAATATTTGGCGTGATACGCTAGTTGAAGATCAATATGAACCAGGTTCAACCATGAAGATTTTTACAATGGCCGCTGCGATTAATAGTAAGAACTATAATGGAAATGCTTATTATCAATCTGGTAAGTATAATATTGATGGAAATATTGTTCCAGATTGGAACCCTAATGGTTGGGGAACCATTACTTATAATAAAGGATTTGCTCTCTCTAGTAACGTTGCCATGGCACATCTAGAACAAAACATGGGGCCTAGCACTTGGCTTGACTATGTTAAACGATTCCAATTCTTAAAGAGTGTTAACACTGGCTTAGATGGTGAACAGGCTGGAAGCATTCAATTTAGATACCCAATTGAACAGGCTAATACTGCCTTTGGGCAAGGGATTCAAGTAACTGCAATGCAAGTAATGCGGGCATTATCTGCCGTTTCTAATAACGGGAAGATGTTAGAGCCACGTTTCATTACCAAAATCGTAAATCCGACAACGAATAAGGTTGTTAAGTCCTATCCTAAGCAAGTAGTTGGCACTCCAATTACTGCTGATACAGCCAAACAAGTTCGAGAACACATGGAAGATGTTGTTTATAAACCATATGGGATTGGAGCAGATTATAAAATTCCTGGTTATCGGGTTGCAGTTAAGACCGGGACGGCGCAAGTTAGTAACGGAGCAGGTGGCTATGCTTCTGGTGATGATAGTTATCTTTACTCAGTTGCAGGAATGGCACCTGCTAATGATCCTAAGTATGTGATGTACGTTACTATGAAACAACCTAATTTAAATGGTCAAAAGACGGCTTCGCAATATTTAGCTGAAGTTTTTAATCCGGTTTTAAAACGAGCATTGTCTGAAGATAGTGCTACTGCTAGTGATAGTAATTCGGTCACGATGCCTAGTGTAATTAGTGAAAATGTATCAACTGCTAAAGCTAAATTAAATGATGCTGGTTTACAAGCAACTGTGATTGGTAATGGTGATACAGTTACTAAACAATCAATTGTTAGTGGTGAAAAAGTATTTAAGAATCGTAAAGTATTGCTGCTAACGAATGGATCTCAGACAATGATGAACTTGAAAGGTTGGTCTGAGTCTGATGTAGCAGTCTATTGCCAATTAACCGGTTTGAAATTGAAAGCTAGTGGTGAGGGTTCAGTTAGTTCACAAAGTATTGCTGCCGGCAAAACAATTAAGTCAAATGATGTTTTGAGTATTAAATTTAATAAATAATAAGGATTGATAAAATTATGAATTGGATTCTACCGCTAATTATTAGCTTCGCAATTACTTTAATTGGGATGCCGCATCTGATTAAGTATTTCAGGGCTAAGCATGAAGGACAAATGATTAGAGAAGAAGGTCCTAAGTGGCATGAAAAAAAATCAGGAACTCCTACAATGGGTGGCCTATGGTTTATCATTGCAATCGTGATTACTAGCATTTGTTATTCGTTTGCCGTTGGACAAATGCGTCCGACACTACTAATTTTAGTGTTTATTTTGGTACTATATGGTTTGTTGGGAATGTGGGATGATAGTATAAAACTATTTAAACGCCAAAATGAAGGCCTTAAAGCGTGGCAAAAACTTTTAGGACAAATTGTTGGTGGGTTATTACTAACGTGGGTCTATAGCCTATACTTCCCATTAGCTCTTCATATCCCTGGATACGGTGATTTACATTTAGGCTGGTTATATGTAGTCTTTATCGTAGTTTGGTTAACTGGTTTTTCTAACGCAGTTAATCTAACTGATGGTCTAGATGGACTAGTTGCTGGGCTTTCAATAATTGCATTTGGTGCATATGGTGTAATTGCACATGCACAAGGCCAGTTTGAAGTGATGATTTTTTGTTCTTCAGTAGCTGGAGCATTAGCTGCGTTTATGATTTTTAATCATAAGCCTGCACAAATTTTCATGGGTGATATGGGATCACTCGCACTTGGTGGCGCCTTAGCTGCTGTCTCAATTTTATTGCACCATGAATTATCGTTAATTTGGATTGGAATTGTGTTCGTGATGGAAACGCTTAGTGTTATCCTTCAAGTAGCATCATTTAAATTAACTGGTAAACGAATTTTTAAAATGTCACCAATTCACCATCATTTTGAAATGAGTGGTTGGTCCGAATGGAAAATTGACATTGTCTTTTGGCTAATTGGCCTGATTACAGCAGTTACTGGAGTCTTATTCATTATTTAAGTGGGGGTAGATTATGAAAAATATTAGTAATTATCAAGGCAAAAACGTACTGATTTTAGGAGCCGGTAAAAGTGGAATTAATGCTGCTAATTTATTGATTCAACTTGGTGCTAAGGTTACGATGAATGATGCTCAAGATAAGGGAAAATTGACTGGACTAACAGCATTAAGTCCTAAGGTTAAATTAATTACTGGTGGGCATCCAGATGATCTATTAGATGCAGATTTTGATTTAATGGTAAAAAATCCTGGCATTAATTATGATAACGTTGTTGTAAAAAAAGCAATGGCACTAAAAATGCCAATTATTACTGAAGTTGAACTAGCTAGTGAAATTAATGAAGGACAGCTAATCTGTGTTACTGGAAGTAATGGAAAAACAACGACGACAACGATGATTACTGAAATGTTGAATCAAAATCGAAAATCAGGGCACGCTTATGCCGTTGGTAATATTGGGGTATCAGCTTCAAAAGTAGCTGAACAAGCACATGTAGATGATACGATTGTAATGGAAATTTCTAGTTTCATGTTATTAGGAATTACCGAGCTGCACCCCCATATTGCTGTGTTAACTAATATTTTTGCTAATCACTTGGATTATCATAAAACTCGTGAAAACTACGTTAATGCTAAAATGCGAATCACGATGAATCAAACTGCTGATGATTATTTTGTTGTCAATTTTGATTCTGATGAACTACAGGAATTAAGTAACCGGAGTAAGGCTAAGATAGTGCCGTTTTCTAGGCTAGCTAAATCTAAAGCTGGTGCCTATGAACTAAATGGAAAACTTTATTTTAAGTCAGATTACATCATGGATGCTGAAGAAGTTAGAATTCCTGGTGACCAAAACGTAGAAAATGCCCTTGCTGCCATTGCAGTGGCTAAGATTATGGGCAAAGATAATGAATCAATTCGGCATGTCTTAATGACTTTTGGCGGGGTTCGGCATCGTTTACAATATGTATTAACAGCTGATGGCCGTAAGTATTATAATGACTCTAAAGCAACTGACATTGAAGCAACTCAAGTTGCGCTAAGAGGATTTCATCGTCCAATTGTATTATTAGCTGGCGGATTGGATCGGGGCTATCATTTTGATAAATTAATTCCAGATTTAAAAGAGCATGTAAAGGGTATTGTGTTATTCGGTGAAGCAAAACATTTGTTAGCTGATGCAGCCCAAAAAGCTGGCATTAAATCAATTGAGATCGTTGATAATTTAGATCAAGCAGTTCCAGCTGCTTATCACATGAGTGAACGTGGTGATATTATCTTACTATCACCAGCTAATGCTAGTTGGGATCAGTTTAAAACGTTTGAAGAACGTGGTGAACGATTCATTCATGATGTTGAGAAGTTAACTGGAAAACAGGAGGAAAAATAATGCGTTTAATTGTATCAGGCGGAGGTACTGGTGGGCATATTTATCCAGCACTTGCATTGATCGAAGAGGTAAAAAAACAAGAACCTGACTCAGAAATTTTATATATTGGTTCCACGCGCGGACTAGAAAAAGATATTGTTCCACAACGCGGAATTCCGTTTAAAGAATTAAAAATTCAGGGTTTTAAACGTTCCTTATCTCTTGATAATTTTAAAACAGTTGGATTATTTTTAAGAAGTGTTCACGATTCGAAGAAGATTATTAAGCAATTCAAGCCAGATATAGTAATCGGAACGGGTGGTTATGTATCTGGTGCCGTTGTTTATGCTGCTCACCGAATGCATATTAAAACAATGATTCACGAGCAAAATAGTTTGGTTGGCTTGACCAATCGATTTCTATCACGTTACGTTGATCGAATTGGAATTGCATTTCATGCTGCTGAAAGTCAGTTCCCAGTGAATAAAGTTAAATTTGTTGGTAATCCACGGGCTCAACAAGCTGCCAATGTGGTTAGTAACTTTTCATGGTCTGAATATGGATTAAAAGACGATGTACCAACTGTTTTAATTTTCGGTGGTAGTCAAGGAGCATTGAAAATCAATCAATCAGCAGTTGATGCAATGGATGAATTTAGTAAACGTAAATATCAAGTAGTATTTATTACTGGTCAAAATCGTTATATTGATGTTAAACAGGCATTAAGTAGTCATCAATTGGGACCTAATATCGTGGTAAAACCCTATATTGCGAATATGCCTGAAGTATTACCGAAGGTATCATTGATTGTGGGTCGGGCTGGAGCAACTAGTTTGGCGGAAATTACAGCGGTTGGAATTCCAGCGATTTTAATTCCAAGCCCTTATGTTACTGCCGATCATCAAACTAAGAATGCTAAAAGTTTAGTTGATAGTGATGCTGCATTAATGATTAAAGAAGACGACTTAAATGCTAAGACACTAGTGGATAGTGTTGATCAGTTAATGCATAATGATGAAAAAAGAGCTTGGATGGCTAATAATTCTAAAAAAATTGGGGTACCAGATGCAGCCACTCGTTTGTATCAAACAATGAAAAATGTAATTAATAACGATTAAGGTTACTGAAAGGAGTTTGTTCAATGGCGAAATTTGATAAGTTTAAGCACCAAGATGATGCTGGACAAACTCCGTGGGAACAATATCAAAAGCAGTATCAAAAAGAAGCTAAGATAACTAAAAAAAATAATCGATTTAATAAGTTTAGTGGTTTAAAAAAGCTACATTTAAACTTTAATCGTAACTTAGCTAAGTTCATTAGTGTAATGACTGGGCTACTATTGTTGTTATTATTTTTAATTTATTTAGTATCACCATTGAGTCGTATTGCTTCAAAGTCAATTAGTGGAAATAATAAATTAAATGCCGATACCTTACAAGCTACAATTCCATTAAAGACTGGTAATTCGATTATTCATACATTTAACCATCGTGGTCAAATTGTTGCTGATTTTTTGAAGAAAAATCCACAACTGAAAAGTGCTCAGTTAAAAATTCATGGGTGGAACCACGTCACTTTAAATGTTAAGGAGTATGGTACTGCCGGTTATTTATATTTAAAAAATCGTTATTATATTGTAGTTGATAATGGTGAAATTATTAATAAATACACGATTACTCCTAATATGGATGAGCCCATTTTTGTGAACTTTAAACCGAATAATAATTTAAAGTCAATTACCATTCAATATCATAAGTTATCAAAGTCAATTCAAAAAAATATTGTTAAAATTACCAAAGCTCCAACTAGTTATGATCCGCAGCGAATTAAAGTTGAAATGCATGATAAGAATATTGTGTATGCCAAGAGTACTAATTTTGCTTCGAAGATGAGTTACTATCCATCAATAGTTTCTAAAATTAAAAAGGCATCAGTAATTAATCTAGAAGTAGGAGCTTATTCTTACCCAATTAAAAATAAAAAATAGTATTAATATTCTTCGTTAATCTTTTGTAATGACAATGTTTATGTTAAAATTATCTTGATTTTAAGCGATTTATTATTAATAAAATGATAAGATAGAATTAATACTAATTAATTAAAAATAATCTAACACATTGGAGGTTTCCCGGTAAGTATGGATAATTCAGGAATGTATATTGGACTGGATATTGGAACAACCTCAATCAAGGTTATTGTTGCTGAAGAAGTCAAAGGTCAAATGAACGTTTTAGGCGTTGGTAATTCACCTTCAGAAGGTGTTGATCGTGGAATTATCGTTGACATTGATAAAGCGGCCGAATCAATCAAAAATGCGGTTACCCAGGCAGAAGAAAAAGCTAGTATTCAAATCCACGATGTCGTGGTAGGAATCCCTGCTAACTTAATTAAAATTGAACCTTGTAGCGGAATGGTTGCAATTTCAGACCAATCAAGAGAAATTAGAGATGCAGATGTTCAACAAGTAACTACGTCTGCAATGGTTAAAAATCTACCACCAGAAAGACAAGTAATTGATGCAATTCCTGACCAATTTATTGTTGATGGTTTTGATGGAATTAAAGATCCTAGAGGGATGGTCGGAGTGCGCCTTGAAATGCGGGGGCACATTATAACGGGACCTCGGACAATCATTCACAATGTTGAACGTGCTGTTGAACGTGCTGGTTTAAACATTGAATCTACAATTGTTGATCCATTAGCACTAGGTAAGTATATTTTAAATGATGGTGAACAAGACTTTGGGACGATTTTGATCGACCTGGGTGGGGGTCAATCCACTGCCTCAGTTGTTCATGACCGTCAACTAAAATTTACCACTGTTGATAAAGAAGGTGGCGAATTTATTACTAAGGATATTTCCGTCGTTTTAAATACGTCAATGGAGAGTGCTGAAAAGCTAAAACGTGATTATGGATATGCTGATTCTGTAGATGCTTCCGATGAGAGCAAGTTCCCAATTGATGTGGTTGGTCAAAGTCAACCTTCCCAAATTTCAGAAAAAATTCTTTCTGAAATTATTCAAGCTCGTTTGGAACAAATATTTGATCGATTAAAGCAAGGCCTTAATGGTGTTTCAGCATTAGGTCTTCCTGGTGGAATTGTTTTAACTGGTGGTGTTGCAGCCTTACCTGGAATTTCAGCTTTAGCTGCAGATATGTTTAATACTAGTGTTCGATTATTCATTCCTGATCAAATGGGATTAAGACATCCGTCTTATTCATTGGCATTAGCATTAGTTTCTTACCGGGCTAATATGAGTGAAATTGAAGTGTTAGTTAGATCAGTTCTAAAGAGTGATTTTTCACTTAAACTTAATAATCAAGAATCTAATCAAGATAATAATGAAAACTATGATTATCAAGATCATGATTTTGGTGATGAACCTAATTATCAACAAGAAAATCGTCATAATAAGCCTAAACGAACTAATAATATTAGAAAAAAACTTGGTAAGTTTTGGCGGAATATGATTGACGACTAAAATAAACGGAGGAACTTACAATGGAATTTTCACTAGACGCATCTGAAAATAATAAAGGTGCTAAAATAAAAGTAATTGGAGTTGGTGGCGGTGGAAGTAACGCTGTTAACCGAATGATTGCGGATGATGTTAAGGGTGTTGAATTCATCGTTGCAAATACCGATGTACAGGCATTAGATACTTCCCAAGCAGAAACTAAAATTCAATTAGGACCCAAGCTGACTCGTGGCTTAGGTGCCGGATCTAACCCAGAAGTAGGTAGTAAGGCAGCTGAAGAAAGCGAAGAAGCCATTGGTGAAGCTCTTGAAGGCGCTGATATGGTATTTGTTACTGCCGGAATGGGTGGTGGTACTGGAAATGGTGCCGCTCCAATCGCTGCTAAAATTGCTAAGGACCAAGGGGCTTTAACTGTTGGTGTAGTTACTAGACCATTTAGTTTCGAAGGTCCTAAGCGTTCTCGTTATGCTGCTGAAGGAGTAGCAGCATTAAAAGAAAATGTTGATACCTTAATTGTGATTGCTAATAATCGTTTATTAGAAATGGTAGATAAAAAGACCCCAATGATGGAAGCTTTTAAGGAAGCTGATAATGTTTTACGACAAGGGGTTCAAGGAATTTCAGATTTAATTACTAATCCTGGATACGTTAACTTGGACTTTGCTGATGTTAAGACGGTAATGCAAAACCAAGGTTCCGCATTAATGGGAGTGGGTTCTGCAACTGGTGAAAATAGAACCGCCGAAGCTACTAAGAAAGCAATTTCATCACCATTACTAGAAGCTTCTATTGACGGTGCTCAACAAGTATTACTTAATATTACTGGTGGACCTGACCTATCATTATTTGAAGCTCAAGATGCTTCTCAAATCGTTGCTCAATCAACTAGTAATGATGTTAATATTATCTTTGGAACTTCAATTGATAAAGATCTTGGTGATGAAGTTCGGGTAACTGTAATCGCTACTGGAATTGATAAAGCAGACCACGCTAAAGCTGCTAATCGTAACTCCAATAACATCACAAATGTTTCTAAGCCACGGACGAATGATATGGATAATGACAACGTTACTAAGCCTAGACAAAGACAAGCTGATCCACTAGATAATTGGGACATTGATAACCCAACTCCAAACCATCCTGCTAATGGTGGTTCACAAAACGGTGGAACAGAACGTTCTAACTTTGATCCATTTGATGCTAATAACATCGATACTGGATCAAATAATAATGATGATGATGACGATTTACCACCATTCTTTAAGTTCCGTCGTCGTAATAAATAGTTAGCTTTGTGAGGGGAAGTGGTTTTCTTGTCTGAAAAATTTAAATTTAGCAAGTTCTTCGGTCTAGATGACGATGATGATGATGAAACTGAATCAATTCAATCTGAACGGAAAACAGTTGCAAACATTGATGAACATCAACCCAAATCGAAGTTAACTACTAATGGTCAACCTGATAAAAAAATTGTTTCAATTCAACAACGTCAAAATAGTAAAATTTCTATTTTTGAACCACGTATTTACTCTGATGCAAAGAAAATTGCTGGTAGCTTAATTGAAAACAATGCAGTAATTGTTAATTTTTCACATGCTGATCGTAATTCGATTACAAGAATCATTGATTTTTTAACTGGAGCTGTATTTACTATTGATGGAAATGTTGAGCGAATTGGTAGCCGTGTCTTTTTATTTACGCCTCACAAATTTGAAATTGGTGGCGACGAAAAAAAGGACCTAAGTAATCGTTTTAGATAAGGAGATTATATTTTTATGATGTTAACCCTAATTGGGCTATTTTTCTTCATGATTAATAAATTAATTTCACTATATATGATTTTAATTTTAGTATATTGTTTAATGTCTTGGTTACCCAATGCTGCTTATTCTAAGCCTGGTCAAATAATTGCAAGACTAGTCCAACCAGCTTTAAATCTGTTTAGTTTTGCAAGAATTGGAATGATTAGTTTAGCACCAGTTGCGGTAATTATTGTTTTAGACATCCTACAAGTGGTGTTAACGCGAATTGAGATTTTCGTAGTGAATGCATTATGAATGAAAATATAGAACAACATTTCAGAAAAAACGAAATTCCATTTCTGGAATCAATGGATGATGTTGTTAATCAATCAATTAATGAATATCGACCCATTCTAACTAGCTTTTTGAACCCCAGACAGATTTATCTATTACAAATCATTGCTAATAGTTATAATGAAGTGCATGTTGCCAGTTTTGGGGGGCTACATAATTCTGAAATGAAACGGGCATTGATTTATCCAGATTACTTTGAACCTAAGATAGAAGACTACAATCTTTGCTTATTTGATATTAGGTATCCAATTAAATTTGCTAAGCTACACCATAATCAAGTATTAGGGACTTTGATTGGTTCTGGAATTGAGCGAAATGTGATTGGTGATATTCTGTTTGATGGTCAACATTGGCAGTTTGTAACCGAACAAGAGATGGCAACCTATTTAAAAGGACAAATTGACCGAATAGGAAAGGTTAAAGTTCAATTACAGGAAATCCCATTGAATAAGATTATTGAACCTTTAAATGAATGGAAGACAGTTAATACCACGCTTTCATCGTTACGTGTTGATAATGTAATTTCAAGAGGATTTAACGTTTCGCGAAATACGTCTAAAGAATTAGTTGCTAAGGGCAAGGTTCATCTTAATTGGGGTGAATTTAGTCAACCCAATTACGAACTAGAATTAAATGATGTTTTATCAGTTCGTGGTTACGGCCGATTAAAAGTGATGGAAATATTTGGCATAAGCAGGCATAATAAGTTAAGGGTTAGTTTATCAGTATTAAAGAAATAAATGGGGGGAATCAACATGGTTTTAAGTCCACAAGATATTCATAATAAGGAATTTTCGATTAAGATGCGTGGTTATAATATTGACCAAGTAAATGATTTTCTAGATCAAATTATTAAAGACTATCAAATTACAATTAAGCAAAATGACGATTTAAGAACGGCTTTAAATGATACACAGTCTAAGTTAAAGCACTTTAATAATTTGCAAAATTCCTTAAATCAATCAATTTTAGTTGCACAACAAGCGGCTGATCAAGTTAAAAATAAAGCTGATGGTGAAGCAGATGAAATAATTGCTAAGGCTAACCAACGTGCTCAATCAGTTATTAATGATGCAGACCAAAAAGCACAGATTACTTTATATAATGCTAATCAACGTGCAAATGAGATTATTTCACAATCGACAAAGCAAGTTAATGGTCTTTCATCAGAAATGGAATCACTTAAAAAGTCAACTCAATTATTTAGACAAAAGGTTACGGCCTTGCTTAAAGGCCAACTTGAGTTTACCCAAAGTAGTGATTGGGATAATTTATTGAGCTCTGAATCTACACCCACTGTTTCTACAGACGGAGCTAATGATGGTTTATCTACTGATAAATTCGTTCATAATCTTGACAACTCACAAATCAACAGTGTAAAATCAAGTCAAGATTCAGGTAATCAGATTCTAAGCAACGGCCAATCATCGACAGTTGTATATTATCCTGATGGTTCTAATAAACAAATTTAATATAATCATTGAATGGGATCGTGAAAATCTTAAATTCCAATAAGCGAGTCGATGACGGTGTGAGATCGATAGGTTCATTTGAGTTTTTCCATCAATCCTGGCTATTAACTAGTCAATTCAATTACTTTAAATAAGAGAATTTATATATTCTAAAATTGGGTGGTACCACGGAAGATTTCGTCCCTTGGATGAAGTCTTTTTTTGTATATAAATTTATTAAGGAGTGAATGTGGATGAGAGTAAAAGATACATTGAATTTAGGTAAAACCAAGTTTAAAATGCGTGGAAATTTACCAGTTAAAGAAGTTGAACGTCAAAAACTTTGGGAAGAAAATAAAGTTTACGAACAAAGACAAAAATTAAATGAAGGTAAGCCAACTTTTGTGCTTCATGATGGACCTCCATATGCAAATGGTGATATTCACATGGGCCATGCTATGAATAAAATTTCAAAAGATTTTATCGTTCGTTACAAGTCTATGAATGGCTTCAGAGCACCATACGTTCCTGGTTGGGATACGCATGGGCTACCAATTGAACAAAAGTTAACCCAAGCTGGTTATGACCGTAAAAAGATGTCTACAAATGAATTTAGAAAACTTTGTCATGACTATGCGTTAGAACAAGTTGCACGTCAGAAGAAGGGATTCAAACGACTAGGTGTTGCTGGTGAATGGGACAACCCATACTTAACGTTAGCACCTGAATTTGAAGCCGCTGAAATCCGTGTATTTGGTAAAATGGCTGAAAATGACTTGATTTACCGTGGATTAAAGCCAGTTATTTGGTCATGGTCATCCGAATCAGCATTGGCTGAAGCTGAAGTTGAATACCATGACATTACTTCTCCATCTGTATTCTATGGTGAAAAGGTTATTGATGGTAAGGGTGTCTTAGATGATAATACTTACCTTGCTGTTTGGACGACGACTCCTTGGACGATTCCAGCTTCAATGGGAATTACAGTTTCTGCTAACTTTGAATACTCAGTTGTAAAACCAGCTGGTGATGATCGTAAGTTTGTGGTTGCAACTGATCTATTAAGTAAGGATGCTGAATTATTCGGTTGGGATGATTACGAAGTAGTTAAAACGGTTCAAGGAAAAGATCTTGAATACGTGGAAGCTCAACATCCATTTATGCCAGAACGACACTT
The DNA here is from genome assembly GCF_037546185.1 of Nicoliella lavandulae. NCBI lineage: Bacteria > Bacillati > Bacillota > Bacilli > Lactobacillales > Lactobacillaceae > Nicoliella > Nicoliella lavandulae. The sequence goes on along the minus strand of NZ_JAWMWH010000001.1, from coordinate 1,394,946 downwards.
ACTAACAATGCTTGGTGATTTCGTTACGTTGGATGCCGGGACTGGATTAGTTCATACGGCGCCTGGTTTTGGGGACGATGATTATCAAGTTGGTAAAAAGTATGGTTTAGATATCTTCGTTGATGTTGACTCAAAGGGTTACCTTACTAAAGAAGCCGGCAAAGACTTCGAAGGGGTATTCTATGATGACGCTAATGAAATTTCATTAAACAAGTTAAAAGAAGCTAATTTAATGCTTAAGTACATGCCAATTGAACATAGTTATCCATTTGATTGGCGGACTAAAAAACCGGTTATCTATCGTGCCACTACACAATGGTTCGCTTCGGTTGATAAAATTAAAGATCAAATTTTAGCAGCGATTGATGAAGTTAAATTTAAACCTGAATGGGGTCAAAAACGTCTTCATAATATGATTGCTAACCGTAATGACTGGGTTATTTCTAGACAACGGGTTTGGGGAGTTCCACTACCAATCTTTTATGCAGAAGATGGCACGCCAATTATTGAAAAAGAAACGGTTTCCCATGTTGCTGATTTATTTGCTAAACATGGATCTGACATTTGGTTTGAAAAAGAAGCTAAGGATCTTTTACCAGATGGTTATACAAATGAACATTCACCAAATGGCAAATTTACTAAAGAACATGACATTATGGATGTTTGGTTCGATTCTGGTTCTTCTCACCAAGGGGTATTGGCAGAACGCCCATACTTAACTTACCCTGCTGATATGTACCTAGAAGGATCTGATCAATATCGTGGTTGGTTCAACTCTAGTTTAATCACTAGTGTTGCTGTTTCTGGCCATGCTCCTTACAAACAATTGGTTTCTCAAGGATTTACTTTAGACGGTAAGGGTCATAAGATGAGTAAGTCTCTTGGTAATACAATTGCACCATCAGAAGTAATTGATAAGATGGGAGCTGACATTGTTAGAACTTGGGTCACTTCAGTTGATACATCTGCTGACGTGCGGGTTTCAATGGAAAACTTTGTAAAGGTTTCTGATTCATACAAGAAAATTAGAAATACGGTTCGTTACATGTTGGCTAATACTAGTGATTATGAACCATCAGAAAATGAAGTGGCCTTTGATGATATGCGGGCATTGGACCAATTTATGTTAGTTAAATTGAACCACTTTATTGCCGAAATTAAAAACTATTATGATCACTACGATTTCTTAGATATTTACCGCGCAGTATTGAAATTTGTTAATGCTGATTTATCAGCATTCTACTTGGATATTGCAAAGGATATTCTATATATTGATGCCAAGGACAGTCATGCTAGACGCTCAATGCAAACTGTCATTTACAAGTCCGTGGTAGCATTGACTAAGTTACTTACGCCAATCATTCCACATACAACTGAAGAAATTTGGGGCTTCCTTAAGGAACCTGAAGAATTTGCTCAATTATCAGAAATGCCAGTAGCTGAAAAGTTACCAAATGAAGATAAGTTACTTGCAAATTGGAATCAATTTATGGATCTTCGTGAAGATGTATTGAAGTCATTAGAAGAAGTTCGTGACCAAAAATTAATTGGGAAGGCTTCTGAAGCTAAGTTGACTCTATATCTCACACCAGAAAACAAACAATTATTAGATTCATTAAACACCGATGTTAAACAAGTACTACTTGTTTCGCAGCTAGTAGTTAATGACTTTGATGCCGCTCCAGATAATGCTGATCAATATAATAATGGGGTTGCCATTACCGTTGAAAAGGCTGAAGGAAAAGTCTGTGAACGTTGTCGACTTACTACTCAAGATGTTGGCTCAGACCCTGACTATCCTGAATTCTGTAAGCGTTGTGCATCAATTGTTAGACAAGAATTTCCAGAGACTGCTACTGAAGGTTTTACTGATTAATAAAAAAACGGCTGGGATACTTTCCCAGCCGTTTTTATTGAAAGGAATGATTAAATTGCTAATTGGAACGGTTAAAGAATATGATAAGGATAAGGGTTACGGCTACATTAAAGAGGCTGATAAGAATAAATTATTTGTACACTTTTCTGCTATTGTTGGGGATGGTTTTAGAACTCTTACGCCTGGTGAAAAGGTTCAATATGTAGTTGTTGACGGACAAAAGGGTCCTCAGGCTGCTAAGGTGCAACCAATTGAAAGTGATTAGATTGCATTTTTAAATTATTATCGCTAAAATTGTACTATTGAATGAAGTAGGTGATAATTGTGAATTTAGAGGAAAAGGTAATTAAAAGTGATCCTAAATATCATGGATCCATTATTGATGTTGAAAAGCAAACGGTTGAATTGCCAAATGGCCAACAAGCCAGTCGTGATATTGTTCATCATGCTAAAGCAGTTGCTGCTTTGGTAATTACTAACAACAATAAAATGATTATGGAAACTCAATGGCGTGCTGCGGTTCAGTCTGAAACACTCGAAATTCCCGCTGGTAAGGTGGATGCACGTGATAAAAATAATTCATCTGAAGATGCGATGATTCGTGAACTAAACGAGGAAATCAGATATCATGCAAATACGCTAAAGCATCTAACCGGATTCTACACTTCAATTGGTTTTTCAGATGAATATATGGACTTATATTTAGCTACGGACTTAGAACCAGTATCAGATGAATTACCACGTGATAAGGGTGAATATCTAAGAATTAAGGAGTATTCACTATCTGAAGCTAAAGCTTTATTGGATCATGGTGAAATAAAGGATGCTAAGACTGCAATGGCAATTCTTTATTGGGAACTATTAAGTAAGTAGGTGAATTTGATTAGTAATGATAATCATTTTGAATCTGATCATGATTCATTAACGCGTAAGCAGTATCGAGAATTACACGGCAAGGGTGATTTATATGATGATCCCGTTAACGATTTTGATTCAAGTGGATTTGATGATGAACCATCGCTTAGTCGACAAAAGTTAAAGCAAGATCAAGACCTATTTGATGCGCAAACTAAGCAGCAGATAGCTGAACAGAAATCTAAAAAATTAGCACATCGATTAGATGGATTAATTGCTTTGTTTACGATTGGAATTATTATCGTATTCTTAGTACTATTTTTTGTAAATTAAGGAGCTATTAGAAATGAAATACGGAATTTTATGCGCCATGGATGAAGAAATTAAGAGTCTTCATGACAACTTAGAAAATGAAACTACTAAAAATATTAAAGGAATCGACTTTTTTGCTGGGACCATTAATGGTGAGTCAGTGGTTCTAGTTAAGTCAGGAATTGGTAAGGTAGAAGCTGGAATCACTTCGGTTCTATTAGTCACAGAATTTGATGTTGATATTATTATTAATACTGGTTCTGCTGCTGGAATTGGTACTGGACTATCAGTTGGCGATGTTGTTGTATCCACTGAAACTGCCTATCATGATGCTGACGCAACTGCCGCCGGTTATGAATATGGACAAGTTCCAGATCAACCAGCTCGGTTTAAGGCAGATCAAGCTTTTGTCAATCAATTAGTAGCTGCTTCAAATGCAGTAGGACTAGAAGCTAAAACTGGCTTGATTGTTTCTGGTGATCAATTTATTGCTAGTCAACAACAAATTGACACTATTTTAAGTCACTTCCCAGATGCACTTTCTAGTGAAATGGAAGGCGCTGCAGTTGGTCAAGTGGCTAATCAATTCAATATTCCATACGTTGTTATTCGAGCAATGTCTGATGTTGGTGATGAAAATGCGGACGTTAGTTTTAACGAATTTGTCGTTGAAGCTGGTAAACGTTCCGCTAAAATGATGTTGAACTTTTTACAAAACCAAGATTAATAACTAAGGAGTTGGCTACCTTGACGGAGATTTATTTAGATAATGCAGCAACGACCCCGATTGCTGATGAAGTGTTGGCTGACATGACTGATAAATTTAAAAATGTATTTGGGAATGCTTCGACTTTGTACGGCTTAGGCCGACAATCACATACGGTATTGGAAGCTAGTCGCCATGTAATTGCAGATAGTATTAATGCTAATGATAATCAAATCGTGTTTACTAGTGGTGGCTCGGAGAGTGATAACACAGCTATTATTCAAACGGCAGAAGCTAGAAAAAAGTTGGGTAATCACATTATTAGCACTGCAATCGAACATGAAGCAGTGTTAAAACCACTACAATATCTTGAATCAAAGGGCTTTCGAGTGACTTATTTGCCAGTTAATGAAAATGGTGAAATTTCATTAGATGACTTTAAAGCGGCATTAGATGACGAAACGATTTTAGTTACAATTATGAGCGGGAATAACGAAGTGGGGAGTCGAATGCCCATCCATGAAATTGGTGAGATTCTAAAGGATCACCAAGCATGGTTTCATACAGATGCGGTCCAGGCTTACGGATTGTTAGATATTGACGTTAAAGCTGATCATATTGATATGCTATCCACTTCAGCTCATAAAATTAATGGACCCAAAATGATGGGATTCTTATATCGGAGCGATAATGTCAGTTTCCCTAGTTTCATTAAGGGTGGCGATCAAGAAATGAAACGACGTGCTGGGACTGAAAATGTACCAGGCATTTCTGGATTTGCAACGGCTGTTAAATTACTAACTGATGATGAAAAACAAGCCCGTCAGGCGAAATACTATCACTTCAAGGAAATGATTGCTGCCGGATTAGCTGATAATGGAATCGATTTTGCAATCAACGGGTCATTAGATCCTAATAATTTAAATCATGTGTTTAATTTATGGATTAAGGGTTTTTCAACCTATGTATTGCAAACTAATTTAGATTTAGCTGGAATTGCGGTATCTGGTGGTTCAGCTTGTACAGCTGGAAGTATCGCCCCTTCCCATGTCTTAGTGGCAATGTTTGGGCCTGACAGTCCCCGGATTGGCGAATCAATTCGGGTTAGTTTCGGTAAGGATACAACTGAAGATTATATTAAAGCATTTATCAACGAACTATCTAAAATTATTGAACGGTTGAAAAAAACCGTTAAAACGGAGGGTTAATAATGGCATTTGAAACTGTTGTTCAACTGCAAGGGGATGACCGTAAGTTTAAACTAAGTCCAGAGATAAAACAATTTACATTGTTAGATTTAGGATTTAGTAAACAAAATAACGGTAGCTTTGTGTTAAAGCAACCAATTAGTGGTGCGAACTTAAATGGTTATAAGTTGAAAATTTCAGTCAATAAAGACCTAGATCAACTAAAAATGGTAGTGACTGATGGCAAGGGATTACGTAAAATTGATATATTCAAAAATAATCAACATCCAGATGATGTTGAACAGTTAAATTTCTTTTTACAAACTCTTATTTTGCGAAAGGTTTTAACCCCTGCTAATTAATTTGCATTTATTACTTTAAGTTAGTAAAATATTAAATACTGGAAATTGCGACCTTCAAATCGTGGATTCTCAGAAATCTAAAGAAATGATGGTGATAAACCAATGACCGATAATAGTAAAACCCGTGTGGTTGTTGGAATGAGTGGCGGAGTCGATTCTTCTGTGACCGCTTTAGTTCTAAAACAACAAGGGTATGATGTAGTCGGAGTATTCATGAAGAATTGGGATGATACCGATGAAAACGGTGTTTGTACAGCTACTGAAGACTACAAAGATGTTGCTAAAGTAGCTTCACAAATTGGAATTCCATACTACTCTGTGAACTTCGAAAAAGAATATTGGGATCGAGTGTTCACTTACTTTTTAGCTGAATATAAAAAGGGCCGGACCCCTGATCCAGATGTTATCTGTAATAAGGAAATTAAATTCAGAGCCTTTCTAGACTATGCCCTAGAATTAGGTGCTGATTATATTGCAACTGGTCACTATGCACAATTGTATCGAGACGATGATGGTCATAATCACTTGTTGCGAGCTACTGATTCAAATAAGGATCAAACTTATTTCTTAAGTCAATTGTCTGCTGACCAACTAGACCGTGTCATGTTCCCATTAGGTGGGATGATCAAACCACAAGTTAGAAAACTTGCTCGCGAAGCTAATCTAGCGGTTGCTGATAAAAAGGACTCTGTAGGAATCTGTTTTATTGGTGAAAAGAACTTCAAGAACTTCTTAGGCCAATACTTACCAGCAACTCCTGGTAAGATGATGACTTTTGATGGTGTTGAAAAGGGAACACACGATGGTTTAATGTACTATACCATTGGTCAAAGACGTGGCCTAGGAATCGGTGGGGACGGTAAAGATAACCGTCCATGGTTCGTAGTTGGAAAGGACCTTTCTAAAAACATCTTATATGTAGGCAAGGGCTATGAAAACGAACATTTATACGCTGATTATCTAGATGCATCTGATGCATTCTTTGTTAACGACATTACGGACCGGGGAAGTGAATTCCACTGTACCGCTAAATTTAGATACCGGCAAAAAGACTGTGGTGTAACGGTTAAGGTTAGTGATGACCAAAAGCAAATTCGAGTAATCTTTGATGACCCAGCTCGTGCCGTTACTCCTGGTCAAGCAGTAGTTTTATATGATGGTGAGGAATGTTTAGGTTCAGCAATCATCGATGCTGCTTATCAAAATCAATCAGAACTACAATATATTTAATTAGTATTAAGTTGAAAACATCATACGAAGGTATGGTGTTTTTATTTTATGCAATCAAGTTTATAATGGATAGATAATCATAAATAATAACGAGGTATGCATAGTGAAAATTTATTTTATTCGACATGGGAAAACAGAATGGAACCTTGAAAGTCGCTACCAAGGGGCTGGTGGGGATTCACCATTATTAAAAACTAGTTACAGTGAAATGGATCAATTAGCAAAAGCGTTGAAACATATTAAATTTGAGCATGTTTTTGCAAGCCCCATTAAACGAGCTCGCATAACAGCTCAGCATGTTCGTAGCCAATTGGATTTTATTCCAGAGATTAGTCTTTGGAATCGTCTAGAAGAATTTCATTTGGGTAAAATGGAAGGACAAAAATTTATGGACGTGAAAGCACAATTTCCGGAACAATTTACTAACTTTAGGGAACATCCTGAAAAATATGATAATCATGAAATTGGTGGTGAGAACTTTCAAGAAGTAATTGATCGAATGACGCCTGCAGTAAAACTAATCGCGCGTGATTATCCTAATCCTGATCAGAATGTAATGGTAGTTAGTCATGGGGCCGCCTTAAATGCCCTGATTAATTCATTACTAAATGAACCATTGGCCGACCTTAGAAAACGGGGAGGCCTTTCAAATACTAGTACTACGATTTTAGAAACTGTTGACCAGGGCCAAACGTTTAAATTGATCAAGTGGAATGATACTGATTATTTAAACCGGCCACTAGATTCAACTGATACTATTTAACTTTGGAGTGATATTAAAAATGACGGAAGATAATAACCAAATTAATAATCAAGAACATCAGGCCCACGTTGCTAAGGTCAGGGCAGAAAAGCAAAAACAAGCTGATGAAACACTGCATAAGCTGGTTAAGGATATTGATGAACATCCACACGATTACCGAACATACTATGATTTAGGAACGTTTTTGGTTCAGTTACGCAATTATAATCAAGCTGAAGAGTTACTAATGAAGGCAATGGGATTATTTGCAGATCAAAGTAAAAAAGCAAAGAATACGTTGATGTATGGGTTAGGTAATGTTTACTATGCAGCCGGAGAATATGACAAAGCCATTCAACAATTTAACCAAATTGATGATCAAAAATTGCAGTTTGATTCGTATATTATGTTAGCTCAAAGTTATATGTCTAAACAAAACTATAAAAAAGCAGTGGTCTTTGCATTAACTGCTCAGGGAATGCGAAGACAGGATCCTTCCGTTAACCAAATTTTAGGAGATAGTTTATTAGCACTAGGTAACTTTAGCGAAGCTGCGCAATTTTTTGATATTGTTTTAAAAAACGATGACCATAATGGCAAGGCTAACTTTGATCGGGGATTAATTGCTATGGTATTAGGAGAACCATTTGATGATTATTTTGCTAAAGCCAAACGATATGACCATCGTTATTTTGAAAAGGGACAAAGTCGGCTAAAGGATATCGAAAAATTTATTCAAATTCAAAAAAAGCGCGATAAATAATGTAAATTAAGGAGTAGATAATTTGGCAGACTCGGTAGATTTATTTGATGATAACCATTCTAATCCGTCAGAACCACTTTCACTTACTGGAACGGTCCAGGCAATTTTTTTTGAAAGTCCAGATAATTTTTATAAAGTCCTATCAGTTAAAATTAAATCAGCTAATTTCAAATGGAATAGCGATGACATTATCGCAGTTGGTAGTTTTGGCGAGATGGATCTAGATGCAGAATACCAATTTACTGGCGAATTAGTAGAACATCCAAAGTATGGTCAACAGTTCAAAGTGACTAAATATGAGGGCAATACCCCTAAGACTAGTAAGGGATTAATAGCATATTTATCAAGTGATGATTTTCCTGGAATTGGAACTAAGACGGCTGAAAAGATTGTTGAACAACTTGGTAATAACTTAATTGAAAAAGTTATTAATAATCCAGATGTATTAAAACAATTAGACTTATCGCCCAAGCAAAAAGAGGCGTTAACTAATGGAATCAAAGAGCATAATGGAGTTGAGCAGATTATTATCGGCTTAAATAGTTATGGCTTTAGCAGCAATCTTGCAGGTAAAATATATAATTTTTATAAGGATAAAACATTATCAGTAATAAAAAATAATCCTTATAAACTAGTTGAAGATATTAATGGAATTAGCTTTAAAAAAGCAGATCAAATTGCCAGTCAAATGGGTTTTACAGATGATTCGATTGGTCGATTAAGAGCTGGAATCATGACAGCATTAAGTCGATTGTCAATTAAAAGTGGTGGCACTTATGCTAAATTAGATCAATTGGTAAATGAATCTTTAAAACTACTAAATAGTAGTCGTGATGGAGCAGTTACGATTGAAGCAATTGGTGATCAAATCATTGCTTTAGCCAAAGCCAATAAAATTGTTGGTGAGCAAAACAAAATTTATTTACGCACGCTATATGAAGCTGAATGGGAAATTGCCGAAAACATTAAGCGAATTGAAGAGGCGGGAGATGATACTCAAGCCTTACCTGATGATCAGTTAGATCAAATGATTCGCAAGATTGAATTTGACAATCGCATTGAATATGATGCGTCGCAAATTTCAGCCTTAAAAATGGCAATGAAATCATCAGTTTTCCTATTAACTGGTGGTCCTGGAACTGGAAAGACGACCATCATTAAGGGAATCTTGTCCCTGTACGCTAAAATTAATGACCTATCACTTTCAATTGCTGATTATGTTGATGATCCATACCCATTCTTATTAGCTGCACCCACTGGTCGTGCTGCTAAGCGCATGCGTGAGACAACTGGAGCTGAAGCAAGTACGATTCATAAACTATTGGGATTAAACATTAATGATGATCAAGAACAGGATGACGCTAAAGAAACTACGGTTGATGGTAAACTATTAATTGTTGATGAAATGTCGATGGTTGATACTTATTTGTTCAGACGGCTAATTAATGCTGTTCCTGATGATATGAAGGTTATTTTAGTTGGTGATCGGGATCAATTACCATCGGTAGGGCCGGGTCAAGTATTTAATGATTTATTACAATCTAAGCGAATTCCTAGTTTGGAATTAAATACAATTCACCGTCAAGATGATGATTCAACCATTATTGAGTTAGCCCACTATGTGAAAAATGGGCATTTACCACAGGACTTCATGACTAACCAAAGTGATCGGAGTTTTATTAGTTGTACCGCTCGACAAATTCAATCAGTAATTGAGCAAATTGTTGGCAAAGCTCATCGCAAAGGATTCACATCTACTGATATTCAAGTGTTAGCACCAATGTATAAGGGCCCAATTGGGGTTAATAATTTAAATACAATTATTCAATCGATTATGAACCCCAAAACTAGTGCTGATCAAAAAGAAGTTGAGTACCGTGGGGTTCACTATCGAATTGGTGATAAGGTCTTACAGTTAGTTAATAGCTCCGAAAACGATGTCTTTAATGGTGACATTGGTAAAATCGTTAGTATTGAAACTCAGCCCAATAATAGTAGCAAGGATAAACTAGTGATTGCGTTTGACGATTCAGAAGTTACTTATCAACGTAAGGAATGGGATCAAATTACGTTAGCTTATTGTACAACGATTCATAAAGCACAAGGGAGTGAGTTTAAGATGGTGATCTTGCCAATTGTGCCCCAATACACGATTATGCTCAAACGTAATTTACTGTATACTGCCATTACGCGTGCTTCGAAACTATTAGTGTTAGCTGGGGATGTAAACTCATTTGTAAAATGTGTAGAGACACCATCAACTAAGCGTTGGACTAGCCTTTGTCAGCGATTACGAACGGTAATTAAGGATGTTAATCAACCAACCAACCAAACTGAATCAAAAGTTGAAACCGTCACTAATTCAACTAGTGCTTCCAATGACGAGCCTAAGTCGGATAAGCAAATTTTAACTGAACAGTTGATCAATAGCGGAAAAATCGATCCGATGATTGGAATGGATGGGATATCACCAGATCAGTTCATGTAAGATAATTGCAAAATTATATCGTGTGTTATATTATAATATTTGTTTAAGATTAACATTTAAGGGATGAATTTCATGCGTATTTTTAGTAAACATTTTAAATCAATCATGGTTGGAATAATGTTGCCATTATTAGCGGTTGTTTTAACTGCTTGTGGACAAAATAATTCAACTAATGATTCTAGAACGACATTGAATCTTAGTTATGCTACCCCCATTTCTACAATGGATAATTCTAAGGCAAATGATGCGGCGAGTTTAACAATGCTTAATCATACTGGAGACGGTTTGTATCGAAATGGTGCGAACGGTGCTTCCACGCCTGCATTAGCAACTAAGCAAACAGTATCTAAAGATGGAAAAACATATACATTTGATATTAGAAAAAATGTTAAATGGAAAGATGGTTCCAGTGTTACAGCACATGATTTTGTTTATGCATGGCGTAGAACTGCTAATCCAAAGACAGCTGCCCAGTATGGATATTTATATAACCAGATTCAAAACTATAGCGCCATTCAATCTGGTAAAATGAAGCCTAGTTCATTAGGAGTATCAGCTGAAGGGGATTATAAGCTAGTTGTTCACTTAGAAAAACCAGTTCCATACTTCACGAAATTATTAGCCTTCCCAGTGTTCTTCCCACAAGAACAAAAATTTGTAGAAAAATATGGTAATAAGTTTGGGACTAACAGCAATACTACTAATTCAGACGGTCCATTTATTTTAAAGGGCTGGAGTGGAACTAATGATACTTGGCAATTAGTTAAGAATCCTAATTATTGGGATAAGAAGAATGTTCATGTTAATAAAATTAACTTACAAGTTATCAGTGATCCAACAACCTCATTAAAACTATTTGATCAAAATAAGCTAGATTCAACCCCATTGAACGGAACTCAAGTGGCTAATTACCGGCATAATAAGGCCTTTAGATCATATATTGGTGGAGCAACGGTTTATATGTTAACTAATGAACAACGGTTAAGCATCTTTAAGAACCAAGATGCTAGAAAGGCCCTTTCATTAGCGATTAATCGGAAAGCTTTAGTTTCTGATGTATTACGTGATGGATCAGTAACTCCTGATGGGTTTATTCCAACTAAGTTAGATGATTTTAAAGTATCTGGAACCAACCAAAACTTTAAACAACTATCTGCATATCCACAGGGAGTTGCATACAACTTAACTGAAGCTAAGCAACTATGGCAAAGTGCATTAGCCGCTAGTGGTAAAAAATCATTGACGGTTAACTTAACTACAGATGATGATTATACTACGAAGCAAGTAGCTGAATTTTTACAATCACAGTTGAGTAAGTTACCGGGCCTAAAAGTTAACTTATCTAATATCCCAAATAAAGTTCGGATGAGTCGTCAAGATAATGGTAATTTTGACATCGTTCTTACTAAGTGGGGAGCTGATTTTAACGATCCAACCAATTTCTTGGATCTAATGACCACTAATAGTACCTTTAACTTTGGTAAGTGGAGTAATTCTCAATATGATCAGTTAGTTAATAATGCTAATAATCGAGATGCCAATAATCCTAAGCAACGTGCTATGGATATGGCAAATGCTGAAAAAATCTTAATGCGTGAACAGGGAGTAATTCCAGTTTACGAACCAGCTACGACTGAATTATGGAACACAAATGTTAAGGGATATGTTTGGAGTCCTACCGGAATGAGTCGCAACTGGAAGGAAATTTCAATTAAATAAATTCTATTAAAAGCTGAACTTAGTTTAGCTTTTTTTAGTTGTCTTTTCTTGACTGGTATCATAAAGCAATTTATTATTTAAATATAATAACAATAGTGGGAGTGGATTTTATGTATAAAGCAAGTGACAATCGTTACGATGATATCATGGTTCGTCGTGCTGGAAATTCTGGATTACAATTACCAGCATTATCTTTTGGAATGTGGCATAGCTTTGGTGATGACGCCAATTTTAAGGATAGTGAAGCTGCAATGTTAGCTGCGTTTGATCGAGGTATTTTCAGCTTTGATTTAGCTAATAATTATGGTCCTGGTTCAGGAGCTGCAGAAAGAATGTTCGGTCAAGTCTATCGCGCTGATTTAAAGCCATACCGGGATGAATTAATTATTACGACTAAGGCTGGTTATCATATGTGGCCAGGTGTCTACGGATCTTTTTCATCAAAGAAAACGTTAGTAGCGGCATTAGATCGTAGTTTACAACGGATGGGACTTGACTATGTTGATATTTACTATAGTCACCGGTTTGATCCTAATACTAGCTTAGAGGAAACAGCAGCGGCCTTAGATGGAATTGTTCGTTCTGGAAAAGCATTATACATCGGGATCTCTAATTACTATGATAAAGAAGAACAAGAAATCATGAAGTACTTTAAAGAAATGCGGACCCCATTTGTTATTAATCAAATGTCATATAATTTATTGAATCGTAAGATTGAAGATGATGGTACCATTGATGCATTGGCTGATGCTAAGAAGGGATTAGTGGCCTATGGACCATTAGCTGAAGGTTTATTAACAGATAAGTATTTGAATGGGATTCCAGATTCAATTCACTTACACAGTACTAATGATTTCTTAGTTAAAAATGGTACTGACTCTGCAGTTAAAAGAATCAATGCATTAAATGAATTAGCTAAGAATCGTAATCAATCATTAGCTCAGATGAGTTTAGCATGGTTATTGAATAACCCAACCGTTACTAGTGTTATTACTGGTGCATCTAAGATTAATCACCTAGAAGATAATTTAAAAGCACTTGATAATACTAGTTTTACTGATGATGAGTTGGCTGCAATCGATAAAATTACTAAATAATTATTTACGGTGGTATTAATCCGACGGGAACAGCTTATTGCTGTTCCTTTTTTTTATAAAAACCCAGCAATTTTAAACAACTTGCGTTATAATTAGTGAATGTGTCTTTAATATTCAATTAAAACGTATAAATATAGAATAAGGGGCGATGATAAGAATGCATCAAACTCGCAAAAAACTAAGCTTATTAGAACTAGTTGGCTTAGTCATTGGTGCGATTGTTGGTGGCGGTGTATTTAACTTAATGCACGATATATCAACTAATGCCGGTGCTGGAGCAGTTTTGATTGGCTGGGGGATTACAGCAGTAGGAATGCTATCATTAGCATTTACATTTCAAAACTTAACTAGAAAGCGACCAGACCTAGATGCTGGGGTATTTAGTTATGCTGAAGCGGGCTTTGGAAAGTACATTGGATTTAATTCCGCTTGGGGTTATTGGTTATCAACGCTATTAGGAACGGTTGGTTATGCAACCTTATTAATGAGTGCGGTGGCTTACTTTATTCCTATCTTTGGGAATGGTCAGAATCTATGGTCAATTGCAGTGGCATCATTAGTATTGTGGAGTTGCCATTTTATGATCTTAAGAGGAATTGAATCTGCATCATTGGTAAATGTTGTAATTACGATTGCTAAGTTAGTGCCCATCTTTTTATTCATTGTAATTATGATTATCTCATTTAGATTAAAAATCTTTACAGCTGATTTCTGGTTTACTAGTACGGGTCATTTTCAATTTAGTGATGTATTAACACAAGTTAAGAGTACGATGTTAGTTACAGTATGGGTCTTTATTGGAATTGAAGGTGCGGTGGTTTTTTCCGGAAGGGCTAATAAACGAGAAGATGTTGGTCGTGCCACTGTATTGGGACTAAGTATCGTTATTTTGATCTACATGTTAATTACTTTGCTCTCATTTGGAGTAATGAGTCAATCAGGGCTAGCACATTTAGGCCAACCCGCAATGGCCGCATTACTAGAACAAGTAGTTGGCAAATGGGGTGCAATGGTCGTTAATATTGGGTTGATTATTTCAGTTGCTGGGGCATGGCTATCATTTACAATGTTTGCAGGCCAGTTACCTTATGAAGCTTCAAAAGTGGGTACATTTCCCAAGTTCTTTACTAAGGAAAATCGAAATGGGGCTCCGGTTAATTCGTTAATCGTAACAAATTTGATTGTTCAAACGTTCATGTTTACATTCTTATTTACTAATCGGGCGTATAATTTATTTTATTCAATTTCGAGTGCTGCAATTTTGATTCCATATGCCTTTTCAGCATTCTATCAATTAAAATATTCAATCCAACTAGATCAAAGCAGATCTAAATATAAGAACATATTGATCGGTTCAGTTGCTAGCATTTATACATGCTGGTTATTATATGCGGCTGGATTTCATTTTATTTTATTAACTGCAATCTTATTCATGTGTGGAATTCCTGTTTTTTATTACTTACAAAAATATGATAATCAACAAACCGTCATTTTTAAGTGGTATGAAAAACTAATCGCAGTAGCAATTTTTATCTTTGGGATTTACGCATTATTGGGATTATTTCTAGGGTATGACAGTTTTTCATATTAAGGAGCGATTTGTTTGAAAAAAGAAGTGCGTCAAGCAGCAATTGAAAGAATTATTAATCAGTTTCCAATTGCCAAACAAGAACAATTAATGGAAAAATTAAAAGCAGATGGTATTGATGCCACGCAAGCCACCATTTCTCGTGATATTAGAGAAATGAATATTATTAAGCAACAAGACGGTGATCAATGGCGATATACAATCTACAAAAATTCAAATCCAAATGAACTGAGTCATCTATATGACATGATCAGTGATTCTGTTACCTCAGTTGAACAAGTCCAATTTATTAATATTGTTCATACATTGGATAGTTATGCTAATACACTCGCGGCAATTATTGATGACTTAAGCCTTGATTGTATTTCAGGAACGCTAGCAGGTCATGATACGATTGTCATTTTTTCTGCTAATAATGATTTTGCATCCGAAGTAAACAAGATTTTTAATGATCATCTGAATCTCGATCTTTAATAAATTTTAAGCAAAACTATTAACAAATTTATAATTTAGTGTTATATTACGATTACGCCTTATTTTTAGAAACCGAATATTTAAGATTAAATTGATAAAATTGTTAGGAGTGGTTACAGTGAGTAATAGATTTGAACTTTTGGTAGAATATAGACAGGCTTTTAATGAGTTGGAACATTTAAAGCATAGTGAGGCTACTGCCCGATTAGCTAAACCAAGTAATAATACTATTACCATTGAGCCAGAATACGGTAGTAAGATGAAAACCCTAACTAAGAAATGTAATTCATTAAAGATGATCTTAGAAGCAATGGACGCTTCAGAAGATTAATGCAAAAAGATCCGATAACTGGATAAGTTATCGGATCTTTTTTAGTATATAAATTGAAAGGTAGTAATACCGAACTCGGCATTATAGAAATGACCACCTAGTTCTTCATTATCAATATTGGCATACTCAATCGAAGGAATATTGATTTTAAAGGATTTGGATTCATAATAATGAACCGATTTTAGTTTTGTTCGTTTTCCCATGAACATTAAAAAAATCGCCCAAGTTACAAATAAGATATTTTTATTTTCCATCACCATAATATCAAGTGACGGTTTTTTGATGCTAGCATTTGGCATAAATCGTTTATTATTATCAAAATAAGGGGTGTTGTATATTCCTACCCATACAACCTTGGAAAATTGCTCTCTATTAACTCCTGAAACAAGTGATAGGGGGAACTCCTTAATTTCATAAAGATTAACTAGAATATCCCAAAAACGGCAAATTCGATGAAAGCGATTGGTGAACCATTTCCAGTGTGACTTTTGCCGACTATTTAGTAAATTTGATTCAAATCCAATTCCCATGTTATTTAAAAAGTAATGGTAACGACGATTAAAATTATTGTAATAGTAGCCAATATTAATGTCGTGTGGATTGGTATGACTTAAAGCAGCATTTAACGCTTGAGACCAGTTCAATGAAATGCCCATTTCCAAGGCAAAATTATTGTTTCTACCGGCTGGAATTAATGCAATCGGAAATTCATGTAACCTTTGATCTTGTTTAACAATGTTTTTAGCTCCAGTAATAACTTGATTAAGCGTCCCATCACCGCCAATTACTAGCAAGATATTTTGAAATGATGTATCTTGATGATACTTTTTAATATATTGTTCTGCAATTAAGCGAGCATGGTTATGATATTCAGTAAGTCTGAATTGATATACTACTTTACCAGCATCCAATTGATTCTTAATTAATTGCCAAGTATCTTTGCATTTGCCATTATTAGCATTTGGATTAATGATGATTAGGTATCTGGCTTGCAATGGGTTTTACGCTCCTTTATCAGTTATAATTTAAAAAGCGAATTCAATCATGAATTCGCTTTTTAATAGAAATTAATGTTTGTTCATAATTAGCATTGGTAAAATCAATGGGTGTCGTTCAGTCTTATTAAATAAGAATCGTTGTAGATCATTAATAATGGCACTCCGAATGGTTGCTTCAGTAGCATGCTTATTATGCATTGCACGACGAATGGTTCTGAAAACTAGTTTCCGACCTTCATCCAAAAGCTTTCCAGATTCACGCATGTAAACAAAACCACGTGATAGTAAATCTGGACCAGATTGAATTTCTTGTTTATTTAAATTAATGGTAGCAACAACGACCACCATTCCTTCTTCAGCAAGAATTTGGCGATCGTGTAGAACAACGTTGCCAATGTCGCCAATCCCGTTTCCATCGATGTAAACATCGTTAGCAGCAAAGTGTCCAGCAATTCTGGCAGTGTCTTTAGTTAAAGCTAATACATCACCATTGGCCATAATAAAGCTATTTTCAAGTGGAACTCCACATTGTCTAGCTAATTCAGTATGAATCTTTAACATCCGGTATTCACCATGAATTGGCATAAAGAACTTAGGCTTCATTAATCTTAACATCAACTTTTGTTCTTCTTGACCACCATGACCAGATGTATGGATATTATTGACCTTACCGTGAATAACGTTAGCACCGGCTTCTTCTAATTCATTAATTACCTTGTTCACACTAACCGTGTTTCCAGGAATTGGATTACTTGAAAATACGACTGTATCATTTGGTTGAATTGAGATTTGACGGTGCGTTCCGTTAGCAATTCTAGATAGGGCGGCCATTGGTTCACCTTGTGATCCTGTACATAAAATCAATGTTTTATTAGCAGGTAATGATGATAAATCAGATGCATCAACAAATGCATTATCAGGAATATCTAAATAACCTAATTCGCGTCCGTTTACAATTGCAGCTTCCATACTACGACCAAAGACAGCAATCTTACGATTGTGAGCTAACGCAGTATCACAAGCAGTTTTAATTCTTGAAATATTGGAAGCGAAAGTAGCAAAAATAATCCGTCCTTGAACTTCGTTGAAGATATGACGAACAGATTTTCCGACCCAACGTTCTGACTTAGTCCATACTGGCCGTTCGGCATTAGTACTATCAGACATCAAACATAGGACGCCTTCCTCACCCAATCTTGCCATTTCATGTAAACCAGGTGGCTGATTAGTAACTGGAGTTAAGTCAAACTTATAATCCCCAGTTTGAACAATAACTCCGGATGGTGTATGCACTGCGATTCCTAATGTATCAGGAATTGAGTGGGTCGTTCTAAAGAATGAGACACTAGTTTTTCTAAACTTTAGAACTGAATTTTCATCGATCCGATGTAATTCTGCACTTCTTAATAAACCGTGTTCTTCTAGTTTATTTTTAATTAAGGCTAGCGCTAATGGTCCAGCATAAATTGGTACATTAAGTTGTTTTAATAGATAAGGAACACCACCAATGTGGTCTTCGTGACCGTGGGTGATGACTAGGGCTTTGATCTTGTCCTTGTTTTCGACTAAGTAATTATAGTCGGGAATCACGTAGTCAACTCCTAATAAGTCATCTTCCGGGAATTTGATTCCCGCATCGATCAAAATAATTTCATCTTGAAATTGAACCCCATAGGTATTCTTACCAATTTCTCCTAAACCACCAACGCCATAAATAGCAGTTTCGTTATTTTTGACGTTTAGTTTTTTCATGATTATTTAATCTCCGTAATTTTAAAATCAGGGCTCTTCTTTTCGTATTCAAGATGATTGCCCTCTAATGGTTCAACATACTCAATATTGTAGTCTTTGATTGATTCTACTTTTGATCTAGCTTCAACTTCAGTATCAGCTTCTACATACATACTTTCCGTAGTTTCTCTACGTGGAGTACGTTTGATTGAGTTTTGGTATAAAACTTTAAAAATCATATTTTTAGCTCCTTTACAAATATTATGTAAATTTTTTGTATCGTTCACGTGTATTACACACAAATTTAGTATAATTTTAGCATATTCAAAATAATAAGTATAGTATCGCCACGATTAAAGCTTAGCATGTTAAAATAAATTAAGAATTATTGGATGAAGAGGTGGGATTAGATTGTTTTGGGAAGCTTTTTTGGGTATTTTAATTGCAATTATTATTTATAATTTGGTTCATCGTTTATTTGTAGTGAATCCAACTAAACGAGAGCAACTAGCGGCAGAAAATCATTGTCGAAATGTTTTGATTAATTTAATTGATCAGATGCCTCACTCTAATTATAACTTTGACATTATTGGTTCTAAGGTATTATCAGAGGTATGGGGACGTGGCATTCAAGTTTTTGAATTTAAGTTAGCAGCTGATGATGAAAAAGTAAGCGATAAGTTGACATTTATTAAGGAACACCTGGTTTCTGAATTGGCATCACGAAATCGTAAGCAGGCTCACAATGATGCTGAAATTCAAATTACGGATTTATGGCAATACGATCAATTTATTCATGTTGAAGTTGCCTACTTAACCAATCAGTCCACTCGTGAATATATTAATGATATTAATCGGTTAACCGAATAAAAAAAGACGTTGCAATTTGCAACGTCAATTGATTAGCTAATAAAAATCTCGTTCTCTGATCTGGAGTAAGGATTTTCTTTATCGATATGATCATAGAATAATGTACCATGAAGGTGATCGATTTCATGCTGACATACAATGGCAGGGTAATTTTTAAGTCGTAATTGATGTTCATTACCATCTACATCTTGATACTTTAGGGTGATTCTGGCAGAACGTGGTACGTAGCCAGGAACGTCTTCATCAACTGATAGACAACCTTCACCTTCAGTTAGTGCACATCTTTGAACCGCGTTTGAGACGATAACTGGATTAATAATAACATCCTTAAAAATTGGATTTTCAGGGTCTTCTTCATTTGGCACTAATACTGATGCCATCATTTTACTAACGCCAACTTGTGGAGCAGCTAGTCCCACCCCAGCTCTTAGCTTATATTTTTTGCAAAGTTCTTCATTCTGGCTAACGACTAAATATTCCATTAGATCATCTGCTAGTTTACGATCTTCTGGACTTAATGGGAATTCCACTTTTTTAGCTTGTTGTCTTAGGACGGGGTCACCGTCTCTTACAATATCTTTCATTAAAAACAAAATATCTGCCTCCAAATTCTTTTTTATTAATTTTATCACACTTTTATTCCATAAACTAAGGAGTTGCTACTAAATGAAGCCTAATTATCAATATCCAATTTTTGAAGATTGGAATCGTGAAGAATTAACGCAGGTCTGTAAATTATATCAATTAGTTGAAGATGCATATGAATTACCGCATGGAGCCAATCGGGTAGGCTTACTTGATGCCTATGCAGATTTTCAAAAAATTGTTCCTGCTAAGGGTGAACAGCGAACGATTGAACGCCAATTTGAAAGTAATTCTGGATATAATATTTTTAAGGTATTCAAATTAGCTCGTGATTCAACTACTAAAAATGTAAAAATAAACGGCTAGGCTTTGACTACATTAAAAAATTAAGTTACTATAAATAATGATGATTTAAGACAATGCTGTTTATAGCTGTGACATTTTTTGTTACAGCTTTTATTAAGCATAATAATAAAAGCGCTTTTTTATAGGCAGCTTTTGTATTATACTTACTTAGTATTATGTATAGTCTTGTAAAATACTAATTTTATAATTAGTGTGAAGGGAAGGAATAACTTGAAAACAAGAGACAACATCCGCAATATCGCTATTATTGCCCACGTTGACCACGGTAAAACTACTTTAGTTAACGAACTTTTAAAACAATCTGATACTTTAGATCAACATACTGAAATTGGTGACCGTGCCATGGATACCAATGAAATTGAAAAGGAACGTGGAATCACGATTCTTTCCAAGAATACTGCCGTTAAATATGGTGACAAGCAAATCAACATCTTGGATACTCCAGGACATGCCGATTTCGGTGGGGAAGTTGAACGTATCATGCGAATGGTTGATGGAGTTCTTTTAGTTGTTGATGCATTTGAAGGAACTATGCCACAAACTCGTTTCGTTTTGAAAAAGGCATTAGAACAACACTTAACACCAATCGTTGTTATTAACAAGGTTGACCGTGAAGGTGCTCGTCCTGCCGAAGTAGTTGACGAAGTGTTAGACCTATTTATCGAATTAGGTGCTGACGAAGACCAATTGGAATTTCCAGTGCTATATGCTTCAGCTATGAATGGAACTTCTAGCTATGATGATGCTCTAGATACTCAAGAACACACTATGAAGCCAATCTTCGATACCATTGTTAAGACCATTCCAGCACCAATCGACAATTCTGATGAACCATTACAATTCCAAGTTGCAATGCTTGATTATGATGATTTCTTAGGTCGTATCGGGGTTGGTCGTGTCTTCCGTGGTAAGATCAAAGTTGGTGACAACGTTACTGTTATGAAGTTGGATGGTTCAACTCAAAACTTCCGGGTTACTAAGTTAATGGGATTCCTTGGATTGAACAAGGTTGATATTGACGAAGCTGAAGCTGGTGACTTAATTGCCGTTTCAGGGATGGAAGATATTAACGTTGGTGAAACTGTTGTTGATCCTAGCGACAAGGAAGCTTTACCAGTATTAAGAATTGATGAACCAACTCTACAAATGACTTTCGGTTCTAACACTTCTCCATTTGTTGGTAAAGATGGTGAATTTGTTACTGCTCGTCAATTATTAGAACGGCTTCAACGTGAATTACACACTGATGTTTCCCTACGGGTTGAAGACACTGGTGAACCAGGTTCATGGACTGTTTCTGGTCGTGGTGAACTTCACTTATCTATCCTAGTTGAAACACTTAGACGTGAAGGATTTGAATTACAAGTTTCTCGTCCAAAGGTTATCTTACGAGAAATTGATGGTGAAATGTGTGAACCATTCGAATCTGTTCAAATTGATACTCCAGAAGAATACTCTGGATCTATCATTGATACCTTGTCACAACGTAAGGGTACAATGGAAAACATGGAAAACACTGGGAATGGTCAACAACGTTTGACTTTCTTAGTTCCATCACGTGGATTAATCGGTTACCCAACTGAATTCTTATCAATTACTCGTGGTTATGGAATCATGAACCACAGTTTTGACAAGTATCTTCCAGTTATTAAGAAGTGGAACCCAGGTCGTAAGAATGGTGCTTTAGTTTCAATTAACCAAGGTAAGACAACTACTTACGCTATTATGGGAATTGAAAGTCGTGGTACTATCTTTACTGATCCTGGTACTGAAGTATACGAAGGTATGATTGTTGGTAAGAACAGTCGTGATAACGATATTTCCGTTAACATCACTAAGGGTAAGAAGTTAACCAACGTTCGTGCTGCTGGTTCAGATGATATGGCTAAGATCAAGGAACCAGAACACTTAACACTTGAAGAATCACTTGAATTCTTAAATGATGATGAACTTTGTGAAGTAACTCCTCACCATGTTCGTCTACGTAAGAAGACACTTAATACTAAGCAACGTGAAAAAGAAGCTAAGATGGCTCGTCACGGTTAATATTATGTGTAAAAAGGATGAAGATATTAAATCTTCATCCTTTTTTTATTCAATACAATGAACGGTAATTATGTTGTGATATAATTAGACATAATTATTGTTATAGTTGGAGTATAATTAAAATGGGTTTAAAAGAAAAAATAAAGGATTTAGATTACTACATTGTAATTCCATATGCAGTTTTATGTGTAATCGGAATTATAATGGTTTTTTCTGCTAGTTCTAATATTTCAATGCAAAATGGTGGAACAGCAAATAGTTATTTATGGAAACAGATTTCTTATGTAATATTGGGTACTTTTTTTGCGATCTGGCTCTATATTTGTAGGAATAAATGGTTAAGAAAGGGTCATATTTTAAGAATACTTTCAATTTTATTCTTCTTGGTGTTTATTTTTTTGAAATTTAAAGGGCAGGCAATTAATGGATCACCGGGTTGGTTCAACCTGTTTGGGTTTGGGATTCAACCAGCAGAGTTTGTTAAATTTTACTTTATTGTATTGTATGCTTACACTTTTAGCCGTGATGAAAAGGATCCAAGCATCTATGATAATTGGTATACATTTAGGACGCATCATAATTTTATTTTTCTAATGACGGCTTTAATATTATTTATTATTTTCTTTCTTCCGGATTTAGGTGGGATGTTAATTAACTTTACGATTGTGTTGGTAATGATTTTATCGTCTGGAATTAGTTATCGGCGAGCAACACGAATCTTAGTAGGTTTATTAGCGGCTGCGTTTGGAATCTTGTATTTAGTTGCATTTGGGCCCCTTAAGTCATCAAAACTGCTTCAAAGTAACTATATGATGCAACGGGTGTTAGCATTTTCAGATCCATTTGCACATGCCAATGGGGTTGGACAACAACTAGTTAATTCTTATTATGCCATTAGTAATGGCGGTTTATTTGGAACTGGGATTGGAAACAGTATCCAAAAGACTGGCTACTTACCGGAACCTAATACTGATTTTATCATGGCTATTATTGCTGAAGAGTTAGGTCTTATTGGTGTGATAACAATTATTGTCCTATTGTTCATTATTGTTGGACGCATTTTATATCTTGGAATGCATACCAATGATTCTTATGGAACGTTAATTTGCTATGGAACCGCTACTTACATTGTTGTACAAACTTACTTTAACGTAGGTGGAGTTACTGGAATTCTGCCAATTACTGGGGTTACTTTTCCGTTTATTAGTTATGGTGGATCTAGTATGATAACGCTGTGTCTATGTTTAGGATTAGTGTTAAAAGTTAGTCGTCGTTATAAAATTCAACGTAAAAATATGTTAAAGGGATGATCATTAATTTTGGAAATCAAGGACCGAACTGGATTAGTGATTTCTGTTTATTCAGTTAAACAATCCAGATTATTGAAAAAATATGGTGTTATTGATTATGTATCGAAGCGGATGCATTACGTAGTAATGTACGTTGATGCTGATGATGCTCATAACAAAATTGCAACCTTACAAAAATTAAAATTTGTAAGAAGAGTAGAATTGTCTCCGCTAGTTCAATTATCAACCAGTTTTTCAAATAACCAGAGTTTAGATGATGATGATGAATAAGCAGGGTGATTTTAGATGAGAGTAATATCAGGTAAATATGGGAAACGGAGCTTAAAGGCAGTTCCAGGCCGGCTCACTAGGCCAACTACTGATAAGGTAAAGGAATCCTTATTTAATATGATTGGGCCTTACTTTAATGGCGGTGTATTTTTGGATCTTTTTGCAGGTTCAGGTGGTGTGGCAATTGAGGCTGTATCACGTGGATTTGAGCGAGCAGTTCTAATTGATAAGCAGTTTGCTGCAATTAAAACCATTCGTGAAAATATTGCAATGACAAAAGAACCAGAGCGTTTTGATGTGATGAAGATGAATGCGAATGTAGCATTGGAACAATTAGCAAGCCAACATCAAAAATTCAACATGGTATTTTTGGATCCACCATATAAAGCGGCCCAAATGGTTATGGACTTAGCAACGTTAAAGCGGCTAAACTTATTAGCACCTGACTCAATGGTAATTTGTGAAACGGATAATCATACTGAGTTAGATGATCACGTTGATGGTTATCGACTAATTCGCCAAAAGAAGTACGGATTAACTGTGATTTCTATTTATCAGATTATATTGGAGGAATCCTAATGACAACTGCATTATTTCCAGGAAGTTTTGATCCAATTACTAATGGCCACCTAGACATTATTAAACGTGCTAGCGCAATGTTTGATAAAGTGGTGGTAGTAGTAGGGATTAATAACCAAAAACGTGGTTGGTTATCGATTGAAGATCGAGTAACGTTAATTAAAACTGCGGTGGAGCTATTGCCGAATGTATCTGTAATGGCAACTGATGGGTTAATCGTAGACTTAGCCAGTCAATTGAATGCAACCGTTTTAATAAGGGGCGTTCGGAATGCGATGGATTTTGATGCTGAAAAATCATTGGCAACTTTTAATCGTCAACTTAATTCTAATGTCGAAACAGTATTGCTACCTACGTTACCCGAGTTTGAATCATTATCATCAACCAGGGTGCGTGAGTTGTATAAGTTCAATATTCCATTGGCACCATATGTCCCACAATCAGTTGCCAAATTTTTAAAACAGAAGCGTGATTTTAATGAAGAATAAACATAAGCGACGATTTATAAAGTATGGCGTTGCAATTTTAGCACTGATATTAGTTGTTGCTGCTTTTATAGTGCCACTACCTCGTTATATCGAGGGCCCAGGGGATGCCAATAATTTAAAACCAATCGTTAGCATTAAGAATTATCCTGACAAGCAAAAGGGAGAATATATGCTAACATCGGTAGGAATTGCGCAAGCCACCCCAGCTTCGTATCTTTATGCTAAGCTCAATCCGTACTACTCGATTGAAAAAATTGATGATGTTACCGGTGGCCAAGATGATGCTACTTATAATAAATTGCAGGAATTTTATATGCAAAGTGCGATTAACGAAGCTATCTACACCGGCTATCATTATGCACACAAAGAAGTAAAGAAGCATTACCGTGGGATTTATATTATTAGTGTGTTAGATAGTTCAAAGTTTAAGGATGCAATTCATGTTGGGGATACGATTACTACTGTTAATGGTCATCATTTTAGTTCTGCACTAGGTTATCAGAAATATATTCGTAGCCAAAAAATTGGGACGCCGTTGAAAATTGGTTATTATCATGACGGTAAGTACCATGAAGTTACTAAACAATTAACTAGATTACCAGGAACTAAGCAAGCAGGGATTGGAATTACATTGACTGATGATTTAAAGGTCACTACTAAAATTCCAATTAAAGTTGATCCAGGTCAAATTGGTGGTCCATCTGGTGGGTTAATGTTTTCACTTCAAATTTATAGTCAGTTAACCGGTAATAATATTAGAAACGGTCGAAAGATTGCTGGAACGGGAACAATTAACGCTGATGGTAGTGTAGGCGAAATTGGTGGAATTGATAAAAAAATCATTGCTGCTAAAAGAAGAGGTGCGACCGTCTTCTTAGCACCATATGTCAAACCTACGAAAGCAATTAAATCAATTGAACCAGATCATTTAACTAATTATGAATTAGCAGTAAAGACTGCGAAAAAATATGCTCCTAACATGAAGGTAATTCCAGTTACGTCGTTTAGTGATGCATTAAGTAAATTAAAAAAATTAAATTAAAAAGATAAACTAGAAATAGTTTATCTTTTTTTCGTATTTAAGGGTATGAAGGGAGGTCAGCAGATGGATAGGATAAAGGAGTTAATTGATCAATATCGTTACTATGTGATTGGAATTTCAGTGGGGCTATTGTTTGTCATGGGAATGATCTTAGTTATGCAAACTAAGCCTAAAACGGAATCATTTGATGGTTTATCACATAATCAATCAACTAGTATGAGTTCAGCATCGTTGGTTAGTACCATTAGTTCAACATCAAGCAGTGTTACATCTGATTCTAAATTAGTGGTTGATATAAAGGGTGCAGTTAAAAATGCAGGAATCTATAAGGTGGAAGATGATACCAGGATTGCTGATCTAGTTGAATTAGCGGGTGGGTTTAAGTCCAATGCAGATCAAAAAAATGTTAATCTGGCTCAAAAATTAAGTGATCAACAGGTTGTGTATATTCCACTTAAAGGCGAGATTAAAGGTAATTTACATCTAAATTCTGATTCTAGTTCGACTGCTTCGAATGCAGAGACTAGTAATTCTGGTGATAGCAATGGTAAAATTAACATAAATACTGCTGATAAGAGCCAATTACAAACCATTAATGGAATTGGTGAGAAAAAAGCCGACAATATTATTAATTATCGCCAACAAAGTGGTGGCTTTAAGTCAATCGATGACGTTAAAAATACTGATGGCATTGGTGATAAAATGTTTGAAAATATTAAAGATAGTATTACGGTCTAGGGCTAATCAGTAATCGAAAGGACGTTACCAAATGAATAAACAACGAATCCCATGGGATCAATATTTTATGTTACAGGCATTACTACTATCGACTAGAAGTACCTGTAATCGATTATCGGTAGGGGCTAGTTTAGTTCGTGACAAACGAATCATTGCTGGTGGATATAATGGTTCTGTAGCTGGGGATGCTCACTGTACTGATGAAGGATGTTACATGGTTGATGGACATTGTTTGAGAACGATTCATGCTGAAATGAATGCCATATTGCAATGTGCAAAGTTCGGCGAGTCAACTGATGGCGCAGAAATATATGTTACTGATTTTCCATGCTTACAATGTACGAAGATGTTATTACAAGCGGGCATTGTTAAAATTAACTACTTGCGCAATTACAATAACGATGAGTATGCGATGCATTTATTAAAACTAAAACACATTGAATTACAACAGGTAACGCTAGATCAAAATACGTTAAGTCAATTACCATTTGATACCTATTTATCTAAAGATTAAATTTTAAAAAATAATATTATTTTTATTGCGCTCCTCTGTGCATCGATCACGATCATCTTTTTTGGTTACTTCATTTTAGGGTGGTTGCTATTGGGTTTAATAATTATTAGAATTATTGCCTTACGCCAAATTAGATTAATGTTAGTTGCGCTTGGACTTGGTGGTTTAATGGTTATGATTTGTATTTATAATCTTCATTCATTAGATCAACAACGCCTTCCTGTTAGTAAAAATCAAACAATGCTAATAAAGGTTCAAGCCGATGCATTAAAGATAAAGCCTGGCTATTTTTATGGGCAGGCGACACTGCTTGCTACTGACGATAAAGTGTTGGTTTCTGGGCCAATTAAAACCGATGCTGAGTTGGCTCAGTGGTCTAATATGGACCAAACTAAGTTGATTCAAGTGACTGGAGATGTTCAATTAATTGAACCAGCAACGAATCGCAATCAGTTCAATCCTAAACGTTATTATGAAACGCAAAATATTACAAATTCAGTTAAAATTAAGCAGCTTCATCATATTATGAACTCAAATCATTGGTCGATAACGGATGCGATTCACACCTTTCGTAAACGAATGATTAATTATGCTAATCAACTACCGCATCCGCTGAATTTATATGTTCTTAGCTTAATTATTGGTGAAGCTAGTGCAGATGTTTACGATGAAGTGATTGGCGTAAAGCAACTAGGACTAATTCATTTATTTAGCATTTCTGGACTGCATGTTTATTATTTTATAATGGTGGTCGAGTTGCTTTTGATATGGATGCGAGTTAAGCGTGAGCACTATCAAATTTTAATTATGCTGGTATTACCACTTTATTTTATTTTTTCTGGCTCATCGGTTGGATTACTAAGAGCTATTTTAATGGTCGAAGCTAGTTTATTAATTAATTATTTTAATTTACGAATTAAAAGTTTGGATATTTGGGCAATTGCATTAATCATTAATTTAATGATTGCGCCACGTTCATTGATTAGTTTAGGAACTCAATTGAGTTATTTATTATCTTTAGGGCTAATTTTTACTAGTCATTTTTCGTTTTTTAAACAGACAATATTAATGAACATGATTAGTATCCCACTAGTTATTTACCATATTTACGAGTGGCATCTATTAACATTTATTGCTAATCTATTTATCTTACCGTTATTTACAATAATTGTTTTCCCAATCGTAATTATTGGAATGTTGGTGTATCCAATTTTACCGATGCTTTCGATGTGGATTGCGATTGTGCTACATTATTTTGATGTGATTGTGAATTGGATTGGTGCCCTCCCAGGTAATATTGTATTTGGTAAACCAAGCATCTGGTTCACATTGATTTTGATCTGGTTAACACTACTATTGATAGGTCGTGCTACAGTAAAACGGACGTTATTACTATTCAGCTGTTATGTAGTTGCCTTTATTAGTGTTCACTATCCACTACAAGGTGAAATAACTTACTTTGATGTAGGTCAAGGGGATAGCTTCTTAGTTCGCGAACCGTTTAACCGTTCAGTTAATCTTATTGATACTGGTGGAAAGGTTGTGTTTGGTAAACAAAATGTATCAGAGCCCACTAGTTATAATGCTGAAAAAACATCAATTAATTATCTTAAAAGTATTGGAATTAGTAGGATTGATAATTTATTTATTACCCATCAAGATGCTGACCATAGTGGAGATTTACCTGCTTTCTTGACTAAAATGCGGGTTGATAATTTAGTGATTCCAATTGGGATGCAAAATAATGATTCCTTTATGGCTAAAATTAGTGGTAAGATGGATAATACGCAATTGATTCAAGCCCGGTTTGGAATGTCATTTGAAAAATCATTAATGAATATATACCATCCCTTTACTGATGGATTGGGTGCGAATGAGGATTCGATGGTCATATCAACTCAAGTAGCCAATCGTCGCTTCTTATTTATGGGTGATTTGGATCAACATGGGGAGCTAGAAATCATTAAAGCGTTACCTCAATTAACGACCAATGTCTTAAAAGTAGGTCATCATGGTAGTAAAACATCCACGTCCCCATCGTTTTTAAAACAGGTCAATCCCCAAGTGGCCATTATTTCTGCGGGCCGGAATAATCGTTATGGTCATCCCAACCAAGAAGTAATGAATCAACTACATGCAATGAATATTAAGATATACAATACCCAAGTGGATGGGATGATCACCTATCGTTATGGTGGCATTAAGAATGCAAGCTTTGAAACCCAATTAAAGGAAGGTAGCCAATGAATTATAATCAGTTAATCAATAGTATTGATCAAAATAAATTAGCGCCATTGTATTTAATTACGGGTAAACAAGATTACCTAATTGAGCAGCTAAGAAATAAATTCACGCAAATCGTCCCTGAAGAGGAACGTACGATGAACTTTGCTGCTTATGATATGGAAACAACTCCATTATCAGATGCAATGAATGATGCGTTATCTGCTCCGTTTTTTGGTGAGCATCGACTGGTGATGATAAACAATCCCATGTTTCTAACTGGGGAACGAAATAAAGGTAAAGTGGAGCATGATGTTGATACATTAGTTAATTATATTAAGCAGCCACTTAATTCAACGATTCTAGTATTAATTGCGCCGTATGATAAATTAGATGCTCGTAAAAAAGTGGTAAAACTATTAAAGCAAAATGCAACCATAGTTGATCTACATGAGTTTAATGAAGCTGAGACGATTAATTATGTTAAACAGTTTTTAAATCAACATCATTATGATATTTCTAATCAAGTGATGAATCAATTAGTTCAAAGAACGGATGGCCAGCTATCAGTAATCATGAATGATTTACCAAAGTTGATGTTATTTTGTCAGCGTAGTCATGAGATTACTGAAGAGGCAGTGGAAAATCTAGTTACCAAAACATTAAATCAAGATATATTTACTTTAGTTGATCTAGTTTTAAAGCGACGAACGACTGATGCGGTTAGTTTGTATCAAGAACTACTGATGAATGGTCAATCAGCAATTCAAATCAACGCGGTGCTGTTGAGTCAATTTAGGTTGTTATTGCAGACGATGATTTTGAAGAATTACGGCTATAGTCAGGGAAAGCTTGCTGGGATGTTAAAGGTGCATCCATATCGAGTTAAGCTGGCGCTTCGAACTATTACTAAACATCATTTAAATGATTTGAAGCTAGCTTATTTAGGACTAGTTGAGATTGAAAAACAACTCAAAAGTACTAGTGAATCACCAGAGTTATTATTTGAAATGTTTATGTTAAAATTTGCATAAAAAAAGACCGCCATTTGATGACGGTCTTTTTAACAAAATAAAAACTCAGCTATTAACTGAGCGTTTTATTATTTGTTAAATAATTTAGTAAGACGTGACTTGTCACGGCTAGCCTTGTTGGCTTTGATTAAACCTTTTGACTTAACGTGGTCAATCTTGCTAATAGCATTTCTGAAAGTTTCTTCAAGATTATCAGAACCAGCTGCTTGAGCTTTTTCGAACTTCTTGATGGCATTTCTCATTGCACTCTTTTGTACAATGTTTTCTTTTTCTGCTTTTTCATTAGTCTTAACACGCTTGATAGCGGATTTAATTACTGGCATGATTTCACCTCCAATTACGAAGTAATGTCCATAATTCAACACTTATTCATTATACAGACTCACTTTATTAAATGCAATAGTTCTTTATTTTAAAATGAAATGAAAGCATCAAAAAATAAAGGACTTGATGAAATGATTATTTTCTAGTATGATTAGTTAGTAATTTAATTTTAGCCATGACTTAGTTATTGACCGTCTCACTGGTGGTAACTCAGTCATTGGTGTTTATACAATTGAAAGGTGGGATTTTTTATGGCTCTTACACAAGCACATAAAAATGAAATTATTAAGAAATACGCTCGTCATGATGGCGATACTGGTTCAGCAGAAGTACAAATTGCTGTTTTAACTGCTGATATCAACGAAATCAACAATCACATGAAGGAACACAAGAAGGATTTCCATTCACAACGTGGACTAATGAAGAAGATTGGTCACCGTCGTAATCTTCTTGCTTACTTACGTAATAAGGATGTTCAACGTTATCGTGAACTAATCAACAGTCTTGGCCTTCGTCGTTAATACTGTTAAAATAGAGTGGGTTGCAATCGCAGCACGCTCTTTTTTTATACATACTAATCCGTTTGGTTTTAAAGTATGATAAAATAATCCATATATTAATATCGAACGTGAAAAAATAAAATAGAAAATATTTTTGAGGTGAACTTATGAAGGAGAAAATCAAAATTATCCCATTAGGTGGGGTAAGAGAAGATGGTAAAAATTTATATGCTGTTGAAGTAAATGATGGCATTTATATTTTAGATTGTGGTTTAAAATATCCAGAAAATGAGTTATTAGGAATTGACTATGTTATTCCTGATCTAACTTACTTGAAAGAAAATCGAGATCGAATTGTAGGGGTATTTTTAACCCATGGACATGCAGATGCAATTGGCGCATTGCCATATCTATTATCTGAATTTGATGTACCGGTATTTGGTTCTGAGCTAACGATTGCATTGGCAAAGATCCTAGTAAAAGAAAATAAAGCTAGCAGCAAGTTCAATAACTTTAACGTAATCAATGAAGATAGTGAAATTATTTTTGATGATGTTACGGTTACGTTCTTTAAAACCACGCATTCGATTCCTGAATCAATGGGAATTGTCTTAAATACTAAGAGTGGCGAGATCGTTTATACTGGTGATTTTAAGTTCGATCAAACCGCATCAGAAGGCTATAAAACTGACTATGCTGCATTAGGTGATATTGGTCGCAATGGCGTTTTAGCATTATTAAGTGATTCTTCCAACGCAGAAAATCCAAACGAAAGTACCAATGAAAAGAAGATTGCTAATTACATTCATGATGCATTTGCTTATCATGAAAATCGAATCATTGTTGCTTGTGCTGCTTATAATATTTTAAGAATTCAACAAGTTTTTAATGCTGCAGCTAAGAGTGAACGACGGGTTTTCTTGACTAATCCTAAACTACAAAAAATTGTCAATACTGCAATTAAGCTTCATAAATTAAACTTACCTAGTAAGGATCTATTGGTCCCTAGTTATAAAGACTTAGCAAAATTGGATCCATCTGAAACAGTTATTTTACAAACTGGTAAAATGGGCGAACCAATTAAGGCATTGCAAAGAATGACTAGTAAGCAAGCATCCGATAGCCAAATTAGCGTTCAAGCAGGGGACTTAGTAGTAATTGCTACGACTCCATCACCTGCTATGGAAACAAATGTAGCACGGACTCGTGATATGATTTATAGAGCTAATGCTGAAGTTAAAATGATTTCAGATGATATCAAATCATCTGGTGACGCTAGCCAAGAAGACCTGCAATTGATGCTTAATATTTTACACCCTAAGTATTTAATTCCGGTTCAAGGTGAGTATCGGGTATTAGAAGCGCATGCTAAGGTAGCAGAAGAAATTGGTTTTCCAGCTGATAATATTTTCATTCCTGCTAAGGGTGATGTATTAGAATACGACGGGAAAAAGATGATTCGTTCTAATAGTGTTGATGCCGGAGACATAATGATTGATGGAATTGGTGTTGGTGATATTGGAAACATTGTTTTAAGAGATCGGAAGGTTCTTTCTGAAGATGGAATCTTTGTGGTAGTAGTTACGATTAACCGTAAGAAGAAAACGGTTATTGCTCAACCAAAGATTACTTCACGTGGCTTTATTTATGTGAAAGCTAATAAGTCGTTGATGAATCAGGCTTCTAAAATTGTTTATGATGCAGTTCAATATAATCTAGATAATAAGGAATTTGATTGGGGTCACTTAAAACAAGACGTTCGTGATAAGTTAAGCTCATTCTTATTTGAACAAACTAGACGGCGTCCGGTTATCTTGCCTGTGATCATGGAAGTACACCAACACCATAAGAGTCATCACACTAGTAAAAAAACAAATCGTAAATAATTTGATTGGAAGTGACTAGTTATTTTGAACTATGATCAATTATGGAAAGCGATTTATGATAATTTAGACCAACATCACTATTCCATTGCGGTTACAGATTTAAAAAAGATTTATGAAAATGATCCTTCCAAAAAAGCGAATCAATTATTGGTTAAGGCGTTAGTTGCTGATAAATCTTATTTAGAAGCTAAAGAATACATGCTCGAAATGATTAATGACTATCGGGATAGTCTTGAAGATTTCGAGTTGATGGTAAAAGTGTTTATTCTTAACCAAAACTTTATCCAAAGCCAAATTATGATAAATACAGTGAATGATCTTAAAATCAAATCAATCTTACAACAGCGCTTAGATAAGGCATCAAATCAATATGTAGAACAACATGGCGATGTTGTTGATCAATTAACAAACGCCTTGTATCACATTGGGGGCAGTAAATTAAGTCACCAAAGTGAAACTCTTGTTAAAGCAATGAATTTGCCCGTTAAGGCTTACTTTAATGCTGCTAAGGGAGCACTAACAGATCCCTATTTAAATCCGGCTATTCGCTTTAATTTGCTAGATGTGCTTAGGGAATTACAGCTATCAGATGAAATTGAGATTAGTTGGATTGATGGTCAATTACATCAAATTAATTTAAGCCAATTAGTTCCATTAGCGGAAATGAAAAGTTCTAAAGCAATTTTTAGGCAACTTGAGATTCGATTTGGTCAAAATTCACCAGACTTATTGCAAAACATGGTCAAAACTTTTAATTTATTTTTAGCCTACCTATATCCATTTTCAGACCAGATTATAAGTGATTATGATCGTTGGATAACGGTTGCATATGATATGCAAAGGGGTCAACGTCCCGACTTAAAGTCAATGGATTCAGAGACTAAGTCGATTTATGAATGGCAACAAAAATTATTAAAATTAGTAGATTCTATAAAATAACTTGACAATTAAATGAAAACTTGATTTAATCTAAACTATCGAAAATATGTCCTTTATGTGTTTACAAATAGCAATGCAATGGATATAATATTAGAGGATTCTTCTTGAGAGCGATACAACTTTGTATTTTTGAGAAGATGTAGTATAATAATACTAAAAGATGTATTGCAATTGCGCGATACTAGTCTTTCGAAAATAACAGGAGGTTTCATTAATGGCAAAAGAACATTATGAAAGAACAAAACCCCATGTAAATATTGGTACTATTGGCCATATTGATCATGGTAAGACTACTTTAACTGCAGCTATCACAAAGGTTTTAGCTGACAAAGGTTTAGCTGACGCTTCAGACTACGCAGATATTGATGCTGCTCCAGAAGAACGTGAACGTGGTATCACGATCAACACTGCTCACGTTGAATACTCAACTGAAAAACGTCACTATGCTCACGTTGATGCCCCAGGACATGCTGATTACATCAAGAACATGATTACTGGTGCTGCTCAAATGGATGGTGCTATCTTAGTTGTTGCCGCAACTGATGGTCCTATGCCACAAACTCGTGAACACATCCTTTTAGCTCGCCAAGTTGGTGTTGAATACATCGTTGTATTCTTAAACAAGACTGATTTAGTTGATGATGACGAATTAGTTGACTTGGTTGAAATGGAAGTTCGTGAATTACTTTCAGAATACGATTACCCTGGTGACGATGTACCAGTTGTTCGTGGTTCTGCACTTAAGGCTTTACAAGGTGACAAGGAACAAGAAGAAGTTATCTTGAAGTTAATGGATATCGTTGACGAATACGTTCCAACTCCAGAACGTGATGACAGCAAGCCATTCTTAATGCCTGTTGAAGACGTATTCTCAATCACTGGTCGTGGTACTGTTGCTTCTGGTCGTATCGACCGTGGTAAGATTGCCGTTGGTGACCCAGTTGAAATCGTTGGTCTTGTTGAAGACGTATTGAAGTCCACTGTTACTGGACTTGAAATGTTCCGTAAGACTCTTGACGAAGGTGAAGCTGGAGATAACGTTGGGGTATTACTTCGTGGTGTTGACCGTGACCAAGTTGTTCGTGGTCAAGTACTTGCTGCCCCAGGTTCAATTGTTACTCACAAGAAGTTTACTGGTGAAGTTTACATCATGAGTAAAGAAGAAGGTGGACGTCATACTCCATTCTTCTCAAACTACCGTCCACAATTCTACTTCCACACCACTGATGTTACTGGTGTTATTGAACTAGAAGACGGTGTTGAAATGGTTATGCCTGGTGATAACGTTACATTCAAGGTTGAATTAACTAAGCCAGTTGCCATCGAAAAGGGTACTAAGTTCACTATTCGTGAAGGTGGACACACTGTTGGTGCCGGTATCGTTTCTGCTATCGATGACTAATTTTAACTAATTTTTTTAAAAAGAGGTTTGAAGCTCTGCTTCAAATCTCTTTTTTTATTTTATATTAAAATATTGTTGGAATCGACTAATGATTTGATGCCTTTAATTGCTTGATTTTAGCTAAGATGGTATACTTTTATATGTAGTTATTTGGACTAATTAATCTAATTTGATTAGTAGTTTAACGAAGTTGGATGACTATTTAGTCGATCCAAATTAAATCAATTCAATAAAATTTTCACTCGGAGGGAATAGCATGTCTGCAAAATGGGAAAAGAAAGGTACTAATGATGGAGAATTAACATTCGAAATTAGTACTGATAAAATTAAGGAAGGTTTAGATAAAGCTTTCCAAAAGAATAAAAAGAATATTAGTATCCCTGGTTTTCGTAAGGGAAAGGTTTCTCGTCAAATTTTTAATGAAATGTATGGCGAAGAATCATTATACCAAGATGCTTTAAATATCTTACTTCCAGAAGCTTATAGTGAAGCTGTTAAGGAAGCTGGTATCGAACCAGTTGCTCAACCACAAGTTGATGTTGAATCACTTGAAAAGGACAAGCCATGGGTAT
This sequence comes from Nicoliella lavandulae, assembly GCF_037546185.1. Taxonomy (NCBI): domain Bacteria; kingdom Bacillati; phylum Bacillota; class Bacilli; order Lactobacillales; family Lactobacillaceae; genus Nicoliella; species Nicoliella lavandulae. The sequence continues at coordinate 1,358,799 of NZ_JAWMWH010000001.1, read as the reverse complement.
TAAAGGCAATCGTTACTGTTAAGCCTGATGTTAAGTTAGGTGAATACAAGGGAATTCCTGTTGAAAAGCAAAATACTCGTGTATACAAGAAGGATATTGACGAAGCAATCGAAAAGAAGCGTCAATCACAAGCTGAATTAGTGCTTAAAGAAGACAAACCAGCTGCTGAAGGCGACACTGTAATTATTGATTTTGATGGTTACGTTGACGGTAAACAATTCGATGGTGGTCAAGCTAACAACTACTCACTAGAATTAGGTTCCCACTCATTCATTGATAACTTTGAAGATCAATTAGTTGGTCACAAGGCTGGCGATGAAGTTGATGTTCACGTTACTTTCCCTGAAAATTACCAAGCTAAGGAATTAGAAGGTAAGAAGGCTACCTTTAAGGTTAAGATTCACGAAGTTAAGGAAAAACAATTACCAAAACTTGATGATGAATTTGCTAAGGACGTTGATGAAGACGTAGATAGCCTTGATGAATTAAAGGAAAAGGTTAAAGACCAACTTAAGCAAGAAAAGGAAACTGCTGCTAAGAACGAAATCGAAGATCAAGCGATTAGTGGTGCAGTTGATAATGCTGAAGTTAAGGACATTCCTCAAGCAATGATCGATGAAGACACTGAACGTCAAATGGATCAATACCTTGCTAACATGCAACAACAAGGAATCAATGCTCAAATGTACTTCCAATTAACTGGAACTTCTAAGGAAGATCTTAAGAAGCAATTTGCTGATGGTGCTAGTCGCCGTGTTAAGACTAACTTAGTTCTTGAAGCAATCGTTGAAGCCGAAAACATCAAACCAACTGAAAAAGACGTTGAAGAAGAAGTTAAGACTTTAGCTAAGCAATATGGAATGAAAGAAGACGCTATTAAGAGTGCTTTATCAGAAGATATGCTTAAGCATGATATTGCAATTCAAGATGCTGTTAAGTTAATTACAGATAGTGCAAAACAAACTAAATCTGCTAGCAAAGAATCAAAAAGCGATAGCGCAGAATAATTCTTAATTGTTAAAAGCCAGTTAGCGTTATTAGCTAACTGGTTTTTATTTTAAGCAAAACATTTTATCTGTTTTATAAAATATGCTATATTATTGGAACTGATATGTATTAGATGGAAATGCGAGGTGTATTTATTTGTTTGATGATGATGAAAAAGGACCAGTAATTTGTTCGTTCTGTGGAAAGTCACAGGATCAAGTGCAAAAGATTGTTGCAGGACCTGGTGTTTATATTTGTAATGAATGTATTGATTTATGTAAACAAATTGTTGATGAAGAGTTAGCTCAAGAAAGTAAGAGCGGTGAAATTAAATCATTAACGCCGGCTGAAATTGTTGATAAATTAAATCAATACGTAATTGGTCAAAGCGAAGCTAAAAAGACGCTAGCTGTTGCTGTTTACAACCACTACAAGCGAATCAAGAGTTTAGGTACTGATAAGCCAGGTGATACTGAATTGCAAAAGAGTAATATTGCAATGATTGGACCAACTGGTTCTGGTAAAACTTATTTAGCTCAAACATTAGCTAAGATTTTAAACGTTCCATTTGCAATTGCAGATGCAACGACACTTACTCAAGCAGGATATGTAGGTGAAGATGTTGAAAACATCCTATTGAAGCTACTACAAAATGCTGACTTTGATGTTGACAGAGCCCAAAAGGGAATTATCTACATTGATGAAATTGATAAAATTGCTAAAAAATCTGAAAACGTTTCAATTACCCGTGATGTTTCTGGAGAAGGGGTTCAACAATCACTATTGAAGATTTTGGAAGGAACGGTTGCTAACGTTCCGCCTGAAGGTGGTCGTAAAAATCCTCAACAAAAATTCATTCAAGTTGATACTACTAACATTCTCTTTATTGTTGGTGGTGCGTTTGATGGAATTGAAAGTATCGTTAAGGATCGTTTAGGTAAGAAGACAATCGGATTTGGTTCTGATGATAATGAATTAGCTGACATGGATGATAATGAAATTATGCAACACGTTATCACTGAAGATCTATTAAAGTTTGGATTAATTCCAGAATTTATTGGTCGTTTACCAATCCTAACTGCTTTGAACAAATTAACAGAATCCGATTTAGTACGGGTCTTAACTGAACCTAAGAATGCCTTAGTAAAACAATATAAGAAGTTACTAGCATTGGATAATGTTGAATTAGACTTTGATGAAGATGCGCTTAAGGCCATGGCTAAGTTAGCGATTGAACGTGATACTGGGGCACGTGGATTAAGATCCATCATTGAAGGGGTAATGGAAAACATTATGTTTGAAGTACCTAGTCGTGACGATGTAGAAAAAGTAATCGTTACTAAAGATTCAGTTGATAATCACGCTGATCCAAAACTTGTTTTAAAACAAAGTGCAAAATAAAATGAAAAAGCAGGTTGATACCTGCTTTTTTTAAGGAGAAATTACATGGATGTTCATAACGTTAATTTATTGATTAGTGCCGTTAGTCCTGCCCAATATCCTAAAACTGGCTATCCTGAAATCGCATTAGTGGGTCGTTCTAACGTTGGGAAATCATCGTTGACTAATGTTTTAATTAACCGCAAAAACTATGCCCATACTTCGAATCAGCCTGGTAAAACGCAAACGCTTAACTTTTATGAGGTTGAAGATTCATTATACTTTGTTGATGTGCCTGGCTATGGATATGCACGGGTTTCTAAAGCAGAGCGCGAAAAATGGGGAAATATGATTGAAACCTATTTAACTCAGCGACCCCAGTTAAAAGGGGTTATTATGTTAATTGATGGTCGACATGACTTAACTCAAGATGACAAGCAAATGGCTGAATGGCTCGCCTATTTTGACGTTCCACGGTTAGTAGTGGCCACTAAAATGGATAAAATTGCTGGTGGTAAATGGAATAAACAAGCTAGCATGATTCATAAAGCAATTGATGTTAATAATGATGATTTGGTTATGTTTTCTGCTAAGACTAAGGCTGGAAAAGATCAGGTTTGGAATTGGATTGAAAATCAAATCAAATAAAAAATAGCTCTCAGATTATGAGAGCTATTAAAATACTTATTTATCGGTTTTATCTTGAGATAAAATCTTATTCTTGTTGTTACCTTTGGATTGACTCTTTTTGTCATCTTTTTTCATAAATTTGTCACGATCATTATCTTTTGGATCCATACTAGCAAATTTACCAAATAACTTATCCAAATCATTTTGTTTATTAATCTTTAGTCCCATGATTACATCTCCTGACTGTACTGACTTTTATTTTATAATATCAGAAACCGCTTTATTTGTCATATAAGGAAGTGAAAATATGGCTTCAGAACATATTGAAAATAAATTAAAACTACTGCCTGATTTACCAGGTTGTTATTTGATGAAGAATGCTAATGGCCACATTATTTATGTTGGTAAGGCTAAAAATCTAAAAAATCGGGTGCGTTCTTACTTTAAGAGTAGTCATACTGGCAAAACTGCTAAATTAGTTTCAACGATTGCTGATTTTGAAACTATTATTACCTCAACCGATAAAGAGGCCTTCTTACTCGAAATTACATTAATTCAAAAGCACCGGCCCTATTTCAATATTCAGCTTAAGCAGGGAAACAATGGTTACCCATACATTAAGATTACTAACGAACGAGATCCTAGAATTATGATTGCTAATAACGTAAAAAAAGATGGCGGTTATTATTTTGGACCATATCCAAATGTTTATGCTGCTGATGAAACGCTAAACTTCTTACAGAAAATGTACCCCCTAAGACGCTGCAATGGATTTCAACATCGCCCATGCTTATATTATCACATGGGTCAATGTTTAGGGGCTTGTTTTAAAACCGTGCCTAAGGCAGAATATGAACACCAAATTAAGCATATTAAATCGTTCTTAAATGGAAATGTTGGGATTGCTAAGCGTACGTTAACAAAGAAAATGACTGAAGCAGCTGAAAACTTAGAATTTGAACGAGCTGCCGATTTAAGAGATCAGCTTAGATATATTGAAGCTACCGTTGAAAAGCAAAAAATTATTTCACAAGATAATACGCCGCGTGATATTTTTAACTTTTATTATGATAAGGGATGGGTTTCAATTCAGGTCTTTTTCATTCGGCAGGCGCGGTTAATGAAACGAATAAAGAAGACATTCCCCATTATTAATTCAGCAGTGGATGAAATGACCAGCTTTATTGTTCAGTTTTATCAACAACGTGATCAACCATTACCAAAGGAAATTTTAGTCCCTGATTCGCTGCCAAAGGATGTTTTGAATAAAGTATTAACTGTCCCAGTTAGGACCCCTAAAAGAGGACAAAAAAGGGATTTATTGGAAATGGCAGGTAAGAATGCTAAGTTAGTACTAGATGAAAAGTTTCGGTTAATTGAACTAGATGAAATTAAAACGACCGGTGCAATGAATGAACTGACCGATGATTTAGGAATTCAACGTGGTCATCGAATTGAGGCATTTGACCATTCACATATTCAAGGAACTGATTTAGTATCAGCGATGGTCGTATTTGAAGATGGGCAGCCTAATCGTAAATTATATCGTAAGTATAAGTTGACTACGGTTGATCATGCTGATGAAACCGCCAGTACTAAAGAAGTTATTCGCAGACGTTATTCTAGATTATTGAAGGAACATGCTGAACTACCAGATTTAATTTTAATGGATGGTGGAGTCATTCAAATGAATGCAGTTAAGGATGTTTTAGTAAATGAATTGAATTTAAATATTCCAGTTGCTGGAATGGTTAAAAATGATAAACATAAGACGGCAGATTTGTTATTTGGTGATACTGATAAGCCAGTGAACTTAAATCCCAAAAGTCAGGCCTTTTATTTAGTTCAACGAATTCAAGATGAAGTGCACCGATTTGCAATTAGTTTTCATCGTCAGGTCCACACTAAACATTCGTTAAGTTCCCGGTTAGATGAGATTAAAGGGGTCGGCCCAAAGACCAGAAATAAGCTATTACGACATTTTGGCTCAATGAAAAACATTGAAACGGCTAGTGTCGCTGAAATTGAATCACTAGGGATTGCTAGTACCGTTGCGCAAACGATTCAGTTGAGTTTAGGCCATCCCACCTCAGACACTAATAAAAGTTAGCCAAGTGACACGTCTTATAATATAATTGTAGGTAGAATTAAAATGGGTTAGGAGAATAACATTGTTTGTAGATCAAGTTAAAATTAAAGTCCAAGCCGGTAAAGGTGGCGACGGAATCGTTGGTTGGCGCCGCGAAAAGTATGTTCCAAATGGTGGACCCGCTGGAGGCGATGGTGGCCATGGTGGAAATGTTGTATTTAAAGTTGATAGTGGAATGAGCACGCTAATGGATTTCCACTATAGTCAAAAATTTAAAGCTGCTAATGGAAATAACGGTGGTAATAAGAAGATGACAGGCCGTAGTGGTGATGATTTAGTCATTAAGGTTCCAGAAGGGACCAGTGTGTACAACGATGATAATAATCACTTAATATGTGATTTAATTGAGCCAGGCGATGAGTTCATCGTTGCCAATGGTGGTCGTGGTGGTCGTGGAAACGTTCACTTTGCTTCCGCAAAAAATTCTGCACCAGAAATTGCTGAAAATGGTGAACCAGGAGAAGGATTTAACGTTCGACTAGAATTGAAGCTGCTAGCGGACGTAGGACTAGTTGGCTTCCCATCCGTTGGGAAGTCCACTTTACTAGCCGCTGTTACCAGTTCGAAACCCAAAGTTGCTGATTATCATTTTACGACCTTAGTACCGAACCTAGGGATGGTACGGCTAAATGATGGTCGTGATTTTATCATTGCTGATTTACCAGGTTTGATCGAAGGAGCTTCTACTGGTACTGGGCTAGGATTTCAATTTTTACGTCACGTTGAAAGAACTAGGGTCATTTTACACTTAGTGGACATGAGTGGATTAGAAGGTCGTGATCCATTTGTTGATTACCAAAAGATCAATCAAGAATTAGCTAAATATGATGAAAACATCTTATTACGTCCGCAAATTATTGTTGCTACTAAGATGGACATGCCTGATTCCGAAGCCAACTTAAAGCGATTTACTGAGCAAGTGAATGCTGAAGGACATGCTCATGAAATAATTCCAATTTCATCTGTTACTCATCAAGGGTTAACTAAATTAATTGGTGCTACTGCTGATCTATTAGATCAAACACCTAAGTTCCCAATTACTGATGTTGAAGAACCAGAATTAACGAATGTTGAAGATGATGAACCATTTACAATCACACATGAAGAGGATGGCAGTTGGACACTATCTGGTGCACGGCTAGAAAAGCTATTCTTAATGACCGATACTACGCATGAACAATCAATGCTTAGATTTGCTCGTCAATTACGTGGCATGGGCGTTGATGAAGCCCTTCGAAATAATGGTGCTAAGAATGGGGATACTGTAAACATCCTTGATTTCTCGTTTACCTACGAAGATTAACTAGTTACCATGTTTAATAATCACTTCAAATCCGCTATATTATCAAATTAAAACGAATTCGATAGTATAGCGATTTTTAAATTGATTAAAAAATTGATTTAACACTTATGCTACAATGTAGGTGACGTAACTTTTAAATAGAATAAGAGGAAATAATATGCAAATAGAATTTTTAGGAACGGGTTCAGGAGTTCCTGGCAAGTTTCGCAATGTTTCTTGTACCGCCTTGCGATTACTTGATGAATGTAATTCAGTATGGTTATTTGATGTGGGCGAAGGTACCCAGCAACAAATTTTACGGTCTAACTTAAAACCAAGAAAGATTAATAAGATTTTTATTACTCATTTGCATGGTGATCATATTTTTGGGCTGCCAGGATTACTTAGCAGTCGTTCATTTCAGGGGGGAAATACCCCGTTAACGATTTATGGTCCAAAGGGAATTAAGGATTTTGTTCAAGTTAGTCTGCGAGTGTCTAAAACTAAGTTATCTTATAAAATCATCTATAATGAAATTACGGAACCAGGTAAAATTGTTGATGATGATAAATTTACGGTATATGCAGAAGCATTAGATCATCAAATTGCTTGTTTTGGCTATCGGGTTGAAGAACACGATCATCCGGGTGAATTAATGGTGGATAAGTTAAAGGATGCTCAGATCCCATCTGGACCAATTTATGGGCAGATTAAAGCTGGTAAGCAAGTGACATTACCAGATGGTCGGGTCATTAATGGAAAAGACTTCATTGGCCATGCTCAAAAGGGACGGACAATTGCAATTATTGGTGATACGCGTAAAAATCCTAATTCGTATAAGATTGCCAAGAATGCCGATGTATTAATTCATGAAAGTACATTTTCAAAAGAAGAGGCTAGTTTAGCTAGGAACTATTACCATTCTACCAACGTACAAGCTGCAGCATTGGCTAAAAAAGCAAATGTGAAAAAGTTGTTACTAACCCATATTTCTTCCCGTTATACTGGTAAAATGGCGAACATGTTACAAAAACAGGCTCGTTCCGTATTTAAAAATACTTATGTTGTAAAAGATTTTGATGTAGTGGATGTTCCATTTGATAAAAATCAAACTGTTTAAGGAAGATGATAGAAATGAAAAGACAAATTAAGATGTTTTTAATTATTGCAATCGCATTATTAGTGGTTGTATTTGCGTTATTAAATATTCAATCAGTGGCGGTTAACTTTGGCTTTGGACAATTAAAACTACCGATGATCGTTATGTTGATTTTATGGATTTTGGTTGGGGCCTTAATTAACTTTTTATTATCGACATCTTCAATTTTCAGTAATCGTCGAAACAGTAAAAAGATGACGCAAGAATATAACCAAAAGGTAAGCCAACTACAAGTTAAAATTAATACATTGGAAAAGAAGTTAAAGAATGCTAACCAAGCTAAGTCTGACCAAACGAATAAGCCAGAATAATAGAGAGGGATTAAATGATTGATTCAAAGTACGATTGGGAACTAAATGACACGATTAATGATCAGAATGAAGTTAAACAACTTGCAAATGAACTTAGTTTAAGTCCAATTATTGTAAATCTCTTATTTAACCGGGGTTATCATGATGCTGATTCGATTAATCAATTTTTAAATCCTGACCCAGCTAATCTAGGTGATCCATTTGCCATTCACGACATGGAAATCGGAATTGAACGAATTACTCAGGCCATTGAAAATAATGAACAAATTACAGTTTATGGTGATTATGACGCTGATGGACTAACTAGTACTGCCATTATGTATGAAACGTTAACTGAAATTGGGGCTAATGTTAATTACTACATTCCAAACCGCTTTGATGATGGATATGGACCTAATGTAGATGCTTTTGAACGCATTATCAATGATGGGACCACTTTGATCGTTACCGTTGACAATGGAGTCACCGGATTCGATGCGGTTGATTTTGCTAATCAACACAATTGTGATGTGGTAATTACTGATCACCATGAAATCGCAGAACGCGGGGTTCCTGATGCGTGTGCAGTAATACACGCTCGTTATCCGGATGATGAATATTCATTTGGTTATCTTTCTGGAGCTGGAATTGCCTTTAAAGTTGCTACTGCGCTATTAGATGAAATTCCTCAAGAATGTCTAGACCTAGTTACAATTGGGACGATTGCAGATTTAGTGTCATTAACTGGTGAAAACCGCATTTTGACTAAGTTTGGTTTTCAAGCCATCCAAAATACGGAGCGACCCGGCTTAAAGGACTTATTGGAAAACGCTAATTTAACTGGGAAACCAATTAATGAGCATAGCATTGGCTTTGGCATTGGTCCACGTTTAAATGCATTAGGTCGGATGGGGGATGCTAATGTTGGAGTGGAACTATTAACAACCATTGACGATGCTAAGGCGAAGCAATTAGCTGATTCAACTGAACAGCTAAATCATGATCGACGAAAGTTAGTTAGTGATATTTTTAAGGAAGCCTCAGAACAAGCTGAAACCCCTAAAAACCGTGCCAAAAATACGTTAATTGTCATGGGAACTAACTGGCATGAAGGGGTCGTTGGAATTGTTGCCAGTCGACTTGTCGATAAATACCATAAGCCATCAATTGTGTTAGATTTAAATCCAGAAACTGGAGTGGCTAAGGGCTCTGGAAGAAGTATTGAAGGCTTTAACATTTTTAAAGCAATTGAACCCGCTCGTGATTACATGGAAAAATTTGGTGGTCATGATATGGCAATTGGATTGTCAGTTGCGAAAGACCAAGTTCCGCAAGTAGCAGAAATGCTAGAAGCTAATTTTCATCGTCCAGCTAAGCAAACTACTAATAAACCCAAGTTATCTGTTGATGCTTTAATTAGTGTTGATCAAATTGATAATCAATTATATGAAGGGTTGAGCAAAATGGCCCCATTTGGAACTGATAATTTGCAACCACACTTTGAAGTTCATCCAGAAATGGTGACTAATGCTCAGACAATGGGGAGTAAGAAAACCCATCTCCGTTTTATAATGAAAGGCACTAAGCGGCGCTTAAATGCCGTTGCATTTGGAATGGCCAATGATATTGAAACGATTCACAATATGCCGAATGCAATTCAATTAGTTGGGTGTGTTGAAATGAATTCTTGGAACAACCGCCAAAGTTTACAATTCATGGTTAAGGATGTTCGTTCTGACGGAACTGAAATTGTTGACTTTAGAACGGATTCTATAAATGCCAGTATGTTCCAAGAAGATGGGACGTATGTTGTTTTTCATCGTAAGTTACTTGATAAGCTGCGTCCTTATATTAGTGAAAAAAGTAATATAATTTGGTATAATGACTTGTCGACAGAAATGCTATCTAACGTAGTTACGATTGTCGATTGTCCGGATACAATGGATGATTTAAAACAAATCACGCCGCTGTTAAGTAATTGCAAAGTCGTTTTATATTTATTTAAACCGCACTTTGTTCATATTAGCGGATTACCAACCAGAACCCAGTTTGGGATGCTATTTAAGCTATTAAGTTCCCAACCTCAGGTTCAAATCAATCAAAATTTAAATCAATTGGCGCAGCGCTTAAACGTTGATCGTAATCTGATCATCTTTATGGTTAAGGTATTTCAAGAACTTAATTTTGTATCAATTAATGAAGGGATTTTGACCATGGTCGATAACCCCAAAAAGCAGGATTTAATGTCCTCGAACGCTTATCATAAACGTCAATTACAATTGCAGTCCGAGCAACAACTATTACTATCCAATTCTGCTGATTTAGTTGAATTATTTAATGATCTAATTGGATGATAAAATGAAAGGAAGAATTACTTCATGGCATTAGATTTAAACGATTATATTGCCACTTATAATGATTTCCCAGAAAAGGGAATTGTATTTCGCGATATTTCACCATTACTTGAAGATGGTGATGCATATAAGCAAGCAACGGATGAAATCGTTCAATATGCACGCGACAAAAAGGTGGACATGATTGTTGGACCAGAAGCTCGTGGTTTTATCGTGGGTTGTCCAGTTGCTTATGATTTAGGAATTGGATTCGCACCAGCTCGTAAAAAAGGTAAATTGCCCGGCAAGACGGTGAAGGCTTCTTATGGTTTAGAATATGGGAAATCATCCCTATACCTTCATGAAGGGGCAATTAAACCCGGTCAACGAGTTCTAGTTACTGACGATTTATTAGCTACCGGTGGTACCATCGGGGCTACGATTGAATTAGTAGAAGATCTTGGTGGAATTGTTGTTGGGACCGCCTTCTTAATTGAATTAGAAGAATTGCATGGTCGTGATAATATAAAGGGTTATGATATTTTAAGTCTGCTTAAATACTAATTTATAGCATTAATGGTATTTACAATTTTTTGACAAATTGATATAATGCCATTATGTGCTTATGGAGAGTTGGCAGAGCGGTAATGCATCGGACTCGAAATCCGACGAACCGATTAATCTCGGCGGGCAGGTTCGACTCCTGTACTCTCCTTAATAAAAAGGGCCTCAGAATGCTGATTTCTGGGGCCCTTTTTATTAGATTAAATTGATTTTGTGTTAATTTAATTGTCATTATCTATGAATAGCTATAAAATGATAGTTACGGATAAAGAATTGAGGCTATGATTTATGAAGGGTAAAAAATGGATATTCCTTTTTTCAGCCGTAGGACTTTTAATAGTATTTCTAATTGGATTTGGGTATCATAATCAGTCGAATCAAAAAAGAATTGGGATGAATTTAGACTGTGCCCGAATGTATAATTCACCTAGACTAATTAAGAAATACATCTTGGCGATTCAAAGGGGACACGGCAATTATATTCAATTGCACTTAACTGATAACCAACGTTTTGGCATCGAAAATGAAACGATTGGTCAAACATTGCAAAACGCCTATAAAAAAGGTGATATTTACTATAATAAGGATACTCACAAGGCATTCTTATCTAAGCAACAGTTAGTAGATATCGTAAGGTATGGGATGCGTCATCATGTTGAAGTGGTGCCTGAAATTGATGTTCCTGGACATTCTAAGGCAATGCTTAAATTATTGGCACAAACGCCCAAGTATAAAAAAGAAATTAAATCGTTAATGAGTTTTGATGATGAAATGTATTATCAAAAACCAGCCACTTTAAAAATTGCTAAACAAATTATTGGTGAATATACTTCGCTAGTGCCAAAGGGAAACTATATTAGTACCGGTGGTGATGAAATTGCGATCAATACGCACAAAGATGATTTAGCTATCGTTAAATTTGATAACGCATTGAACCGGTTCTTAAACCAACGGGGATTGAAGATGGCAATTTGGAATGATAGTATCCGAAAGGCTGTTTTAAATCAATATGACAAAAATATTTTAATTAATTTTTGGAGTTTAAGTGGTCAAACTGCTGATACGGAAGATTATAATGCAAATATTAAATATCGGGCGACCCTTCCTGAAATTAATAAAGCAGGGTTAAAAACAATTAACTGTAATGATTACTTTACATACATTATTGCAGACCCTACTAGCTATGGAAAACACAATATGCAAGAATGGGAAGACGATTTAAAGAAATGGAAACCAACGATGTGGAATGAGGATAGTTACAAGGACAAGACAACTAGTAAGAACAACATTGGAACTTCTATTTCCATTTGGGGTGAATCACCTAAAGCTTATAATGCAAAACAGGTTTACCAAAAAACAATTGTGTATGTAAATAAATTCTTTAAACATTTGCATACCGTTAAATATATTTAAGATGAAATGAGGGGTTATGTTGAAAGTCGGAATTGACGATATCAGTTTTTACACACCTAACTTGGCATTACCAATGGATAAGTTGGCGCTGGCACGAAATGAAGATCCGAATAAATATCTGATTGGAATTGGTCAACAGATGCAATCAGTAATTCCAAATACCCAAGATGTGGTAACGATGGCAGCGAATGCAGCAATTGATATTATTAACGATGATAATCGTGAGCAAATTGACTTAGTGGTTTTTGGCACTGAAACAGGGGTTGATAATTCTAAGTCGGCCGCTATTTACTTACAAAAGCTATTAAATTTAAGTCCAAATGCACGGGCATTTGAAATAAAACAAGCTTGCTATGGGGCAACTGCAGGGCTTCAAATGGCACGTGACTATGTACAATTGCATCCTGATAAAAAAGCCCTGGTAATTGGTGCGGATGTAGCAAGATACGGATTGAACACTCCGGGTGAAGTTACCCAAGGTGGTGGTGCCGTTGCAATGATTGTGAGTGCTGATCCTAAGATAATATCGTTTAATGGGATTAGTACCTTTTATTCGAAGGATATTATGGATTTTTGGCGTCCACTTTATACGACTGAAGCCATTGTGGATGGCCATTATTCCAATGATGTTTACGTTAATTTCTTTCAAGAAACGTGGAATCAATATAAACAAAAAACATGGATTACATTAAATGATATGAGTGCAATGATCTTTCATTTACCGTATCCCAAAATGGGAATTAAAGGATTACGTTCAGTTTTACCAGAAGTAGATGAACAGCAACAAAATGATTTAAAAACCGCGTTTGGATTTGGTAGTCAATACAATAAGTTAGTTGGTAATCTATATACTGGTTCGTTATATTTAAGTTTATTATCCTTAATTGATAATGATCGACAATTAAAGCCAGGCGATTCAGTGGGATTATTCAGCTATGGTTCTGGTGCCCAGGGTGAGTTCTTTGTTGGCCAAATCGAAAGTGATTTTTATGATGAACAACGGGCGCAACGAATGCAAACAATGATTAATAATCGTCGGGTCGTTTCAGTTGATCAATATGAAGCCATTTTTAATGCATGGCCAGCAATTAAAGCGGGTGATTTAACGCTAACGCCCGCTAATGACAATGCTCAGTTTATATTTACCGGCGTTAAAAATAATCAACGCCAATACATTAATCGAAAGTAGGAATTTAAAATGAAAAAAATTTATTTAGCAGGTCCATTTTTTGATGAAGATCAAATTGCGCGAATTGAACGATTAGAAGAAGCATTAACCAATAACCCGACCGTTAAAAGTTTCTTTAGTCCTAGAACCGCTAATTTTCCAGATGAACAAATTGGTACATCAGCTTGGGGTAAGAAGGCTTACGACAAAGATATTAAGGAACTAGAAGCAAGTGATATGGTAGTAGCAGTTCTAGACTTTGTCGATGGACACGTTGATAGTGGAACGGCATTTGAAATTGGGTATGCAACTAAATTGGGTAAGCAAGTAGTAGCCCTTCATGAAAATGAAGGTACTGTGAACCTAATGATTTCCAATAGCATTGTGGCCTATTTAACAACTGCTGATGAAGTTCTCCAATACGATTTTGACAAAATAAAAACGATCCCGTATGAAGGACCGTTAATTTAAACAATATTAGGGCGATACAAACTAATGACCTTACCGATGATTGAAACATGGTCTAAAATAATCGGATTCATGGTATCATTTTCAGGCTGTAGGCGATAGTGCCCATTTTCTTTAAAGAAACGTTTGCAAGTAACTTCGTTATCATCGTTCATTGCAATCACAATTTCACCGTTTTCAGCGGTACTTTGTTTTTTAACAATGACTTGATCTTGATTCAAGATCCCAATATTGACCATACTATTTCCCTTAATGGTCAGCATAAATAATGAATCTGATAAATGCTTAAATTGGGGTGGAATTGGAAAATACTCGGTAGCATTTTCAATTGCTAAAATGGGGACCCCAGCAGCTACATCGCCAAGTAATGGCATTTCACTGTCGCTAGCATTTACATCTAATTCTTTCATCCCTAATTCAGTAATTTCAAGTGCTCTCGTTTTTGAAGGATTCTTTTTTAAGAATCCTTTTTTTTCGAGCCGATTAATATGACCGTAGACAGTTGAAGTTGATGATAGATTGACGCCCTCACAGATTTCACGTACCGTTGGTGGATAACCTTGTTTTTTAATTGAATGCCAAATGTATCTAAGAATCGCAATTTGTCTTGACTCAACTTTTGAAATTTTAATCCACCTCCTCACATAGTATATTACAAGCTATATTAGCATAAAACAGAAGGGGTGTAAAACAAATGTTCGGGTGCTTTTGTTTGAATATTATATCAAAAAAGTGTAATCTTATTATAAATATTAAATAACCGAGGAGGATTATTATGGCTGAAGATAAAGAACTAATGAAAATCATTCCTAGAATTAATGAATTAGCCCACAAAGCAAAGGCAGAAGGACTATCAGAATTAGAAAAAGTAGAACAAGGCAAGCTTCGGAAACAATACTTGAAGCGTTTTAAGGAAAACTTTAGATCACAAGTAGAAATGATGAAAGTTTATAATAAAGATGGTAAAGAAGTTACGCCTAAGAAGGTTCGTGATATCCAACGTGGTAAGGGTCTTCGTGACGATTAATGATTCATCTCTTTTAAATTACATGCTAATTGTGTAAAATTAGTATGTTAGATACTAGGAGGTGTAGTTATGGGTACTGGACTTTGGATTTTAATCGTGATTATTGCATTGATTGCTGGGGTTGCAATTGGTTTCTTTGCTGCTCGCAAGTACATGGAATCTTATCTAAAGAGCAATCCACCAATCAGTGAAGATCAATTAAGTGCAATGATGCAACAAATGGGACAAAAACCGTCTCAAAAGAAATTAAGACAAATGATGAACACGATGAAAAATCGCAGTTAATAAAAATAGCAACCAAATTAATTTGGCTGCTATTTTATTTTGCTTTTTTTGAAACGTCAACATATTTAAAGTCTGGATTGATTGATCGATCTAATTGGTCAAAACTAGCTTGCATTTCTTGTTCAAGTTTTTGTTCAGTTTCAGTATTGATTTTTAATTTACGGTCAACATAGATTGGATCACCAAATGAAACCGTAATTGGCTTGCGAGTAAATAGTTTTTTAAATGATAATGGTCCTTGATAGACCACTGGAACCATTGGCGTTCCAGATAGTTTAGCAATTAAAATAGCGCCAGCTTTTAAATCTTCTGAATGACGAGTGCCACTTGGAAAGATAACAATTGAAAGGTCTGTTTGCTTTAGTATTTTGACGGGATCTTTAATTACAGATGGTCCCGGATTATCACGGTCGACGGGGACTGCGTTTACTTTATTTAAGATATATCTTAAAATAAAATTGTTAAATAGTTCCTTTTTAGCTAAAAATGTGAATTTTTTAGGACTCGCCACAAGGGCAAAGACAATCATATCGAACCATGCGCGATGGGGACCAACTAAAATATAATTTCCATCAGGTAATTTGGCTTTATTTTTCACGTGAATGTTGCCATTAACCACTGCAAAGATAATTTTAGCAATGATTCTTAAAAATGAGTACATGTAATATTGCCTCCTAAATGAATATACATTAGCTATTATTCTATGAAATATATTTGATTGCAAGAAATTTTTATAATGGGGTTGAAAAACTTGAAAGTAGCTTTAAAAGATGATGAAAGAATTGATCAGTTATATAGTCAAGATATTAAAATTATTCAAAACCCAAACGTGTTTTCGTTTTCATTAGATGCAGTTTTATTGGCTGATTTTATTTCCGTATCCAAAAGTCCTAAAACTAAATTAGTGGATCTATGTGCTGGTAATGGAGCAGTAGGATTGTTTAGTGCTCATAAGACTAATGGGATGATCTATGAAGTTGAGTTGCAATCAAAGCTTGCAGACATGGCGCAGCGTAGTGTTCAGTTGAATGATCTACAGAATCAAATTACCGTTTATAATACAGATATTAACGATATATATGCTCAGATTCCAAAGGACTCTGTGGATGTAGTTGCTTGTAACCCACCATACTTTGCTGATTTAGATACTAGCAAAAAAAATCCTAATCAATATTTAGCCATTGCGCGTCATGAAATTAAGACCAACTTAAATCAGGTTCTATCAATTACGAGCGGTCTTTTAAAAACCAATGGTCGGTGCTTTTTTGTTTATCGACCAGATCGGTTGATTGAACTGCTAGATAAGATGCAGGCGAACCGGCTAGTCCCCAAGGAAATTACATTTATTTATCCTCGTTCAGATCGTGATTCCAACATGATTTTAGTTTCAGGAATTAAGGACGGTCGAGCAGGTGGGTTAAAAATCAAGCCGGCCATTACCGTTTATCAAGATCATTCTGATGAATATACAGAATCCATCCACCGAGTTTTATATGGCAACTAATTACTATATGTATGTCTTAGAGTGTGGGGACGGTTCGTTTTATGGTGGCTTTACAACTGATCTAAAACGTCGCCTTGAACAGCATCAAACTGGTCGTGGCGCTAAGTACACGAGAAGTCACTTGCCAGTTAAAATGATTTATCATCAATCATTTCCGAGCAAAGGGGATGCCCTTAGAGCTGAGTATGCATTTAAACATCAAAGTCGGCGGGCTAAAGTAGCCTTTTTAAAAAAGCATAAGCTAAATTAAAGTTGATAGTCGGATGCTGATCTGAATGTTATAATTATAATTGTGAAAAAATTTTAGGAGGTAACTTAAGGCTATGAAAATTATTGTTTATGGAGTTCGTGATGATGAAAAACCATTTTTAAAGGAATGGGAATCAAATAATCCAAATGTCGATGTTAAAATCGATAGCGATATTTTGACTACTGATACTGTTGGCAATGCAAATGGATTTGATGGAGTGGTTGCGTTTCAACAAGCTCCATATTCAGCAGAAATTTTAAATCAACTCGGCTCCTTCGGCGTAAAAGTACTTTCATTACGAAACGTTGGGGTGGATAACGTTGATTTTGCAGCTGCAAATCAAAATAACATTAAGGTTACTAACGTACCGGCATATTCTCCACAAGCAATCGCTGAATTTACAGTTACTCAATTAATGCAATTACTAAGAAATACCAAGATTTATAATCGTAAGATTTCTAATGGAAACTTAACGTGGGCTCCTAATATTGCAACTGAATTGAACCAATTGACGGTTGGAGTTTTTGCGACTGGTCGAATTGGTCGGGCTGCAATTCAAATTTATAAGGGCTTTGGTGCTAAAGTGATTGCATATGATATCTTCAAAAATCCTGAATTGGAAAAGGAAGGAATTTATGTTGATACGCCTGATGAATTATATCAACAAGCAGATGTTATCTCACTTCATGCTCCAGCAGTAAAAGAAAATGAACACATGTTAAATGATAAAACATTTGCCGAAATGAAGGATGGCGTGATTATCTTAAATCCAGCACGAGGTTCATTGATTGATACTGATGCTTTAATGCGAGCTTTAGATAGTGGTAAAGTAGGTGGCGCTGCTTTAGATGTGTATGAAGATGAAGTTGGAATCTTTAACCATGACTTTGGTAGCTTCGACGCTATTTCTGATGAACGCATCAAAAACTTACTAAAACGCGATAATGTCTTAGTTACGCCTCACCTTGCCTTTTATACTAAAACAGCTGTACAAAGCATGGTTAATACGTCACTTGATGCTAGTCGAGATGTGATTAGTACTGGTGAATCAGATAAAATTGTTAAAAAATAATTCGAACTAACTATTGTAATTATCCTGATGATTTTGTATAATTATATAGTTAATATTTCACACCTATCGTGATGACTTTGCCGGTGCTTATTAATTTAAGTTGTGAAGTTAGTTGATCGATGGGGAGGAAAAACTTATTTATATGGAGGAAATATCATGGCTGTTATTTCAATGAAACAATTATTAGAAGCCGGTGTTCATTTTGGACACCAAACTCGTCGCTGGAACCCAAAGATGAAGGAATACATCTTTACTGAAAGAAACGGAATCTACATTATTGACTTACAAAAGACTGTTAAGTTAGTAGATGCTGCTTACAATTTCATGAAGGATGAAGCATCAAAGGGTGCTACTGTACTTTTTGTTGGTACTAAGAAGCAAGCTCAAAACTCAATCGAAGAAGAAGCTACTCGTGCTGGCCAATACTTCGTTAACCACCGTTGGTTGGGTGGAACTTTAACTAACTGGGATACAATTCAAAAGCGGATTGCTTACCTTAAGAAGTTAAAGAAGATGTCAACTGATGGTACTTTTGACTTACTTCCAAAGAAGGAAGTTTCTCTTCTAAACAAGAAGATGGCTAAGTTAGAATACTTCTTAGGCGGTATCGAAGATATGCCTAAGGTTCCAGATGTTTTATTTGTTGTTGATCCTCGTAAGGAAGCTATTGCTGTCCACGAAGCTCACATCTTAAACATCCCAATCGTTGCAATGGTTGATACTAACTCAGATCCTGATGTAGTAGACGTTGTCATTCCATCAAATGACGATGCTATCCGTGCTGTTCGTCTTATTACTTCCAAGATGGCTGATGCTATCGCTGATGCTATCATTGAAGGTAACCAAGGTGAAGAAGGCGTTAGCGAAAATGACTTTGAAAACAAGTCTGACGAAAATGCTGACGATGTAAAAGAAGATAACGAATAATTATAAAGCACTTGGGCTGACTCAATTATGGACCGCTAAGGCCTAGGTTTGAGTCAGCCTTTATTATTGTTTATAAAAGGAGAAATTAATATGGCTGCTAAAATTACTGCTGCTCAAGTTAAAGATTTACGTGAAAAGACTAGCGTTGGAATGATGGATGCTAAAAAGGCATTAGTTGCTTCTGACGGTGACGAAAAGAAGGCCCTTGATTACTTACGTGAAAAGGGAATTGCTAAGGCTGAAAAGAAGAGTGGTAACGTTGCTGCTAACGGTTTATCACAAATCGCTATTGATGGTGACAATGCTGCGATCGTTGAAGTTAATGCTGAAACTGATTTCGTTGCTACTAACGATGACTTCAAAAAGTTAGTTGATTTAATTGCTAATACTATTGCTGCTAACAACCCAGCTAACATGGATGAAGCATTAGCACTATCTACTCCAGATGGTAGCATTAATGACAGTATCATTCGGACTACTCAAATTACTGGTGAAAAGGTTTCACTTCGTCGTTTCCAAGTATTCCAAAAGGGTGCTAATGGTCATTTTGGTGCTTACTTACACAATGGTGGTTTAATTGCTGCATTAGTACTTATTGATGGTGCTGATGATGCTACTGCTAAGCAAGTTGCTATGCACGTAGCTGCTGCTAACCCAGAATTCTTAAGCCGTAACGATGTTCCTAAGGATCGTTTAGATCACGAACGTGAAATGCTTAAGAAGGAAGCCTTAAATGAAGGCAAGCCAGAAAACATCGTTGAAAAAATGGTTGAAGGTCGTTTAAACAAGTTCCTTGCAGGAATTAGTTTAGCTGATCAAGATTTCATTATGGATACTGACCAAACTGTTGCTAAGTTCGTTGAAAGTAAGGGTGCTCAATTAAAGGCATTTGCTAGATACGAAGTTGGTGAAGGTATCGAAGTTCAAGAAACTAACTTCGCTGACGAAGTAAATGGTCAAATTAAATAATTAATGATTTATAAAAGAGCGTGCCATGGGCACGCTTTTTTTGTAATAATTATTGATATAAGTTTAAATTGCCCGTCTGATGATGTATATAAGCTATCACTATTGTTAATATTATGATAGAATTATCATGATATAAAAAAGTTTGGGGAGGAAAAACAATGTCAGACCTAAAGTATAAGCGAATAATCTTAAAGCTTAGTGGAGAGGCACTTGCCGGTGAACAAGGATTTGGAATCAATCTACCAGTAATTCGTTCAATGGCCAAGGAAATTAAGCAAATTTATGACCTTGGAATCCAAGTTGCAATTGTTGTCGGTGGTGGTAACATGTGGCGTGGTGAAGCTGGCTCTAAAATGGGAATGGAAAGAGCACAAGCTGACTACATTGGAATGTTAGCAACTGTAATGAATGGATTATCACTTCAAGATAATTTAGAAGCAGTTGGTGTCCCAACTCGAGTTCAAACATCAATTGAAATGAGACAAATTGCTGAACCATACATTAGACGAAAGGCAGTCCGGCATCTAGAAAAGAATCGTGTTGTTATTTTCGCTGGTGGGACTGGTAACCCATACTTCTCAACTGATACTACTTCAGTATTAAGAGCCGCTGAAATTCATGCTGATGCTATTTTAATGGCTAAGAATGGGGTTGATGGAATTTATTCAGACGATCCAAATGTTAATCCTGATGCCGTTAAATATGATACACTAACTTATATGGACATTATTAATGAAGGATTAAGCGTGATGGACACCACCGCTAGTTCATTAGCAATGGATAACCAAATTCCATTAGTCGTATTTAATTTAAATAAACCTGGCAACATTAAAAAGGTTGTTTTAGGTCAACAAATTGGTACAACAGTAAAGGAGAACTAATTAATGGCTAATTCAAATGATATTTTAAATAATGCAAAGTCCAAAATGAAAAAAGCACAAGATGTTTTGGAACGCGAATTATCTAGTATTCGAGCTGGACGCGCCAATGCCAGTATCCTAAATCGAGTAAAGGTTAACTACTATGGTGCAGAAGTACCAGTTAACCAAGTTGCTTCGATTTCAATTCCAGAACCACGAGTAATCATGGTCAGTCCTTATGATGAAAGTTCACTTAGTGACATTGAAAAGGGAATTTACGAAGCTGACTTAGGCTTGAACCCAGCTAGTGACGGAAGTGTAATTCGTTTAGTAATCCCTCAACTAACTGAAGAACGGCGTCAAGAACTTGCTAAGCAAGTTAAAGCAGTCGGTGAAGAAAGTAAAGTTGCCGTGCGTAACGTTCGCCGTGAAGCAATGGATGCGGTTAAAAAGGGTAGTAAGGACGATGACTTTACTGAAGATGAAGTTCATCGCTTAGAAGACCAAGTGCAAAAGATTACTGATGACGCTATCAAGGGTGTTGACACGATTGTTAGCGATAAGGAAAAAGAAATCACCAATAATTAATAAATAAAATTTATTTTTAAAGGGGTAATGTTTTATGGCTGAAGAAGAAAATGTAGAAATCACACCAGGTTCAGAAGAATTTAATAATATGGTTTTCCGGTTAAACCAACCGGTTGTTAATGGGAACACTGAATTTTTAAATTACGCTGGTAATAAACTAGAAGCACTTCAAGATGACATTTATGTAATGCCTGCTTATGTTCGGGATGATTTTAACTTATTTATTGTTGTTTCTAAGTTAATCGCCGATGATTGGATTATTGCCTTTTCTAAAGCTAAGATCGAAAATGGTAATGAAATTACTGATTTGTCAGAACCAATTCCAACTGGTCAAGGTCTTAACATGCTAGGTGAAAGAGAACCAGAAGAAGCAAATAGCTTATTAAAGTACTTTAATACTTTAATTGAAAGTAACCGTGGTGAATGGAGATTAATTCAACGCCCAGACCAAAAATAATTGATTAACAATTCGTTTTATTCAGGTGGTTAATCTAATTTAAATAATGTATGATATAAAGGATGGGTATTTACTCATCCTTTATTTGTTTCATAAAAAGTAGCGGAATGGTGAGTTCCTAGATAATCGTGAGCATCATGCCGTGATGAAATCATTAAAATTAATACAATCAAAAACGGAAACTGCGGGCAGGCTATGTCCGAGATACTAAATGGTATCCAGGTGCTTCAAAAGATGATCAATGTGATTACCTAATGGTTAAACGTCAGAATATTGGTGTTAATGGAAGCAAGTCAAATAGCAATTTATATACGAAAGGATATAAAACTGAAAAGTCAGCTACTTTTCTATGTTTTATACAGC
Source organism: Nicoliella lavandulae (assembly GCF_037546185.1). Lineage (NCBI taxonomy): Bacteria > Bacillati > Bacillota > Bacilli > Lactobacillales > Lactobacillaceae > Nicoliella > Nicoliella lavandulae. Next base: position 1,336,674 of record NZ_JAWMWH010000001.1, on the reverse strand, counting down.
AGATTTATATGTTTGGAAAAAAAGAGAAACAAGCATCATCTAAAGTTGATTTAGAACGCATTCCTAAACATATTGCAATTATTATGGATGGGAATGGTCGTTGGGCCCAAAAAAGGCATTTACCACGGATTGCTGGTCATAAGCGTGGGATGGAAACGGTCAAAACGATTACTAAAGCTGCTAGTAATCTAGGAGTGAAGGTATTGACCTTGTATGCCTTTTCGACTGAGAACTGGAAACGTCCAGAACAAGAAGTTAGTTATTTAATGAGCTTGCCTGGTAAGTTTTTTGATGCTTTTGTTCCAGAATTAATTGAAAATAATGTCCAAGTGAATGTAATGGGGTATATTGATAAATTACCGGATGCCACCAGACAGGTGGTTCAAAAGGCAATGGATGATACTGCTCAATGTGATGGAATGGTGTTGAACTTTGCTTTAAATTACGGCTCTAGAAGTGAGATTGTCTCTGCAACGCAATCAATTGCTGAAGCCGTTCAAGCAGGAACAATTGATCCTAGTGACATTGATGAGCAATTATTTGCAAAGCATTTGATGACCTCATCATTAGCGCCTTATGCTGATCCTGATTTGTTAATCAGAACTAGCGGTGAACAACGAATTTCTAATTTTTTGTTGTGGCAAATTGCTTATAGTGAATTAGTATTCACGGATGGTCTATGGCCTGACTTTAATGCAGATACACTTAATAATGCTATTTTAGAATTCCAGAATCGTGATCGGCGGTTTGGTGGCATTAAATCAAAATAATAAGGAGTTCATGATGAAACAAAGAGTTATTACTGCAGTAATTGCACTATGCATTTTTATTCCAGTCCTATTGTTAGGTGGAATTTGGCTTGATATTTTAACTTTTGCACTCGGATTAGTGGCATTGGGTGAAATTTTATTAATGAAAAAGATGATTATTGTTTCACCAGAGTCAATAATTGCGTTTGTCGGATGTATGTTCTTAATTGCACCCAACCGATTAATTAACATGATGCCAAGTTATTTAACAGCTACATTTATTTTGTACATATTTGTAATGTTGTTATTATTACGAATGGTTTTTACAAAGAATCGGTTTAACTTTGATGATGTTGGAATTTCGACGCTAGCTATTTTTTACGTTGGAATTGGTTTTCATTATTTAATTATGGCTCGTTCTACTGGCCTTAACGTTGTGTTTTATGCATTGTTGATTGTGTGGCTAACTGATAGTGGTGCCTACATTTTTGGTAAACACTTTGGTAAACATAAATTAGCCCCTCATATTAGCCCTAATAAGACTTGGGAAGGCTCAATTGGTGGTTCACTATTAGCAACGATTGTTTGTACGGCGTTAACGGTTATTTTCCCACAGCATTTTTATTCATTAGTGCCAATGTTGTTAATTACAATTGTGGCATCAGTAATGGGACAATTTGGTGATTTAGTAGAATCCGCCTTAAAACGTCATTATGACGTAAAGGATTCTGGTAAAATCTTACCAGGCCATGGTGGGATTTTAGATCGTTTTGATAGTTTATTGTTTGTACTACCAGTACTACACTTATTTAATATTCTTTAATAGAAAGGAAGCACAACAATGATTACAACTATAATTGCTTTCATTATTGTTTTTGGGATTTTAGTTTCAGTTCACGAATTTGGCCATTTTATTGTTGCTAAAAAATCAGGGATTATGGTTCGTGAATTTGCAATTGGAATGGGTCCCAAAATCTTTGCTCACCATTATAACGGAACTACCTATACCATTCGACTATTGCCATTAGGTGGATACGTTCGAATGGCTGGTGGATATGATGATGAAGAAAGCCTTCGTCCCGGAATGACCGTATCACTGAAGTTAAATGATCAAGATAAGGTAGAACAAATTAACACTAGTAATAAGAACTCTTTATTTAAAGGAATTCCACTAGTAGTTACTAATGCAGACCTAGAAAAGGGCCTTTGGATTGAAGGTTATGAAAATGGTGATGAGTCTAACGTAAAACGGTATTCTGTTGATCATGATGCCATGATTATTGAAAAAGACGGGACAGCCATTCAGATTGCACCATTAGATGTACAAGTTCAATCAGCATCAGTTTGGAAACGAATGCTAACTAATTTTGCTGGTGTATTTAATAACGTTGTTTTGGCAATTGTTGCGTTTACAATCTTTTCGTTCTTACAAGGTGGCGTTTTGACGAATTCAAATCAAATTCAAGTTGCAAAAACCAATAGTGTTGCGCGAGATGCTGGATTAAAAGATGGGGATCGAATTACTGCTGTTAACGGAACTAAGACTAACGATTGGACTGCGTTAGTTACCAATATTTCAGATAAAACGAATGGCCGTCCGGTTAACTTAACGGTGGAACGTGGTAATCAAACTGATCAAATTAAATTAAAGCCGAAGGTAATTACTAGTAACGGCAAAAAATCAGCCCAGATTGGAATCACCCGGGGCATTAATACCAATTTAGGTGCCATGCTAGTATCAGGGTTTACCCAAACCTTTGCGATGGTTAAGACGTTGTTAGTAGCAATTGGAACGATGATTACAGGACACTTTAGTTTAAATGACTTGGGTGGACCGGTAGCCATCTTTGCTCATACTGAACAAGCTGCTAGTTTAGGATTAACTGGAATCGTATATTTCATTGCTTATTTATCAATTGATTTAGCAATTATGAATTTATTGCCAATTCCAGCCCTAGATGGTGGTAAAATTATTATGAATATTATTGAAGCAATTAGACGGAAGCGGACATCTGAAAAGGTCGAGACCGTGGTTACGTTTATCGGATTTGCTTTTATGGTCGTTTTAATGGTTCTAGTAACATGGAACGATATTGAGAGATTCTTTATCCATTAAATTTTAAGTTAGAGGTGTGTTTGAATGAAACAATCTGCGATGTTAATTCCTACATTAAAAGAAGTGCCAAATGGTGCGGAAGCACTTAGCCATCAAATGATGTTGAGAGCTGGTTACATTAGACAAGTATCAGCAGGAATGTATGCTTATTTGCCATTGGCTTATCGAGTAATCACCAAAATTGAAAAAATAATTCGGGAACAAATGGATGCGATTAATGCTAATGAGATGTTAATGCCAGCCGTATTACCTGCCAAGTTATGGGAGGATTCTGGTCGGTATGCCACTTATGGCCCAGAATTATTTAAATTTAAAAATCGTCATGATACAGATTTTATTTTAGGACCTACTCATGAAGAAACATTTACTGAACTATTAAAGAGTTCAGTGGATTCCTACAAAAAATTACCATTGGTACTCTATCAAATCCAAGCTAAGTATCGTGATGAAGATCGTCCGCGGTATGGGTTACTACGTGGCCGTGAATTTATTATGAAAGATGCATATTCATTTACGGTTGATGAAGCTGGTCTAGATAAGATTTATCATGAAATGGAAAAAGCGTACTGCAATATTTTTAATGAAATTGGCCTTAATTACCGGATGATCATTGGTAATGGTGGTGCAATGGGTGGATCTGACTCTATTGAATTCTCTGCACCAGCTGCAGTGGGTGAAGACACCATTGTTTATTCTGATAATGGTGATTATGCTGCTAATATTGAAATGGCTAAATCTGCTTATATTCCAAGTAAGAACGATGCTGAGCCATTAGCATTGACTAAGAAGGCTACGCCAGATACTAAGACCATTGAAAAATTAGCTAAGTTCTTATCTGTTGAACCTAGTCAAATCATCAAGAGTGTTCTATTCATCGCTGATGAACAACCAGTGTTGGTCCTAGTTCGTGGTGATCATGATGTTAATGATGTTAAATTACAAAACTACCTAGGTGCTGATTACTTAGATGTTGCTGATGAAGCGCAAGTTAAAAAGTATATGGGTGCTGAAGCTGGTTATGTAGGCCCAATTGGTATTAATGATGACATCAAGGTATTGGCTGATCAAGCAGTTAAAGATATGGTTAATACCGTAGTTGGTGCTAATGAAACTGGTTATGACTACGTTAATGTTAATCCAGATCGTGACTTTAAAGTTGATGATTATGGTGACTTTAGATTTGTGCAAAAGGGTGATTTATCACCTGATGGTTCTGAAAAACTTCAGTTTACTAAGGGAATTGAAATTGGGCATGTCTTTAAATTAGGGACTCGTTACTCTAAAGTTCTTGGTGCTGAAGTATTAGATCAAAATGGACGTAAAACGCCAATGATCATGGGGAGCTATGGAATTGGGGTTAGTCGGTTATTATCTGCAATCTCTGAACAACAAGCAGATGAAAATGGATTAGTTTGGCCAACTTCAATTGCACCATTTGATATTCACGTGATTCCAGTCAACGCGAAGAAAGATGACCAAATGCAATTAGCAAATGACATCGAAGCAGATTTAAAACAAGCTGGTTATGAAGTCCTAGTGGATGATCGAAAAGAACGAGCTGGGGTTAAGTTTGCTGATTCTGATTTAATTGGAATTCCAATTCGTATTACAGTTGGTAAAAAAGCGAGTGAAGGAATTGTTGAAATTAAAATCAGAAAAACTGGTGAAACATTAGAAGTTAAGCAGGCTGAAATTACCAATACGATTGGAATTTTGCAAAAAGAATTGAATTAGAACTAAACAGGGCTGGTATTCATCAGCCCTGTTTTATTGCTGATTAAGGGGGATTAAATAATTGGATAAACATGAATTATTTAACAAGCTGTTGAGCCAATTGGAATTATCCGACCATCAAAATGATGAATGTTTTGATGGCGCACGAATTGATCAACTAGATATTCATAAACAAACCCATGCGTGGCATTTTAAGCTACATTTTAAAGAACAATTACCATTTAACGTGTTCAACGACTTTGTTCATCGACTGTTAACTACCTTTAAGCCATTGGCTAATGTGAGTTTTGATATTACGGTAGACCAACCTAAGTTAAATAGCCATTTAATTAAGGCGTATTGGGATTGGGTCGTTAATAATAGTGGGATTAACTCGGTCATGGTTAAACAAATTTGTGATACGAGTGTGCCATCTGTTGATAATAACCGGGTTAATTTAGTCGCTGAAAATGATATCGTAAAAGATTTTCTAGTTAACTCAGCGCTTGGACCCATCGAAGATACTTACCATCGATGCGGATTCCCTGAATTTAATATTCATACATTTGTTGATCAAAATGAAACCCAGGCTAAAATTCAAGAGTTTAAAAATAATAAGGCTGAAAATGATGCTAAAATTGCACAAAAGGCAATTAATGCCATCAAAGCAGCAAATGAAAAACGAGCTAATAGTCCTAAGGCAGCACCTAAAAGTAATGGACCAGTTTTATTTGGTAAGGCCATCAGTGCTGATGCCGAAATTACGAAGTTGGTTGATGTGAACCAAGAAGAACGTTCAGTGGTGTTAACGGGATTCGTTTTTGATAAGGAAATTCGCTCATTACGGTCTGGACGGCAACTTTTAATCATTAAAATTACTGATTTTAGTTCATCAATCGTAGTTAAAAAGTTTTCACGGAACGAACAAGATGAAGCGCAATTTGAAGCCATCCAAAAGGGCAGTTGGCTTAAATTACGCGGAAGTGTTCAAGAAGATAACTTTACCCATGAACTAACAATGAATGCGTTTGATATTAATACAGTCAAACATGAAGAACGTAAGGATACAGCTGAGGAAAAACGAGTTGAATTACACTTGCATACGAACATGAGTCAAATGGATGCAATCGATGGAATTGATGCTTATGCTAAACGGGCTAAACAATGGGGGCACTCAGCACTAGCAATTACCGATCATTCTGCACTACAGGGCTTTCCAGCTGCATATAGCGCTGGCCAGAAAAACGGCTTAAAAATGATTTACGGGGTCGAAGCTAATGTAGTCGATGATGGAATGAAGATTGCATTTAATGATGCCCATACGCCACTAAAAACGGCTACTTACGTTGTTTTTGATATTGAAACCACAGGACTGTCTGCCATTTATGATAAGATTATCGAAGTATCAGCGGTTAAGATGGTCCACAATAACGTTGTAGATCAATTTGAAGAATTTATTGATCCAGGCTTTGACTTGAGTGAATTTACCACTAATTTAACATCCATTACTGATGACATGGTGCGTGGTTCTAAGAGTGAAGCTGAGGTATTAAAGGCCTTTAGAGAATTTTGTGGTGATGCAATTGTAGTTGGGCATAATGTTACGTTTGATGTTGGCTTTATGAACGTAGGATATGAGCGACTAGGAATGGATCACATCCCAAATCCGATTATTGATACGTTACCGTTAGCCCGATTCCTGTATCCGAACTTAAAGAGTTATCGTTTAAACACCCTAGCTAAAAAGTTTGATGTGAACTTGGAACATCATCACCGGGCCGTTTATGATGCTGAAAGTACCGGGCACTTAAATTACATCTTTGTCAAAGCAGCTGAAGACCGGTATGGAATTCAATATCATGATCAATTGAATCAGCATATGACTGAACATGATGCGTATAAACACGCTCGGCCATTTCATGTGACATTACTAGCACAGACGCAAGCTGGCCTTAAAAATTTATTTAAGTTGGTATCATTATCCAATGTTAAGTACTTTTATCGGGTCCCGAGAATTCCACGAAGTCTCCTTACTAAATATCGTGAAGGAATTTTAGTTGGATCAGCTTGTTCTTCTGGGGAAGTATTCATGGCAATGCTGCAAAAGGGGATGGAAGAAGCTCGAGAAAAAGCCAAATTCTATGATTATCTCGAAGTACAACCCCAAGCTGACTATCAACCAATGCTTGATTCTCAATTAATTCATGATCGTGATCATCTTCATGAAATTATCGGCAATATGGTTCAGTTGGGGAAAGACTTGGATAAACCAGTAGTTGCAACTGGGGATGTCCATTACTTGGATCCGCATGAATATATTTATCGTAAGATTTTAATTCATTCGCAAGGTGGTGCCAATCCATTGAATCGGCAAACGTTACCAGAAGTCCACTTCTTAACGACCGATGAAATGCTAGCTGACTTTAGTTACTTAGGCGATGAAGATGCCCATCAAATCGTAGTTACCAATTCTAATCAAGTTGCTGATATGATTGATGACGATATTCGACCAGTTAAAGATAAGTTATATACACCGCACATTGATGGTGCCGAAGAAGAAATAAAAAACTTAACGTATACTAAAGCGTATGATTACTACGGTGATCCCCTGCCAGACTTAGTTAAAAAGCGGATTGATCGAGAATTGAAAAGTATCATTGGAAATGGATTCTCGGTTATTTATTTAATTGCGCAAAAGTTGGTGTTTAAGAGTAACAAGGATGGTTATTTAGTTGGCTCTCGTGGGTCAGTTGGATCGAGTCTAGTTGCTACCATGGCTGGAATTACTGAAGTGAATCCATTGCCACCACATTATCGTTGTCCAAAATGTAAGTATTCTCATTTCTACACTAAGGGTGAATATTCATCTGGATATGATTTACCACGAAAGAAATGTCCAGAATGTGGAACTGAAATGATTGGTGATGGCCAAAATATTCCGTTCGAAACGTTCCTAGGGTTTAAAGGAAACAAAGTTCCAGATATTGATTTGAACTTCTCGGGTGACTATCAACCAATTGCGCATAATTATATGAAGGTCTTGTTCGGTGAAGACAACGTTTATCGAGCTGGAACAATTGGAACGGTTGCTGACAAAACGGCATATGGTTACGTTAAAGCATATGAACGAGATACTGAACAAAATATTCGATCAGCAGAAGTGGATCGATTAGCACAGGGTGCTGTGGGGGTAAAGCGAACTACCGGACAACATCCAGCCGGGATTATTATCGTACCAAGTGATATGGATATTTTTGACTTTACGCCCATTCAATATCCGGCCAATGACCAACAAGCAGAGTGGGAAACTACACACTTTGATTTCCATTCAATTCACGATAATATCTTAAAGATGGATATCTTAGGGCATGATGATCCTACGATGATTAGAACGCTCCAAGATTTATCTGGGGTGGACCCTCAAACGATTCCTATGGATGACCCCGGGGTGATGTCGATTTTCTCTGGGACCGATGTATTAGGGGTTACGCCCGAACAAATTCAATCTAAGACGGGAACGCTTGGGGTTCCAGAATTTGGAACTAAGTTCGTACGGGGGATGTTGGAACAAACACATCCCGAAAACTATTCTCAATTGCTACAAATTTCCGGACTATCACATGGTACCGACGTATGGTTAGGGAATGCCGATGAAATTATTAAAGAAGGAACCGCTACGATTGCTAACGTAATCGGATGTCGGGACAATATTATGACCGATTTAATTAACTGGGGACTTGATTCTGAAACATCATTTCAAATCATGGAATCAGTTCGGAAAGGTCGTGGTATTTCTGATGAATGGCAAGCTAAGATGCGTAGCACCAATGTGCCAGAATGGTATATTGAGTCCTGCTTAAAAATTAAGTATATGTTCCCACGGGCCCATGCGGCAGCCTATGTTTTGATGGCTTTACGGGTGGCATACTTTAAAGTTTACTTTCCAATCGTATACTATGCAGCATACTTTTCGATTCGGGCGGATGACTTTGATATCGTGGCAATGGCCAGTGGTAAGGAATCCGTTAAAGAAACAATGAAAGCGATTCAAGATCAAGGCAATGACGCATCAGCTAAGGATAAGAATTTATTAACGGTGCTGGAATTGGCTAATGAAATGCTAGAACGGGGTTTTGAATTCGAAATGATTGATTTAAATCGATCTGATGCTGATAAGTGGTTAATTGAGGATAATAAACTATTAGCTCCATTTAGATCGATTCCGGGATTAGGCTTAAACGTTGCTAAACAAATTGTAGCAGCGCGTGAAGATAAGGCGTTTATTTCTAAGGAAGATCTTGCTAAACGGGGAAAGGTGTCCAAAAAGATCATTGACTTTATGGATGAAAATGGAGTCCTAAAGGGCTTGCCAGATGAGAATCAACTAAGCTTGTTCGACATGCTTTGATTTGAGTTTTAACCACAAATATGGTATATTTAATTAAGTAATTAATACTCGTTGAAAAGAGTGAGCAGGGATGCTCACTCTTTTTATTGGATTTTATAGGAGGTATGCATACAAATTGAGTAACGTTCCTGAGATTGTGAAAGACGTCTTAACACCGATTTTAGATGAACATCATTTCGAATTGTTTGATGTTGAATATGTTAAAGAAAGCCAAAAATGGTATCTACGGGTTTATATTGATAAGCCTAAGGGAATTACAATTGAAGATTGTGCAATCATTAGCGATCAATTAGGTGAAAAATTAGATGCAATGGATCCTGATCCAATTCCACAAGCATATTATTTAGAAGTATCATCGCCAGGTGCTGAGCGGCCCTTGCGAAATCAACAAGAAATTGAATCAGCAATTGGTAGTTACATTCATGTTTCCTTATATTATCCAATCAAAAAGAATAAGGTATATGAAGGAACTTTAAAACAGGTAAATGATAATCAAGATTTAGTAATTGAATACAATGATATGAGTGTATTTAGAGAATTAGAAATTCCTGCAAAGGCAGTTGCTAAGATAAGACTTGCAATCAAGTTTTAATTTAAAGGAGAATCATAATGAGTAAAGAACTGTTAGGCGCTTTTGATGCCTTAGAAAAAGAAAAAGGGATTAAGAAAGACGCGATTATTGAAGCTTTAGAAGCAGCATTGATTTCTGCTTATAAGCGAAATTATGGTCAATCACAAAATGTAGATGTAGAATTTGATGGTAAGAAGGGCGACATCCATGTTTATGCTGTGAAAAAGATTGTTGATGTCGTTGAAGACCCACAAACTGAATACAGCATTAAAGATGCCATGCAAATTAGTCATGGTTATGAAGTTGGCGATGACATTAAGATTGAAGTGACCCCTAAAAACTTCGGTCGAATTGCTGCCCAAACTGCTAAACAAGTTATTATGCAACGAGTTCGTGAAGCTGAACGCGAAATGGTTTATAATCAATTCAGTCAATACCAAGATGAATTGATCACAGGAGAAGTGGAACGTTCTGACAACCGGTTTGTATATATTAACTTAGGTAAGGTTGAAGCTGTAATGCCAGTTAGCAACCAAATGCCAAATGAGGAATACCGTCCACAAGATAAGGTTAAGGTATATGTTACTAAGGTCGAAAATGCTGCTAAGGGACCACAAGTCTTCGTTAGTCGGACTGCCCCTGGCTTATTAAAGCGGTTATTTGAACAAGAAGTTCCTGAAATTTATGATGGAACTGTAGAAATCGTTTCAATTGCCAGAGAAGCCGGTGATCGGGCTAAGGTAGCTGTTCGTTCCAATAATCCTGATATTGATCCCGTTGGGACTACTGTAGGACCAAAGGGACAACGGGTTCAAACAATCGTCAACGAATTAGGCGGCGAAAACATGGATATCGTTGAATGGACCGATGATAAGGCTCGCTTTATCGCTAATGCCTTAAACCCTTCTGAAGTAGTTGACGTTATTTTCGATCCTGAAAATGAACAAGCATGTACCGTAATCGTTCCTGATTACCAATTATCATTGGCAATTGGAAAGCGTGGTCAAAATGCACGGTTAGCTGCTAAATTGACTGGATTTAAGATTGATATCAAGTCTGAATCTGAAGCTGGCGATAACATCTATGGAGCTAGTGATGCTGCTGAAGATGCTGATAATGATGAAAACGAAGACTAATAGTCGTTAATGGGGGGATTTATTATGCGTCGTCGAAAGATTCCAATGCGAAAAGACATTGTTACTGGCGAAATGGCTCCTAAGAAGGAATTAATTCGAGTGGTTCGCGATAAAGAGGGCAATGTTAGTATTGATAAGACTGGTAAACAATCCGGTCGGGGTGCTTACATCTCAATGGACGTTGAGATCGCTAAGCAAGCTAAAAGTAAAAAGACTTTTAATAAAGTGTTTGAAGTGGATGTTGATGATCAATTTTATGATGAATTAATTGCATATACTGACCATGAACAAGCCCGGAAGAAATTATTTGAAAATGACTAATCAACAACAATTTTTAAATTTAATTGGTATTGCCAATCGAGCTGGTAAGGTAGTGACTGGCTCTGACATTATTTTAAACGCAATTAAGAAACGACAAATTAGTTTCTTAGTGATCGCAAGCGATACCGGAAAATCAACTACCAAGAAGTTTATTGACAAGGCCCATTCATATCAAATTGATTATGATGATTCGATTACCAAACAAGCTTTGAGTGATGCAATTGGTAAACCGCGTACAATGGTGGGAATTGCAGATCGAGGCTTTGCTAATAAACTACGTGAAATAAAATCTAATTAAAGGATAGTGATCGTATGGGTAAAAAGCGTATTTATGAATTAGCTAAGGAGCTCAACGTTACTAGTAAGCAACTAATTAATAGTGCTAATAGTAAGGGCATTTCCGTTCACAACCATATGTCAACGATTGATGCGGAACAAGAAAAACAAATTAAGGCTTCATTGAAGAGTGGTAATAACAATCAACACCGTTCAAGTGCACACACTAACAGTGCTCGACCACAAAGCAATAATCAACATCGGTCAAATTCGCATTCGAACAATGGGAAGCCACAAAATAACAATCAACACCATAACAATGGGGCTAATAACAAGCCTCACCAAAATAGTAATGACCACCGTTCCAATAACAATAGTAAGCCAAACCATAATAACCAATCCAATGGTGGCAATCGGCCTACTAATTCTAATAATGGAAATGGTGGCAATTCGAACGGATTCCACAACAAGAATAACCGTAAGAATAAAAAGAAGTTCAACAAGCGAAACAACAGCTTTAATAAATACACTAAGAATCAACGGATTCGTCAAATTCATAAGCATAAAGAAGCACCTAAACGTAAGGATCATCCACTTCCAAAAGTGCTTGAATATACTGATGGGATGAACGCCCAAGAAATTGGAAAGGCATTGCACAGAGAACCAGCTGAAATCGTTAAGAAGTTATTTATGTTAGGGGTAATGGTTAACCAAAACCAATCCTTAGATAAAGATACGATTGAATTATTAGCCACTGACTATGGAATTGGGGCTGAAGAAAAGCAAGAAGTGAATGTATCTGATTTGGATAAGTTATTCGAAGAAGAAGAACACAACACAGCTTATTCTGAAGAACGGCCACCAGTGGTTACGATTATGGGACACGTTGATCATGGTAAGACAACGTTACTTGATTATCTTAGACATTCTCATATTACATCTGGTGAAGCTGGTGGAATTACCCAAGGAATTGGTGCCTATCAAGTTAAACATGATGGCAAGACGATTACCTTCTTAGATACACCAGGTCATGCTGCCTTTACTGCAATGCGGGCTCGGGGTGCTGACATCACTGATATCACTATTTTAGTGGTTGCTGCTGATGATGGAGTAATGCCTCAAACCGTTGAAGCAATTAACCATGCTAAGGCTGCTAAGACACCAATCATCGTTGCCATTAACAAGGTTGATAAGCCCGGTGCTAATCCAGACCACGTTACCGAACAATTAAGTAACTATGGATTAATCCCAGAAGACTGGGGTGGCGATACGATCTTTGTTAAGATTTCTGCTAAGTTTGGAACGAACGTGGATGAATTATTGGACATGATTCTATTACAAGCAGAAGTGATGGAATTAAAGGCCAACCCACGGCAAAATGCAGCTGGTTCAGTAATCGAAGCCCGGCTTGATCGTGGAAAAGGAACGGTTGCAACCCTGTTAGTTCAACAAGGAACCATGCATGTTGGGGATCCAATCGTGGTTGGTGATACGTTTGGTCGGGTTCGGACGATGGTCAATGAACACAACCAAGATGTAAAGGAAGCAACCCCATCTACTCCGGTTGGAATTACCGGGTTAAATGATGTTCCAGAAGCCGGTGACCGGTTCGTGGTCTTTAATGATGAAAAGACTGCCCGGGCAGCTGGTGAAAAACGGGCTCAAGAAGCGCAAGAAAATGAACGGCGTCAAACCCACCACGTTACGCTTGATAACTTGTTCGATTCCCTTAAGGAAGGTGAAATGAAACAAGTTGATGTTATCATTAAGGCGGACGTGCAAGGTTCTGTAGAAGCGTTAGCATCTAGCTTACAAAAGATTGATGTGGAAGGCGTTAAGGTTAACATTATTCATACTGGAGTTGGTGCCATTAACGAAAGTGATGTGGCATTAGCAGAAGCAAGTAACGCCATTATTATTGGATTTAGCGTTCGGCCTACGCCACAAGCAAAGGCCCAAGCTGAAACCGATAATGTTGATATTCGACTTCACCAAGTTATTTATGATGCAATTGATGAAGTTGAATCAGCAATGAAGGGACTTCTTGAACCAACTTATAAGGAAGAAGTTACTGGTCAAGTTGAAGTTCGTGAAATTTATAAGGCTTCTAAAATCGGAACGATTGCTGGTGGAATGGTCACTAGTGGTTATATTGGCCGTGATAGTAAGGTCCGCTTAATTCGTGATAATGTGGTTATTTTTGATGGCGAATTAGGTAGTTTGAAACGGTTCAAGGATGATGCTAAGTTTGTTAAACAAGGATTTGAATGTGGTTTAACAATTGAAAATTATAACGACATTAAAGTTAATGATGTTATTGAAGCTTATGTAATGAAAGAAGTTCCAGTCGAATAAATCGATCAAGGAGTTGAATTAACATGGCACAATATCGAGTAGGTAGACTACAACAAGAAATTCAAAGAGAAGTTAACGACTTACTATTAAAAGAAGTTAGAGACCCTAGAGTTAAAGGGGTTACCATTACTGGTGTTGACGTAACTGGTGATCTTCAACAAGCCACCATTTTTTACAGTATTTTATCTGATAAAAAGAGTGATGAAGAAAACACGCAAAAGGGCTTAGACAAGGCCACTGGAATGATTCGCAGTGCATTAGGAGCCCGGTTACGGAATGTTTACAAAACACCAGAAATTCACTTTGAACTAGATGATTCCATTCAATATGGAAGTAAAATCGATCAACTAATTAATAAGTTACAACGTGAAGATCGTTAATTTAAGAGGGTAGATAATAAATTATTTGTTATCTACCCTTTTTTGTGTAAAATTGCTGAATTGTACTAATTTAAATGATAAGGGGCGTTTTTAACCATGAACGGAATTATTCCATTAAATAAAGCACGTGGCATGACGAGTTTTGATTGTGTCCGGAAGTTACGAGGAATTTTAAAGACTAAAAAGATTGGCCACAGTGGCACCTTAGATCCAAACGTGGATGGTGTGTTACCAATTTGTGTGGGGAATGCAACGAAAGTAGTTGATTTCTTAATGGACTCAGGTAAGGTCTATCGTGGCGAAATTACCCTTGGCGTTTCCACCACCACTGAGGATCTAGACGGTGAAATCGTTGACCAAAAGCCGATTACCACACCATTTAGTTTAGAACAAATTAATCAAGCAATGCAGTCGTTAGTTCAACCAGCATTGCTACAAATTCCACCAATGTATTCTGCCGTGAAGGTTAACGGGCGACGTTTATATGAATATGCAAGGGCAGGCGAGACAGTCAAACGACCTGAAAGACATGTTCGCATTGATTACTTTAAGATTACCGCCCCAATTGAATATGATGCTGATCGACAGGTTCAACGGATTCAATTTGAAGTTGGTTGTGGAAAGGGAACGTACGTTAGAACTCTTTCCTTTATGGTTGGTAAAATCTTAGGGGTCCCGGCAGTAATGTCTGACTTGACCCGGATTAAAAGTGGTGGTTTTACTTTAGCTGAAGCCTATTCATTAAGTGATGTTGAAGCAGCAATGAAGGCGGGTCAAATTGATAAGGTCCTATTTCCAATTGACCATGCATTAAGTTCATTTCCTACGGTCGATTTAAGTGATGCTGATTGGAAAATTGTGCAAAATGGTGGATTTTTGGCCCCACAAAATATTAATATAAGGGATGAACAAGTCGCATTACGCTATCAGGGTCAAATCAAAGCATTATACTACTTCAATGCGGCCCAAGGCGTTTATAAACCATTAAAAATGTTTAGTGTGAATTAATAGGAGATTAAGTATGGAAATTTATGAAATTCATCACCCAATGAAAGATCCAAACTTTACGGATCCAGTGGTATTAGCCATGGGCTTTTTTGATGGATTGCATCGGGGACATCAAAAGGTAATTGAAACGGCTAAACAAATTGCTCGTAAAAAGGGGGTAAAGTTAGCTGTCTTAACCTATGATCATCACCCATCAATTGTTTATGAACAATTGGATGCTCGTGATCAAAAATACCTAACGTTAAATGATCATAAAATGGATTTATTATCTGATATGGGCGTTGAGATTGTATATCAGGTTAGTTATACCTATGCTTTTCAAGCCCAATCTCCACAGGAATTTGTTGATAATTATCTATGTCAATTTAATGCTGTAACCGTAGTGGCTGGCTTTGATCATACCTACGGAAGTGGCCAACGAGCTAATATGCACTTATTACCGCAATATGTGCAAGATCGTTTTGAAGTGGTGGAAGTTCCATCATATGATTTAGATGGTCAAAAAGTTAGCTCAACAAGGGTGCGACGGAACTTAGATGATGGCCATATTGCAACAGTCAATGAGTTATTAGGGCGTCCATTCGTAACTAGTGGAACGGTAGTGCATGGTTTTGCTCGAGGCCGTGAATTAGGGTTTCCAACTGCTAATATTGAACATGACGAAAAACAATGGCTGCCTACGATTGGTATCTATATCGTTCGAATGAAGATCGGTGATCAATGGTATGGCGGGATGGCTTCGATTGGCAGAAACGTTACATTTGGTGATTCGTTTAAAGTGACTGTTGAAATTAATTTATTTGATTTCGATCAAAACATTTACGGTGAAGTGGTCGATATTGAGTGGCTATACTGGACTCGTGGTGAGGTTAAATTTGATGGCGTTGAAGCATTAATTGAACAATTAAAAGCTGATCAAAAGACGGCTGAACATTTTTTAAGTAATTTGTGAGTGTCTTTCTTGACTTATAAATCTCCCTTTGGTACATTATATATGTAGCTTAGCACTTGAAGGGTATGAGTGCTAAAAAGGAGTGATTATTAATGCTTACTGAACGTCAGGGTTTGATCCTATCTGGAATTATTAAGGATTATACCCAGTTAGGAACGCCAGTTGGCTCTAAAGCATTAGCTAATCAACTTCCATTTCACGTTAGTTCAGCTACGATTAGAAATGAAATGGCCGTGTTAGAAGCAAATGGATTAATTGAAAAGACTCATTTGTCTTCTGGACGGGTTCCATCAATTAATGGCTATCGTTATTATGTCGATCATCTAAATCTTTCTAAGGTAAATACCATGGATGATTTAGCGGTGATTCATAAGGCGTTAGATATGAATTACCATAAAATTGACGAACTAGTTCAACATTCGGCTAATATCCTTTCTGATTTGACTAACTACACTGCTCTGACTTTACAGCCAGAACAGGCAACGAGCAGGCGCTTGAAGGGATTTCGATTGGTTGCTTTAGGGGATCAAAATGTGATGGCAATCTTAGTCACTGATAATGGTGATACTGAGACGGCGCAATTTAAGATTCCAACTGGAGTTACTGGTGATCAATTAGAATCGGTAGTAAATCTCATTAATGACCAATTAGTGGGTCAGCCACTATCGGTTGTGTTAAAAGAATTGAAGTCAAAAATTCCAAAAGAAATTAGTAAGTACTTGCGTTCACCGGATTCATTTATTGATACGTTGGATCAAGTATTGACGCGTGCAACTCGTGACCGACTGTACATTGGCGGTGAAATGAATTTATTAAGTTTTACCGATCAAAGTAATATCAGTTATCTAAAGCCCCTTTATTCTATGTTGAATCAATCTGGTGAAATATCAAAATACCTAGGTCATTCTGATCATGGAATTTCGGTCCAAATTGGCTCTGAAATGAGTAACAAATTATTACGTAACTACAGCGTAATTACCGGGACTTATGATGTTGGTCAATATGGTAAGGGAATGATTGCTGTGTTAGGTCCAACTAGAATGCCTTATTCCAAGGTAATTACATTGGTGAGTGCATTTAGAGAAGAGATTGCAAAGCGTTTGTTAGGCTACTATAAAGAAAATAAATAACTAATAAGGAGGGTTTTGTTTGGCATCTAAGAAAGAACAAGATGAACAAAAACAAAGTTCTGCAGCAGCTACTGAAGCTAAGGTAAAACAAGCAGAAGCTAAGGATGTTGAAGCGGATGCAAATGCTGAAGCGAAGGAATCTGAAAAGCAAATTATCGATCTTAAACGTCAATTAGACGATATGGAAGATAAGTACTTGCGGGCGGCTGCGGAATTAAAAAACGTTCAAAACCGTGCTAAGAAAGAACAAGCAACACTCTTGAGATATGATGGGCAAAAGTTAGCTACTAACATTTTGCCAATTGTTGATAATTTGAATCGAGCTTTACAAGTAAAGGTCGATGATAAGAGTGGTCAACAATTAAAGCAAGGGGTTGAAATGGTTGCTAAGCACCTTGAAAAGGCCCTTAGCGACAGTAACATTGAAGTACTTGATGTTGATGGTAAGGAATTTGATCCTAACTTCTGTCAAGCAGTTCAAACGGTTCCAGCCGACAATGATCACCCAACTGATCATGTGGTTGAAGTATTGCAAAACGGCTATAAGCTAGCTGATCGAGTTATCAGACCTGCCATGGTAGTCGTTGCAAAATAATCTAAAAAGTGAGGTAAATTAAATTATGGCTAGTAATAAAATTATTGGAATTGATTTAGGAACTACTAACTCAGCAGTTGCTGTGCTAGAAGGTGACGAACCAAAGATTATTCCTAATCCTGAAGGTTCAAGAACGACTCCTTCAGTCGTTGCATTTAAAGATGGTGAAATTCAAGTTGGTGAAGTTGCTAAACGGCAAATGATTACCAACCCTAACACTATTTCATCAATCAAGAGTCACATGGGTGACAGTAACTACAAGGTTGATGTTGATGGCAAGAGCTACACTCCACAACAAATTTCTGCAATGATTCTTCAATACATCAAGAAGTTTGCTGAAGATTACATTGGTGATACAGTTGATAAGGCTGTTATTACGGTTCCTGCTTACTTTGACGATGCACAAAGACAAGCTACTAAGGATGCCGGTAAAATTGCCGGATTAGACGTTAAGCGGATTATTAACGAACCTACTGCAGCTGCTTTAGCATACGGACTTAACAAAAAGGATAACGACCAAAAGGTATTAGTATACGACCTTGGTGGTGGTACTTTTGATGTTTCCGTTCTTGAATTAGGTGACGGTGTATTCCAAGTTCTTTCAACTAATGGTGATACTCACTTAGGTGGGGATGACTTTGATAAGAAGATCATGGACTGGTTAATTGAAGGTTTCAAGAAGGAACACGGCATTGACTTATCCAAGGATAAGATGGCATTACAACGGCTTAAGGATGCTTCTGAAAAGGCTAAGAAGGACTTATCTGGAGTTTCTGAAACTGAAATCAGTCTTCCATTTATCGCATCTGGCGATGAAGGTCCTCTTCACTTAACTGCTAAGTTAAGTCGTTCTAAGTTTAACGAATTAACTGCTGACTTAGTTGAAAAGACTAAGGCACCATTTGATAACGCATTAAAGGATGCTGGTTTATCCACTTCTGACATTGATAACGTAATCTTAAATGGTGGTTCAACTAGAATTCCAGCCGTTCAAGAAGCTGTTAAGAGCTGGACTGGTAAGGAACCTAACCACTCAATTAACCCTGATGAAGCCGTTGCTGACGGTGCTGCTATTCAAGGTGGGGTTTTAACTGGTGATGTTAAGGATGTTGTTTTACTTGATGTTACGCCACTTTCATTAGGAATTGAAACTATGGGTGGTGTCTTCACTAAGTTGATCGACCGTAACACTACGATTCCAACTTCTAAGAGCCAAGTATTCTCAACTGCTGCTGATAACCAACCAGCTGTTGATATTCACGTCTTACAAGGTGAACGTCCAATGGCTGCTGATGATAAGACCCTTGGCCAATTCCAATTAACTGATATTCCACCTGCACCACGTGGTGTTCCTCAAATCGAAGTTACTTTCGATATTGATAAGAACGGAATTGTTAACGTATCTGCTAAGGATAAGGGAACTGGTAAGTCACAAAAGATTACCATTAAGGATTCCAATGGTCTTTCAGATGATGAAATCAACAAGATGATGGATGAAGCAAAGGCTAATGCTGATGCCGATGAAAAACGGAAGGAAGAAGTTGACTTGAAGAACGAAGTTGACCAATTAATCTTCCAAACTGATAAGACTTTGAAGGATGTTGATGGTAAGGTATCTGAAGATGAAATCAAGGGAACCAAGGATGCTGAAGAAGCATTGAAGAAGGCTAAAGAAGCTAACGACCTTGATGACATGAAGGCTAAGAAGGATGAACTACAAAAACAAGTTCAAGAATTAGCAACTAAGCTATACCAACAACAACAAACTCAAGGTGGCGCTGATGCTAACGCTAACGCCAATGGTGGTGCTAGTTCATCTAAGGATGATAACACTGTTAATGGTGACTTCCACGAAGTTAACGATGATGATAAAAAGGATAATAACAAATAATTATTCTAAATAAAGCGTTATCATATAAAAAGTCAAAGTCGCAGATGAGGCTTTGGCTTTTTATGGTATTATAGGGATAAACTAAGATTCAATACTATTCTAGGAGGTAAATAATGGCTGGTGAAGATTATTACAAAGTATTAGGTCTTGATCGTGACGCTAGCGATAAGGACATCAAACGAGCATACCGGCGCCTTGCTGCTAAGTATCATCCTGATGTTAACAAAGCACCTGATGCAGAAGAAAAATTTAAGAAAATTACAGAGGCTTACGAAGTATTAAGCAATGAGCAAAAGAAAGCAAACTATGATCAATATGGTTCTGCTGATGGTCCTCAAGGCTTCGGCGGCGGTGGTGGCGCCGGCGGCTTTGGTGGCTTCGGTGGCGGTGCCGGTGGTTTTGGCGGCGGTGGCTTCGATGACATCTTTAGCCAATTCTTCGGTGGCGGCGGGGGTCGTGCCCAAAACCCCAACGCGCCTACGCCTGGTCAAAATCTACAATATCAAATGAGCCTTAATTTTGATGATGCTGTATTTGGTAAGAAGACGACCATTAAATATGACCGTGAAGCTACTTGTAAGACTTGTGATGGGAGTGGCGCTAAGCCAGGCACTAAGCCACATACTTGTCAACGTTGTAACGGAAATGGTTACATTACAGTTGAACAAAACACCCCATTGGGTCGGATGAGAAGCCAACAAGAATGTCCAGTTTGTCATGGAACTGGTAAGGAAATTAAGGATAAATGTCCTACTTGTCATGGTGCTGGAAAGACGGAACAAAGTCATGAAATTGCGGTTACTGTTCCTGCCGGAGTGGATGACGGACAACAAATGCGCTTACAAGGCCAAGGGGATGCCGGTAATAATGGTGGCCCTTACGGTGATTTATTCATTGTTTTCGTGGTTAAGCCAAGTAAGTACTTCAAGCGTGAAGGTGATCGGTTAGTTTACAAGCAACCAATTTCATTTGCTCAAGCCGCACTAGGTTGTGAAATCAACGTTCGGGCATTAAATGATGATAAGAAGAACGAAGAAGGCCAAGTTAGCTTAAAGATTCCTGCCGGTACACAAACTGGAACTAATTTCCGGTTGAAGGGTAAGGGAGTCCCTAAGTTAAATAGTAATGGTCGTGGTGATGAAATCGTAACGGTTAATGTGGTAACACCAAAGGGATTGAACAAACGTCAAAAAGAAGCTTTAAAGGACTTTGCCGATGCTAGTGGTGAAGATATTAACGTAACGAAAAATCAATCATTCTTTGATAAAATGCGTGATAAATTCGAAAAGAAATAAAATTAAAAGCCAGCTTTGAAGCTGGCTTTTATTATATCTAAATTTGTTATCATAGCGCTAGATTGTTATAATTAATGAAACACTTATCGAAATAAAAAGGCAGGATTAAAAAATATGGATCTTAATGAAATGAAGGAACACCAAAAATATATCCGAAACTTTTCTATCGTTGCCCATATTGATCATGGTAAATCAACGCTTGCTGATCGAATTTTAGAGTTAACTGAAACGGTTGCTAAGCGTGATATGCGAAATCAATTATTGGATAACATGGAACTTGAACGGGAACGTGGAATTACGATTAAGCTAAATGCGGTTAAGCTAACTTATCATGCCAAAGACGGTCATGATTACGAATTCCACTTGATCGATACCCCAGGGCACGTTGACTTTTCCTATGAAGTTTCACGGAGCTTGGCTGCCTGTGAAGGGGCATTACTAGTGGTTGATGCAACTCAAGGGGTGGAAGCCCAGACCCTTGCTAATGTTTATTTAGCTTTAGATGATGATTTGGAGATCATTCCAGTAATTAATAAGGTGGACTTGCCATCTGCCCAAGTGGATGAAGTAAAATCTGAAATTGAAAATATGATTGGGATTGATGCTTCGGATGCAGCGCTTACAAGTGCTAAAACCGGACTTGGCGTGCCAGATTTATTAGAAAAAATCGTGCATGATATCCCCGCTCCTAGTGGGGATATCGATGCGCCACTAAAGGCATTGATCTTTGATTCGGTATATGATGATTACCGAGGCGTGGTGTTAAGCGTTCGTTTAGATGATGGTGTGGTCAAACCGGGGGATCGCATTCGGTTAATGAATAGTGGAACTGAATATGAAGTGACTGAACTTGGGGTTAATTCGCCGCATCCAGTGAAGCGTGATTATTTGATGGCTGGGGATGTTGGTTACATTACCGCTAGCATCAAGGATATTACGCAAACCCGAGTTGGGGATACCGTTACATTAGCGAATAATCCAGCCGAAAAGGCATTACCTGGCTATCGTGAAATGAATCCGATGGTTTATGCTGGATTGTATCCAACTGATAATGCTAAGTTCGGCGATTTACGGGAAGCACTTGAAAAGTTAAAGCTCAATGATGCTTCACTAGAATTTGAACCTGAAAATTCACAAGCGTTAGGGTTTGGGTTCCGATGTGGATTCTTAGGGCTACTTCACATGGATGTGGTTCAAGAACGACTAGAACGTGAATTTAACCTCGATTTAATTACTACGGCGCCTTCTGTTACTTACCATGCTTATACTAATGATGGTAAGGAAGTGGACGTGCATAATCCATTTGAAATGCCAGATGCTTCAACGATTAAGGAGATTAAAGAACCATTTGTTAAGGCTACGATCATGGTTCCAAATGATTACGTTGGAGCAGTAATGGAACTATGCCAAAAGCGGCGTGGTCAATTCGAGACAATGGATTATCTTGATGATACCCGGGTCAATGTGATCTATCATATGCCACTATCAGAAATTATTTTTGATTTCTTTGATAACTTGAAATCAAGTACGCATGGTTACGCATCATTTGATTATGAAGTTGATGAATACCAAGCTAGTGATTTAGTTAAAATTGATATTCTATTGAATGGTGATAAGGTCGATGCCCTTAGTTTTATTTCCCACCGTTCATTTGCTCCT
The DNA here is from genome assembly GCF_037546185.1 of Nicoliella lavandulae. Taxonomy (NCBI): domain Bacteria; kingdom Bacillati; phylum Bacillota; class Bacilli; order Lactobacillales; family Lactobacillaceae; genus Nicoliella; species Nicoliella lavandulae. The sequence continues at coordinate 1,314,119 of NZ_JAWMWH010000001.1, read as the reverse complement.
AAGCGAGCACGAGAAATTGTTGAAAAGTTAAAAACAATTATTCCACGGCAAAACTTTGAAATTCCAATTCAAGCTGCCATTGGCGCAAAGGTCATTGCTAGAACTAACGTGAAAGCATACCGTAAAGATGTTACTGCTAAGTTATATGGTGGTGATAAGACTAGACGGATGAAATTATTAGAAAAGCAAAAGGCTGGTAAGAAACGAATGAAGGCGGTTGGAAAGGTAGAAATTCCACAAGAAGCTTTCATGGCTGTTTTAAAAACCAATGAAGATGAAGCCGAAAACTAATTGACATTTTAATCAAATTAAATTAATCTAAATATAAATAAGCGCTTTAATTAGTCCAGTGAGGCTAGAAGGTGGTTCGGATATCAATGTGCTCAAGTGTAGTGCAAAAGTCCCCATTAACTAGTCAGTTAGTGGGGACTTTTTTTGAAAGGAATTTTGAATTAAGATGAAGAATACATTTCACGATGATGATGCTGTTTTAGACGTTAACGATAAGCCGAAGTTGTTACCTTGGATTGGATTATCGTTGCAACACATGTTTTCAATGTTTGGTAGTACCGTAATTGTTCCACTGTTGGTGGGACTAAGTCCTAGTATTGCGCTGTTTTCATCCGGGGTTGGGACGCTGTTACACATTTTAATTACAAAACGTCAGATTCCAGCATATATGGGGTCTAGTTTTGCATTTATTGTACCAATGGCAGCGCTGATGAAAACGACTGGTTATCCGGGAATTGCTCAAGGAGTAGTAACCGTTGGAATCGTGTATTTGATCGTGGCTGCGATTATTGCATCGATTGGTAAGGATTGGTTAGATAAGGCATTACCACCAATTGTGGTGGGCCCAATTATCATGGTAATTGGGCTATCCTTAGCTGGTAGTGCAGCCAAGAATGCCATGATGAATAACAATCAATATGACATTAAATACTTTTTGATCGCATTGTTGACAATGTTTTTAGCGGTCTTCTTTAATCTGTATTTGAAGGGTTTTTTAGGATTAATTCCAATCCTATTAGCAATTGTCTGTGGCTATATTGTTTCCATTTTTGCGGGGCTAGTTGATGTTAGTAAGATTGCTAGTGCCCCTTGGTTTCAAGTCCCTCCATTTGAAATTCCGTTCGTGAATTACTCATTTCATTTAAATATCGGTGCAATCATTGCAATTGCACCAATTGCGTTCGTGACGATGACTGAACATATCGGGCACATCATGGTATTAGATGAGTTAACCCATCGTGATTATTTTAAGAATCCTGGATTAAACCGCACTTTAGCTGGGGATGGAGCTGCTTCAATCGCCGCAGGGCTATTAGGGGGTCCGGCGGTCACTAGTTATGGTGAAAACATTGGAGTAATGGCAATTACTAAGGTACACAGTGTTTATGTTTTAATGGGGGCAGCAATCTTTGCAATGATTTTTGCTTTTGTTAATAAATTGAATGTGCTAATTATGCAAATGCCTGCGCCCGTAATTGGTGGAATTAGTTTTCTATTGTTTGGTACGATTGCGGCTAGTGGAATTAAGCTGATGATTGAAAAACGAGTTGACTTAAACTTAAAACGAAATTTAATGATTGCTTCGATTATTTTAGTGATCGGAATTGGAAATGCCTATTTACAAATTGGCTCCTTTCAATTTACGGGACTAGCGTTAGCAACGGTTATTGGAGTTTCATTGAACTTAATTTTACCGCAAAAATAAATAGCAATAAGGGGCGATTAATTAATCGCCCCTTTTAGTTATCACTTTAAAAATTGCGGTAGTATAAAGATTCATTTATAATTAATACCAATGTCAAATTTCATAGTTTTAGGAGGCTCTTATGAAATTTATAATTAATATCTTGCCTAATGAACAATTAGACACTAATAATTTGATTAATTTTGTAAAAAATATTAATAACCAATCCCATCAAAGTGAAGTTGAGTTAGTACTACAAACAAATGCTCATTTTGATAATCGGATTTTGCAAACGATTCAAACCCATCAATTACCAATTGAAATAGTTGATTCAAAATCATCGATCGCAGTTAGTAAAAATAATGATACTTACTGGTTAAATGCAAGTGTGGGGGGTGCGTTATTACCAAATGCGATTATGCAATGGGAAAATACCCTGACCCAACATCCAACTGACTTGTTGTTTTTAAGATACTTTAACAATGACGAATCGATTACGCAGCAAATTGATCCATACTTATTCCGCTTAAGTGATGTTAATGTAAATACTTTAAAACGAATTTTTGACATTTCGGATAGTGTTGAATTTGATCAATTACCAATTCGTGAAAAGCTGCTTTTATTATTAGGGATGCAAAATTATTACCTTAATGATCGAAATAATCGTTATGCAACGTTTTTTAACGGTTTAGACTTACTAGGCCGTAATGTGATTTATCGGGTTAATGCAGATCAACTTGTTAATGCAAAACCATTACTAGCCCAGTTACTTTATGATTTAATTGAAAATGATGATTATGTGCGACTAAGTATGCCAACGATTGTATTGACCGATAATAATATTGAAGATGAAATCGAACGAATTTTACAACTGGTTGATAATCGTAATGCGATTTTTGATGAAAAAATTGCTCAATTTTATGGGCGTTCACTTGCTAATCGGATTGCTAAGGGGTATGGATTGATTTTAAATAGTAATCTAACCATTGCTGATAAACGTGATTTAACCCACCAATTAAAGACTGGCACAACAGATTTAGATGCTGATGTGCATAAAAAAATTCATAATCGGTTAGTTAAGCAACAAACTTTAGCATCAATTAATAAATTATTTTAGAAAGGAATTGGAATTATGAAATTTAGTATCATTACACCATGTAAGGTGGACGACCTGCCTAAATTAGATGAGTTAAAGGCTAATTTAGAATCACAAACTTTCCACCAATTTGAATGGATCATTGCATGTAATGGTTTTGATAATCATTTTGAAGAAACCCAATTTCCCATTCAAGTGGTTTCATATCAACCAAATACCATTGGGGCAGCTAGAAATGCGGCAATTAAAGCAGCAGTTGGTGATTACTTAGTATTCATTGATGCAGATGATTTTTTATTGCCAGATGCAATGAAAAAGCTAAACTACATGACACCACGGAATGAAGATACATTAATTGATTTGAATCACTATAAAACATATGAAACTCAACAGGCTTATTTGAAAGACCTTGCTATTAATGAGCATACCCCTGACTTCTTACCAGACTGGGGTGGCAGAAAGAAACGTAAACCCCGTAGCTACGCATTGAACTTTACTAGTGATAATCTTAAACACTTGAACTTGAATAAAAAGCAACAACATTGGCTTAAAAACAAGTATAAAGTGTATTCTGGAGAAACTAGATATGCATCGTTAAGAAAGCAATTGGTATTAGCTGGTAAAGTGATTAATCGTCACTTTGTGAATGCTCATCACCTGCAGTTTAATGAGTTAAATGATTTGTACTCTGACGTACAATTTATGATGGCAGTGTTAAATAGTACTAAGCGAGTGGTTTTGATTCAACAGTATCAGTATATTATGGTGTATCATAATGATCCCATCAATGATCCTTCAAATGCTCAATTGGTACGGGGCGATAGATGGCAAAAAATGGTCAGTGCATGGATTGATGGCTATCAAAACCTCACTAATGCTGAATTTAGATTAGCATTTGCTGAATACACGATTAGACGAATGAATCGTTACTTATACAATGCAATATTGAGTAATGCTGATTCTATTGATAATGTTGATGCAACGCTAAATATAGTTAGTAAATACCTTAACTTAATTGATAAACGGGCATTTAAGTCAGTTAACGTGCTTAGTCGACGGATTCTAAGTGCCATTGCTGATCATCAGTTTGGCGTGGCCCAAAAGCTAATGGCTTCCCTCGTGTTTGGTCGAAATGCACATCGCATTGTTAAAAAACGCGGTCGTGGAATCACGAAAGCATTGTACCAACTAGTATTCACCCATTTAGCAGTGAAACCAAATGTGATTTTTTATGAATCATTTTTAGGTCGAAATTATTCAGATAATCCCAAGTATATTTATGAATACATTCAAAAGCACTACCCAGGTAAATATCAACACATTTGGAGTGCCTCTGATCCACAAGTAAAGGATGCACTGAAAGATCAACCAGACACGCGAGTGGTGAAACGATTTGGCTTTAAGTATATGTACTATTTAGCAACCTCTAAATACCAGGTATTTAACTTGAGACAACCTCGTTGGTTCGTTAAACGGCGGGGTACTAAATTATTATCTACTTGGCATGGGACGCCACTTAAGCGTTTGGTATTTGATATTGATAACGTTGTGAATGCAACGCCAATGTATAAACGTAATTTCTACGAACAATCACGCCAATGGGATTACTTAATTGCACCAAATCAATTTTCTGCTGATGTTTTCAGTCATGCCTTTATGTATCCACAGGATAAGATGATTAAGTCTGGGTATCCTAGAAATGATATTTTAAGTGCGCCTGATCGGGATCAAAAGGCAATTGAGATTAAAAAACGCTTAGGGATTCCGTTGGATAAGAAAGTGATTTTATACGCACCAACATGGCGGGATGACGAACGGGCTAGCGGTAATGAATATAAGTTCCAGTTAAAGCTAAACGTTGCTAAATTACGCGAAAACTTTGGTGATGACTATGTTATGATTCTTAGAACGCATTACTTTATCACCGATCGAATCGATACTTCTACGTTTGGTGACTTTGTCTTTAATGAGTCTAACTATCAAGACGTCTCTGAACTATATCTAGCTTCAGACATCCTGATTACTGACTATTCCAGTGTGTTCTTTGATTATTCCATCTTAAAACGGCCTATTTTATACTTCGTTTACGATTATGATAACTATGCTAAGATTTTGCATGGCTTTTATCTTAGCATGCAAAAAGATTTACCAGGGCCATTGTTGAAGACCAATGATGAAATTGTGGATGCAATTAAGAACATCGATCAAATTGAACAAAAATATAAAGAACGCTACGCTAAATTTGATGAACGATTTAACAATTGGGAAAATGGTCATGCTGCTGAAAAAGTTGTGAATGTTTTGTTAGATAATTCCGATAAATAAATAATGATAACGGTTACTTTACTTAAAAAAGTCTGCAAAAAGGGTTGCTTTTTTGAGTAAATGTTATATAATTTATTTTGTTATGAATTTCACAATGAGTGTGAAATTATCATGTTTATTATAAATATTTTTAGTAAATATGTGGTTATTAATTAGATTAAATATTCACAAATTAGGATAGGTGATTAGACTATGGCTTCTGGACGTTCTACTAGAACGATTTCAATGACGAGTGCGATTATTTACTTCGTAATCTCATTAGTGATTAACTCTGCAGGAAATGTGTTAACGTTAGTTTCAAGTGCTAAGGTTAATCCTTCATTTTTAGGTTCAGCATACTGGACTGCTGCAGAAAGTAATTTAGGGAAAGCGTTGTTGGGACCTAACAACCCAACCGCATTATTCTGGGCATTCTTTGGTTTAGGATTGGTAATTACATTCTTAAACATGATTTTAGTTGGTAAGTGGAGTTGGAACCGTTTAATCGGTAATATTTGTTTCTTAGGACCATTCTCCATATTGATTCAAGTCTTCTCAAACTTCTTTAATCAAGTATTCCCAGTTGCGCATGGCATTGGGATGACAATTTTCTACGTAATCCTTAACTTTGCTGGGGTTGCATGTATTGGACTAGCAATTTCAATTTACCAACGTGTAAATATTGCATTGCATCCAGCCGATGACTTAATGCAAATTCTTAGATTCAAATACTGTAATGGTAGTGCTACTAAGGCAATGTGGTTCTCATACATCCCACCTACTATTATGGCCATTATCGCTGCATTGATCACCCCTGGTCCACTATTGGTTAAGTTTGCTAACTTTGGATTAGGAACTGTATTTGCTTTCTTATTCCAAGGTAGTATTACTGGAATTTCAGATACGAAGGTCTTTCCTTCACTTAAGCATCAAGCAATTGATGTTGGTGCCGTTGGGGAAACCGATAAAGATGCAAAATAATTAAAATTAAAAAAAACTAGCTCAATTTCAACTAAATGGTGAAATTGAGCTAGTTTTTTATGTTCCTAATGGTAATGTTTAAGGCTAGTTTTAAGTTTAATGTGTTGAACATCGTGCTGTGGATTATGAATTTGATCCATTAATAATTCAAAGGCTTTGGAGCCCATTGCATTAGATGGTTGTTGATTAGCAATTACGTTTAGGTTAAGAAGTGATAAGTAGGGATTATCATCAAATGCGCCCACTTGAACGTTGTCCATTTGATGAACTTCAATTTGTTTTAGGACTGATTTTAAAATATTACTGTCCGTTGCAAAAATACCATCACAAGCTTGATTAATTAGTAACTGACTAGCTAAACTAATTGCATCGCGGCCATTGCGACTACAGTATAAAATGATGTCAGGGTCTAATTCGACATTGTTTTTTTGTAATGCCTTTTGATAACCAATTAGCCGGTTAGATTTCTTTTTAAATAGGGAATTAGCAATAATGCCAATTCGTTCCGCCCCGTTTTCAATCATCTGATTAACGACGTTGAAACTGCCGTTAATGTTATCTACTAAAATCGTATCGAATTCATGGTTTTCCCTTTGATTAGCAATGCGATCAATAAATACCACGGGCGTATTATTTAATAATTGATGATAATCATTGATTTTCCCAGTACTGACAACGATTAATCCATCCACGGGTTGATTGATCATTTGTCTAATGGCGTTTAGCTCTAACTCACCTTTTTCATGGGTGGTTGCGATCATCAGTTGGTATTGCTTATTAGTGGCTTTATTTTGGATGACATCCAATATTTTAGCAAAAAATGGATTATCAAAGCTAGGAATAATGATGCCAATTACCATGGTCTGCTTGGTTTTAATGCTTTTAGCACTAGAGTTGGGATGATAATTATATTCTTTAATGATTTGTTGAATTTGATTACGGGTGGTTTTAGAGATGACGGGATTATCGTTCATGGCTCTTGAAACCGTTGACTTAGAAACCCCGGCAATGTTGGCAATATCTTGAATTGTAATTCTTCTGACCATTTCGATAACCTCTTCTAAATTAATGCTTCTATACTATCACAAATTAATAACTGTTTGCCTTTTATTTAAATTTTGATTATCATTAATAACAAATATATTTCGGTTAATAATTGTCACTTGAATTTGGGCAATTAACGGTCATGAATCGATTGACCATCTAATTAATAGAAGAGGGGCTTTAGACATGGAGTGGCAAGAACTGACGGTCAAGACTAGCAACGAAGCGATTGAAGCAATTGATAATATGCTAGTAGAAGCAGGGGCAAGTGGAATTCAAATTGATGATACTAATGATGTAGTAGTCATTAATGCTTACTTTAACGAACGGATTAAAATTAATGAATTAATTCCAGAACTACAGTTACGCATCGCTCAACTCACTAATTTTGGTTTAGATCCAGCTCCGGCAACGGTATCAATTACCCCAGTGAACGATGAATCATGGGTGTCAACTTGGGAAAAGTATTATCATCCCACTAGACTATCTCGCTTTTTAACGGTGGTACCAGACTGGGAAGAATATCAACCTCAATCACCCAATGAATTAATCATTCGCTTAAATCCCGGTCGGGCATTTGGAACGGGGACGCATCCTACAACAGTATTAACCCTTCAAGGCCTGGAACGAGTGATTCGGGGTGGTGAATCGATGTTAGACGTTGGGACTGGTTCAGGCGTTTTAAGCATTGCCGCCAAATTAATGGGTGTTAACCAAATTAAAGCATTCGATTTAGATGAAGTGGCGGTTAATTCCGCACTGGAAAATATTCGTTTGAATCCAGTTGCTCAAGACGTCCAAGTAAGTGCTAATGACATGTTAAACGGAGTGGATGATGTTGTAGATATTATTGCTGCCAATATGTTAAGTGATGTTATTGTGCCATTAATTCCGCAAGCTAGTCACTGTTTACGCGCGGGCGGTAAGTTTGTTATTTCCGGAATTATTAAAGATAAGTTACCATTGATTATTAATCAATTAACTAATAATGACTTTCAAATTGATGAAACGATGAACATTGATGACTGGCGTGGAATTATTGCAACTAAGAAGATGAAAGAGGATTAATTAATGCAACACTATTTTTTGAACCAACCACTAGCAATTGATCAAGTGGTTGCAATCCCTAGTTTAATTAAGAAACATTGGTTAAAAGTAATGCGGGCCGTAGATGGCACCAAAGCTGAGTTCGTTGATGATGCCCAAAACGTGTTTATTGGAGAATTGATCAATTCACAGATTGAGCCAGCAATTAAAATTATTGAATCTAAACCATTTAATGCTGAATTACCATTTTCTATTACCATCGCCTGTGGTGTTGCTAAAAACGATAAAGCTGATTGGATGGTAAGAAAAGCGACCGAAATGGGAGTTGACCGCATTATTTTCTTTGCCGGTGATTGGTCAATTGCAAAGTGGCAACCCAATCGGGTGAATAAAAAACTGGAACGGCTGAATACGATCGCGTTGAGTGCTGCTGAACAGTCCCATCGAAATCGAGTTCCGGTAGTTGAATATCAGGCTAAGTTAAATACGATCGTTAGTGCTGATTATGATCAAAAAGTAGTGGCCTATGAAGAATCGGCCAAAGCGGGTGAAGAATCAATGTTGCACCAAACGGTAAACCAAATGCAACCAAACGATTCGATGGTTGCAGTCTTTGGCCCTGAAGGTGGCATTTCGCCACGTGAAATTGAATTACTAACTGATCAACAGGTCCAACCAGTAGGGCTCGGACCTAGAATTTTAAGAACCGAAACAGCACCGCTTTACTTATTGGCTGCTATTTCCGCATTTTCAGAATTAAGTTAAGGGGGCTTTAAAATGTCGAAAACAAAGGTTTTACAAGCAAATGATGTTATCAATAAGGTTTCTTCGTACATGAAACCGGATGATGTGAAGTTAGTTGAAAAGGCACTTAAATTTGCCACAGTTGCCCATTCCGGTCAAAAGCGGCAATCAGGTGAACCTTACATTGTTCATCCAATTCAAGTTGCTGGGATTTTGGCTGACTTAAACATGGATGCAGAAACGGTTAGTGCTGGTTTTTTGCACGATGTGGTCGAAGATACCGGTGCTGAATTAGTTGATATCCAAGAATTATTTGGTGATGATATTGCTTTAATCGTAGACGGGGTAACTAAACTCAGTAAAATTAAGTACAAGTCCCATCGCGAACAATTAGCTGAAAACCACCGGAAGTTACTCCTTGCAATGTGTAAAGATATCCGGGTAATGATTGTTAAACTAGCTGATCGGCTACATAATATGCGCACGTTAAGCCACTTGAAACCAGAAAAGCAACGGCGGATTGCGGATGAAACGATTGAAATTTACGCTCCACTAGCTGATCGACTAGGGATTGGGACGATTAAATGGGAACTAGAAGACCTCTCATTGCGTTACATTAATCCAGGGCAATACTATCAAATTGTTAACTCTATGAACTCGAAGCGTAAACAACGGGTCGATTACATTAACGGGGCTTTAAAACAGGTTAAGGACTCATTGAAGGGACTCGATATTAAGGTTGATGAAATCTATGGTCGGCCTAAGCATCTATATTCCATTTATAAGAAGATGCATAATAAGCATAAAAAGTTTGAAGAAATCTACGATTTATTCGCAATTAGAGTCATCGTTGAATCAGTAAAGGACTGTTATGCGGTCTTAGGAGCTGTGCATAGTAAGTGGAAACCAATGCCTGGCCGGTTCAAAGACTACATTGCAATGCCCAAAGCCAATATGTATCAATCATTGCATACCACTTTAATTGGTCCAGAAGGCCGGTTACTAGAAATTCAAATTCGAACGGCTGAAATGCACCGGGTGGCTGAATATGGGGTTGCTGCGCACTGGGCTTACAAGGAAGGCATCAAAGGTGAAGTTAAGGGCAGTTCTGACAATACTAAGTTAAATTGGTTCAAAAAGATCATTGAACTACAAGAAGATACTGATGATGCTTCTGACTTTATGCAAAGTGTTAAGGGTGAATTATTTGGTGATCACGTTTATGCTTTTACCCCTGGTGGGGATGTGTTAGAGCTACCTAAGGGTGCGGGACCATTAGATATGGCATATACCATCCATACGGATATTGGTAATCACACCGTGGGTGCACGGGTCAATGGTAAGATCGTACCCCTGGATTATAAGATCAAGAATAGCGATATTGTTGAAATTATGACTTCTGCGACGTCAGCTGGGCCTAGCCGAGACTGGGTTAAATTAGTTTCGACGAGTAAGGCTCGCCATAAAATTAAGCAATACTTCCGTAAACGTGACCATGACAAGATGGTTGAAAATGGACGTGAAATGTTAGCAAACAACATCCGTGATGAAGGTTTTAATGCCAATGAAGTATTAACTGATGCTAACGTAGGTAAAGCTGCTAAGCGGCTTGATTATAAGGGACCTAATGATTTATATGCAGCCGTTGGATTTGGGGACCTACAAGTTAATACGATTGCGCATCGACTAACTAGTCATATTCGTGAACAACAAGAATTACAACGTCAAGAAGCTGAACAAAGGGATATTTTAGAAGAGCACCAAACTTATCAAAATGATGATAAGAAGAACAAGAATAAGAATAAAACCACTTCTAGCGATGGAATCGTAGTTGAAGGGGTGTCGAACTTATTGGTACGGCTTAGTCATTGTTGTTCGCCCATTCCTGGTGATGATGTAATTGGGTATATTACCCAAGGAAATGGAATTTCGGTTCACCGGGTAGATTGTCCAAATATCAAAGATTCAGTTAAACGTGGGATGCGTTTGATTAATGTTCATTGGGCAGATGCGAATAACCGGCGTGCTGAATATGATGCTTACCTCACGATTCAAGGCTATAATCGCAACGGCTTGTTAAATGAAGTTATTAAAACGGTTAACAGTGTTTCTAAACATTTGAATTCAGTTCAAGGTAAGATTAACAACGATAAGATGGTAACGATCTCATTAGGAATTGGCGTTAAAAACCTCGATCAATTAAATATGATTATCGATCATATTAAAAATATCTCGGATGTTTACGTTGTTAAACGTCCATTTAAGTAGGAGCGATGACAAATGAAGGTAGTTTTACAGCGAGTAACAAAGGGGCAAGTATCAATTGATGGCCAGATCAATGGTCAAATTGGAACGGGCTTCGTGCTATTAGTCGGTGTTTCTGATGCTGACACAGACGCAGAAGTTGACTACTTGGTAAATAAAATTACCAAAATTAGATTATTTAGTGATGAAACTGGTAAGATGAACTTGAATTTAGCAGCAGTTAATGGGGCAATTTTATCCATATCTCAGTTTACGTTATATGCTAATACTGCTAAGGGAAATCGACCATCCTTTTTTGATGCTGGTAAGCCTGCCCATGCGAAGGCCATTTATGAGCAATTTAATCAAAAACTAGCAGCACAAGGTTTTGACGTCCAGACCGGTGTATTTGGTGCGGATATGCAAGTAACGATTGATAATGATGGACCCGTAACGATTATCTTTGATACTGATAATAAATAGGAGGAATTAAATTGCGGAGCTTATTTTGGGACTTTGATGGAACCCTCTTTGATACCTACCCAATGATGGTCAAGGCGTTTGATCAGACCTTGCAGTCATTAGGGATTGATGAAGTTGAAATGGATGATTATGCCTACTATAAAGAAATGCGTCAACGTTCAGCAGGCAGTGCAATTAGCCGCTTTGCAGCTGAATTTAACCTATCTCAAGCCGCAATTCGTCCTAAGTTTAAACAGCTACAGGATGAAATGATTAGTTACAGCAAACCATTTCCGGGCGTAGTTGATATTTTGAATTGGAACGTTGAAACCGGCGGGCAAAACTTTTTATTGACCCACCGGGATGAATTAGCATTATCAATCCTAGATCACTTTGAAATTAAAAAGTTGTTCACCGGTTTTGTAACCAGTGAACAACCATTTCCACGTAAGCCTGATCCTGCCTCGTTAAATTATTTAATTGATCAATATAATGTCGATCGAAAGCATGCGGTGATGATTGGCGACCGTAAATTAGATATTGATGCAGCTCATAACGCCAATATTGCAGGCTTTTTATTTGATCCAGATGGCATTATTCATTCAACAGGTAATCCAGAAGTAACCGCTAATTCCATTGCAGAATTAAAGCCAGCCTTAGAACGACTCTAAAATTTGATCAACAGCACTGCCGTACGTTTCGCCGAATAAGACGAGGTGGACCATTAGGTAGTATAGCCGATACCATGGCAGGCGTTGATTTACGTTCGCATCTAATGGATAAACTGAATTGTAACCATCGTAGAAATCCTGATCAAAACCGCCGAATACGGTAGTCATGGCTATGTCCATTTCACGATTACCGTAAAATACGTCTGGATCAATTAAATATGGCTTTTGATACGCAAAGGTATAGTTACCGGACCACAAATCGCCGTGGAGTAAACTAGGCGTTACTGGGTGATCTTGATAATAGTCATGGATTATTTTGATTATCCGTTCGAAATGGCGTTGTCGACTATCATTCCAGCGGTTAGCTTGTTTGGCTAATTGAACGACTGGTTTAAGTCGTTGTTCGATGTAAAAGGTGCCCCAATTAGATTGCCATTGGTTATTCTTTGGAATCTTACCAATATCAAAATTATGATCCAGACCAAATTTAGGCTGATGGACTTGGTGGACTTTAGCCACCATTTGGCCTAATTCAAATTGGCTGCCAGCACTTTGGTCTAGCCAACCTAAGATGAGAAAGCCGTCACCATTAATTTCACCATAGTCAATTACTGAAGGGACGTTAGCGACTTGGCCTAATAACTTAAGGCCTTCCACTTCATGGGCAAAAAATTGTTTACCCCGCCCTGGTTGGACTTTCATGAAATATTGATCATGGTCTGTATTGATTTGATATGCTTTATTAATATCGCCACCACTGATCGGCTTATATGATTGAATTGACTGAATTGGGAGTTGTTCGATCCAGTCGGGAGTTAAGTTAAACATAAATCTACCACCCTTCATAAATGTTAACTTCATTATAAACGTTTAACATTTTAAGGTGAATTACCTTGACTTTTAGGCTTAATTCGATTAATCTTAATTTGAATTAAATATTAGTCCGATGAAAAAGAAGAGTACGTTTTGTTAAAGCTAAGAGAGGATTTGTGTGGTGAAAGAATCTATTTAAGAAAACGGAAAGGACACTTTTGAGGATAATAGCTCATATAGCTATTCGTTGCGTAGACGTTATCTATTAGCAATAAAAAAGGTGGTACCGCGCTCTTTGCGCCCTTGTCAAACTATGTTTTGACAAGGGCTTTTTTTGTTGAATTAATTTACTATGTAGGAGGATTCCGTATGAAATATCAAAAACCGAAAGGGACTGCGGATATTTTACCAGGTGCAACAGAAAAATGGCAATATATCGAAGAAACTGCTCGGATGCTATTTTCTGATTACCGTTACCGTGAAATAAGAACCCCAATGTTTGAAAACTACGAAGTTTTTTCTAGAACTTCAGGTGATACTTCGGATATCGTTACCAAAGAAATGTATGATTTCTATGATAAAGGTGATCGGCATATTACATTGCGTCCAGAAGGAACCGCTGGGGTCGTCCGGGCATTTGTTGAAAATAAATTATATGGTCCGGAACATCAAAAGCCGGTTAAGTTATACTATATGGGCCCAATGTTTCGCTATGAACGTCCACAATCAGGTCGTTTACGTGAATTCCATCAAATTGGGGTGGAAGCATTTGGTAGTGATGCCCCTAGTTTAGACGTTGAAGTAATTGCAATGGCACTTGACCTATTGCAACACTTTGGGATTAGTGATTTAAAAGTCGCAATTAATACCTTAGGGGATACTGAGAGTCGGGATGCTTATCGCAAAGCATTGATCGATTACTTAGAACCACACTTTGATGAATTAAGTGATGATTCAAAGGAACGACTTCATAAAAACCCATTACGGGTATTGGATAGTAAGGATCCTAAAGATCAAAAATTTGTTGAAAATGCGCCTAAGATTCTAGATTATTTAACTGATGATGCTAAACATCATTTTGATCAAGTGCGGACCCTATTAGATAGTTTAGACATCAACTATGAGGTTGATCCAGAAATCGTTAGAGGGCTTGATTACTATAACCATACCATTTTTGAAATAATGGCAAATGCGAAATCATTAGGCAGCGGCTACACGACTATTTGTGCCGGGGGTCGTTACAACGGCCTAGTAGAAGAACTAGGTGGCCCTGAAGTTTCTGGAATTGGGTTTGGATTAGGGGTAGAACGACTCATCTTACTAATGGAATCAGAAGGCGTTAAGTTCCCTAACTTTAATTCATTAGACGTGTACGTGGTGGGCATTGGTGCTGACACTGATGTTGCTTCACTACAAGTAGTCCAAGCCTTAAGAATGGCTGGATATTCAGCGGATCGGGATTATCTTGACCGTAAGCCGAAGGCACAGTTTAAATCAGCTAATAAATTAGATGCTGATTATACATTAACCATTGGAGATCAGGAACTAGCTGACCAAACGATTCATGTTAAGCAAATGGCAACTGGAAAAGAAGAGACCGTTGCTATGGACGATGTGATGACTGACTTTGGCGCAGTAGTTGAAAAACATTTTAATTAAGAGGATGGTGCAAAAATGAAGGATAGAACTACTTATGCTGGTTTAGTAAACGAAGACTTACTAGACCAAAAGGTTGTATTAGATGGTTGGGTGCAAAAGCGCCGGGACCTTGGGAAGTTAATTTTTATTGATTTACGGGACCGTGAAGGAATCGTTCAATTAGTGTTCAGTGAAGATAACAGTAAGGAAGCCTTAGCTGTTGCTGAAGACTTACGTAGTGAATATGTAATTCAAGTTGAAGGAACCGTTGTAGCTCGTTCTGAAAAAGAAGTTAATCCAGACATGAAAACTGGAAAAGTGGAAGTGGAAGTTAGTTCAGTAACACTATTGAACAAGGCTAAGACACCACCATTTTACATTCAAGACAACATTAATGTTTCAGAAGAACTTAAATTAAAATACCGGTACTTAGACTTAAGAAGACCTGAAATGTTGAAGGGACTCTTGGTCCGTAACCGGATTTTACAATCTGTTCATAGTTACTTTGATAGTCAAGGCTTCTTGGATATCGAAACGCCTGATTTAACCATTTCTACTCCTGAAGGGGCACGTGATTACCTAGTGCCTTCACGGGTTCACAAAGGTTCTTTCTATGCCCTTCCTCAATCCCCACAACTATTTAAGCAACTATTGATGGGGGCTGGTTTAGATAAGTACTATCAAGTTGCTCGTTGTTTCCGGGATGAAGATTTAAGAGGGGATCGTCAACCAGAATTTACGCAAATTGATATGGAAACATCATTCAAGTCTGCAGAAGAAATCCAAGACATTACTGAAGGTTTAATCAAAAAGGTAATGAAGGATACTCTAAACATTGATGTTAAAACACCGTTCAAACGGATCAGTTGGCAAGAATCAATGGATCGATTCGGAACTGATCAACCTGACGTTCGATTTGGGATGGAACTAAAGGATCTTTCTGATATTGTTAAGGATTCAGAATTTAAGGTATTTGCAAATGCAGTTGCAGATGGCAACCAAGTAAAAGCCATTGCAGTTCCTGGTGGTGCAGATGCTTACTCTAGAAAAGATATTGATAAATACACTGACTATGTTAAACGGTTCGGTGCTCAGGGATTAGCCTGGTTAAAGGTTACTGATGATGGTTTTAGTGGACCAATTGCTAAGTTCTTCAAGGATGAAGCAATGACGAAGCAAATCTTAGATGCTACTGGCGCTAAGAGTGGCGATTTATTACTATTTGCTGCTGACCGGAGTAAAGTGGTAGCTGATACCCTTGGTTACTTAAGAACAGCAATTGCTGAAGAACAAGATATGATTCCACGAGATGTCTTTGACTACCTTTGGGTCGTTGACTGGCCATTATTTGAATATGATGAAGGAATTGATCGCTGGGTTCCTGCGCACCATCCATTTACAATGCCAAATGAAGGGGACGAACATTACCTTGATGAAGGCGAAGACCCTCACAAGGCCCATGCCCAAAGTTATGACATTATCTTAAATGGACTTGAATTAGGTGGTGGATCGATTCGGATTCACACCCGGGAACTTCAAGAAAAAATGTTACGGGCATTAGGCTTTACTAAGGAAAGTGCACAATCACAATTTGGTTACTTCCTAGATGCCTTAGAATATGGTTTTCCACCTCATGGTGGGTTAGCCATTGGGCTAGATCGATTCACTCGTTTATTAGCACAACGTGGTAATATTCGGGATGTAATCGCCTTCCCTAAGAACTCTAAAGCAGTTGAACCAATGACTGGTGCACCAGCCGAAGTTTCAACTAAGCAATTATTAGACTTAGGAATTGAAGTTACTGAGCATGAAAGTGACGACGATCGCGAATAATTAAATAATGCTAAAGGGCGTAAATATTAATATTTGCGCCCTTTTTTATGGGTTTTAAAATTTTGAGATGGTGGTATACTTATTTCATGATTTTATTATTTAAGGAGATTTTGAACTAATGGATGATGTACGACTATTGTTTGAACGACATCAATATTTAGCAAAGGCATCAATGGCGTTTGTATACGCAATTACAGTTTCAGTGGCGATGAATTTCTTTTGGACACCAGGACATATTTATTCATCTGGTTATACTGGACTATCACAATTGATTGACACGTTGTCGAGTCGGTATTTACCGTTTACGATTCCAACCGCGATTGGCTTGTTCTTATTAAACATTCCAACGTTTGTGTTGGCCTGGAAACAAATTGGTCATCAGTTTACGATTTTTACGGTGATTGCAGTTTTTCTTGCGAGTTTTATGATTAAGACTTTACACCCCGTCTATTTGACTAATGATCCCATTATTTGTGCAATTTTTGGGGGAATTGTCAATGGGTTTGGAACTGGATTATCACTTAAAAATGGGATTTCAACCGGTGGATTGGATATTTTAGGAATTGTAATTCGTCGAAAGACGGGGCGAACGATTGGAAATGTTAACATTACCTTCAACGTATTTATCGTTGTGGCAGCTGGATTGGTGTATGGTTGGCCATATGCATTTTATTCCGCAATTGGGCTAGTGATCAATGCTAAGGTGATTGATCTAACCTATACTAGACAACAACTACTACAAGTAATGATTGTGACCGAACGGCCCAAGAGTGTGACTGATAGTGTGCAAAATCATTTAAGACGGGGAATTACGATTGTGCATGGGGCAGAAGGGGCCTACAATCATGATCAAAAGACAGTATTATTTACGGTTATTTCACGTTATGAAATGGGTGAATTTGAAGAGGCGATGGATGAATCGGATGATAATGCATTTACGACCATTTCGCCAATTGTTAAGATCATTGGGCATTTCTGGGAGCCAAAAGTAAAATAGCGGCTCATCCATTATCCTTTCGTAAATTTTAATGTTTGTTAAATTTAATTATGTTATAATATCCAGTTGTATTATCTAAACGACTAAAAGGAATGATGGTGAATTTACCGTGAAGGTACTTTATTTATGGTTAATTAGGGTTATCTCACTTTGTTTTTACTTTCGTAAAAAGCAAAACGTCATTTACATAATGAGTTTTGACAATAACCTTAGATTGATCAAGCGAATGGCATCTGCACTTCCAGATGATCAAGCGATGGTGGTGCTATACGAACCAGATACGGAAGCGGGCGCAACTGATTTAGCAGCATATGGAATTGAAACGATTCCATTTGAAAATGGTTTAAATTTTGCGTTTAAAATGATTCCGTTAATTATGGGTGCACACACCGTGTTTTGTGATAACTACTATCCATTTTTAGGTGGTTTAATTCATTCAAATCGCTTAAAAATAATTCAGTTATGGCATGCTAATGGTGCAATTAAGCGCTTTGGGTGGGAAGATCCTAAGACCGCTCACCGTAGTAAATCGGATAAACGTCGCTTTCAAGCGGTATATAATCAATTCGATGAGTATGTAGTAGCATCTGATACAATGGGGCATGTATTCGAACATAGTTACCATGTTCCGTTTGAACGGATGCAAAAATTGGGTTATCCTCGCTCAGATCGCTTTTTTAAAGCTGATTGGATTCAACAAGCTCAAGCCCATGTGTATGCGGTTGCTCCCGAATTAAAGGATAAGCGGGTGATTTTATATGCACCGACTTATCGTGATGGCCTGGCATTTAATCCACCGGCTGATTTATCCAAGGCGATTACGGCTGATTCGGAAGCGGAAGTGGTAGTCAAGCTACACCCACTTTTAAAACAAAAGGAAGCTGAAATTGCAATCGCAAAGTCCCATTCAGGAAATAGCAAAATTCACTTTTACAATCAGTTATCGACGACTGAATTGCTATCAGTTACTGATACCTTAGTTACTGATTATTCTTCAGTGGCATTTGATTATAGCTTGTTGCCAAATGCGCACTCATTACTATTCTTTATGTTCGACTTAGATGAGTATAAACAAAATACTGGATTGCAAACTGACTTGTTAAAATGGCTCCCTAGTGCGCCCATTTTAAACACGAAGGATTTGGCATCAGCAATTAAACAGAATGCTAAAACGGATTTAACTAAGTTTAATCAACATTGGAATACCTATAATGATGGGTTTGCTACTAAACGTGTGATTGAAAGATATATTGAAAATAGATAAGGAAGTGTAGACGACTTGAAACAAGTTGGAACATTAATCAAAGAACAATTAGGTAACCTGGGAATTATGTTCAGAATTTCTCGGTACCAAGATAAGTCTGATTATCAAAGCCACTACTTAGGGTTGGTTTGGGAATATTTATACCCATTGATTCAGATTGCCATTTATTGGATGGTGTTTGGAATTGGATTAAAGAAGGGTGCATCGGAAGGCGTTGATTACCTATCCTGGATGGTCATCGGAATTACACCATGGTTCTTTATGAACAGTGTGACCTTAGATGCTTCCAAGAGTATTTATCAACAAGTGGGAATGGTTTCAAAAATGAAATTCCCCGTTAGTATCTTGCCATCCATTAAGATCATTAGTAATCTAAGTTCATTTTGGACCATGTTAATTTTCTCCATTGTAATTGGGTTCTTCAAGGGTGGAATTACCCCTAATATTTACTGGATTCAATGGATTTATTACTTCTTTGCAATGATTATGTGGTTAGTGGCATTTGGCATTTTTAATTCAACTGTTTCCATTTTGGTGCGGGATTACCGAATCTTACTTCAATCAGTAATGAGAATGCTATTCTATATGTCAGGAGTTCTATTTAACTTCCAAACAAATTCATTCCCACCTGCATTCGTACGGGTATTGGAATTAAACCCATTTTTCTACATCGTAAATGGATTTAGAGAATCCATGTTCTCTGAAGCATGGTTCTGGCAACATTCAACGCTTACGATTATTTTCTGGTTATTTGTGGCCTTCTTCTTATTAGTTGGTTCACACTTACATTACAAGTTTAGATCACACTTCGTTGATTTAATTTAATTAGGAGGAATCAAATGCTTAATTCATTCATCAATAAAATGATTAAAATGGTTAAGATTGTGATTCGTTATGGACTCATCGTTATTAACGATGGGTTTATTTGTTTACCGGCTAAAAAAGGGGTTATTATCTTTGATAGCTTTAATGGTCGTGATATCAATGACAATCCAGCAGCCATTTATCGTCAATTAATTCATGATCAACCTGAATTGCAAGCAACCGCCTTCTTTGCGGTTAAACCATCACAATATGAAACGCTTCATGCTAAATATCCAGAAATTAAATTATTGAAACGCTTCATGCCTAAGTGGGTATGGTACATGGCACGAGCTCAATTCTGGGTCTTTAATTCAAGAATGCCAGCATGGTGGAAGAAAAATAATCAAACCACATATATTCAAACTTGGCATGGGACCCCACTAAAAAAATTAGGGGTCGACATTGATAACGTTGAAATGCCAGGGACGAATACTACTAAATATCATCGTCGCTTTGTTGCCGAAACGAAACGATGGGATTATTTGATTGCGCCTAATCAATATTCAAAGGATATTTTTAAGCGCGCATTTCAATTCCATAACCAATTTTTAGATATTGGCTACCCCCGAAATGATATTTTATATCAAGCTAATACGCCCCAGGCGATTCGAAACATTAAACAACGATTATTAGGCAATCCTGATGCAAAGGTGATTACCTATGCCCCCACTTGGCGAGATGATGAATATATTACCCGGGGGCAATATAAATTTGAGCTACCATTTGATTTGGCAAAGTTTTTTTCAATTGTTAGCCCAGATACGATCCTAGTGATTCGTCCCCATTATTTAATTAAGGATCATATTGATATCAGTGGGTATGAGAATCGAGTGAAAATTTTAGCAGATCCAGACATTAGTAATATCTATTTAATGACTGATTTATTAATTACTGATTATTCTTCAGTAATGTTTGATTTCGCTAACCTAAATCGGCCAATGCTATTTTATAGTTATGATTTAGAACACTATCGAGATGAATTACGTGGCTTTTACTTTAATTATCAACATGATATTCCAGGACCACTAACGACTAATGAAACGGACTTTTTAGCCCAAATTAAGCATTATACAAAAGTTGGTCATTTTGAAAATGAGTATGATAAAATGAAGTTGTTTAGACAACGATTTTGCAGTTGGGAGTCTGGTGACGCCGCTGAAAAAGTCGTTCAGATTATAAGGAGTGGGATAAATGAGTGATAAATTTTTAATTGGTTCCCATGTTAGTATGAAGAGCCCTAAAATGTTTTTAGGATCAGCTGAAGAGGCGTACAGCTATGGTGAAAATACGTTTATGATTTACACTGGCGCACCTCAAAATACGAAACGGAAGCCACTAAGTGAATTAAGAATTGATGATGGCAAGCAGTATATGCAAGCACATGGTATCGTCTCAGCGGTGGTACATGCCCCATATATTATTAACTTAGGTAATTCTGATAAGCCTCAAAATTTTAATTTTGCAATTCAATTCTTAAAACAAGAAATTGACCGTTCAGAGGCATTAGGAGTTCATCAAATTGTATTGCACCCGGGGTCGCATGTTGGTGCCGGAGCAGCTGCTGGGATCAATCAAATTATTAAGGGACTAAATGAAGTCATTGACCCCAAACAAGATGTTCAAATAGCGTTAGAAACAATGGCTGGTAAGGGAACTGAAATCGGACGGACGTTTGAAGAGTTAGCCCAAATCATTGATGGCGTTCAACAAAATCAAAAACTATCTGTAACGTTTGACACTTGTCATACGAATGATGCTGGCTATGATGTTAAAAATGACTTTGATGGAGTTATGAATCATTTTGACCATGTGATTGGTTTAGAACGGTTAAAAGTAGTGCACCTAAATGATTCTAAAAACGAAATGAATAGCCATAAGGACCGCCATGAAATTATTGGACTGGGCACCATTGGTTTTGATGCGTTGAACTACATTGCTCATTACCCACAATTAGTGGATGTGCCAAAGATTATGGAAACTCCTGCTGTTAAAACCGATGATGGTAAAAAGTTATCACCACATGGCTATGAAGTTGAAATGTTGAAGACGCAAAAATTTGATCCTAATCTAATGGATGATATTTTAAATCAACGTCCATATTAAAAAAACGAGTTACCGTTATTGGTAGCTCGTTTTTAACTTCAATTAATTTTGGGTGGATGTATCTAGATTTAAGCTTTCCATGATAATCGTAGCAGTTTCTTCGATTGACTTATTAAAGACGTTGATGACTAAACAGCCGAGTTTTTGATACAGTTTCTTTGCGTATTGTAATTCAGCCTTAATGTTTTCTGGATCTGAATAAGGGGTATCTGGATTGAGCCCATAGGCAACCATTCGTGCTCGTCGAATTTTTTTGAGCGCCTTAGGGGTATTGGTCAAACCAAAGATGCGTTTAGGATCAACATCAAAAATTTCCTTCGGTAATTGGGTGTTAGGGGCGATTGGAATGTTGGCTACTTTTAAATTTTTATTAGCAAGGTATAATGATAGTGGAGTCTTTGAGGTTCGAGATACTCCTAAGATCACAATATCCGCTTTCGTTAAATCGGAAGGGTTCTTGCCATCGTCATTGGCCACGGCAAATTCCATGGCTGCAATCCGATCAAAGTATTTTTCATTTAAATCATGGACTAATCCAGGGACGCGTACTGGTTCATCACCAGTACGATCAGCAATCATGTTGAGGGATGATTGTAAACAGTCCGTGTGGTATAGATCGTTTTCAGCTGCGAACTGTTTGATTTGATTACTTAATTGCTTATTAACTAACGTGTGAAAAATGACGGCATTTTGTTGTAACGCCATTTTTAGGATGCCCGCTAAAATGGATTTAGTTTGAATGAATGGAAATCGTTGGTATGTAACACTAACATCTGGAAATTGTGAGATGGCAATCCTAGCAACTGAGAATGCAGTTTCACCACTTGAGTCTGAAATAATGAATACATTTAGTTTTTTCATGTTAATCCTCCTATTGACTATAATTTTATTCTATCATATTCGAATTTTTTTTCAGAGTTATTGACTGCAATCTGTTATTTAGGTATAATTATTAGGAACTGTTATGTTAATGATTAATTTGTTAGCAAACAGTCGCTATATTTTGAGCTCGGAGGGAGGGATTTTCATATGTCAAAAACAGTCGTTCGTAAAAACGAATCTCTTGATGATGCTCTTCGTCGTTTCAAGCGTACCGTTTCAAAGAGTGGTACATTGCGTGAATACCGTAAGCGTGAATTCTACGAAAAACCAAGTGTAAAACGTAAATTAAAATCCGAAGCAGCAAGAAAACGCAATAGCAAAAAGCGTCGTCGCTTCTAATCTACCAAAAACGTTCCTGTTGTCTCAGGAACGTTTTTTATTGTTTAAAAAATTAATATAAAAAGGATGATTCAGATGAGTTTAAATAGTGAATTAACAACTGACTTAAAGAATGCAATGAAGGCACATGATAAACAAAGCATGGGTGTAATTAGATTACTTAAGGCCGCCTTAACTAATGAACAAGTTAAATTAGGCCATGATTTAAATAGTGAAGAAGAAGATAACGTTGTAATGAAGGAATATAAGCAACGCAAAGAATCCATTGAAGAATTCAAGAAGGGAAACCGGGATGATTTAGTTGCTGAACAAGAAGCGCAACTTAAGATTCTTGATAAGTATGTTCCAGAACAAATGTCTGAAGACGAAATCAACCAAGTAGTTAAAGATACAATTGCTGCAGTTGGTGCTAGTGGCAAGAGTGATTTTGGTAAAGTAATGGGTGCCGTTATGCCTAAGGTTAAAGGTAAGGCTGATGGTTCATTAGTTAACAAGGCTGTTAAGGAACAATTACAATAATTTTGACCGGGACGTGATCATGCGTCCCATACATATCATAGGCGTATCTTCTTTTTTATTTTTGCTTTTTATGCTAATATTTGGTTATCAAACAATATAGAAGGAGTCATTATAATTTGGCTGATAATAACATTACAACTGATAGTTTTATCTTAAATAATTTAGACGATGAACCTGCATTATTAGGATCTCAAAACAAGTTTGTAACCCTACTAGAAGAGGGGATGGACGTTTCAATCAATGCTTTTGGGACTAAGATCAAAGTCTCTGGAGATAATGACAATGTTCAAAAAACACTAGCAATTTTAAAAAACATGGTGGATTTAATTCATGGTGGAATTGGATTAAATGACAGTGATTTTGTTAGTGCAATGAAGATGGCTAATAACGGGACCTTAGAATACTTTAAGGACCTATACAACCAAGTTTTAATTAAGGATATTAAAGGAAATCCGGTTCGCATTAAAAACTTTGGTCAACGCCAATACGTTCAATCAGTTCACCGAAATGACGTGACGTTTGGAATTGGGCCAGCTGGGACCGGGAAGACCTACTTAGCAGTCGTAATGGCCGTAGCTGCCTTGAAAAAGGGAACGGTTGAAAAAATTATTTTAACTAGACCGGCAGTTGAAGCTGGTGAAAGTCTAGGGTTTTTGCCGGGTGATTTAAAAGAAAAGGTCGATCCATATTTAAGACCAATTTATGATGCCCTTTATTCCATTTTGGGGGCTGAACATACTAATCGCCTATTGGAAAAGGGCATTATTGAAGTGGCGCCGTTAGCTTATATGCGGGGTCGAACCTTAGACAATGCATTTGTAATTTTGGATGAAGCGCAAAATACAACGAGTGCTCAAATGAAAATGTTTTTAACTCGATTAGGATTTGAATCCAAGATGATTGTTAATGGTGATATTTCACAAATTGATTTACCTCGTCATACTAGTAGTGGGTTAGTTGAAGCCCAAAAAATCCTGCAAAATGTTAAAAGTATTCGCTTCGTTTCATTCTCTGCTGATGATGTGGTTAGACATCCAGTGGTGGCTAGAATTATTAATGCTTATGAAAGTTTTAACGATACTGAAAAATAGAGGATTAGAGATATGGACTTAGAGATTTATGATGATACTAAAGATGGCGCTTCCGATAAGGATGTCCAATTAATTAAAGACGTCTTAACTTATGCTGGTGACTACTTAAAATTAGCTGATGACACTGAGATGTCAGTGACGTTGGTTAATAATGATCGAATCAAGGAAATTAACCGTGAGTATCGTGGTGTTGATCGAGCCACTGATGTTATTAGTTTTGCAATTGAAGATGCAGATGAAGATATTAAAATGCCACCCGAAATGGCAGCCGAAATTCCTGAAAATTTAGGCGATATTTTTGTATCAATCGATAAAGTAGCAGAACAAGCTGAATTTTTAGGACACTCTTATGACCGCGAATTAGGCTTCCTAGTAGTACATGGGCTACTGCACTTAAAAGGTTATGATCATATGAAGCCGGAAGATGAAGCTGTAATGTTCCCATTACAAAAGAAAATTATGGATTCATATGGGCTCAAAAGATAATAAACAAGTTGGCAAGAATACTAACTTTTGGCAATCATTTTCCCATGCAATTGATGGTTGCAAAACACTGCTAAAGACGGAGCGTAATTTACGCTTTCATTTGGTTGTAGCCCTATTGATCATTATTTTGGCTGGTGGTTTACACGTTGGTTGGAACCAGTTTTTATGGTTGTTATTAGCTATTTTTGTCGTATTAACTGCTGAAGTCCTTAATTCGATTGTAGAACGAATCGTGGATTTATTAGTGGGGAATCACTTTAACCAATTAGCTAAAGAAGCCAAGGACATGGCAGCTGGTGGTGTATTACTAGCGACTGGTTTTGCAATGGTTGTCGGAATCATTGTATTTTTACCATTATTAATTAAATTAATACCGTGGAGGTAAGAGAATGGATAATCCTAATTTTAAGTCTGGATTTGTTGCAATCGTTGGTCGACCCAATGTCGGGAAATCAACCTTTTTGAATCGCGTAATTGGTCAAAAGATTGCAATTATGAGTGATAAAGCACAAACGACCCGTAATAAAATTCAGGGGGTTTATACGACCGATGATTCGCAAATTGTATTTTTAGATACGCCAGGGGTTCAAAAACCAAAGAGTCAATTAGGTAGTTTTATGGAAGAATCAGCCATGTCAGCATTAAAAGATATTGATGCAGTTTTATTCATGGTTAGCGCAGTTGAAAAGCGTGGTGCTGGTGACAACTTTATTATCAACCGGCTAAAGGAAGTTAAAAAACCAGTTTATTTGGTGATTAATAAAATTGATCGCATTAGTCCTAATGATCTACTGCCAATTATGGATACGTATAAAAAAGCATTGAATTGGGCAGGTGTTTTCCCAATTTCGGCCTTACAAGGCAATAACGTGGATGAATTACTAACTGACTTGACTAAGCATTTGCCAACGGGACCTCAATATTATCCGGCTGATCAAGTGACTGATCATCCTGAACGATTTATTGTGGCTGAATTAATTCGTGAAAAGATTTTTCAATTAACTAGACAAGAAATTCCTTATTCAGTAGCAATCGATGTTGAAAAAATTCGGACTAATGAAGATGGCAAGGTTCACATTCAAGCATCCATTATTTTGGACCACGATAGTCAAAAGGGGATTGTGATTGGCCGAAAGGGTGCTATGTTGAAAAAGATTGGTACACTAGCGCGTAAGGATATCGAAGATTTACTTGGTAGTAAGGTCTTCTTGGAATTATGGGTTAAAGTGCAACCAGGTTGGCGTGACAAGAGCTCAGTCCTAAAGGAATTAGGTTACAAGAAAAAAGACTATTAGTCTTTATGTTAAGTATATATGTGTTAAGTACGGGATTAGAAAATCAATTTGTCTAATACTAAGACGTTATGATGAACTTATTAAAATTAGCACAATAAAACTGAACCGGCGGGCAGACTATGTCCGAGATACCAAGTAGTATCCAGGGACTTCAAGCACTGGTTAAGGTGATTATCCATTGGTTGGAATCAAAATACTGGTGTTGACGGAAGCAATTAAAATAGCAATTTATATACGAAAGGATATAAAACTGAAAAAGTACCTACTTTTCTATGTTTTATATAGTAGTGGGCTTAGTGGCATTAAAAAAGAACGTTACGTTTAATGGGATTTTATTGTATCGACGTAATTATCGTGAAAACGATATGCTCGTTAAGTTCTTTACTCGTGAGTATGGAACGAAAATGTTCTTGATTCGACGGGGTCGTAAGCCTGGTTTTAAAATGAGTGGTGATATTCTACCATTTACTTATGGCCAATATGAAGGCAGTATTTCTGATGATGGACTCTCATACATCAAGGAGCCAATTGAAACTCATCACTACCTTAATATTTCTAATGATATTATTTTAAATGCGTATGCAATGTACTTGATGAACTTGATTGATGCTGGATTATCAGAGGGCGAAGCTAGTCCGCGCTGGTTCAATCAGTTATTTTATGCCTTAAAATTGATCGATCAAGAAATTGATCCTGCTATTATTACTAATATTATGGAAATTCAATTATTAACTTTATTTGGTGTCCAGCCATGGTTAAAGGACTGTGTGGTATGCCATCGTGATGATTTACCGCTTGATTATTCCACTAATTATGGTGGGTTGTTATGCGAGCAGCATTGGCATTTGGATCCATTGCGCTTTAATTTGGATCAACGCACGGTCTTTTATTTTCGGCAGTTTTCAGTTATTAATTTGAAAACTTTAAATTCAGTTAACGTTCAACGGCCAACTAAGGTACGATTAAGGACATTGTTAGATAGCATTTACAGTGATACCGTTGGACTGCATCTTAAAAGCAAGCGCTTTTTGGATGAAATGACACAAATTTAGGACAAATAATTGACTTTTTAATATTGGTAAATTATTATTAAGTTAAATATATATCGGTAATGACAAAAGAGGGTTATGATTAATTCCTTTACAGAGAGACTAGGGTAGTGAGAGCTAGTCGGGGGATGATTGTAATTTGGCGCTTTTAGAACTGAAACCATGTTAAGCAGCTAATCTTTAAGATTAGAAGTAGGGTGGAACCGCGAAAAATCGTCCCTATGTAAATGACATTTTTATGTTGTTTACATAGGCTTTTTTTATGCCGTCATTATATCAGAGGAGGATTTAAATGACTAAGAAACTGTCAATGCAAGAAATTATTTTAAAACTTCAACAATATTGGTCCAACCAAGGTTGTTTATTAATGCAAGCTTATGATACTGAAAAAGGGGCCGGAACCATGAGTCCTTACACGTTTTTACGGGCAATTGGACCAGAACCATGGAACGCCGCTTATGTTGAACCATCAAGAAGACCTGCTGATGGTCGGTATGGTGAAAACCCTAACCGTTTGTACCAACACCACCAATTCCAAGTATTAATGAAGCCATCGCCTGAAAACATCCAGGAATTATACTTGGATAGTTTGAAGGAATTAGGAATTAATCCAGTTGAACATGATATTCGATTCGTAGAAGATAACTGGGAAAACCCATCCATGGGTTGTGCCGGTGTTGGTTGGGAAATCTGGCTTGATGGAATGGAAGTAACTCAATTTACTTATTTCCAGGTTGTTGGTGGTCAAGAAATGGATCCAGTTGCTTCTGAAATCACTTACGGGCTTGAAAGATTAGCTTCATACATTCAAGATGTTAACAATGTTTTCGAACTTGATTGGGGTTATGGCGTTAAATATGGTGATATCTTTAAAGAACCAGAATTTGAACACTCCAAGTATAGTTTTGAAGAAAGTGATCAAGACATGCTTTTGAAGCTATTTAACATTTATGAAGATGAAGCTAAAAAGCAAATTGCTAATGGCTTAGTGCACCCAGCTTATGATTATATTTTAAAATGTAGCCACACCTTTAACCTCTTAGATGCACGGGGTGCAGTTTCAGTAACTGAACGGGCTGGTTATTTATCCCGAATCAGAAAGATGGCCCGTTCTGTTGCGAAGGCCTTTATCGAAGAACGGCGGAAATTAGGCTTCCCATTAATTAAAGATGAAGCCAAACGTCAAGCATTACTAAAAGATGATAAGGAGGATAAGTAAAATGGCACATACTTATTTACTAGAAATCGGATTAGAAGAAATGCCTGCTCACGTAGTAACCCCAAGTATTAAACAGTTGGTGAAACGAGCAAGTGATTTTTTAAATGAACAACGCATTAAGTTTGATGATATCAAACCATTTTCCACCCCAAGAAGATTAACTTTGGAAATTAGTGGGTTAGCTGATAAGCAAACTGATATTGATGAATCAGTTAAGGGACCTGCTAAAAAGATTGCTCAAGATGCCGATGGTAATTGGACTAAAGCTGCGATTGGATTTGCCAAGGGCCAAGGGGCTACACCTGATGATATTGAATTTAAGGAAATTAAAGGCAATGAATACGTCTTCATTGAAAAGCATATTGAAGGAAAGCCCATCGCTGAAGTATTACCTGCCATTAAGGATGTAATTACTAGCATGACGTTCCCAACACGGATGAAGTGGAATGTATACAATTTGGAATACATTCGCCCAATTCGTTGGTTAGTATCCATTTTAGATGATGAAGTCGTGCCATTTTCCATCTTAGATGTTGATGCCGGTAGAACTAGTCGTGGTCATCGTTTCCTAGGTCATGATGTTGAAATTAAGAATGCAGTCGACTATGAAGCAGACCTTCATAAGCAATTTGTCATCGTTGACGCTCAAAAGCGTAAGGATACGATTACAGCCCAAATTGCCAAAATTGCTAGTGATAAAGATTGGGACATTAAAGTTAGTCCATCACTATTGGAAGAGGTTAATAATCTGGTTGAATGGCCAACTGCCTTCGCTGGTAATTTTGATAAAAAATACCTCCAGATTCCAGCTGAAGTGTTAATTACGTCCATGCGTGATAATCAACGTTTCTTCTATGTAGTTAACCAAGCTGGTAAATTATTGCCACACTTTGTTTCAGTTCGGAACGGAAATGACTATGACATCCAAAACGTGATCAGTGGGAACGAAAAAGTCTTAACTGCACGACTAGAAGATGCGATGTTCTTCTATCAAGAAGATCAAAAACATTCAATTGAATACTTTGTTAACCGGCTTAAGAACGTTAGTTTTCATGATAAGATTTCAACTGAATATGAAAAGATGCAACGAGTAGCAGTGATCGTCGAACAAATTGGGAAGCAAGCTGGTTTATCTGATGAACAAATTGCAGATGCTAAGCGGGCTGCTGAAATTTACAAGTTTGACTTAGTAACTGAAATGGTCGGCGAATTCTCCGAACTACAAGGAGTAATGGGTGAAAAGTACGCACTACTAAAGGGTGAAAAGCCAGCCGTTGCGACTGCCATTAGAGAACACTACATGCCAATTTCTTCTAACGGTGAACTACCAGCCACTGCTGTTGGTGCTGTATTAGCATTAGCAGATAAATTTGATAGTATTATGACGTTCTTTGCGGCGGGGATGATTCCATCTGGTTCTAATGACCCATATGCCTTAAGACGACAAGCAATTGGAATTGTTAGAATTGTGAATGAATATGGTTGGCGGCTTCCACTAGTAGCTTCCATGAATAAGTTTGTTGACTTAGAACAAGCTGCGAATGTGGCTCCTAAGGTTGATCAAAAACCACAAATTAATGCGGTGGTTGACTTTATTAAAGATCGAATTGTTAATTTATTACAATCAGATAAGTATCGTCATGACATGATTGATGCCACTGTAGATGCTACTAACAATGATATTGTATACATGATCGATAGTGCTAACGTATTAAAACAAAAGGCGGCTGGTGATCACTTTAAAGAAATCATTGAAGCATTGACTCGGGTAGTTAGAATTTCAGCTAAGGCTGATTTTGATAGCAATGATTTAAGCATCGATCCAAGTCTATTCAGTAATGACTCTGAAAAGGCCCTTTATGAATTCGTTAACAAAATGAGTGCGGATTACTTTAAAGCCACTCCTGAAGCTGCGTATGAACAATTAGCTAGTTTAGCAGCTCCAATTAATGACTACTTTGATCAAACCATGGTTATGGATAAGGATGAAGCAGTTAAAAATAATCATTTGAAACAAATGGTTCAACTCTCCAATATGATTAAGTGGTTCAGTGATGTGGAACAATTAATCGTTAAATAGGATTGCACTATTCTTTGTATTTTAAATTAAATATGGTACTATGTTATTAGCTATCTATTAGTATCGTTTGAAAAGTCGCATCTTTAATTGCAAGGGTGCGACTTTTGAATGTTATATTGGGTTATATATAATGGGGTGATTTAATGGCCAAAATCCCAGAATCAGTAATTGATGAAGTACGACAAAGTGTTAATATTACTGATGTGGTAAGTCAATATGTACAACTTAAGAAACAAGGTAAAAATTTATTCGGTGTCTGTCCGTTTCACGAAGAGCGGACTGGCTCTTTTTCTGTTTCTGAAGATAAACAAATTTTTCATTGCTTTAGTTGCGGTCGTGGTGGGAATGTTTTTAAGTTTTTAATGGAAATTAAGAACATCTCGTTTCCGGCTGCAGTAATTGAAGTTGCTAAAATGCAGAATATTAAGTTACCGAATCAATATCTGCAAACTAGTCAATCGGGTAATCGTCAAGATGACACTGATCGGGCATTAATTAACATTCATGATGAAGTTGCACGTCTATACCATCATATTTTAGTTAACACTAAAATGGGTGAGCCCGCATTACGATATCTTCATCAACGGGGATTAACTGATGATGTAATTAACGAATTTCAATTAGGGTTTGCTCCGCAGGCTAATTTGGTCCAATCGTTTTTAAAAGAAAAACAAACGCCTAATGATTTATTAGTTAAGTCCGGTTTATTTAATGAAAATGATCGAGGAGAATTAACGGATCGATTCTTTAATCGGGTGATGTACCCAATTCGCAATCAATCAGGGCAAACAATTGCCTTTTCTGGCCGGGTATTAGATAAAACAGCCAGTCAAGCAAAGTATCTAAATAGTCCGGAGACCAAGATTTTTTCAAAACGTGACGTTGTTTTTAATCTAGATAAAGCACGAATTGCTGCTGGAGTCACCAAAGACTTAATCTTATTCGAAGGGTTTATGGATGTAATTGCTGCCTTTCAAGCTGGTGTGAAAAACGGGATTGCTTCAATGGGGACTAGTTTTACTAGTCAACAAATCCGACAGATCGAACGTGCAACTAAGCATTTATTGATTTGTTACGATGGTGACGAGCCAGGACAAAAGGCAATCAATCGAGCAGTTGATACACTCTCTGATTCACGATTAAAACTAGGTGTGATCCAAATGCCTAGTGGCGTTGATCCTGATGAATACCGGCGCCAAAATGGTGATGAACAATTTCAAAAGATGATTCAAACGGCTCGCGAAACACCGATAACATTTAAACTCCGTTTTTTAAAATTACACCGTAATTTAAACCGAGAAGATGAACGAGTAGCGTATTTAAATGATGCGCTCAATGTAATTGCAACGATTGAATCACCAGTTGGTCGGGATGTTTATGTTAATCAACTAGTGGATCAATTTGACGTTGATAAACAAAGTTTATTGACGCAATTAAATGATTTGGCTAATAAGTATCAACGGCAAAATCAAAATTCACATGGTTACCATCAACATAAGGTAATTGACCAAGATCAAATGCCAATGATGCCAACGCAGACCAAACAGACTAAGTATTCCAAAACTGAAAATGCCGAACGGTACTTACTAGCTCGGATGCTGCATGATCATGATATTTGGTTAAAAGTAACAAGTATTGACCACTTTGCGTTTATTCATGATCGATATCAAATGCTATATATGTTAGCTGAGGGATACTTCGCTCATCACGACCAATATGATGCAGCTGATTTCATAAGTTCAATTAATGAAACTAGTTTACAACAATTGGTCGTTGATTTAGAAGAATTACCAATCTCTGAGCAAAGTTTTCAAGGTGAGATTGATGATTATGTTAATATAATTATGAATGAAGCGCCATTAGCTGATCAATTGAACCAAAAACGAGCGGATCTATCAGAAGCCGTTCGCACCGGTGATGTTAGTCAACAACGAAAAATTGCAATGGATATCATTATGCTTGAACAAAAGAGACAGGCTAATCTTAAGAATCAAGCTTAATTAGGGGGCTTTTATAATGGCTGACAATAAAAGAATGAAAGAATATAAAGAATCATTACGCTCATTAGTTAAAAAGTACAAGAAAGTTGGACACGTAACTTTCGATGAAATTAATGATAGTGTAATTATTCCATTTAAGTTAACTGAAAAAGAATCTGATAAGTTATTAGAAAAAGTTGAAGATGTCGGAATCAGCGTGGTTGATGAAAACGGTGACCCAGATCCACGAGCACTAAAGGCTGCTAATAACGTTACTAAAAAGGAATTAAATAATAGTGCCTCTGCACCAACTGGAGTTAAGATCAATGATCCAGTTAGAATGTACTTGAAAGAAATTGGGCGAGTTCCACTATTAAAAGGGGAACAAGAAATTGAATTAGCTAAGCGCATCGAAGATGGTGATGAAGAGGCTAAACAAGAATTAGCAGAAGCGAACTTACGGTTAGTAGTTTCAATTGCTAAACGGTATGTGGGTCGTGGAATGCAATTCTTGGACTTGATTCAAGAAGGAAACATGGGGCTCATGAAGGCGGTTGAAAAGTTTGATTACCGGAAGGGATTTAAATTCTCTACTTATGCTACATGGTGGATCAGACAGGCCATCACCCGTGCGATTGCTGACCAAGCTCGGACAATTCGGATTCCAGTGCACATGGTTGAAACAATTAACAAGTTGATTCGGATTCAACGTCAATTATTACAAGACTTGGGTCGGGAACCAACGCCAGAAGAAATTGGTGCTGAAATGGATATGCCAACCTCAAAGGTTCGGGGAATCCTTAAAATTTCACAAGAACCAGTTTCATTGGAAACCCCAATTGGTGAAGAAGATGATTCACACTTAGGTGATTTCATTAAGGACCAAGATGCAACTAGTCCTGCTGACCATGCAGCATATGAATTACTAAAGGAACAACTAGAAGGGGTATTGGATACGTTAACTGATCGTGAAGAAAACGTATTACGGCTTCGATTTGGACTAGATGATGGTCGGACTAGAACTCTTGAAGAAGTTGGAAAAGTCTTTGGGGTTACTAGAGAACGGATCAGACAAATTGAAGCTAAAGCGTTACGAAAGCTCAGACATCCATCCAGAAGTAAACAATTAAAAGATTTCTTATAATCAAATACGAAAAAGAAGGACATTTTTGTTCTTCTTTTTTTGTTTTTAGCCAACATTTGCTATAATTTAAATATTAAACAATTAATGAGGGATGAATCTTGGACGGAGAAAAACTATCAAGACGGTTAATGACCGTTGCACAGTATGTAAAAAATGGAAGTCGGATGGCTGATATTGGCTCCGATCATGGGTATTTACCAATTTACCTAGCACGGCAAGGGCAAATTAACTTTGCAATTGCTGGTGAAGTTGCAATGGGACCCTTAAGTAATGCAGAGCATGAAATTAAAATGGCTAACTTAACCGATAAGATTATGCCTAGATTAGCGGATGGATTAGCGGCAATCAAAGCAGATGATGATGTTGATACGATTACCATTGCAGGAATGGGTGGTTCGTTGATTGCTCGAATCTTAGAAGCTGGTAAGGAGCGATTAAGCCACTTTCCAGAGTTAATTTTGCAACCGAATGTTGATGAAATTGATGTTCGAAAGTGGTTGATGGCTCATCAGTACCAGATTATCCATGAAGATATTTTAAAAGAGGATCATCATATTTATGAAATTATTGATGCAGTAAGGGCTGATCGAGCAGTTCACTATTCAGCAAAAGAACTTTTATTTGGACCGATTTTAATGCACCATCAAAATGCGGCCTTTAATGAAAAATGGCATGATAAAATTGATCGACTAAAGCATGCTATCAAGCAAATGCAGGGCGCAAAAGTACCACCGGTAGCCCGAATTGACGCTTTGCAAGCCGAAATTAATTTAATTCAGGAGGTTTTATCAGATGAAAGGAATTGATTTAACAACCCGGTTTGAACAATTTGCACCCCGTTCGATTGCCGTTGAACATGATCCAATTGGAATTCAAATTGGTGATTTGAATCGGGATGTGCACCGGGTCATGACGACTTTGGACGTGCGACCAGAAGTGGTGGATGAAGCAGTAGCAAATAATGTTGATTTTATTTTTGCTCATCATCCAGTAATGTTTAGACCGGCTAAGAATTTAGATTTAACGAATCCACAAAATGCAATGTATGCTAAAATTATTCAAAATAATATTACTGTTTATGCAGCGCATACTAATTTAGATGATGCTGAAGGTGGGATGAATGATTGGCTAGCTGCTGCGATTGGAATTAATGATGTGGAAGGACTAGTTGATTTAGGCTCAGCTGAGCATCCATTTGCAATGGGCCGGATTGGTAATTTATCCCAACCCACAACGGTCGCCGCATTTGCCGAACGCTGTAAGGATATTTTTAACATTCATGGTCTACGCCTAGTTAGTAATCACCCGGACCAATCCATTCAACGGATCGCTATTTTAGGCGGAGATGGTGGAAAATTCTATCCGACCGCATTGGCCAAGGGCGCTGATGTGTATATTACGGGGGATGTTTATTATCATACTGGTCATGATATGTTATCCGCTGGGATTAACGTAATTGATCCAGGCCATAATATTGAAAAAATCTGTATTCCCCATTTAGCATCACTATTCCGTAAGTGGGCTGATGAAAATCAGTGGGCAATTACGGTTTTAGAATCAAAAGTCAATACGGATCCATACACATTTATATAATGATAGGAAGTGACTCTAATGAGTAAGTATGAAAATTTAATGCCACGCTTTTTAAAGTACGTTCAAATTAACACTCAATCAGACGAAAACTCAACTACGGTACCATCTAATCAACGCCAAGTTGATTTCTTAAATCAATTAAAGGCAGAATTGACTAAAATTGGACTACAGAATGTTCGCACTAATGACGCTAGCGGGTATGTTTTTGCAACGTTACCATCAAACGTTGACTATGATGTGCCAAAGGTAGGGTTTATTTCCCATGTCGATACTGCTGACTTCAATGCTGAACATGTACACCCTAAGATTGTAAGTGATTATGATGGCCAATCAGTAATTAATTTGGATGCTGATGGTAAGTATCAATTAGACCCAAAGGTATTTCCTAGTTTAAAGAAGTATGCTGGTCAAACACTAGTTACAACTGATGGGAGTACGTTGTTAGGTGCTGATGATAAGGCTGGAGTAAGTGAAATTATTACCGCCATGGAATATTTGATCGCGCACCCAGACATTAAGCATGGTGAAATTGAAATTGGGCTCGGTCCAGATGAAGAAATTGGAACTGGTGCTGATCATTTCGATGTTAAAGACTTTGGGGCCGACTTTGCCTACACGGTTGATGGTGGTCCATTAGGTGAATTACAATATGAAACCTTTAACGCGGCTAGTGGGGTCGTTGAAATTAATGGAACCGATGTTCATCCAGGATCTGCTAAGGGCTTGATGGTAAATGCATTACAATTAGGAATTGATTTCCAAGAATCATTACCTAAACACGACCGCCCTGAATTGACAGAAGGTCGGGAAGGCTTTTTCTTCCTATTAAAAATGGATGGGACTCCTGATCATGCACGTTTGGACTACATCATTCGGGACCATGATCGTGATCAATTCGAAGCACGGAAGCAAACTTTCCAACAGGTAGCTGATCAAATCAATGCTAAA
Organism: Nicoliella lavandulae; assembly: GCF_037546185.1. Classification (NCBI taxonomy): domain Bacteria; kingdom Bacillati; phylum Bacillota; class Bacilli; order Lactobacillales; family Lactobacillaceae; genus Nicoliella; species Nicoliella lavandulae. Next base: position 1,277,694 of record NZ_JAWMWH010000001.1, on the reverse strand, counting down.
TATGATACTGATCGCGTGGAAGTAACGGTCAAAGACCAATATTACAATATGGCAGACGTCTTAAAACAAGATATGACTTCAGTTGACATTGCTAAACAAGCAATGGAAAATGAATCAATTGAACCATTGATTTTCCCGGTTCGGGGTGGAACTGATGGTTCGAAGATTTCGTTTATGGGCCTGCCAACACCTAACTTATTTGCTGGTGGCGAAAATATGCATGGTCGATTTGAATATGTATCTGAACAAACGATGGATCGGGCAGTAGATGTAGTGTTAGAAATTGCTCAATTGCTTGCTCGTAAATAATTGGTCAATGTTGGTCAAATTATTTCAAATTTAAAATAAATTTTGATATGATACTTATGGACTAGGTTAATTAGTTCATAAGTATTTTTAATATGGAATGGGTGATATTTTGAATCCAGAAAATTTAACTGATGCTGTTGCGCAAGCATTAGCGCAAGCACAAAAAATTACGATTACTAGAAAACAACAACAAATTGGGATTCCCCAATTATTTAAATTTTTAATTCAACCAGGTGAATTGGCACGACAAATCTATGCTGATTTAGGATTGAACATTGAACAATTAGAGCACGAAATTGATACTGAGATTGACCAAATCGCTACCGTTGAAGGTGACGTTCAATATGGTCAAGGAGTAAGCAGTGAATTGTATACCTTACTGCAAAAAGCAGATCAGGTGAAGACTTCTTTAGGGGATGAATACATTGCGGTTGATACCCTAACGATTGCCCTAATGCAATTAGGAACCGAACGGTTAGCTGATTACTTAAAGGAACAAGGAGTAACTGAACAAAAGGTTAAAAATGAAGTTGAAAAAATTCGTGGGGGTGAAAAAGTGACATCCAAGGATCAAGAAGATAATTTTCAAGCATTAAAGAAGTATGGGGTCGACTTAGTGGCCGAAGCAAGAGCTGGTAAATTAGGACCAATTATTGGTCGAGATGATGAAATTCTAAGCGTTATTCGAATCCTATCACGAATGACTAAGAATAACCCCATTCTATTGGGTGAACCTGGAGTTGGTAAAACAGCGATTGTTGAAGGGTTAGCAAAACGAATCGCTGTTAATGATGTCCCTGATAACTTGAAGAATAAAACGGTATTTGAATTAGATATGAGTTCTTTGATTGCTGGTGCAAAGTATCGGGGTCAATTTGAAGAACGACTCAAAGCAGTATTAAAAGAAGTTAAAAAATCTGATGGCCAAATTATTATGTTCATTGATGAAATTCATAATATTGTTGGTGCTGGTAAATCAGAAGGTAGTATGGATGCTGGAAACATTTTAAAGCCAATGTTAGCCCGGGGTGAGCTACATTTAATTGGGGCAACTACGCTTGATGAATACCGTCAATACATGGAAAAGGATAAGGCCTTAGAACGCCGGTTCCAACGAGTAATGGTCAAAGAACCTAGCGTTGATGATACGATTACCATTTTGCGGGGTATCAAAGAACAATTGGAAATTCACCATGGGGTAAAGATTCATGATAACGCGTTGGTGGCTGCGGCTAAGTTATCCGATCGCTATATTACGGATCGCTACTTACCAGATAAGGCGATTGACTTAGTTGATGAGGCTTCGTCAACCATTGAAGTTGAAATGAACTCTAGCCCAACTGAATTGGATCAATCTAACCGGCAGTTAATGCGTGAAGAAGTGGAATTAGCCGCTTTGAAGAATGAAAGTGACGAAGCTTCTAAACAACGATTAGCCGAATTGAAGCCCCAGATTGAAAATACCCGTGAAAAGGTTAATAACCTAAATGCACGCTGGCAACGTGAAAAAGATGCCATTAATAAACTAGGGGATAAGAAACGTCAATTAGATCAAGCTAAAAATGACCTTCAACAAGCTGAAAGTTCTTATGATTACAGTAAGAGTGCAGAATTAAAGAATGGGTTAATTCCACAATTAGAAGCTGAACTAAAGCAAATGGAATCAGAAGATCATTCTAAGGATTGGTTAGTAGAAGAATCCGTAACGGATAATGAAATTGCGGACGTAGTTAGCCGCCAAACTGGCATTCCAGTTAACAAATTAGTCCAAGGCGAACGTGAAAAACTATTGCACTTAGCGGATAATTTACACCGGCGGGTCATCGGCCAAGATGCCGCTGTGAATGCAGTTGCAGACGCAGTTATTCGCTCTAGAGCTGGACTACAAGATCCAAGTAAACCGTTAGGATCATTTCTATTCTTAGGACCCACTGGGGTCGGAAAGACCGAATTAGCCAAAGCATTAGCTGAAGACCTATTTGATTCTGAAGACCACATGGTTAGAATTGATATGTCCGAATACATGGAAAAAGAATCTGTATCTAGACTAGTTGGGGCTGCGCCAGGTTATGTAGGTTATGAAGAAGGGGGTCAACTGACCGAAGCGGTTAGAAGAAACCCATACACCATCGTTTTATTTGATGAAATTGAAAAGGCCCATCCAGATGTCTTTAACATCTTATTACAAGTGTTAGATGATGGTCGCTTAACTGATAGTCAAGGCCGGACAGTTGACTTTAAGAACACGATTTTAATTATGACTTCGAACTTGGGTTCAGATATTCTATTGAAGGGTACGGATAAAAATGGCCACATTAGTGATGAAGCTAAGCAAGATGTCCAAAAACTGTTGAAATCACGTTTCAGACCTGAATTCTTAAACCGAATTGATGCTGAAATTATGTTCACGCCATTAACATTAAATGATGTTGAACAAATTGTGGTCAAGATCATCAATCAACTTTCCAAACGATTAGATGAACAATCAATTCAGTTGAATATTTCAGACCAAGCTAAGCAATGGATTGCAAAGCAAGGGTACGAACCTCAATATGGGGCTCGGCCATTACAACGGTTCATTACGAACCACGTTGAAACGCCATTGGCTAAGCAAATGATTGCTAATCAAATTCCAAATGATAGCCAAGTAACAATTGATCTAAAAGATGACCAACTAACGTTTAATACGACAACGAAGTAAAAATAAAAGACCGCTAACTTAATAAAAGTCAGCGGCCTTTTTTGATGTTTAAATTAAATTCGCTTATCTGCTAATAAGTTGATTCCATTAACAGCGATTACTGCAACGATTGCTGCAACAATTCCTACGCCAAGGTAGTTTACGCTAGCCTCGGATAAAGCAGAATTAATGTATCCTAGGACATCACCAAAGATGAATGACCAAAAAATAACAGTTAAATTTGCAATAATAAAACGCATATTATCCACCTCGCATTAACTAGAATTCTATCACAAATTAGCAAAAAAACAATTTAAAACTTTGTTGGCAGTTGAAATTTTACGGTAGCCCAATTATTATAATTGATTAGAGAGGATGTTTGCCATGGGATTTGTTCCACTTCAAATTGTTAGTAGTTATAGCTTATTACAAAGCACGATTTCAATTACCAAACTAGTTCAAACCGCTAAACAGCGCGGCTATCAATCATTAGCACTAACTGATCGAAATGTGATGTACGGAGCAGTTGAATTTTATAATCAATGTAAGCAAGCCGGCATCCACGCCATTATTGGCACGACCCTATCGATTCCTGGAATTGTTAACCCAAATCAAAACCATGATTTAATTTTATTGGCCCAAAGTCAAGCCGGTTATCAAAATCTAATGCGCCTATCAACGGCTAAGATGACTGAGCAGCCTGTGGATTTAGGCACCATTACTGATTATCTTAATGATTTGGTGATTATTTTACCAACTAATGGTGAACTATTACAATTAGTGGAACGGGATGAGCAAACTGCTGCAAATCAAGTTTTAAAAACGCTTTTAAAGTATGTAAAAGCAGCTGACCTTAAGGTGGGAGTTTCACCAGCTCAAGATCAAGTTATTATTGATCAATTGTATAAACTAGCAGCTGAACATGGGATTGGTTCGATCGGCATTGAACCAGTTGAATACATTGATTCTGATGATTATTTTGCCACCCAGGTCTTAAAATCAATTGATGACCCTAGTGCAAAGGTAGCGGTCAGTGAGCAGAATAAGCCTGGCCGGAACTGGTTAAAGCCAGTTGAAATGGTGGAACGTGAGTATCATCTAAAACATATGGATACAGCGTTAAATGCCACGAATGAAATTGCTGAGCGGTGTAATGTCACAATCCAAAAGCAGCCAACACAGTTGCCATCTTTTGCTACACCGCATCATCAATCGTCTAAACAATATTTAAATCAACTATGCCAATCCGGTTTAAAGCGCCGGTTAGCAGAAAATAAAATTCCAGATGAAATGGTTGCAAAGTATCAAGACCGATTAGCACATGAATTATCAATTATTGGTCAAATGGGCTTTGATGATTACTTTTTAATTGTGTGGGATGTTATTAACTACGCCCATTCAGTAGATATTATGACTGGACCTGGTCGAGGGTCGGCTGCTGGATCATTAGTCGCATACGTATTATCGATCACTGATGTTGATCCAATTGCATACGACTTATTGTTTGAACGATTCTTAAATCCAGAACGAGCTCAAATGCCAGATATTGATTTGGATATTCCAGATAATCGGCGGGATGATGTTTTAAACTACGTTCATGATAAATATGGCCATGATCGGGTCGCCCAAATTATTACCTTCGATACATTAGGGGCGAAACAAGTCCTACGTGATATTAATCGAGCGTTTGGGGTCAGTAGTGAAAAGGCGAACCAATGGAGCAAGGCAATCCCCAATCAATTGCATATTACATTAGCTGCGGCATATCAACAGTCACCTGGTTTGCAAAATATTGTTAATACAGATGCAGTGAACCAGTTAGTGTTTAAAACGGCGTTGAAACTAGAGGGGTTACCAAGGCATTTTTCAACCCATGCTGCCGGAGTCATTTTAAGTGCTGAGCCATTAGTTAACATGTCGCCATTACAATTGGGTAAAGATAATTTATTAATGACCCAATATTCAAAGAATTACGCTGAAGAGGTAGGACTTTTAAAAATTGATTTTTTGGGATTGCGTAATTTATCGTTATTAGCGGCCATCGTTAAACTAGTCCGCGCTAATCGCAATCCAGAATTTGATGTTCATCAAATTAACGTTAACGACCCCAAAACACTAGTGTTATTTCAAAATGGTGATACCAATGGAATTTTTCAATTTGAATCTGATGGAATAAAAAATGTATTACGACAAGTTCATCCTGACAACTTTAATTTAGTGGCGGTAGTAGACGCATTGTACCGACCGGGGCCAATGCAAAATATTAGTTCGTTCGTCAAACGCAAGAATGGCCAAGAGGCAATCCATTATCCTGATCAATCGCTAGCCCCTATCTTAGCCCCTACCTATGGCATTATTGTCTATCAAGAACAAGTAATGCAAGTCGCTGCTGTTATGGGAGGGTTTAGTTTTGGGCAAGCCGATGTATTACGTCGGGCCATGAGTAAAAAGGATCAGGCTAAAATGGATGCAATGCGCACGAAGTTCTTGGCGGGTGCTAAGCAACGCGGCTTTTCAGCATCAGTAGCAAATACTACGTTCGATTATATTGATCGCTTTGCTGACTATGGATTTAATAAATCCCATGCGGTCGCATATAGTAAAATGGCATTTCAATTGGCATATTTAAAGGTTCACTATCCACGTGAATTTTTCGTTGCGATTTTTAATGCTGAATTAGGCAATAAAGCCAAAACTCGGACGTTCTTATTAGAATCGAAGCGTCGGCAAATTGAAATAATGCCCCCAGACATTAACGTTAGTCAACGTGAATTTAGTTTACAAAATAACGCCATCGTTTTTGGCTTAGCAGCAATTCGGGGCTTACGCAGTGACTTTATTACGGACTTATTGCAGATTCGATCCGATGGCGGTCCCTTTACTAGTTTTGAGTCCTTATTGCATCGTATTGATGCTAAGTTTAGAAAAACATCCATCATTGAGCCATTAATCTATGCCGGAGCACTTGATTGCTTTGGTTTTAAACGAGCGGAGTTGATGGCATCCTTACCAGAGTTTTTAGAATCAATCAACCTAAGTGGTAGTTCAATGGAATTGTTCAAAGCCTTGCAACCAAAGATGAAGTTTCAAGATGAATTTTCGTTACCAATCTTGTTAGAGAATGAACAGAAATATTTAGGAGTCTACCTATCTAATTACCCGACTGAAAATTATTTAGATGTTATTCAAGCCGTTAATGCTAAGCGCGTCGATGAAGTCAATCAATTGATTAATCAAAAAGTTAACTTAGTGTTATTTATTAATCATGTTCGCGAGATTAGGACGAAAAAGGGTGAGTCAATGGCGTTTGCAACTGGTAGTGACCCGATTGGTGAATTAGATATCGTTATTTTCCCCCAGGTGTTTAAGCAGGTTCAACCGATGCTAAAGGCACAACGGGTCTTATTGATTAATGGAAAGATTGAAAATCGGAACGGATTACAAATCGTAGCAAATCAAATTGAACCAGCAGCTAATTTTCAACAACGAATGCGTAAGCACCAGCAATCTGATCAACATCCAGAAATTTGCTTTTTAAAAGTGGATGCTGACCATGAGCATTCGGAATGTTTGAATCAACTAAAGCAATTGATCGTTGATCATCCGGGAAACTGTCCGATCCTAATTTATTGGGCTCAACGTAAATCCAAACAGATGTTAGGTGCAAACGTTAGAATTAGTAATCAACCCGTTGTAGAAGCGAAATTAAAGCAATTACTCGGCGCTAAAAATGTAGTTTTTCAGAAACGTTAAGTTTAGTAAAAAATGCCGAACAAAAACGGTTTTAAAAGCAGACATAACCAATTAAAAGTGATACAATACTTGTGTAATCCAATATGTGGAAATTAGTTAACTAGTTTTTAGATTAATTAATTAATTTGCGCAAAATCAAAGGAGAGAGTTTGACTTATGAAGAAAACTAAAATCGTAAGTACATTAGGTCCTGCTAGTAGTGATCTTGATACTATCATTAAGTTAATGAAGGCTGGAGCTAACGTTTTCCGTTTTAACTTTTCACATGGTGACCACGAAGAACATTTAGGTCGTATGAACACTGTTCATGAAGCTGAAAAGCAAACTGGAAAGACAATGGGAATTATGCTTGACACTAAGGGTGCTGAAATCCGTACCACTATTCAAAAGGGTGGCAAGCTTGACTTCCATACTGGTGATCAATTCAGAATTTCTATGGATGATTCCCTAGAAGGTACTAAGGAAAAGATTGCCGTTACTTACCCAGGTTTATATGATGATACTCACGAAGGTGGCCATGTTTTATTTGATGATGGTATCTTAGATGCTGTTATTGATGAAAAAGATGCTGCTAACAAAGAATTAGTTGTTACTGCCCAAAACAACGCTGTATTGGGTTCACGTAAGACTGTTGATGCACCAGGTGTATCAATCAACTTACCAGGTATTACTGATAAGGATACTAGTGACATTCGTTTTGGTTGTCAACACGGTATCAACTTCATCGCGGCTTCATTCGTTCGTAAGCCAGAAGATGTTTTAGACATCCGTAAGTTACTTGAAGAAGAAAACATGGAAGATGTACAAATCTTCCCTAAGATTGAATCACAAGAAGGTATCGACAACTTTGAAGATATCATGAAGGTTTCTGATGGTTTAATGATTGCTCGTGGTGACATGGCTGTTGAAATTCCATTTGAAAACGTTCCATTGGTTCAAAAACACTTAATCGAAAGATGTAACGAAATGGGTAAGCCAGTTATCACTGCTACTCAAATGTTAGACTCCATGCAAGAAAACCCACGTCCATCACGTGCGGAAGTTTCTGATGTTGCTAACGCCGTTTGGGATGGTACTGATGCTACTATGCTTTCTGGTGAAAGTGCTAATGGTGACTACCCAGTTAAGTCTGTTCAAGCAATGTCTAAGATTAACGTTAAGGCTGAAAACGTATTCCCAGAATACGGTCGCAAGCGTCCTGCATTTAACAACGGTGACGTTACTGAAGCCTTAGGTCACACTGTGGCTCAAATGGTTAAGGACTTAGGAATCAAGACGGTTGTTGCAACCACTTCTACTGGTTACACTGCTCGGATGATTTCCAAGTACCACCCAGACGCTAACATTTTAGCATTAACTTTCGATGACCGTACTCGTCGTGGTTTAACTGTTAACTGGGGTGTTCACCCAATCGTAGTTGAACAACCATCAACTACTGATTCAATGTTTGATTTAGCTGCTAACAAGGCTGTTGAAACTGGACTAGCTAAGGAAGGCGACTTAATCTTAATTACTGCTGGAGTTCCTGTTGGTGACCGTGGTACTACTAACTTAATGAAGGTTCAATTAATTGGATCTAAGTTAACTCAAGGTCAAGGTGTCGGTGACAAGACTGTTATTGGTAAGGCTTTCGTTGCTAACAATGCTGAAGAAGCAAACAACAAGGCTACTGATGGTGGTGTTTTAGTTGCTAAGAACACTAACAAGGACTACATGCCAGCTATTAACAAGGCTAGCGCAATCGTTGTTGAAAACGGTGGATTAACTTCACACGCAGCTGTAGTAGGTATTTCAATGGGAATTCCTGTTATCGTTGGTGCTGGAAATGCTACTGAAAAGATTTCAGATGGCGAATTAATCACTGTTGATGCTCGTCGTGGAATTGTATACCATGGTGCATCAAGCTCAATTTAATGATTGATTAATATCAATAAGAAGCTCGTTCCGTTTTGGAACGGGCTTTTTGTTTGCTTTTGACCAATTGGTCGCAAAACAGCTATAATTAGAGTGAAAAGGATTAACAATCAGTGTATAATCTGTTAAACAAAGTTAAAAGTGAAGTGAGGTTCATTATGGATCAAATTATCGGCAGAATTGCTTCTGGAAAAGTAACTGATGAGAATGATAAATATTATTTCGTTCAAATCGAAGGTGAAACGTTTCAACTAGATAAACAAGAAATTAAGAAGCCCCTTAAGTTAGGAAGTAACTTTAAGGGCTTTACGTACGAAAATGAAGATCATAAAATGCAAATTACGCGGAATGCGCCTAAGACTCAAATTGATCGTTATGCATTTGGTAAGGTCGTTGGTTTTAAACATGATCTTGGGATTTTTGTTGACATTGGTTTACCTAATAAGGACATTGCAGTCTCATTAGATGATTTACCAACGATTAAGTCAATTTGGCCTAGTGTTGGTGACCGTTTATTAATTGCGCTTAAAATTGATAAAAAGGGGCGCATTTGGGGTCAATTAGCGGATGAAGAAATCTTTAATGCAATTGCGAAACCAGCTAATAATAAGATGATGAATAAAAACGTTAAGGCAACTGTTTATCGCAATAAGTTAGCAGGAACTAAGGTTCTAACCGATGATTATCAATTAGGTTTTGTGCACCCCAATGAACGGGATGTGGAACCACGTTTAGGACAACATGTCTCTGGCCGGGTAATCGGGGTTCATCCAGATGGTTCATTGAACCTATCGTTAAAGCCCCGGGCATATGAAGCAATTAGTGGGGATGCCGCCATGATTTTTGCTGTTTTAAAGCATGATGAAAATGGACATTTACCATATACTGATAAAAGCGATCCAAAGGCGATTAAAAAGTTCTTTGGAATTAGTAAGGGCCAATTTAAACGGGCGGTAGGTTCATTACTAAAGCAACGTTTAGTAACCGAAGATGATCAATACCTTAGTTTAACTGAAAAGGGACGCGACCAAGAAGTGGAGTAAGTTGATGATGGATCAGTTGGTAAAGCAATACGTTAGATACATGTTGATCGAACGTGGTCTAGCTAATAATAGTATTAAGAGCTATCAACAAGACATTGTTGAATTAACTGAATATTTAAAGACAACTGGCATTACTGATTGGCAACAGGTGACTCAGACTGATATCTTAGGTTATCTAACCCACCTTCAAAAAATGGGCAAGGCGAAGAGTTCGGTTATTCGCTTTATTTCGGCGTTACGTGAATTTTATCAGTACTTGATGCAGTTTCACTATGTAGATCAAAACCCAATGCTAAAAATCGACATGCCAAAACCAGAACATCATCTCCCAGCTGTATTGACCCAAGCAGAAATTCACCAATTACTAGCCCAGCCAGACACTAGAACTAAGTTTGGGATTCGAGATCGAACGATTTTAGAAGTAATGTATGCAACTGGATTGCGGGTCAGTGAATTGATCAATTTACAACTGTCTGATCTGCATTTAGAAATGCGGTTGATTCAAACCATCGGTAAGGGCGATAAGGAACGAATCATTCCCATCGGCAGTGTTGCAATTGAATGGATTCAACGTTACTTAATGAGCAGTCGCCCCCAATTATTAGGAAATCAGCACTCAAATTATCTGTTTTTGAATGCCCGGGGTGGTGGATTGAGTCGTCAAAGCATTTGGCAAAAAATCAAGCAATACGTTCAACAAACCGATATTAAGAAGAATGTCACGCCCCACACCTTGCGCCATTCATTTGCAACGCATATTTTAGAAAATGGGGCTGATCTAAGAATTATCCAAGAACTACTAGGCCACTCTGACATTGCGACCACTCAATTTTATACTCATATTTCCCATGGCCACTTAAGTGATGTTTACAATAAGTACCACCCTAGAAAGTAATTTAGTAAAGAGGATTTAGTTTAAAATGTTATTAAAGTACAAAAGTGATTATCGTAAAATTGTATATGATTTACTATCGTTAGTTCCGAACATGAATAAAATGGACCGGTTAGACGAAGAAATTGATTGGTATTCTGATAGTGAGGATCGAAATTTCTACTTGTGGAAGGACCAATATGACAATTGGTCTGGTTTATTAGGAGTTGAAGAAAAGAAGCAAAACGTCTTAGTAAGACGCTTAGTGTTAGTCCCTGAAGCATTCAATTTACCTAACTGTTTTAAAATGCTAAATGAATTAGATCATATTTATCTGAATAAAAAATTAGTGGGGTCGCTAGATACCGCTAAAATTTGTGAAGCTTGGGAGCAATCTAAAGATGCCAACCAATGATGAATTCGCCATTCATTTAAATGAATTTGATGGCCCATTAGCTTTACTGTTACATTTAATCAAGCAGTCAAAGATGAATATTTATGATATTCAAATTGAATCGATTACTAAGCAATATGTTGATTATCTAGACCAGATGAAAGCGTTAAATATTGATCTAGTGAGTGAGTATTTTGTAATGGCGTCCAATTTAATGGCCATTAAGTCCAAGCTATTGTTGCCAGCACCACCTGAATTAGATGCCGATGATGAAGACCCGCGGGATGAATTAGTGAACCAATTGATTGTATACCAAGTGTATAAACAGCATGCAAACGACTTAAAGCAACGATATGCACGGCGTTCTCAGCTACATTCTAGAGCGGAAGTCGTTCCAAACTATGCCAATGGCTTGATTGAACCGGAAAACAAGCTGGACTTACAGTTACTAACGAAAGCGTTTCACCGGGTGATTAATAACAATGAACTTGAAACTAATGATGCTGTTGAAATTAGTGAGTGGCAGTATTCAGTGGCTTCGCAAACCGAGTGGCTATTAGAGCAGCTACAAGTAGATAATCAGTTAGATTTGACGGTTGTCTTTAAAGACCAACCAAACCTAGAAGCATTAATCACTACTTTTTTAGCGGTTCTAGAAATGATCAAACAACATCAAATTGCAGTGGGAGAAGTTAATTCACGAATTAAAATTACCCAATTAGGTGGTGATGAGAATGAGTAATTTAGCTAGAGTTGAGGCATTATTATATGTTACTGGTGATGCTGGGATTTCAATTGATCAGTTAAGTAAGGTGACGGGGTTGGACACTAAAGCGGTTCAATCGATCTTGGAACAATTAACGTTTAAGTATCAAAATGATTCAGACTCAGCTTTACAGATCATTATGTATGACCAACACTACCAAATGACAACTAAACCGGAATTGAGTTCAGATTTGAAACAATTATTTCGTGATGATCAACATCAAGTCCTAACGCAAGCAACACTAGAGGGACTAACGATTATTGCATATAATCAACCAATTACTAGAGTTGAAGTGGATGATATTCGCGGCGTTAATAGCTCTGCAATTATTCAAAAGTTGGTGAAGCAGGGATTGATCAAAGCGGTTGGTAAGAAGGATGTTCCAGGCACACCGCTATTGTATGCGACAACGGATTTATTTTTAAATCTGTTTGGGATGAATAGCTTAGATGATTTGCCCCCAATGGATTTAGACACAGATATTAAAGGAGATTAACATGGCAGAAAGATTACAAAAAGTGATGGCAAAAGCCGGTGTGGCGTCTAGACGCAAGTCGGAAGCAATTATTGCCGCTGGGCGCGTTAAAGTGAACGGAAAGGTAGTAACTGAACTAGGAACGAAGGTTAAAAATAGCGATGAAGTCAAGGTAGATGAAGTACCGATTAGTCGCGAACAACCGGTTTATTATTTACTCTACAAGCCACGTCAAGTTGTATCGACAGTTAGTGATGAAAAAAACCGTAAGACGGTCATGGATTATTTTCCAGAAGTATCGGAACGAATCTATCCAGTGGGCCGTTTGGATTATGATACAGCGGGATTGTTGTTAATGACTAATGATGGGGATTTAGATAATCGCCTCACTCATCCTAAGTATGAAATTAATAAGGTCTACGTTGCTAAGGTAACGGGGATGCCTTCGAACGAAGAAATGAAACGGCTACGGTTAGGAGTAGTAATTGATGGTAAAAAGACGGCGCCAGCTAAGACGAAGGTGTTAGAAACGCCTAATAATTATCAAGTGAAAAATGCGGTGATTCAATTAACCATTCATGAAGGGCGTAACCATGAAGTTAAAAAGATGTTTGAAGCGATTGGTCATCCAGTTAAAAAGTTAAATCGAGTTCAATATGGCTTTTTAACACTTGGTAACTTGAAACCAGGGGAGTATCGGCCATTGAAGAAGGTTGAAGTAGATCGACTAATGGAAATGACCGAACGTTAATATGGTTGACTTTCTTAGAATCAATTATGTACAATAGTAATCGTAAATAAAATTTTTGGTTTATCTTCAGGGCAGGGTGTGATTCCCAACCGGCGGTATAGCCCGCTACCTATCGTTTGATAGTTGATTTGGTGAAATTCCAAGGCCGACAGTATAGTCTGGTATAAAGAAGATTGCTTATTTAAGTTCCGTTATTATTAACGGTGCTTTTTGGATTTTAATATCCTTTGAAGATGGCCTATATAAGGGGCTTTTTTTATGGAAACAAGTAAGAAGAAATTTAGTGTTACTCAGTTGGTGCAAATGTCATTGTTGGCTGCATTATCATATATTTTGATGATTTTTCCAACAATTCCAATTTTTGCGTACTTTAAACTAGACTTTGGTGATATTCCAATCTTAATTGGGACCATGTTGTTCGGACCCGCTGGTGGAATCATTATCGCCGTTATTAAATCGGTCCTATATTGGATTACTGGTGGCGCATCAATTGCTAGTTTAATTGGAATTATTGCTTCCCTATCAGCATCAATCGTAATCTTATTGTCGATCAATGGTGCTCAAAAGTGGTTTAATCATCGTAGCAAAATGACTAGTAGGATTATGACGGTGGCTTTTGAAACCATCTCATTGACGATTGTGTTATCACTATTGAATTGGATCGTAATTACGCCACTATATGCTAAATTAGTTGGGTTTACGATTCCAAATATGTTCCAATACATCTTGTTACAAGTGATTCCATTTAATTTAATCAAGGGAATTATTATCGGGGCACTATTTATGTTAGTGCAGGGTCGATTATCAAAATGGATTGAAAAGCATAGATAATATTTGAGAGGATGCGCCGTATGAATCAAGACTTAATAATGTTTTTGCTGTCAGCTACTCAACCGCGACGAATTCGAGTGATTGAAAATACGTTGCTACAACGGCGGACGGTGTCAACATTATTTTGGGGCATGCGGTATGGCATTACTGATTTTTGGGGCATGTTGCCGCGATTAAATTTAAAAGCATTTGATCAAACATTAAATCAGCTATTAGCTACTGGGTTAGTCAAGCGAGTAGATAAAAGTCATTACTTGTTATCAGCCGCGGGATTGGCCCAGGTACATAAAAAACAGCGGGATTTGGTAGGACCATTTAAACTACCAACGAATCGTTATTTTGACTTAATTCAATTTCGTCAGCGTTTTTTACTAGCGGTCCAGGTCGTTTCTGAATTTAGTTATCATAATCATCGCTATTACCCGATGCTAATTGATCACAATGATGAACGGTTCATCAAAAATTGGTTCCATCATTTTAAGCAACCAACGTTGGTCACTCAGATGACAACGGCGCTGCAAAGTTTCCTGGATTCAATTGACAATCAGTCTGCATGGCAATTTACGAGCATGCTAAATGGTCATTCCATTACTGGAATGACCATTTTTCAACAAGCGGAGCAATTGAATATTGATTCATCGTTACTAATGATCAATGAATGGTTAATGTTTAATCAGTTAATAATTTTTTTGCGCCATCATTATGATCAATTTGAATCAATCGCCCAACTGTTGAATGGAACTCGTCGTAGTTTGATCAGTCGTAGTGCTTGGCAAACCTATCAACTATATAAACAACGACCTAAAATGGATATGATTGCCAATTATCGGCGGATTAAATTATCAACGGTCAAAGAGCACTTATTAGAAGCGGCGATTCTATTACCCGTTGATCAATTGAACTTAACTCAGTTTTTTAGTAAAACCACGTTACATCAATTAGATCAGCTATATCAGGGCAATGTTGATGAATGGCAGTTTGAACGAATTAAGACAGTTCAACCTGACTTTGACTTTTTCTACTTTCGAATGTATCAAATCTTAAGGAGTCGGTGGAATGGATAAAGCAGCCTTAGGAGCTATCTTAAAACAGCATTTTGGTTTTGATTCATTTCGGCCAGGACAAGAAGCAGTCTTGGATCATTTATTGCATTCACAAGATACGTTAGCAGTGTTGCCGACTGGCGCTGGTAAGACGCTGATCTATCAGATGTATGGATTGATTCAAAAACGGCCGATTGTGATTATTTCGCCGTTATTATCTTTAATGCAAGATCAAGTGAGTCGACTACAATACCTGGGGGCTAAACGAAGTATTGCGATTAATTCTACGTTGAGTTGGCAGCAAAAAAATGCGGTGTTACAGAACTTGAATTATTATCAATATGTTTATATTTCACCGGAGATGCTATCGCAACCGGATGTCATTAAAACGTTCCAGGCCATTAATATTGGGCTAGTTGTGATTGATGAAGCGCATTGTATCTCACAGTGGGGCCCAGATTTTCGACCAGAATACTTGAACTTAAAAACAATTTTACAACAGTTGGGCCAACCGTTAACTTTGATGCTTACGGCGACGGCATCAAAGGCAACTCGCCAAGATATTATCGAAAAGTTAGGTTTGACTGGCCAGGTCTATTTAGTAGTTGAATCAATTGATCGGCCCAATATTTATTTATCAGTTAGAAAGAGCATGGATGAAGATGATAAACAAACGCAACTGTTGCACTTAGTTCAACGAATTCGGCCACCAGGAATCATTTATTTTTTAAGTCGTAAACTAGCAACTCAAATGGCATTGATGTTACGGCAGAAAACGAATTTACGCATTGCAGCTTATCATTCTGATCTAGCAACTGAAGATCGCTTTAAGATTCAACACCAGTTCATGAATGATCAATTAGACATCATTTGTGCAACGAGTGCATTTGGGATGGGAATTGATAAAAATGACATTCGATTTGTTATTCATTACCACTTACCAGCTGACGTTGAGTCTTATATGCAAGAAATCGGTCGAGCAGGTCGTGATGGGAAGCAAAGTATTGCCATTTTATTGTATCGTGATGGGGATGAAGCCATTCCAGCTAATTTAGCATTGAACAATATTCCAGATGCAGACGTAATTAGGGCTTTTTATCGCCGGCCCGAACAATTGGCCAAGTTAGCCGATCAAGATGAACAAGCCCGTCTGCTTACCTATTATTGGCAACACGGCTATGAAGCATCACAGTTAATTGAATTGTTTCAGACGCGATATCAAAATCAACGGACGGCATTGTACCACCTGTTAGAATATGTAAATGTTGATGGCTGTCGGAGAAAGCGTCTATTAGGGTATTTTGATCAAACTGCTCCGCCACATAATGATCAGTGCTGTGACTTTCATGCCACCCAATTGCCAATTGATGCGTTAGGATTATCAATCCCTGAAGCATCAAGTCAAGATCAATCAGAATTAGATTGGCGTATTATTATAAAAAAATTATTTAAAAATGATGATGAAAACGCGTGAGTAAATGTTACAATAATAAATGATTATTTTAGAGGAGGCCGCTATGAAGGACAAAAATCAAAATAGTGATGAACCCTGGAATCAGACTTTTAACGATGCTAAAGATGATGAAGGTAATTTATCACGGACTAAATTGCGCAAGCAAAATCATAATAATAGCTTAATTTCAATTATTCTATTGGGAATAATTGTTTTAATCGCTGCAATCGCATTGCTATTTGGGGTAATGAAGAGCACTGGAAGTGGGACTAGTAGCACCAGTTCTAGCGATACTGCGACTAAGGTACAGTCATTTACAACTACTAAGCAATCGGATAAGAAGAATGACGCAAAGTCTAAGGCTAGTGCTAAGTCCAGTAGTAAGGCAGCTAGTTCTGCTAAAGCTGCTAGTGAAAGTAAGTTGAAAAAAGAAGATTCAGAACGGAAGACATCATCATCTTCTAGTTCTAGCTCATCTACTTCCAGCAGTAATAATAGTGATTATGTAACTGTTGAAGCTGGACAAGGATTATATCGGGTTGCAACCAACGCTGGAATCAGTGAACAACAACTATTAGAATTGAATGGATTGAGCAGTGCTTCTCAATTACACCCGGGACAACGATTGAGAGTTAAATAATTTGAATTGGAGAAATGATTGAATTGAGTACAGATAAGTTACAAGTAGCTATTGATGGACCTGCGTCGGCTGGTAAAAGTACAGTCGCTAAATTAATTGCAAAGCGCTTTGGATACGTGTATTGTGATACTGGTGCGATGTATCGTTCCATTACCTTAAAAGTAATTCAAGAAGGAATTGCATTGGATGATGAACCAGCGATTGTTGATGTGCTAAATCATACAACGATTGATTTTAAGCCTGGTGATCCTAACCAATTAGTATTTTTAGACCATCATGACGTAACCAATGCGATTCGTTCAGAACAGGTTACTAATTCTGTATCTACGGTGGCGGCCCTACCTGGAGTTAGAACGAATCTAGTTGATCAACAACGCAATATTGCTAGTCACGGTGGCGTTGTAATGGATGGTCGTGATATTGGAACGACGGTCTTACCCGACGCAGACCTAAAAATTTTCTTAGTGGCCAGTGTTAGTGAACGGGCGGAGCGCCGGTTTAAGGACAATGCAGAAAAAGGCATTCATACGCCCATTAAGGAATTGGAAGCAGAGATTGCCACTCGTGACTATAAAGATTCGCATCGAAAGGTCTCTCCATTAGTGAAGGCTGCTGATGCAATTGAAATCAACACGACTCAAATGACAATCGACGATGTAGTCGCTGAAATCAGTAAATTAATGGAAAATAAACTGAATAATAACTAATTACTAGCAATTATTTAAAAAGTAAGTTAAACTAAAGTCAGTTGTTGTCGCAAGGAGGAAGTATTTTTATGAGTGAAACTAACGAAAATACAAATAAGGATTTATTAAACGCTTTGAATAGCGTACAAGAAGTAAAAGTTGGAGACGTTGTTAATGGTGAAGTTTTAGATATTGATGATAACGGACAAGTGTTCGTTGGTATCGAAAACTCCGGTGTTGAAGGGGTTATCCCACGTCGTGAACTTTCAGCAAAGCCAATCGAAAATGTTAAAGATGAATTTAAAGTTGGAGACAAGGTTAAGGTTGTTGTAATTTCAAGAATTGGTGATGATAAGGAAGGCGGAAGCTACTTATTATCAATCAAGCAACTTGAAGCTCGTAAGGTTTGGGATGAAATTCAAGCCAAGGCCGAAAAGGGTGAAACAATTAACGTTGTTGTTAGCCGTGCCGTTCGTGGTGGATTAGTAGTTGACGCTGATGGCGTGCGTGGATTTATCCCTGCATCAATGATTACTGATCACTTCGTTGAAAAGCTTAACCAATTCAAGGGTGAAGAATTCGAATGTAAGATTGTTGAAGTAATTCCAGCCGAAAACCGCTTAATTCTTTCTCACCGTGAAATCGTTGAATCAGAAAGAAAAGAAGCTCGTGAAAAAGTTATGGACAAGCTTAGTGTTGGCGAAGTTGTTGAAGGTAAGGTTGCTCGTTTAACTGACTTCGGTGCTTTCGTTGACTTAGGTGGAATCGATGGACTTGTTCACGTTTCTGAAATTTCATACGACCGGGTTGCAAAGCCTAGCGATGTTCTTAAGGTGGGTGAAGAAGTTAAGGTTAAGGTTCTTTCTGTAGATGAAGACCGTAACCGGATTGCTCTTTCAATCAAGCAAACTCAACCAGAACCATGGGATGATATTGAATCCAAGGCTCCTAAGGGTAGTGTGCTTGAAGGAACTGTTAAGCGCTTAGTTGACTTTGGTGCATTTGTGGAAGTATTCCCTGGTGTTGAAGGGTTAGTTCACATTTCCCAAATTTCACACAAGCACGTTGCAACTCCTTCTGATGTCTTGAAGGTTGGTCAAAAGGTTGAAGTTAAAGTATTAGATGTTCAACCAGAAAACCACCGGCTTGCATTATCAATGCGGGCATTAGAACCAGAACCTGAACATACTGAAGGCGAAGGTAAGCGTCGTCCAAGTCGGAAGGCTGTTAACGATAATTCAATCAAGAATGCACCAGAAGAAGAAAATGGCTTCACATTAGGTGATATCCTTGGTAAAGAATTAAAGAATGACGAAGACGATAATAAGTAAGATTAAATTTACTTGATTATATCTAATGAAAATTATCCTTCAAATGATTTGAAGGATAATTTTTTGTTTTAATGAGCTAAACTTTAAGGGAGGTTTAGAATATGGCACAACAACCAACAGTTGCGATTGTGGGCCGACCAAACGTCGGAAAATCCACAATTTTTAACCGAATTGCCGGTGATCGCATCTCAATCGTTGAAGATACCCCCGGGGTCACTCGGGACCGCATTTATGCCCATGCAGAGTGGTTAGGCAAGTATTTTAACATCATTGATACTGGTGGAATCGATATTGGCGATGAACCATTTTTAAAACAAATTACTGCGCAAGCAGAAGTAGCAATCGATGAAGCCGACGTGATCATCTTCATGGTGAACGGAAAAGAAGGCGTTACTAGTGCTGATGAACGGGTGGCTAAGATTCTATATGGGTCTAAGAAACCAGTTGTATTAGCAGTTAATAAAGTTGATAATCAAGAATTACGAATGAACATCTATGACTTTTATTCGTTAGGATTTGGTGAACCATATGCCATTTCTGGAGCCCATGGAATTGGGCTAGGGGATTTATTGGATCAAGTAATTGATCACTTTCCAGATGAAAGCGATACTGATGATGTGGATTCAATTCGCTTTAGTTTAATTGGACGGCCTAACGTTGGAAAATCATCATTGGTTAATGCGATCCTAGGTGAAAATCGGGTAATTGTATCCGATGTGGCCGGGACGACCCGGGATGCAATCAATACATCCTTTGAGTATAATGATCAAATGTTTACGATGGTCGATACTGCTGGATTGCGAAAACGTGGTAAGGTATATGAAAATACTGAACGCTACAGTGTAATGCGGGCAATGAAGGCCATTGATGATAGTGACGTGGTCTTGATGGTCATTAATGCTGAAGAAGGGATTCGTGAACAAGATAAACGAGTCGCTGGATATGCACATGATGCTGGAAGAGCAATCATTGTGGTGGTTAATAAATGGGATACTATCAAGAAAAATACCCATAGCCAACATGATTTTGAAATTGCGTTTCGAACTGAATTTAGATACCTTAGCTATGCGCCCATTATCTTTGTTTCAGCACTAACGCACCAACGATTGAATCAAATTCCAGCATTAATTGAACAGGTCAATGCTAATCATAAACAACGTATTGGTTCATCAGCATTGAATCAAGTTATTTCTGATGCAATTGCCATGACCCCAACGCCTACGGTTAAATCACGGCGGCTGCGGATTTACTATGCAACCCAAGTTGCAGTTGCACCACCAACAATTGTGATTTTTGTGAACGATCCCGAATTGATGCATTTTTCATATGAACGCTACTTGGAAAATCAAATTAGGGCCCATTTTGACTTTACGGGAACCCCCATTCGAATCTTAACTAGACATCGGAAGTAAAAAATGACTTAAAAACCCGAAAAGTCGGTATTTATCTGTATAAAATGATTGCACTTATTATTGTAGTGTGATATTTTGGATAAAGTAAAGGCACCCCTTGATGTGCCTAGAACTTTCGGCCCTATTCATGGTATAATGATTAAGTTCAGTATTTTGATATTGGACCGATAAGTTCCTAATTACTTAGGAGGTGAAACTCAATGGCAAACAAGGCAGAATTAGTAAGTGATGTTGCAGAAAAGACTAGCTTAACTAAGAAAGATGCTACTGCAGCTGTAGATGCAGTATTCAAATCAATCGAAAACCACCTAGCCGATGGTGAAAAGGTTCAATTGATCGGTTTTGGTAACTTTGAAGTTCGTGAACGTGCTGCTCGTAAGGGTCGTAACCCACAAACTGGTGCAGAAATTCAAATTCCTGCAAGCAAAGTTCCAGCTTTCAAACCAGGTAAGGCTTTAAAGGATGCAGTTAAATAATTGTATTTTTTAAAAAACATAAGCCAGTGCGACGTTCGTCGGACTGGCTTTTTTGATTTATTGAACATTGAGGAGGGGCCATTAATGAATAGTTATTCTCAAGATGCATTGCAACAATTAGAAGCTGGTAAACTAGATGAATTTAATCAGACGTTTAAACTAGCGCTTAGTAATGATAGTGATGACTTATTATTTTCACTAGCTGAAGAACTATACTCACTTGGTTTTTTAGACCAAGCCCAACAAATTTATCAACAATTATTGAAAAAATACCCAGACGAAGATGAACTACGGGCGAACTTAGCAGAAATCGCCATTAGTGAAGATCAAAATGATCTAGCACTATCCTATTTGAGTGAAATTAAGCCAGACTCGCCTAGTTACGTTCAATCCTTGATGATTGCTGCTGATTTATACCAAACCCAAGGATTGTTTGAAGTCAGTAAGCAAAAATTACTAGCTGCTAAAAAACTAGCGCCGGATGAAAACGTAATCACATTTGCATTAGCTGAGCTATGCTTTTCAATGCGTGAGTTCGATCAAGCAATTCCATTATATTTAAACTTGATCAAACAAGGGATTACTGAATTATCTGCTGTTAATTTAGTGGAACGAATTGGAGTTGCATACGCGAATGCAGGGCGGTTTGGTCATGCGATTGGCTACTTAAAACAAATTAAGTTAATTGATATGACCCCAGATGTGAAGTTCGAAACGGCGTTCACCTACTTACAATTGAAAGAATATAAGCAAGCTATCGCAGTTTTTGAAGATTTACGTGACAGTGATCACGATTACCCCACCCTTTATCCATACTTAGGAGAAGCCCTTGAAAAATTGCATAAAGAAAAAGACGCATTACGCGTCTTTCAAGAGGGTTTAGGGGTCGATGAGTATAATGAGACCTTGTGGATTAAAGCCGGCGATGTGGCCCTTAAATTGGGCGAAAATCAACAGGCTGAAGAATATTATCGTAAAGGCCACCATGTGGCACCAGATGATCTTAACTTAGTGATCAAACTATCTAATCTATTAGTCCAAGATGAACAATATGATGATAATATTGCGTTTTTAAATGAATACATTAAAGACCATGCGGTGGATCCACAATTAGCATGGAACTTAGCTACCTCATATGCTGAAGAAGAGGACTTAGAGCATGCCCAAACTTATTACCAATTGGCGGCTAAGTCATTTGATGACCAACCTGATTTTCTAAAGGAAGCGGCATTATTTTACCGTTCAATTGGTCAAATTGATACGATGTTACCGTTACTTAAGAAATACCTTACCATTGAACCGACCGATGCCGATATGGATGATATTTATCGCGAATATCATTAATGATTCATTTTGTGAATCAATTGGTGATAGTATAGTACGGACACCATATCCAGTCTTAAGTTACTAGATAGTTTAGTATCTGATAGATCCGGATGCTTTAAGAAGTAATCAACTACGTAACTTTGGAATAATTGGGATGGTTTAAGGGGCATGCCAAGTTTCTTTTCATCTGGTTTGAGATATTTATGAATTCCCGCTAATGTGATGTGTGGATCACCAGCAAATCGTTGCTTTAAGAAAATATCTGGACTGGATTGGCGCACTTGAATTGGTTCGATGAAGGCCTTAAATTGATTAATAAATGGTTGTTCGAACCCTTGCCACTTAATTTGTTCGAATTCCTTATAAAATCCGGGTTGTAAGAATTCTTTGATACTATAGCCTTTGCTGATCAGCAATAACACTAATCTAGTATAAATATGAACCTGGTCATCAGTAATAATGTTAGGCAGTTCCTTTAACCACTTGAGGGACACAGACGATGGTAATTGACGCTCCTTACCCTTTAAATTAAGGGTAGGGAGTTTTTGTGTAAAGTCATGGCTGAACAAGTATTTAAAATAGATGTTTAGGTGGGATAAGACCTTATTATAGGTCGTATTGGTAATGTTACGTTCGCTGACCAACATGTTCATATACTGTTGAATATCACGGTCATATAATTGATTTACCCGATGATCTTTTTGGTAGCCATGATTAAAATTCGATAGGTACTCGAATAAATCAATCAAGGTCGAAGAGTATTCACTAATGGTAATGGGGGCGAGTGCAACTTGTTTTAAATAGGTTTCAAAATTTGCTTGGTATGGATAGTTATTAGTAGTCATAGAGTCACCTCAGTTTGTACATTTTTACATTAACTTAATTTTAACACACAATGATTAGTTAGCGGGTAAAATTTGAATTAAAGTTAATTAGTTATTAATAGTTTCTTACTTTAACTAAGCAAAAACAAACCCTAAAAATAAAATATGAAAATAGCTCAATTTTTGGTAACATTAGATAGTAGTATTTTAGAATGGGGACGTTAAAAATGAAGATAACTAACTTACCGGCAGAATTTGAAAATGCGCGGCCAGTATTACAAACAATCGAAGATGCAGGATACGAAGCTTATTTTGTGGGTGGAAGTGTCCGTGACACCATCATGGGACTTAAAATTCATGATGTGGATATTGCATCCAGTGCGTATCCAGCCGAACTAAAGGCGTTATTTAAACGAACGGTTGATACTGGAATTGAGCATGGTACGGTAATGGTGTTAGACCACGGTAATGGCTATGAAGTAACAACGTTTCGGACTGAGTCTGGATATCAAGATTATCGCAGACCTGATAAGGTCGAATTTATTCGCTCGTTGCCAGAAGATTTAAAGCGTCGCGATTTTACCATTAATGCGTTAGCGATGAAAGAAAACGGTGAGGTCATTGATCTATTCGATGGCTTGACCGATTTAAAGAATCATTTAATTCGAGCAGTGGGAAATCCAGATACCCGCTTTAACGAAGATGCATTACGGATGATGCGCGCGGTGCGCTTTGCCAGTAAATTAAACTTTGCAATTGATCCTAATACGATGGATGCGATTAGTCGCCATAGTCAATTATTAGCTAAAATTGCAGTAGAACGAATTAACACTGAGTTCGTTAAGATGATGCTAGGCTCTCAACCCCAACGGGGCCTTCAAGACATGTTAAATACTAACATGGTAGCATATGTACCGGTGTTCAATGACTATCGTTCAGCAATTGAAACAATGATTGCTTTACCAAACTTTAAGCTAGCTAATGAAAATCAGGTATGGGGACTTTTAAGCGTTATGTTTGGTTTACAGCGGAATCAAATTGCTGCAATGTTAAAGCAATGGAAAGCTGCTAATCAAACGATTAGTGCGACGCAAAAAATTACACCAGCGGTCAATGCTTTTCGTGATCATAAATTAAGTTCAGTTGTATTATTTGATACGGGTGCTGAACGATTAAAAGATAGCCTAGCTGTCGCCAATGCAATTGGCATTAACATTGATGATCAAGAAGTGCTACATGCATATTCACAACTTCCTATTAAGGATGACCATGAATTAGCAATCAACGGAGGCGTTTTGATCAAGAGTGGGGTTGTGAACCCAGGCCCTGATCTAGGACGGGTGTTAAAGGAGTTAAAACTAGCGGTTATTAATGGGACGGTCCAAAATGATCAATCCCAGTTATTAGCAACTGCCAAACGATTATTGAATCGTTAGAAGGGACGAATGTAAAATGCAAACATTAAGAGCCGAGGGACTTACAAAAACATACGGTGAAAAAACACTGTTCAAGGACCTTAATTTTATTATTAACGAACAAGATCGAATTGGATTGATTGGAACGAACGGAAGTGGAAAAACATCCCTCCTAAACGTCTTATCTGGGCAAGATACCGATTCCAGTGGTGATATTATTACCTCGAAGTCATACACAATCGGGTATTTAAAGCAACATCCCGAACTAGATGAAAATCTAACAGTCCTAGATGCAGTATTTAGCGGCAGTCAAGCCGTATTCGAAACCATCAGACACTATGAAGAAGTGTTGGACCGATACGCCTTTGCTCCAGAAGACCCCAAAGTTCAAAAGCAATACATGGATGCCGAAGCTAAAATGAATGAAGAAGATGCTTGGAACGCTGAAAATGATGTTAAGACCATTTTGACACAACTTAAAATTACCGATATGCAACAAAAGGTCAGCAGCCTTTCCGGAGGTCAAAAAAGACGGGTTGGCCTAGCTCAAGTGTTGATTCAAGCCCCCGACTTATTACTATTAGACGAACCAACGAACCACTTGGATTTTGACTCCATTGAATGGTTGCAAGAATACCTCTCCAAGTACAAAGGTTCATTGGTCCTAGTTACCCATGATCGTTATTTCTTGGACCGGGTCGTAAATAATATTTGGGAATTATCCTTTGGTAAGCTTTATTCCTATCAAGGAAACTACCAGGATTATGTCCAACAAAAGGCAGATCGAGTCGACCGGGCAGTTAATGCTGAACATAAGCAGCAACGGTTGTACAAACAAGAATTAGCCTGGATGCGGAAGGGTGCTAAGGCCCGTTCTACCAAACAACAAGCCCGAATCAACCGCTTTAACGATATTAAATCCAATATTAATCATCTGCAATTAGATCAAGATGTTGATATTTCACTGGGGCAACAACGATTGGGTAAAAAAGTGATTAACGTGGAAAACGCCTATTTAAAATTAGGTGGTAAGGTCATTTTGGATGACTTTAATATGTTAGTTCAGGGAAATGAACGCATTGGAATCAGTGGTGAAAATGGGGCAGGAAAATCAAGTCTCTTGAACGTAATTGCTGGTCGACTACCGTTAGACTCAGGAGTAGTGACCATTGGTGAAACCGTCAAGATGGCATATTATACTCAACAAACTGAACCCATCCCAGAAGATAAGCGGGTCATTAACTACCTCAGTGACGTGGGTCAACACGTCACTGATAACCAGGGAAATGAGCTTAGCATCACTGAATTATTAGAACAATTCCTCTTCCCCCGGTTTATGCATGGAACACTGATTCGTAAATTATCTGGTGGTGAAAAGCGGCGGTTGTATCTATTGAAACTATTGATGCAACAACCGAATGTATTACTACTAGATGAACCGACCAATGATTTGGATATTGGAACGTTAACGGTCTTAGAAGACTACATTGAACACTTTAGTGGAACGGTCATTACCGTTTCCCATGACCGCTATTTCTTGGATAAAGTTGCGAACCGCCTCTTCTTCTTCGAGGGCAATGGTAAAATTGAGGAACACGTTGGTCGTTTTACTGATTATTTAGACGCTCGCCTAAATCATCCTAAAAAAGAAACCAAGATTCATGATAAAGAAGCTAAACCACAATCGAAACCAGATTCAAAACCAGCTAAGAATACTAAAACTAAGCTGACCTACGCCGAAAAAATTGAATACGGCAAGATTGAGGATGAAATTGAAGCCCTTGACCAACGCCAATCAGAAATCGAACAATTGATGATCGAACACAGTGATAACTTTGAAAAACTAGCGAAATTGCAAAAAGAACTAAATCAAGTTCAATCAGATTCAGAGACTAAAATGAAGCGGTGGGAATACCTTAGCCAATACGCGGAATAGGAGCAATCAAATGTTAGAAGATGCATATTTAAATTTAGAGCGTTATGTACTACAGCATGGCCATAAAAAAGAAGATCGGACGGGAACTGGGACGCTCAGTACGTTTGGATATCAAATGCGATTTGACTTAAGCGAGGGCTTTCCCTTACTTACAACTAAAAAAGTCCCATTTGGGTTGATCAAAAGCGAACTACTATGGTTCTTACATGGTGATACCAATATTAAGTTCTTATTGGAGCATCATAATCACATTTGGGATGAATGGGCATTTGCTAATTATGTTAAGTCAAATGCTTATACGGGTCCTGATATGACTGATTTTGGTCGTCGGCACTTAGTTGATGCTAAATTTAATCAACAATACCAGGCTGAGAAGCAACGGTTTTGTGAACGAATTTTAACTGATGATCAGTTTGCAGACCAGTTTGGGAACTTAGGGGATGTTTATGGAAGTCAATGGCGGCATTGGCAAACGCGGAATGGGGAGTCAATTGATCAAATTAAAAACGTGATTGAAACCATTAAGACCCATCCCGACTCTAGACGCATGATCGTATCTGCATGGAACCCAGAAGACGTACCATCAATGGCATTACCACCTTGTCATACCTTATTTCAATTTTACGTTAATGATGGTAAATTGAGCTGTCAATTATACCAACGAAGTGGCGATATCTTCTTAGGTGTACCATTTAACATTGCTAGTTATGCATTATTGACCTGCTTAATTGCTAAGGAAACGGGACTAGTACCGGGTGAATTTGTACACACCCTAGGGGATGCACATATTTATTCCAACCATATTGAACAGGTAAAAGAACAATTGACTAGGACCCCTAAGCCTAGTCCTAAGTTATGGTTGAATCCAGATAAGCACAGTATTTTTGACTATGGGATGGATGACATTAAAGTGATTGGCTATGATAGCTATCCTGCCATCAAGGCCCCCGTAGCCGTTTAGAAGAGGAGAACAATAATGATTGCATTTGTATGGGCGGAGTCTAAAAATGGAACGATTGGTAATCACGGGGGTCTGCCCTGGAAGATGCCTGCTGATATGCACCACTTTAAGGAAACCACGATCAATCACCGCATTTTAGCGGGTCGTTCCACTTATAATTCGTTCGGCCGACCACTACCGAAACGAATCAACATGGTTTTAACTAATCATGATCAAAGTGAATTTGATGACCAAGTGGTGGTATTTAATAGTTTAGACCAGTTTTTAGCTGACTATCGGGAAAATGGTGATGATGTCTACGTAGTGGGTGGAGCGCAGGTATTTAAAGCCCTGCTGCCTTATGTTGATGTACTATATCGAACGGTAATCGATGCAGCTATCGATGGAGATACTAAGATGCCACCGATTGATTATCACAAGTTTAAATTAGTTTCACAGACTCACTATGCACCAGACGCTAAGAACCAATATCCATATACGTTCGAAACTTATCAAAAACAGTCGTAGTTTAAAGGAGGCCGATGATGGGACAAAGCTTTTATCAATATTTAATGACTGAACGTAATCCTAAAAGCTATGAGCCAATTGCTGAATTTGCGAATAATGCTTTTTATGACCATTCGTTTCCAAAAAACACAGCAGACTTTGATACGATTTCTAAGTATCTAGAGGAGAACGGCTCATATTTGCCGTCAATGACAATTTTTGATGATGCGTGGAGTAGGTTTCAAGACTATCGCGATTAAATTATAATGAGGTGAAAAAATGGGAGTAAATATTCAATGGTTTCCAGGTCATATGGCCAAGGCGATTCGCCAATTTGAAGAAAATGTCCACTTAGTTGATATTATTTTTGAATTGATCGATGCTAGAGCACCATTTAGTTCAATGAATCCGGAAGTAGCCCGGATTGGTGTTGATAAGCCCCACTTGTTGATTTTAACTAAGGCGGACTTGGCTGATCCAAACTTAACTAAACAATGGATCGACTATTTCGACCACCATGGCTATACTGCGATTGCAGTTGATTCAAAACAAAATGGTGCGAATAAATTAGTTACGCAAACGGCTTTAAACATCCTAAAACCTAAATTAACTGCTGAACAGGCTAAAGGAATGAAGCCTCGGCCAATTAAGGCAATTTGTGTAGGGGTGCCCAATGTTGGTAAATCTACGCTTTTGAATCGATTAGTCAAGAAACGGGCGGCGCAAGTCGGCAATCGACCAGGAGTGACTAAGGGTCAACAGTGGCTTCGTTCAAGTAAACAACTAGAACTGTTGGATACTCCAGGAATCTTATGGCCAAAATTTCAGAACCAAGCAATTGCGAACAAGCTTGCGTTGACCGGGGCCATTAAGGATAATTTGTATGCAAGTGATGATATTGCATTATTTGCACTAGATTATTTTCGGACCCATCGCTCAAAAGAATTAATGGCTCGCTACCACCTAAGTGATGCTGATCTAGAATTAAGTACGGTCGATTTATTATTACAAATTACTAAAAAAATCGGCATGAAGGATGACTATGATCGTGCTTCGGTCCGAATCATTCAAGATGCGCGTAAGAATAAACTAGGGCGCTTTACCCTAGATTCAATGGACTTGATTAAAAATGACGAAGACAATTAAAGAGATCAAAGCCGAGTTAGCGAGAATTACGTCTAAAAATGATGAACGATTAGTACAATTAAAATCAGATCCACGCAAAGGGGTACAATCAGCTTTAAAGCAACGTCTGAAGCAAATCCAAGCACTAATTGATCAACGAGCCGCTTTTCAAGCCCGATTTCACTATGAACGTGAATTATGGCATCAAGGTGTTCGATATGTGGCAGGAGTAGATGAAGTGGGTCGGGGGCCTTTAGCTGGGCCCGTAGTGGCAGCAGCGGCAATCATCCCGGCTGACTTTGATCTATTAGCGGTTAATGATTCAAAACAACTAACGCCTGCAAAACGGGCTGAATTGGCACCATTGATCAAGGACGCAGCATTGGCTACTAGCATTGGCGTACAGGATAGTCACGTAATTGATGATGTCAATATTTATGAGGCAACGCGATTAGCAATGAAAGATGCGGTCAATGGACTAATGATTCCAGCAGAACACATCATTGTGGATGCAATGCAAATTGATGTCCCCATTCCACAGACCCGTTTGATCAAGGGGGATGCCAAAAGTATTTCAGTGTCTGCGGCTAGCATCTTGGCTAAGGTCTATCGTGATCATTTAATGGATGAATATGCACTTCAATATCCAGAATATGACTTTCCCCATAACGCCGGATATGGGACTGCCAAGCATCTGGCAGCATTAAAACAATATGGTGCCACACCAATTCATCGAATTAGTTTTGCCCCCGTCAAAAAAATAATGGAAAAATAATTAGTTTGCGTATCTTTCTTAAATCGAAGGGATGGATTGATATGCAAGCAAGAAGATTATTATTAAAGTTAAGAATTTGTCGGGGAATTAGTTTCCGTGGTGAAAATCGTGTTTATCAGTGGATGATTAATCAATTAGCCATTAAATCAGCAACACAAGCGGTTGATTTAACAGTTGATGACCTGATAAGGATTGCCCAAATTCGTAAGAGTAACCAAGCACAGTTTAAAGCTAGTTTTTTAAGTGCACAGATAGAATCAGATATTGTACTAAATGAACAAATGTGTCAATATACGACCATTTTGGATGCCGACTATCCGGCATTATTATTAGAAATTGCGTTTCCACCAGTAGTATTGTTCTATCAGGGAAACTTAGGGTTAACGAAGCATAAGCTATTGGGCATGGTCGGAAGTCGTCGTAATTCGAATTACGCTAGAATTGCGATTCAGTCCATTTTACCGCCGTTGATCCAACATCAAATCGTCACTGTATCTGGGCTAGCAATGGGCGTTGATGGACTTAGTCATGAGTTAACAATGAAAAATGGTGGTAAGACCATTGCTGTAATTGGGACCGGTTTAGACTATTGTTATCCCCGGAGTAACGTTAATTTACAGGCAATGATTGCCCATTCACATTTATTATTGACTGAATATCCACTAGGGGTGAGTGTGCGAAAGCATCACTTCTTAGAACGCAATCGCATTATTGCTGGGTTGATTCATAATATTATTATTGTGGAAGCCGCTAAGCAATCGGGGAGTTTGATCACCGCAAACCTAGCGTTACAAAACAATCGAAACGTGATGGCAATCCCGGGCCCCATTGGGCATCCACTGTCGGTGGGATGCAATGAATTAATTGCTGAAGGTGCCAAGCCAATTTTGACTGCTGATGACGTTTTAGAAGATTTTTAATTTGACACATTCACTTAACTGCAATATTATGTGAGAGATTTATCGAAAAAAATGAATAATTTGATTGAGGGATTATTTAATGACTACAAAGACAAAGAGTTCCAAATCGAAACGTAAACGAACAGTTAAGAAAAAATTGGTGATTGTTGAATCACCAGCGAAAGCAAAAACAATTGAAAAATATTTAGGTCGCACCTATCGAGTGATCGCAAGTAAGGGGCATATTCGGGACCTACCAAAGAGTAAGATGGGAGTGGACATTGAAAATAACTTTGAACCCCACTACATCTCAATTCGTGGTAAAGGTGATACGATTAAGATGCTCCGTTCGGAAGCTAAAAAGGCAAAGGCCATCTACTTAGCATCTGACCCGGACCGTGAAGGAGAATCGATTGCTTGGCATTTATCCCACCTATTAGGGTTAGATATTAACGATAATAATCGGGTGGCTTTTCATGAAATTACTAAGGATGCCGTTAAAGAAGCCTTTAACCATCCCCGTAGCATTGACATGAACTTAGTGGATGCCCAACAAGCACGGCGTATCTTAGACCGCCTTGTGGGATATTCAATTTCACCACTATTGTGGAAGAAGGTTAAAAAGGGCCTTAGTGCCGGTCGGGTTCAATCGATCGCGCTATGGTTGATCATTCAACGTGAACGTGAAATTAGAAAATTCGTGCCCGAAGAGTACTGGACAATTGACAGTGACTTTAAAAAGGGCCGAGCTAAGTTTGCAGCCAGTTTCTATGGCATTGACGGGAAGAAGGCAGCATTACACAATAATGATGAAGTCCAATCCGTATTAGGCAAGCTAGACCGTGACGCAGATTTTGATATTACGAGTGTTAAACGCCGGGAACGTAAGCGCCAACCCCAACAACCGTTTACCACTAGTACAATGCAACAGGTTGCCAATAAACAGCTAAAGTTTAGAACTGGTAAGACTATGATGGCTGCCCAACAACTATATGAAGGAATTCATTTAGGTAAGGAAGGCAATCAAGGGCTAATTACCTATATGCGGACTGATTCGACTAGAATCTCTGCAATTGCAAAGCATGAAGCAGCCACGTTCTTGCATGAAAACTATGGGGAAGAGTATGCGGCCAACAAGCCACTAAAGGGTAAACTACCGGAAGGGGCGCAAGATGCCCATGAAGCCATTCGACCAACTTCAATTTTCCGGACCCCGGATAGCGTTAAAGAATACTTGAATCGTGATCAGTTTAGACTATATCAATTGATTTGGTCGCGGTTCATGGCGAGTCAAATGACCCCAGCAGTAATGGATACGATGACTGTTGATCTAGAACAAAATGGGGTTAAATTTAGAGCTAACGGATCTAAACTGAAGTTCCCTGGGTTCTTAAAGGTCTATGGAACGCGTGAAAAAGATAATGATCTACCAGATTTAAACGAAGGTGATCATGCTAAGTTAACAAAGACCAATCCAGATCAACACTTTACGCAACCACCTGCTCGGTACAGTGAAGCTAATTTGATCAAAGCCTTAGAAGAAAATGGTGTGGGTCGGCCCTCTACGTACGCACCAACCCTAGGGACGATTCAAAAGCGCTACTACGTTAAGTTTGTGGGCCGGCGCTTTGAACCGACCGAATTAGGTGAAATCGTTAATGATATTATTGAAGAGTACTTCCCAGATATCATCAATATTGATTTTACGGCTGATTTAGAATCCAAGTTAGATGAAATCGAAGAAGCTAAGCAAAATTGGGTCAAAGTGATTGATCAATTCTATGAACCATTTTCCAAAGAGGTTAAGCATGCTGAAACGACCATGGAAAGTATTCAAATTAAAGATGAACCGGCTGGCTTTAATTGTGAAATCTGTGGAGCGCCAATGGTAATAAAAATGGGGCGCTATGGTAAGTTTTACGCTTGTTCTCGTTTCCCAGATTGTCGTAATACACAAGCAATCGTCAAAGAAATTGGGGTTACTTGTCCTAAGTGTAAGAAGGGTCAGGTCATCGAACGGAAATCAAAGAAGAACCGGATCTTTTATGGTTGTTCTAGATATCCTGAGTGTGACTTCGTTACCTGGGATAAACCAGTAGGCCGTGACTGTCCACGAGATGGTCACTTCCTAGTTGAAAAGAAAATTAAGGGCGGCGTTCAAGTCGTTTGTCCAAATGGTGATTATGAAGAACCAGTACAAAAATAAAGGGTATTATCTAAAAAGGTAATTCCTTTTTATTTTAATCGTAATTCGTATTATTTTACTTTAACCAAGGTGAAAAAATGAAAAACAAAGAACTAATCAACAAATTCATTGAACACATTCAAATTGAAAAGCAATACTCAACTGAAACCATTCGTGCATATATCAATGATTTAAATGAATATCAAAAAATAGTTGTTGGTAAACAAGAACGCTCACTTTTAGATGCCAATGAAATTGATGTTGAAAATTACTTAAATTATTTGAATCATAAACACGATGAACGAAATACCATCTTACGTAAGATTTCTTCAATTCGCTCCTTTTACAACTATTTAATTAAAAATGATTTAGCTGAGAAGCAACCGTTCGAATATATTCATTTAAAAAAGAAGGCGAATCGCCTTCCCAAATTTTTATATCCGAATGAGATTAAAGAATTGTTTAAGTCCGCACGAAATGGAACTAATGAAGCCTTAATTCCACGAAATCTTGCTATACTAGAAGTACTATTTAGTACCGGGTTACGGGTAAGTGAATGTGCTAATCTGACTCTTACGAAAATTGATTTTGATAATTTGATCATGGACGTAATTGGTAAGGGGAATAAACAACGGTATGTTCCGTTTAGCCACGAAACATACCAAGCATTAGTTGTATACATTAGAAAAGCGCGTCGACCAATTATGAATAAATATCATCGTCAGCATGATTACTTATTTATTAATCATATCGGCAACCCATTAACTGCTCGTGGAATTGAATATATTTTAGATGCAGTCTTGAAAAATAGCTCACTAGATAGTAATATCTATCCGCATATGTTTCGTCACACGTTCGCTACTGAAATGCTCAACAACGGTGCGGACTTAAGAAGTGTTCAAGAATTACTGGGCCATAGCAGTTTATCTACGACCCAGATTTATACCCACATTACAAAGGAAAATCTACTAAAAAATTATGATAAGTTTTTCCCACGTTCTGATAATTAGATAAGGAGATTTAAAATGACAGTAAAATTTGATGCAACCACAATTTGTGCAGTAAGACACAACGGACACATTGCAATGGCCGGGGATGGCCAAGTAACAATGGGTGAAAAAGTAATTATGAAGGGGACCGCTCACAAGGTCAGAAAGATTTATGATGGCAAGGTAGCCGTTGGATTTGCTGGAAGCGTTGCCGATGCCTTTAATTTGGAATCTAAGTTTGAAGGTAAATTAAAGGAATACAGTGGAAACTTGAAACAAGCTGCCGTTAAGTTGGCACAAGAATGGCGTGGTGATCAAGCCTTACAAAAGCTAGAAGCTTTGTTGATCGTTGCTGATAAGAAGGACCTATTATTAGTATCTGGTTCTGGTGAAGTAATTGAGCCAGATGATGATATCCTAGCAATTGGCTCTGGTGGTAATTTCGCATTAGCAGCTGCAATGGGTATGAAACATCATGCTCAAGACATGTCAGCTAGAGAAATTGCAACAGCTGCTATTGATATTGCTGGTAGTATTGATATCTTTACTAATCATAATATTATTTCAGAAGAATTATAATCGAGGAGGATTTACATGGAAGCAATCGATAAGACCCCAAAACAAATTGTTAAAGAACTAAATGAATACATCATTGGTCAAAATGATGCTAAGAAGGCCGTTGCCGTTGCATTACGCAATCGATACCGTAGAATGCATTTATCAAAAGCAATGCAAGAAGATATTACCCCTAAGAACATTTTAATGATCGGACCAACCGGGGTCGGGAAGACCGAAATCGCTAGAAGATTGGCTAAAATCGTTAACGCCCCATTCGTGAAGGTAGAAGCAACTAAGTTCACTGAAGTGGGTTACGTTGGTGGTGATGTAGAATCAATGGTGCGGGACTTAGTTGAAAACGCAGTTCAAACGGTTAAAGCAGAACGGTTTAAAGACGTTGCTGGACAAGCTGAACAGCAAGCTAACGAACGCTTAGCTGAGTTATTAGTTCCAGATGATAATCAAAAGAAGAACCAAACCAATGAAATGAAGAGCATGATGGACATGCTAAATAAATTACAAAAGGGCCAAATGCCAGATAATTTAGAACAACCTAAACCTGAACCAGTTAGTGATGAAGTTAAAGCTAAACGAGCACAAGTCCTTAAGCAATTAGAACTAGGCCAACTAGAAGATAAAATGGTTACAATTGATATGGACGATCCTAAACAATCAGTTTCTAAGCAAAACAATATGCTAGGCCAAATGGGGATTGATTTAAACGATACGCTCGGTAACATGTTGCCTAAGCGCAAAATTCAAGCTCATCTAAAGGTTTCTGAAGCCCGGGATGTATTGATCAGAGAAGAGTCCGAAAAATTAGTTAATGATGCTGATATTTATCGTGAAGCCATTGACCGCGCTCAAAATACTGGAATCATTTTTATTGATGAAATTGATAAAATTGTTGGAGGTCAATCTAAGAACAAGGGGGAAGTATCTCGTGAAGGAGTTCAAAGAGATATTTTACCAATCGTTGAAGGATCCAACGTTAATACTAAGTATGGATTGGTTGATACTAGCCACATGTTATTCATTGCTTCCGGTGCATTCGCTGAAAGTAAGCCTAGTGATTTAATTGCTGAATTACAAGGGCGGTTCCCAATTCGAGTTGAACTAGATTCATTGACGAAAGAAGATTTTGTCAATATCTTGACTAAGCCTAATAATGCCTTGATTAAGCAATACATTGCGCTGATTGGAACTGATAACATTAAGGTGACCTTCACCATTGAATCAATCCAAAAAATCGCTGAAATTGCATTTAATGTTAACCGGGATGTTCAAAACATCGGAGCTAGAAGATTACACACAATTTTAGAAAAACTATTAGAAGACCTATTATTTGAAGGCCCAGACATGGAAATGGGTGATATTACCATTACCGAACACTATGTTGAAGAAAAGGTCGGCCACTTAGCCAAGGATCAAAATCTATCTCAATTCATCCTTTAATTAACCATTTTAGTGATTTAATCCGATTTTTTTGCTAGAATAGATTTATAATTCTAAGTATAGATGAGGATGATAGCATGGTATTCACTTTATCAAATGGTCAATTAACAATTCAGGTTAATTCGAAAGGTGCTGAATTAAGCAGTGTTAAGGGTGCCAATGGCATTGAATATCTTTGGCAAGCTGACAGTCGGTTTTGGGGGCGGCATGCACCCGTTTTATTTCCAATCGTTGGTCGCCTAAAAAATGACCAATATGAATATAATGGTCAAAAGTATTCATTAGGACAACATGGGTTTGCTCGTGATATGGAATTTAAGTTACATGAACAAACAGATGATTCTATTACCATGGCATTAACTGCTGATTCAGAAACTAAAACAATGTTTCCATTTGATTTTACATTGCTAGTTAAATATACCCTTGATCAACAGACCGTTAGGGTCAACTTAACAGTGATTAATAATGACCAACGTGAAATGTTCTTTTCTGTGGGCGCTCATCCCGCATTCAACATCCCTCTTTCATCAACACATGCCTTTGATGACTATCAAATCAGTGTTGATCCAGCTAAGCAGTTCGATCGAATCCCACTAGAGAACTCATTAAGTGCTGCCAAAGATGAAAAATTAATTGATTTTTCATCCCCAGTGCCCATCGAACGCGACCTCTTTAAGGACGATGCAGTGATCTTAGCTTTAAATGAACAACCAGTTAAAGTTACCTTTGAAGCTAAGCGCCATGAATTTGAGCATGGCGTTACACTAACGACGAACAATGCTAAGTACGTTGGATTGTGGTCACAGTATGATAAGGATGCTCCATTCGTGTGTATCGAACCATGGTGGGGGATTGCTGATGATGTAAATGCTGATGGCCAATTGCAGCACAAAAAGGCCATTGATAAGCTAGCTGCGGGTGAGCATTACAATGCTCAATACGACATCACCGTTTATTAACTAGTAAAAAAGACGCTCACCAATTTGGTAAGCGTCTTTAATTATTTTGACTATTGATTTTGTTGATGCTTATATTTAATCCCAAAGTGGACTAAGTTCTCATTGCCCTGCATAATCCGAGCGACATTTTGCCGGTGTCGGTATGCCACGAAGATGGTTAGAATAATTGCGATGGTCGCCAGTAGATAATCATGGATAACTAGTGCTACGATCGTCACGAAAACGAACGTACACAAACTAGCTAAACTAACCATACTGCTTAAGTACAATACTAAGATCAATACTAATGTCGCTAAGATGAACAAAATTGGATTATAGGTCAAAAGCATCCCGGCACTAGTGGCTACCGCCTTACCACCCTTAAAGCGGTCAAAGATGGAAAAGGTATGTCCAATGATTGCGAACAAGCCAAAAATTAATTCGGTCAAATGAATATTGCCAAAATTAATATTGAATAACAACGGCAATGCTGCAGCCAGTGATCCCTTAGCAATGTCCATGAACAAAACGATCGAGCCTGCAATGGGACCTAGGACCCGAAATGTATTCGTAGTTCCAATGTTACCAGAACCATGCTTTCTAACGTCAACATTGAAAAAAGATTTACCGATCCAAATTCCGCTCGGAATGGAACCTAGTAAGTATGCTATTATTAATAGGACTGTAATTTTCAAAAAGAAACCCCCAGTAAATGGTAAAATCGATTACTAGCGACTAATCAAATCCTGCTAGTATTTTAAATTTGTTTTAATTACTCAATTATTATACCACATCCCATCAGAACGTTTGTTCGAATAAAAATTTGCAAAGTTAAATAAATAAGTTATGATTATATAGATTGTAGATTGTAAGATAAAGGAGTTTTCTCATAATGGCTAAATCAAAACAAGAATATGATGATTCCTCCATTCAAGTATTGGAGGGGCTAGAAGCCGTTCGTAAACGACCAGGGATGTACATTGGATCCACT
The DNA here is from genome assembly GCF_037546185.1 of Nicoliella lavandulae. NCBI lineage: Bacteria > Bacillati > Bacillota > Bacilli > Lactobacillales > Lactobacillaceae > Nicoliella > Nicoliella lavandulae. The sequence continues at coordinate 1,240,003 of NZ_JAWMWH010000001.1, read as the reverse complement.
AATGGGACCGGATTACATCACTTGGTATATGAAATCGTTGATAATGCCGTTGATGAGGCATTAGCCGGCTATGGTGACGAAATTAATGTGACGATCCATCCCGATAATAGTTTGACTGTTGTTGACCATGGACGGGGGATGCCAGTGGGAATGCATTCATCTGGTAAACCAACGCCCGAAGTTATCCTAACGGTATTACATGCCGGGGGTAAGTTTTCTGAAAACGGGGGGTACAAAACCTCCGGTGGACTACACGGAGTGGGGTCGAGTGTGGTAAATGCGCTATCGACTAACTTAGAAGTTACCATTGTTCGTGACGGGCATAAGTATACTGAGACGTTCAAGAACGGTGGCCATCCAGTAGGGACCCTAAAAGACCTTGGCAAGACCAAGGAACACAGTGGGACTACGGTGACCTTCAAACCAGATCCAGCCATTTTTACCACCACCGTATTTAACTACGACACGTTAAAAGAACGGTTACGCGAGTCGGCATTCCTGCTTAAGGGAATCAAAATCACCTTAACGGATGAACGGAAGACTCCCGCTAAACATGATGAGTTTCATTTTGAACAAGGAATTGCGGAATTCGTTGACTATTTAAATGAGGGTAAACACACCATTGGACCAGTTATGAACTTCTCCGGACAAAAGGATGGGATTGAAGTTGATGTTGCTGCTCAATATAATGACGGTTATACAGAAAATACGTTGTCCTTTGTTAACAACGTGCGGACCAAGGATGGGGGGACCCATGAATCTGGTTTTAGAAGTGCTTGGACTAAGGCATTCAATGAATATGCTAAAAAGGTCGGCTTAATTAAGGGCAAGGATAAGAACTTGGACGGTAGTGACGTGCGTGAAGGGCTCTCAGCCGTCATTTCACTGAAGATCCCAGAAGAACTCCTTCAATTCGAAGGTCAAACTAAGGGTAAGTTAGGAACACCTGAGGCCCGTTCGATCGTAGATAGTATCGTGAGCGAACACTTAGGCTACTTCCTCATGGAAAATGGTGAGTTCGCCCAACAACTAGTCCAAAAAGCCTTACGGGCCCAACAAGCGCGTGATGCAGCCCGGAAAGCCCGGGATGAAAGTCGTGGTAGTAATAAGAAACGTAAAAAAGAACGGCTATTGTCTGGCAAACTAACGCCTGCCCAATCAAAAGATGCTTCTAAGAATGAATTGTTCTTAGTCGAAGGGGATTCTGCCGGTGGTTCTGCTAAACAGGGCCGGGATCGTAAGCATCAAGCCATCTTACCGTTACGTGGTAAGGTCTTAAATACCGAACGGGCCAAGTTACCAGACATTATGAAAAATGAGGAAATCAGCACCATGATCTATACCGTGGGCGCTGGCGTAGGCTCTGATTTCAACATCCAAGATGCTAATTATGACAAGATCATCATCATGACCGATGCCGATGATGATGGGGCCCATATTCAAATTTTGTTATTAACCTTCTTTTACAAGTACATGCGCCCAATGATCGAAGCTGGCCGGGTCTACATTGCCTTACCACCACTTTACAAGGTGCAAAAGAAAGTGGGTAAAAAAGACAAGATCGCCTATGCCTGGACCAATGATGAAATGGAAAAGGTAACCAAGCAATTCAAAAAGCCTTATAGCTTACAACGGTTCAAAGGACTTGGTGAAATGAACGCCGATCAACTATGGGAAACGACCATGGATCCTAGTTCGCGAACGTTGATTCAAGTGCACATTGATGATGCCAAACTAGCAGAACGGCGCGTGACAACGCTAATGGGTGATAAGGTAGCTCCTAGACGGGACTGGATCGAAAATAACGTTCAATTCAACCTAGAAGAAGATGGGAGTATCTTAGATAACACTGCTAAATAATAATCCAAGGAGGCCAACTTAATTGAAAGATGGACAAACGATCGAACGTTTAACGCTTGAAGACATTATGAGTGAACGGTTCAGCCGCTACTCAAAATCAATCATTCAAGAACGGGCGTTACCAGACGTTCGTGATGGGTTAAAACCAGTTCAACGCCGGATCCTTTATGCAATGAACAAAGATGGAAACACCTACAATAAAGGATTCCGAAAGGCTGCTAAGTCAGTCGGAAATGTCATGGGGAATTTTCATCCTCACGGTGATAGCTCGATCTATGAAGCCCTAGTCCGGATGAGTCAGGGCTGGAAGCTAAAAGAACCATTGATTGAAATGCACGGGAATAATGGGTCAATGGATGGTGATCCACCTGCTGCAATGCGGTATACCGAAGCGCGGCTCAGTAAAATCGCTGGTGAAATGCTCAGCGATATTGATAAAGATACCGTAGAGTGGGTATTGAACTTTGATGATACTGAGTACGAACCAGTAGTCCTGCCTGCCCGCTTCCCGAACCTATTAGTGAATGGGGCCACTGGAATTTCAGCTGGATATGCCACTGAAATTCCACCGCACAACTTAGGTGAAGTTATTGATGCTGTGATCGAACTACAAAAACACCCTGATGCATCCCTAGACGATTTAATGAAATATGTTAAGGGCCCTGATTTCCCCACTGGTGGAATCATTCAAGGAATCGATGAAATCAAGAAGGCCTATGAAACGGGCAAAGGTCGAATCGCAGTCCGTTCTAAAACTGAATTAGAAACATTACGGGGCAATAAAAAGTTAATTCGGGTGACTGAAATTCCATATGAAGTGAACAAGCTTCAGTTAGTAAAGCAAATCGATGAAATTCGAATTGCCAAGAAAATCGAAGGAATTGCTGAAGTCCGCGATGAAAGTGATCGTAACGGGCTATCGATCGCAATTGAATTAAAACGCGACGTTGATGCTAAGGGGATCTTGAACTATCTCTTCAAGAACACCGACTTACAGATTTCATATAACTTCAACATGGTCGCCATTGATGATATGCGTCCCGAACGCCTATCTTTAAAACATGCGTTAAAATCATATCTGGATTTCCAACGATTAGTCGTTAAAAAACGGACCCAATTTGATTTAGACAAGGCCTTGGATAGACAAGAGATTGTACAAGGATTGATCAAAGCGTTGTCCATTTTAGATGATGTCATTAAGGCGATTCGGGCTAGTAACAATAAGTCCGCTGCTCGTGATAATTTAATTGAGCAATTCGATTTCTCAAGGGCACAAGCGGAATCAATCGTGAACTTACAACTTTATCGCCTAACTAATACGGACGTTACACAACTAAATACGGAAGCTGAAGAATTAGCTAAGCGTATTGATAACTACAAGACGATTTTAGGGGATGCTAAGCAACTCGACCTAGTGCTTAGAAACGAACTCAGATCCATTAAGAAACAATACGCTACTCCTCGGCAAAGTGTCATTCAAGCTGAAATTGAAAACCTTAAGATCAGTACTAAGGTCACGGTGCCAGACGAAGATGTAGTTGTTTTAGTTAGTGATGATGGGTACCTCAAACGCAGTAGCATCCGTTCTTACCGGGCTTCTGAAGCCAATGAGAACGGTTTAAAAGCCGATGATCATCCCATCTTCATGCGTAAGTTGAACACTAGAGATCACTTAATGATGTTCACTAATTTAGGGCATTTGATTTACCGGCCCGTGTTCAAAATTACGGATACGCGGTGGAAGGATACCGGCGAACACATTTCACAAACCATTGGGTTAGCCAATGATGAAAAGATCATCAAGACCTTTGCGTTCAAAAACCTAAAGGCTACTGGTAGTTACTTGATCGCCACTAGTGATGGATATGTGAAGTTAACTGAATTTGCAAAGCTCTTACCAGGCCGGACTTATAAGAGTCATGCTAGTGTCTATGAAAAGCTGAAGCATCCAGGCGCATCCGTATTGAACGTTGAATATATTGATCCAAGTATGAACGTAGATAACTTAGAAGTAGTTGTTGCGAGTCAACAAGGCTTGGCTACTCGATATGCGTTGTCAGAAGTCTCATTTAGTGGAGCAAAGAGTACTGGGGTTCGCTCTATTGATTTAAAGGACGATGACCAAGTTGCTAATTGTACGTTAGCAACAGCTGATGATATCATGGCAATCGTTACGCAACGCGGTGGCTATAAAAACCTCCCTGTTAATGAGATTCCACTAGCTGGCCGGGGCCGGCGGGGCGTAATTATCTTAAAGGCACTAAAGGCCAATCCGCACACCATCACTAGTTTTGTAACCGTTAGTGAAACTGATTTAAATGCACCATTGCATATCTATACTGATCATCGGCGGGTCCACGATGTAGTCCCAGCTGATCATCCGATGAGTGAACGATACTCGAATGGGTCGTTTATCATCGATGTTAAATCAGAGGGACAACCGCTTTCTATTCAAAAAGCTTTAAATTAAAATACAAAAAGTGATAAAATAAGATAGAAGCATCATTATAAATTATCTAATAGAATTGGAGCAATCATAATGAGTAAAGAATTAATTTTCGGACACCAAAATCCAGATACAGATGCAATCAATGCTGCAAAAGCATATGCATATTTACAAACTAAATTAGGTTACGATGTTGAAGCCGTTGCATTAGGCGAACCAAATGATGAAACTAAGTTCGTATTAGACTACTTTGACGAACCAGCCCCACGGGTAATTACTGCTGCTAAGCCAGAAGTAGACTCCGTGATGTTAGTTGACCATAATGAAGCCCAACAAAGTGTCAGTGACATTAAGGACCTTACGATCACCCACGTTGTTGACCACCATAAAGTTGGTAACTTTGAAACTGAAAAGCCACTTTTCATGTTAGAAGAACCCCTAGGTTGTACTAGTACGATCATTTACAAGTTATTCTTATCAGAAAACGTGGAAATTCCTGCTAAGGTGGCGGGCTTAATGTTATCTGCGATTATTTCAGATACATTATTACTTCAATCACCAACCACTACTGATACTGACCGTAAGGCAGTTGAAGCATTAGCTAAGATTGCTGATGTTGACTACAAGGATTACGGTATCAAGATGCTTAAGGCTGGTACTAATGTTGATGCTAGTTCTGCTGACGAATTAGTTGACCAAGACGCTAAGTCATTCACAATGGGTGGCAAGAACGTTCGTATCGACCAAATCAATGTAGTTGACCTTCAAGATATTTTGAAGCGGACTGATGAAATCAAAGCCGCAATGCAAAAGGCATCCGATGCTAATGGATTCGACCTTTACTTAGTATTGGTTACTAACGTATTGGACAGTAACTCTGCATTGATCGTTACTGGTGAACCTAAGACTGCCGTTGAAAAAGCATTTAATGGTAGTTTGAACGATGAAGGCGTTATGAACCTACCTGATGTAGTATCACGTAAGAAACAAGTGGTGCCTCCATTAACTGAAGCATTTGAATAATTAAAACCATTTTCATTATTAACCAGTCTTAAGCGGTTCGATTCAGCTTAGGGCTGGTTAATTTGTACCCTAAGAATAATTAAGATCACTGAAGCATATTGTTTGCAATTAGTGCCAATTTATTTAAACTTATAATATGTAGTGTAAGATATAATTATTCGGGGGGATTTAAAAAATGCCAAATTATGATAAAAGTAAGTTAACTAGCGAACAATATAATGTAACACAAAATGCCGGAACCGAAGCCCCATTTACCGGTAAATATGATAATTTCTTTGAAGACGGCTTATATGTTGACGTTGTTAGTGGTCAACCACTATTCACATCTAGAGATAAGTATGATTCTGGATGTGGGTGGCCTGCATTTACTAAACCCGTTGATGACCAAAATATTAAGTCGAACCTAGATACGTCATATGGGATGGTTAGAAATGAAGTGCGGAGCAAGGATGCTAACTCCCACTTGGGTCACGTATTCCCAGACGGCCCTAAAGACCGTGGTGGCTTAAGATACTGTATTAATTCCGCTGCCCTTAAGTTCATCCCCGTTGATAAACTAAAAGAAGCGGGCTACGGCGATTACCTTAAATACTTTAAATAATATAAATTAATCATAGAAAGAGGGATGCTTAATGGAAACTGCTATTTTTGCTGGAGGATGTTTTTGGTGCATGGTAAAACCATTTGACACGATTCCTGGAATTGAAAAGGTCGTTTCAGGATATACGGGTGGCCATGTTCCAAATCCAACTTATGAACAAGTATGTAGTCACACTACTGGCCATACTGAAGCAGTCAAAATTACGTTCGATCCAAGTAAAATTTCATACAAGAAATTAGTCGAAATTTACTGGCAACAAACTGATCCAACTGATGCTTCCGGTCAATTCCAAGACCGTGGTGACAGTTATCGCCCAGTTATCTTTGTAAATAGTCCTGAACAACGTAAGATTGCTGAACAATCTAAGGAAGATTTACAAAAGAGTGGCAAGTTTGATGAACCTATTGTGACTCAAATCGAAGATGCTAAACCATTTTACCCAGCTGAAGATTACCACCAAGACTTCTACAAGAAAGATCCATTCCGTTATGTGATCGAAGAAAGTGGCGGTCGTGAAGCCTTTAAGAAACAACACTGGGGCACAAAATAATTACAGATTAATTGCTGAACCATTTAAAGTCATTGGATAAACTATCCGATGGCTTTTTTATTTTAATCAATCGACTACGATAAAGTGATTATCTTAATGCTTGAAGTCGATGGCTCAGCGCGTCTGAGGATGTTACCTTGATTCGATTACTATTTTTCTATATCACGGTTAGTACCTAACCGTGAGATGTAAATGCTGTTAAATCAACGCTATTAAAATATGCTTATTTTTATATCACTGTTTTTAAAAATAACCAATAAATAGTGATATAATAAAAAGCGGGTGGTGTTTAACAATGGCAGAAGAAAAAGTATATCCAATTAAGGACGATCAGGTCCTATTGGAGGTAGAGGATACGCTGAAAAACAACTTTGCTAAAAGCGGGCCTAGAAATTACATGATTTTTCAACTAGGCAAGGCAACTTTACTCCGGTGTAGTGACGTGATGAAATTAAAATATTCCGATGTATTTGATGAATATGACATCTTAAGGGACAGTAGTTATATTCATGATCAAAAGACTGGTAAACAAAATCGGCTTTATTTAAAACCTGTCGCTAACGACTTATTAGTTTATCAACAGTGGCGACGCAAGCTGCTTCGTGATCGTCAGCAAACTTCCGAGTGGTTATTTCCATCGATCATGTATCCCAACAAACACATTACAGTGAACCAGTTTTATAAGATTATGCAGCGGACTGGTGAATTATTAGATATTGATTACTTAGGTACGCATACGATGCGTAAAACGGGGGCATATCGGCTTTATGAACAAACTAATCATAATATTGCATTGGTCATGCAATCACTAAATCACTCTAGTGAGGCGATGACTTTGCACTACTTAGGCTTAGATGAAATTACTAAGCGCAACATCTTTGATACGATTGATTTTGGCTAATTATTAGTATTTTTTTAAGTGCTTAAATAATTAATAACGATACTTAAGTTTCATTTTATTATCAACTAAAAAGCTACTTTCTCGTTTCACTTCACATATAATGTTAATTGGTCAATGACCAGATTAACTTTTTAATGAGGAGTGAAGATAATGAAACAATCAATGCGAAAGGTCCTTTCAACAATGTTATTAGCAACGGTGATGGTGGGGACAACGGCTACCACTGCAATTGCGGTTCATTCAACTAATGCTAACGCCGCCACTGCTAAGCATACAAAAAAGCCCAAGATGAAAAAGATGGGCAAGATGCCAAAGGGTAAAAAGCCGGGCAAAGCGCCTAAGGGTGCCCCAAAGGGTAATCACAAGCTACCGGCAAAGCATAAAAAATAAGCATTAATATAATAGCAACTAAATTCATCTGAATTTAGTTGCTATTTTTTTAAGATGTTAAACGTTTGGTTATGAATGATAAGCTTTGTTTGAATCGGGGGAATTAGCTTTGGTTATCACTAGATTACAGATATAATATTAACAATTTAAACCAAGTCATCAGTAATTGATTGACGCAGCTTTAAATTAACCTCAAATAATAATTAATTAAGCAAAGGCAGGTTCTTACAATGAAAAAATACGGTAAACGCATTTTAACCTCAATCCTATTAAGCGCTACGTTGTTGGGGTTCACCGCCACTCCAATTACAGAAAATATGCCCGCAGTCCATGCGACAACGACGAATCCACCCGCTAAACCAGCAGGCAGCAGCAGTAGCAACGCCAAGCTAGCGGGAAAGCAAGTTGTTAGTACCCAAAAAACGATTAGTAATGCTAAAGTTAGTGCAACGAATGCTAATCAATCTGGTGTCTACGTTAAAAGCGGTGGCAAACTAACGTTAAATTCCGCCACGATCAATAAGACTGGAAACACGACCAGTGATGATAATAGTAACTTTTATGGTCAAAATGCTGGGCTGTTAGTGACTAAGGGGGCTTCGGCAACCGTCAATAACTTAAATGAAACGACTAATGCTAACGGAGCCAACGGAGTGTTCGCTACGGGCAGTGGCGCGACCATTAAGTTGAACCATGCTAAGATCAATACTAGTAAGGACTCATCCCGTGGTCTAGATGCGACCCAAAAGGGAACCATCATCGCCAATAACGCTAATATTACTACTAAGGGTAGTCACTCAGCTACGTTAGCCAATGATCGTGGTGGTGGGACGGTCGTATTGAATACCGGGAACCTAAAAACTTCTGGTAACGGCTCACCCATTATCTACTCCACTGGTAAAATTAGCGTGAAAAACGTCCAAGGGAACGCTAGTGGTGCTGAAGCAGCTGTAATTGAAGGTGATAATTCGATCAATGTAGCTAACTCTCACCTAACAGCTAACCAAAACAATGGGGTCATGTTATACCAAAGTATGTCTGGAGATGCTGATAGTGGAAACGCCACCTTTACCATGAAGGGCGGTTCATTAACTTCTAAGGTCGCATCAGGCTCAAAGGGGACAACTAACCATACGGGAGCTTTGTTCTACGTTACTAACACAAAGGCTACGGTCAATTTAAGGGATGTTAAATTATCGAATGCTTCCGATACCTTGATCCGGCTTGCAGGAGATCGATGGGGCAGCAGTAGTAGCAACGGTGGTAACTTAACTTTCAACGCTACTAAACAACATTTGACCGGCAACATCGAAGTAGCTAGTGGCAGTACGCTCAACCTAGCCTTAAAGAATAATAGTGTCTTGACTGGTAGTATCAACAGTAGTGATGCTAAAGGGACCACTAAACTCAGCTTAGACGGTAGTAGCCAATGGAACGTTACAAAGGATTCATACATTACCGCATTAAGTGGTAGTAAGGCTTCAATCAAAGACATTAAATCAAATGGGCACACCATTTACTATGATAAGAGTAACCAAGCTAATTCATGGCTCAATGGACAAACCTACAAGTTATCCGGCGGTGGTAAATTAGTTGCTAAATAATTAGAAAATGATGAGATAATAATGTTGACTTTCATTTTAAAGCCATTATAATGAAGGTAATAATTAAATAGTACGAAACTAACAGATGAGTAGGTTAGTGCAATTATTTACAGCGAGGTGTAGATGGTGGAAGGCATTAATAATTCCTAACCGAAGATGGTCTAATGATGGTAAATGTTGCTGAACCAATGGCTAGGTAACATCGGGAACTCCCGTTATTGAGTTAGGATATTAATTATATCTGAAGTGTGATAATGACTGTATTATCAAATCAAGGTGGTACCGCGGAAAAGAACCCTTTCGTCCTTAATTTTAGGATGATGGGTTCTTTTATTTTGAAAGGGGTAATCATAATGGGAAAATTAGCAGTAATTACTGGTGCAGGTCAAGGAATTGGAGCTGGCATTGCCCATCAATTAGCTAAAGAAGGCTATTCAATTGCCGTAGCAGACATTAATCCAACTACAGCTGAACAAGTTGCTAATGAAATCAACGAAGCTGGTGGTACGGCTAAGGCCTATCAATTGGATGTGGCTAATCGAAATGAAGTATTTGATCTATTGACTAATGCTATCAATGATCTTGGTGAATTAGCGGTCTGGGTCAACAATGCTGGGATCGCCTTCATCGAATCCTTTGTCGACTCTGATCCAAAGGACTTCGAACGATTAATTGACGTTAACTTAAAGGGAACTTACTGGGGGATTCAAGCTGCAGCTAAGCAATTCTTGAAGCAAGGACACGGTGGGCGGATCGTGAACGCAGCTTCACTAGCTGGGGTTGAAGCATCTGCTCTACAAAGTGCTTATTCAGCTTCTAAGTTTGGTATTCGGGGCTTGACCCAATCTGCAGCTAAGGAATTGGCAAAAGATGACATTACCGTTAATGCCTACAATCCTGGGGTGGTTAGAACGCCAATGCGGGATGCTATCGATAAACGGACGGCTGCAATCAAGGGCATTTCCATCCCAGAACAACAAGCCGATGTACTAACTGAAATTGGTCGTGGAAGAGAAGCCACTCCCGCTGATGTAGCTAACTTAGTTTCATGGTTAGTTAATCCAAAAACAGAATACATTACGGGACAATCATTCATGGTCGATGGTGGGATGCACTATCTATAATGATCTGATGATAAAGGACGATTAGATTAATTTCTAGTCGTCCTTTTTGTCATTATAGGTTAAAATTAAAATATCAATAAAAGGGGGATGCCAAATAATGAAAGTTATTTTAATTACCGGTGCCAGTAGTGGGATTGGGTTCGAAGCCGCTAAACTATTAGCTAAGGATGGCAATAAAGTATATGGGGCCGCTAGACGAGTAGAACGACTAGCTGAATTAAAATCATTCGGGGTCGTACCAGTTAGCTTAGACATTACTGATGAGCAGTCAATTAGTACCGCCATTAGTACCATTATCAATAACGAAGGTCGAATTGATATCTTAATTAACAATGCTGGATACGGATCATACGGTCCCATTGAAGCGGTATCAATTAAAGAAGCTAAACAACAATTTAATGTTAATATATTTGGTTTAGCTTCAATTACCAAGCAAGTATTGCCATATATGAGAAAGCAACGATCAGGCCGAATTATTAATACATCTTCAATGGGTGGGCGCTTTACGAGTTTCATGGGTGCTTGGTATCACGCAACTAAGTACGCATTAGAAGCATTTAGCGATGCGCTCAGAATGGAAGTTAAGCCATTTGGCATTGATGTAGTAATCATTGAACCTAGTGCGATTAGGACTAACTGGGGAATTATTGCTGCTGATCATCTTAAACAATCTGCTCATGATACGCCATACGCTCGAACGGCCGATAAGGCTGCTGCAGGCTTTAAAAAATTATACCAATCAAAATTATTATCTGGGCCAATGGTTGTTTCTAAGGTTATTACCAAAGCCGCATTATCAAAGCATCCCAGAGCTAGATATTTAGTAGGACGTGGTGCTAGAACGCTAATCTTATTACACACAATTTTACCAACCCGTGTATTTGATAAGTTAATGACTAGTTTATATTAGATGGATATTGTTTAGTGTTAATGCTGAATGAAAAGCTAATTTAGAGTTAGCTTTTCATTTTTATTTTAATTAACTTCAGATAATACATATTATGTAAAGTAATAAGTGTTAATTCAAACCAACGCTCCACCTACTGATCAATCAGAACTAAAAAACCATCGGTTTAAAAACCGATGGCATTTGATTAATTTATTTTCTAAAGCGATTACCTAAGTTAGTGATCGTTTTATTTCTGGTAATTGCATACAATACCAACACTTGAATAATGAATGTAAATATTTGCTTAATTAATCTTGGCACAAATATCGTTTCAAATGGGATATGATTCAAAATTACGACCCACGTGGTATTCATCAATAAGTTAACAATCACGATTACCAATAGTTGCGAAATTATGATTGATTTAAGGGTTGGCTTGCGTTGATAGAAAAAGATTCCAAATATGATTCCACCAACGATTGCTGATAACGTAAAACCTGGAAAGTATAGTTGCCCAGACGTTAGTGTTAAAAAGATATCAGCGAACCCACTAATAATTGCTGCCCAGAATGGTCCGAACCACATTCCAATAAAGAACGTTGCGATAAACGCACAACTAAATTGAATGTAATTGTTCCCAAACGTAAACAAACTACTCCCTAATACTAATCGAATTGCAGTCAATAAACCTAAAATCGCAATCCCACTAGTATTAGGCTTTGCAAAAATATTCTTTTGTGTATGCAAAAGAGACATCTCCTAAAATATAGAGCTGCCACTATGATTGTGGCGAATGCGGGATTAACATCGCAAACGCTCGTTTTTCGTCCAAAGTTCACATTCCGTTCCAATGGCACTTGACGCGCTAATCCCTACTCCTGATTTTGCAATAATTGTTAAAATCATCACAATAGTTTTAATTCTACACTGGATAACTAAATTAATCAATACCGAATGCTATACATATTGATTAGTTAAATAGTTCGTGTTTTATCCAAATGATGATTGGCTAATCATGAATTATTACTAACGAATTCAAAAAACATTTTAAATCACAATTCGATTCCTACTATTTTTGTGATTAAATTAACAAAAATACAATATCATTACTTATCAAAGTCAATCATCCACGCTAATGCTAATGACTTATTACCCAGGTGTGCACCAATCACAGTCCCAAAGTAACTTTGCGTGACGGTGATGTCTGGACGTAATGCTTTAATTTGATCAGCCCAAATTTGACCATCTGCTGGGTCGTTTCCATTAATGATAATGACCTTTAACGGATAATCTAAATTAGCAGTTCTTGATTGGAATATTTCCTCTGCCCGTTTTAATGCTCGCTTTCTAGTACGGACTTTATCAAAAGCAACGATTTTATCGCTTTGGTCGTCAAACGTTAGCAGTGGCTTAATGTGTAAAAGACTCCCAACCATCCCTGCTGCATTTGACAATCGGCCCCCCTTTACAAGGTTCTTCAAATCATCAACGATAAAGATTTCATCAATCGTAGCCCGAATCCGGTCTAATTCAGCGATGATTGCATCTGGTTGCTTACCAGCTGCCGCCATTTGAGCAGCTGCAATGGCTAGGTTACCCATTAATTTAACTGTAATTTTAGAATCATAAGGGATCACATTAATATTCTTGATCGTTGGGGCTAATGTTTTGATTTGACCGTATAATCCAGAAATGGTACTGGCTAAGTGGATACTGATGACGGTATCATACCCTGCTTTAGCTAGTTGATCATATAGTTCAATGATTTTCCCAGTGGCTGGTTGAGCAGTACTTGGAAACGTATGCGCAGATTGTAACTTTTGATAAAATTCAGCAGTATTGATATTGACCCCTTCATCGTAAGTCTGCCCATCAATAATAACTGAAATTGGTAGAATATGGATATTATATTTCGTTAATTCATCCGATGATAAGTAAGCTGTACTATCGGTTACAATTGCAATTTTCATTCATGCATCCATCCTTTAAATTGTAAATTATAGTCCTAATTATACCATTAAAAGTTGCTCGAATAATAATCGCCCTATTTTTTTGTTATAATGTAGTTATACATTTTTTTCGAAAGTAAGTGATTTTAAGTGTCCTTTAACGGAAGTTTTACCCATGCAATGGTAAACGAACTAAACAATGAATTAAAGGGGGGCCGTATCTCTAAAATTAACCAGCCCTATCCCAATGAAATTATCGTAACGATTAGATCCAATCATCAAAACTATCCCGTGTTATTATCTGCTAATCCTAGTTATGCACGGGTCCAAGTAACAGCCATCCCCTATGTAAATCCAGCTGTTCCTACTAATTTTAATATGACCCTACGGAAATACCTAAGTGGTAGTATTCTAACCCAAGTAACTCAATCTGCTAATGATCGGGTAATGCAATTTCATTTCACCGCTCGAAATGAAATTGGTGACTTAAAGTCAATTGTCTTGATCGTAGAAATCATGGCCCGGCATAGTAACATCATCTTAGTCGATGGCTCTGATCGCCAAATCATTGATTCCATCAAGCGTATCGGCCCGGATAAGAGTCGTTATCGGACGGTCCTTCCCGGCTCCGAATATATTAATCCACCTAAACAAGATTTGATCGACCCGTTTAAATTTAATGATGCCGCAAAGTTAAAGGAATTAACGACCCAATATCCCAATCAAGACGTATTAGCAACGGCGCTTCGAAAGACGTTTCAAGGGCTAGGTAAAGATACATCGCTCCAATTAGCACTAGCCCTTCATCAATCCACTAACTTAATGGATGGTTTTCAAAAATTCTTTACCAACTTTGACCACCCTACCCCCACTTTAGTTGATACAGAAAAACCTGACTTTTTAGCATTTGAACCAGTTGATCCAACGAATGCTACTAAGCAATACGCATCCCTCAGTCAACTATTAGATGCCTACTATCAAACAAAGGCGCAAAAGGATCGGGTGCGAGAACAAGGTGGCATTTTGATCCGGGTGACTCGCAATGAGTTAAAGAAGAACCGGACTAAGCTTAAAAAACTAGCGAAGACTCTAGATGATACTAAGTTCGCTGATGACTATCGCATCAAAGGTGAGATCTTAACGACCTATCTCAATCAAGTCCAACATGGCGCTAAAATGGTAGAACTTGCTAACTTCTACGATGATAATAATCCCATCAAGATTAAATTAGCACCTGATAAAACGCCTTCCCAAAACGCTCAATGGTACTTTAAACAGTATCAAAAAAAGAAAAATGCGATTCAATACGTTAGTGAACAAATGCGCTTAACTGAAGCTGAAATTAAGTACTTTGAAAGTATCCTCTCACAAATTGAATTGGCCGACCCTAGTAACTTAGATGATATTAAAGAAGAATTGAAACAAGGCGGTTATTTAAAGGGCCAGCATCAAAATCATAAGAAGAAGGCCGCCCGCAGTAAAATCAGCAAGCCTGAGCAATTTAAAGCGGATGATGGCACTATTATCCTAGTGGGTAAGAATAACCTGCAAAATGACCAATTAACTATGAAAACGGCGGATAAACGAGACATCTGGATGCACGTTCAAAAGATTCATGGTTCCCACGTTATTGTTCGGTCATTTGCCCCCAGTGAAGAAACGTTGGTCCAAGCAGCCATGCTAGCTGCTTATTTCTCCAAGGGACGTGATTCGGCTAATGTTCCCGTTGATTATGTGCAGGACCGCTACGTTAAAAAGCCTAATGGTGCTAAACCTGGTTTCGTAACTTATGAAGGACAGTCAACACTCTATGTGACCCCCACAAAAGAAGTAGTGGAGCACTTAAGAGCTAATTTAAATCAATAATTTTGAAAGGACTACTTTAATTTAATCTTGGAGTAGTCCTTTATTACTTTAGTTAATGATTAACTTTAATTACAATCTCATTTTAAATTAAAATAAGATTAAATAGTTTCTAGATTGCATTGATTACTTTAAAATCAGCATTTATAACTGTTTATTTATAAATAAATAATAACTATTAATTGACATTATTAAAAAACAGTGTATTATTCTAATCATAAATTAATTTTACGGAGGCAATTGACATGTTAAAAAATAGAATGACGATTCTTTATTTGATGTGCACCCCAAAAGTTGTACATTATTATATTGTTTTTCCTAGGCGGAAAGTTTCCGGTATTGAACCGGTGACTTTCCGCCTAGTTTTGTTTTAATACGATGATTATTGTAATAATCAATCCATATTTTCATTGACGACATTAAATCTTCTTTAAAGTCATAATTACAGTCCATGATTTCAGCTTTCATAATATGGAAAAATGATTCCATAGGTGAGTTATCTATACAATTCCCCTTACGGGACATACTTTGAAATATCTTATTCTTCTTAAGCTCTTTTTGCCAGATATGACTTTGATACTGAGCTCCCTGATCACTATGAATTGTCGTTCTGTATGGTAAATCCTTAACTAATTGAATAACTTCTTTCAACGGTTTCATAACACAGTTCATATTTGGATGGCTGCTAATGTTATAGGATATTATTTCACCAGAAAATAAATCCATAATAGGTGAAAGATAAATACGATGATTAATATCACAATTTCCATATCTGAATTCACTGATATCAGTACAGAGCTTTTGATATGGTCTGTCAGTATTAAATCTTCGATTTAATTGATTTGATTTAAGTTTTCCAACCTGACCACGATAGGAATTATACTTACGTGTTTTTCTTGAATATGATGAAGATAGTAAATTATTCTTTTTCATTATCTTTAATACTAGTTTGTGGTTAACACGGTATCCACGATTAGTTAATTCTAAACACACTCTTCTATATCCGTAGGATTTATTTTTATCTTTAATATCCTTGATAATTTTAGCGATTTCAGCGTGCTTATCAGGCTTATTTTGGATTGATCTAATATAATAATAAGTACTTCTAGATATCCTTAATGCCTTTAGTATTAATGTTTTAGTGGTATGGTATTTCAGCCTTAGTTCGTCGATTATTTTAATAATTACTTCTGGTCTTCTTCGTCGTCTAAGGCCCTCAATTTTTTTAAGAAGTCATTCTCTATTCTCAACATTAAATTTTCTTCTTCAATCTTCTTCAATTTTTCTTTATCGGTATTAGTATTGTTTGATTCGGCTTTGTTAGTTTTCCTTTTTGTCATGGCTTTTCTTTCCCTTCGGGACAATAAACCATCAATACCTTTTTGCTCTAGTCGTTTTTCCCAAGTCCAGATAGTTGATGGAGAAGGAATATTAAAATGATAAGCTGCCTCTGGATAAGATGATTTAGTCGTTTTCATCCAGTTTAATATATATTGTTTCTCTTTGGTAGAGTATTCGATTATATTCTTTCTTTTTTTAAGACCATTTAGTCCATGTTTTTTGTAACTCTTAACCCAACATAAAACAGTATTTCTACTTTTAACTCCAAAGTTTCTAGCCACCATTTGCGATCCCATACCGTTTAGGTATGCGTTAATTACATTTAATTTATCTTCTACTTTATATTTAGACACAAAAAAACACCCCAAAGTTTTGTACAAACTTTGGGGTGCAGTGCAATTATAGCTTTTGGTAAGTGATGTTCAATCTCACATGAGATGGAGCACCACTCCATTTCGTGTGGCCAAAAGCTATTAACATGTCACTTCGGTCACGCACATGGTTTATACCATTGCGGATCGATTATTTGACCCCCTGTAGTGGTATAAACCATTACAGGGGGTATTTTGTTTATAATCGATTAAAGACAGGAGACTTTTACCATGATTATTTTATTTAATTCAAAAGATGAACCAATGATTACTGAACTAACTAAAAGATTTAAAAATAAAACCGATATATTTCAAAACGGAGAACGATTAGCGATTAATGGAATTACATTATCAGATTTAACTGACAAAGAACTAGCATCAACAGTAAGTATAACTGAAAGACATCCTAAGGCAGTCCAAAGCAGTCGCTTATTTCACCCAGAATCAATAGTCATTAAAACTAAGCATAGTATTATTAGTAACAATAATTTTACTATCATGGCGGGTCCATGTTCTGTTGAATCTAAAGTGCATGTAATGAAGATGGCCCAAGCAGCTAAAAATGCTGGTGCTACAGTTCTTCGTGGTGGTGCTTTCAAACCAAGAACTTCACCCTACTCTTTTCAAGGGTTGGGCGAAGAAGGATTAATATTTTTAAAGCAGGCTGCGGATGCTTTAGATATGGATGTAATTACTGAAGTTATGGATGAGACCCACGTTCATATGGTCGAAAAATATACTGATATTTTTCAAATTGGCGCTCGCAATATGCAAAATTTTTCATTATTAAAAGCTGTTGGTAAGACTAATAAACCAGTAATGATTAAACGAGGTTTGGCTGCAACGATTGATGATTTATTAAATGCTGCTGAATATGTTGCCTCTGAGGGTAATCATAAAATTATATTAGCTGAACGTGGCATTAGAACATTTGATAATAAGTACACTCGTAATACTTTAGACGTTGGTGCAGTTCCGGTTTTACAATCACTTACTCCATACCCTGTTATTATTGATCCAAGTCATGCAGCTGGCCACACAGAATTAGTGGTTCCAGAAGCATTGGCTGGAACCGCAGCTGGTGCCGATGGTTTGATCATTGAAATTCATGATGATCCAGATCATGCCCTATCAGATGGGGCACAGGCACTATCACCTAAACAACTGTTAACTACATGCAATAAAGCACGTGCGATTAAAAACATTGTGGAGGGATGATAATGGAAACAATTAAGATAAGAACTGCTAATGAAGAATATCCAGTTATAATCCAACGTGGGGCCATTAAAAATGTTGCCAAACTAATTAGTTTGGTATGGAACTACCGTAAAATAAAAATTATTACTGATGACAATGTTAATCCCATTTATTTAGATATAGTTAAAAAGAGTTTATTAAACAAAGGATTTAAGGTTTTTGTAAGTACCATTGAGCATGGGGAAAAATCAAAATCACTAACTAATCTTGAGCTAATCACTAATGAGATGGCAAATGAAAAATTTAATAGAAGCGATGGAGTAATCGCTCTTGGTGGCGGTGTAGTTGGTGATCTTGCTGGATTTATATCAGCAACTTACATGCGTGGAATCGACTTAATTCAAATTCCAACTTCCTTTTTGTCACAAGTTGATAGTTCAGTTGGTGGTAAAACAGCTGTTGATTTAAATCATATTAAAAATATTATTGGTAGTTTTCATCAACCTAAAATGGTAATTATTGATCCAAATACGTTAAATACACTTACAGTTAGAAACTTAGTTGAAGGATACGCTGAAACTGTTAAATGTGCTGCATTAGCGGGAGGTAAATTTTGGAGACTAGTAAGTGGTGTTAATTCATATAATGATATTATTAATAATGCAGATCAACTAATTCACTTCTCAATCACCTTTAAGGCTAATATTGTAATGAATGACGAAAAAGAATCTGGAATACGGCAAATTTTAAATCTGGGGCATACTATTGGGCATGGCGTTGAAGAACTTAGTAATGGTGACTTGATGCATGGTGAAGCAGTTTCGATTGGACTTATTAAAATCAGTGAACTGTTTTCAAACCCAAAGGACAAAGCAAAAGTAGTTGATCAGTTATCTAAGCGCTTGAGTAACGTTGGTTTACCGATTACTTCAGATTTATTAACATCCCCTGATTTAATTAATAAAATTAAGAATGACAAAAAGAATCATAATGGTTATTTAAACATAATTTATTTATCTGAAATTGGCAAAGCAGTTATTAAGAAAGTATCAATTGATGAACTTAATTTAATGTTGAATGAAAAGAGCTGATTATAATGTTACTAGGAAGCATTGAAGCAGGTGGAACCAAATTTATTTGTTCTGTTGGTGATGAGAAATTAACTATTCTAGATCAAATTCGAATTGAAACTACAACCCCTAAATCAACCTTGAGTAAAGTAATTAAATATTTTAAACAATTTAAAAATATCAATTCGATCAGCATTGCTAGCTTTGGGCCTTTAGATTTAGATTTGAATAGTTCTCATTTTGGAAGTATTTTGAAAACACCTAAATTGATTTGGGAAAATGTTAATATACTGAAAAAAATTAAAGAATCACTTAATGTCCCAGTTTTTATTACTACGGATGTTAATGGTTCAGCTGTTGGTGAGCAATTCTTGTTACAACAATCGGAAATCAAGGTAAGTTCACTAGTCTACTTAACTATCGGAACTGGAATTGGAGCAGGAATTATTTACAATAATCATATTTTTGGATTGGGTGAGCATCCAGAGATTGGACATATTAGAGTGGTTAAGCATTCAGACGACAAAAGTTTTCATGGCGTTTGTCCGTTTCACGATGGATGCTTAGAAGGAATGGCATCTGGACCATCATTAAAGGCTCGAACTAATATTCCAGGAGAACAGCTATCCATGAATAGCCCCATTTGGAATCGAATTGCATACTACTTAGCACAATCAGTAGTTTCAATTAATTTAATTATTCATCCCAAAAAAATTATACTTGGTGGTAGTGTAGTAAATGATCAATTGATTAAAAATATTAAAAAACAATACGTTGATTTAATAAGTGATTATGTAGATACTACTAATTTAAATGATTTAATAACTAAGTCTTGTGCAGTAGACAATAACTCTGCAACTATTGGCAACTTTATTTTAGCTAAGCGTTTTGTGAACGTTTAATATTCATAAAAATTAAAAATTGGATTATAAAAAACAACCCTATAAATTAAGCACTAGTTTAAGCTTGATGCTTATAGGATTGTTTTTTATTTTTTGCCATTTATTTTATTGTTCATCAGGATTAAATGTAATGACCGCACCGACTTCTTGGTTGGTCTTGCCTACCTTTTGGTCAATCTTTAAATCTGAAAATGGGAACGTGGGGGTCATTTCAGCGTATGGGATCAATGATAATTCGCGGAACGTTTTGTCCAAATCATCGGAACTAAGCTGATTCGTATATAGCTTAACTAACATTTTGATCCAGTTGATATTAGTGATTCGATTCAAGAATATGGTTTCGATAATGCGAACGGGTCTGATTCCAACGACTTTAAAGAGCCCCTGATCTTCTAAGACTAAGATTTGGACTAAACCCTTCCAATATGAGTTCCCAATCAAATCTTTGGCATCTTCGATCAATGGTGCTAGCTTAGCATCGTCAATATCATATGGATAGCCTAAATGTGAAATATCCTTTAATTCGTGGTTCTTGCCCGACGCTAATTTAACGGCGTTAATGAAGCGACTTTGTTGTTTGGTGACAAAGAAGTTCAACGCAAAGCTAGTTTTTTGCGGTAAGGTAACACCGGTTTCTTGATCAGGTGGTAAAACAACGACCTTTAATTCCGGATATTGTTTGAGTTGGCGGACCAAATAGTGTCGATTTCCTGGCACCACAACGATCGATGGTTTCTCCACTTCAGCAATATTTAAGATGGCCCCAATTTGAATCGGCTCAATGTATTGTTTATCACTTAACTGGGGACTAAGGGAGACCGAGTTCGGATTATTATTCAATAGGATCGTTTTATATCCCAACCGATGCATTTGAATTAACACTTCGGACGTATAGTAATCAGCTGCCGAGTTAGGGCCGAGTCGATTACCACCCCGACCAATGACTAAGGCTGAGTGATCAGATAATCTAGTTGATTCATTTTCCCGTTCAAAGCTACTGTAGAACGATCTAATGTCTGGGAGTTCTTCGCCTGCCGATGGCTCGATCATTTTAAAGGTGGGGATGCTGTGGTTGACCTTAGCAAAGTATCTTAATTTATCTAGGTCAGTTTGCCAAGTCGCCGCTAACATCCCATCACCGAACCCATTTTGATGGGCGATCTTTAATGAGTGTTCCGTTAGTGGTTCGCGCAATATTAGGTTCTCAACGGCCAACAACTTCTGTAAGCGTTTAAAGTAAAATGGATCGATTTTGGTTAACTCTGATAAATCTTCGACGGGGTAGTGGCGTCTTAGTGCTTCGATTAACACTAAGATGCGGCTAGCCTTGGGATGGATCAACTGGCTGATCAATTCATCGTCACTAAGTTCTTCCATGTTGGGTAACACGTCGCGGGGGTTGAACTGTGAACTACGCATGGCCTTTAAGATGGCTTCTTCTACCGTACGGCCAATCCCAACGGCTGAACCGATTGATTTCATTGACTGATCGAGATGTTGATCCACGTTCTTGAGACTATCGTATGGCCACAATGGGATTCGAATCATAATGCGATCCATTAATGGTTCCATAAACGTAGTTAACTTAGCATATCCATGGGGCAATTTAATATCAGCAAAACCATTCCCTAAGACCAACTGGGCGGCAACATAGTTCAATGGATACCCAGTCGCAAGCGTAGCCAAAGCAAATCCCCGATTATAATTAGGACTGACCTTTGTGACAAAGTAGTCGTCGGTATCGGGGTTCAACGCAAAGCTAACTTCACAGGCGCCTACGATCTCTAGTTGTTCCATGATCCGTAAGGTCGCCTCACGGAGGTGTTGGTAAACAAAGTCAGCAATGGTTTGGATGGGTGAGACGGCGATCGAATCGCCCGAATGGATTCCAACGGCATCGATGTCTTCGACCCCATTAATGATCATTTTGGTTCCATTCGGATCCCGCATCCCTAAAATGCTCAACTCTTTATACCCAACGATGCTTTTTTCCATTACACAACGATTCAAAGTTGAATCCGCGAATGATTCGGTCAATGCCATGTCTAGATCATCAAAGTTATTACAAATGGTCCGGCGACTATTGATTGAAGAGCGGACGGGTTTGACGATGATGGGAAAGCCAACGGTTTTTACTAGGGATAACGCTTCTGCATTGGAATGAACGATCGTAGATGAGATCATTGGCGCTTGGACTTCCTTCATTAGTTGACTAAAACGCAATGGGTTACCAACTAACTTTAATGCGTTTTTAGAGAGGCCTAAGAGTTGAACGGAATATTTCGCCAGTAAACGCATTTCCACTAGTTGTTGACAAATACTGATTGCATTGGGGCCCCCTAATGTGGGTAAAATGGCATCGGGATGTTCGCTTTGAATGATCTTAACCACATTATCAATGCTAATGTCTTCAATGAATGCGCTAGCGGGTTGAATCTCAGTAGTCGCAATTGAATATGGATTATTGTCTAAAACAATGCTTTTGACGCCCGCGCGTTTAAAACTAACGATTGTTTGAAAGACCGCAGCATCTAATTCATTTTCCTGGCCGACTTTGGATGGGCCCCCACCAATAATTAAGACTTTATGGATCTTTGGGTCGATCATGTGCTCTTACCTCCTTTGTGATCCGATATTTTCTAGAAATTCATCGAATATATCAGCAGCTACCGTGGGCCCTGGTTCCCCGTCTGGTGAAAATTGGACTGAAAACGCTGGGTAGTCACGGTGTCTTAATCCTTGAACCGTCCCATTATATAAGTCGATGTACGTCGTGATCAATGTATCGCGATTGATTGATTTATAATCGACTGCATATCCTTGGGCTTGCGATACATAGATGACTTGATTCGTGATGATCTTGCGAACGGGATGATTACTACCATGGTGTTCGTTAGCTAATTTATATACGGTCGCATGGTTAGCCAGGGCAAATAGTTCATGGCCAAGGCCAATCGCTAATAACGGAAATTCAGTTTGGAGTTGTTGAATCGTACTTATGATCGACTTCGGTAGATCAGCTGGATTCCCTGGTCCCGTTGAGATCACGATACCATCTGGATCTAAGCTTTGAATCGTTTGCACCGTCGTATCCCATGGCACCACGACTACGTTACAGCCCCGTTCATCTAATTTACGTAGGATGCCTTGCTTTAGTCCAAAATCGATCACAATAATGTTGAACCCATCGCCGGGATTGGGATATGGCTTGGGAGTTGCCACTTGAGTGACCTGTTGATTAGTTAAGACCGTAGCGTTCAACTGGTCGAAAGCATGTTCATCATCCACGTCAACGATGCTGGCCTTCATGGTTCCGTGCTTAGTGATTCGATGGGCTAATTCACGCGTATCGATGCCAGAAATACCGGGAATTTCATGTTGCTTTAAGAACGTATCCAAGGATTGCTTGTGGCGGTGATTTAAAATGGTATCTGAGTACTCCCTGGTAATGACTCCCTTGATGCTAGTGATGATCGATTCATAGCTCTTATGATTAATTCCAACGTTACCGATCGTTGGTTGGGTAAAAACAATGATCTGATTATGATAAATCGGATTAGTGATTGATTCCTGATAACCCATCATGTTCGAATTAATGATAATTTCACCAGTTGTGGTCGCCAAGGCACCAAAGGCTTCCCCAGGATAAGCCGAGCCATCTTCTAATATCAAATAACGTTTTGTCATTTTCTTGCTCCTATCCAGTCCAGAAATTATTTATTGATGATTTCAACGGCATCCCGTTTATCAATTTCTTGAACTGAAACTTGAATCTTTTCATTTTGAGAACTAGGGATGTTCTTCCCAACAAAGTCGGCCCGAATTGGTAGTTCCCGATGACCACGATCGACCAATACGGCTAAGCGAATGCTGTTCGGCCGCCCCAATTCAGAAATAGCACTTAAAGCCGCTTTGATGGTGCGTCCCGTATATAATACGTCATCGACTAAGATCACGTTTTTATTTTCAACTGATACGTTGTCTTCACTGGCAACAACGGTTGGTTCTTCTTTATCACTATCATGTTCGATGTCATCACGATACTTGGTAATATCTAAGGCGCCCACCGGAATTTCAACGTTTTCTAACTTTTGTAGCCTATTCGCGATTCGTTTTGCTAAGTAGATACCACGGGTCTTGATCCCAATAATGACTAAGTTATCAATTCCCTTGTTCTTTTCAATGATTTCGTACGTAATTCGAGTTAAGGCGCGTTGCATTGCCATCTTATCAATAATTACTTTTGCCATGTTCATTTCCCTTTCTTTAATAAAAATGGCTGCCTATTCGATCACTCGAACCAGCAACCATTTCAGTGGTTATATATTATCAGAATATTTGAATATGATTGATTTGTCAATAACGAGCTTGACTGTGACGCAGGTGTTTTAATGTTTGTTCAAAAATCGGTGGCACCGGGGCACTAAAAGTTAGTTGTTTTCCCGTTCTAGGGTGGACAAATCCTAAGACTTGAGCATGTAAAAACTGCCCTTCACCCTTGATCGTTTTGCGGGGTCCATATAATGGATCGCCTACGATGGGATGTCCGATGGATTTCATATGGACTCTGATTTGATGGGTCCGACCGGTCTCTAATTGACATTCTACTAGCGTGTAGTTAAGGAAACGTTCTAACACCCGGTAGTGAGTGACTGCGTGCCGCCCATCAGCCACGATGGCTTGTTTTTTCCGGTCCTTTTTGTCCCGGCCTAATGGCGCATCGACCGTGCCCTGGTCATCTTTAATGACGCCATGAACTAATGCAACGTACTTACGCACGTTAGTCTTGTCCTTTAGTTGTTTGGACAATGACTCATGCGCCATGTTATTCTTAGCGACCATCAACAATCCAGATGTGTCCTTATCAATCCGATGGACGATTCCAGGACGCAAGGTCCCGTTAATGTTCGATAGCGGCGTATGATACAATAACGCATTGACTAAGGTGTGGTCGGGATGGCCTGGGGCGGGATGCACTACCATCCCCTGGGGTTTGTTCACAACGATTACATCATCGTCTTCGTATACGATTGATAGTGGGATGTTTTCTGCAACTAAATCTAGCTTTTTGGGTGCTGGCATCGATATTTCTATTTGGTCACCCGATTTAACTTCGTATTTAGGTTTGACTGTCTGGTGATTAACTAAAATATTGCCGATTTGAATTAGTTCTTTCGCCCGCGAGCGACTGATCGACTTCATTAATTCGGCGCATACTTTATCGAGGCGGCCAGTTTGGTCGGTAATTGTAAATTGTTGTGCCATTACTTAGCTTCTTTCTTATCGCTACGCCACAACATGATCAATAACATAATTACCCCGACCGTAAGGCATGCATCAGCAAAGTTAAAGACAAAGTTTAAAAACGGTAAATCTAATGCCAAGTGAAACATATCGACTACATATCCATGCACTAAGCGGTCAATGAAGTTACCAATCGTTCCAGCAAGTAGCAAACAAATGGTGATTGCATAGCCAACGTGGTGGCGGAGCTTGATCAAATAATAAACCATAACTGCGGCGGCGATGATCGAGATGATAATAAAGAAATTCATCTTTCCTTGCAACATGCTCCAAGCCGCACCATGGTTATGCAAATTAGTCAATGATAAAACTCCTGGGATCAAGTCATTGAACTGCCCCTGCGGAATTGTGACACTGATCCAAGCCTTAATTCCCTGGTCTGCACCAATCAATACTACGAGTAATCCAATGATATAAAAATAAGGCATATTTTAATTCCCTTCAATTCTAAAATAATCCAGTAATTTCGCCATTATCCTTTACATCCATGTCTAAGGCAGCAGGATGGCTTGGTAGGCCTGGCATTGTTAATACGTTTCCAGTCAACGCCACGATAAAGCCGGCGCCTAATTTAACTTGGAATTCACGGATATGGATCTTAAAGTGTTCTGGGGCACCATGAATAGATGCATCATCAGTTAATGAGTATTGGGTCTTAGCCATACATACTGGTAATTTGTCCCATCCATGTTTAACAATTTGTTTTAATTGCTTTTGGGCCTTGTTAGATAGTTCAATGCCATCGCCACCATAGATTTCGGTCACGATCTTATTGATTTTGGCCTCGATTGATTCATCATCTTGATAAAGCGGATGGAATTGATCGGTATTATCTGCAGCTTTAACGACTGCTTGGGCTAGTTCGGTAGCTCCCTTACCACCTTGGGCCCATTCATAACAGGTGATAGCGGGGATGTTAAAGTTATCTGCTACGTACTTTCTTAATTGTGCAATTTCAGCATCAGTATCGCTAGTGAAGTCATTGATTGCCACAATCACTGGTTTTCCGTATCGGCTCATCGCTTGAATGTGTCGGCCTAAGTTGGGTGCTCCCTTTGCTAATGCAGCTAAATCTTCTGTTGATAGATCGTCCTTATTGGCACCACCGTTTAACTTCAATGCCCGAATGGTAGCCACTACGACCACTACGTCCGGATTTTTACCAAGTCTAGGTGTTACGATGTCCATAAACTTTTCACCACCTAAATCAGATCCAAATCCGGATTCAGTAACGGTGTAATCGGCTGTATTCAATCCTGCATTGGTAGCAATAATACTATTACAACCATGCGCAATGTTAGCAAATGGGCCCCCATGAATATAAGCAGGAGTGTGTTCGATCGTTTGAACTAAATTAGGCTTGATGGCATCCTTTAATAATAACGTTAAAGCACCTTCAACCTTTAAATCAGCAACTGTGACTGGTTTACGATCATAAGTATAACCAATTAAAATTTTACTGATGCGTTGTTTCAAGTCCTTAATATCACGACTTAGACACAGAATTGCCATTAGTTCACTGGCAACTGTAATGTCAAACCCATCTTCACGTGGAACGCCAGAGGTCCGCCCGCCAAGTCCAATCACCGTGTGTCGTAATTCACGGTCATTAATGTCTAAGACCCGTTTCCAAGTGATTTGGCGTGGATCAATGTTTAATTGGTTGCCATGATGAATATGGTTATCAATTAATGCTGATAGCGTATCATGGGCTTCCGTTAGTGCATGGAAATCACCAGTAAAGTGGAGATTAATATCCTCCATTGGAATTACTTGTGAGTATCCACCACCAGTGGCGCCGCCCTTCATTCCCATTACGGGACCAAGGGATGGCTCTCTTAATGCAATGGCAGTTTTATGATTTAATTCACTCAAAGCATCACTTAGCCCAACTGCCATGGTTGTCTTCCCTTCACCGGCTGCCGTTGGATTAATTGAAGTAACTAAAATTAACTTACCCTTATCAGTTTGACTGTTAAATGGTAATGTGACCTTAGCTTTATAATGACCGTATGGTTCAATTTGTTGATCAGTTAAACCTAATTTACTAGCAATTTTACCAATTGGTAATAATTCACTATTTTGAGAAATTTCAATATCTGTTTTCACAATTTTCCACCCCGCTTATTTATATGCCCTTATTATATCATTAATTTCAATTACAGAATTGGCTGGAAGGACAAAAATACAATGATGATTCATATAATCAAAACTAATTTGGTACTTACGCAGCTTAATATTTTTAATTTGATGCATATCAATATTAAGCCAATTAGGGTTTAGCATATGACCAACCTTGAACTGATCGCCTTCAATTGTAATCTTACGAAAAAGAACTTCGCAAATACCAACAAATGAGAATAACATAAAGAAGAACATGGTAATCCATGAGAACTGAGTTACTTCTAGCCAGAAAATAACCCCTAATAGTAATAGTGTAAATGTCCAACTCCAGCAAATAATACTATTTAATGGGCTAGGTTGGTAAAAAAAAGTTCGCTTTGGGTTTATCATTAAGGTACATCCTTTCGAATGGAGAATAAAATAATGTACAAATTATATACAGATGCTGCTACGCTTAACCACCATGATGCAAAACATGATAAAAGTGCGGGTGGCATTCTTATCATTAACAGTGGCAAACAGAAACAGCTTAAAGTGCAATTAAGTGCACACGATAATCATACCGCAGAGTTTCAAACCTGCATACAAGGATTAATGAATCTTATTGAAATAATCCCGGCTACTGAACGTAGTCAAACCATGGTTTTTTATTACACTGATAGTAAAATCGTTGCTGATAGCTTGGAAAAACAATATGCTAAGCACTATCAACCATTGGTGGATGAAATCTTAGCATTAGAATCACAATTTCAAACCGTGATCAATCAATGGATTCCAGAAAGCCAAAATAATGGTGCCCATCAGTTGGCCCAGCAAGCATTGCATCAATTTAAATAGTTATCGATTGGTTTGGTATATTCAGACCAATTTTTTTGACTACCAGTTATTACGGACTCAGCCAGTAATTTTGCGATCATGGGTCCGGTCGTAAGTCCAGATGAGCCCAGGCCACCACCAATTAAAACATTGTCTAAGCCGGGTAACGCCCCAAAGTAAGGTGCGAAATCATCAGTATAAGCGCGCGTGCCGACTCGAATCAATTCAATATTATCTTTGGTAATATTAGGCATAAGTCGCTTAGCACTTGCTAATAGATCATTGAATGCCTCATCACTTGGGTTTAAATCAAAGCCCATATCGTTTTCATGGGTAGCGCCAATGATAATTTCATGATTATTAATTGGAATAAAGTCGCGTTCCCCTTCTGGCATTAAAACGGGCATGTAATTTTTATTAACTGGTTGATTTAGTTTAATTTTAATTAACTGTCCCTTTTGGGGCCGGACCTTTAAATCAAACCCGAGGGGTGCAATGGTATCTTTCATCCATGCGCCGGTACAAATCATAACCTTGTTGAATGTTTCTTGATTTATTTTTATTTTGTTTTTTATTTTAGTTAAAGTAACTTTTTGCTTTTTACTAGAAAAATAATGTTGTTCCGCAATCGAACGTAAATGATGGGCAAACCGCCCGCCATCAATCATCGCTCCGCCACTAACTAATAAACCCGGCAGTTGATTTTCAACCATTGGAATCAATTGATTGATCTCATCTGCAGATAATTTAGTTAACGTCCCCATTAGTGGTGCATCAACTTCTCGTTGCCTAGCTAGTTGCAGCAATTGATCAATTTTAGCAGCTGTATCTCGGGTAATGATGGTCCCATTTTGTTGATACATCGACGCATCCATCTTGGTTTCAACGGCTAATTGATGAATTAAATCAGCTCCCATTCGCGCTAGTCGATACCAACGCTGATTTCGACGCTTGGACATCCATGGCGAAATAATGCCAGCAGCAGCCTTAGTTGCTTGGCCCATTCCATCGTCAAACATCGTCACTTCAAAATCTTGCCAGTTCGGATGCGTAGTCAAATAATAAGCTACCGTGCTCCCCATGATTCCGCCACCAACGATGGCTACTTTTTGCCTAGTCATTTTGATGGTCCTTTCTAAAATCTGGATGGCCCCAATATTGGAAGTAGTCGGTTCTTAAAGATCCATTATAGAGCTTTCGCTTTTTAGTTGCTTTTTGACCATAGTGTTTTTCAAATTCCAAATCACTAGTTAAGAAGTATTTGGACCACGTTGTTAATGGCTTAAATACCTGCCCCATTTGGTGATACAAACGAACGATACTTTCTTTATCACTCATTCGTTCCCCATATGGTGGATTAGATACAACGACCCCGTTCTTCAAATCAGTCTTAAAGTCTTGAACTGCTAGTTGCTTATATTTAATATCATAGAACAACCCTGCCTCTTGAGCATTTTGTTTAGTCGCTTCGACCATGTTTCCATCAATATCAGAAGCAAAAATTTGCAGTTCACTATCATAATCAGCCTTAGCGTCTGCTTCATCACGAACTTGCGCTGCTAATTCATCTGGAATCCAATCCCAACTTTCGCATTGAAAATCGCGGTTAAAACCAGGTGCAATATTACGCCCAATTAAGGCGGCTTCAATTGGTAACGTCCCAGAACCACACATTGGATCTACAAATGGCATATCAGTTTTCCAACTAGTTAACATAATTAACGCAGCCGCCATATTTTCCTTCAATGGTGCAATTCCCTTCGCTACTCGATACCCACGCTTAAATAAACTGGATCCCGTTGTATCCAGGGTTAACATGACCTTATCTTTATTGATCACCACTTCTAATGGGAACAATGCACCAGTTTCTGGAAAACGAGTCCGCCGATGATAAACATCAGTTAACTTGCTAACGACCGCTTTTTTAGCAATTGCTTGTGCATCTGGGACACTGTGTAACTTTGAATTTCTAGAACGGCCTTCCATTGGAAACTTAGCGTCCATGGGCAGTAAGCTGCCCCAATCCAACGCCTTAGTCTTTTCAAACAATTCATCAAAGGTAAATGCTTTAAATTCACCAACCACAATTTTGATTCGATCGGCAGTTCGTAGCCAAAGATTAGCAGTTAAAATATCCTTAGCCGTTCCTTGAAACCGAACCCGACCATTTTCCACTTGTGTTTCATATCCTAAATCACGTAATTCTTTTCCAACTAATGCTTCAATTCCTGCTGCACAGGTAGCAATTAAATTAAATGTTTGCATAACTTCTCCTTTTATCAATTAAAAATGAATATAAAAAAAGGGTGAGAGTATAACTCTCACCCCTTCCTGATGGTGCAAATCCCTGTAAGCCATGTTTTGTGCTCAATTAAAATCTCAGGGAAAATCAATTGAGTAGTAATCATCTATCTGAGAAATAAAATTTCTCCCCCATGCGTGGTTCAATTTCCGTACATGAAGCTCCCCTACCGTAGTTTGGGTTTCCCGCTCGCGGGGTTTACCGCGTTCCATCAATAAAATTTCTTTTATTGTTTCGTCACTGTGGCACTTTACAGAGTATTAAAGCATAGTCGAAACCTTAGCTCGTTTCTCCGCCATCATTACCTAATGGTAATGCCTCGGCTTATTTTTTCACCGAGCACGAACACTACAGACATCGCAGCCTGTGCGAGAGTGGACTTTCCTCAGCTAGTATTAAACTAGCCGCGATTACTCAGGATTTACACCAGTTAATGTTGTTAGAAACGATGGGAATCGTTATTGCCATTACCCATTTGAGTTCCAAATACCCGACGTTCAAGATTAGATAATCGCTTCAAAATGTCAATGCTAGTAGCATTATTCATTGTTGGAGCCGCCTGTGAGCTTTGGAATGAATCGTTACTATTACTTCTATTAATCGATGCTGTATCTTGGCTCATTGCTAATTGACGATTTAATTCGTCAACTTGACCTTTTAATCTGTCATTTTCATCCCGTAGTTGTTGATTAATCTTATCAAAAGTGTCGTAATCTTTGATTACGTCATCTAAAAAGCTATCAACATCATTAGGATCATAACCACGCATCTTTTGCCGAAATTCCTTTTGCAAAATTTGCTTGGGCGTAAAATGAATTTGTTCCATGATTGGCACACCTCACTAATTTTTCAAGTGCAAGTATCATTATAGCAAAAAAAATAATCATTGAAAACTATTATTTTGATTTTCTTGATACTCATCAGCCGCTTCTTGCAGATCATCAAAATCCACCGTTTTTAAATCATACTCGTGATGGGCCATGAACTGATTGATTAATTGATAATCATATTGCGACTTACCTTGCTTTTCTTCATCATAAATCATTAGTGCCCCATCTGTATGCTTTAACATGAATTCTTGATAATTTCTTAATTGTTGGGGTGATTGATACGGCTGATTGCTAACGTTGGCAGTAAAATCAGCCATCACTTTGACTTGCCCTAGCTTTGCTTGATTATTTTCATTCCATTGATTACCGAATTCACTAAATGGTAACATTACTGCAATTTGAAACTCATTTGGGTATTCCTTTTTCAACTCATTAGCTACTTCGACAGCCCACTGTTCAATGCCCATTTGTGCTCCCGTAATGAACCATTCATACCCCGATTCAATCGCTTGAATCAACTGAGCTCTTAAAACCATTTTAATAATTATTAATTTTGGATCATTGGGGTTGAATATCCCCAATTCATAGCTTCGATAACCGGTTATCCAAAGTCGTTTCAAATCGATCCCTCCTAAAAAGAATTTAAAAAAATGATGGCAATTGGTATAATAATGAATATGAGCTATTATTTATATTCTAACACGTTAGATTTGTTAGAATATAATATTGGAAGGTGGTTATATGGAAATTAATTATCCTGGTGGAACACGGGCTAATCATAACAATTTAAAGTCTAAGCCCACCCGGTTCAATACTAACTACGGCGATCGTGGAATGGGGCTGGAATCTGAACTAAACGCAAGCAACCAATACTACTTAGCCCATGATATTGCAGTGATTCATAAAAAGCCCACCCCCGTTCAAATCGTACGCGTTAACTATCCTAAGCGGGCAGCAGCAGTCATCAAAGAAGCTTACTTTAATAAAGCCTCTACTACTGATTATAATGGCGTTTATCGTGGTCACTACATTGATTTTGATGCCAAAGAGACCAAAAACGCCACTGCTTTTCCATTAAGCAACTTTCATCAACACCAAATTGAACACATGCGTAAATGCATTCAACAAGGTGGCATTTGTTTTGCGATTATTAAATTCGTAAAAACAAATGATATTTTTTTATTCAAAGCAACTGATTTATTTCAATTTTGGGATGCACAAAAAAAAGGTGGTCGTAAATCCATTCCGAAATTGACAATTCAAGAGCTTGGGTACAGTATTAACTATCAGTTACAACCACTCATTCCATACTTGGAAGCGGTGGATCAGTTAATTGATTAAGTGAAGGAGTTTTTTCATGTCAGACAATAATCAAGAGTCGCGAATGACTCGGAATCGAGTTAAAGGTCCCAAACATCGGCACTTATTACGCAAAATCATCTTAAGTATCGTTGCCTTTTTTGTGGCTATCATCGCTTTAGGAAGTGGATTATTCTTCTACTATGCTTCCAGTGCACCAGAAATTACCTATAATGCATTATCTAGTGATAATTCGACCAAAATTTACGATGCTAATGGTAAGGTGATTTCTCGCCTCGGTATTCAAAATCGTGAATACGTTAAGTCCAAGGATATTCCAAGCCAACTAAAAGAAGCCGTAGTTTCAATTGAAGATCGTCGCTTCTACAAAGAAGGTGGTGTTGATCCACTACGAATCGTTGGAGCTGCATTTGGTAACCTAACTGGTTCTTCACTCGGGCTCCAAGGTGGAAGTACCCTAACCCAACAATTAGTTAAATTATCAGTCTTCTCCACTGCTGCTTCCGAACAGACTTTAAAACGAAAAGCCCAAGAAGCTTACTTAGCCATGAAGGTCAACCGTCAATATTCCAAGGATAAGATTCTAGAATTCTACATTAATAAGGTTTACATGGGCAATAATGTCTATGGAATGCAAACAGCTGCTGAATATTACTATAACAAACCACTAAAGAAACTTAGTTTAGCTGAATACGCATTATTAGCAGGAATGCCACAATCTCCTACTAATTACAATCCATATCTATATCCTAAGTATGCTAAGGAACGCCGGGATCAAGTATTACAAGCAATGGTCAGAAATAAAGAGATTTCTCAATCAGAAGCAGATAAAGCGAAAGCCATTAGCGTTAAACGCGGCTTAGCTAAAACGCATCACAATACCGACGTGACCTCTGTTAATGAAAAATACATTGATTCATACTTAAAACAAACTCTTCAAGAATTAAAAGCTAAGGGTTACAACACTAGTTCTGGCCTTAAGGTTTACACTAACTTAAACCTATCTAATCAAAAGTATCTATATAAGATCGCTAATAGTAATTCGACTATTAACTTCCCAAGTAATGATTTCCAAGTCGGCGCTACAATGGTTAATTCCAATAACGGGAAGGTCGTTGCAATGCTTGGTAGCCGTAAATCCAACATTTCATTTGGTTTAAATCGAGCCGTGCAAACCGATCGTTCGAGTGGATCAACAATGAAACCACTAATGGATTATGGACCCGCAATCGAATACCTCCATTATCCAACTTACCAAATGGTCCAAGATACGCCGTTCACTTATCCTGGGACTAATACTAAGTTAATGGATTTCGATGATCGTTATGAAGGAAACATCACGATGCGTCGAGCATTAGTTGAATCAAGAAATATTCCGGCCATTCGGACCTTACAAGACGTTGGAATCGACCGTGCTACTGAATTCCTTAAGGGATTGGGAATTACCCAAAAATCAGCCTTTAACCTCCAAAATGGGATTGGGGCTTACATTTCATCCGAACAAGAAGCTGCTGCCTATGCTGCCTTTGCTAACGGTGGAACTTACTACAAGCCTTATTACATTAATAAGATCGTTGAAGCTAATGGAGATGTTCATAAATACAGCAGCCAAGGTAAAAAGGCAATGTCATCAGCTACTGCATTTATGATCACTGATATGCTAAAGGGCGTTATGACGGATGCCAATGGTTCCGGTCCTTCAGCTAAGATCGATGGATTATATGAAGCTGGTAAAACGGGAACTACTCAATACCCTGATAACTACTTGAGTTCAGTGCCTAGTATGTCATCAATGGATTCGTGGTTCACTGGTTATACTAAGAACTACTCCATGTCAGTTTGGACTGGATATGATAAACCGTTCGAAGCAAACCACTATATTACCGAGCAACAGTCAACAATTGCCCAGGAACTATATAAATACACGATGGCATATGCTTCTCAAAACAAACCAAATGTCGACTGGACTAAACCAGATGACGTCGGCTCAGTAACTAAAGATGGTAAAACTGAGTACTACGTGGTTGGCTACAGCAATGGTGTGGTCAATAATAGCTCATCTAGCACTTCATCATCGACCGTAGTTAACTCTAACTCTAGCAGTTCGAGCAGATCTAGTTCTAAGGATAGTTCTAACAGTACTAACAACTCATCTGGTAGTTCCTCTAGTGATGTTGAACAACATCCAAAGGACAATGATGATAGTAGTAAATCATCTGATAGTTCATCTTCTAGCAGCTCTAGTAGTTCTAGCTCTAGTAGCAGTAGTCAAACTAATGACCAACAACAAAATAACAATGCTAATCAGAACCAAAACCAGGACCAAAATAATAATGACAACAATAACCAAAATCAGACAAATGCCAATAATAACTAAAACAACAATTAGTTAGGCAACTTAAAAAGCCCATCCGCTAAATCTTTAGCAGATGGGCTTTTTGTCTACCTTATTTTATTTTGAAAATTGGGATTTCAGGACCATCATCATGACGTTTCCATGAACGTTTCGGCGTTCGACTATTTTCATATCGATCAATTTCTTTTTCAACATCATTAGGCGTCTTAATATTCTTCTTTTCCCAATTCAGTAAAATCCGATCAATATATTTCAAATTATAGA
This sequence comes from Nicoliella lavandulae, assembly GCF_037546185.1. Classification (NCBI taxonomy): domain Bacteria; kingdom Bacillati; phylum Bacillota; class Bacilli; order Lactobacillales; family Lactobacillaceae; genus Nicoliella; species Nicoliella lavandulae. The sequence goes on along the minus strand of NZ_JAWMWH010000001.1, from coordinate 1,204,606 downwards.
CCTGGTTTAAAACAGATTCTCGTAACGCTAGTTCAATCATGTCTGGTCGATAGCCATCAGTATCTAGCCATTGACTAATCGTTTCTAATTCAATGGGTGATAATTCACGGCCGAACTCGCGTTCAATACTTTCAAATACATGTTTACGGTCATTGTTAGTGGTTAAATTAGCTTGATCAGGCATCGTGGTAGTCATTTGTGCATAATCATCCCCACTACCATTTGCATCCTCATTTGAGCATAATTCAGCTAATTTATCATACATTAGTTGAAAATCATACTGATCAAAATCCTTACCCTGTCGATCTTTTTTGGTTTGGATCGTCATCAACTTTTTTTGAATCAATTGATGAAGGATTTGATAGAATGATTGCTGATCAAAACCAGTTGCTTCAGCAATGGTCTCGATGTCTGGAGCTGCAATGCCGCGATCAAAGAAGCGTTTGAATTGCAAATAGATCAATAATTCATTTGCATCCATGCCAATTTTAGTGTAATTCGCTAATAAGTAGTTGGGTAAATTAGTGCTGCCATCCCTAATCAGATGGTTAGTTAATGCATCCATGTGAATCCCTCCCGTTAATTTGAAAAATAAAAAGTAGCCATTCAGGCTACTTTTGTGGTTTATGGGTGAAGCCGGTTTAACATTCTTGGGAATGGAATGGTTTCACGAACGTGATCTTCAAGGGTCAACCAAGTTAAGATTCGTTCCAGTCCTAATCCAAAACCAGAGTGCGGAACACTTCCGTATTTTCTTAAGTCGAGATACCATGAGTAGGCTTCTGGGTCTAAGCCGGCTTCGACAATTTTATCATATAGGTATTGATAATCAGTAGCCCGTTCGGAACCACCAATGATCTCACCATATCCTTCGGGAGCTAATAAGTCTGCACAGATAACCACATCATCCCGAGTTGGATGAGGCTTCATGTAAAATGGCTTAATTGCCTTTGGATAGTTCAAAACGAACACTGGTTGGTCAAAATGATCAGCGAGGTAAGTTTCTTCAGGTGATCCAAAATCATCGCCCCACTTAATATCAAAGTCAGCCTTTTGTAACAATTCAATTGCTTCATCGTAACTGATTCGTGGATATGGTACTTTCGTATAACGCTTCAACGTTTCAATATCACGGTCTAAGATTGAAAGTTCATATTGACAATTATCAATAATGCTTTGAACTAAGTAAGCAATGTAGCGTTCTTGAATGTCTAAGCTTTCTTCTTGGTGCATGAATGCCATTTCTGGTTCAATCATCCAAAATTCAGTTAAATGACGCCGGGTCTTAGACTTTTCAGCCCGGAAAGTTGGTCCAAATGAGTAAACCTTACCAAATGCTTCCGCCCCTGCTTCTTCATATAATTGACCACTTTGGGATAGATAAGCATTAGTATCAAAGTAATCAATGTGGAACAATTCAGTAGTTCCTTCAGGAGCGCTTCCCGTTAAGATTGGTGCATCGAACTTAACGAAACCTTCTTTGCCGAAGAATTCATAAGTAGCTCTAATAACTTGGTCTCTAATTTTTAATACGGCAAATGGACGCCGGGAACGAATCCATAAATGACGATGGTCAAGTAAAAATTCGATTCCATGGTCCTTAGGGGTGATTGGGTAATCTTCAGTTTCAGAAATGATTTCGATATCTTCGACTTCCATTTCATAACCGAACTTAGAACGTTCATCTTTATGAATGATTCCAACTACGTACATACTAGTTTCTTGTCGTAATTTTTTGGCTTCTTCAAATAATTCTTCAGAAACGTTCTTTTTTAAAACAACGCCTTGGAAAAAAGCAGTTCCATCTCTTAATTGTAAGAATGCAATCTTTCCGCTAGAACGCTTATTAGTGAGCCAAACGCCAATTTTAACCTTTTCATCAACGTGATTTTTGGCGTCGATAATATTAATTTGTTGCATCAAAATTTCCCCCGTTTAGTAATGAATTTACTATACATTCGAAATTAATTGGATTGATCTGCCATTAGCATAATTCAATGTTTCGTAGCATAGCTTATTGGAATGATTTAAATAACTAACAATCCACACTGGTTTATTATTAAATATCGATGGTGCGGCATTGAGCACCTTCTTCGCTTGACCGTCTTGTTTGACCTTATTAATAGCATCAGTTTCTGAAATGCCCTGATTAGCCTTTAAAACGGTCGTCTTGCCATCATCCTTATTAATAATAACATATAGTGAAGCATTCCGATTATTAGTTCCTTGAACTGTGTAGTACGTCCGGTTCAATGCGGACATGTAAAACTTATTAACATTTTGAATTCCGGCAGCCTTTTTAGCAATATCGATCGACTGGCCCTTTGCCCTACTCATTGGTCTTTGAGCACGGAAAATTAGAATACAAAAGATAATAATCAGTAATGCAACGATCGCATAAATAATCCTTCTAAATTTACGCCGTTGCTGATGCCGTAATAATTCTCTTTGCATAGCGAACTTCCTTTACTGCGTTTCCTGATAACAATACCATTATAGCAAATTCATTTTGGAATTGACTTATTTTTTAATAAAATTTTTAAAGAAATTCGCGGTGGCGAAATTAATCCGGCGGGTCGGCATTCGTTCCAGTGCAAATTGCGACGTCAAACTTGTCGCAATTTGACGTCCATAATCAGTATTGACCAATCGTGAGTCTAAGATGGCAAGCCATTGATTGGGATTAGTTAATGCTAATGCTTGATTCAGCTTTAAAATCGCATTCGGCACAATGAAATCTTTGAATGAATCACCGTCAAGATTATTAACTTGTGATAACAACAACCGCTGCTTAGGTGAATCACCCAATAAAATGGGTAGGTCCACAATAAATATTGATTGAGGCTGTTTAGCAATTTCACGACTCGTTTCCAGGGTAGCAATGGTGCCTAATACAGTCAATTGGCCATCATTTAAAATATTTTTAATTAATTTGCTTTGGTTCCCGCTAATTCCTTCTGCCATGACATTGTAGTGATCGTTAATATGCCGTTCCGTTAAGGCGAAATACACTTGGCGCAATAATTGTTTGGAATTAAACAAGAAGTAATTCTGATTGGTCCCGTGTTTTAAGGCCTTAACAATGACTTCTGCAAAGTAATCAACCGGTTTTGAATCATAAGTTGCATTGAGCATTGGGCCATCATCCACTACGGATAAGGATTGTCGCTTCATTAGCTGTTCAATTTGCACCAAGCGTTTGTTGGGCATCTGCATCCCCAATTGATCGAACGTAAATTTTCTAATTCGACTATCGATGTTCAAATTATCAACTAATAATGCCGCTGGAAAATGCTTGAACAATGATTGACTTAAATCCAGCCGGGGACTTAACGTCTCTGCAGTCAAAAAGGCATTGTTTAAGTCATGGACTTGGTTCGCATACACTGAAACGATTAAATCATCGGATTGTTGTTTCAAGCGCTCAGTAAATTCATGATACTGCTTAATTTCACGCGTCATTTCTAATACTAACGCTTGAAAATGATCAACTACCGCCTGTTCTTTTAGTGAGTAACCGTGGTTGGGCCCACTAACGATCCGATTAGCATTTTCAAAGCAGGCCTTCCATTTGGCCTTGATTTGATTAAAGCGTTGTTTTTCGAAATTATATTCATCCCGCAACTTACCAACGTCCACTAATCCCGTTAAATGCTTATCGTTCGGCCGCTCAAATTCACGTCCTAAGAACCGCGTTGAAATACGCTTTTGAATTGGTTCTAAGAACGCACTAATTGCATTTAAGTCACTGCTAACGCGCTCCACCGATTTACGAAATTGTTTTTGATGCCCCAAGATATCATTTAAACTTAGGGTGTGGGTATTATTGATAATCCCTTGAATTTTGCGAATCAAAACATTAACGTGATTTAATTCGAGGGTAATATGGTTCATCCGCATCACACTATCATTTAATTCCAAGGCATTATCAATCACTAACAGTGGTTTTTGATTCTGCTGGCTAATCTGCTTAGCATGCCGTAGTAGATAATCATGCGTGGTAATTAAAAAGTTAGAGTACTTATTGGAATTCCGTGCTCGTTTTAAAAAGTCGACTCGATAAAACGGTTGGGTGGGCCGAATTGATTTAACTCCCTGGTGATTGATCTCATTGCAATACGGTGATTGGTTACTTAAGTTCAATTCGCCTAAGTCCCCCGTCTTAGTCATTGTCAACCAAACTAAGATTTGGGCCTTAATGAATTGAATTTGCACCGATCGTTTATCAGTTCGTAAAGAAACAAAGAAGCGATTCAAATCAATATAATTATTAGCTGACTTTAGAATCGAATAACTAACGTTGAACGGTGCTAATTGTTTGATCACTGGAATGGTCTTATTTACAAAATCTAATTCATTATCACGGTTTCCTAGGCTAATGATCACCTTTTGATTCCGATTATGACTGAGATATGCCATCGGTAACCCATAGCCAAATTTCTTCCCCATCCCCTTATTCGTTGCTACCAATAAGTTATCAGGCTGATGGGCTTGATAATTATCATAGAGGGTGTTCATCAGTTTGACTTGTTCTGGAATAAATCGAATTTGCGTACTAAACTCCATTTGCTTTTCATGATTACTAAATGGGTATGGATAGACGGCCTTATCGCCATCCCGTTTTTGGCGGGTGAACCGCCGCAACACTAGTCCGTGTCGATACATTAAATGTGCCGGTAATTTTCGGTTCGCATGGACCTGCTCTTGAAATATTGATTGAACTAACTGCCCGGTATTTAGGGGTAATTGTAACTGTAACCCCAAAATGGACTTAAGCGTAGGCGTTGGTAACGTCTTCATGCGCTTAACCAATATCAAAAAGAGGTGGGCCGTTGCAATGGCATCACTACTGGCAGAGTGGGGATGGTCGTGTTTGATATTAAAATAGCTAGTTAGATCACGCAGTCTGAAACTAGGCACCATCGGTAGTAAAATTTGGCTCAACGTTACCGTATCAATGGCCTTGATATTTAACTGAGCATGGCCAACTCGTTGAAACTCATGGTTCAAGAATGGAAAATCAAAGTTAACATTATGGGCAACGAACACGGTCCCGGATAGTAATTTATAAAGTTTATTTGCAATCTGTTTAAATGTAGGCGCGGATTTAATCTCATCATTTGTAATGCCAGTTAATTTGGTAATTCTAGCTGGAACTTCAGTTTCGGAATTAACATTTGTCGAGTAGACTCGAATAATTTTATTGTTCTGAACTAAAGCACAGCTAAATTGAATAATGCGATTATCCTCGTGGATGCTATTTCCAGTCGTTTCAAGATCGACCACTGAAAATACAGTATTAGAATTCATCAAATTCACCAATCTTATTCGTTCAAATTTTAATCTAGCATAATGATACTACATTTAAGTAATTTATTCTAAGTTTAAGATGCATTTAATTATTCCCCCATCGACTTGGTTTTTCATGTTGTTAGCGGGTATTTTATGATAATATGAATACTGGTTTTAGAAAGTGAGCGATAACATTGAAAAAAGAAGCGACCGGAAAAAGTCATGCTAAAATTATTTTAATTGGTGAACACAGCGTAGTTTATGGCAAACCTGCGATTGCCTTCCCCATTGATAGCATTCCAATTACGGTAACGACTAAGTCCATCTCACATGGGATGAGAATCAATAGTGAATTTTATAAAGGCGAGCTAAAAGAGGCCCCCGTTAACTTGACAGGTATCAAACGATTGATCACCACAATTTGTAATGAATTGAGCCCGACTGACGTGCATTTACAAATCAACTTCAGTAGTGAAATCCCATCAGAACGCGGAATGGGATCATCAGCGGCGGTATCAATTGCATTGATCAAAAGTCTTTATCACTACTTTAACGCCCCCCTCTCGCGGGCTAAGTTATTTGAGCTAAGTGATATTGAGGAAACGATCACCCACGGTAATCCCAGTGGAATCGATACGGCCACCGTTAGCTCTGAATCGCCAGTGTGGTTCATTCACAAACAACAACCAGCTACCATTGATTTAAACCTAAATGGTTATTTAATCATTGCTGATAGTGGAATTCGAGGCCAAACTGATGTGGCGGTCAACTCCGTTCGACAATTAGTTAAACAAGATCAAAATGCCAATGCCGCCATTCAACACTTAGGCGATTTAACGAACCAAACCAAAACGGTCTTAGAACAAAATCAAATCAATCGGTTAGGGACGTTAATGAATCAAGCCCAACAACAACTTGATTACTTAGGTATCAATATTCCAAGAACTGAGTATTTGATCAACGTTGCTAATCAAAATGGCTCATTGGGCACTAAGTTAACCGGCAGTGGCTTAGGTGGATGCATTATCTCACTTACTGACACCCATTCAAAAGCCGTTAAAATTGCCAACGCCCTATCGAACGCTGGTGCTGTTAATACCTGGATCGAATCCTTTTAGGAGGGGAATAAATTGAAGACTGAACCATTAACGTGGGCGCAGGCTCATACTAATATTGCACTCGTTAAATACTGGGGGAAAGCCAACTTAGAATTAATCATCCCCCAAAACAGTAGTCTATCACTGACGCTAGATCATTTTTATACTCAAACCGGTGTCCAATTCGATGAATATTTATCAGCAGATCAATTTTGGTTAGATGACCAGTCGATCCCCGTTAGTTCTAAGGTCAAACGATGTTTAGATGTGGTGCGTGAGCTGGCCGGAATCAATCAATTTGCTAAGGTGGTTTCATATAACCATGTTCCCAACTCAGCCGGACTAGCATCCTCAGCATCTGCGTTTGCAGCCTTAGCAACGGCTGCTAGCCGGGCTGCTGGATTACATTTAGACGGTAAGCAACTATCCAGAATTGCGCGCAGGGGCTCTGGGTCGTCCACTCGTTCTATTTTTGGTGGCTTCGTTGAATGGCATGGTGGTAATTCTGATGCTACTTCATATGCTGAACCCATCCAAGATCCAGTTACAATGGATATCAAAATGATTACGGTCATCCTAAACCGTAGTCAAAAATCAATTAGTAGTAGTAATGGGATGCAACGCTCAGTTACCACCTCACCTTACTACCCCATTTGGCGCGACCAAGCAGCAAATGATCTCATTAACATCAAACAAGCCATTTATAGTAATGAATTTACGAACGTAGGTGAGATTGCCGAAACCAATGCCATGCGGATGCATTCATTGACCCTAAGTGCTGATCCTAGCTTTACCTATTTTAATGCTGACAGTCTAACGGTAATGAATGTCGTGCATCATTTACGGCAAAACGGCATCGAATGTTACTTTACAATGGACGCTGGTCCTAATGTTAAAATTTTATGCCAATCTAAAAATGAGCAACGAATTCAAGACGAACTAGCAAATCACTTTAAGCCCCAAGACATCGTTGTTTGTAACCCTGGTCCCGGCGTTAAAGTAATTCGCGACCCCAGACTAAAATAGAAGGGAAATGATTTTTTGATAACTGTTAAGGCTCCCGGTAAATTATATATCGCTGGTGAATATGCAGTGGTGGAAGCAGGTCATCCCGCCGTATTAATTACGGTCGATCAATTCATTCAAGTTAATGCGAAAATCGTTAAAGATTCCGGGATGATTAAATCCAGTCAATCACCACATCAAATCATTCAATGGCACAATCAAAATCATCAAATCCACTTTACCCAGCAATCAGCTGCGTTTAGCTATGTCATGATGGCCATGCGGATTACTGAAGCATATTTAGGTGAACTTAACTTACCTACGCATCAGTATCAATTATCCATTGATAGCGATTTGGATAGTCATGATGGGCATAAATATGGGCTCGGTTCATCAGCAGCCGTTAGCGTTGCCATCGTGAAGGCCATTTTTAAACTATATCAATTACCATTGGACACATTAACAATCTTTAAACTAGCTGCCATTGCGCACTTAAAAGTCCAGGGGAATGGTTCATTGGGTGACGTAGCGGCTAGTGCTTATCAGGGGTGGATTGCCTATCAATCATTTGATCGTAATTGGCTGTTCGATCAACTACAGACGCATTCGATCAAAGACGTCATTGAGCAATCCTGGCCCGGCTTAAAAGTTGAACGACTCACCCCGCCTAACAACTTAAAGTTAATGATTGGTTGGACTGGTTCCCCCGCATCCACAGCCAGTTTAGTTGGCACCGTCGCTGGCAAAAAGGCTAATCAAACTAACTTTTATCAATCCTTTTTGGCCCAAAGCAAGGCATGTGTCAATCAAATGATCATTGCATTTCACCACCAAGATACTGCGGGGATTCAACATCAAATTAAGGTAAACCGACAATTATTGAACCAGCTTGGGCATAGTATGGGTATTCCAATCGAAACGCCTCGGTTAAAACAAATGAGCGATATCGTGATCCAACATGGTGGCGTTGCCAAAACATCCGGCGCTGGGGGCGGTGATTGTGGCATTGCACTAATTGATGATCATGTAGATGATCGTGCCATCGTTAATGACTGGCACGATCATCAAATTAACAAACTTAATTTTAAAATTAGCAATCATGAGCAGGAGGAACCAAATGATCAGCCGTCATTCTCATCGTAAAAATGAACATGTTTCATTAGCTAAAAAATTCTTCCAAGAATCTGCTAGCGCCGGCTTCGAACAGCTTCGATTTATTCACCACGGGTTGCCCGAAATTACGGTCAAAGAAGTTGACCCCACAACCACCCTCTTTAACAATCAGCTTCAAATGCAATGGCCCTTTTACATTGAAGCCATGACCGGCGGGAGCAATGAGACTGGCAAATTGAATCAACAACTTGCACAAATTGCTCACCAAACCGGCGTTGCCATGGCCAGTGGTTCTGAAAGCATCGCATTAAAGGACCCATCCACTGCAAATAGTTTTACCGTGATTCGTGATGCAAACCCAACTGGCATCGTCTTTGCCAATATGGGCGCCGGTCATTCATTGGCAGATGCAAAACAAGTGGTCAGTTTAATTGATGCCAATGCTTTAGAAGTCCACATTAACGTGGCCCAGGAAATGATCATGCCTGAAGGCGACCGCGAATTCAACTGGATCGCTGAATTAACTGACATCGTTAGTCATGCTCCAGTCCCAGTAATCATTAAAGAAGTCGGTTTTGGGATGGACCAAGCCACAATTAAGCAGTTAGTTCAATCCGTTGGAGCCAAAGCAATCAACATCAGTGGCCGGGGTGGAACTAATTTTGCTACAATTGAAAACTTCCGCCGTAAGCATAAAGATCTTGATTACTTAGCTGATTGGGGGCAAACCACCGTTGAATCATTATTAGAAGCCCAAGCATTCAAAACCGATGTCGACTTAATTGCCTCTGGTGGCATTAAAACACCATTGGATATTGCTAAGGCCATTGCCTTAGGTGCTAATGCGGTTGGCATTGCTGGAACGATCTTAAATCAATTGATTCAAAATGGACCTGAAAAGACCATTGAGATGATTAAAGACTGGCAAACTGGGTTGATTACCATTATGACCATGCTCGGCTGTCGAACCATACAGGATTTACAAAATGAAAAATTATTGTTATCCCCTGAGTTAATTAATTACATTCAACAACGAAGGATAAAATATTAAAGAGGCTTTAGAGTATCACTCCAAAGCCTCTTTTTAATTTGCAATAAATCTCAATCCCTTAGGAAAGAAGTTTTTAATCGTACCATTTACATACTTACCAAAACCAATTGGTCGGCCTTCACAAATCAACTGGTACCATCCCTTAGCCAGGTTTGCATCTGATGGGACTAATTTGATCGTGTCACCATGAACATATTGAGCCCATTGATCATGATCAATTACAATCTTTTTTTTAACTGCATCGGGGCGTAATGCTAAAGCAAGCCCATAACTAGGCTCGAACCGTTTCTTCTTAAACGTCCCTAGTAGTAATCCTGGTCGCATTACCTTTAGCCCCTTTAACTGAGGTGTTTCAGCATTTAGTGTGTATAATTGATCCCCAAAGACGATTAGATCATGGTATTGTAGGTCACTAATACTTGATTGCATAAAGTCAGCCCACAATTGTTTTTGTTCACGATTTAAATTTCCTCGTTCAAACTTTATTTTACGTGGTTCATCAATTGCTTGGGTAAGCCTTAGCTTGGCAATAAAGTGCCCTTCGCCTTTAAATAGATGGGGAAATAGTCGCACTGCCTTTTTCAATTCTGGATTATGATTAGCCCATTCCGGCTTCGCATCCACCATGCCATCATATTTCTTGATGGGGACCATTTCAAATGGATAATTGTCCAAGAGCCACGCAATGACTTGTTCGTCTTCTTCTGGCGCAAAGGTACATGTAGAATAGATCAATTCCCCACCAGGTTTAAGGGTGCGGATAGCATCCAATAGAATTTCATGCTGACGCGTCGCACATTCAGCTGGGTATTCATCATTCCAATATTGCATTGCATCTGGATCCTTATGAAACATCCCTTCTCCAGAACATGGGGCATCAACGACTACTTGGTCAAAATAACCCGGGAAGTGCTTACGAATCGTTGCGGGATCTTCATTTAAGATCAACGTATTTTGTGGACCAAAGCGTTCTATGTTCTCAACTAATACCTTAGCCCGCTTATGATTAATTTCATTGGAAACTAGGAATCCGGTATTATTTAAGAAACTCGCTAGATGGGTGGACTTACCACCCGGAGCTGCGCAAAGGTCTAATACTTTCATGCCGGCCTTGGGAGCTGCCACTTCCCCCACATACATTGCACTGGGTTCTTGACTATAGATCGCGCCACTTTGGTGGTTAACTGATTTACCATTTACCTTGCCGTAATATCCCCATTGACAGTATGGGACTGGCTTAGATAAATCAATGTTTTCAGGCACATTTTGCTTCAATGGATTGATTCGAAACGCGTAGTTAACAGGATTGTCAAAGCTGGCAAAAAAAGCTGCTGCCTGTGACCCCATTAACCGCTGATACTTCGCTATAAACTGATCAGGTAACTTCAAAATGAATCCTCCAATCTTACATTTGACAAATTAGTTCGTTTTAAGTAATACTTTAAATTAAAATTATTAAAAAAGGATATTTTAAACATGGTTCAAAAATTAATTGCATTAGATTTAGATGGAACAGCATTAAACCAAGCCGGCGTTATTGATGACGCCACTAGTCACATCATTCAAGATATCATTGCCAAGGGCCACATTGTCTGCATTGTAACTGGTCGCTCCACTCGATTAGCACTACCAGCATACCAAAAGCTAGGCCTAACTACCCCAATGATCAATTTTAACGGGGCGATGGGCATTATTCCTAATCAAAAATGGTCAGCAGAATATGAATTTCCAATCAACACGCAAATCGTATTGGATCTATTAGCACATCAAGCAGCACTAGGGATTCAAGTAATGGCCGCTGAAGATAAGCAAATGCTCCTTGCTAACCAACCAGCTAGCTCACAACTGTTTAAAGAATCATACGGCTTCTTTCCTGACCAATTGGCCCCGAACGAAATTTTAAACGAGCACAATTTAACTGAAGACCCAATTGGCCTCGCCGTTAGCTATGACCATAATAAATTAGCCCAATTAACCACATATATCGACCAACACTATGGTCAACAAATTGAAATTGCACATTGGGGTGGCCCATTATCAGTGCTTGAAATTAAACGGACTGGTGTTAATAAAGCATATGGGGTGCATCAATTGTCTCAAGCATTTCAAATTAACCCTGAAAATATCATTGCAATCGGTGACCAAATTAACGACCTTCCGCTATTAAGGGCAGCTGGCACCAAGGTAGCGATGAAAAATGCAGTCCCAGAAATTAAAGCAGTTGCGGATATGGTCACTGATGAAGACAACGACCATCAGGGAGCAGCTAAATACCTAGCCCAATTAGTCGACTAATTAAGCATCCCCAAACATCTGCGCAGCCTTAACCGCTCGTTGCCAACCAGCGTAACACTTGTTACGTACATCAGCATTCATATGGGGCTCAAATTTAACCATTTGGCCGACGGTTGCCTTAATTTCGTCAATATCATGCCAATAATCAATGGCTAATCCCGCTAAATAGGCAACGCCTAATGCCGTGGTCTCAGAAATCGCTGAACGTTCAATCGGAACATCTAAAATATCAGCTTGAAATTGCATTAAATAGTCATTGTTGGCTGCGCCACCATCAACACGTAATGTCTTTAATTGTAATTGGGTATCATTGACCATCGTATTCATAACGTCCTTGGTCTGATATGCCAATGAATCTAACGTGGCACGGACAAATTGTTCACGACTGGTACCGCGCGTTAATCCAAAGACGGCTCCCCGTGTGGACTGGTTCCAATATGGTGCCCCTAACCCAGTGAATGCTGGGACTACATAAACACCGCTGTCGGCTGCTTCTTCAGCCATCCGTTCTGTCTCTCCCGCATTTTTAATAATGCGCATTCCATCACGGAGCCACTGAATAGCAGAACCAGCAACAAAGATACTTCCTTCCAATGCATAGTGAACCTGTCCATCAATACCATAGGCAATCGTTGTTAACAGCCCTTGATCAGAAATCGTGGGCTTTAGACCCGTGTTCATCACGATAAACGCACCAGTCCCATATGTATTTTTAACCATGCCTGGTTCTAGTGCTAATTGCCCAAATAATGCTGCTTGTTGATCCCCAGCAATGCCAGTGATTGGTACCTGAACTCCTGAGAAAGTAAAGTTCGCAGTATACCCAAAGTTATGCGAAGATGGCTTGACCGCCGGTAGCATTGATGCCGGAATATCAAGCAGTTTCAAAATTTCTTGATCCCATGTTAAATCATGAATGTTGAACAGCATCGTCCGACTAGCATTAGTATAATCAGTTGCATGTACATGCCCATTGGTCAACTTCCAAAGTAGCCACGTATCAATCGTGCCAAAATAAAGGTCCCCGTTTTCAGCCTTTTTACGAGCACCAGCGACGTTATCTAAGATCCATTTGATTTTAGTCGCAGAGAAGTATGAATCAATTACAAGCCCCGTTTTTTGATGAATTAGGTCCGTATAACCAGCTTGCTTCAAGTCATCTGCAATTTGGCTAGTTTGTTTAGATTGCCAAACAATTGCATTATAGATGGGCTTACCAGTATGCCGATCCCAAATAACGGTGGTTTCACGTTGGTTCGTGATTCCAATCCCTTGAATGCGGTATGGTGGGATTTCAGCCGCAATTAAGGCTTCAGAAATCACCGTTTGAACAGCACTCCAAATTTCGTTAGCATTGTGTTCTACCCAACCAGAATTAGGAAAGTACTGTTTAAATTCGCGTTGGGCTTTTTGTAGAATTTGCCCCTGATGATCAAAAATAATTGCTCTTACGCTGGTCGTTCCAGCATCAATGGACATCATATATTGTTGATTAGTCATTGCAATTGCTCCATTCGTAAAAATCTTTAATGTTAATTATACCATGATTTAAGGAACTGGTTTTGCGATTAAATAATCGTTATAATTTACTATATTAAATGGAAAGGATGATTATAAATGAATACAATTCCTTATTTATCCGCATGTACCAGTATCTTAGTTGGTAAACGTGCTAGTCTGGATGGCTCAATTATCATCGGTCGCAATGAAGATGCTAAATCAGCTTGGCCCAAACACCTAGCAGTCCATCCACGTCAAGATCAATCAACTAACTTAACATTTGTTTCCAAAGATAATGGCTTTACAATGCCACTTCCTAGCATTCGTTATCAATATGAAGCCACGCCTGAATGGACCGATAAATACGGTTTATTTGAAGAAGACGGTTTTAATGAATACGGTGTTGCTATGAGTGCTACTGAAAGTACGTATGCCAATTCCACAGTCCTTGGGTTCGACCCATTAGTCTCAAATGGAATTGGTGAAGAAGCAATGGTCACCGTAGTCCTCCCCTATGTTAAAACCGCCCGTGAAGGGGTAAGACGGCTGGGCCATATCGTTGAAAAATATGGAACTTCCGAAAGTAATGGAATCTTATTTGCTGATAACGATGAGGCATGGTATATGGAAACTGGCTCTGGCCATCATTGGGTCGCCATTCGCATTCCAGATGATTGTTATGCCGTTATCGCCAATCAAATGATCATTGAAAACATTGATTTCGATAACCCTGATGATTTTATGTGGTCAACGGGGATTCAAGACTTCGTGGCTACTAATCACCTGAATCCGGCAATGGATGGGCAATTTAACTTCCGTAATATTTTCGGGACCCACAGTCAATCAGACACATACTATAACACCCCACGGGTATGGTATGGACAAAAAATGTTCAATCCAGATATTGAACAAGATCCTCAAAGTCAATCCATGCCCATGCTCAGAACGCCTGCTCAAAAGATTTCAATCGATGACGCTAAAGCCTTTTTATCATCGCACTTCCAAGAAACGGTTTATGATCCGATTGGCACTGGCTCTGAAGCTGATAAGCACAAGTTCCGTCCCATTAGTCTCGCTAAGACCCAGGAATCACACTTATTACAACTAAGACCTAATTTACCCAAGGCCATTGGTAATATTCATTGGTTAGCAATGGGCGTAGCAGCACAAAGTACCTATGTCCCATTCTTTAGTGGCTTTACTAAGGTGCCTGCTGAATATCAAGTAGGGGCTGCTAACTATGATCCAAAGTCTGCATATTGGATCTTTAAACTAGTGGGGGTGCTCTTAGATCCTCACTATCTAGAATTAAATGATGCTGTCGAAGCTGCTCAAGAAGAGCTAGCCATTAGTTATCGTCAAATCATTTTAGCAGTTGACCAAAAAGCAGCAGCGCTGAGCTCATCCGAACAAGTGGATTTAGCTAATGCCGCTAGTCTGAAGGCAGCTAACTTAGCAATGGATACCTATCGTCAATTAGCAGCTAAGTTAATTGCTCAATCGACCGATTTTTCCCCTCTCAATTATCAACAAGATTTAAATCTATAAATTAAAAAACCACCAATCGTAATGATTGATGGTTTTTTGAATTAATTTTAAGTTTAAAATTAACGACGACGACGTGAAGCTGGGATACGTGCAGACTTACCACTAAGTTCACGTAAGTAGTAAAGCTTAGCACGACGTACACGACCGTATCTAAGAACTTCGATCTTAGCAACCCGTGGTGAGTGTAATGGGAAAATTCTTTCCACACCAACACCACTGGAAGTCTTACGAACAGTGTAAGTAGCTTGAATGCCTGATCCACGGCGCTTGATTACAACACCAGTGAATAATTGGATTCTTTCACGGTCCCCTTCAACAACCTTAACGTGAACACGGACAGTATCTCCGGCACGAAAATCTGGTAAATCAGACTTTAATTGATCAGCATTGATCTTTGCGATTAAACTATTTTGACGCATATATATATCTTCCTTTCAACTAGCATTCATGCCCAATGGATATTAGCAGCGGAATACCGTTTTAATTGGTTTGTAATACAACAAAAATAATACTATCACAGACCCAAACGATTGTAAAGATGATTAATCATAATTTGGGTCTGGATTTTCTTCCATTTTAACTTCACCTAAGAGGCGTTTTTGATCAGCGGTTAATTGCTGATAGTCAATTAAATCAGGCCGTCTTAAATATGTTTTGCGGAGGGCTTCTTTTTGCTTCCATTCAGCAATTTTTTGATGGTTCCCACTCATGAGTACATCTGGAACCTTCATTCCCCGAAATTCAGCTGGACGTGTATATTGGGGATATTCCAATAGGCCCGTTGAAAATGAGTCGCCCGGTGCTGATTGTTGATTCCCTAAAACATCAGGTAATAAACGGGCGGTGGCATCAATAATGGTCATTGCCGGTAATTCTCCACCGGTTAAAATAAAGTCACCCATTGAATATTCATCAGTCACCACTGATTTAATGCGCTCATCATATCCTTCATAGTGACCACAAATAAACGTTAAATGATCCTCTTTAGCTAAATCTTCCGCTACCTTTTGATCAAACTTTTTACCAGCCGGATCCATTAAAATCACCCTACCAGTTGGATAATCCGCTTGTTTAGCTTGTTGTTGTGTGGCATCAAAGGCATCTAACACCGGTTGAGCTTGTAATAACATCCCAGCACCACCACCGAATGGATAATCATCAACATTATGATGCTTATTCGTTGAATAATCACGAAAATCAGTGATATTCAAATCAATAATGCCTTTTTCAATGGCTTTCCCCACAATTGATTCACTCATGGGGCCATCGAACATATGAGGAAAAATACTTAGAATATCAATGCGCATTATTCTAATCCCTCCAATAAATCAATGGTGACCCGCTTATTATCTAAGTCGACTTTTTTGATTACTTGGTCGATTTTTGGTAAAAGTAACTCTTTACCATTTTCACGAGTTACCACCCAAACATCATTAGCCGCCGTATCCATGATATCAGTGATTGTGCCTAAGTAATTATCATCCAAATCATATACAGCTAAGCCTAAAATTTGGTGGTAATAATATTCCCCTTCTGCTAAATCGTCAGCAGATAATTGATCATCTGTGATTTTTAGGGTCGATGGCTTCAAGAATTCAATGTCGTTGATCGAATCCTTCCCTTTAAAATGCAAAATCACAAACCCCTTTTGGGTTCTAACCTTATCAATTTCTAAGGGCACTTCTTCCCCGTTATTTAAAAAGGCGGTAACGTGATTGCCGACAAAGAATCGATTGGCAGGAAAATCAGTCGTAGAAATAACGCGGACTTCGCCACGGATTCCCTGGGTGTTAACGATCTTTCCAATATTATAGTATGCGATTAGGATTCCCTACTTTCTGTATTTAAAATAAAAAAACTCTTAAATAAAACCAGTGGCTTTATCTAAGAGTTTTTATTTGCGACCATCTTCGATAATCAATCTGACCCGCTTGTTACCATTTACCCGTACACTATAAACAATGGTCCGAATGGTTTGGGCAATGTGGCCCTTTTTACCAATAATCCGACCCACGTCTTTAGGATTGGTTTTTAAATGATATTCATAAAACCGGTCAGTTTCATTATGCTGAATAGTAATATCATCTGGATATTCAACCAGAGGTTTAACGATTGTTTTAATTAGCTTGTCAAAATTAGTCGTCATTACTAATCACTTATTTCTTACTAAATTTTGATTCGTGGAACTTCTTCATGATTCCTGCATTTGATAATAAATTACGAACAGTATCTGAAGGTTGTGCACCCTTGCCTAACCAATCCATGATGTCATCTTCTTCAAGCTTAACTTCGGATGGCTTAACAAGTGGGTTGTAAGTACCAACGATTTGGATGAAACGACCATCACGAGGACTTCTTGAGTCTGCGACAACAACACGGTAGAAAGGACGCTTCTTTGAACCCATTCTTCTTAAACGAATTTTAACTGACATTCAAACACCTCCTATATTTCTTTTGACAAGTAATAATATATCAGTAATTGGATTAGATGTAAAGGTTTTTTTCTTTACACCATTAATTTTTTTAGTTTACCTAGTTAAATGGTCCTAATAATAGGTTTTTAGCATCCGCGTTTAAGTACTTATCATTGCGGACGATAAACGCATGTACCGATCGATAGTCATTTAAATCTAACTTCGTAGTGAATAAATTAGCTGCTGCTAATTGTTGCGCCATTCGAATCGTTTCACTTGTAATGCGCTTTGGCAAAAATGGATTATCATCATCCACTGCTTCAAACCGATCTTTTAAGACCGCGACGGCCCGTTTTACTTGGGGCGTACCATTCAATAGTGCTGTTAACTCATCTGGTGTTAATAATTGCATTTAAATCCCCCTCACTTCTGGATTGATCGTTGTTACTTGACCAGGAAATGAATCATCTAACGAAAATTTCAATAATGGGACTGTTAAGATCCAAATCACTGCATTAATGCCATGGGCATTGATGTTTTTTTCACCTTTGCCGTCCGTTAAAATGACAGTTAAAGTATCTTTTAACAAATTAGTATGCTCAGATAAATAGTCAAAAATAGCTTGATAGCTAGTACCACCTCCACCAATGCGTTCAAACTTAACCTGTTGAGCATTATTCGTCCGATAGCGGCGTTCAAAGTGGACCTGAGCATCAAAACTATAGATGGTAATTTCAGTGGGAATTTCACTTAAAAAATGCTTAATTTCATTTAACAGGGCATTAATCTCTGCATCCCCCATTGAACCAGAATTATCCACGAAGACATTAATTTTACGCATCGTATTAGCAATGTGGCCCGGTAGTTCCATTCGATATGCTTGCCGGCGATTAAAGCGTGCTGCTGATGGTTTATTTGCTAACGGAATGCTGCCAAGTCCCATGCGAATCAACTGGCGCCAATTTTTAATTTTCGGTGCGGTTGATTGAGCTTGAATAATAGCAGTGATCGTCCCTGGTAACTCGCCCCGTTGTTTTTCAGGAGTGTTTTGCCATGAGCGATTCATTAATTGTTTTAAGCGCCCTTGTTGTAATGATTGTTCGTCATCATCAAAGTCAGCCCAGCCAGCATGGCTATCCCCCGTTAATTTTTGGTCCAGTTGTGCTAATTGATCAGCAGGCCGATGGTGAGTCGTATTCCCGTTTTGAAAATGACCAGTAAGTTGAGCCAAATAGTAATGTGAACCCCGGTCGGGCAATAAATTTAAGCCGGTGGCAAAATTAACTTGCGCCAACTGATGGGTCTGATCAGCCCCTAGGTATTGATCAACGACTAAGTCACAAGCTAATCGATTCAACGGGTTGGGTTTCGGATACATTAAGGGGTGTTTAAAGACTAGGTGTAAAACCAACTGCCGCAAGGTTGCCACTAATTGTTCAGCGGTATAATCAGCTGCTTGAAACCGGCGTGGGTTGATCAACATTACTAACTGATGATCATACCAACTAAGCCCTATGGCCCCCATAAATCCATCATCATAGCGGTGGCGTAATTGAATTAATACTTCACCATCAAAGCGGTGGGTCCTTAATAACTGAATCGTTGCTGCACTAATCGTTGCGTCAACTGCTTGGTTACTCGGTAGTTGCGCCTGCTGTAATTTAGATAGTTGCTGTGCTAAATCCATGCATGTCACCCCCATTTAACTATAGATTATCAATGCCAATTTGTTGTAATTGTTGGTATAGGGATTGACTATTGGCATCCCCATTCATTGCTAGTTGATATAGTTCGTCTAAGCGGGCAGCATTATTAATCATTTGATGGGCACATGCATACTGTCCATCTGGATTAATATGGGGCATGAATTGATTCAAACGACTAATTAGCGTCGGGGTCCATGAATCAGTTTGTTGTAAATGGGCCTTAATGATTTCGACTTTATCGACCTCATCTAGTTTAACGAAGTCAGCAACCGTATTGGCATTCTCCGGATCAAATAGCCGCTTTGCAATTTGGGTTTGATCCTGTTGTTGTAAATAGGTGTTCAATGCGGTTGCCACTGCTACGCCAACGTCACCCGCAAAGATATCTAGTTGAATGGCAGCCCGGGTAGTTGAATCTAACTTCAATAATTGTTGATAATTATCGGACAATCGTTGCCATGCTCGTGGCGTGGGCATAATATCATCATTCCCATTAATTTGGTTCAACATTTCCGGATGTAGTTTTAGATAATTAATGATCAACGGATGAATTTGATGGGTACGTTGAGCCCAAGTTAACCAGTCTGATACATCCGCTCTCATGACTAGCCGAACGGTCCGGTCTTTAATTGCATCATCACCACTCATTACGCTATACGTACTATTTTCAAACCCGGTCATGGTCGCATCTGGATTTTCCGCAATGATGATGTGGACCTGGGTGGGCAAACGTAAGCTATTAATCTGGCGTTGTAACACCAAATTCATTAACTCGCTTTGCACGGCTTGACTTCCTCGATTAAACTCATCTAAGAACCAATAAACCGGGCGGTCGGGATGTGCCTCAGCAAATTGAATGATTTCAATTAGCGTATGCGAATAACCAAACTGAACGTCTGCGATTCGCCCATAATGCTTCGTATCAATGAATGAATCACTCGTAAGGGGCGGAACTGGGATTGCTAAATCCCCCTTTTCTGCTAAGCTGACCACCGTTGTGAATAGCTTAGCCCCATTTTGCCGAGCAAGGTCTGCGACCAATGCTGATTTACCAATTCCGGCGGTCCCCACAATATTAGGAACATTGCCACCGTTGACGACAACGTTAACGGCCGTCAATAAATCTTGATACTTTAATGCCATTCAGTACCCCTCCATTCAAAAAGGACACCGCAAAATCAATCACGATGTCCTTAGCTAACTATTTTTTGCGTTTTTTCATCCGCCGTTTTTTGTTTTTCTTCATTTTTCTGGCCATGCGCTTCATTGCGAGATTGGATAGTTTCCCACCAATTCCGCCACCACCCATGCCAGGCACCTTGCCACCAAGGTTACCCATCATGTTTTCCATTCCGGCCATGTTACCATTCGACATCTTATTCATCATTTTTTTCATCGAATTAAATTGCTTGATCATCCGGTTTACTTCTTGAATTGGTCGACCAGAACCACGAGCAATCCGCCGTCTTCTAGATGGGTTCAAAATATCTGGATGTTCCCGTTCTTGCATGGTCATGGAATAAATTACCGCTTCAATGTGGGCAATATCCTTTGGATCCATGTTCACGTTCTTTAAAGCTGGATTATTGGCCATCCCTGGAATCATCTTGATTAAATCTTCCATGGGACCCATCTTTTGAATTTGCTTCATTTGATCCAAAAAGTCATTAAAATCAAAGGTGTTTTCACGCATCTTTTCAGCCATTTCTTCGGCTTGTTTTTGATCATAATCTTTTTGGGTCTTTTCAATTAAGGATAGGATATCCCCCATCCCTAAAATTCGTGAAGCCATCCGGTCTGGATGAAAGACATCTAAGTCCGTTAACTTTTCACCCTGTCCAACGAACTTAATGGGTTTATCAGTTACGGCCCGAATTGAAAGGGCTGCCCCACCACGGGTGTCACCATCTAATTTAGTCAATACGACTCCGGTAACATCTAAGGCTTCATTAAATCCTTCTGCGGTCTCAACCGCATTTTGACCGGTCATTGCATCAACAACTAATAGGATTTCATCTGGATGGACCAATTGCTTGATGTCCTTTAATTCATCCATCAATTTAGCATCGATTTGTAGTCGACCAGCCGTATCAATAATCACATAGTCGTTGTGGTTTTCTTTGGCTTGTGCCATCCCCTGTTCAACAATTTCACGGGGATCCACGTCTGTGCCCATTGAGAACACTGGCACGCCAATTTGTTCACCAACTTGTTGTAATTGATCGATCGCAGCAGGCCGATAAATATCAGCCGCAATTAATAATGGGCGGGCTTTTTGTTCATCCTTTAGCTTTAATGCTAACTTCCCAGCCGTTGTCGTTTTCCCGGCTCCTTGGAGTCCGGCCATCATGATCACCGTTGGAATCTTAGGTGATTTATTCAATGGGACGGCGGTTTCACCCATCATCTTAGTTAGTTCTTCGTCCACAATTTTAACAATTTGTTGGGCCGGATTTAACCCTTCCAATACATCAGAACCCTTGGCCCGGGCCTGAACTTGTTTAACAAACTTGCGGACTACCCCAAAGTTAACGTCGGCTTCTAGGAGGGCTAATCTAATTTCACGCATGGTCGAGCGTAAATCAGATTCGCTAATCTTTCCCTTGCCTCGTAAATTCCGCATGGCCTTTTGGAGTCGTTCTGTTAATCCTTCAAATGCCATTATTTCACCACTTTCATTCTTCTTCGATTTGTTCTAAATCATTTACTAATTCAATCAAATGCTTATCATTAGCATAATTAGTCATTACATAGTCTCTAATGTGATCGGTCTTTTGGTTTCTGGCTACAAAATCACTATATAGATGAAGTTGATCCTCATACTTTTCCAAAATTAATTCAGTCCGGCGGATATTATCATAAACTGCTTGGCGACTAATGGTAAATTCTTCAGAAATTTCACCTAGCGAATAGTCATCAACATAGTAGCGTTGCATGTAACTATTTTGCTTTTTCGTCAACAGTGGTTGATAGAACTCCAACAGTGAGTTAATCCGGTAATTCTTTGCTAGTTCCAAATTAATTCCTCCATCATAATGCGTCCCCTATAGAATACATAATCAACAGCTCATTCGTCAATTATTTTAACAAGCCCTTGAATAATCCGTAAACAAAGTCATTAGCATTAAATGGTTGTAAATCGCCAACCTTTTCACCTAATCCAACGTATTTAACTGGAATGTGTAACTCATTACGAATGGCTAATACGATTCCACCCTTAGCAGTTCCGTCTAGCTTAGTCAACGTAATTCCCGTTACGTCAGTTACCTGCTTGAACAATTTGGCTTGGTTCAACGCATTTTGGCCTGTCGTTGCGTCTAGAACTAACATGACTTCATGGGGCGCCATTGGAATTTCACGCGTCAAGATCTTCTTCATCTTGGAAAGTTCGTTCATTAGGTTAACCTTATTTTGTAAACGCCCTGCCGTATCAACGAACAATACATCATATTGTTCCTTTTTCGCCTTTTGTACCGCCTCAAATACCACTGATGCGGGATCGCTTTTTTCCGGTTTTTTCACAATGTCCACACCGTCACGTTTAGCCCACACATCTAATTGTTGAATGGCTCCGGCTCTAAATGTATCTGCAGCGGCTAGGAGCACCTTTTTGCCTTGGTCATGGTATAGTTTAGCCATCTTACCAATCGTTGTGGTCTTACCAACTCCATTGACCCCAACAAAGAGGATTACCGTTGGCCCTTCCTTAGCAAAGTTAATGGTGCTCTTTTCGCCATTTCCGTTTTGATCATACAACTCGATCAATTTTTGAACCACCACATTTTGCACTTCTGAGCGTGACTTAACGTTACGTAACTTAACTTCATCTCGTAATTGATCTGATAAATTGACTGCGACTTCGTAGCCAACGTCAGATTCAATTAACGTATCTTCTAAATCATCAAAAAAGTCCTCATCAACAGATCTAAAGTTAGCAAATAGTTGATTTAACTTTTGTCCAAACGAGGAGCGTGATTTAGCTAAACCATGTTCATACTTTTGCGTTTCTGGTTCATCATTATTATCAGGTTCAGCATCAGTGGCTTGATCATTATCGGTTTCATCATGATCTGTTTGCTCTGCATCACTTTCCGCCAATTGTTCGTTATCATTCGATGCAGATGCGGAAGCTTCAGTTGATTCAGCATTGCGGTCTGCATCTGAGCTGGCCAATGCTGAGTCTGATTCGCCTTCTGAAGAAATCGATTCAGCAGATGCGGATTCACTAACTGGTGCACTGGATTCGCTTGCTACCGATTCACGTTCAACACTGGTTGATGAAGCTTGGACTGATGATTCCGCGCTAGTACTTTGTGATTCAACACTACTGCTTGAATTCGTTTCGCTCCCCTGACTTGTTTCAGAACTAGCCGGTTCACTACTAGGTGCATTTGAACTAGTACTACTAGCTTCGACATTGGATTCACTAGTGGGAGCAGTGCTTTCACTAGCGGCTACTTTGCTTGCATCAACTTGGTCATCAGAACTACTTACGGCTGATGATTCAGTTGATTGAGGTGCTGCGGATTTATTTTTCTTATTCCGCCGTTTAAAAATATCAAATAATCCCATTAATCTCATCCTTTCGTTGATTGAGCTTGATTTAGGTTCACTGATAATACCTTTGAAATTCCAGAATCTTGCATCGTCACACCATATAGGTGATCAGCATAGACCATGGTTTCCTTTCGATGGGTAATCACAATGAATTGGGTGTGGTCTTTTAATTTTTGAATATAGCGTGCAAATCGATCGACGTTCGCCGGATCCAATGCCGATTCTGCTTCATCTAAGATACAAAATGGAACTGGTCGTAATTTTAAAATGGCAAATAACAATGCAATGGCCGTCAAAGACCGTTCACCACCCGATAGTAACATCATGTTGCGATAACGTTTTCCAGGTGGCTGCGCCATAATTTCAATTCCAGTGGTCAATAAATGGTTCGGATCCGTTAGGGTTAACTTGGCCTCACCACCCCCAAAGATCTCTTTAAAGGTGGTTTTAAATGCCACCTGTAATTGGTCGAAGGTGTCCTTGAACCGCTTCTTAACGGTCGTATCCATTTTGTCCATTGTCGATTCCAATTGTTGCTTGGAATGAATCAAGTCATCTGCTTGTTGCTTTAAAAATTGATAGCGTTCGTTCACGGCTTCAAATTGACTGATCGAACCCATATTCACTGGACCTAGGGCACTAATTTGGGTGCTCAACTGGCTGATTTGTCGTTTCAACTCCGCTAGCGGAACTGTTACTGTTAAATCAAGTAATGATTTAAAATCAAGGCCATCCCGTTGGTTAGCAGTCACCTTAATCTTTTGCAACCGTTCCACTGTTTCCGATAACTTGGTTTGCAGTTGATCCGTTGCTTTTTGACTTTTCATCAATTCATCCTGGGCAGCATCAATTTGGTCATCCAACGGTGCAATTACTGTTTTCAGCCGTTGCAATTGGTCTTGGTCAGCATCGATGGCTTGATTAAGGGTGGTCACTTCAGTTTGCAGTTGTTCAATTTGACTGGCTAATTCAGCATGCGTTAATTGGCGATCCAGTTGGTCGCTGACCGATTTAATCGATTGATTTAATTCAATTTGGGTCGCTTGATTTTGCTCCAATTGCTGTTTTAACTCAGCTTCCCGTTGGGTCAGATGGTCTACTTCAGCCTTACTACGCACTAATTGTTCACGTTGCGCTTGTGCCTTGCGATTTGCAGTTTGCAATTGATCACGCAGAGTCGATAGGTGTTCAGTATGCGCTTTGACCGCAGCTTGATTTTGCTGCAACTTTTGATTCAATAATTGCAACTGGCGTTCATCATCACCATTTGAATCCATCGCTTGATCACCTAAGATCGTCTTCAAGTTGATGCGTTGGGTTGCTAATTCCCGCTGCTTAGTGTCAATTGATTGATTCGTTTGGTTTAACTGTCCAGTGAGGAGTTGAATCGTTTGCTTAACTTCACTTCGCGTTCGTTGACCATCATTTACTCGCTCAGATAGTTCCTTTTGCCGAGCTTGACTCGTTTTAACATTGGCTTCCGCCTGTTGCAACTGTTGATTTAATTGATCCAAGCGCGCCTTTAGGTCTGCTTGCCGTTGTTTTTGTGTCAACATCCCATCAGATTGGTTACGATTGGCTCCTCCGGTAATTGAACCGCCGGCGTTAACCACCTGGCCATCTAAGGTCACTACGCGATAACGATGTTGAACGGCATTGCTGATGTGCGTTGCCGCCTTTAGATCAGCTGCAATCAATACGTTGCCCAATAAAAATTGGCATACCGATTGGTATTGAGCGCTCATCTGGACTAGTTCACTAGCCACTTGCACAAATCCTGGCATCGCTGACACTTTTGATAATACCGCTTGTGGAATTTGATGTTGGGATAGTTGGTTCACTGGTAACAACGTCACACGGCCTAACCGCTTAGTAGTCATAAATTGGACTGCTGCACGTGCACTGTCGTGATCCGTTACCATAATTTGTTGAATCCGATTACCTAATGCCGTTTCAATGGCTTTAACGTAGGGTTGATCCACATTAATAAATTCTGCCACCGCGCCAATGATCCCCTTTAGCTGGTCTCGATTAGCTAATAGGTGCTTACTGCCTTGAAAGTAGCCCCCCAAGTGGTGCTGAAATTCTGTTAAGCCATCCAATTGAGCCTTTAGTTGTTGTGATTGCTTAAGTAGGCGATACCATTCATTTTGAGCAGTTTCCGTTTGCGTGCGAACGGTTTGCAATTGCTTAGCATGTTGTTGTTCATCATGTTCGAATTTAGTCAATTGATGTTGATGATCATCCAACTTAGTAGTTATCTCGGCCCGGCTAGCATTTAACTCATCAATTGATGCTTGGTTCGCCTTAATTCGTTGCTCGATAATTTGTTGTTGCGTATTGGCCTGGGTCTGACTCTTATTCGCATAGTTCAACCGATTTTTTAAATCACTAGTTCGTTGGAGCTGATCTAGATATTGACTGCGCAACGTACTAATTTGTTGTTCAATTGTATCGATTTGTTGTTGCAAATGCACTGGTGCCTCGTCACTCAAGCTTGCATGCAACTGCTTAATTAGAGCTTGTTGCTCACGGCACTGTTGGTCAATTTGGGTCAATTGATCTTCAATAACAGAATACTGCTGCACTAGTTGGGCAAGTTGTTGCTTATCATGTGATAACTGTTCAGATTGGAAGTTCGACTGTTGGGTGGCTAGCTGACGCTGACTACGTAACTTTTCAATTTGATTTGATTGCGTTAATCGCTTGGCTTGGCGTTGTTCATTAATGGTGCTGATGCGATCTACTTGATCTTGGGCATCCTTTTTTTGGGCCCGTAGTTGTGCAATCTTATGTTTTAAATCCGTAACGTGGCCTTGATGGTGCGTTAATTGAGCTTGATCTTGTTCATGGGATTGCAATAGATCACGGGCCGTTAGCGCTAACGATTGTTGTTGTAAATCAGCTAATTGGTGATTGAGGGCTTGATACTGCTTAGCAGCATTACGCTGTTGTTCTAAGTCCGTTACTTGACGACTCAGTTCTAAAATAATGTCATTAACGCGGGCTAGGTTGTCATTCGTCTCAGATAAGCGTTGGACTGCTTCTTGTTTTCGCTGACGATACTTATAGATTCCCGCGGTGGTCTCAATGATATTCCGTCGTTGTTCCGGCTTACTATTAAAGATTGCCTCAACGTTACCTTGGGAAATAATTGAAAACGACCCCATTCCAATTCCAGTATCCATCAATAGGTTATTAATATCCTTCAGCCGACATTCACGGTGATTTAAATAATAAAAACTATCACCATTACGAAATAGTTTTCTAGTGACAGTAATTTCAGTATAATTCGTGTTCAGATAATGATCCGTATTATCAAACGTCAGTGTAACTTCAGCCCGGTTCAACGCCCGATGGCTCTTCGCACCAGAAAAAATAACGTCCGCCATTTTATTACTCCGAAGGTGCTTAGCAGATTGTTCCCCTAAGACCCATCGAATGGCCTCGATCACATTACTCTTTCCGCTCCCATTCGGGCCCACGATTGCCGTTAATCCATTTTGAAAATTAATTTCGGTCTTTTCGGCAAACGACTTAAAACCAACCAGTTGCATTGATTTTAGTTTCAATATGATTACTCCGTTCTACTTAAAATGTTGTAAGGCCTGTTTAGCAGCCCCTTGTTCGGCATTTTTCTTGGAGTGGCCGGTGCCGACCCCATATTCCTTTCCATCAATGGTCACAGAGATTTTAAAGCGGCGGCGATTTTCAGGGCCGTTTTCATCTAATAAATGATATTCAATATCCACTGGACCATTAACTTGCGCCTTTTCTTGTAATTCTGTTTTGTGATCAAAGAATTCATCGAACCAGCCTTCATCTAATTTAGGAAAAATCACCTTTTTACAGAACCGAATCACTGGTTGAATCCCTTGGTCTAAATAGACTGCACCAATAAACGATTCAAAAATATCACATAGTAGTGAATCGCGATTGCGCGCATTCGCCTTTTCTTCACCATGGCCTAATCGAATATATTTATCAAAATGGCATTCACGAGCAAAACTGCTAAAGCTTTGTTCATTGACCATGGCTGCTCTTAATCTAGTTAACTGACCTTGAGGTAATTCGGGATACCGTTTAAAAATATATTCAGATACGACTAATTCATAAACGGCATCCCCAAGGAACTCAATTCGTTCATAAAACTTTAAATGCATCCCTGGATGTTCATTAACGTATGAAGCCTGGGTAAATGCTTCATCCAATAGTGATTCATCATGAAATTTAATCCCATAGTTTTGCGCTAATTCTTGATCAAATGCTGCGTCCATTATTTCACGCTCCTAATTATTCAACAAAAAGCGATTACACAATGTAATCGCTTCTTTAATTTATTTTTAGTTATTAGAATGACTAACGATATAGTCTACCGCTTCATCAACTGTGTTCAACTTTTCAGCGTCTTCGTCAGCAATACTTGCATCAAATTCACTTTCTAAATTAAGCACGAATTCAACAAAATCAATTGAATCTGCATCTAGATCTTGTTGGAAGTTTAAGCTTCCGGAGATTTTACTACGATCAATTTCAAATTGATCAGAAATCATATCGGCTACTTTATTATATACTTCTTCTCTTGTCATTATATTCCCACCAATTTAATTATTTTTCGCTTCTTGCTTGATTGCCTTCATGTCATCAGAATGAGCACTAAAATAATCAACGATTTGGCCGACCGTGTTTGATTGCAACATGGTATGAATTTGACCGATGGTGTTACGAACGGTATCCGCCTTACTACTACCATGCATTTTAACTACCGGCGCCTTCACCCCAATTAATACTGCTCCACCGTACTTAGAGTAATCTAACTTGGTATTGATGGACTTGAAGGTATCTTTTAATAGATAAGCACCTAACTTATCCTTTAAACTACCATTCATTATACTACTTTTAATTAAATTTAGCATTGTCAAAGCAGTTCCTTCAGTACTCTTAAGGGCCGCATTTCCGGTAAACCCATCGGTAACCACGACATCGGCCGCTCCGTTAAGTAGTTCCCGTGATTCAACGTTGCCAATAAAGTTCAAATCTTTATTAGCTGCTAATAGATCATGAACTGCCTTATGGAGTTTGTCACCCTTATCTGCTTCGGTCCCGTTATTTAATAACCCGACGCGGGGATTCTTGATCTTTAATACGGCTTCGGCATAATAAGTGCCCATAAAGGCATATTGGTACAGATGAAATGCTCTAGAATCAGCATTAGCACCCACATCTAACATAACGAACTTACTATTTGGGCCTTCCACCATTGGTAGTGTTGTCGTTAATGCAGGGCGTTCGATCCCCTTGATTCGACCTACAATAAATAATCCGGCCGTAAGTAAGGCACCCGTATTACCACCAGATAAAAAGGCATCGGCTTGACCAGCCTTAACCGCTTCAGCAGCTTTGACCATACTGGAGTTCTTTTTACTTTTAACCGCCTTAACTGGTTCTTCACCCATTTCAATCACTTCATCGGTATGGATTAAATTAATTCGTTCATTACTAGCAATTAATGGTTCCACTTGATCCTTAGGTCCAAATAATTCAAATTCCATATCTGGATAAAGGTCCCGTGCCATTTCGACCCCTTTAACAATTTCGGTCGGCGCATAGTCGCCACCCATTGCATCAACTGCTACTTTCATCATATTTATCTCTCCCTAATCTAACGATTGATTTAACTTATCATCGTTTAAGTATTTCACTAGTGCTAAATTATCAGTTTGGGTTTCCCAATCAGGATCACTAACTATTTTTTGAGCCTCCAGTTGAGCATAGGTCAACATTTTGACATCTGCTACCGGGTCCCCAATTTTAAATTGCGGCACCCCCGATTGCTGACGGCCAATCATGTCCCCAGGTCCCCGGAGCTCTAAATCTCGCTGGGCAATCTCGAACCCGTTATTACTATCGACCATGATCTGCATTCGTTTAGCCCCATCTTCAGTCTTTGGATTCGCCACCAAAATACAATACGACTGACGCGTCCCCCGTCCAACACGTCCCCGAAGTTGGTGTAATTGGGCTAATCCAAAGTGATCAGCATCATAGATTACCATCAACGAAGCGTTCGAAACATCCACACCGACTTCAATGACCGTCGTGGAAATTAATATCTGAATTGATTGGTCTTTAAATGCATCCATGACCGCATTTTTTTCTGCGTCTTTCATTTTACCATTTAAAACCCCAACCTCAAACCCCGGAAAAGTATTCTTGATCGTTTCAAACAGTGATTGGACACTGACCATATCGGACTTATCAGACTCTTCAATTAAAGGAGCCACTACGTACATTTGCTCTTTATTAAGTAAATGAGATAAGAAAAAGGGTTTCGAATCCAATAACTGCTTTTCATTGAGCCAGGCAGTCAGAACCGGTTTTCGTCCCACCGGAACTTGATCGATAATTGAAACGTCCATTTCACCAAAGGCCGTGATTTGTAGGGTTCTGGGAATTGGGGTCGCTGTCATTGCTAAAATATTGACGGCGTCACCCTTTTTACGCAACGCGGCCCGCTGATTGACTCCAAATCGATGCTGCTCATCAATAACCGCTAGCCCTAAGTTATGGTACTTCACCTCGGGTTGAATTAACGCATGGGTCCCAATGATTAAATCAACGCTCCCATCTTTAATGCGGGGTAATAATTCCCGGCGGGCGGCTGGTTTGGTATCCCCAGTCAATAGGGCAATGGAAATATTCAACCCATCAAACAACTTCACCAAGTTATTGGCATGTTGTTCAGCTAAAATTTCAGTGGGAACCATCAGTGTCGCTTGATAGCCAGCTGAAACGACCGCATAAATTACTGCAGCCGCAACGACCGTTTTACCACTACCAACATCTCCTTGTAACAAACGGTTCATCTGAACGGGCATGGCCAAATTATGCAAGATTTCATTCAACACCCGACTTTGCGCTGACGTTAGTTTAAACGGTAGGTGATCAATGAAGCGTTGCAATGCCCGTTGATCATATTCAATCGGCACCCCTTCGAATTTTTGGTGCCGCCGTTTAACTAATTGCATTCGCATTTGAAAAATAAAAAATTCTTCAAACTTTGCCGTGCGCCGTGCTAATTGGGCATCCCGTAATGTCTTAGGAAAGTGCATATCATGAACGACTTGTTGGTGGGATTCTAACTTGTACTTAGTTCGTAACGATTGTGGCAAGATTTCTTCAATTTGATCATGATAATCAACGTAGGCTTGTTGAATCATCTTTTGCAACGTTGTTTGGCGAATCTGCTTATTGACCGAATAAATGGGTTCCATTTCATTATTATGATTGGTTAAGATCTTCATGCCAGCCAACGCTAATTGATTACGGTCAAAGCGGCCAAACACCACTAGTTCTTGATTGACTTCAATTTGTTTTTTTAACCAGGGCTGATTGAAGAAATTAACTTGTACCGCTGCTTGACCCACTAATAATTTAAATGCGAGCCGTGATCTTTTATAACCATATCGAAACACGCTAGGGGCGTCTAATACCCGGCCCTTCAGAGTAATTTGGGATTGATCAGGTAAATCGGCTAATGACTGAACGTTAAAATCATTATACCGAAATGGAAAGTAATTTAATAAATCAGCAATCGTCTTAATGCCTAGGCCATTTAAGACCGCTTGCTTCTTAGGCCCAATTCCACTCATCGTGGCAATTGATTCGTTCAATCCTGTCATTTAAAATCCCTCCGAACAAAAAAATCGGAATTTAATCCGATTAATTCAAACTATTCAACAGACACTAAGAAGGGATAAACTGGTTGGCCACCAGCATGAATTTCAATTTCTAAATCATCATCCATCTTAATGATATTGTCCTTAAGGCGTTGGGCTTCGCGTTCATCCGCCCCATCACCGTATAAGATGGTTACCGCTTCACTGTCTTCATCTAACATGGTTTTCACCATTTGAGTGGCTGCGTCGATCATATTTGAGCTAGTGACGGAAATTTTACCATCCACAATGCCCATATACTGATCTTTTTTAATGTGTACATTATCTAACTCTGTATCACGAACCGCTTGGGTCACTTCACCAGTTTGCACATAGCTGACACTTTCATCCATTGCGGATTGTAAATCAGCTAGCTTAGCATTCGGATCGTATTCTAACATAGCCGTCATCCCTTGCGGTACGGTCTTACTATGGACAATTACAACTGGGATATCGACTACCTTTGCAGCTTGTTCGGCAGCTAAGAAAATATTACCATTATTAGGTAAAATAATGGCCCGCTTAGCCCCGGATTGATTGATTGCATCCACAATGTCTTGAGTACTTGGGTTCATGGTTTGACCACCACTAATTATGTCGGTCACCCCTAGGCTCTTAAACAACTTCGCAATTCCACTACCACTAGCGACTGCGATTACTGCCGTATCATTTGGGCGTTGGATTGCCTTGGGTTGGTCATGATTAGGATGTGGTTGATCAGCTTCCATGATATCTTCTTGTTGCAAGCGCATGTTATCGACCTTTACGTTTGCTAAATCACCGAATTGTTGACCCCACGCTAGTACTTTACCGGGGTGTTCAGTGTGAACATGGACTTTAACAATTTCTTCATCGTTGACGACCAACAATGAATCACCTAATTGAGCTAAGTAATCATAGAATGGTTGGTACTCGAACTTGCGATCCACTTCTTTGCCCTTACCGATGCGGACCATAATTTGGGTACAGTACCCGTATTTAATGTCAGCGGGGTCAATTTGTCCTTGGACACTTTGATGGTGTTGAGCATCAATCATTTCGTTCATTTCTTCATTATCTGGTTCATTGCTTTCCGTTGAAATTTCACGTCCATTAAGTGAATCGGCAAATGCCCGGAGAACGAATGCTAGCCCTTGACCACCAGAGTCCACTACCCCCACTTGTTTTAAGACGGGAAGTAATTCAGTTGTTTTAGCTAATGCATTATCAGCAGCATTACTTACTTCATCCATCAATGCTGCTACGTCATCAGTTGTTTCATAAATTTCGCGACTACGTTCAGCGGCACCATGAATAACGGTCAGAATGGTCCCTTCCGTTGGCTTCATGACCGAACTATAAGCCGTTTTAGTTGCCTCCACTAGCGCATCATTGATGTCACTAGCAGCTAATGTTTTCTTATTTTCAACCGATTTAGAAAAGCCACGGAAAATTTGGGACAAAATCACCCCAGAATTTCCCCGGGCGCCCATCAATAATCCCTTTGCTAAGGCAGCAGCTAAGTCACCAACTGACTTACTATCCGTATTAGCAACGTATTTTTGGCCACTGGCAAGTGATAGGTTCATATTCGTTCCGGTATCACCATCTGGCACGGGAAACACATTTAAAGAATTAATAAAATCTGCATTGTTATTAAGCGACATCGAAGCCGCTTTAACCATCTTTCTAAATTGATTACTGTCAATTTCTGTAACTGTCAATTGATATCCTCCTAAGTAAGCGACAAGCTAAATGCTAGTCATTTAAAACTTGAACCCCTTGGACTACAACATTAACGGCATTGGCAGTAATGCCAAGCATTGTCTCTAAATTATATTTAACCTTTGATTGAACGTTTCTACATACTTCTGATATCTTAGTCCCGTAGCTAACAATAATGTTTACTTCCACTGAAATTCCATTATTTTCCTGTTTAACCACAACTCCCTTGGAGTAATTGTCTTTTCCTAGGATACTGTTCACGTTATCACGGAGTTGCTTTTTACTAGCCATTCCAACGACTCCATAGTTATCAGTGGTGGCACTCCCAACTACTGATGAAATCACATCATTGCTAATATCTACAATTCCATATTTTGTCTTAATTTTAACGGCCAAAGTAATAGCCTCCTTAAAAGATTCGAAATACACATAATCAGTAATAATATTAACACAAGAATGTAAAAATCCAAAGAGGCCGGCCTAATTTTAAGTAAATATGCTGTCAAGTAAATATACTTGAAAGAAAACTATTGCAATGTGGCCATTTATATGCTAAATTATTGTAGTGTATTAAAAACAAAGAATAAAATAAATGTAAGGAGGCATTATCATGGCTAAAGACTTTTTCAGTGGTAAGAGAACCCACTTCGGTAACAAGCGTTCTCACGCTTTAAATTCTTCACGTCGTAGCTGGAAGCCAAATTTGCAAAAGGTTCGGATTTTAGTTGATGGCAAACCTAAAAAAGTTTGGGTTAGTGCCCGTACCTTAAAATCAGGTAAGGTTACTCGTGTTTAATAACATGATTTAAATAAAAATTCTAAGTACTTAGACTATTTTGCTAGGCTGTTATTTTCAATTCATTTTGAAGATAGCAGCCTAGTTTTTTGTAGCCACTAAAAAACCAGCTCAATTAAATCGAGCTGGTTTTTTTAATTATTTATCACTACTTTGAATCACGGCCATTACACCCTGGTCAAATTCAAAATGCCCTTTGTTACCAATAAACTCATTGCTGGACAACGAAACGGGATGTTGAATGGGAAATCGATCTAAGCGATATTTTTCATCCGGAAGCGTTAATGTCATCGGCGTCAATGGCACGAATGCTAAATACTTTTTATCTGGTTCCTTAGTAATGACGTGTTCACCTGGTAAATAATAGGTAATTGTGTTTTGCTTATCAATCAACCTAATCTTAGGTGCATACATCCGAAACCGTAATTCTAATACCATCAAAAAGTTAGCCAAAAAGTGGTCAATGCGACCGCCAGTGGCTCCATAAATATCAACTGAATCAGCATGAAATAACTCGATAGCTGCCTTTAAGCCCAGCTGAGTATCAGTATCATCCTTTTCAGCCCGTGAATGATGAATATGTTGCACGTGTTGTTCGACCAATGCCAATTCATCTGGGGCTAACGAATCAAAATCGCCCACCGCATACTTAGGATCAATGCCTAGCTTAATCAATCGTAAATTTCCCCGGTCCACGCCGATCCAATCACCCTTAATTTGATGCTTTTGTAACGCATCCGGCCAATTTTCAACTGGTCCGCCGACCAATAAATTTAGATGATTAGTCATTACTTAGTCGCATCCTTAATTGCATGGATTCGACTTGCTGGATCATCAGCACCAAAGACATATGAACCAGCTACGGCTACTGTAGCACCGGCTTCATAAGCTCCCTTAACGGTTTGGTCGTTGACTCCACCATCAATTTCAATATCAAAGTCATAGCCTTCAGCCTTTTTGATAGCGTTTAATTCTTGGATCTTCTTAACTGTTTCTGGAATGAACTTTTGACCACCAAATCCAGGGTTGACCGTCATTACTAATACTTGGTCAACCATGTATAAGACGGGTTTAATGGCATCTACTGGTGTTCCAGGGTTAATAACTACTTCAGCCTTTACACCATGATTTTTGATCATTTGAAGTGCCCGGTGAATATGAGGGGTAGCTTCAACGTGGACCCCGATTAAATCGGCACCAGCTTCGGCAAAGGTATCGATGTAACGTTCTGGGTTTTCAACCATCATATGCACGTCTAAAATCAAGTTTGAAATTGGGCGAATTGCCTTTACCCAGTTTGGACCATATGAAATAGCTGGAACGAACATCCCATCCATAATATCAATGTGGAGGTATTCGGCACCGCCTTGTTCTACCTTTTCAATATCGCGTTGTAAGTTTACATAATCTGCACTTAAAATTGATGGTGCTACTTTAATCATTTTAACTTCCTCATTTCTTTTTATTATAAACTGGTTTCCGATTCTTGATCATATTAAATAATTGTAGGTAATCATCGTACCGACTATTTAAAATTTCACCGTCAGATACCATTGCTTTAATTTTACAACCAGGTTCGTTCACATGTAAACACTCTCTGAACTTACATTCATTGGCGTGGCTAACAAACTCAGGAAAGTAATTTTTCACCGTCCGGTAATCAATGTCAAATGTATCATAGGATGAAAAACCAGGGGTATCCGCAACTAACCCCCCGGCTAATGGAATCAACGTCACCGTTCTAGTGGTATGCCGGCCCCGGTTCAACGCCTGTGAAATTTCACCGGTCGCTAAGTGCAAGGATGGCAAAATGTGGTTCAACAGCGTGGACTTCCCAGCCCCCGTTTGACCCATAAACACGGTCACAGCGTCTTTAAACGTGGCCTTTAATTGATCGATGGCCGCTTGATTATCATCCCCGGTTGGACAGATCACATTATAACCAATTTGTTGATAATCAGCCGCCAATTGCTGAATGAACTGCAACCGGTCCGGTGACAATAAATCTGTTTTTGTAAAGTAAATGATGGCTTTAATGTTATTGATCCCTAGTCCAACTAATTGTCGATCCAATAGATTAATACTAAATTCAGCCTCCGTTGCGGCCGTTACGACCACTGCTTGGTCAATGTTTGCCAATGGTGGCCGTACCAATGCGTTCTTACGCTTTAATACGTCTAAGATATAGTCATTTTCAAATGTTACCATATCACCTACGATCGGCTTAATGCCATGCTTTCTAAAATTACCACGGGCCCGCGTCCGATATGTCTTGCCGTCCGCATGCACATCAAAGAACCCGCTAAGCGATTGATAAATTCTTCCTGTAGCCAATTCAACACCCCTTTTGGTTTTTATTATACTAACTTTATGCGTTTAAATCAGCACTAATTAATATTTTTAACATCACTAATCGTCTTGCCATCCCGGACAATCCGATATTCACCCGGTTGTTTACCATTCAACTTAAACGGAATAATAAATTTGGTATCTTGGTAAATCGTAATACTCCGGTATATATGGTTAATATTATTGTTCTCATCCTTAACATAAATTTCAATTTGGTTTGATTTGTTTTCGTTATCAACATACGGTAAGTTCACATTAACGTTCAACGTGTGTTGAGTATTACTACTCTTATTATTAGTTTTCGGTCCCTTTGAAATCGAGATAATCACGTTATCGCCGTTATAGACCGTCAAACCAGAATCCGGATTTTGATTAAAGACGCTGCCTGCTGGATACTCATCATTATATTGATAATCAAATGTAGGATTCAAGCCCATCATTTCAACATAACTAGCTGCTTCGTCCTTGGTCATCCCCACCAACTTCTTTAATGTAAATTCACGAATCCCATCTGACACTACGAACTTAATGACCTTATTACGCGGACTAAATGAATCCCCCGGCGTAAAGTTTTGTTTCAAAATCTTACCACTACTAAAGGTATCAGAACTCGTATAAGTCTTTTCAACGGTAAATCCTTGATCAGATAGTTCCTTTGCACTTTGTTGATAGTCTTGGCCAATATAGTTATTTAAATTGACCTTACTGACTCCATTACTTAGCACTAAGGTCACCGCTTTATTGCGCAACACCCAACTATTAGGACCCGGATTCGTGTTAAAAGCCTGGTTAATCGCCACGTTGTCGTCATAACGATATTGAATTCGATCTACATGCAAGCCAGCTTCTTTTAGCCTATGAATGGCCTGCGTTTTACTAAGGCCACTCAAGGTCGGGACCTGGACAAAACAAAAATGAATTAATAATCCAAATGATACTAAGACGATGGCTACGACTGCTCCCCAGGTGTACCAAAAGATTTGGCCGGTCCTTTTCGGCTTGGGGTTAACCGTCACTTGATCATCAGCATGCGCATATTGCTTCATTTGATTCAAGTCCATGACCTTAGTCTCATCATCAACGTGAATGGCATTATCTGGTACGAATCTTTTCACATGTTTTTTATGCAACGCCGCATTTAGATCAGCTTGCATTGCTTGAATTGAATCATATCGTTGACTTGGATTTTTCGCGGTGGCTTTTAGGACCACATTTTCAAGGGCCATTGGAACGGCATGATTTTGCTTATGAATCGATGGCAATGGTTCCTTAGAATGCTTTAAGGCAATTGAGACTGGATTATCACCATCGAATGGCACATGACTCGTCAACAACTCATACATGATAATCCCTAGTGAATAAATATCCGATTGCTTCGTCGCAATTTCACCTCGCACTTGTTCGGGGGATAGGTAGTGAATCGAACCCACAATTGAATTCGTTTGGGTCAATGTCTTTTCAGATGAAAAAATAGCAATTCCAAAATCAGTAATTTTAACGTTACCATCACTATCGATTAAAACGTTTTCCGGCTTTAAATCCCGGTGCACGATATTATTTTGGTGCGCCATTGCAACGGCGTTCAAAATTTGATTCATGATTTTGATCACTAGTGGAATTGGAATCTGGGGGTGCGTTTTAATGTAATCCTTTAAATTACTTCCCTTGACGTATTCCATCACCGAGTACTGCAAACCATCATCATCGTTGAACCCATATACATCCACAATGTTTGGACTATCTAATTGACTAATCGCATGGGTTTCACGTTTGAACTGAGCTTGGGTATGGGGATTGTCCCGAAAATCAATTCTTAAGATCTTGATTGCAACTAACCGGTGTTGTTTCAAGTCCTTAGCTAAATAAACATCAGACATCCCACCCTGGCCAATTTGGTCAATAACTTGATAACGATCATTTAATAAATGTCCCTTAATCATTATTATCAACTCCTTGGTCAGCAGCGACTTCTGAAATCAACACGGTAATGTTGTCCGTGCCCCCATTTTGGTTCGCAAGTTCAACTAGCTTTTGACACTTTTCATGCACGGTGCGACTTGATTCCAAAATTAATTTAATAATGGA
Source organism: Nicoliella lavandulae (assembly GCF_037546185.1). Taxonomy (NCBI): domain Bacteria; kingdom Bacillati; phylum Bacillota; class Bacilli; order Lactobacillales; family Lactobacillaceae; genus Nicoliella; species Nicoliella lavandulae. Next base: position 1,166,376 of record NZ_JAWMWH010000001.1, on the reverse strand, counting down.
GTCGGATACTAGATCAGTTAGCCCATCACTACACAATAAAAATTGATCATGCAGATGAATGGAGCCTTGATCAATCGATGGTTCGGCCTGTTCAGAAATGCCTAGGCTCCGCACAATTACGTGCTTGTATGGTGATGTGGCCAGTTCTTCCTTAGAAATTTTACCAGCCCGTAAGAGTTCATTGACGTATGAATGATCAATGGTCAATTGTTGTAAACGATGATCGCGGTATAAATAACCGCGACTATCGCCAATATTGCAGACCATAAACTGATGATCAAATAAAATGACCCCCACAAAGGTTGTGCCCATCCCTTTTAGTTGCTGATGTTGCTTAGAGATCCCTAAAATTTCTTGATTTTGCTGATTGATTTGTTCTGTGAACCATTGGGTCACATTCCCTGGCGTCACGGATTGGGTCTTAAAATGCTTTCCAATTCCATCGACAGCCATTTTGGATGCCACTTCACCAGCGCGATTGCCACCAATCCCATCGGCAACGATTGCCAAGAGATGATCTTGGTCATCGTAAAAATAAGCGGCGTTGTCCTCATTTTTTTGTCTGACCCTACCAATTGAACTTTCATATGCAACGTTTAATTTCATGAAGCGCTAGCCTCCGTTTTAACTAAGTTCGCCACAAAAAAGCCATCTGAATCGAAATCATCTGGATAGATGCGTAATTCCCCACTGGCACTACTAACGTGGGCTAATTTGATCGGCACTAGCTTAAACTCAGGATGTTGGGCTAAAAATGCCACTAATACATCATGATTCTCTTGATCAATGATGGTACAAGTACTGTAGGTTAATTGCCCACCTACTTTTAATTTAGGCGCAATTGCATTTAAGATGGCCAATTGAATCGTAGCTAATTGTTCAATATCTTGGCTCGTTTTTTCATATCTAATTTCTGGTTTACGACGCATCAAGCCTAACCCAGAACATGGCGCATCCACTAAAATTTGATTGAAGGTCTCATCAGCATAAACTTGGTCTAACTTACGGGCGTCCAAAGCCTTAGTGGTAATATAATCATTTAAATGCATCCGTTTCGCATTTTTAACCACTTGTTTTAACCGGCTTTCATGTAAATCTAGCGCCACGACTTGACCAGAGTGTTGCAACGATAATTGTTCGGCAATCTGCGTCGTTTTACCACCCGGGGCTGAACAGGCATCTAAAATCAATTGATCGGGTTTGATCGGCATCGTTTCTACCGGTAACATCGCACTTTCATCTTGAATCGTTAATTCACCAGTTTTAAATTCCTTAGCTGCGTTGGCGGACCGTCCAGTTAGAATCAACCCATCTGCCGCTAATGGGCTTGGTTCAACCTGATACCCTTCGGCAGTGAGTTGATCGATCAATGTATCCCGATCGATCAAAGCCGTGTTGATCCGGACCGATTGCTTAGCCGGTTGGTTGAGCGAGGCTAAAATCGTCGTGGTCTTATCAATGCCCACTTGCTCGATTAGCTGTTCAATAATCCACTTAGGAACACTGTATTCCATTACTAAGCGTTCTAATGGATCTTTGATATGCGCCGGATTCATCAGTCCACTACGGTCCATTTGATGGAGGATTCCAGTGACCATTTTACGAATCCCATCGTGTCCCAGATGCTTAGCGATATTGATCGTTTCATTAAATACCGCCCGCTTGGGGATACGATTTAAGTATTCTAATTGATAAACTGCCGTTTTAAGCAGCTCGATCACCCATGGTTGGACCTTCTTTGGATTTTTAATGAATGGCTTAATCTGGGCTGTTAACGTTAGTTTATGTTGTAAGACCCCATAAACAATGTTCGTTAATAGGTTCACGTCCCGTTCATCAATTTGACTGTTTTGAATTACTTGGTTTAACTGTAAGCTCGAATATGCACCCTGTTCAATTTTGGTAAGGGTTTCAACCGCCAATTGGCGGGGATTATTAGTTTTAGTCATTGGTTATTACTTGCTCCCCAACTTGAATATTTTGACCAGCACCATTTAAATAGTCATTAATCTTTTGCTTTGGTTTACCGGCTGGTTGAATTACATCGAGTTGTAATACGGTTCCTTGGCCAGCTGCAATCGTTAGTTGTTTTTTGGTTTTGGCCACCACTGTTCCTGGCGCCTGCGTAGTTGTTTCATCTAAGGGTGTTGTTTGCCATACCTTAGTCCGTTTGCCATTTAAATCAGTATAGGCACTAGGGTCGGGGCGTAATGCCCGCACCTTGGCATCTACTAACGCCGCTGGTTGATTAAAGTCTAATCGTTCTTCACTGCGCTTAATCGTAGGTGAAAAGACGACCTTAGCTGGATCTTGGGGTACTGCTTTAGCAGTGCCCGCACTTAGGGCTGGTAAGACATCCAATAGCATGTCACGGCCTAAGATGCTGAGCTTATCGAACATGGATGCCGTATCATCAGTGGCTTGAATTGGAATGGCTCGTTGGGCAATCACATCCCCCGCATCCATTTGTTTGACCATGTACATAATTGAAATCCCAGTTTCTTGGTCCCCATTCATAATGGCATATTGAACCGGCGCACCGCCCCGGTACTTAGGTAGTAATGAACCATGAACATTGACCGCAGCAACTTTAGCAGCAGCTAACAAGGCATCTGGTAAGAACTGACCGAATGCAGCCGTTACGATAAAGTCTGGCTGCAGGTCAATAATTTTTTGCATTTCAGGACTCCCACTGATTTTTTCTGGTTGGAGCACTGGAATGGCTAACTCTTCAGCAGCTTGTTTAACTGGTGAAGCGGTCAACACCCGTTTCCGTCCCACCGGACGGTCTGGTTGGGTCACTACCGCTAATACATCGTAATCGGCAGTAACTAATCCTTTTAAAATTGGTACACTGAATTGGGGCGTCCCCATAAAAACAACTGATGGCATAATTAAAATCTCCTTACATAAAGCTGACTGGTTCCGGATCAATCGAAATATAGATTCCATGCCGAGTCGCACTTTGATATTTATTTAAAACGGTCTCTAATGCTGATTGCAAATTAGGCTCATGTTTATATTTAATTATTAATTGATAGTAGTACTTATTATTGACCCTAGTAATCGCAGATGGCGTCGGGCCTAAAATAATATTGCGATTCGTCAACGCGCCGTTTAAGAAGTTTGCGATCTGATAGATGGTTCCGGCAGCTTGATTTTCATAGGTCGCACTAGCAGTCACCCGAATCGTAAAAAAGTATGGCGGATAATTAGCCAAGTGCCGTAACCTCATTTCAGAACGATAAAACTGTTCATAGTCCTGCGTCTTAGCCAGTTGAATGGCTTGACTATCCGGATTGAACGTTTGAATGTAAACTGAGCCGGCTTTATCAGCCCGACCGGCCCGCCCACTAACTTGGGTCAATAGCTGAAATGTCTTTTCATTTGCTCTAAAGTCGGGTAACTCTAGTGATGTGTCTGCATTTAAAACACCGACCAACGTTACGTTTGGAAAGTCTAGTCCCTTAGCGATCATTTGAGTCCCCAGTAAAATATCAGCTTGCCCACTGCCAAAGCGAGCCAGCAGCTTTTCATGGGCGCCCTTACGCTTGGTCGTATCGACATCCATTCTAATTACCCTAGCATCAGGCAGAATCTGGTTCAACTCTTGTTCCACTTTTTCCGTCCCGGTCCCAAACGTCCGGAGGTGGTGCCCCTGACAATTTGGACACACATTAGGGATTGGTTGTTCATACCCACAATAGTGACACTGCATTTGATGGCCCTTTAAATGCACCGTTAATGAGATATCACAATTAGGGCATTTTAAAACAAATCCACAATCACGACACAATAGGAAAGCAGAATAACCCCGGCGATTCAACATCAACACCGTTTGTTCCTTACGTGCCAGTCGTAGTTTAATTGCATCCACTAGTGATTGTGAAAAGTCACTAGTCACATTATTGGCCATTTCATTACGCATATCGACAATGTGGACTGCTGGTAAGGCCTGGTTGTTGATTCGATGGGGTAGCATTAATAACTCATACACATGTTTACTAGCCCTGGCCCTGGATTCAAGCGATGGCGTAGCACTACCCAATACGACCGGACAATGGTTATATTGTCCCCGCCACTTCGCTACTTCACGGGTGCTATACCGCGGGGTGTCTTCTTGTTTGTAACTACTATCGTGTTCTTCATCCATAATGATTATTCCAATATTTTGTAACGGGGCAAACACAGCTGAACGAGCTCCCACGACGACCTTAGCATCCCCCTGATCAATTCGTCGCCACTCATCATACTTCTCACCCATTGACAAGCCACTATGCAACATTGCCACGAGGTTGCCAAACCGTCCCTTTACTCGATTGACCATTTGGGGGGTCAAAGCGATTTCAGGAACTAACATTAATGCCGTTTTACCAGCTGCTAATGCCTTTTGCATTGCCTGCAAGTAAACTTCTGTTTTCCCCGAACCAGTTACCCCTTCTAATAAGTACACTTTGGCATTATCATTGTGAATCGAATCTGCAATGTGATCCACTGCATTTTGTTGATCCGCATTTAATTGAAGTGGGTAATTCTTTTGAATCGGCTTTTGATAGGGATTCCGCAGTGCTTCTACCGTCGATTGAGTCACCCACCCCTTTTGGGCCGCTGTCTTAATCGTTGACGCGTTAATGCCAAGCGTTTTAATCAATGTTGGCTGAGCAATGGCATCCTTAGGATGATCGATCAACCACCGCAATAGCTTTTGCTGGGCGACCGCATTTTTTGCGACCTGATCCAATATCTTTTGTAATTGGGGTTGTCCCAAGTGAGCCTGGACTTTAGTGATCAGCTTTGGTTTAGCATGGTTCTTAACGACGTAATCGACGCTTAGTTGTCCCGCTTGAACGGCCTTTAAAATGAGCTTCGTTTGTTCATCACTCAATGCAGCTTGGTCAAATTCAATTTGTTCATGGTCACCAAATAAGGCCTGCAAGGCGGCTGGGAGTTCCCCATCCGTTCGTTGGAGGACCTTCTTAGCCTTAGCGCGCATTACGCTAGGTAGCATGGTCAATACACAGCTAATCCGAAATGAAAAGGTCGTCTGGGCGAGCCATGCCGATAGTTTTAACATTTCATCGTTAACGACCGGATTGGGATCAATAATGGCACTGATCGGTTTTACCGGGCCCTTAAAGTCAACGTGGTCACTAAAACCAACAATAAAGCCTTGAATTTTACGTTTACCACGCCCAAACGGTACGATGACTCGCATCCCTAGTTTTAAATCACCAGCCAGTTGAGCTGGCACTTGATAAGTAAATGGCTTATCCGTTTGCATCGTTGGGACATCTACTAATACCTGGGCAAATTGCACGCGACATCGCTTCCTTTCTACTTAAGATCAACAACTAATTGCATTAACCGCTCTGCAATCGCAGCTTTAGGCAATACAGGGGTTTGAATGGGCGCTGCATGGGGGCGCAAGAACGTCACTTGATTATCATCACTACTGAACCCGATCTTTGGGTTAGAGACGTCGTTAGCGACCAATAGGTCCAAGCCCTTGTCCGCTAATTTTTTAGCCGCATTCGCTTTTAAATCATTCGTTTCAGCAGCAAAGCCGACCGTGAATTGGTCGGGGCGCTTAATCTTCGCCACGGCCTTTAAAATATCAGTTGCTTCGCGGAACTGCAGCGTAAATTCACCACTTTGCTGTTGTTTTTTAATTTTATGGTCTGCTACCGTTATTGGCTCAAAATCAGCAACGGCAGCCGTCATGATTAACCCATCGTTTTCCGGCATTAATTTTAACACAGTCGAACATAGTTCTGCACTGGTCGTCACTCGCACGATTCGCATCCCTAATGGCAGCGCAATCTTTACATCTGCCGCTATCAGTGTTACGTCCGCTCCCATGCGTTGGGCTGCTTTAGCAATGGCGATGCCCATCTTACCAGACGATGAATTAGTAATGAATCGCACTGGGTCTAATGGTTGGCGGGTCCCACCGGCAGTGACCAAGATTTTTCGATGTTTCAATGGGGCATCCGGATTTAATTTAATTAACATTAATTCAACTTGCGCCAACACATCTTCTGGCTCAGCCATTCGGCCCTTGGCTTGATATCCTTCTGCTAAAAAGCCGACCGTTGGATCAATCAACGTGACCCCATCGTGTTTTAACGTATCAATATTTCGTTGCGTTGCAGGATTGGCCAACATTTGATCATTCATAGCAGGCACCACGACCTTAGGTGCACTAGTGGCTAACCAAGTGGTCGTGACTTCATTATCTGCTAATCCATTGGCTACCTTGGCAATTGTATTGGCATCGGCTGGCATCATAATCGCCAGTTGGGTCCATTGGGCTAATTCAATGTGGGTAATTTGATCAGCATGCATCCCATCGGTATCAGTAGTGATCACATCGTGTTTAGCCAATGCTTGAAAGCTTAGTGGTTGAATGAATTGGCGAGCCCCATCGGTCATTAAAACCCGGACGTTGGCCCCCGCCTTAACTAATAACCGCGTAAACATTAAACTTTTGTAGGCAGCAATGCTACCGGTAACGTATAGCGCAACATTTAGATTTTCGAACATTTAAACCTCCCAATATTAAAAAAGCCCTTGTGAAATTCACAAAGGTTTTTAGAATCAAGCAATTTGTCTAACGATCAATCTTAACTACACCTGCAGCAATTTCTTCGAACGCTTTTCCAATTGTCTTTTGGGACTTGTAACTAGATAACAGTGGCTTAGCACCGGCATCTAATTCGTGCGCACGCTTACTAGCAAGCATGATTAATGAGTAACGAGAGTTAACTTGAGTTAATAGTTTATCAACTGATGGGTAAAGTAACATTAATTTTCATCTCCTAACATGGATAAATAATCTGGCATTACGCGGTTGACCTTAAGGCGTTCACTGCGAACGATGTTTTTGATATTATCAACGGCATTTTCCACCTGATCGTTCAAGACGGCGTAATCATAATTCCGCATCATCTTAATTTCACCAACTGCCTTTTGAATCCGCTTGTTGATGACGTCCATTTCATCAGTTCCCCGACTGATTAAACGGTTCTTCAATTCTAATAGGTCTGGTGGTGTCAAAAATACAAAGACCCCTTCTGGTGAATTAGCCCGTACTTGCATTGCCCCGTTCACTTCGATTTCTAGAAAAACGTCTTTTCCAGAATCAAGTGTTTGGTTCACGTATTCTAATGGGGTGCCATAGTAGTTATCAACATACTTAGCGTATTCTAACATTTCACCGTTCTTGATCTTTTCTTCAAATTCTTCTTTGGAAACGAAGAAGTAATCAACCCCATTTTGTTCGCCTTCACGTGGTTGTCTAGTCGTCATTGAAATCGAATATTGAAAATCAACATCCGGTTCATTGAAAAGGGCCTTTCTAACCGTTCCTTTGCCGACCCCAGAAGGTCCTGATAACACAATTAGCATTCCTTTTTTAGCCATTTGATTTATCCCCTCAATATTAATCTAGTAGTTATATTATTACTTTTTTTTAAGAATTTATCAACCCATTATTAAACATGTTTCTTCTCAGAAGCCATCTTTAACATTTCACTAGCGTGGTCTAACGTTAATTGGGTAACCTTCTTCCCCGCAAGCATTCGGGATAGTTCCTTGACCTGTTGGTCATGATTCAACCGTTTGATCGTGGTTCTAGTCCGGTCGTGATCAACTTGTTTCCCAATGAAGTAGTGATGATCGCCAATGGCTGCTACCTGCGGTAAGTGAGTAATACATAGTACTTGTTCGGTTTCAGCAATCGCACTAATTTTTTCTGCCATCGCTTGAGCCACCCGGCCACTAACGCCGGTATCCACTTCATCAAAAATAATCGAAGTGATTCCCTGGGCGCTCACAAAGATGGTCTTTAGCGCCAACATAATTCTGGATAGCTCCCCACCGGAAGCACTCTTGGCAAGTTCATGAAAGCCTTCACCGGGATTGGTTTGAACATAAAATTCAACATTTTCAATTCCATGGCTCGTGTATTGATGGGCGGCTAGTGGTGTGAACTTTACTTCAAAGCGGGTCTGCGCCATATATAGATCCGCCAATTGCTGATGAATGGCTTGTTCTAGTTTAGCTGCCGCCCTATGTCTGACCTGACTTAACTGCTCGCCTAGGGTTTGTAACTTCGCCTCCGTTTGAGTCAATTGCGCATCTAAATCATTACTGCTATCTTGATCAGCCTGGGTCTCGGCTAACTCTTGGGTGATCTTTTGATAGTATGCCAAGATGGCTGTGACCGAATCACCATACTTACGCTTTAATTGATAAATTAGATCTAAACGGGCTTCAATGTCTGCCAAGCAGTTCTCATCAAATTCTTGTAAATCAGTTTGATGGGCAATTTGGTTCGCAGCATCCTGCAATGAATAATAAGCATTTTGCAAGTCAGCACTAATCGTTTGATAAGTATCATCATATTGTTCGATCGACTGCATGGTCCCCATCGCTTCACCGATCATATCTAAGGGACTGATCGTATCATCCCCATTAATGTGGACCAAACTACTGTTCAACGCATCACTAATCTTTTGATGGTTTCTTAACTGATCACGTTCTTTGACTAGGTCGTCTTCTTCATTGGGCTGTAAATTAGCGGATTGAATTTCATTGACCTGAAATTGCAACATATCAATGTGTTGAGCCCATTGCTGTTGATTACTGTTCTTATCATCAACTAAGCGCTTTAACTCTCTGAACCGTCGGTAGGTCGTTTGATACGGTGCCAAGATTTTTTTAACCGGATCTCCAATGAATTCATCTAGTAAGTGTAAATGTCGATCAGGTCTTAATAATTCTTGATGGTCATGTTGACCCTCAATATCAACAATGGTTTGCCCCACGCGTTTTAATGTATTCGTATTAACGAGCATCCCATTGATACGACAAACATTCCGGCCGCTCCGTGAAATCTCACGCTGTAAAATGACCCCGCCGTCTTCATGTTCAATCCCTAACTCATCTAATAGTTGATAGGTTAAACCAGCGGCAGGAAACACAAACTGGCCCTGTAAGACTAGTTTATCTGCACCAGTTCGAATCAATGACTTTGAGCCCCGGCCCCCGGCCAATAATCCGATTGCATCCATGATAATTGATTTTCCGGCCCCCGTTTCACCGGTCAGGACCGTCATATGATCTTCAAATTTCACGTCAATATGATCAATAATCGCTAAATTTTTAATATTTAATTCCTGTAGCAATGGAGCAATCCCCCTAAACTAAAAAAAGACTTGGTTACTAAGTCTTTTTATTTTACCACTATTTGATTCAACTTGTCTCTTAATTGCAGCGCCGATTTATCAGAAGTGCAGATTACTAAAATAGTATTATCATCACATAGTGTGCCAAATACTTCCGTAAAGTTCATCTTTTCAATCAGCGCGCCAACTACTGGACCATTGCCCGGTAAGACTTTTAATAATAAATTCTTATCTTGGACTGCCATTGAAACAAAGGCATCCCCAAGCGCTTGAGTTAATTTCTTTTCAATATTGATCTTCTTTTCATGGGGTAAACTGTACTGATAGCCACCCGATTGAGCCGGGACCTTAACCAACCGCATTTCTTTAATGTCTCTAGACACCGTTGCTTGGGTCACTTTTACCCCAACTTCATCTAGTAGTTTCACAAATTCAGCTTGGTTACGGATGGACTCCTTACTAATTAACTGTTTAATCATGTGTTGGCGATCTCTTTTTTTCAATGCAGGTCCTCCTTTCTAATCAATAATCATAGTGACTATTTTTTAATATTTAACGCTTCGTTCGCATTAGCTAGTACTTGATCCACTGAAACATCTGGATTGATGGTGGGTTGGTCTGTTGACCGTAGATGAATTAAAAATTCAATGTTACCTTCGCCACCCTTAATTGGGGAGAAGTCTAGCCCTAATACGGAATAGCCACTCGCCACCGCAAATTGGACGATGTCATTTAACACGTCAACGTGGACTTGATGGTCACGGACAATCCCGTGCTTACCAACATTTTCACGTCCCGCTTCAAATTGGGGCTTTACCAATGCGACGACTTCGCCCCCCGGTTTAATAATGTTTTTGAGCGGTGGTAAGATCAAATGAAGGGAAATAAATGATACATCGATCGACGCGAACTCAGGTTGACCTGACGTAAAGTCAGCTAGTTTACTATACCGAAAATTGGTGTGTTCCATTACGATCACCCGGGGGTCATTGCGTAGTTTCCACACTAATTGATTACTCCCAACATCTAGAGCATAACTTTGCTTAGCACCAGACTGAAGCATCACGTCGGTAAAGCCACCGGTCGATGAACCAATATCTAATACCGTTAAGCCGGCAACATCAATCTTAAAGACCCGCAGTGCCTTTTCTAGCTTCAATCCGCCGCGACTTACGTATGGTAAGGCTTTGCCCTTTAAATGTAATTTAGTATCCACCGGAATTCGTTCGCCCGGTTTATCTAAGCGTTCTTCATTTTTACCTAAAATTTCACCGGCCATAATTGCCCGCTTGGCTTTTTCGCGCGAATCAAATAACCCTTGCGCCACCAATAAAATATCTACTCTTTGTTTTTCCATTCTATTAATTCGCTCCGTTAAACTTGAAAATATGAAAAAAATGATGATAACAAGGTCGTATCAATGGATAAAGCCGTTTGCATATCTGATAATGCCGCCTGCCCATCTGCAATCGTATCATGCAATGCCTGATAGGAAGCCTTTAATCCTAATAGATTAGGGTAGGTATTTTTATTATCATCTTGATGCACGGGTTTGCCCAATTGGTTAGCACTACTTGTGACATCTAAAATATCATCATAAATCTGAAATGCTAACCCAAATGATTGTCCAAAGCGGTCCAAATATGGTTGGGCGCTCATGTCATCAGCAATGATCATCCCTGCTGAGACCACATAACTAATCAAATCCCCCGTTTTATGCCGATGGAGGGTCTGTAACTTAGCTAATGGTAAGCGTTGATTTTCAAATTGAATATCATCTGCTTGTCCCGCAACCATCCCTGCTGGACCAGCCATCTTTGCTAGTTCACTGACTAAAGCTAGTTTAGTGTGTGGTGGTAATTGATTATCCACGAGCCATTGAAAGGCCAACGTCAATAACCCATCACCAGCTAAGGTCGCCATGCCAGCCCCGAATTTAACGTGGTTCGTTGGTTCGCCCCGTCTGAGATCATCATCATCCATGGCTGGTAAATCATCATGAATCAGCGAATAAGTGTGCAATAATTCAACGGCACAAATTGCCTTCATGTTAGTAGCATCAATCGGATGCCCAAGCGTTTTCAACACGGCCATCGTAATCAATGGTCTCAATCGCTTACCACCCGCATTTAGAGAATATTGCATGGAACTAGCTAACGTTGCTTGATCTACATCCGCTGATACATCATTAGCTAAACAGGCATTGATTTGGGGGCGGTATTGCGCTTCAAATCGACTAAGGTGCTCATCAATTGCCATTATTATTGACCATCGTCCCGATCAAATGGGACTTCTTGATTATCATCGTTCATGACCTTAGTTAGCTTTTGTTCCGCGTTGTTCAAGGTCGCTTGTAATTCACGACTTAACTTAACGCCCGCTTGGAATTGTTCCAATGCCGCTTCTAATGGCACGTTGCCTTGTTCTAATTGTTGAACAATTTGTTCTAGTTGTTGCATATTTTGTTCAAATGATGGTTCTTCATTCATTAATCTTGTCGCTCCTTCGGGTTAATTTGCTTCACTTCTGCCTTCGCACTACCGTCAATGAAGCTGAGGGTGATTTCATCATTTACGTTCAATTCATCGACCTTAGTCACTACGTGGTTAGCCTTCGAAGTATATGAATAACCACGTCCCATAATTCTAAGTGGACTTAGGTGGTCTAAGGCATTAGCAAGTCGATTCAATCGATTTTGATCTTGTTGCACCAAATTCGTAGCGGCACTGCGCAGCCGTTGATTTAATAATTTCAACTGGTTACGTTGTGCGTTTACCTGTTGGATCGGTGAATGATAATTTAAGTTATAGATCACTTGTTGTAAGCGTTGTTGGGTGGTCGTCAGCCGCTTTTGAAAGGCGTTGTTCAACCGGCCCGTTAAATTATCCACCTGTTGTAAATAGGTTTCATAAAGCCGTTCTGGTTGTCTAAAGACATATGATGCCATAATCTTATCTAAATATTGCTGATCATTACGTAAATAATTACGAAATGCGTTCAAAATACGATCATGGTCATTTTGGATGGCCAACAATACATCTGATAGCTTAGGAACTGCTATTTCAGCTGCTGCCGTTGGCGTGGCCGCCCGTTGATCAGCAACTAAATCAGCAATCGTAGTGTCAGTTTCATGCCCAACGGACGAAATCACCGGAATGCGGCTATTATAAATCGCCATTGCAACTTGTTCTTCGTTAAATGGCCAGAGGTCTTCAATGGAGCCACCACCCCGACCAACAATTAACGTATCAAAATTGCCGATTTGATTCACGCGTTCAATTTGGTGCGTAATATCAGCAGCGGCATCATTCCCTTGCACAATCGCTGGAAATAAAACGATTTGCGCAATTGGAAAGCGCCGCCGGGTCGTAGTGATGATATCTTTAATCACCGCACCACTTTCAGACGTTACCACCGCGATGCGCTTGGGAAAAACCGGGATTCGTTGCTTATGAGCTGGATCGAACAATCCCGCTGCATTCAGCCGTTGCTTTAATTGTTCATAAGCTTGATATAAGGCCCCCACACCATCGGGTTCCATGCGGTCAATGTATAATTGATAGCTCCCAGTTGGTGGGTAAACAGAGACCCGGCCGGTAGCAAAGACCTTCATCCCCTCTTCGAGTTGAAACGCCAACTTAGCAAATGCAGATTTCCACATCACCACGTTGATCTTATTTTGTTCATCCTTTAACGCAAAGTATTGGTGTGAATTGGGCCGCGGGCGAAAATTAGAAATTTCACCCGTCACAAAGACCTTCCCTAAATAGGGATCCACATCAAACTTACGCTTAATGTAGCCATTTAAGGCTGAAACGGATAGATATTGTTGCTTATCTTCAGTCATGCTTAGCACTCCAAGAAGCTAACTCAACGGTTTGCCGCATTAATGTCGCAATCGTCATTGGGCCAACCCCACCGGGTACGGGAGTGATATATCCTGCAACCTTAGCTGCGGATTCATAGTCCACATCCCCCACTAATTTACCGTCTTCATTAAGATTTTGACCAACGTCGATTACAGTAGCACCGGCCTTTAAGTCATCGCCAGACACCATGTGAAGCTTACCAGTCGCGGCAACGACCACGTCAGCTTCCTTGATAAAGTGCTTAGCATCCTCTGAGTAGTGGTTTAATACCGTTACCGTTGCGTTCGCATTGATCAATAATGCTGCCATTGGCCGGCCCACAATGGAGCTACGGCCGATCACAACGGCTTTTTTACCAGTTAAGTCAATGTTATATTCAGCAAACATTGCCATCACGCCCTTTGGCGTACAAGCCACTGGGTAGTGTTTAGGTTCATTTAAAAATAGGTTCCCAACGTTAACTGGATGGAACCCATCAACGTCTTTTTCGGGTAAAATGGTTCTTGTAATTAATTGTTCATCAATTTGTTTTGGAAGTGGTGATTGAACTAGGATGCCATCGATTTTATCATCATGGTTATATGCATTCACGATCTTAAGTAGTTCATCTTGAGTCGTATCTGCTGGAAGGTGGTTCACAATTGATTCAATGCCCAATTGTTCAGCCTTTTTATGCTTATTCCGAACGTATCTTGCACTTGCTTGGTCATCTCCGACCAAGATAACAGCTAAACATGGTTTAACGCCCAAACTATTTAGTTCGGTCACCATTTGCTTAGTTGCTTCATTCGTTTTCTTTGCTAATGCTCTTCCATCAATAATATTTGCCATGCCAAAATTCAACCCCTTGATTTTTTATAGACTAAGATTATTTTAAGCGTCTATATTTATTCTAGCATAACCATTCTAAATTTAAAAAAAGGATTCGCATTTAATGCGAATCCTTTATAATAAATTAATCTGTTCGATTAATCTTGAACGATATGCGATAACACACCACTGACGAAGCGCCGGGAGCGGTCATCACTATATTTTTTAGTTAATTCAATTGCTTCATTGACTGCGACGCGATCTGGGATATCGTCCACATAGTCGTGTTCGAAAAAGGCAATTCTTAATACAATTAAGTCCACCTTTGCAATCCGACCAATTGACCAACCTTGACCTAAAAACTGGCTAATTTGCGCATCTAAATCGCTTTGGTGCGCTGTTACGCCATCTACCAATTGTTTTAGGTAGGCTGGGTATTCAGCGTCATCATTTTTGGTCAGTGCATGAAAGAAACTTTCCTGATCAGTATCTTTGTTTGCATTAATCGCAAACAAAGTCTGAAAAGCAAGTTCTCTAATTTGATGTCGAGTTAAACTCACTTATTCTCACCCTTACTCTTATCTTTATCCGCAAATAAACTATTGGGATCAACCTTACTTTCAGAATGAGCATGAACAATGCCTTCAATGTGAACGTTTACGTCTACAACGTCTAACTCAGTCATAAATAGTAATTGTTGTTTTACCTTATCTTGGATTTCTAAGGCCACTTTGGGCACTGATACGCCGTATTCAACGTAAACATAAATATCGATGCTAACTTGGTTTTGATCATTTAAAGAAAGCTTAATGCCCTTACCAAAGTCCTTATGACCAAATAATTCATTTACCCCAGTGGCAAACGAACCACGCATCCGGTCAACACCTTTAACCTTTACAGCTGCGATACTGGCAATGATTTCCAGTACACGGGGGGCAATATTAATCGCTCCGCCACGACCATCACTGTTTTTTAATAAAGTATTACTCTCTGCCATAATCTCACCCTTTCGTTTAGATGCCGATATTGATTTTGTAATTAAGCTCTAGAAATATAAGTCCCATCAGTGGTGTTAATTGAAAGCTTATCACCAGCATTAACAAAGAATGGTACTTGCACTACTAAGCCAGTTGTCATCGTAGCAGGCTTGGAACCACCAGAAGCAGTGTTTCCCTTGATACTTGGTTCAGTATCAGCAACTTCTAGGACAACCGTGTTTGGTAATTCAACTCCTAAAGTTTCGCTACCGTATTGAACGACATTCACTTCCATGTTTTCTTGGAGGTAGTTTAATTCTTCCTTGATTTGGTCACCAGGAATTGTAATTTGTTCGTAAGTGTCCATATCCATAAATACGTAACCAGAAGGATCACCGTATAGGTATTGCATCTTTCTAGTGGTAATTGGTGCTTGTTCCATCTTAGCACCGGAACGGAAAGTCTTGTCTTGAACGGCACCGGTTCTTAGGTTCTTTAATTTAGAACGAACGAAAGCGCCACCCTTACCAGGCTTAACGTGTTGGAAGCTAATGATTTTCCAGATTGCGTTATCTACTTCAATCGTTAAACCATTTTTAAATTGTGCAGTCGAAATTGTTGCCATTGTTATTCCTCCTAATAGTAAACAATGATATTTCAATCTAAATTCTCTCAAGTATTATAACACACTTTAAGTTTATTTTTACCCGCTAGTGGTGATTCCAAAATAAAAAGGAGCCCATCAGGCTCCTTAGTTTATTTTGTCCGTATTATTTAGCGACAGCTTCAGATACTGGGTATACTGAAACTTGACGACGGTTACGGCCTAGACGTTCAAACTTAACGATCCCGTCAGCAAGAGCAAATAAGGTATCATCGCCACCACGCTTAACGTTTTTACCTGGATAAATGTGAGTACCACGTTGACGGTAAATGATGGAACCCTTAGTAGCCATACCACCATCAGGAATCTTAGTTCCTAGACGACGACCAGCTGAGTCACGACCATTGGCAGTTGAACCTCCCCCTTTATGGTGAGAGAAGAATTGTAAGTTCATTTCTAACATTCGAATACACCTCCACGGATGGAATTTATTGTTTTATTTTTAAATTAACGTATTGCGAATAACTTTTCGCAATGTCACTCATTCCAAGCTCAAACGCTGCAAGCAACGTCTGAACCTGTAATGATTGCTCATGATTACTAATGACTGGGACCCGTACCTTAAGTAATCCGCCATTAACGGAATCACTTTCAATCTCGGGATCAACCCCAGCAACAGCTTGTAGTGCATTCGTTGTCGTAATTGACAATGCGGAAACTGCCGAACAGACAATATCTTGACCATATTCGCCTGAATCAGCATGACCTGTCAATTCAAAACTAGTGATCGTATCACCATGGTGGTTAATAATTGTCCGTATCATTAATAACTCCTTTTAATTAAGCCTTGATTGAGTCAATCTTAACCTTAGTGTAAGGTTGTCTGTGACCCTTCTTGGATTGAGCACCCTTCTTTGGCTTGTATCTGAAGATTGTGATCTTCTTTTCACGGCCTTGCTTTTCAACAGTTCCTGAAACAGAAGCACCATCAACTAGTGGAGCACCAACCTTAGTTGAGTCACCACCAACGAATACAACCTTGTCAAAAGTAACCTTGTCACCTTCGTTTGCGTTTAACTTTTCAACGAAGATTGATTCACCTTCAGCGACCTTGTATTGCTTACCACCTGTAATAATAATAGCGTACATCTACGTGCACCTCCTTAAATAAATATGCTTAGACTCGCCGATATTAAGCGTCGATCATCGAACTTAATACTTAAATCGTGCGGTTGTAGCTGTGGAAGTCCACAAATACAACAATGCTTAGTATACATAGTCTTGAATTTAAAGTCAAGTTACAAAAAAGGATTGGTCAAATGACCAATCCTTTTCAATGCTATATTCAATGTCGCAGGAGAGACTCGAACTCTCGACCTACGGTTTAGAAGACCGTTGCTCTATCCAACTGGGCTACTGCGACATTCAAACAACATTAATGATTATACGAGATGGAATTAAATGTGTCAATCCATATTTTAAAATTAATCATAATCAATTGGGGTCAACTGGGTTTGCCGATCAAATTCATTCTTGATGTCATCGGGTTTTAGCTTTAAATCTGCTAATCCTAATTTTAAAATTAATTTCCAGGCATGGTTAAAGTCAACTTGATTATGCTTAAAGTAAGCAGCATAAATCATATTTTTAATGGCCAAGTAAATCTTACTATAGTCAGTCTTACCAAATTGGACGTTTAACTTTGCGAGTTGTTTGTCATCGACTAAAACATCTCGATTCCAATTTC
This sequence comes from Nicoliella lavandulae, assembly GCF_037546185.1. NCBI lineage: Bacteria > Bacillati > Bacillota > Bacilli > Lactobacillales > Lactobacillaceae > Nicoliella > Nicoliella lavandulae. The sequence continues at coordinate 1,149,181 of NZ_JAWMWH010000001.1, read as the reverse complement.
TGAGGTTCGCTACTAATAAAAATAGTCGAATCACGCGCACATAATCACGCAAAATCGCTTCATGATCAACCATTTTACGATCAGCATTGGCCACGAACCACCCTAGATCATCAGCTAAGGTAGCTAACGCAACGTCTAATTCCACGAATGCATTCTTAAAGCGAGTCTCTGGTAACGACTCGAGTTGATTTTTTTGTTCGTATTGTCGATATGAATTAACCGCATTAATCAACATTTCTTGAAAATTCACAATTTACCTCTCAATCTTTTGTGCTCTAGTCTCTAATTCTAAATGTTCTAAGTTATCTAAGTACCAATTTTTTAAAAAGTCATACTTCAATAGTAATTGGAACCAAGATACTTTATTTTTAGGATCAACGACTTGTAAGCCCCAATCAGCAGCACTCTTAGCTTCGCCTTGATTAGAATCAAATATGTTCACTTGAACATCATCTAATTCCAATTGTGCACCAGTTACATTATATGCCATTAAAGAATAGCCATTTTCAGCCGCGCTAACGAATAGTTGATCAATAATATGGCGATCAAAATCATGGGTCGCAAAACTGGTAAAGAGGGCGTTTCTAGTATCCAAAATACTGTAATTAACTTGGTATCCATAGTCTTCAGCCATAAAGCTAGCAAACTTCATTAAAATATTAATGGCGGCTGATACGGCCTTCGCCCCTAATTGATCCTTTAAATTGTACACAAATACTTCTAAGAGCGATTCATTATTGAACGCTAATAATTTTGCATCAAAATCTAAATAAAAAATCGGTTCATTCATTTGCGTATCGATATACGCTACCTGTGAATTATTGATGCTAAATCGAAAGCTATCGTGATTGGACAATGGATCTAAGTACTGGACTAATGAGTTACCAATTTGACCCGTTTTTAATTGGGTCGCCGTTGATAAGTTATGTTCTTCTAGTAGTCGATTCATGAATAGTAAGTAAAAATCAGCCTTCGAGTATTGAATTGGAAAATTAACAAATTCCGTACTTAACCGAAATTTAACTAGCTTATGAACAGCATCCAATAATTTATTTTTATCAGAAGTTTCAATCATAACATCCATTAGGTCGGTAAACTTAATTCCATTTGCTAATCCGGCTTTGAGTTGTTTGTTGTAGTTAATTAATGAATCACTAGTTCGTTTCAAACTATTACTCATCTTTTTTCACCTCATCTTTATTATCAGCTAAATAATTTAAATAATCAAAATAAAGATGACTTTGCATGTCAATGAACTTTTGAAAGTTTTGAAATGAGTCACGAATGCTTTGTTTCTCATAGCTAATAATCATATCTTCTTTATTTAGTTCCAATATTTTGGCTTCATTGGATTTAATTAATTGTAACCCGTTATTAGCCTGTTCATCAATTGACACGATTTTACGGTATTCATCAGCCAATCGCTTATGTTCTTGTTTGACCCGGCCAATTTCCCAAGGCATGGTACTCTTGGACTCATTCTTTTGCAATGCGATCTTTAATTCTTCTTTTCTAGCATCCCGTTGGGGTTGAGCATCGATCAATGATTGCACCCTTTGACTATCATTGGTAATATCATTGATCGTATCAGAATAAAAGGTCTTGTTTTCAGCTTCCAGTTCAAAGGACTTGCTAAGCTTATTTAACTCATCTGGGTCAAAATCAAATTTAACGTTCAATACGTCTAACTCACCAAATAGTTTGTGATCCCACCAGTTGCCGAAATAAATCCGAAAGTGACCAAATCGGTATTCATAATAATAAAGAAATGGATACTTTTTACCTAAATAACTAATTAATTTTTCACATAAATAGTGACTTAAATCATCCTGCAAATCCTCAATCATTAATGATATATCGTACTTGTTATCAATTGGATGGGTCGGTTTCATAATCTCATTGTACCGTTTGACGTTAATTAACCGATAAATTTCCAGATCATCATTAGCAAACAATGCATTTCGCAGTGAATTTAAGTATTTGATTTTAGCGTTTAAATTATCACCGAGCTTATCGGCATTGGAATTGACACTATAATTATCCATTATTTTCCCTCACTCTACTTTTGGTTTTAAGCTACATTCTTTAATAATCAAAAAATGTAGCTAACTGGATCTAGTTAACTACATTCTATAATATCATAATTTAATTTTTGTAATAAATAAATTTGCTTTAAATTGTCTTTAATTTCCCACGGAAATCAGATAATGAGTGATAACCCTTATCTGCCATGATCCGACTCAATTCAGTCGTCAACCGATCATATACGGATAACCCTTCCACTTGGAGTTGGGTCCCCACTGAAACTAACTCTGCGCCACATAGGATGTGAGCAAAGACATCTGCACCGGTTTTAACTCCACCGGTCCCAATAATTTTAATGGAGTCGTTCAATCGTTGGCGAAGGGCCCGCACGTTAGCCAGTGCAGTCAGTAAGACCATCCGGCCCCCCAGGCCACCGAAACCACCCTTCGGCTTAATCACAACTGATTCGCTAGCGACATCGACCCAAAGGCCGTTCCCCACTGAATTAATGGTATTCACATGGGTCAATGGGAATTGGTTCAATACGGCCGCAATTTGGTCAAAATGCACCAAGTCAAAGTAAGGAGGTAATTTAACCCCGAGTGGCTTCTTAAAGAAGGCAAAGATTTCCTTTAACAATGCTTCTGTTCCGGCATAGTCATAAGCCATTTGGGGCTTACCGATCACGTTTGGGCACGAAAGGTTCAATTCAGTTAAGCCCGCATAATCAGAGGCTTGAATTTGGTGCAATAATTGAACATCGTCTGCAGCAGATAAGCCCGCCACTGATAGAATCGTGGGCTTAGCATGGCTTTGTTTAACATAGTCAATGTAATAATCATACCCAAAATTAGGCAGACCCATCGAATTGATCGAACCATCAGCTAGTTCGTAATAACGCGGCGCTGGGTTCCCATCCCGTTTCTCAAGAGTCGCACTCTTGGTAACGATGCCTCCGACGGCGGGATGGTTCAATAAATCATCTAATTCAGTCGTTGATTGGCAATGCACCCCTGATGCATTTAAAAAGAGGTGTTCAAATTGTTGACCATTGATTTGGCCGGATAAATCCAGGTTACTCATTAATGTGTCCTCCTATAGTGGCTTGATTGCAAACGACCGTGCTTCTAACACGTTCAAAAATACGGCAACGGTGTCTAACGCGGTGAATAATGGCACTTCGTTTTCGATCGCAGTTGCTCTGATCTTACTTTCGTCATTAGCGGCCCGTTTAGTATTATCAACGGTATTCACTACGACTTGTAGCTGGTCTTTTTGTAATTCAGTAAGGGCGTTGTTTTCAGATTCAGCTAACTTATCAATCTTGTTAGCCGTCAATCCATTATCCGCAAAGAACTTAGCTGTTTGTTCTGTCCCTTGGATCTGGAACCCTAATGCTTTAAACCGTTTGGCTAATCCCAATGCTTCTTGCTTGTCATCATCGGCGACCGTAAATAATACGTTCCCATGGTCTGGCACATGCACTCCAGAAGCAACGAATGCTTTGTACAAGGCCTTTGAATAAGTCATATCAGAGCCCATTACTTCCCCGGTCGATTTCATTTCAGGGCCCAAGGTACTGTTAACGGCTGGTAGCTTACTAAAGCTAAATACCGGTGCCTTCACGTGCACCATCTTAGGTTCTGGCACTAACCCATCCGCAAAGCCTAATTCAGGTAATGATTTACCTAACATGACTTGGGTAGCCACTTGGGCCATTGGAATCTTCGTGACCTTAGATAGGAATGGCACGGTTCTCGATGCCCGTGGGTTAACTTCGATGACGTATGCCTTTTGGTCATGAATAACAAATTGAATGTTCATTAATCCCACCGTGTTCAAGTCCTTAGCTAACTTGATGGAATCTTCCACAATTTGGTGCTTAATATCTGGAGCCATGTTTTGTGGTGGGTATACACCCATTGAATCTCCAGAGTGAATTCCGGCCCGTTCAATGTGTTCCAAGATTCCTGGAATAACAACGTGTTCACCGTCTGAAATCACATCGACTTCGGCTTCTGAACCCACTAGGTATGAATCGATTAGAACGGGGTGTTCGTTTGAAACCTTTACGGCCCGGTTCATGTATTCACGAAGGGCGTGATCAGATGTAATGATTTCCATTGCCCGTCCGCCTAACACGTATGATGGCCGGATCAAGATGGGATACCCAATTTCATTGGCAACTTTGACCGCCCCGTCAATTGTGGTCGCGGTCGCACCCTTAGGTTGTGGTAATTGGAGGCGATCGATTACTTCACCGAATAGTTCCCGGTCTTCACCACGGTTAATATCTTCAACCGTTGTCCCAAGAACCTTGATTCCCCGTTCATGTAGTGGTTCGGCTAAGTTAATGGCCGTTTGGCCCCCAAATTGAACGACTACCCCTTGTGGTTGTTCATGGTCGATCACGTTCAACACATCTTCTAGGGTCAACGGTTCAAAGTATAGCTTGTCAGAAATGGAGAAATCAGTTGAGACCGTTTCTGGGTTCGAATTCATAATAATGGCTTCATAGCCGGCCTTTTGAATGGCCTTTACACTGTGAACGGTCGCATAATCAAATTCGACCCCTTGGCCAATCCGGATGGGACCGGAACCAATCACTAAAATGGATGGTTGCTTTGTAACTACGGATTCATCAGCGGATTCGTAAGTCCCATAGTAATAAGGCGTCTTGGATTCAAATTCACCAGCCACCGTATCCACCATCTTATAAACTGGCATTACGCCGGTTTGCTTCCGTAAGGCTCTAATGTCATCCCCACTTTGGTGCCAAATCGAACCAATTACGTCATCTGTGAACCCATTTTGCTTAGCTAAGCGGAGGGCCTCAGTGGATTGGTCGTGCTTTAATTGATTTTCAATTTCGATAATGTGTAAGAATTTATCCAGGTAAAATTCATTGATCTTAGTGATTTCATGAATTTTTTCTAACGGTACATCCCGTCTTAATAACTCACAAATAACGAATAACCGGTCGTCTTGAGCTGGTACTAATTGCGCTAATAAATCATCAGTTGAAACGTCCTTCAACCGTGGATCTGAAACGCATTTGTCATCAATTTCTAGTGAGCGCACCGCTTTTAGAATTGATTCTTCGAAGTTCCGGCCAATGGCCATGACTTCACCGGTCGCCTTCATTTGCGTCCCTAGTTTCCGACTGGCAGCTGGGAACTTATCAAATGGCCAGCGAGGAATCTTTGTAACTACATAGTCCAAGGCGGGTTCAAATTCAGCCAAGGTCGTTCCGGTAATTGGATTGGTAATTTCATCTAGGTGTAAGCCCACCGCAATCTTAGCGGCCATCTTAGCAATTGGGTATCCAGTCGCTTTAGAAGCTAGTGCGGATGAACGAGACACCCGGGGGTTTACTTCAATAACGTAGTACTTGAAGCTGTTTGGATCTAACGCCATTTGAATGTTGACCCCACCTTCGATCTTTAGGGCCCGGATAATCTTTAAGGCAACATCCCGCAACATTTGATAATCACGATCGGATAACGTTTGCGTTGGTGACACCACAATTGAATCCCCCGTATGGACCCCAACTGGATCCACGTTTTCCATTGATGATACGATCAATGCGTTATCAGCGGCATCCCGCATAACTTCGAATTCAATTTCTTTAAATCCAGCAATCGATCTTTCAACTAAGACTTGCGTTACTGGTGATAATTCCAATCCGTTGGTCGTAATTTCAGTCAATTGGGCTTCATTGTAGGCAAAACCACCCCCGGTCCCCCCTAGGGTATAAGCTGGTCTAATCACTACTGGAAAACCAACTTCATCCACAAATGCTTGGGCTTCTTCTAAGGTCGTTGCGATCTTTGATTCGGGAACTGGTTCATATAGGCGTTCCATTAAGTCCTTGAACAATTCACGGTCTTCGGCTTCTTCAATTGCGTGTAACTTCGTACCTAGTAGTTCGATCTTTAGTTCATCTAAAATGCCGGAATCGGCTAATTGCTTAGCCATGTTCAATCCCGTTTGGCCCCCTAAGGTTGGTAGGATGGCATCTGGGAGTTCTTGGCGAATAATTTTGGCAACAAATTCTAAGGTAATTGGTTCGATAAAGACCTTGTCCGCAATTTCCTTATCAGTCATGATCGTCGCAGGATTAGAGTTGATCAAGATCACTTCATAGCCTTCTTCACGCAATGAAAGACAAGCTTGTGAACCCGAGTAATCAAATTCGGCGGCTTGACCAATTACAATTGGACCCGAACCAATGACCAAAATTTTGTGAATATCAGTTCTCTTTGGCATTATTTGTTCCCTCCATTATGTTGATTCAAGATTTGAATAAAGTGATCGAAAATGTATTCGGAATCGTGGGGACCAGGGGAAGAATCCGGATGGAATTGAACGGAAAAGGCTTCATGCCCCTTTAATTTAACCCCTTCAACGGTCCCATCATTAATTTCTTCATGGGTAATGATCAAGTCGGTGTCTTTCAATGATTCACGGTCAACGGCATACCCATGGTTTTGGGAAGTAAAGTTCCGCCGGGTACAATCAATATCACTCACCGCATGGTTAAAGCCACGGTGGCCGAACTTCATCTTGTAAGTTTTGGCCCCGTTCGCTAGTGAGAACAATTGATGGCCTAAACAGATCCCCATGACGGGGTATTTTTCTTGTAGCTCTCTAATAACATCTAAGGCGTATGGATATTCAGTAGGATCACCAGGCCCATTGGATAACAAGATACCATCTGGATTGGATTCAATGATTTCTTTAGCTGGAGTCGAACCTGGGAACACGATTACGTTAGCTCCCCGCTTCGTTAAGGCCTTAACGATCGATTCTTTTAACCCGAAGTCTAGTAACGCGATCCGAACCCCATCACTTGGAGCTTGGTAAATGTTCTTGGTAGCAACTTGCTTGGCCTTAGCGATTAATTCAGCTTGATAGTCGCGTTCAAACATCTTATCGATCTTAGCTTGGTCTAATTCGCTCACGATCACTGCGGGCATGGATCCTTCGTTTCGAATTTCCTTGGCTAAATTTCTAGTATCGACTCCCGTGATACCTGGGAGGTCCTCTTGTTCAGCGTATTGAGCCAGTGTCATTACCGACCGGAAATTGCTTGGGCGGCGGGCTAGTTCATGCACAATAATGGCATCCACAGCCGGTTTAAAACTTTCAAAATCATCACTATTGATACCGTAATTACCAATTAATGGGTATGTAAACACCATTGATTGTCCATAGTAACTAGGGTCTGTAATCGTTTCTTGATACCCAGTCATCCCAGTACTGAAAACTACTTCAGTGAATACGTCTTTATTAGAACCAAATCCTTCACCCGAATAGACTGAGCCGTTCTTTAATACTAAATACCGTTTCATTGTTCTCCCCCTCAATTAGTAAACCTGTTTGCCATCCACAAACGTTGCAATCGTCTTACCGTATACCGTATCGCCAATAAATGGTGAGTTCTTCCCCTTGGATAAAAATTCAGCCGCATCGATTTCAAATGCATGGTCTAAATCCATAATGGCTAGATCAGCGGCATCCCCAACCCGCAGTTGACCGGCATCCGTTAGGTTGAACGCATTGATCGGATTCGTTACCATCCAGCGTAACGCCGTATCTAAATCGACCAACCCGCTTTTTACAAAGTGGGTATAGATCAAACTAAAGGCCGTTTCAATGCCGACGATACCAAATGATGCGGTCTTCATGGAGCCACGCTTTTCATCTGCACTGTGGGGCGCATGATCAGTTGCGACCATGTCGATGGTCCCATCTAATAGGCCTGCAATTAATGCGGCGCGATCTTCTGGGCTACGTAGTGGTGGGTTCATCTTCATCATCGGATTGTCCATTTCGATCATGGCATCGTCCAATAATAAGTGGTGGGGTGAAACTTCAGCCGTTACATGCATCCCACGGGCTTTAGCCATCCGGACCAATTCCACTGATTCCTTAGTTGAAATGTGGGCAACATGGTAGTGACACCCAGTCGCATACGCCAATACTAAGTCGCGGGCTAATTGGGCTGATTCACTCAAGCTACTCATCCCTGGTAACCCTAAGCGATCGGCAGCAGGGCCGGCATTCATGACCCCACCATGAATCAAACTATCATCTTCTACGTGGGCAATGATGGGCCGGTTCACTGCAGCAGCCATCTGCATGGCTTGATACATCGTATCTGCGGTTTGGACCCCATGGCCATCATTAGTGAACGCGATGGCCCCTAATTCGGCCATCTTTCGAATATCCGTGAGGTGGTCAGCAGTTAAGTCCCCAGAGATTGCCGCGTATTGTTTAATTTTAATCACGCCGTCTTCACGATTTTTAACTAACATGTTCTCAAAGGCTTCGGGCGTATCGACTACTGGTTTCACATTAGGCATCGCAAATACCGTGGTGAACCCGCCATGAGCCGATGCCTTACTACCAGTTGCAATCGTTTCCTTATACGTTAGTCCGGGGTCACGAAAGTGCACGTGGACATCAACTAATCCGGGGATAACTTGATGGTGGTGCGCATCAAAGATTTGATCAGCAGGCGTTGTTAAACCCGGTTCGATGGCGGCAATCTTGCCATCTTGAATTAAAATATTTACGAGTTGGTCGTTTAAGCGTGCATTTTGAATTAAGGTCTTCATTTGATTATTCCTCCAATAGTCCACGGTGGTTTAAGATGGTCGTTAAAATCGCCATGCGGGCAAACACCCCGTTGCGCATTTGTGTAAAGATCCTAGATTGTGGGGCTTCCACTAGTGATGATGCAATTTCGACACCGCGATTAACGGGAGCGGGATGCATAATAATGGCACCCGGCTTCATTTTAGCTGCGCGTTGTTCGGACAAGCCGTAGGTATGATAGTAATCAATGGGCGTGAACGCGGCGACTGCGTTTTGATTCAATCGTTCTAATTGAACCCGTAGTAACATTACTACGTCAAGTTGATCGATCATCTCATCGATATCGCGATAGGTCCCGAACTGATCAAAATCAGCTGGATACCATTCACGTGGTCCGCCAAAGAATAATTCAACCCCCAGGCGATGCAAAATTTCAGCGTCTGAACGAGCCACTCGCGAGTGAGCTAAATCACCGATGATACCGATTTTTAGGCCCTTGAAGTGGTCAAACTCATCGTGAATCGTCATTAAATCGAGTAACGTTTGAGAGGGATGTTGACCACTCCCATCCCCTGCATTCACTAGGGATAACGTAATGTTTTTGTCCGATCGCAATTGTTGATACCACCCCGTCTGGGCGTGGCGAATCACCGTTAGATCAACGCCAATGGCTTGTAGGGTCTTGACCGTATCGCCAAGTGACTCCCCTTTTTTAACTGAACTGGTCGCTGGATTGATGCCAATTAATTCGATTCCTAAGCGCTTTTCCGCCATTTGAAATGAACTGTGAGTCCTAGTACTATTTTCAAAAAATAGATTGGCAGCGTAAACGGGTCGCTTTAGCCGCACCGTTTTTTGATCATGTTTAAATTGTTCAGCTAATTCAATTAAATGATGAATGGTTTCATTCGATAAATCATTGATGTTCAAGAAATTTTCGCCATCGATTGCTCGCATTTGTATCATTCCCTCCTAAAAAAACAAGACGATCCAATGAGCTTGGGTAGTCTTGTTTTTAGGCATTCTTCAAACATCAACCACCCTCACTGGGGCCATTATTGATTATTGAATGAATTTGATATCGGTAAAAAAAGCCACCCTGATCGATGATCAGAGTGGCTTTTAATGGTCTTCTAGTATGTATTCAATGCTATTGTGGAACCAGCACAATACTATCTCAAACCTTGGTGACTCTCTGGTCAGCTTTTAAAGGATATCAATATTCATATGTTGATTGTATTATAGCATTGAACATCACAGAAAACAATAAAAAAAGTGAGTCCGATTAAAAATCGAACTCACTTTTTTTAATTAAGGCGATTAGATAAATTTAACGAACTTCTTGTTACTAGTAAGGTATTTATCCTTTCCAATGTAGAAACGGGTAATTCCCTTGTACTTGACAACTCTATTCACTTTTACCTTTGCACCTAATTTGTAATGACGTTTGGTAGTTGAGAACTTAACGTTACCATGGACATTTACTCCTTTAGAGTTAATGACCTTAACGGCACGTTTAGCCTTTTTAGCCTTTTTAACATCATTGGATTGATAGTAAGCACTAACTACAAATCCATGATTTGCAGTAATGTACCCACTTCTCTTCACACCGGAGATTAAAGCATTCTTGACGTAATAACGAACTAAACCACTCTTGTTAATCGTAATCTTGTTAACCTTAAACTTCTTGATCTTACTACCAGAAGTCTTACGTAACTTAATAATCCGGCCCTTCTTATTAAAGGTAGAACCTAAGTGGAGATAGATAGTTTGTTTATTGTAAACGTAATTTGGATGCTTAGCAAGTTTACTATCGAATGAAGTCGTGTAACCATCTTTGTAACCTTGTGATTTGTTCTTAAGGGATGGTGCAGCAACAACATCCTTAGCAGCTTGCTTACTTCCTAATGCTACTTGAGAATTGTAAGCAGATTGGCCGAGTGAATATGCACGAGCATAATAACTTGCATACGTGGATGAAACTCCACTGGCTTCACTGTAATTTTTATTGTTGTATCCAGCAGAGTACCCATTGTAACCACCTTGATAGGTGTCTTGATTAGCGTAACTAGCATTCCGTTTCCGATTATGCTTAGCATCACTAACTCCAGACTTGAAGTAATCAGCATTAGCTACCGAACTAGTAGCCGAATTAGTAGAACTAGCGGTGCTGGTAGATCCAGTAGCACTGTTTGAAGAGGTAGTGGAACTTGCACTGCTTGTCTTATCTGCGATTGCCTTAGAAGCACTAGCAGAAGCACTATTGATAACACTGTTCATAAATGAGATTACGCTATCACTAGCAGAGTTAGCAGAGGCGATTGATGCACTCGCAGAAGCACTGGCAGAGGCACTAGCAGAAGCTGATGAAAGGGCATTGGAAGTAGCGATACTATTGCTGATACTACCGGCAACACTTCTAATGTTATCACCAGCCGTACTAGTTGCAAAGTTAGCACTGTTAGCTAATGAGTAGTCTAAAGCAGCCTGACTAGCAGCAGATCTAGCAATCGATTCAGCCGTACTTGCAGCAGCAGATGCACTAGTTGCAACGCTTTGGGCACTCGTTGCAGCACTAGCAGCAGATACTGCAGTGGAACGAGCATAACTAGCCATCGCACTATTAGCACCACTTGCAGCAGAGTTAACAATCGAAGTTGCCGATGTAGCTAAGTTGTTCAACTTATTCGCATTGGCATTAGCGGAACTAGCCAAGCTGTTTTGACTATTAGCAACTTGGTTAGCTGAACTAACTACACTCGTAGCAGATGACATATCAGCAGATGCTGAGCTAGCAAGTGCCACGTTACTATTGATCGTAGCCATTAAGCTAGCAATATTACCATTACCAGCATACTCGCCAGCAGTTACAGCGGCAGAGCTAGCAATACTATTAATTGCACTAACCGCTGGTTGAATAGCAGCTGAATTAGAAGCAACTAAGCTATTTAAACTATTAGTAGCACTAGCATTAGAAGTAGTATTAGCGGCATCCGAAGCAATCGTCTTAACAGCGGAACTAACTGTCGTTGCTGCCTTAGAAGCAACGATGGCATCTGAGGCTGCTGCATAGGCATCTGAAGCTAAGCTTAGTGCACTAGCAGCTTGTTGACTAGCACTGTCAGCGTTACTTTGAGCGCTACTTGCTTGACTAGCAGCAGAAGTAGCAGTGGAAGTATCAGTAGCAATCACTCCGGTAGCAGAACTAAAGATTTGATTACTTGCATTCACACTAGCTAATGCTGAAGATGCAAGACTAGTATAAATGTCACCAGCTTCACGGTTTCCGTCAGCATAGTATGACGTTGCTTTAGCTGCAATTGAATTAGCAAAGGCAGCTGACTTTTGCATATCAGCATTAGCAGAGTTAGCAACCACAACAGCTGAGCTAGCATTAGCATAAGCTGAACTAGCAATGCTATTTTGTTGAATAGCAACTTGACGAGCAGCACTAGCTACACTATTGGCAATGCTTGCTTGACTAGCTTCACTAACTAAGATGCTATTACCAGAAATAGCACTATTGAAACGGGCAATGCTATTTGCAGCATCGTTTATTGTTTGACTAGTCTGACTAATGGCATTGGCAATTGAACTAGCTGATTGACTAGCCCAACTAGCTTGATCAGCATTAGCATTAGCATTGCTTAGGTTCGTAGTAGCGTTTGAAGCTACACTATTAGCAGAATTAGCAATGCTTTGAACATTAGTCGTTCCAGCACTAGTTGCAGCCATTTCTGAATCAATCGCTGAACTAGCAGCACTAGCTACGGCATTAGCACTTTGCGCTGCACTATTAGCACTAGCAACTTGCGATTGAGCAGTCACTACGTTTGAAGCGGCAGCGTTAGCAGCACTGGCAGCACTAACGGCTTGACTATGATAAATCGATACCACACTAGCAGCCGATTCAGCAATTGAACGAGCTGAGCTAGCAGTAGAGCTGTTACCCGCTTGAGCAGCTAAGCTAGCAACCACATTGGCACTAACTGCAGACGCATTCGCACTATTAGCAGCACTTTGAGCATTATTAGCAGCAACACTGGCAGCATTAACTGCAACTGATGCTGATCTAAGTGCATCATTGGCAGCACTAGCTTGTTGAGCAGCAGAACCAGCAACGATAGCAGCACTATTAGCAATTGATACATTATATTTAACCACTACATCCTTAGCAGCGGCAGAAGCCGTACTAGTAGCAGCACTAGCGGTCTTAGATGCGTCAGTAGCAGCACCATTAGCACTAGCAACTTGTTGACTAGCTACAGAACTGCCTGTGTTAGCCGTTGAATTAGCACTACTAATTACAGCAACTGCAGAACTAGTAGCATTCACATCTGATTGAGCTGATCCGGCAGCTAAGCTAGCACGATTTGCATCACTAGCAGCTTGACTAGCTAATTGAGCATCATTCGTTGCATCACTGATTACACCAGATAATGAATTTGCAATTGATGCATCAGATTGTGCCTTTGCTGCAGCTTGGGATGCGATACTCGATTGAGTAGTTGCATTAGCATAAGCTGAAGCAGCGATACTAGCTAATATTACAGCACTATTAGCATTTAATGCTACTGAATTGCTGTACTTACTTGCATTATCAAAATCATGAGCAATAACAGCACTAGATGCTAATGAAGCGTAGATTGAAGCAATCTTAGAACTTTCATTAGCTGCATCATTAGCACTATTAGCATCATTTGCAGCAGCACTAGCAACACTAGCAGCAGCGAAAGCAGCATCTTTTTGGCTTGCCACATCTTGGTTGACCTTATTCATCTTACTATTAGCACTACTAATAGTACTTACAGCACTGTTAATTGCGGCATTGCTACTATTAGCAGCAGCAATTGATTTAACCACGCTGGATGAATTTTGAGCAGCTGATGATGACCCTGATACAGCAATAGAAGCTGAAGCAGCAATAGCTGCATTTGAATTAGTTCCATTAAGTGCATCATTAGTCCCATTTGTGTAGCTATTAGTAGCACTAGTATAACTAACTACCATACTACTATTAGCACTAGTATCATCTCTTGCAATCCGGTCAGCAGCACTAGCATTATTAGCTAATCCAACTGCGCTACTAATTTGAGCCGCTAATGAATCTGCTTGTGCTTGATAACTTAATGCCGATGTAGCAGCACTCGCAGTAAATGAGTTAGCACTAACTGCAGTGGATGCAGCAGCATTAGCAGCACTTACTTGAGCACTAGCTGCATTAGCATAGCTATTAGCAGAGATATTCAAAGCACTAGCTTGGGTGTAGTTACCAGCATTATTAGCACTGATGGCTTGACTAGCCACGAAACTAGCCATATTAGCATTGGAACTAGCAACAACACTAGCACTATTAGCAACTTGTGCAGCAGAACTAGCAACACTAGCAGCAGTGGAAGTAGCTGAATTAAGGTTATCAACATTGGATTTAACCGTAGTCATCGCAGCACTAGCACTCGTTAATACCGCAGCAGCACTCTTAATTATAGTGTTGCTTGGGTTTTGAGCAACGTAATCACTCATGACCGCACTTGAGCCGTCTGCTTTTGCAGAATCTGAAACAACCACACTAGCAGCAGCGGAAACGACTGCGGAATTGCTCATTGCACTATCAGCAGCGTCTTGAGCAACAATAGCATCACTAGCAGTTACCTTCGTAGCACTTGAAGCAGTGGCTGAAGCACTATTAGCAGAATTAGTTCCACTTTGAGCAGCACTGGTTGCAACATTCGATGCACTCGTCTTAGCTGCATTTAACGCAGCTCCAGCTGCATTAGCACTATTTAAATCAGTTTGGGCTTGATCCGCAGCACTAGATGCCACACTAGTCAAACTAGTAGTTGCTTGGGCAGCACTCGCAGCAATTGCAGCATTAGAGCTAGCAACGGATGCAGCAGATTGAGCACTAGCTGTAAAGTATGAACCACCCGCTGTATTACCAGCCGCATATGCAGATGATGCATTAGCATAGTAAATACTATTTTGAAGCACTGCATTACTAATGGCTGCACTAGCTGAGTTAAGAGTTGCAATATTAGAGTCAACTGCAGATGAAGCACTATTTGCAATACTCTTTTGCGTATTAGCATCATCATTAGCACTGTTAATTACGTTCATAGCACTTGAAGCAATTGATACGGCAGCTTGGAAAGAGCTATTTTGAGGATCACGGTTGTATAAGCTATTAATGAATCCAGTAGCTTGACTATTCACAACTGCATTTGAACTAACTACACCAGCAATTGAACTAGCAATTGAAGCGTATGAAGATACAGCTTGTTTATTACCACTAGCAATTGATGAATTCATGTTAGTTGCGCTATTAGCACTACTAATCGTTGCAGAAGCTGAGTTAGCAGAAGCTGATCCATTATTAGCAGCAGCAATTGCACTATTAGCATTATTACTGATGTTATTTAACATACTATTTTGAGATGCAATATTATCGCGATCTTTAATAGCATTATCAGCTGCTATACTAGCTGCACTAGCATAGCTTTGAACTGCACTAGAATTAGCACTTAGTTGTTGCGCAATAGAACTAGCTGCACTAACGTTAGCTAATGCTTGGGCAGCATAACTAGAACCAACTGCACTACTACCAGCTAGGTAAGCTGATTTCGCTTGACTGTCATAGCTAGAGACCTGATTAGACATCGTTGCAAGTGAGCTAAGCAATGATGAACTACTACTCTTAAGTGCTTGAGCAGAACTATTAGCAGCAATCGCTGCACTAGATTGTGCATCTGCATCACTAGCATAATTACTGATATTAGCGTTAACTGAGTTAGCAGCACTAGCGTAACTAGCAAGCGAAGCGTTACTTGGATAACTATTTGCTAAGTTATTAACCGAATTATTAGTCTTAGATGCAGCTGTTGAGCCATCATTGGCAACACTAGCTGCACTAACGGCTATTGATGCATACTGACCAGCCATATTTGCACTAGAACTAATTACGTTAGCAGCACTACTTGAAAATACACTAACTGAATTAGTACTATTAGCGTTCTTACCGGCTTGATCAGTGACACTACCAGCAGCACTTGCAGCTGATTCAGCCATTGATGTGGCACTAGCAACTTGACTAATGGCTCCAGAAGCTACAGCTTGGGCACTAGTAGCTAGTGAAGCAGCTATACTTGCAGCAATCGTGGCAGCAGCAGCAATACTAGATTGACTTTGAGCATCATTTTGATAAGCAACAACTCTGGCAGCAACACTGGCGGCTTGTGAGTTAAATATACTTCCAGTGGTTGCATTTCCAGATTTATATGCGTCAGCGGCTTGACTTGCAAATGCACTCGCATCACTAAATCCAGATTTAGCGGAAGATAAATCACTTGCTGCCTTAGAAGCAGCTGTGCTTGCAGCAGCATAAGCAGTTTGTGCAGAACTAGATTGATTATGGGCTTCAATGTTAGCACTGGAAACTACTGCAGCTGCGCTGGAAGCATCAATAGCGGCCTTGCTAACAACTGTATTACCTGAGTTTGCATTAGCAATACTAGATGCAGTTACTGAATAACTCATGGCATTACTATTAAATTCAGACGTAGCATTAGCAGCTGAACTTGCAATTGCAGCGTATGAACCAGCAGCTGAAGCATTCGTATCTGCTTGGTTTGCAAAACTAGCAGTAGCAGATACAACGCTACTTGCACTATTAGTAGCAGCAGTTGCTGAACCAGCACCTTTGGCTGCATCACTTGCAATACTGTTTGCAGCATTATTAGCTGAGTCAGCAGTAGAACTTGCACTGTCAGCGGTTCTCTTATTCTTAGCAGCTTCATTAGCAGCTGAACTTGCAATATAAGCATATGACTTAGCATTGGCTGCTGCTGTTGAAGCTGCATTACTTGCCGCACGTGCAGCTGCATCAGCGGAAGCAGCAGCTGATGCATATTGTGAAGCAGCACTACTATCACCAGATTGAGCAGCTGTACTTGCTGCACTAGCAGCGGAGCTAGCAGCTGAACTTGCTGCACTAGCTGCAGATTTTGCTGAATCAGCATTAATACTGTTAGAAGCCGCATTGGAAGCTGCATTACTTGCATCCACACTATTTTTTCCAGCAGCATTTGCAGCAGCACTGGCAGCACTGGCAGCAGAATCAGCAACACTAGCTGCAGAACTAATTGCAGAGTTGCTTGGATTAGTATTAGCTAACTTATCTGCTGCTTTTGCAGAGTTAGTTGCTGCAGAAGCAGCTATACTTGCAGCTTGAGAAGCCGAATTAGCAATATTACTTGCACTATTAGCAATACTAGTAGCTGAACTAGCAATTGCAGAATTACTATTGACCCCTGAACTAGCTAAAGCTGCGTCAAATGATGCTGAAGATGCGTTGCTTGCATAACTATTAGCTGCACTAGCTTGGTTAGCAGCACTCATTGCACTGTTGATCTGACTAGTTAAACTATCAGCATTAGTTTGATCATTAATTGCTGCACTAGCAGCAGAACTGGCAGCTGATTTAGCTGAATTAGCTGAAGCTGCTGCGGTTGAAGCTGAACTAACCTGACCATTGGTGAGGCTAGCATAACTAGCAGCACTCGAATTCAATGAAGCAGCTAATGAGTAGTTACCCGCAAAGTTAGCAGAGCTAGCTTGACTAGCATAAACATTAGCCATATTAGCATTAGAACTAGCAGCTACGCTAATACTATTAGCTTCATTAGCAGCAGCAATGGCAGCAATGGCAGCACTGGATGCAGCACTGTTTTGAGAGTCAGCATCACGCTTAACGCCACTTAGAGCGGAACTAGCCGATGCTAATGCACTAGCAGCTTTACTAATAGCTGAATTACCAGAGTTAGCAGCTACTAAGCTGTTCATTGAGTTGCGTTGTTGATCCGCTATAGTAGATTGACTTGTAACATTACTGTCGACACTAGATGCTTGGCTAGCATAACTGCCGGCAGCACTAGCATCAGCATTAGCAGCACTAGCATAACTGCTAGTTACGCTAGATGCACTTGCAGCTAAGCTCTTAGCAGCATTAGCACTTGTGTTACCATTGCTAGCAGCACTAGCGGCACTCGATGCAGCACTGTTAGCACTGTTTGCAGCAGCAGCAGCACTGTTTGCAGCACTAGCGGCACTGGTTGCATCGGCATTAGCACTGGATGCGGCATCAGCAGCGCTGTTTGCAGCGCTGTTTGCAGCAGCAGCACTGTTCTTAGCATTGCTTGCATCAAGAGCAGCTGAACTGGCAGCTGAACGAGCAGAACTGGCAGCGCTACTGTTCCCATCATTAGCATAGCTACTTGCAGCATTAGCCGCAGCACTAGCAATTGAATTTGCTGATGAAGCAGCAGCATTAGCAGTAGAAGCAGCAGATTGCGCTGATGAAACAACGGAATTGGCAGAACTAGCTTTATCACGAGCACTAGCGGCAGAGGAAGCAGCACTACTTGCAACACTAGCATCATTAGAAGCCTTATCAGCTAATGACTTAACTGTTGAGTTACTTGGGTTGGCATAAGCCATTGAATTTGCTGTGGAAGCAGCGGAATTAGCAGCAGCTGCACTAGATGCAGCTGAGTTAGCAGCACTGGCAGCTTGATTAGCGTAACTCTTAGCATTAGTTGACTTAGTATCCACATTAGCCTTATCACTACCAGCAGCAGCAGCGTCACTAGAAGCTTGATTAGCGTAACTCTTAGCAGCACTAGCATCGTTAGTTGCGGCACTAGCATTGGAGGCAGCATCAATTGCTGAACTCATTAATTTATTCAAATCAGCAGCAGAGTTAACAGCACTTAATGCTGATGAAGCAGCGCTCTTAGCAGTCTCAGTTGCGGTCGATGCAGTTGTTGATGCAAACTTGGCATCATTAGCGTTTGAACTAGCTAAAGCTGCATAACTAGCAGCAGCTGAGTTAAATTGACTAGCTTGCGTGTAGTTATGAGCACTATTAGCAGAAACTGCTTGACTAGTATTAATACTTGCTAAACTAGCATTGACACTTGCTGCCGAGTTAGCACTATTAGCAGTTGAAGCAGCTGAAATTGCAGCTTGAGCAGCTGAACTTGCATTTGATGATTCAGTGTCAGCAGATGATTTAACGTTAGATAATGCAGCACTGGCACTTGCGAAAGCAGAACTAGCATTTCTAATTGCAGTATTACTTGAATTAGCACTAGCATAACTGCCCATTGAAGTACTCATGCTATTAGCATCATTAGAGTAGCTGGTAACCGTATTATCTGCAGATGAAGCAACTGAATTAGCAGATGATGCAGCACTAGCATTTACATTCGCACCACTAGCTGCGATTGAAGCAGCTGAACTAGCTGAAGTAGCACTAGCATTAGTAGCACCAGCACTATTCGTAGCATTTGTCCCTTCATTGGAAGAAGCAGATGCAGCACTTGAAGCAGCTTGACTCAATGCAGTATTAGCAATTGAAACAGTATCAATATCAGTCTTAGCTTGGCTAGCAGCCTTACTTGCAACATCAGTTAAACTGTTCATTGCACTCGCATAACTGGTGGTAACAATTGCTTGTTGACTAGCAGCAGCGGCGTATGATGAGGCAGCACTAATTGCTGCATCGCCATCGGTAAAGTCACCCTTCGCATAAGCTGAATTAGCTAAACTATTTTGATATAAAATACCAACGTTAGCAGCTGTAAGAGCATTATTAGCATTACTTACCAATGTATAGTATGAATTGACATCCGAAGTGGCACTAGCTGCAATTGCCTTTTGAGATTGGGCATCACTATTAGCACTGTAAATGGTTGCCATTGCACTAGATGCAGCAACAGAAGCTGACTTAAAGGTAGAATTAGTAGGATCATCGTCGAAGTAACTATTGATTCCACTAGTAACCCCACTAGCAACACTAGTAGTACTATCAACTACACTAGCAGCACTGGATGCAACTGCATTGTATGAGCTAGCAGCTGCTGAATCATTAGAAGCTGTCTTGAAGTTAACATTAATAGTACTTGCAGCTGATCCATAAGCACTGGATGCAGAACTAGCGGCACTACTACCACCATTAGCAGCACTAGCAGCACTCGATGCTGCAGATGAAGCACTATTGAATGAACTCATTTGAATTGCCATTTGAGCTACATCACTAGCAGCCTTAGAAGCAGCAACACTGGCAATATTAGTGTAACTAAGAATTGCACTAGAATTATTAACCATTGTTTGAGCATTCAAACTAGCAGTAGATGCAGCTTCACTCGCAACACTAGCATAACTATCACCAGCAGATTGACTACCAGCAAGATAAGCTGAGTTGGCTGAAGCAACATAAATATTAACTACATTTGAAGCACTAGTAATTGCGGAACTAAGCGCTGCATTTGAGCCTTGAACACCTTTAGCAGCAGCGGCAGCACTAGCAGCAGTAGAAGATTGATCGTTAGCATCGCTCGCATAAGAAGCAAGTTGTGAGTTAGCTTGACTAGCAGCAACAGCGGCACTGGCAACTGAAGCATTAGCGGAATTAGCAGCAGCTAAACTAGCAACACTATTATTTACAGCATTAATGCTAGTTGCTTCACTATTAGCAATTTTAGCTGATGATGATGCATCAGATGCATATGAATTAGCTAAGCTAACATTAGTAGAATCAACAGCAACAACACTACCAGCAACTGAATTAGCTGAATTAGCTGATGAAGTATCGTTACTACCGTTATTAGCGTTCTTAGCAGCAGCACTAGCAGCAGAACTGGCAGTACTCATGGCAGCTGAACCTTCACTAGCAGCAGAGCTAGCAGTATTTTGATCAGCAATTGCCTTAGCAGCAGCATCTTTTGCAACAATAGTGGCACTGGATGCAACACTATTAGCACTGGATGTAATGCTTGCTTGAGAACTAAGTCCACTTAAGCCCGCAGATGCTTGGGAAGCAAAGAGTGATCCGTTGTTTGTATCACCATTTGCGTAATAGCTATTAGCTAAAGAAACATTACTGTTAATGTTACTAATTGCAATTGAAGCAGCAATTGAAGCAGCTTTAGCACTATTGGCAGCATCAGAAGCTGTTGCATATGCAGAGCTAGCAATAACAGATTGAGCGTTAGCATCACTTAAGGCGTTTGAAGTAGCAATAGCAGCAGCACTGGCTAACTTAGCTTGTGATTGAACAACTGTATTATTATTATTTGCACTAGCTAAGCTTTGCGCAGCAGTAGCATTACTTTGGGCTTGATCATTGAAACCACTAGTAGCGACAGCAGCAGAACTAGCCGTTTGAGCATATGAAAATGCTTGAGATGCATAGCTAACTGCAGTACTGGTACTAGTGCCAGTAACAGAAGCATAACTGTTAGCTGATGCTACAGTGGCAGAATTATTACTACCTGCATTCTTACCAGCATTCGCATTGGAACTAGCCGCACTATTAGCACTGGATGCAATATTATTGTAAGAATTAGCAGTAGCGCTCGCATTAGATGCATTACTATTGGCAGCACTAGCGTCATTAGCATATGAGTCAGCAGCACTCTTGGCAGCAGCAGCAGTGGACGATGCCTTTGCTGCATCAGCAGCAGCGGCACTAGCAACATTTGCTGCAGAACTGGCAGCAACGCTATCACCCCTTTGGGCAGCACTCGCTGCATCGGCAGCAGCACTCGCTGCAATCGAGTTTGCAGTAGATGCAGCAATAGATGCAGCAGTAGCATTTGAGCTTTGCGCAGCAGCATTCGATGCGTATTCACTTGCCTGAGTGTAAGCAGATGATGCAATAACAGCAGCCGATAAAGCAGCAGTAGCAGCACTATTAGCACTGGATGCTAATGACTGAATAGCTGAATTGCTTGGGTTAGCCGAAGCAATTGCAGAAGCTGACTTAGCATTATCTGAAGCACTAGCAGCAGCTGTAGAAGCACTAGCGGCAGTAGAAGCAGCAGCACTGGCATTGGTGTTGGCAGAACTAACGTCATCACTAACTGCCTTACTATCATTTTGGGCTCCATTATTAGCACTAGATGCTTGATTAGCATAACTAGATGCAACACTAGCATTAGATGCAGCAGCACTAGCATTGGATGCAAGAGCGTAAGCACTCTTAGCATCGCTATCAAAGGCAGCTGCAGAACTAGCTACAGCACTAGCTGAATTAGCAGCATTAACTCCGTTAATAGTAGCACTTGCAGCGGTTGAACTAGCCGATTTAGCTGAATCCGCATACTGGCTAGCAGTTGATGCAAATTTCGCAGCACTAGAATTCAATTCACTAGCCTGTGAGTAGTTCCCATTGGCAGCAGCACTCTTAGCTTGAGCAGCATTATCACTAGCGATGCTGGCATTGAAACTAGCAGTTGAATTAGCATTATTAGCAGCATTAACAGCAGAGCTAGCAACACTATAAGCTAAACTAGCCGTATTTGAGAATCCATCAGCAGCAGACTTAGCACTAGTCAATGCGGAACTAGCAATACTAAATGCAGAACTAGCAGCACTAACGGCTGAATTACCAGAATTGTTGCTAGTAAAGTTAGTCATTGCTGAACTCAAGATATTTACGTTATTAGAATAACTAGTAACGATTGAATCAGCAGATGATGCAAGTATATTAGCATTTGATGCCTTTGTAGCATCTGCGTTAGCACCACTTGCATAATTAGAAGCGGCAGCACTAGCGGATGAAGCTTCATTACTAGCACTACTGATAGCTGATGAAGTATCAGCACTAGCATTTGCTGCAGCACTAGCAGCAGCAGATGAAGCAGCGTTCAATGAACCAATAGCTACATTAGCAGAATTTTCATCATTGACTGCTTGATTAGCAGCACTAACGGCGATTGAAGCTAACGTACTAATATTGGCAGCGGCACTAGCTGCAATCGAAGCATTAACACTAGCCACACTAGCGGCACTAACTGCACCGGAAGTGTAAATCGCTCCACCAATTCGATCACCAGTTTGGTAAGCAGAGCTGGCTTGTGCATAGGAAGTATTAGCGTTAGTAACTGCACCACTAATGGCTGCACTAGCACTAGCAATCACTGCGACTTGTGAACTAGCAGCACTGGATGCACTACTTGCAATATTCTTTTGGTTAGCGGCATCGTTGTTATAGCTATTGATAGCACTCACTGCACTAGTAGCAACTGAAGCCGCACTCTTGAACGTGGAGTTACTTGGATCGTTGTTGAGGTAATTATTAATGGAGTTAGAAGCAACAACAGCATTGCTTGAAATAGTACTTACCGCAGTAGCAGCTGAACTAGCAGCACTATATGCTGAGTTAACGATTGTATCGTTAGCATTAGCATCACTGGCAGCAATTGATGTTGCAGCACTAGCTGATTTAGCATCGTTAGATGCTTTACTACCGGCACTATTACCACTATCAACAGCAGACTTAGCACTAGAAGCGGCACTCGCAGCACTATTAAAGCTACTCATTTGCACTGCCATTTGGGCAACATCACTCGCAGCCTGAGAAGCAGCGGAACTAGCAATGTTAGTTTGTGAAAGAATAGCAGCTGAGTTGTTAATCAATGCTTGGGCAGCATTCGATGCAGCAGTAACTGCGTCCTTAGCAGCTTGAGCATAACTGTTTCCAGCATCTGTACTTCCAGCAAGGTAAGCTGAATTAGCAGCAGCATCATTGGAACTTACAGCACTCGATGCACTAGCAATGGCTGAAACAAGGGAACTATCTGAACCTTGAGCTGAGCTAGCAACAATTGCTGCAGCACTCGCAGCACTCTTTTGTGCTTGAGCATCCGCATTAAGAGATGCGATAGCTGAATTGGCTGCACTAGCAGCAGCAACGAAACTAGCTAATGATGTATCTTGGTTATTAGCACTGATCAAAGCAGCAATACTATTATTCACACTATTAGTACTATCAGCACTATCATTAGCTAACTTAGCAGATGATGATGCATTCGCAGCATATGAACCAGCTAAACTAGCGTTATCAGCGTCACCGGATACTACGCTATTAGCAATTGATGATGCAGATGAAATGGAATTACCATTAGCACTACCATTTGAACTAGCTCCATTAGCTTGGTTAGCAGCAGAATTAGCCGCACTTAGTGCGTTTGATGCATCAATAGCAGCCTGAGAAGCAATTGATTGATCTTTTTCGGCCTGAGCAGCAGCATTACTTGCAAGTATAGTTGCACTTGAAGCAGCAATTACTGCATTTAAAGCAGCAATTGATTGAGCACTCATACTCTTAGCAGTGTCAGAGGCTAGATTAGCATAGATCGCACCATTGCTAACATCACCATTAGCATAGTAGCTATTAGCAGCTGATACTAGACTATTGACAGTACTTGCATTGTTACTTGCAGTGGTTGAAGCTGTAATGGCACTCGCAGCAGCACTGGATGCAAGCGCATAAGCGGAATTAGCAGCTGATGATTGTTGGTTAGCGTCAGCAAGTGCACTCGCAGCCGTACTATTAGCAACATCAATAGCAGCAGCTTGGGATTTAACGATCGTATTTTGACTATTTGCACTAACTAAACTTTGCGCAGCAGTAGCGTTACTTTGCGTTTGACTATTAAAGCCACTAGTTGCAACTGCTGCAGAACTAGCTGTTTGAGCATATGAAAATGCTTGAGATGCATAGCTAACTGCAGTACTGGTACTAGTGCCAGTAACAGAAGCATAACTGTTAGCTGATGCTACAGTGGCAGAATTATTACTACCTGCACTCTTACCAGCATTCGCATTGGAACTAGCCGCACTATTAGCACTGGATGCAATATTATTGTAAGAATTAGCAGTAGCGCTCGCATTAGATGCATTACTATTGGCAGCACTAGCGTCATTAGCATATGAGTCAGCAGCACTCTTGGCAGCAGCAGCAGTGGACGATGCCTTTGCTGCATCAGCAGCAGCGGCACTAGCAACATTTGCTGCAGAACTGGCAGCAACGCTATCACCCCTTTGGGCAGCACTCGCTGCATCGGCAGCAGCACTCGCTGCAATCGAGTTTGCAGTAGATGCAGCAATAGATGCAGCAGTAGCATTTGAGCTTTGCGCAGCAGCATTCGATGCGTATTCACTTGCCTGAGTGTAAGCAGATGATGCAATAACAGCAGCCGATAAAGCAGCAGTAGCAGCACTATTAGCACTGGATGCTAATGACTGAATAGCTGAATTGCTTGGGTTAGCCGAAGCAATTGCAGAAGCTGACTTAGCATTATCTGAAGCACTAGCAGCAGCTGTAGAAGCACTAGCGGCAGTAGAAGCAGCAGCACTGGCATTGGTGTTGGCAGAACTAACGTCATCACTAACTGCCTTACTATCATTTTGGGCTCCATTATTAGCACTAGATGCTTGATTAGCATAACTAGATGCAACACTAGCATTAGATGCAGCAGCACTAGCATTGGATGCAAGAGCGTAAGCACTCTTAGCATCGCTATCAAAGGCAGCTGCAGAACTAGCTACAGCACTAGCTGAATTAGCAGCATTAACTCCGTTAATAGTAGCACTTGCAGCGGTTGAACTAGCCGATTTAGCTGAATCCGCATACTGGCTAGCAGTTGATGCAAATTCCGCAGCACTAGAATTCAATTCACTAGCCTGTGAGTAGTTCCCATTGGCAGCAGCACTCTTAGCTTGAGCAGCATTATCACTAGCGATGCTGGCATTGAAACTAGCCGTTGAATTAGCATTATTAGCAGCATTAACAGCAGAGCTAGCAACACTATAAGCTAAACTAGCCGTATTTGAGAATCCATCAGCAGCAGACTTAGCACTAGTCAATGCGGAACTAGCAATACTAAATGCAGAACTAGCAGCACTAACGGCTGAATTACCAGAATTGTTGCTAGTAAAGTTAGTCATTGCTGAACTCAAGATATTTACGTTATTAGAATAACTAGTAACGATTGAATCAGCAGATGATGCAAGTATATTAGCATTTGATGCCTTTGTAGCATCTGCGTTAGCACCACTTGCATAATTAGAAGCGGCAGCACTAGCGGATGAAGCTTCATTACTAGCACTACTGATAGCTGATGAAGTATCAGCACTAGCATTTGCTGCAGCACTAGCAGCAGCAGATGAAGCAGCGTTCAATGAACCAATAGCTACATTAGCAGAATTTTCATCATTGACTGCTTGATTAGCAGCACTAACGGCGATTGAAGCTAACGTACTAATATTGGCAGCGGCACTAGCTGCAATCGAAGCATTAACACTAGCCACACTAGCGGCACTAACTGCACCGGAAGTGTAAATCGCTCCACCAATTCGATCACCAGTTTGGTAAGCAGAGCTGGCTTGTGCATAGGAAGTATTAGCGTTAGTAACTGCACCACTAATGGCTGCACTAGCACTAGCAATCACTGCGACTTGTGAACTAGCAGCACTGGATGCACTACTTGCAATATTCTTTTGGTTAGCGGCACCGTTGTTATAGCTATTGATAGCACTCACTGCACTAGTAGCAACTGAAGCCGCACTCTTGAACGTGGAGTTACTTGGATCGTTGTTGAGGTAATTATTAATGGAGTTAGAAGCAACAACAGCATTGCTTGAAATAGTACTTACCGCAGTAGCAGCTGAACTAGCAGCACTATATGCTGAGTTAACGATTGTATCGTTAGCATTAGCATCACTGGCAGCAATTGATGTTGCAGCACTAGCTGATTTAGCATCGTTAGATGCTTTACTACCGGCACTATTACCACTATCAACAGCAGACTTAGCACTAGAAGCGGCACTCGCAGCACTATTAAAGCTACTCATTTGCACTGCCATTTGAGCAACATCACTCGCAGCCTGAGAAGCAGCGGAACTAGCAATGTTAGTTTGTGAAAGAATAGCAGCTGAGTTGTTAATCAATGCTTGGGCAGCATTCGATGCAGCAGTAACTGCGTCCTTAGCAGCTTGAGCATAACTGTTTCCAGCATCTGTACTTCCAGCAAGGTAAGCTGAATTAGCAGCAGCATCATTGGAACTTACAGCACTCGATGCACTAGTAATGGCTGAAACAAGGGAACTATCTGAACCTTGAGCTGAGCTAGCAGCAATTGCTGCAGCACTCGCAGCACTCTTTTGTGCTTGAGCATCCGCATTAAGAGATGCGATAGCTGAATTGGCTGCACTAGCAGCAGCAACGAAACTAGCTAATGATGTATCTTGGTTATTAGCACTGATCAAAGCAGCAATACTATTATTCACACTATTAGTACTATCAGCACTATCATTAGCTAACTTAGCAGATGATGATGCATTCGCAGCATATGAACCAGCTAAACTAGCGTTATCAGCGTCACCGGATACTACGCTATTAGCAATTGATGATGCAGATGAAATGGAATTACTATTAGCACTACCATTTGAACTAGCTCCATTAGCTTGGTTAGCAGCAGAATTAGCCGCACTTAGTGCGTTTGATGCATCAATAGCAGCCTGAGAAGCAATTGATTGATCTTTTTCGGCCTGAGCAGCAGCATTACTTGCAAGTATAGTTGCACTTGAAGCAGCAATTACTGCATTTAAAGCAGCAATTGATTGAGCACTCATACTCTTAGCAGTGTCAGAGGCTAGATTAGCATAGATCGCACCATTGCTAACATCACCATTAGCATAGTAGCTATTAGCAGCTGATACTAGACTATTGACAGTACTTGCATTGTTACTTGCAGTGGTTGAAGCTGTAATGGCACTCGCAGCAGCACTGGATGCAAGCGCATAAGCGGAATTAGCAGCTGATGATTGTTGGTTAGCGTCAGCAAGTGCACTCGCAGCCGTACTATTAGCAACATCAATAGCAGCAGCTTGGGATTTAACGATCGTATTTTGACTATTTGCACTAACTAAACTTTGCGCAGCAGTAGCGTTACTTTGCGTTTGACTATTAAAGCCACTAGTTGCAACTGCTGCAGAACTAGCTGTTTGAGCATATGAAAATGCTTGAGATGCATAGCTAACTGCAGTACTGGTACTAGTGCCAGTAACAGAAGCATAACTGTTAGCTGATGCTACAGTGGCAGAATTATTACTACCTGCACTCTTACCAGCATTCGCATTGGAACTAGCCGCACTATTAGCACTGGATGCAATATTATTGTAAGAATTAGCAGTAGCGCTCGCATTAGATGCATTACTATTGGCAGCACTAGCGTCATTAGCATATGAGTCAGCAGCACTCTTGGCAGCAGCAGCAGTGGACGATGCCTTTGCTGCATCAGCAGCAGCGGCACTAGCAACATTTGCTGCAGAACTGGCAGCAACGCTATCACCCCTTTGGGCAGCACTCGCTGCATCGGCAGCAGCACTCGCTGCAATCGAGTTTGCAGTAGATGCAGCAATAGATGCAGCAGTAGCATTTGAGCTTTGCGCAGCAGCATTCGATGCGTATTCACTTGCCTGAGTGTAAGCAGATGATGCAATAACAGCAGCCGATAAAGCAGCAGTAGCAGCACTATTAGCACTGGATGCTAATGACTGAATAGCTGAATTGCTTGGGTTAGCCGAAGCAATTGCAGAAGCTGACTTAGCATTATCTGAAGCACTAGCAGCAGCTGTAGAAGCACTAGCGGCAGTAGAAGCAGCAGCACTGGCATTGGTGTTGGCAGAACTAACGTCATCACTAACTGCCTTACTATCATTTTGGGCTCCATTATTAGCACTAGATGCTTGATTAGCATAACTAGATGCAACACTAGCATTAGATGCAGCAGCACTAGCTAATGATGCACTAGCTTGAGCAGATGCAATATCTGCAGTAATGGATGATGTACTATTTAGATCAATAATTGCTTGACTAGCAGCGGCTAATACGCCATTAGTTGCTGAACTAACGATATTGTAAGCATTATTCATACCCGATAGGATTGAATTAGCTAAACTGGCATAGTTAGCTATCTGAGCATTAAGAGATGTTACTGTTGCTGAGTCTCCATTACTAGCAGCAGCAACGGCAGCATTATAAAGTGATGATACCGTATTAGTATAACCAGTTGCATTAGTATTATTAGCACTAATTTGTGCAACATTAGCACTAGCAATCCCATACTGTCTATTTGCACTGGATAGTTGATTAACTGCATCATTATTTAGAGCTGCTAATAAACTATTCATTGAAGCAATTGCAGATGATGCAGAACTAATTACAGAGTTGTTAGCATTTGCACTATTACTTAAATAACCACTAACTAATGTAGCATAACTTTGTCCAGCACTAGAATAGCTAGATATTACAGCAGCCGCAGATTTAGTTTGTTGAAGAGCACCAGATGCGGTTTGTAATTGAGCATTTCCGGCTTGATTAATTTGACCAGCCTTAGCAGCAATATTGCTGGTGGCAGTACTATTAGATGCAGCAGTACTTTTAGCAGCACTAGATTGCGCAGTACTATTGGAAGCATTTACAGAAGCCTGGCTTGCTGCATTTGAAGCAGCCACACTAGCAGAGTTGGCAGCATTACTTGCAACCGTATAATCACTAGCAGCTCTAGCAGCGGCTGAAGAAGCAGAACTTACTTGAATTGAAGCAGCACTAGCATAGTTTTTAGCATCAGAATAAGCTGAATAAGCATTATTAGAGTTAGTAGCTACCGCTGCACTATATGAAGAAGCGGCACTTGAATCACCAGCAGAATAAGCACTACTTGCTAAGGATGCATTATCTGAAGCAGATTTAGCCTGTGCTGAAGCATAGCTAGCAGCACTATGCGCCTGGCTTGCTGCAAGACTAGCTGCAGTACTTGCACTAACTGCATCACTAGATGCGCTAGTTGCATCATTTACAGCACTAGCCGCAGTACTTGCCGCAATACTAGCACTAGTATTTTGACTTTGAATATAAGAATCGCTTGGGTATTTACTTGCAATTGAAGATGCTAATTGAGAACTAGAATTAGCACTACCGGCAACACTTGTAGCATTAGAAGAACTAACACTGGCATTAGCGGAATAACTACCAGCTAGGCTACTATAACTATCAGCAGATTTAGCAGCATTAGCAGCATCAGTAGCTGAACTAGCAGCATTTTGTACGTCACTATTCATACTATTAACATTATTTGCAACCGAATTAGCACCAGAAGCAGCTGACGATAATGAAGCATTAGCACTGCTAATATCAGCATTTAAAGTATTTAACCGATCATAAATAGATTGTAAAGTAGTAGAAGCATTCGAAATAGTCTGTTGACCATTATACATTGATGTTGCGCCATCCATAGCAGGCGTAAGTGAAACTAAAGCATTGGAATTGTAGTAAGAAGCAGAGGCACTATTTCCAGCATTAGCATAACTCAATGCTGAGCTTGCAATACTATAAGTGACACTAGCATAATAAAGACCATTGCTAGAAGATGCATTTTGATCACTCATCTGACTAGAAGCTAAATGAACCAATGAATTTTGTGAAGATGCAACATCAGATAATGAATCTGCTTCAGCAATATAGCTATTTAAATTAGATGCAGCCGTTGAACCAGCGGTACTATATGAATTAATTAATGCATTGTTTGATTGAGCACTCACTGCACTGGATAACGTAGCTTCATTACTGGAATAAGAAGTCTTAGCAGCACTAGTACTACTCAATAAAGTAGTTACACTATTGTATTGCGTGGAAGCCAATGAAGCGGTACCAGCTGCGGCATTAGATGCGGACGTATACTCAGAGCTAGCCGATGAGGCTCTGGCCATGATTGAATTGGCAGTATTTATATCATTAGTTGGATTATAAGCAGTTAAACTGTTCAAGGATGCCAACGCAGCATTTAAAGCATTCGCAGCATTCGCAGCATTTTGTGCAGCAGCGGCAGCACGATTAGCTGCCGACAGAGCAGCTGAAGATGCAGCTTCAGCAGAACTTTTAGCAGCATCAACTGAAGCACTTGCAGCATCTGCTAAACTAACTGCGGCGGTAGCAGAGCTAAGTAAGGAATCAGCATTAGAATCAGTTGGATTGCTCTTTAATATAGCTACTGCACTGCCCACCAATGCCATCGCAGTAGAGGCTTGAGCGGAAATTTGGCTTGCAAAAAAGGTAGCGGTAATACTAGCAGCACTTATCGCAGATGAATAAGCACTATTAGCATCATTCTTAGCAACAGAAGCATCACTGGCAGCACTACTTACTGTTGAGGCCGCACTATTAATTGTGACAATCAAACTACCGATTGCTTGAGCGCTAGCATCATTGTTAGTTGAATTGGCTAAACTTGCAGCTTTTGAAGCCTGAATTACAGCACTACTTGCTATTGATGACACGTTTGTATATACACCACTAGCAGCACTCGAAGAAATTCCAGCCGCCGATGCATTACTAGATGCGCTAGTCTCAGCCTCTTGAGCAGCAACTGATCTAGCTGAGGCATATTGACTAACAATATCAGCCTTAGCTACAATTTCGGTTCCTATTGCAATCCCACTGCTTGCTAATGATACTAGTGACTTTAATACCGCATCATTTGACGATGCAACATAAGAAGCACTACTAGCAGCCAGATATGCACTTGGAATTGCGCTATAGTTAACATTAGCAGCACTCATGGCAGAAGATGTCGTTGCATAATCGCTAGTTGTTATTCCAGCAATTGACAATAGATTAGTAGCATATGATGAAGCAACTGCAATGTATGCTGAAGCATTAATAGCAGTTGCAGAACTAGCAGCCGCAATTCTAGCGGCCGCAATATTAGATTGAACTGCACTTAAATAACTTGCTGCTCGACTGCCCCCACCATAGAAGGCATTACTTCCATCACCATAAGCACTTGTAGCCGATGATAGTAATGAAGCAATGGAACCAACAGTATCATTAATAACCTTGGCAGCAGATGATGCAGTTGAAAGTGCGCTAGCTTGGAAGCTTTCATAGTTTTTAATAAATTGATAATCGCTATAAGTTGATCCTACTACATTAGCATAGCTTAACTGAGCACTAGCATTGCTAACTGCAACAGAACCCATTGAAGATGCACTACTTGCAGCAGATGATATGGAACTAGCTGAAGCATATGAACTAGCAGTAGCGGACACAGCTGAACTAGCTTGATCGTAATAATGTTTAGCAACTGTATCTGGCTTTGATGTATATCCATTTTGATATCCTAATTGATAGTCTAATGCTTTACTGTAGATCCCATTATTGAAGTTAATATCAGATTGACCTTGCGTATAACCATCTTTATAGTTACTACCGGCAGTATAATCATTACTATTAGTTGTATCGTTACTGTTTACAGTAGATTTATTATATCCATCAATATATGCTTGAATGTTGACGGTTGCTTCCTTGACGGATTTAACGGTATTTAAATGAGCAGTAGCAGTATTAAGATATCTAGCAAGTGATCGATTATAATAATTCATTGAGTCTGCTGGAATTGTAACACTCCAATTACCGTAAGTATCTGCAACCGCAGTGTAAACGGCACCAGATGTATCATTTGGATCATTAGATACGAGTGAATGAGGAGAGGCAACATATTGCTGGACTGAATAGTTATTTGGGTCAGTAAAAGATGGCAAATAGTATGGTAATTTAATATAAGCACCTGGGGTAGCGTAACCAGAAATAACACCGGTTGTTGAATTATATTGAATCCCACCAATTTGAACATCTTGAACGTGATCCATTTCAATGTAACGACTAAAATTAGCTGCCTTAGTGATGTCAGTATTAGTGGCCCCATTCAATACACCAGTTGTTGTAGCAGTAACCGTTCCACTACCATTACTCTTAAGGGTAGTAATCGCAAAAGGACCAAAGACAGTTCCGTTCACATCCTTAAATGAAATGGAAGTTCCATTAACCGTTAATCCACTAATAAAGGCATTACTACCACTATTAGTATTTTTAGTTAAGTCAAAGATAATTTGTTGTGGGTTATCAATTGTAACCGTTCCAGAAATATCCAATAACGTATCTGCAGCCACACCATCAATCGCCAATTTCATCGTAGCAGAATTAGTCAATTTAAGTGTTCCACCACCGGATACCTTGATGGCTGAAAGAGCATTGTTTCCAATGTTCGTTCCATTAAAGTTAAATTGAGCTTGGTTATCAACGTTAATGGTTGAAGCACCATTAATCTGAACAAATCCTAATCCATTTGGGTAATTAGTAATAACGTTTCCACTTGAATTAACGCTTCCAGTTGGATTAATGTTTAATTGCGCCCCATTAACAACGTTAATAGTCGCTCCACCCCTGGTATAAATAGCTCCACCAATGTTGTTAGTCCAATTTGTATTAACATATGGATTAATATTTAAAATGGCCCCAGCATTAACATTAACGGTCCCAGTTCCTCGCATGTATAACCCAAACGCAGTTGAACTAGTAGGACTATTTTCTGGAGCATAACCACCAGGCGTAAAGGTAACATTAGCACCGTGGTCAACGGTCATGTTCCCACCATTGGATAATTCCATAACGTTCCCGTTATAAGTCTTGGCATTAAAAGTAGATCCTGGTAGAAATTCAACACTAGCTACTTGGAACGCTTGTTGGTTAGAACCACCTTGCGGACCGTTTGGACCATTACCTTGAACTGAAACATATCCATTAACCAAATCCAACGATCCGTTACCATTATATGAATATGACATTCCATAATTTTTTGCAACTTGAGTTGGACTATAGTTAAATCCAGCATTAATATTGACCGTACTCTTAATTGGATTATCAGCTGTATCAATAGAACTATTACTAGTATCTGGCGTATTATTAGGGTTACCTAAATACAGGTTCGTCGTGGTAGCATATGCTAATTGACTCCCCGTGTAATTAATGTTGTCGTAGTACAGTTTTGCTCCAGCAGTGGTCCGACTAGTGATGGGCCCATAGTAATTGGCCCCGTATAAGTTCAAATTCTGAACAACCGTAACACTATCTTGAGCATTGTAAGATATTCCAGCAAAGTCAACGGTCGACCAAGTATTATTCATCTGAAGTCCGTTCACTACAAAGTTACCAGTATGGTTATTGCTGGTCCACATATTATTAAACCCACTATATAAACTCCACAAACTCATATTGGCGTCAATATTAATATGGGAGATATTAGAGTTTTTAAATGCGGCATCGAATTGACTGGCAGTAGTAACGTTAATAAATCCACTAGCTGTACCAGGTTTACTTGCATTTCGAGATGCTTGAACAGCAGTTGATCTAGTAGCAGATGATGTAATACTGGTATATGAGCTAATTGTAGTATAGTTAGCACTCGCACTACTTAATGCGTCATTAGCACTAGATAGATACTTATTAACGTTGCTAACTTGTGAGTCTGCGGCATCAAATAAGCTACTTAATTCAAGTGAGCTAACAGAACCACCATTATTCATCAAACTAGCAGCTGAACTAAGGGCCGAAGACAACGAACTATTATTGGTTTGAGCGTTACTAGCAAACACGCTTTGTAGCTTTGCATTCGTAACGTAGCTAGCCATACTACCAAAAGCAGATTGGGCTGAAATTGCTGCCTTACTAGCTACTTGACTACTACTGCTAGTTGATGAATCAGCATACCGAGTCGATAAAATGTTTGCCTGTTGAGCCACTGAAGATGCATTAGAAACAATACTATTTACATCACTGTAAATAGTAGCAACTGATGAAATATTACTATTTAAACTACCAATGGTAGCAATATAACTCTTCAATGTGGTTAACGAGTCTGAGCCACCATCAGTGGAAATTAATGCAGCCCGGTATAGCGTTTCAATGTTTGCAGCATCTGAAGTAGATAGCTTAGCAATATCAATCGTGTCAGCGGTTCCTGTACTAGTTAAAATATTCTTTAATTCAGCTGTTTGATCAGACGTCAAAGAAGCGTTCGTGCTAGCTGAACTCACACCACTTACACTATTGGACGCACTTGACGTTGCGCTACTATTTGCACTACTATCAGTAGTACTTTGTGAACTAGCATCACTACTGGATGCACTAGCACTACCCTTAACACTGGAACTATCCGTCGATGCGCTCGAACTAGCATTACTATTATCACTGCTCTTTGCACTACTGCTATCAGTTTTGGCATCTGAACTGCTACTAGTAGCACTGCTGTTAGATGACGCACTATCGATACTCTTAGCATTCGAACTACTATCGGTTGATGTACTATCAGCACTAGCACTTGTCGTTGATTGCGTATCCGCACTGGCAGCGGTACTAGTGTCAGAAGTAGCATTACTACTAGCATTAGCAGTACTCGTCGTTGCAGTCGACTGTGTATAAGCATTAGTATTAGTATTTGTACTTATATTCGCATTACTACTGCTACTACTATTATTAGCCGCGCTACTATCACTAGTCTTATTAGCACTGCTATCATTATTTTCACTATAGTTAGCGGAAGTGGTATCAGCATGAACAGTATTTTGGGCCACCATTGTGGATCCACCAAGTACTGTTAACATGGATAATGAAACAACAATCCATTGTTTCTTAACTTTTCTAAGTACTTTTTTATCATTTACTTTATTGAATCTATACTTATTATAAAGCAAATATGATTCCCCCTTTAGAAGCATATTTATATCAAACGATAAGTTAGTCTCACGCTTTG
This sequence comes from Nicoliella lavandulae, assembly GCF_037546185.1. Taxonomy (NCBI): domain Bacteria; kingdom Bacillati; phylum Bacillota; class Bacilli; order Lactobacillales; family Lactobacillaceae; genus Nicoliella; species Nicoliella lavandulae. The sequence goes on along the minus strand of NZ_JAWMWH010000001.1, from coordinate 1,114,061 downwards.
CAAGACCAATCCAATCGAGAAACTATAACTATGAAATATAAAAAAGATTTAATAAACATTTATATTGTATCATATAAATATATTATTAGCCTACAAACCTGCATAGTGAAATTATAACACTTTCTCAAATTAATACCATTAATAATAACTAAAAAAAAGACCGTCAAACTATCTGAATCAGATAGTGACGGTCTTTTTTTAAACCTAATGTGGTTTAAAGAAATTTCACGAATTTCTTGTTACTTGTAATATACTTACCAGCACCAATATAGAATCTGGTCACCCCTTTATATCTTACCACTCGTTTAACCTTTAGCTTAGCACCAACTCGATAGAAGCGGTGTTTAGTATCAAATGATTTGCTACCATGAGTCCAAATTCCCTTATCATTAATTACTCGAATCTTTCGATCAGTATTATGCTTTAGGTTGGCCTTTTGATAGTATGCATTCGCAATGAATTTTGGATTCGTAGTTAGGTATCCTACGATATGGCGATCAGATTGATGGCTCTTAACGTAGTATCTAACCAACCCGCTCTTGGCGAGTTTGATCCGTTTAACTTCAAATTCATGGATCTTGTTTTGTGGTCTTTGATCACGCTTGATGATCTTACCACGTTTGTCAAACGTTGCCTGACTATAAACATAGACTGGCTTGTGGTTGTAAATATAAATTGGCCGTTTAGTTAACTTGGCATTGAACTTATTGACATAACCATTAATGTAACCCTTTGGCTTGTCACGTAGTGAAGTCGTTGCCATCGATTGTTCAGCAGCTTCAGAGGCTCCTTCAGAATAGTAATTCATATAACTAGCACGGCCTTGTGCATATGCTGATTGATAGTTCTTGACATATTCAGCATTGTCACTAGCTACACTAGCCATTGAATCACCATTCAATCCTTGAACGAAACCATTGTAAGCACCCTTGTAAATCGAATTGTTAGCAAATGACGCATTGACCGAATCCCGTTTGGCATCCCGAATTGCATCAGAATAGTAGTTCACAGTTGTACTACTGCTCAATCCTGAGTTAGCACTACTACTCATCGTAGCACTAGAACTAGCATTCGCTGAATTACTATTAGTGGCATTACCGTTTACGCTACTACCGTTTGTGGTAGGCCCTGCATTCGTGGTGCCGGTCGTTCCATTTGAAGTAGCTGAGTTAGCAGTCGTTCCACCATTCGTCGTCGAAGTAGCCGTTGTGCTATTACTACTGCTAGATGGCACGTACAACGATGCACTGTTGTTAATCGATGTGGAACCACTAGTACTTGGTGTTGTTCCATTATTGGTTGCATTAGAACTAGGGGTTGGATTAACGCTAGCTGATGGTTGCGAATTAGAACTAGGGTTCGAAGTAGGGTTGCTCGATGCCGAAGTAGTATTATTCATCCCACTAACCACACTGTTCGTAGCATTCGCTGCGTTACTGAGCATTGCAATGGCAATACTCATTTGAAGAGCTGCAGAACTAGCAGTAGCTACTGCTGATTCATCAGTGCTGTTTGCTTGACTCGCCGTTGATTGTGCTTGACTAGCAATTGATGCGAGAGTCGTTGCCGTTGTCCGCGCTGTGCTTGCGGTAGCGTAATCACCGTTAGTTGCAGCGATGCTTGAAGTTAATGCAGCATCACTAGCCTGTTGATTTGCTACTACCGCATTGGATTGAGCCTGTTGAGCACTTACCGTTGCACTTTGCGCAGATGCATTGGCGGCACTAACGACTGTCGCAGCAGAATTCATCAATGAACCAGCGGCACTGGCGGCAATGGATAATTGCCCGAGCTTTACTATTAGCAATTGCATAGTTCAAGCTATCCAAATGACCAGCCGCACTAGCTTGGCCAGCAGCAATGCTACTCGTTAAGCGAGCCGCATTACTACTAAATGCAGATGACGTCGTCATGGCTGAAGTATTGATACTATCAGCTGTATGACTAGCGCTAGTCGTTGATTGGCCTAGACTAGCAAATGCACTGGTTGCAACGCTTACTTGTGATGACCGTTGGGCCACTACACTGGCAGCTGCAATCGCTGCAGATGCATTTTGAGCCGTGGTCAAGGCAGTTGCAGCACGGCTATTAGCCGCTGTCGCTACCTGTTGGGCACTGGATGCTTGCGCCGCAGCCGATTGAGCGATGGCCGTGTTTTGACTGGCAATGCTGTGGGCGGCACTAACGGATGCCTTATCAGCATTTAAGGCACTAACTGCTGAAAGGTAGTAATCGTTGTAGACACTAGCCGCTGCAGAATTACCATTTTGATAGTAACTAGCAGCATTGCTTTGCGCAGCGTTCATGAATGCGATCGACTTTTCAGCATCCGCAATTGCTGCACTCGCTACGACTGATGCTGAGCTAGCAGCAAGGTAAGCTGCACTATCCTTAGCATTGGCGGCACTAACCACTTGCATTGCACTCGTTGCATCTGATACTGCCTGTTGACCAATTGCATTTTGACTTTGAATCAAGTGACTATTGGCATTAGCACTCGCTACCGTAGCGATTTGACTTTGCAATGCAGTTGTGGAAGCACTGGCACTCGTCGTTGCAATACCAGCTGAACTAGCTTGAACACTAGCTTGCCGTGCTTGGTCTGCATTGACGCTAGTAGCACTGGCGTTTTGATAGATCTGGTTGATCTCATCGTTGGCAGCACTCACAGCGGTGCTCGTGGCATTCGCATTACTATTAGCTGCAGCACTAGCACTTTGCGCAATGTGGTTGGCACTGCTTACGGCAGCATTGGCTGAACTAACTAGTTGGCCATTGGTTTGGCCATCTTGAGCCGCACTGACAGCAGTTGCACTAGCACTGGTGATTAAGCCAGCTGCTGAGACAGCCGTGGAACGAGCAGCACTCGCTACACTAGCATCCCCAACTTGAGCAGCAGCACTAGCCGTTGCCTTAGCACTCGTGATCACTGCATTGGCACTAGCAGCGACTTGGTTAGCAGCACTAATGGTTTGACTAGCTGATTGGACCTTAATATTAGCGGCGCTAGCAGCACTAACGGCCGCACTAGCATTGGCATTCGCAGCACTGTAAGCAGCTGCTGCTTGACTTGCCTGTTGAACTAATTGTTGGTTTGCTTGACTGGCTTGAGCACTAGCAGATTGAATATTCGTTTGGGCACGGTCCAGATTACCACTCATTGCACTAGCGGTAGCAGCCGTACTGTTAGTAACCACTGCATCGCTGTCAGCTTGACTGGCTTGGATAGCACTTTGCACCGCACTACTGATGCTTGCCGATAAGGCAGTCGCACTAGCTTGGCTGGCTTGGAGCCGTTGAACAGCACTAGCAGCCACATTCGAATTCGTCGTTACGTTCGCATTCGCAGTAGAAGCAGTTGCCATCATTGCAGAGGCAGCCGTTACATACTGGTGTGCTAAGGAAGTAAACTTGCTTGCCGCAGCGTAATCATTGGCACTAGTTGCGCTATTTGCTAATGATGTGTAGTCATTGGCAGACTTAATGTTAGCCGCAACTGATTCCGCTGCACTGCTTAGCACGCCTAATCCAGATTGCGCCGCTTTAGAAGCAGATGCGTAAACGCTAGCTTGCCCTTGAGCTCCAGAATCAGTAACACTTAATTGGGCCGTAGCAGATTGAACGATTTGGACAGCAGCACTAATAATTGCATTACTATGATCAGCACTCATCAATTGAGTCATCGTTTGTGATGCGGATTGACCAGCAACGTGATCAGAATGCACCGCACTGGTGGCACTATTGACGCTTGCCGTTGCATCGGTAATCGACTTAGCAGCTACGCTAGCAGCACTAACGTAACTATTAAATTGACTGTTCAATGCTTCAGCGCTACTACCGTTAGCAGCGTTGGCACTGTGGGCGGCTTGGTTCGCAGTAGAACTAATCGTCGTGCTAGTGGTCTTCACAGTGTCCGCAGCAGATTGGGCGGCTTGTTGGTAGCTAGTAGCTGCAATGTTGGCAGCACTAGCCGCCGCTTGAGCATCGGTCGCAATTGATGATTGCCGTGCCGTATCACTTTGGAGACTAGCTAAGTTGTTAATTGCATTGGCAGCTTGGTCGTTAAAGTAGCTTCCTAACTTAGCATCTCCGTGGTTATAAGCACTTACCGCTTGACTTGTTAATGAGCCCACTTGACTCGAACCACTAACAGCAGCGGATTGGTTCGCACTAGCTTGCGATGCAGCCGCACTGGCAGCAGCATTTACACTGCTTGCAATTCCAGCTTGTGATTGTGCATGCTTAGTAGCATCAGCAACCACGCTGGCAGCAGATTGAATCAATGAATTTTGACTAGCAATCGCACTGTTCGTAGGCATTGCTGCCGCCAAACTATTGCTTGCGGTCGCAGCATTACTGGTCGTTGCGTTAATGCTATTTGCTAATTGACTAGCAGCACTAGCTTGGTCGTTATATGAGCTAGTCGTTTGCGCCGTTTGATGCGTAGCACTAGCAACGTTAGTAATGGCACTTGCATGGGAACTAGCCGTTTGGTTATCACTAGTTGCGACACTGGAAGCCATCCGCATTCCGGCTAATTGATCACTGACCACTTGACTGGCGGAATTAACCACTAAGCCGGCGGCACTAATGTTACTATTGGCAGTACTCAATGCACTAACGGCAGAACTAGCAAGGCTAGCAGCTGAAACATTGGCACTAGCCGCTTGGGAAGCAGTCCGTTGATAATCACTGGCTTGACTGGCTGCGATTTGAGCCACTTCATTGGCGGCACTGGCTTTATCAGCATTCCCGTTTCGCGCAGCAGTCGATGCAAGTTGATTTTGTTGACTCGCTAAGGCACTGGCAGCAATTGCTTAGGCGTTAGCTTGACTAGCCGTAGCTTGCGCCGTTGCTGCTTGTTGGTTAGCACTATTAACGGCTGCAGTTGCTAAACTAGCACTTTGCATTGCTGATTGACTAGCAGATTGAGTTGCAACCGCCGCTTGACTTGCATTTACACTTGCACTAGCGGCTTGACTAGCTTGGCCAATGGCTGATTGAACCACGTTGGCACTAGCCACAGCTTGACTCAATTGATTTACTAATGAAGTAGCTTGCGTTACGTCATTAGCGTCTTGACTAGCCGCAACACCAGCAGCATTGGTAAATTGGCTCCCTGCTTGACTTGCTTGGTTGGCGTTGCTCAAGGCAGCATTGGCATTCGCAACGTAACTAGCCGCCTTTGCATTTAGTGAGTCTGCTTGAGCAAATTGGTGATCACGACTAGCTTGAGCCGCTTGACTCGCATAGATGCTTGCCAATTGGGCCGTAGAACTAACCGCATCCCCGTTCGCACTGACCGTCATCGCTGCAGCACTAGCTTGTTGATAGTTATGACTAGCAGCTTGACTTTGGGCAATAGCATCACTTTGCACAGCTGATAATTGACTCATTGTGGCACTAGCTTGGCTATTGAGCTTATTGAGCGCTGCGTTATTAGCGTTCGCAGCGGCAATGGAATGAATGGTAGCGGCACTAGCTTGACCACTCGTAAATTGAGCGTTCGTTGATTGAGCATTTCCACTTGCTTGACTAGCAGCGGATTGAGCCGTAGCTACATTCGCATTTGCACTGCTTTGGACTGGTTTAACGGCCGCATTAACCCCAGCTGCTTGACTAGTATTTGATGCGGCACTGGTAATTCCAGCGCTCGTCGTACTATCAACCGCACTGGTTGCCGATGCAATCGCACTGTTCAAGGCACTAATTGCATTTTCAGTTGTCGTCGATGCTGACAATGCTTGTTGAGAAGCAGTCGCGATCGTATTAGTTAATTGACTGATGGTAGCAGATGCACTCGCAGCTACGGCAGCGTTTTGACTTGCCACGCTAGTAGCTTGACTGAGCGTTGCGTTGTTCGTGTCACCGAGGGCTTGATTACCAGCTTGATAAGCAGTCGTTGCAGCACTAGCTTGTTGGGCAGCAACTTGGTTGGCACTCGCAACTTGTTGGTTAGCTGATTGCGCCACTTGAGCAAGGGAGTGAACAGCTTGGTTGGCACTCGCAGCTACATAGCTTTGAATCAATGCATTACTATTTGCGGCACTGATTGTTGCAGCTGCACTAGCAGCCACTGATCCAGCAGCACTCAATGCACTTGGCATGGTGTGCACATCACTAGTAATTGCACTGACCATGCTGTTGGCAACTACCTGTTGACTATTAACCTGACTAGCCGCACTACTAGTTACACTTGCGGCTACACTAGCTTGGCTCGTATTAGTCGTCACCTCGCTAGTCGTTTGGTTCGTAGCGCTTAAGAATTGACTCGTAGCGCTACTACTGTTAGTAACGTTGCTTACCGCTGCACTAGTAGCTTGAGCCACACTATTCATGTTGGCAACCATAGAACTAGTCATGGTTGCTAAGCTCGTTGCCATTTGACTAATAATTACATTCGTTGGGTTAGCACTAAGGATGGTATTAGCAACACTATTGTTACCATCAGTGAGCTTCCCTTGACTGGCTGTAGCCGAAGCGGCACTAACCGCACTCTTTGCATAACTGTCTGCGGAGTTAACTGCCGTGGTGGCGCTCGTCACTGCATTAGCCATGGTAGAAGTAACGTTCTTAATTACCCCTTGGGTATCCGCAGCATGGGACTTAGCATCAGCAGTTTGACTAGCAGCCGCAATGGCAGCCTTATTAGCACTGCTTGCCGCTTGATCAGCAACACTGGCAATGGATTGGGCAGCTTGAGCAGATGTGGCAGCTTGATTAGCAGCACTTTGGGCACTAGCAGCAATGCTGGATTGTTGAGCAGCACTGCTTTGGACTGCTGCTAAGCTATCGACCATTGAAGTAGCTTGGGAGTGGAATAAGCTCCCTAAGGTTGCATTCCCTTGGGCATATGCTAAGACCGCTTCACTAGCTAATTGACTAGCCGTTTGTGACCCAGCACTGGCTTGTTGACGGGATTGAGCAGCTTGGGCAGATGCAGCACTCGCAGCCACTGCATTACTATTAGCAATGGCATTTTGTTGATTAGCAATTGCTAATTGACTGGATACCACACTAGCAGCTGAGTTAGCAATCGTAGCTTGACTGGCAATAATTGCATTGGAGGTATCTTGAGCTGCTAATTGGTTAACGTTAGCAGCATTGCTAGTCGTTGTATCATTGTAACCACTAACTGCCGAGCTAGTCGCACTCGTAACGCCAGCTAAGCTTTGGGCCGCACTGGCATTCGCAGTCGTGGAACTAGCTAATGAACTAACCGCCGTTGAATGAGCTGAAGCGGCTTGGTTCGTATCTTGAGCATCTTGGCTAGCTTGGGCACTAAGGGCGTTAGCAATTACTACCGATGTCGATGCCATGAATGCACTCGCACTACTCATTAATGATGCGGCACTATTAGCAACATTAGTAGCAGAACTAGCATTACTGGATTGATTCAATGCATCTAAACTAGCTGCACTAGTGGTAGCATGTTCAGCAATCGCATTGGAATTAGCCTGTTTAGCAACGGCAGCGGCACTGGCGGCAGCCGATGCATCCCCACTTTGGGCGGCATTGCTTGCGACCGTAGCCGCACTAGCAGCCACGCTGGCATTGACCTTCGCGTTGCTAGATGCAGCAGCGGCTTGGGCATTATCATTATTAGCCGCTAACAATGCGGCACTGGCCACTTGACTAGCCGTATTAGCTTGATTGGTCAAACCATTAGCGCTGCTTACAACTAGGTCAGCGTTCGAAACAGCATTACTGATGACGCTATTGGCAGCATTGGCACTAGCCACTTGAGCAAATTGACTCGCCTGAGCATTCATTGAACCCATGCTTGAGTTGACTGAACTCATCGTAGTATTGATACCCGTATTTGATTGTTGAGTCCCAGCAGCAGAATTTGAAGTAGCTGTAGCCATCGAATTAGCATCACTTAATAATTGAGCATTCGCACTAGCATAACTAGCGGCTTGCTTAGCTGATTGATCAGCTTGTACGGCTTGAGCAGCAACGCTAACGGTGGCGTTGATTTGACTGTTCAACCCGTCAGAAGCGGCTTGATAACTAGTAGCTTGACTAGCTGCCGTTTGTGCCGCTGTCATGTAACCACTAGCCGCTTGACCCGCGTTCGCTGCATTTGTAGCAAAAGCTGCATATGATGATGCAGATGCATTGTAAGCATTGGCTTGGGTGTAATGGTGACCGGCAGCTGCTGAAGCGGCTTGGCTAGCATAAACACTAGCCAATAATGCATTCGAAGCAACGTCAGCACTGGCATCCGCCCCACTCACCGCAGCTGAGTTAACCGCTTGATATGCACTTGCTGCATTAACACTAGCTTGTTGCATGCTTTGGTTCGCAACTTGAAGGGCCGCATTAGATGCGTTCAAGCTAGCCATGGCATTACTGATGGTAGCATTGCTTGATACCGCATTACTGTAACTATTGAGGGCGTTACTTTGTTGATCCGCATTAGCAATGTCATGGCTAACTGCGGTATTGGCAGCATTAGTCGTTTGGTTCGCAACCGAAGCGGCGCTTACTGCTTGGTTGATACCACTAGTGGCATCACTGGCCGTATTCGTAGCTTGGCTAGCCGACTGACACTATTGGTTACTTGTGATTGTGCTTGCGCATCTTGATTAGCCCGATCGAAGGCAGCTAATGCTGAACTAGCGGAACTGTTGGCATTGATAAAGGCACTGTTCATTGAATCTTGGTTGAACATGCTGGCAACGGCACTCGCTGATTGTTGATTAACCGATGCACTCGCATTAACGGCTGATGAAGCATCACTAGCAGTAATGCTGTATTGACTATTAGCCGATTGTGCTTGAACTACCGCTTTGGAATTATTACTCAATGCAACGTTAGCGGAACTAGTTTGATGACTTGCTGAGTTAATTTGAGCCATCCCTTGGTTCGCCGTGCTGTTAACTAAGTTCGCAGCGCTCGTTGCTTGGGCGATCATGCTAGCAGCACTTTGGGCTTGCTTAAGTGCATCCGCCCCTGCTTGAGCAGCACTACTGGTGACGTTAGTCAATGATTGAATTTGACTCGCATCATTTGCAACCGATTGGTTAATCATAATTGCGTTGGATAATGCTTGCTTAGCTTGAGCTTGATAACTACTTGCAGCACTGGAATCACCGGCTTGGTAAGCAGAACTAGCGGCTTGATTATTAGTAGCAACATCGCTGGCCGTACTTTGTGCCACGGACACTAGGGCGGCATCAGATGATTGCACGGAACTAGCAGTAGCAGCGGCATTGCTTGCCGTGGTATTGGCACTTGTAACAACTGCACTGGCACTACTGATCGTATTTGCATAGCTAACCAATGAAACGTTAGCAGAGTTAGCACTGGCTAAACTAGCCACGCTGTTATTGGCTACGCTTTGTTGAATTTGATCAGTTTGACTAGCAGTTCCACTAGCCGCACTGGCATTGGAATTGGCTAAGCTAGCTGCGTCCGCAACGGAACTAGCCGTCTTGAATGCAGAGGAAGCCGTACTTGCAGCGACACTAGCCTTCGATTGATCTATTCCCGCTTGGACACTAGCTGAACTAGCAACGGTGCTTTGGGCACTAGCAATTGATGCTTGAGCACTAGCAGCGCTGGCTTGTTGCTTCAAATTATCCAAGAAGCTTTGCGCTTGACTTTGGTAAATGTCACCCGCAGATTGGTCCCCAGTTTGATAAGCATGGTTAGCTTGATCAAATAACGTATTCACATTACTTTGGGCAGTGCTTGCATTCAAGCTATTTTGGGCAGCACTGGCAATTTGAGCTTGTTGGCTAATAACTTGATTGCTTGCACTAGTGGTAGCGAGGCTAGCAATTTGATCAGCATTCATTGAAGCAATGCTAGTCAAACCACTGGTTGCCACCGCAGCAGAACTAGTTTGACCAGTCGCAATGCCAGTTTGTTGATTAAAGCTGGTGGCGCTGGTAGCAAAACTAGCAACGGAACTCGTTGCCTGATTAGCACTACTGTTGATGATTCCAACTGCACTTTGACCACTATTGGCGACCGAAATAGCTGATTGAGTAGCACTAACTAATGATTGCGCTACTTGTTGAGCTGATGCAGCATTGCTACTTGCTTGTTGTGCTAATGATTGCAATCCAGCAGCCACACTTGCTGATGATTGAGCAATCACAGTTGCAGAACTAGCCGTATTGGCATTGCTGCTTGCTTGTTGTTGTGCAGATTCAGCAGTGAAACGTGCTGCACTGGCCGCACTAGCGTTACCAGCGTTGGCATAACTACTTGCCGCAATTGCAGCACTAGCAGCATTGGAACTAGCCTGACTAGCACTAAGACTAGCTTGACTGGCAAGGGATGCATTCACACTCGTGACTGCAGCTGCAGAGCTAATTTGTGGAATCATATTATTCAACGAACTAGCAAAGCCACTTGCAGCACTATTGACGGCACTTGCACTAGCAGCTAATGATTGCACAACTGAATTACTAGAATTCAAGGCAGCAGCAACTGCAACGGATTGGGCAGATTGATTAACCGCACTGGCCACACCAGATACAACTGGGTTCATTGAATTAATCGTATTCGATTGAGCAACTGTAGTTTGATTTGCAGTATTAGCAAGACTGGCAGCACTATTAGCTGATTGACTATTCATTTGAGCCTTGGCATTAGCTTGACTCGCAGCACTAGCGTCACTAACGGCGCTATCGATTGCTGCCGCAATACTTAAGGCTGCATTGATCGAAGCATTCAAGGCCGTTGCTGCACTTTGGCTTTGACTAACTTGCATTGCCACACTTTGGGCATTTGACAATGCCGCACTCGCAGATTGATTAGCTTGTTGAGCCGTAGCAGCATTCGTACTTGCTAATGCAGCATAACTGGCAGCTGAAGAATTAAATTGACTAGCTAGCGTGTAGTTATGATCACTGTTAGCCGAGATAGCTTGGCTAGTCGTGATACTTGCTAAACTAGCGTTAATACTTACGACTGCACTGGCACTACTTGCATTGAGCAAGGCAGCACTAGCACTTTGATAAGCACTTGAAACAACGGCAGCATTACTCTTGGCACCACTATTAGCACTAACTAATGCAGCGCTAGCTTGACTAAAGGCCCCGTTAGCCGCTTGCATAGCTGAGTTATTAGCATTGTTTGGATTATTAACGTAGTTACTCATCGTAGCGCTTTGTTGGTCAGCGTAATTAGCATAACTACTTACCTGACTGCCATTAACGCTAGCTTGGGCATTGACACTTGTAGCACTTTGGGCACTGTCACTAGCCGCACTGGCAGCAATACTTGCCGCCCGACTAGCACTCGCAGCGATAGAATCAGCATCATTGGCACTCGCACTGATGCTGGTTCCCGCATTCGAAGCACTAGTAGCAGTTGCGGATAGCATTTGACTAAGGTTAGTCGTGGCTGTTTCAGCACTTTGTTGATCAACTTGAGCTTGAGCCGCTGCCAAACTAGCAGCACTCACTAATTGATCCGTCGTCTTAGTTGCACTATCTGCGATTGCAGCTTGAGAACTGGCTACAGCCGCTGCCGAAGCAGCAAAGGCTGTATATAATGAACCAACTTGTTGATTACCAGATTGATATGCTGCACTAGCTTGTTGATAGTAACTATTAGCATTACTATTTGCAGAGGTGATCACCACGGCAGTAGATTGAACGACTGCAGATTGAGAAGCAGCCGCACTGTTAGCACTGCTTGCAATTGCTTTTTGCGATTGCGCATTACTGTTCAAACTATTGATGGTGTTCATTAGTTGACCGGCAGCACTAGCATTACTACTGAACGTACTATTAAATGGATCGTTCGATAGATAGCTATTGATGGCTGAAGTCATTGAACTAGCGGCCGTGGTACTACCACTAACTGCACCGGCAGCAGTAGATGCTACTGAGTTATAACCACTAGTAGCATTAAAGTTGCCACTTGCAATCGTTGCATCACTATTAACTGCCGAACTAGCAGCACTGGCATTATCACTAGCGGTGGCAGCACTCTTGGTCCCGCTGGCCGCATCAGATAAGGCACTATTGATGCCATTTGAAGCCTGGTTAAAGGCACTCATTTGAACGGCCATGTTTTGTACGTTTTGGGCGGCACTGGATGCTGCTTGACTAGCCACAATCGTTAATGATTGAACTGAACTAGCATGGTTCACAATTTGTTGCGCAGTTAAGCTAGCAGTGTTAACTGCATCAGCAGCTTGTTTAGCATAACTGTCCCCCGCACTGGAATTACCAGCAAGGTAAGCCGCATTAGCTGACGCATTGTTAGCTGCAACTGCACTAGAAGCACTGCTTAACGTAGTGGTTAAGGATGCATCAGTATTGTGAATGGTATTAGCTACACTAGCTGCACTCGCTGCAACGCTTGCTTGATCACTGGCCATGCTTGCATTAGCTGAGATTTGCGCAATGGCAGCACTCGCCGCATTAGCATAACTAGCAACCGATGCATTCGATGCATTTGCACTAGCTAAGCTAGTTACATTTGAATTGATACTATTAGCAGTACTTGCAATCGCCGTAGCAGATTGATTCATTGTAGCCGCATCAGAAGCATAAGAGTTAGCTGAACTAACGTTAGCTGCATCAGCAGCGGCTGCACTAGAGCCTAATGATGAATTGTACTGAGCTGCACCATTATTCTTTTCAGCATTCGTGGCAGCTTGTGAAGCCCCAGCAATCGCTGAACTAGCCGTACTAGTAGCATTTGCAATTGCTGCTGCAGCCGAACTAGCCGTACTTTGATCAATAATTGCCTGACTAGCAGCGGCACTGGCAACTGCGCTAGCAGAAGCAGCCACCGATGATTGGGCACTGGCAATGGTAGATTGTTGAACCATTGCACTAGCTGATTGACTAGCTTGTTGAGCATATACGCTGCCTTCAGTAGCATTACCATTGCCATAAGCACTATTGGCAGCAGCAACTAAACTAGCTACATTACTATTTGCTAAGCTAGCATTCGATGATGCTAATTGAGCTTGAGCAGTAGCTAAACTTGCTGCTTGGTAAGCACTATTAGCCCTACTGGATTGTACATTGGCATCACTAGCCGCACTAACCGCAGCGCTGGAAGCAGTATTAACGATTGATTGTTGGGCATTAACTACACTATTGTTGCTGTGAACTAAGGCTAAACTACTTACCGTTTGGGCATTGGATTGGGCATTAGAGTTCGAATTACCAGCCGCAACCGCTGCAGAACTAGCCTTAAGCGCATCCGCAGATGCAGATGCTGTGTTGGCAATCGTTTGACTCGTAGCCTGACTGACACTCAATGATGTTTGACTAGCATTACTACTAATTGTGGAGTTATTGCCCGCAGCAGATTGAGCAGCACTAACGGTTGAATTAACGGCACTATTATCACTAGTAGCCATGTGGTTAGCAGCACTGGCTAAACTAGCAGCGTTGCTTGCATCATTGTTCGCACTACTTGCCACGTTCGCAGCATTACTTGCGACACTAGCTGCTGATTGAGCAACACTTTGGGCATTCTTAGCAGCACTGGCTGCTGAACTGGCAATCAGTTGAGCTGAGCTGGCTGCACTGTAGTCACCGTTATTGGCGTAACTAGCGGCAAGGGATGCATTTTGAGATGCTGTTTGGTTAGCAGTAGATGCTGATTGAGCTGCTGAGCTAGCAATTGAACTATTATTATCAGCCGTGTAACTAGCAGAAGTAGCTAAGTCATGAGCCCGGCTAGCCGCTTGACTAGCAGCACTCGCAACACTAGCAGCACTGCTTGCATCACTAGCTAATGATTTAATCGTTGCATTGTTAGATTGACTAGCAGCAACGGATGACGCACTATTAGCAGCTTGGCCCGCAGCACTCGCGTTATCAGATGCTTGAGCAGCATAACTACCAGCCGTGGATTGACTAATCTTAGCATTGGAACTAGCTGTTTGAGCATTGTTGGCAGCAGTATTAGCCCCAGCATTAGCTGAATTAGCTTGCGCTGAGTTAACACTAGCTGAACTAGCAATCTGATTAGCAGCATCAGCATTAACAGCAGCACTCATGGCAGAGTTAAGCGTTTGCTTCAATGCATCGGCACTGCTTTGAGCTGATTGAGCTTGCTTAAGGGCATCTTGAGCAGCTTGATTAGCATTGTTAGCACTTTGACTAGCAGTACCTGCATTGGCAGCATTTTGGTTAGCACCACTAGCGTAACTAGCAGCAATGGAATTGAACTGACTAGCTTGGGTGTAGTTATGCGCACTATTAGCTGAGTTAGCCAAACTGGTGTTGAAACTAGCTAGGCTGGCATTCACACTAGCCATTGAATTTTCATTATTAGCATTTGAAGCAGCGGCACTAGCGAGTTGATTTTGTTGACTTGCCACACTAGCAGCGTTATCAGCAGATTGTTTAACATTCCCTAATGCTGAACTAGCACTATTAAAGGCCGAATTAGCAGTACTCATGGCCGATGTTTGATTATGATTAGCATAGCTGCTCATTACTGCTTGTTGTTGACTAGCAGTTGTTGAGTCATTAGCAATGGAGCTTGCAATTGAAGTGGCTAGTGAACTAGCACTAGCAGCACTAGATGCACTAACGTTTGCACTACCAGCAAATGAACTAGCTTTATCACTACCATTAGCAGCATTGCTGTTCGTATTATTAGCACTTGCACTAGCGCCTTGGTTGGCCGCATTAGCAGCGGAACTAGCACTAGTTAATGCCGAATTCAAACTAGCAGCGGCTTGATCAGCACTCGTTTGATCGTTAGCAGCCACACTAGCAGCCGTGCTGGCAGTAGCGTTAAAGGCAATTACCGTACTGTTGGCACTAGTAGCTAAACTAGCTTGTGCTACTGCAACTGAAGCTGCACTAGCAGCACTAGCAGTATATGCAGATCCATTGGTCGTATCACCAACTTGGTAAGCAGCACTAGCCCGTGCATAGTAAACATTAACAGCACTGTTAGCACTGTTTAAAGTAGCATTAGCACTACTAATTAATGCGTTTTGGGATGTAACTGCACTATAAGCGCTACTTGCCGTTGCCTTTTGACTTTGGGCATCTGAGTTGGCACTGTTAATAATCGTAATTGCACTGTTAGCAACAGATGATGCATTTTGGAAGTTACTATTATCTGGATCACCAGCAAAGTAACTATTAATTTGACTGGTTGTCGTATTACCACTAACTGCAGTGGAACTAACGGCACTCGCAATTGATGCTGTCGTTGAGTTAAAGTTACCAGCTTGGCTAGCAGTAATGGCTTCTGCACTAGCAGTTTGACTAAAGGTACTGATAGCAGATTGAGTCCGATCACTAGCAGATTGAGCTGAACTACTCCCCTGACTTTGATCAGTATTAGCTTGACTAGCTGCACTAGCAGCCCGGCTAAAGGCATCCATTTGAGCGCCCATATTTTGAAGCGCTTGAGAAGCACTTTGCGCTGCCGCACTAGCAACACTGGTTAGTGATTGAATTGCACTAGCATGATTGGATAATTGTTGAGCATTTGCGCTTGCATTTGAAGCAGCAGCACTAGCAGCACTGGCATAGCTACTACCAGCTGAATCATTACCAGCTAAGTAAGCGGAATTAGCAGAAGTATTATCAGATACAACCGCACTGGCAGCACTCGTAATTGAATCATTTAGACTAGCGTCTGAAGCATGAATCCCATTAGCAACACTGGCAGCACTACTTGCAATAGCGGCTTGTGAACTAGCAGTTGCTGCAAATGAACTAATGTTAGCATTAGCCATACTTGCAGCCGTTGCATAACTGGCTAGTGAAACATTGGTCGTGTTGGAACTTGCTAAACTAGCAATACTATTATTG
Source organism: Nicoliella lavandulae (assembly GCF_037546185.1). Lineage (NCBI taxonomy): Bacteria > Bacillati > Bacillota > Bacilli > Lactobacillales > Lactobacillaceae > Nicoliella > Nicoliella lavandulae. Next base: position 1,098,291 of record NZ_JAWMWH010000001.1, on the reverse strand, counting down.
ATATTGTTAACACTATTAGCACTAGTACTTGCACTAGTAGCGGTTTGACTAGCAACACTAGCATAGTGATTAGCAGCACTAACGTTAGTCGTATCAGCGCTGATTGCACTATTGGCAATCGAGGTTGCACTACTTACCGTACTTTGGTTACCACTAGCATTGGTATTAGCATTGTGCGCCACCGTTGCAGCTGATTGTGCAGTTGAGTTGGCATTACTGATGGCTACGGAAGCACTATTAGCAGCTGATTGCGCCTTAATGGCATCACTAGCCGCTGAACTAGCCGTAGACTTGGCCGCACTGGCAATGCTTGATTGACTAGTAGCATCACTTTGGTAACTAGCTAAGCTAGTTGCCGCACTAGCAGCTTGTGAGTTCCAGATGGAACCGGCAATTGAATTGCCGGCTTGATAAGCTGACATAGCCTGACTGGTCATGCTATTAACTAGACTAGCACCAGAACTAGCAGCTTGACTGTCTGCAATCGCCTTACTATTAGCTGCACTGGCCACACTAGCAGCACTGGCAGCCACACTAGCTTGTGATTGAGCGACCCCATTAGCTGAAGATGCGATCGATGCATTTTGACTTGCAACGGTATTTGCACTTTGAACAATCGTATTACCACTATTAGCAGCTGCCACGCTAGAAACAGCATTAGCATTACTGCTTGCTCCACTATTGTAACCACTAGTAGCAACAGCAGCTGAACTAGCATCGTTAGCATATGAAATAGCCTTTTGAGCATCGGCACTAGTACTATTAGCTAGACTAGAAGTTTGAGAATTAATATTATTAGCAGATTGGTTAGCACTATTGGCGCTGTCACTACCGTCCTTAGTATTACTAATAGCGTTATTTGCATCATGGTTTGCAGCACTAATGGTTTGACTAGCAGAACTAGTTACAACATTAGCACTATTGGCTTGGCTAGCAGCGGCACTGGCAATTGATGCATTTTGACTCGCAATTATTGATGCACTTTGGGCATCATTGCTTGCACTTTGCGCTAGGCTGGCAGCACTAGATGCAGCTTGAGCATATGAAGAGGCAGCAGATTGGTTACCACCATTAGCTGCGGAACTAGCAAGCGAAGCAGCATCAGATGCAGCGGCATTGTTAGCACTAGTAATCGAGTTAGCTGTACTTGCTTTTCCGGCAGCACTGGAAGCAGTATTGGCAGCCGAACTAGCTACTTGGTTAGCAGAGTTAGCTTCACTGGCAGCTGCACTAGCTACTGACGCTGCACTATTAGCAGCACTGGCGGCAGAACTGATTTCACTGTTACCACTGTTAGCGCTAAATAAACTATTAATTGCACTTGCACTAGTAGTAGCTGCGCTAGCATTAGTACTTGCTGATTGTGCATTAGCACTGGCTGAATTAGCCTTATCACTTGCAATAACCGCATTCGAACTAGTATTCGTGTTATTCGTATTTGTAGCTAAGTTGGCCTGGTTGGCAGTATTGGCTGCACTCGAAGCATTAGATGCGTAACTAGCGGCGGAACTAGCAGTATTGGCTGCACTCATGGCACTATTGATTTGACTAGCTAACCCATTAACCTTGGATTGGTTGGCAATGGCGGCACTAGCTGCTGTACTAGCGTTTGTACTTGCAGTTGCAGCATTTTGACTTGCCGTACTTGCTTGGCTGATCAAGTTCGTAGCGGCACTAGCATAATTAGCTGCACTTTGGTTCAAAGCACTCGCTTGCGTGTAGTTACCCGCATTATTAGCTGAGATAGCTTGACTAGCAAAGAGGCTAGCTAAGTTCGCATTCGAACTAGCTGCAACACTCGTTGCATTAGCCACACTAGCAGCTGAACTAGCGGTTGCGTAATCAGAAGCAGCGGCGCTGCTTTGGGAATCAGTAGCAGTTTTGAGACCAGTAATAGCGGAACTAGCACTATTGACCAAGGAATTAGCCGCACTAATTGCTGCATTACTTGGGTTATTCGTTACTACGTTACTCATTTGAGCACTTTGTTGATCTACTTGAGCTGATGCACTGTTAATTGCACTATCAGCACTGGCAGCTTGACTAGCAGACAATGAAGCACCATTGGCGTTAGCATTGGCTGCACTAGCAAAGCTACTAGTTTGTTGAGAGGCACTAGCAGCAGCACTACTATTTGCATTAGCACTACTATTGCCACCTTGCGTTGCTGAGGCAGCTGCACTGGCAGCATTACTATTAGCAGTGTTTAATGCAGTTGCTGCATTAGATGCATTACTTTCATCTTGAACGGCTTGAGCAGCTGCGGAATTAGCAACACTGCTTAAGCTAGTGATTGCTGCACTCGCACTCTTAGCAACGTCTGCATTACTATTAGCAATTACGGCATTACTTGCCATAGCCGAATTCATTTGTGAAGCAGTGGCGAAATTACCTGCAGCATAAGCAGACACAGCTTGTGAGTAGAAAATGCTATTAGTAGCACTAATAGCTACAAAGGCTGAGCTAGCAGAGCTGATCAAGTTCACATTAGCATTGACCACACTGTTAGCGCTAGCAGCAATGGTCTTTTGACCTTGAGCATCTGAATTAGCACTATTAATAACACTCATCGCACTATTAGCAGCGCTAGCTGCTTGACTAAAGGCACTGTTCTTTGGATCAGAATTGTAGTAACTATTGATTGAACTAGCCGTTTGACTATTCAGAATAGCATTAGAACTAACTACACTTGCAGCCGAACTAGCTGTAAATGCTGCTTGGCTAGTATTGCCTTGAGCTTTAACAGCGTCACTTAATGCCGCACTTGTAACGCCTGAAGCCGAACTAAATTGACTATTAGCATCATTAGCCGCACTAGCTCCACTATGAGCAGCAGAGTTAGCACTAGCGGCATTGCTAGAAGCTTGGTTAAAGGCACTTAGTTGAACTCCCATATTTTGAACGGCTTGACTTGCGGTACTTGCTGCAGTACTTGCTACGCTCGTCAATGATTGAATATCACTAGCGTGATTAGTTAGTTGTTGTGCATTTTGACTAGCTGTAGATGCAGCAGTACTAGCGACCTTAGCATAACTATCTCCATCACTAGAGTTACCGGATAGGTAAGCGGCATTAGCGGCTGCATTATTGGATGCAACTACACTAGATGCAGTTTGGATATTAGAGTTTAGACTATTATCAGTTGATTGAATCGAGTTAGCTACGCTAGCCGCGCTACTTGCAAGCGTAGCTTGCGAACTAGCAATTGCCGCAAATGAACTAATGTTAGCATTAGCCATACTTGCAGCCGTGGCATAACTAGCAAGAGAAGCATTTGCTGAATTAGCACTAGCTAAACTAGCGATACTATTATTCGTATCATTAGCACTCGTTGCACTACTATTAGCTTGCTTAGCACTAGCATCGGCATCACTAGCATATTGGTTAACAGCACTAACGTTAGTCTTATCAGCACTGATTGCACTATTGGCAATCGATGTTGCACTACTTACCGTGCTTTGGTTACCACTAGCATTGGTATTGGCATTGTGAGCCACCGTTGCAGCTGATTGTGCAGTTGAGTTGGCATTACTGATAGCTATGGAAGCACTATTAGCAGCTGATTGTGCCTTAATGGCATCAATAGCCGCTGAACTAGCCGTAATCTTAGCCGCATTAGCAATGCTTGATTGACTAGCAGCATCACTTTGGTAACTAGCTAAGCTAGTTGCCGCACTAGCTGCTTGTGAGTTCCAGATGGAACCGGCAATTGAATTGCCGGCTTGATAAGCTGACATAGCTTGACTGGTCATGCTATTAACTAGACTAGCACCAGAACTAGCAGCTTGACTATCTGCGATTGCCTTACTATTAGCGGCACTGGCTACACTAGCAGCACTGGCAGCCACACTAGCTTGTGATTGGGCAACTCCATTAGCTGAAGATGCGATCGATGCATTTTGACTCGCAACGGTATTTGCACTTTGAACAATCGTATTACCACTATTAGCAGCGGCCACGCTGGAAACAGCATTAGCATTACTACTTGCTCCACTATTGTAACCACTAGTAGCAACAGCAGCAGAACTAGCATCGTTAGCATATGAAATGGCCTTTTGAGCATCGGCACTAGTACTATTAGCTAGACTAGAAGTTTGGGTGTTAATACTATTAGCAGATTGGTTAGCACTATTAGTGCTATCACTACCAGCCTGATTATTACTAATAGCATTGGAAGCCGTTGTAGAGGCAGAACTAACTACGTTGTTAGCTGAACTAGCCGTACTATTAGCTAATGAAGCCTTTGCGGCAGCAGAACTTGCAATCGATGCATTTTGACTTGCCGCGTTCGAAGCATTGATGGCATCACTATTAGCACTTTGGGCTTGTGCTGCAGCACTCGATGCCCGTTGGGCATATGATGATGCAGCTGATTGATCACCACTATTGGCAGCTTGACTAGCTAATGAAGCATCATTAGCGGCATCTGCACTATTGGAGTGCGCAATCGAATTAGCGCTGCTTGCGATTACAGCATTACTATTAGCAGCACTGGCGGCATTAGAAGCCAAACTATTAGCAGCATCTGCATCACTAGCAGCTGAACTAGCAACACTAGCAGCACTATCAGCAACACTCGCAGCTGAACTAATGACACTATTGCTACTATTACTACTGTAGAGACTATTCAAAGCACTGGCACTTTGGCTAGCGGAGCTAGCAAAGCTATGGGCAGTCTGTGCATTCGTATTAGCTGTAGTCGAATTGGACGTGGCTAAGGATGCATTAGAACTGGTATTAGAATTGATTCCACTAGTAGCAGCACTAGCTTGGTTAGCAGTATTGGCTGCACTCGAAGCAGTAGATGCGTAACTGGCAGCCGCACTCGCAGTATTGGCCGCACTCATGGCACTATTAATTTGACTAGTTAACCCATTAACCTTGGCTTGGTTGGCAATGGCGGCACTAGCTGCTGTACTAGCGTTTGTACTTGCAGTTGCAGCATTTTGACTTGCCGTACTTGCTTGGCTAATCAAGTTCGTAGCTGCACTAGCATAATTAGCCGCACTTTGGTTCAAAGCACTCGCTTGAGTGTAGTTACCCGCATTATTAGCTGAGATAGCTTGACTAGCAAAGAGACTAGCTAAGTTCGCATTCGAACTAGCTGCAACACTCGTTGCATTAGCCACACTAGCAGCTGAACTAGCAGTTGCGTAATCAGAAGCAGCGTCGCTGCTTTGGGAATCAGCAGCAGTTTTGAGACTAGTAATAGCGGAACTAGCACTATTGACTAAGGAATTAGCCGCACTAATTGCTGCATTACTTGGGTTATTCGTTACTACGTTACTCATTTGAGCACTTTGTTGATCTACTTGAGCTGACGCACTGTTAATTGCACTATCAGCACTGGCAGCTTGACTAGCAGACAATGAAGCACCATTGGCGTTAGCATTGGCTGCACTAGCAAAGCTACTAGTTTGTTGAGAGGCACTAGCAGCAGCACTACTATTTGAAGTAGCACTATTATTCCCACCTTGCGTTGCTGATGCAGCTGCACTAGCAGCATTACTATTAACAGCATTTAATGCAGTCGCTGCATTGGATGCATTACTTTCATCTTGAACGGCTTGAGCAGCTGCGGAACTAGCAACATTAGTTAAACTAGTGATTGCTGCACTCGCGCTTTGCGCTAATTGAGCATTTGTATTTGCCAATGCTGCATTGGATTTAGCTGCGACAGTTGCTGCACTAGCATCGTGTAAGTTACCAATTGCATACGCAGAAGCAGCCTGTGAGTAATAGATTGAAGTTGTAGCATTAATAGTTGCAATTGCCGAAATCGCAGAATTAATTACAGCTATATTTGAACCTACATTGCTATTAGCAGTACTTGCAATCACCTTTTGATTTTGTGCATCAGTATTTGCACTATTAATAACCGTCATCGCACTATTGGCAGCACTTGACGCTTGCTTAAAGGTACTATTACTTGGATCAAGGTTGTAATAACTATTAACGGAACTAGCCGTTTGACTATTCAGAATAGCATTAGAACTAACCACACTAGCAGCTGAACTGGCAACAATGCTATAAGAATTAGTTGCACTTTGACTACCTGGTGCATGTAAACTAGCGTCACTAATTACATCAGAAGCAGAGCTAACTTGACTATTTGCATTACTTGCATCACTAGCTCCACTGTGAGCAGCAGAATTAGCACTATTTGCATTGCTTGAGGCCTGGTTAAAGGCGCTCATTTGCACTGCCATATTTTGAACATCTTGTACAGCATTAGAAGCAGCCGTACTTGCCACTGCAGTTAATGATTGAATAGCACTCGCATTGTTCGATAATTGTTGCGCATTTTGACTAGCAACCGTAACGGCAGAAGTTGCTAATTTAGCATAACTATCACCATCACTATTATTACCAGTCATATATGCTGAATTTGCCAAAGAATTGTTAGATTGAACAGCACTGGCAGCATTCTTAATGTTCGTATTTAAGCCATCATCAGAACCATGAATGGTATTAGCCGTATTAGCAGCACTTTGAGCTAATGCAGCTTGTGAACTAGCATCACTTGCAAATGAAGATAATTTAGCATTAGCAGAACTAGCTAAAGTTGCATAGCTAGCTAATGATGCGTCTGATGCATTCGCACTGGCTAAACTAGCAATTCCATTATTAAGGGTATTGATACTATTGGCATTAGAAACTGCACTAGAAGCATTAGTAGAAGCCACAGATGCATAACTATTTGCAGCACTAACATTGGTAGCATTTCCACTCATTGCACTATTGGCAATTGAATTAGCACTATTAATAGCAGATTGGTTGTTACTTGCATTTGAATTAGCATTGCTAGTTGCATTTGCTACTGATTGAGCCTCACTAAAGGCCACACTAGCAGCAATCGAAGCCTGATTAGCAGATGATTGAGCATCAGTAGCGAGTTGAGCAGCACTCTTCCCTACTAAAGCTGCTGAAGCAGCAGTTGAGCTTTGGCTAGATGCATCCGCTTGTTGCTTAGCCATCCCACTAGCAGCAGTCGATGCTTGCTGAGCGTAAATGTTTCCATCAGCAATGTCCCCATTTGAATAAGCGCTATTAGCCTGTGATATCAAGCTATTAACATTACTTACGGTTAAACTAGCATTATAAGAATCTAAATTAGCATTGGATGCAGCTTGACTAGCCACTTGGTAAGCACTATTAGCGATCGAAGACTGCGTATTTACGGTCGAAGAAGCACTTGCAATCGTTTGAGCAGCTGAATTAACAATTGATGTCTTGGCACTGATTACAACATTACCCGAGTTAGCAGTTGATAAGCTATTAGCAGAAGTAGCCACTGATTTAACATCATTATTATTACCACTAACTGCTACTGAAGCAGAACTAGCAATTGCACTATAATTAGCAGCTGAATTGGCGTCTGCATTGGCAGCACTGGCATTGGTATTAATATTAGTAGCACAATTGTTAGCTGAACTAGCAACACTGGTATTACCACCAGTAGCAGATGCCGTTGCCGTAGAAGCTGAATTAGCAGCACTATTGGCACTGTTAGCTATACTATTAGCTAAGCTGGCAGCCGTATTAGCACTATTGGCAATTAAACTATTAACAGCCGCATTTGAGGCTGCGATTGAGGCCGCTTGATTGGCAGCTGATGCTTTACTCAATGCTGCATCAGCATCAGATGCTGCTTGACTAGCAACGATCCGTGATGAATTAGCAGCACTACTATTCCCGGCACTGGCAAAACTATTAGCTTCGCTCGCAGCAGCACTAGCACGATTATTAGCGTTAGATGCATCAGTAGCAGCTGAACTCGCGATAACTGCATTACTACTTGCAGTATTGTAATTATCATGTGCCTTGCTTTGGGCATCAGCAGCTGCACTTGCTGCAGAGTTAGCTGAACTTACTGCAGCATTGGCACTATTAGCCAATGAACTAATGTTGGAGTTATTTGGATTAGCGCTGGCAATAGAACTAGCTGAACTAGCTAACGCTTTAGTTGCACTAGCAAATCCAGCAGCAGAGTTGGCATCACTAGTAGCATTATTGGCATTACTGCTTGCTTGGTTGGCATATGAGCTAGCACTGGTTTGAGCACTATTGGCACTATTATTATCTGCACTGGCTTGATCAGCATAGCTCTTAGCTACTACCGCGTGACTAACGGCTACACTCGCATCATTCGCAGCACTCATCGCACTAGTGATGGAATTGGTGATCTGATTAGCACTGGCTTGGGCATTAGCAGCTAGACTAGCAGCTTGTTGAGCGGAACTAGTAGCATTATATGCATTTTGACTGGCAGTTTGAGCAGCAGTAGCATTTTGGCTAGCTAGGCTAGCATAGCTAGCGGCGGCACTATTAAATTGACTAGCTTGCGTATAGTTTTGAGCACTATTCGCAGAGTTAGCCTGGGAAGCATTATAGATAGCTAAACTAGCATTAATACTAGTCAACGTATTTTGACTATTAGCAACAGATGCAGCTGAACTAGCTAATTGCGCTTGTGAACTAGCAGCTTGGCTATCAGCATCGGCACTGCTCTTTAATGTTGATAGTGTTGCACTGGCACTATTGATAAACGAACTAGCACTACTAATCACTGGATTACCAGAATTAGCAACGGTATTAGCATAACTAGTAATGATACTACTTTGTTGCGTAGCATTATTAGCATCTGAGTTAACGTAGCTATCAGCGATGCTAGCATTCCGATTAGCATCATTAGCATTATTAACGTCAACATTAGCACCACTAGCAAAACCATTAGCACTGGTTAATGCACTATTTGCTGAATTATTAGCACTCGTTGCACTGTTACTATTTTGCGTATTCGCAGAATTAGCAGCAGCAACAATTGAACTCAACCCATTACTCATTGCAATCAACGCTTGACTAGCAAGTGATTGATCAACTTTAGCTTGTGATGCGGCTACAACAGCTGAGTTGGTCCAGCTACCAGTCGTGGCAGCAGCACTCGCAGCAATAGAAGCCTGGGTACTAGCTGCTATGGCTACTAATGATGCATCACTAGCATAGGAGCTCCCGGTATTAACATCCCCAGCAGCAAATGCACTACTTGCTTGCACGTAATCATTGTTAGCACTTGAAACCGCACTGATGGCACTAGCGTTAGCAGCATTGATTAATGCCGCTTGAGAAGAAACTTGTTTGTAAGCACTATTAGCAATACTGCTTTGGACTTGAGCATCACTATTCGCGTTTGTGATCGTAACGACCGCACTGGATGCAGCTGCAGAGTTTTGTTTGAACGTACTGTTGGCTGGATCATTAGCATAGTAACTATTAATTTGGCTATTGATCGAACTAGCAGTGTTCACATCACCAGATGTAACCACTGCAGCTGATGATGCCGCAGTATTTGCAGATTGAGCAGTTGTGGAGTCACCATTAGCCGTATTAGCGGCCACCTTAGTAGCGTCACTGGCAGAATTAGCACTGCTAGTGGCAGAACTAATGGCTGCACTACCACTATTCGCAGTATTGTTCATGTTAGTTATGGCACTTGTAATACTTGAAATGGCACCACTTTGAGCATTGATTTGGTTAATATCTAAGTTAGCTTGACTAGCGGCTTGACTGGCTACATTCGTTAATGACTTGATTGCATTAGCATTTGAAACTGCACTTTGCGCAGCAGTAGAAGCACTCGCAACCGTAGCCTTAGCTGAGCTAGCATAACTATCACCTTGTGATTGATCACCAGCTAGATAAGCAGACTTAGCCAAACTGTCATAACTAGATACAGCAATTGCATAGCTAGTAATACTATTGTTCAAATCATTCAATGCGCTATGCGCGCTAGCAGCTGAACTGGCGGCACTGGTAGCGATACTATTCTGTAAGCTAGCGTCACCATTGTATGAATTAATGGCTTGGTTAGCAGAACTAACTAGGGTTGCATAACTAGCGATCGATTTATCATTCGGCCGTTGTGAAGATAATTGAGCAACCGATGAATTAGTATCACTAGCCGCATTTGATGATTGGACCGCATTCGATGAATCGGCCGAAGTAATTGCAGCATATGAATTAACACTGCTCAAGTTAGTATCACTACTTGCTAATAAACTACTCATCAAGGACTGGGCACTAGTGGTTGCAGAATTATTGTCAGCACCGTTTGAAGCCGCTTTATTCGCATTGCTAGTAGCGCTGCTAGCCGCACTGAAAGCAGCTAGTGCTGCATTAGCAGCATTAGCAGCATTGCTTTGATCGATTAACGCTTGTGCAGCAGCAGAACTAGCCGATGTAGTTACTGTTTCGGCACTTGTCTTTTGATTGTTAACATCAGTTTGATAACTCGTCAAATTAGCCGCTGATTCGGCAGCTTGGGAATTTAAAATGCTCCCTAAAATAACGTTACCAGAATTATAAGCAGCAACCGCTTGACTCGTTAAATTGTTAATCGTTTGAACCCCTTGGCTAGTAAGCCGATTATCCTCACTAGCTTGGTTAGCAGCAGAACTGGCTACTGAATAAGCACTGCTTGCAATCGCCGATTGATTGTTAACATCACTTAATGCTTGTTGAATTACTTTGGCTGCTGAACTAATTACACTGCTATTTCCAGCAGCAATACTGTTATTAGCATTAGCAGCAATCAATGAATTAAGCATATCAGCAATGCTACTAGTGTTCTTACTGTATCCAGAGACCGCAACGGTAGCAGAACTAGCTACTGAAGCATAAGATTGGGCAGAACCAGCAGTTACTGACACCGCATTATTAACATTAGAAGTAACACTAGCGATACTACTTGCAGATTGGTTATTATTACTTGCTGAACCACTTCCGTTATTACTTGCTGTGGATAGAGTAGCTACCGCACTAGCAATACTATCCACTAAGCTAATTTGGAAACTAGCTTGATGAGAATCAGCAGATGCTTGACTGGCAGCTTGACTAGCAGTACTAGTAAGCGTTTGGATACTATTGCTATTGGCAGTAATTGATTGATTATATCCTTTAGCACTGTTTAAGGCAACTATTGCTTGAGCAGAGTATATATCACCGTCACTATCGTCTCCATTATTATAAGCTGAATTGGCTAAGCTATTGTTTGAAGTTACCGCAATCGATGCACTGGCAAATGAACTAAGTAATGATTGGTTCGCATTACTTAAAGCAGTTACAGTAGCTGCGGCACTATTAGCAAGACTAGATTGACTAGCAGCATCACTGTTGTAGCTATTAATTGATAAATTAGCAGCACTGGCTGCAGAAGCATAGCTAGTTAAGGACGCATTACTAGAATGTGAATTAGCTAAGTCTACCAATGAATTCGTCGTTTGCGTAGCAGAGCCAGCAGAACTACTCAATAGGCTTGCATAGCTTGCGGCTTGACTAGCGTATTGGTTGGCAGAATCTGAATTAATGTTTGCACTACTAATCGATTGGTTAATGGCATTACTGTACTGTGCAGCAGCATTGTTATTGTTAGACGTGTTTTGAGTCCGCTTGACTGAGTCACTTGCACTACTTAATAAAGTTGCAGCAAGACTAGCAGCTGAACTAGCAATTGATTGTTGAGTAACTGCAGATGCTGCCGCATTAGAAGCAGCATTAATGGCAGTAGAAGCCAATGATGATTGCTTAATAGCCTCATTAACATAACTTTGCATGGCACTCGCAGCACTAGATGCTTGTTGGTTTAGGATCGTCCCTAGCGTATTATTACCAGTATTGTACGCACTAACGGCTTGACTAGTTAGATTATGCACGTTGGAATTTGCACTAGCAGCATTCATGTTATTAGCACTAGCTTGACTTTGAGCATCAGTTAAATAATCAGAATTAGTGTTAACGACTGAAGATAGTGAACTAGCTAGACTGGCAGCTGCACTAGCAACGATTGCTAGCGATTGGGCAGAATTATTGGCAGAAGCTACGACGTGATTATCAGAATTAGCACTGGCCATTCCACTAATTTGGCTCGCAATCGTTTGAGTCGATCCATTGTACCCACTAGCAGCGGAAGATGCAGAACTAGCAATACTTACATATTGGCTAACTGATTCGTTTTTAACTAGAGCGTTATATGATGAAGTTTGAGCACTAGCGGTGTCACCCTGGGCATTAATGCTATTTGCAGAACTATTACCAGCCGCAGAACCAGAATTAGCACTAGCGACACTTCCGGCTGAATTAAGGGCATCATTAGCGATATTATTATCCTTTTCGGCTGCTTGACTAGCATTAGTGGCAGCATCAGCCGCATTTTTGGCATTATTAGCAGCAGCAATGGCAGCTGATGCAGCTGAACTAGCATCTTTAGCTGCATTATCGGCAATCGTTGCTGTACTATTAGCAATTGCTCTAAATGATCCAGCAGCTGAACTATCCCCCGCTTGAGCAGCACTACTTGCAGATTGAGCTGCAGATTGGGCAGCTTGGTTCGCACTGGAGGCATGTTGGTTAGCAATTACTGCTGCTTGATTAGCCTTATCAGCTAAATCCTTTGCACTATTAGCAGCCGAAGCAGCACTAGCAACAATTGAATTTTGATTTTGCGCATCACTAGCAGCAATTGATGCTTGTTCAGCAGCCGACTGAGCAAGTGAATTATTAGGCGCACTTGCAGCAATACTAGCAGCATAACTAGCGGCAGCTGAAGCAGATGCCGCACTAGCATTAGCTTTAGATGCATTTAAACTAGTTGAAGCAGATGCTGATTGAGCTACATGGTTGGCACTTTGGGCGTCATTAGCGGCAGAACTAGCTTGAGAGCTAGAAATAATAGCATTACTATTCCCAGCTGAAGCGTTTTGCGCAGCACTACTTGCCACTGCTGCTTCACTGGCAGCAATTGCCGCATTGGATGCCGCAGTAAATAAGCTATTAATACTATCATTAATTGAAGAAGCAGCTTGTTCATCTGATTTAGCTTGGCTAGCAGCCGAAGCAGCAGATGATAATTGACTGTCTGTAGCAACAGATGCCTGTTTAACATTATCCACATTTTGCGATGCAATAGCAGCATAACTAGCGGCATATGAATTATACATACTTGCAATATCGTAGTTATTTTTACCCACATTAAATAGCGCTAAACTAGCGTTTATTGATGCTTGTAGAGCAGCACTACTTACGATACTAGCTTGAGTAGAAGTAGCCGAAGCGGCACTAACGGTTGCTTGATATGCTGAACTTGCAGCGGAAGATTGATTATAAGCATCACTATTAAGCTGGCTTAACTGAGCAATATTACTATTGATAAGGCTATTATCATTGATCAATGCAGCGTTACTTGAGTATTGATTCAAGTATCCACTAACAACCAATGAAACTTGTTGGGCATGATTAGAATTACTATTGACCACAACACTAGCAGAACTAGCAGCTACCGAATAACTAGAAGCACTTGAAGTAGCATTAACTGCCCCAGCATAGTAACTATTGGCTTGGCTACTAATTGCACTAGCCTCACTACTATTATTGTTTGCTGAACTCACATTTGAGGCAGCAGAAGACTGTGCTGCATTCGAATCAGCAATAGCATTGCTAGCCGCAGCATAATTAGATGCTGCTAAACTAGCCAATACAGAAGCATTGGAAACGTCATTTTGAACGTTACTTGCAGCTTGAGAAGCAGTTTGATTATATTGACTCAATTGCGTGGATTGCGTGGCAACCGTACTAGCTTCTGAAGAAGCTGCAGAGGCGATTCCAGATGCTAAGTTGGCATAACTATCACCACTAGCTAGATTACCCTCATTGTAGTATGAAATGGCCAATGAATTATAATTAGCAACTGAAGCCGCTTGTGAATTAACTAAACTAATATTACTGTTCAAAGATGGTACTAACGCACTAGCTTGACTGCTTGCTTGATTAGCTGCACTATTTTGGGATGAAGCATCATCACTATAGCTGCTTACACCGGAGTAATCATATCCAACCGCACTAGCATATGAGCTAACGATGGCATTATTACTGTATTGACTAAATAAGTTCTTAATGGATGAACTAGCAGATGATGTTTGTTGATAATAGCCACTCATGGTCTTGACAGCAGAACCAGTAATGGCTGCATATGAGCTAGTATCATTAGAATGGGAACTAACTAGACTCACCCCACTACTAATCATACTTAATGCTGCTGAAGCGACGCTACTATTCTTGGCAACGTTTGCGGATCCATTAGCCGCTGAGCTGATCAATGCATACTTACTAGCGGCTAATTGTGCAGCCGAACTAGCAATTGATTGATCATTAATTGCTTTACTGTTTGCAGCTGAAGCCGCCGTACTGTTATTTTGGGCATTAATCAATGCATTTGATGCAGATTGCAATAATGCTTTCATTGAACTTTGACTGCTAAGTACTGCATCCCTAAATGCGTCTCCATTAGTAGCGCTTCCGGCATTATAAGCAATGTATGCAGATGAAGCATTGGAACTAGCAGCACTCGAAATATAATTAGCAGCAGCAATATAACTATTAGCTGCACTAATTGCACTACTAGCCGCTATAGAATAGTTAACAGCATTAGTACTTTGAGCCGCTGCATCTAGATTAGCAGTTGAAGCAGCCTGTGAAGCAGCTATAATATCACTATTTTGCGTTTGGATGTAAGAATTACTAGGGTTGTTAGCAGCAATTGCACTAGCTGAGGCAGCATTAGTGGCAGTAGATTGAGTATAGGTATTAGTAGCATTAGCATAGCTTGATGTAGTGGTGTTAGAACTGCTAGTTTGGTTAGCAACCCCAATCATCGAATTAGCCGTACTAATGACTTGTGCTGCGTTAGTACTAATATCTGTTTCCGCATTTGCAACTGAAGAACTACCATTAAGTGCCTGTGAAGCCGCACTGCTCAATACAGCTGCAGCTGATGTAACAGCATCATTAGCTGATACTGCTACACTCTTATAATTATCAATTGCAGTTGAATCAGCAGCCGCAGCGGCAGCGGCTGCTTGGGCGGCACTAGCTGCACTTGAAGCTATACTGTCTTGAGATGATGCTACTGCAGCCGCAGCTGATGCAGCCGAATGGGCAGCACTAGCTGCATTCGCATCCCCGTTCTTAGCAGCCGTACTAGCCGCTGCATTAGCTGAAGCTGCTGTTGAATTTGCTGCATTAGCTGAAGCTGCTGCCGTACTAGCAGCTTGACTAGCAACACTCGCAATGGAACTTTGTTCATTAGCATGACTGGCAGCTTGACTAGCTTGCGATGCAGCATTCGAAGCCACCGAAAGGTTAGACTTAATAACATTATTAGCACTATTGACCGTAGCATTACCCTTATTTTGATTAGCTAATTCTTCGGCACTAGAAGCCGCAGATGAAACTTGTTGGAAGTTACTATTAGCAGTACTTGCTGCTGAAATCGCAGTTGATGCATTTGAACCAGCCCCTTGGGCAACATTACTAGCTGCAAAAGAAGCCGCATTAGCGGTATTACTCTTAATTCCGGCTTCAGATGCTTTTTGGCTAGTGATAGAAGCTTCAATACTAGTTTCATCAGCATTACTTTGAGCAACATAAGCAGCACTAGCACTCGTTAATTGGTTATTAACATCAGTTGCAATTGAACTAGCAGCACTGGCATCGCTAATCGCCTTACTCCGGGCACTAGTTGCACTCGTTTGCAAACTACTAATTTGATCAAAATAACCCGACGCACTACTAGTATTAGCATTTAATAATGCTAGGTATGAATTAGCTAGTGAGTTATTTGAACTCCCACTAGCAAAGTCGTTATTAGCATATGCTGATGAAGCTAATGAAGCATAACTAGTCACATTACTTAGTAGAGATGCATTTTGCGAACTAGTTGCACTGGCAGAATTTCCTAAGCTCATCATAGTTAAATAGGCAGAACTCATATATGCACTTTGAGTATTTGCATCCGTACTAAGCGCACTTAATGAACCTAAGTCATTATAAAATGCACTATGTGCGCTACTAACCACCGCATTACTAGGATAAGCTGAATAATAAGCATCCATATTACTCTTAGTTAGACCATTAGCAGAAGCGAAAGTGCTTTGAACAACACTATTAGCACTATTAGTGCTATTAACTAAACTATCAGCAGAACTTCGTCCAATATTAACGGTCGAAGCAAGATAGCTATTAGCCATACTATTAACTAAGCTACCAGCAGCAGCCACTTATGAATTGTAATTAGACGAAGTGGTACTTTGGTAGGCATTAGCTACCTGCTTTACTGAACTTGTAAAGCTATCACTAGTTACCGCACTAGCGATTGCATTACTCTCAGTTGCGATGGATGCTGACGCTGATGCAATTGTCGTATTGTAAGTTAAGGCTGTTGCTAATCCACTCGATGCTAAATTAGCATATGCAACTGCATTACTGGCGTCAGATTGGGCAGAACTAAAATCAGCTAATTTAGCTTCTGCATTGTCATTTGCAAGAACTCGACTAGCATGTGAATTTGCTAAATAAACGTTTCCACTAATTGCAGTAGCCAAACTATTAAACGAACCTTGGGTCGAAATAGCCACACTTAAAGAAACAGCTGCTGAACTTGACTGAATAGTAGCTGCTGCAAATGCTGAACTAAGTTGACTGACACTAGCACTCATGCTAGAACTAGCGCTACTGTTTAAACTACTAGCAACACTAGCTTGACTTTGTGCTAATGAATAAGCAGAGGAGGCACTTTGATAGGCAGTATTCAGCGCGGCTGCACTACTGCTGGCACTGGCAACATTAGCATTGATCGCTGTTGCCACACTAGATAACTGACTACTGATATCACTGGCACTTGATTGGGCAGCTGTAGCCGAGTTAACAGAAGCGGTATCAACAATTTGGATTGGATTATTGTTCGCTTGAGTTTTAATATCTTGGTAGATCAAGCTTTGACTATTGGCTAACATTTGGTTAGTGGTGGGGTTATCAATATATGTTGAACTATTTACGTTAGTCGTACTGTTGTTACTAGTTTGTGGATTGTCTAAACGACTTTCAACTGTAGAAACATAGTAGTGCGCAATAACACTAATGGTGTCGAATCGACCATTAGAATTCAAATAAGATGCTGGGATAAAGTAACTAAACGGCACCGTGCCATCTGAACTAATTTGACTAACATCAATCCTATCGATATAGGATTGATTATCCCCGTTACTATCAGCGCTAGTAGAATCAACGTAGGCTTGTCCATTAGATTGAAGGGATGGCAATCGATTGTTATTAACCTTAACATCAACGTAAAGATACTTATTACCATTAATTACACTTTGACTATAGTTCTTTAGTGATAACGTTCCACTAACTTGATACCCACCAGTAGAAATGGCTCTAACACTAAGTGGGGATTGGAAGTCAAATGATGGTGATGGGGTAAAGGATAGGTACTTAGAACCAGATAAAGTCGTATAACTACCCTGCAAATTATTCATGGTTCCAGTTTGAGCGTTGTAATAGGTAATTGCACTACCACTCTTACTATTTGGCACAACAATTTTATAATAACTCCCCTGCGTATTACCCATGTTGTTAATCCCAACGGAATAAGCAGTAATGTCTGCGTTTGTGATGTCTCCAGCTGTGCTCTTCTTTGATGGATCAGATTGAGTAGTATCCATATCAAATACAACCGTATTCCCAGGATTATTAATATTAACCTTAGCTGTTGAGTCTTGAACATAAAGTAGGACCGGATTAACTCTACTATCAAGATAATTACCATCACTATCAATTTGAATGTTCCCTTGGTTAATAATGTTAACGCTTGATCCACTACCAACTTGAAGTAAGTAAGGCTGCCCATTACCAGTAATACCATTAAGTGATAAGTGAATTAGACCACCCGTTTGTGAAGTTAAAGAACCACGAACATAGGAAAGAATATTACCATAACCACCAACATTTTGACCAATTACATTTAACTGACCATTATTTTGGACGGTTAAATTCCCAGCAATATAAACTGGATATGCGGATGGCATCCCCTGAATATTAACGTTGATTTTACCACCATCAACGTATACATTGGCGCCGGCACTAATGTTCAATGCAGTGGTCCCATATGAACCTTGACGGCTAGTCCCATTACTAATATTGATATTTCCATACACATAAACATTACCTTTGGAAGACAATGCTTGAGCCGCAGTACTCTGTAGCCCATTCCCATTGTTCGGGTTAGAACTAAAATCGGTATGGTTAGATTGACCATTAGGATTCAAATTAACGGTAGCCGTTTTAGCAACCGTAAAGCTACCATTAAGTTCTATAACGTTCCCATTATAAGTATTCCCTGTATACGTAGCACCATCGTTAACTGTTAAAGAATTAACCTGCATGTTCCGTTGATTTTGATCAGCACTACTAACACCAGCATGTTGCCCAGTATCACCAGGGATGTTTTGGGCAGTATAATTATTAACAGATGAGATAGTAACCTTATTATCAATAAACACACTACTGTTGTTAGCATAAATTGCTTGTCCACCAGTATAGTTAATATTGTTCAAATAAATAGGTATACTAGCAAGCGTAGTGCTTCCATTATCAGAAATAAATCCAAATCCACTGGTCCCATAAACATTTTGATTTTGTGCTCTGTACGTATTGACGTTTTGGACATCATAACCAACACCGACGTAGTTAATCGTTGACCAAGTGCTACCGTCCTTTTGCAACCCATTAATTACAAAATCCTTACCAGGCGTATTCTTAGTAACTGTTTTAGTAACGTCAGTATCACTGTACCCAGCATCCTTTAAACTCATATTGTTTAAGACGTTAATTTGATATACGTATGGATTTAGCACAGCGGCATTAAATTGCTGAGCGGTAGTAACATTAACAGTAGTATTAGTAGTATTGGCAGCGTTAGCCCCGGCAGAATCTGCTAAGGCATAGTAACTAGAGGTAGCACTATACTCGGAATTAATGGAAGTAACCGCACTACTAGCTACAGTAAAGTTATTGCTGGCTTGGCTAGCATAACTATCATTAGCAATCGCCATCAAACTAATATCAAAGACATAACTATTGAAGTTAGAACTAGTGATGGAGTTGGCCGTTTTATTAACGTAATTATTTTGAGATGATGCAGCTGAGCTAATGGATGTATATTGCGAATATGCAGATGACATTGCACTAGCACTACTGCTCATTGCGTAATATGAATCGATGTATGCACTATTTGAGTTAGCATAGCTCATTGCGCTGGCAACACTATTGAAAAATGCAGAAAAAGAACTAGCAGAGTTCGCAATTAAAGAAGCATTCGAACGAATTGCCGCTAATGAAGCCATCACTTGATCATAAGTAGCCGAACTACTGCCTGAAGATTGAGTATTAGTAGCTGCTAATAAAACCCCATCACGATAAGCGATTGAAGTTGATCCTAGGGATTGAACATCGGTAGTCAAAACTTGTTCGTTAGAACTACTACTGCTGCCACTCGTTGAGCTACTGCTGGAACTATTCGTTGTTGACTTAGAATCACTAGCACTACTATTCCCACTATTAGTACTACTGGAGGCAGTTTCACTTGAAGCGCTACTTACTGTGCTGGATTGGGTAGAATTAGTGTTTGTATTGCTCTTGGCGTCGCTACTGTTAGTGGCAGATGTTTGATCACGATTGGAATTAGAAGCACTGGCACTACTAGTGGTACTATTGGAGGCACTTTCACTACCTGTGTTACTATCACTAGCCTTACTATTGCCACTATCGTTACTGTCACTAGTTTTACTATCTGCACTGGCTGATGAACTGCCACTATCAGAAGCATTACTGCTTGTAGTAGTAGCATCATTATTGCTACTACTATTTTGACTGCTATTATCAGTACTTGAAGAAGAGGTAGTTTGGCTGGCACTACTGTCTTGAGTAGTAGTTACACTACTACTAGTTGTAGTGGATTCAACACTTTCCGTGGCTGATGCTGATGGTGCCGTTGAAGTCGCACTGGTATAAGCTGCAGAATTTGAAACATTAGCAGCACTAGTTACTATATTGCTACTCGATTGAATAGTGGTACTACTAGTATCATCACTAGTATGATTAGCATTTTCTGTTGTATCAGCATGAGCGATGTGTTGTGAAAGAATCGTTGCACCACCAAGTGCTGTTAGCATGGATACTGACACTACGATCCATTGTTTCTTCACCTTTTTTAATATTTTTTTATCGTTTAGTTTATTATATTTATATTTGTTATAAAGCATTATCGATCATCCCTTCGCTTTAAATTTAGCTAATTATGTAAGAGTATGTATGTAAAGTATTGCCTAAATACACCTAGGTTAATTTTACCACAGTTAAATTCACTGGCAATAAATTTAGTCGCGAACAATGTAACTAAAAAAACAGCCATCCAAGTTAATGAATGACTGCCCTTAAAATATTTAAATTTTAGTAATGTTCCATATATTGCTTACGTTCCCATTCAGAAACTTGAAGCTTGTATGAATCATATTCGAGGCGCTTAGCAGTATTGAAGCCCTTCAATAACCGTTCGCCTAAAGCATTTTTAATTACGTCGTCCTTAGCTAATTCATCTAAGGCATCCTTTAATGTTTCAGGTAAGCTTTCGATATCATTATCTACTCGTTCTTCTGAATCCATCTTGTAGATGTTACGACTAGTTTCTTCCATTGGTTTAATCTTGTTCTTAAGCCCATCTAAACCAGCTTCAAGTAAAGCGGCAATGAACATGTATGGGTTAGCAGTTGGGTCACCACTCCGTAATTCCAACCGGGTTCCTAAGCCCCGTGATGCTGGAATCCGAACTAGTGGTGAACGGTTAGAAGCAGACCATGCAATGTATACAGGAGCTTCATAACCAGGCACTAACCGCTTGTATGAGTTAACGGTTGGATCACCAATAGCAGTAATTGCCTTAGCATGCTTCAATAATCCACCTAAGAAGTGGTATGCATCTTCTGATAGTTCTAATGCACCATTCTTATCAAAGAACGCATTTCCCTTATCATGGAATAATGACATGTTCATGTGCATCCCTGAACCATTAATTCCACTAAGTGGTTTTGGCATGAAGGTTGCGTATAAGCCATGGCGTTTAGCAATCGTCTTAACTACGATTTTAAAGTTTTGAATCTTATCTGCGGTTTCAAGCGCATCAGCATACTTAAAGTCAACTTCGTGTTGACCAGGAGCAACTTCGTGATGGGCAGCTTCGACTTCAAAGCCCATCTTTTCTAACGTAAGCACAATTTCACGACGACAATCTTCTCCTTGATCCATTGGAGCGCGGTCAAAGTAACTACCGGAGTCGTTTAACTTAGTAGTTGGGTTGCCATCCGCATCCATCTTGAACAAGAAGAATTCTGGTTCTGGTCCAATGTTGAAGGATGTAAAGCCAGCCTTCTTCATATCATCGAGGACCCGAATTAAATTATTTCTAGGATCCCCTTCAAAGTATTCACCGTTTGGTTTTCTAACAGAACAAATTACACCTGCGATCTTACCGTGTTCGGCACTCCATGGGAATGTCATCCAAGTAGAAAGATCTGGGAATAGGTACATATCACTTTCTTCGATTCGAACGAATCCTTCGATGGATGAACCATCGAACATAATCTTATTATCTAGTAGTTCATCTAATTGACTAATTGGTAGTTCAACGTTTTTCACCGTACCAAATAAATCCGTAAACATTAACCGTAAAAAGTTAACGTTTTCTTGTTCCACCATGTTTCTAATGTCGTCTTTAGTGTAATCGTGTCGTGTTGCCATAAATAAATCGCTCCTCACGTATGAAAATCAAATTTTAAAGCCGATTGTTAAAAGGATCATTATTGTTACCAGCCAATCCACCCAGGTTCAAAAACTCTTTGTGCAACAAGCGCCGTGCTTCATCATCTGATATCGATTTTGATAGCGCTGCTTGTTCACGCTTGCGTTTTGCTTCCCGCTTGGCAAATACAGATTGAATATCTGCGATGTTCATGCCTTCACTTAAATAATCTTTAATCTCCAAGATACGGTCGATATCATTCAATGAATACATCCGCCGGTTCCCCTCATTACGTTTGGGTAGTACCAGGCCTTGTTCTTCATAATATCGAATTTGCCTTGCAGTTAAGTTGGTTAATTTCATCACAGTCCCAATCGGTAGGACTGATAACGAACGACGTAGTTCTTTTTCGCCCATAATGTTTCCCTCCAACATCTATAATAATATCATCTTTTTTATCTGAGTCAACACTTTATGTTATAAAATATAACATAAAGTAATTAATTTACCTAATTTAGCCAATCTGATGTTAGCTTTTTAACGTCATTTACGGCTGCGGGGTGCTGAATAACGTCAAACCAAGCCACATTCATTTTATTACGGAACCAGGTCAACTGCCGCTTGGCATAGTGGCGAGAATCCTGTTTGATCTTATCAACGGCACTAGCTATATCACATTGACCATTTAAATATGGATATAGTTCACGATAGCCAATTCCCTTTCCAGCTGGGACATCATCGCCACCTTGATTAAACAGCCACTTAGCTTCGTTCAATAATCCGTGGTCTAACATTAAATCAACCCGGTGGTTAATCCGTTGGTATAATAAAGCCCGATCTGTGTTCAATCCAATTAGCAATGAATCGTATGGCGCAGCCGTTAGCTGTGGTTGTGCTGAAAACAAATTACCAGTCACTTGAATAACCTCAAGGGCACGAATGACCCGTCGTAAATTGCTTACTGGAATTTTAGCCGCCGCATCGGGGTCAACATGGTTCAAACGTTGCCACATTGCTTCTGGGCCAATTGATTGTGCCGTTTGGTGTAATTGTTGGCGCACTTGGCCATCAGATTCACTATCGCCACCGAGGTTTAGGTTCGCTAATAGGGCCTGAAGATAAAAGCCAGTCCCCCCAGCAATGATCGGCAGTTTTCCCCGGTTAGTAATTTCAATAATCAGTTGTTTGGCATCGGCTACAAAATCCGCAGCTGAATACCGTTGGTGCACGTCTAAAATATTGATCAAATGATGGGGGATCCCATCCATTTCAGTTGGTGTGACCTTAGCCGTTCCAACGTCTAAGTGACGATAAACTTGCATCGAATCCCCCGAAATAATTTCACCGTTAAATTGTTTGGCTAGCTGAATGGATAGCTTCGTCTTACCCACTGCGGTGGGGCCGACAATTCCTAATACTTTTTGCATGGTTAACCTTCCTTTTGAATTTGGGTTCGCATCTGCAGTGCGACCACCGGGTCATCGGTAATTAAGCCCATATAGTGCCGTTTTAAACAGAATGCGATTTCTGACTTAGAATTAACCGTCCATGGTCGAAAATTGGTTTGACGGTTGAATAATGGGTGTAATCGTAACACCCTAATTTCTGGATGGTAAACTTGGATTAAGTTTTGCGCGTGGAGCTGTTTTAAAGCATGGTAATGATAGATCATTAAACCAGCCGTCTCCACATCAGGAGCTAATTTAATCATCTGATTAGTAGTGGCTAGGTTAAAACTAGAATAAATTAATTGAAACCCGTACGAATGGGTGTGAAAATAATCAGCTACCCGTTGCTCAATGCCCGGATAGTGAATATGATCCGTCTTAATCTCTAAATTTAAAGCCCCAGTAAAGTGGAATTGATTTAATAATTGAACCAGCTCATCTAACGTTGGGATTCGTTGAACGCCTAACTTTGGAAAGGTTGGATTCGCATTCATTTGCTTTAATTCTGCTAGTGTATAGTCTTTAACTAACCCACGATGGTCAGTAGTTCGACTGACATCTTCATCATGAATAATGACTAAGTGTCCATCCTTAGTTAAGTGTACATCGGTTTCGATGCCATCGACACCATCGGCAATTGCCTTTTGAAACGCAATTAAAGTATTTTCTGGCGCGTTATGCTTATCGCCACGGTGAGCAAAGATTTTAGTAATCATTTTCAACAGCATCCTTCACATAATTATTTAATATTTTACACTCATGTTACTGGATAATTTAACGCAAATAAAGCATAATGTAATAGAAAGCTTATCTAAAAGGAGGCAATGTTATGCGTAATTTTAGTAAGGGATTTCTTGCAGGAGTATTCGCCACTTTAGGCTGTGCTGCTGGAGCACTTTTCTCCTTCAAAAAGGCAGTTGTTGATCCCATTGAAGATCAAGAAGCTAAGTATGAAGAAAACAGAAAACGCTCTTTAAGAAAGAGCCGTTCCGCTCACCAAGGTTAATACTAATCATAAATAAAAAGAGATGCTTATGTTAGTTAAGCATCTCTTTTTTTGGTTTTACCATTCCAATTACGATAACCACTCTTTAACACGAAAATTTTCCGGTAACCCTTTTTATGTAAGAACATTGCTGCTCTTGCACTAACGGTTTGGCCTTGGTCATATAAAATAACTGGCAAATCCGGTCTAATTTCGCCGTAAAATTGGCGGAAGGTAGAATATGGAATGCTCCGCGCGCCCAAAATATGGCCTGCGTTAAAGTCACGGCGTTCACGAACATCGATAATTTGTGCACGTCGTTTCACTTCATTGAACTGGTCAGCATCAATTACATTAGCGACTTGTTTAAGTCGATAACGATTAAATAAGAACCAGGCACCCCATACGATTAAAATTAAAATTAGGGTAATAAGAAACGTCAAGGTCTAATCAATCCTCTCAGTAAAAATTATTTATTGCTTTCAAATGCCTTGTATGCTAATTGAGCAGCACCCATCACTCCAGCATCGTTTCCTAATTGAGCTAACCGGATCCGAGTAGAGTCACGAACAGGCTTAAATGCGTTTTCTTGGAAGTATCTAGTGGTTGGTTGTAATAATGTGTTTCCGGCATTAGAAACCCCACCACCAATAACGATACTACCTGGGTTGAAGATATTACCAATGTTACCTAATGCTAATCCTAAGTAAGAACATACACGATCTACAACTTGGTTAGCTAAAATATCACCATTATCAGCTAAGTAGAAAATAATCTTAGAAGTGATTTCTTCTCTAGCATCTTCTAATTCTTTCAAACGAGAAGTTCCAGTAAAGTCAGCAGCTAAGTCCTTAGCAACATGCACAATTCCAGTAGCTGAAGCGTATTGTTCTAGACAACCACGCTTACCACAAGTACATAGGTACCCATCAGGCACAACTGTGATGTGACCGATTTCACCGGCAGCACCATTGATTCCGTGAACTAAGTCACCATCAACGATTACTCCACCACCGACACCAGTACCAAGGGTAACGAATACAACGTCTGATTCCTTACTACCGGCACCACGCCATGATTCACCTAATGAAGCGGCATTGGCATCGTTATCAGCAACGAATGGTAGGCCAACACCCTTTTCAATTTCTGCTTTAATTGGTTGAGGAGTCGTCCAGTTTAAGTTGTATGCACCAGTAACCGTTCCTTTTTCACGGTTAACCGTTCCTGGAGTACCCATCCCAATTCCAATAAAATCACTTTTAACGTGATTAGCGTTGTCCATGGTTTCATTGATTGACTTAATGATGTTTGGCACAATGTGACTACCGTTATCACTAATGTCAGTATCAATCTTCCATTTTTCTAATACTTGACCATCGGTAGTCAAAAAAGCCATCTTTGTGGTAGTTCCACCTAAGTCAATTCCAATTAATTTATTTGCTGCCATTACTAAATTCCTCCTAAATCGTGTTTCTTCGCTTCTTTTTGTTCTTCAATCCGGTGTTCGTGATTAAGAACCAACTTAGCGTTAATAAATTCTTTATCGGAAACCACGTGGGCATCATGTAAGTGATCTAGCTCTAAAGCCATCACTTCAATATCCCAAAGGCGTTTTCCAACGTAAACATAAATTCCAAATTGTTTTAGTAATTGTTGAACATCATACAACGTTTTCATTGTCCCACATCCTTACACAAAATGCACTAAATAATTTTAGTACTTTCCAACATATCCAAGGTGGAATAAGGCGAGAGCGATGATAACTAGTGTAATTGTCGCAATTATCTGTCTGGGTAACGAAATAAAGCGCTTTCTTGGTAGCCCAACAAAATAGGCGGATAAAAACCCACCTACTAAGCCACCAAGGTGTCCTGCAATATCAATATTAGCAGAAAACAGATCAAAAGCTAAGTTTAAAATGATGAAAAGAACAAATGACTTGGTCATCTGCTTAACGTATGGGTTTTCCCAGAAGGTTTCCCCAATCATCATAAATGCCCCAAAGAGGCCAAAGATTGCAGTACTTGCACCAGCAGACAGATCATCATTAAACGCAAAACTAGCTAAATTACCAACAATTCCTGAGATAAAGAAAATCAATAAAAACCGCGAATGCCCAAATAATGACTCTAGTTGAATTCCCATGTAGTAAAACGCAATTCCATTAAACAGAATGTGGGTAATACTTAGATGGATAAATAATGGCGTAATCAATCTCCACCACTGCCCGGCTTGAATCAAGGGGTTGTATTTAGCCCCGAATCGGACTAAATTAGCAGCGTTGTTGGTCCCACCATCAATGGTCATTATCACAAATACTAATACCATTAATGATAATAAAGTATAGGTAACAAACGGTCGTGAATTGATTTGAGCCACTTTATTTTTCAAAAATCCACCTCATTAGCTAATGATTGTTTGTACCTTGATATCATACTTATCCACGTCCCAATTGGGTGTAGCACATAATTGAGCGGGTAAAGCTAAACTAATCGTATGGCCCTGATAATCGGCTAAATAACGGTCATAAAACCCACCGCCAAAGCCCAGCCGATCATTTGTCTGGGTTGCAAAGCATAACCCCGGCACAATGATTAAATCAATGGCTGTTTTAGGAACCACGGTGCCATTTTGAGGCTCCATGATTCCAAATTTAGTTTGAGCTAGCTGGGTGTCGTTGTCATAAACCACAAATTCCATTTGAAATCCGGGTAATGTCCGTGGCACTACCACTTGCTTATGAGCGGCGTGGGCTGCTGATATTAACGGAGCCGTATCTAACTCAATGGCTGAGCTCAAAGTAATGGCTACCGTATCAGCCGCTTGCCAATCTGGATGCGCAAATAGTTGTTGATATAAGTGTTGATCTAAATGTTTCGATAATTTTAATTCGTTAATAATTTGATTACGAAGTATCTTTTTATTCATTTTTATTATCCTACATAATAAAAAAGGTTTGGGTTAAACCCCAAGCCTTATTTTGTTTCACGGTGTAAAGTAACTTTACGGTCACGTGGACAATACTTCTTTAATTCTAGACGATCGGGGTTGTTCCGACGGTTTTTACTAGATAAGTAGTTACGTTCGTGACAATTAGTACATTCTAAGGTAATGTGTACGCGCATTATTATCCCCCCAAACTTTAATTAGTTTTTTAATTGAGTTTAACAACTATTGACTAAATCATTTTATCATTTTTTTAGCAACTATGCTAGTAATTTCAAAAAGAATGTTAAGGAAAATTACTTAACAGCTAATTATCATCACTAACTGTCGTTGCTGATTGGACATATTTCCAATATGCATCATAAATTGATTTAGCTAAATTAGTATTATTTGATTCTGCATCAGTTGGTAAATTAGGAATGGCTAAAGCAACCACAACTTGTGGATCCTTGGATGGTGCATATGAAGCTAAACTTAAGGTAACCGTTTCAGTTCCATGCTTACCACCATAGAAAGTTTGAGCAGTCCCAGTCTTAGCAGAAATTTCAGGTTTAATCGTATTTAAATTGATTCCAGTCCGATAAGTGTTCGTTCCGTGAACCACGTCATACAATCCATCGGTAACCACTTTCTTTTGGGCCTGAGTCATGTTGATTTCATTTAAAACCTTAGGTTGGAACTCATACTTAACCCGACCTAGTTTTCCAGTAGACGTAGTACCACGAATGGCTTGAACAATGTGTGGTTGAAGACGGTAACCACCATTTGCAATCGTAGACATGTATTGAGCAACTTGTAATGTCGTGTAGGCATCGTAGTTCCCAAATGATAAGTCTAATGCATGCCCAATGTTAGCAGAACCACCCAGTCCTTGAATCCCGGCTGATTCACCCGGGATATCGATTCCGGTCTTAACCCCTAATCCAAACTGACTAAAGTAACCACGCATAATATTAAAGACGTTTGGATTCATTGTTAATGGTCCACCTTCAACATACTTGAAGTGGGCTTCTTTCATGGCTAATTGCATCATATAAGAGTTAGAAGAAACTTCTAGGGCGGTAGAGGCATCAATGTTCATATTCGCTTCACCGTTTTTATTGAACCAAGATGTCTTCTTAGTTCCTCCGGTAATAATTGGCTTTTCAGTCAAGACGTTGTTAGTAGGCGTAATCACACCATCCATCAATGCTCCGGAAACAGTCGCTCCCTTAACCACAGACCCCATAACGATTGAGTTATTGATTGCACCTAATTCGTTATCAGTTAATTTACCAGTCTTAGGATTCCGGTTCACCCCGGCAATCCCGACAATGGCTCCAGTATGTGGATTCATAACTACGGCATATGCACCGGTCGAATCACCAACACTGCCGCTCACAGAATCCCGAACTAAGCTTTGCAGTTTGTTTTGGAACTTATCGTTAATGGTCAATTGTAGGTTATCACCCTTTTGACCACCGTATTTCTTGATTTCCTTAGTAACGCTAGTGCCCCGCGTTACTTCAACTTGCGTTTGCGCCTTAGTTCCCTTAAGGGTTGGTTCATATTGTTCTTCTAGGTAACTTTGCCCCACACTATCATTTCTAGAATAGCCTTCGGAAAGTAATTGATTCAAACGGTCACTAGGTAACCCGATCTTTTCGGATGATACCGTCCCAATAATACTTTGGATGGCATTCCCTTGTGGGTATTCACGGGACCAACTAGTCCCAATCTCAATGCCAGGCATTTCAGATAGGTGTTCACCCACTTCGGCAACTTCTTTATTGCTGACGTTACTAGTCTTGATGTAGGTCGTTGAAAGTTGATAGGCACCATTCATCTTAGTATAAATGGTAGCTGCATTCTTCATGCTACTTGGTAAATCGATGTGATCGACAACATAGTCCAATTCTTTTTGATCTAGGTTATCACTCGTATAATTACCATTTAACTTATTTTTGACCTGTTCGGCATTAGTTGGACTGGCAATATAATACGTTGCCATTTGACGCTTGGTCAATGAATCAGTTGGTACTTTAATATATTGACTAAGCTTTGTTGCAATATCATACATTTTCGCTGGTAATACGTTAATCCCCTTGGTGTATGTAACCGCTCGGTGGGTATTATTGCCGACCAATAGCTTCCCAGTGGAATCATAAATCATCCCCCGTTGAACGTTATCAGTCTTAATCGTCGTATCAGAACGATTAACTTCGGCCTTATATTGGTTACCTTCAATCACTTGCAAATACGCTAACTTACCAATTAGCGCTGCAAATAAAATCCCGACGATCACGAACACGAAGTTGAGTCGAAACGAGATTTTAGATTCCCCATTATCTTTATGGGACTTAAAGAGGCCACTTAAAAAATTCTTCAAAACTAGCAAATCTCCTTATGCAATTCTTAATTAACTATATAATGATATTTTATTTACTTCGTAAAGAATGTACAATGAAAATATCTATTTTTTAATTTATTTTATATTTGAGGTGCAGAATTAATGATTCGTTTTTTAAAAAGCAGATGGTATTTAATCCTTAGCTTCTTAATTCCATTTGTTATTATGACATGTTACTTTTGGTACCGCAACATGGCACCATTTGGTGACCAAAGTATCCTAACGGTCGACATGGGCCAACAATATGTTGACTTTTTTGCCTACTTTAAGCACGCGGTCACTAGCAACCCCAGTAGCTTTTTTTATTCATTTTCAAAAGCATTGGGTGGTGAAATGGTGGGACTATGGGCTTATTACTTAATGAGCCCGGTTAACTTAGTCCTTTTATTATTTCCACTTAAGCAGCTAGCTTCAGGCATCCTATTGGTCACCGTTTTAAAATATGGATTAGCTGGACTTAGCTTTGCCTATTTATTATACCGTAAATCGAACACGCAGGTCCATTTAATTCCTGCGTGGGCCACAATGTATGCACTCAACGGCTGGATCATCGCTAATCAATTAAATTTAATTTGGTTAGATGGGATGATCTGGTTACCGTTAATCGTGCTAGGAATTGAGCGCATTGTTGATACCCATCGCATCCGCACATATTTAATTAGTTTAACTGCCATGTTGATCATTAATTACTACATGGCATACATGATTTGTATTTTTGCCGTACTGTACTTTGCCTACTACGCAGTGGTCAATTGGCAGGGCTTAAAAGCCACTAGCCAAAATATCGGTCGATTTGCTGGAACATCCCTACTAGCTGGTGGATTAAGTGCTTTTTTCCTATTACCTACTTATTCAGCGCTACTGACCAGTAAAGCCGAATACACCGTTACTAACGTCAAATGGCAGTTTGAATATAATCCGATCAACTTGATCGGTAAGTTCTTTAACGGGGCGTTTAACTTTGATCAAATGCCGAACGGAACGCCCAATGTGTTCATCGGTAGTGTGGCAATCATTACATTCGTCGCATTCTTTTTCCTGCGGACGATCAAACCCAGCCAAAAGATTGCCGCCGGGCTAGTAACGGCCTTCTTGCTCCTATCGATGTGCTTAAAGCCGCTGGATTTATTCTGGCATGCGATGCAATTTCCAATCTGGTATCCATACCGATTCTCATTTATCTTCTGTTTTTGGGTTATTCTTCTCGGTAACCGCGCTTTTAATCAAATTCATGAATTAAAGCAGTGGGCCAAAATGATCATCATTGCCATCATTGCCGCTGGAATCATTTACATTACGTTAAACCTAAAGCAATTCAATAACTTTTTGACGACTGAAAACATCGTAATTGGAACGGTATTAATGATTGCCGCAATCGTGTTAGTATTCTTTGGACAACCATCCAAGGCCTTTTCCGCCGCCATGATTGTTTTAGTAATTGGTGAAATGGGCTATAACGTCTTTAGTTCGCTAAACAACATTTCCTACGTTACTAATCCTAACTACGTCAATTACACTACCAATCTTAAACGACCGGTGGATCAAATTAAAGCTAGTGATGACTCATTCTATCGGATTGGTAAAACGTTCTATCGAACCAAGGACGATCCATTCGAAGCCAATTATAACGGCGGCGATCATTTCTCATCGACGTTTGAAAAAACCATGCCGCAATTTATGGAAAACATTGGTCAACCAGATGGTGATGGATTCACCGAATATTCCAATGGAACGTTGTTAAGTGATTCATTCCTATCAATGAAGTATTTCTTAAACGCTAGTAATCCGGACAGCAATCAATACTTGCAGGCACTAACCACTAAACCGGACTTAAATCAATACAATCTAATGCGAACTCAACACAACGTTCAAACGTATCGCAATCAATATGCCCTACCGATTGCATTCGCAAGTAGCAATCAAATCTTTAACCAAAATAGAGCTGTTGATCCAACTACTTACCAATCAACGATCTTCAACAATTTAATTGGGCGGACATATCAACATCGCATGTTCACACCAATCAACTTTGACAGTTCGACGTTCGTCAATGTTCCTAGACAATCGAATCTGACCGGGGCCTTCTTACAAAAGAAGAACCTGTTAAAACCCGCCCACATGATGCTAACGTTTACCCCTCAAACAAATGATTCTTACTACCTAACCCTGGGCAATGCAATCAATTTGGGCAGTTCTCAAAATAGCCAAAACGTTAAAATCTATCGTAATGGGGTGCCGTTGAATCAATACCCTACCTATCGAAATACGGTCATTGTGAACGTGGCTTCTAAGGACAAGGGTAAACCAATTACGATCAATGTAGAACTAACGAAGTCTAGCGTGTTATTGCAAAACTTCACGCTTTATCAATTCCATAATCAGGACTTCGAGACCCAGGTCAAGAAGTTACAACAAAATCCACTTAAGATTACGCACTTTAACAGCCGGGAGTTTATTGGAACGATCAACATTCATCAAAAACACCAAGCTCTGGCTACTACCATCCCGTACGCCAAGGGTTGGCACTTATTAGTGAACGGCAAGCCCCATCCAATTAAAGAGTGGTCTAAGATGTTCGTAGGGGCAGACTTAAAACCCGGCCACTATTCGATTAAATTATACTACTGGCCACCATTATTGACCCCTGGCATCATTATTAGTCTTAGTTCCATCATAATTACCATCGTTGGGTGGCAATGGCTTAAAAAGCGTAAATCAAGATAATAAAAAAACGACCAAAAATTGGTCGTTTTTTTATTATCCATATTAAGTTTATTCAACCTTAGTAATCTTTACGATCATGTCACCAGCTGGAATCTTAATGGTAACGATGTCATTTAACTTGTTTCCTAACAAGCCCTTAGCAATTGGGGAATCATTGGAAATTTTACCAGCCATTGGATCGGCTTCTGCGGCCCCAACGATTTGGTAAGTTTCTGGTTCACCATCTGGTTGTTCTTCAAACGTTACCTTTTTACCAACGTTAACTAGGTCTGAATCAGTTTCAGCATTGTCCACCACTTCAGCGTATTGAAGCATGTGTTCAATGGTGGAAATCCGGCCTTCTAGCATACTTTGTTCGTTCTTAGCGGATTCATATTCTGAGTTTTCAGATAAATCACCATAACTTCTGGCAATCTTAATTCGTTCAATAATCTTAGGACGTTCGTTTAACCGTAAGTTTTCTAATTCTTTTTGAAGGTTTTCTTTCCCTTCGGCGGTCATTGGAAATTTTTCATCTTTTGGCATTATAATTCTTCCTTTCACTTAAAGTATTTTTAAATTGACGTATCAATGTTGTTTTCAACCCGGTGATTCCCGTGTTGGATTAAAATTGATTTAATCTTAGTGGTCAATAGATCAATCGCCACTTCGTTCTTCCCACCTTCAGGAATGATAATATCAGCATTCCGTTTGGTAGGTTCGATAAATTCATGATACATTGGGCGCACTGTATCTAGATATTGTTGGATTACTTCATCAACCGTGCGGCCCCGTTCTTGAGTATCACGACGAATGCGTCTAATCAATCGGATATCATCATCCGTATCAACGAAGACCTTAATATCCATCAAGTCCCGCAGGCGCTTATCATCTAAGACTAAAATCCCTTCCAAGATGATAACATCCATTGGTTCTTGATGTACAGTCTCACTGCTTCGAGTAAGCTTCGTGTAGTCATAAACTGGCTTTTCAATTGCCTTATAGTCGAGTAATTGGTTTAATTGTTTAATTAATAGATCGGTATCAAACGCAAGGGGATGGTCATAGTTAGTTAATTCCCGTTCTGCCATGGTCTTGTGTGATTGGTCCTTATAGTAAGCATCTTGTTGTAAGATCATTAATGAATTACCAAGGAGATGGTTAAAAATCGAGCGACTAACCGTCGTCTTCCCACTTCCAGAACCACCGGTAACACCAATTACAACTGGCCGTTTTCTTTTTTCTGTCATAATGATAATCTCCTTAATCGTTTTGCTTGGTCGTATCAGTACCAATACTCTTTAATGAGCTAATCTTATTTTGCGAATAAAAGACCCGCTTATTAGCCATATCATTTAAATAGTATAAATAGCCTTTAGATCGATCCTTTGGATACAATGCGACTTGAATAAACTCTAAACTAGGGTTGTTAACTGGGCCCGGCCCAAATCCAAGGTTCAGCGTTAAATTATAAGGTGATTTTACTGCATAGTCCTTACTAGTTAACTTACTAGAATGGTTATTGGATGCATATGCAATCGCCACCGTAGAATTCAAAGGCAGACCACTATTAAACTTATTATATAAAACTCCAGCAATAATTGCACCGTTTTTAGCATTCACATTTTCACCTTCAACTAATGAAGCCACAGTTAAAAGTTGTTGAACGGTTAAATTACGCTTCTTGATTTCATTATAATATGGTTTTAGCTCTGTGTCAGTCTTAGCAACCATTTGGGCCACTAATTGCTTTAAATTACTAGTCCCATTAGCACTATAAGTTGCCGGATACAAATACCCTTCTAACAGATACCGGGCAGAACTATCCTTTGCCACACCCCCGAGTAATTTCGGGTAGCGCTTAGCAAGTTGCTTAACAAATTGTTTATCGTTGACTAATTGATAAAATTCATTGCGCGTGTAGTTAGTCCGTTGGGCAACCATATCAGCGATGGCATCAATGTCATCACCTTCTCTGACCACGACTTTACCCCGAAGGGCCCGAAGTGACTCTGGTGAACCACCTTTTTTCAATAGCTTAGCAATTTCATCTAAACTCATTGATGGCGCAAATTCATAGTACCCGGAACGAAAATTAGTGATGTTATGGGCTTTGACATAATAATCAAAGACGATTCCACTTTTAACGATTCCACTGTCTTGTAAAATCGAGCCAATTCGTTTATCGGAAGCTCCCATTGGAATGTTAATTTCCTTGGTTTGTTGATCCGATGGATTCAATGGCTTGAGCGAGGTTTTAATGTAATTATGGCCCAGAAAAATGATGAAGCAAAATAAAATAATCAAAATTGAGACGATCCAGAGGATTATCTTTCTACCAAATTTAGTAGGCACCTGTGAAGTTGGTTTTGAATCAGAAGAATGTTCACTCAATGCTACTGCCTCCATTCACTTTTAATTGAACCCCGTAATTAACGAATTGTAACATCAAATTCATTTACTAAGGCTTTGGTAACCTTTTCGAAGGCCTTATTTACATCATCGTCAACCATGGTGTCATTTGGATTTTGATAAGTGAGGGAGTAAGCAATTGACTTCTTACCTTCAGGGATGCCCTTACCTTCGAACAAATCAAATAGATGCACATTCGTTAAGAAGGCCCCACCCCGTTTTTTAATTACGGCTACAATTTGTTCGTTGGTAACTGATTTATCAACTAACATCGCAATGTCACGACTAACTGATGGGTACTTAGAAATTACGTGATATTGTTGTTCTTGTTTTGGCATGTCGATTAATTGTTGAAGGTCGAATTCAAATACATAGGTTGGTTTAATCTTGTATTCCTTAGCCACGTTCGGGTGAACTTGACCAATAAAACCAACTTGATGTCCGTGAATCAATACGTTGGCTGTCCGACCAGGATGCATATCTGGGTATTGATCAGTAGCTTGGTATTCAACGTCCCCAGCTACGCTTAATTCGGCTAAGAACAAGTCCACGATGCCCTTTAATTGATAGAAATCAACTGCACTGGGCCGGTGATTCCAACTAGCGTTAGTCAACGTCCCGGTAATTGCACCGGCAACGTGTTCCACTTCAACTGGACGGTCTTGGTCAGCAGAATCCTTGTAAAAGACCCGTCCTTGTTCATAAAGTGCCACGTCGTTCACGCTTCTTGCTTGGTTATAAGCAATGTCATTCAATAAGCCACTAATTAAGTTCATCCGAAGGGTCGTATGATCACTACTCATTGGGAAACTCAAACTAGTTGATGCACTTTCTCGCATCATAAATGAAGCAGCCTTATCAGCTGATGTCAATGCATATGAAATTGCATGGGTCAATCCAGCTGCTTCTAAGGTATGCCGAGTTTTTCTGATCAAATGTTGCTTTTCAGTTAAACTCCCCACCGTCGTCCGACTAACTGGGAGGGTGCTTGGTAAGTTATCATAGCCATAAATTCGTGCTACTTCTTCAAATAAGTCCGCCTGAATTTGGATGTCTAAGCGCCGAACTGGAACGGTTACCACTAGTTCAGTTCCTTGTTCGGCAACGCTAAAGCCAAGCCGTTCAAAGATATTTGTGATCTCAGCGGTGGATAAAGCAGTCCCTAATACTTGATTGATTCGAGCAGTGGTGGTCATTACCTTAACTGGTGCTAAGTGGTCATCACTGGCCGTTACAATACCCTTAGCAACCTCAGCATCCCCATCATGGCTAATCATTTCAGCAGCTGCATCCATTGCTTCCCGAACGGTTGCGTGGTCAACGCCCCGTTCAAACCGTTGTGAGGCGTCAGTATGAATCAAGTGCCGTTGAGCCGTTTTTCTAACCTTCACGGAATCAAACGTTGCGCTTTCTAATACGACATTTTTCGTATCAGCAGTAACTTGGCTATCAAAGCCACCCATGACCCCTGCTAGTGCCACTGGTCGTTCAGCGTCAGCAACAATAATGTCATCGGTAGTTAATTCATTGTCATTTTCATTTAGCGTCTTAAGTTGTTCGCCGGCTTTAGCATAGCGAACGTTTAGTTGATGGCCATTTAACTTATCCATGTCATAAGCATGCATTGGTTGACCATACTTAAGCATCATGTAGTTAGTGGCATCCACCACGTTGTTAATGGGCTTAATTCCGGCATTCCAAAGCCGAATTTGAATCCAAAGGGGACTTGGTTGTACCTTTACATTACTAAGCACCCGGACATTATAGTTAGGTGCAATGGCATCATCAACGCTAGCTTGAATTAAATCACTCGTTTGCGCATCCCCATTTTCCTTTAAATCGGGATGATCTAAGTTCAATGGTAAGTCATAGATAGCAGCTAATTCATGAGCAGTCCCATAAATACTAAGCATATCACCCCGGTTTGGCGTGACATCTAGATCGATTAATTCATCGTCCATCCCAAGATAAGGATAAACGTCAGCCCCTAACTTAGCGTCGTCAGGCAGGAAGTAAATTCCATCTGCCCATTCAGCTGGGACCACGCTCTTATCGAAGCCGATTTCATCTAAGGCACATAGCATTCCATTAGATTGGACCCCGCGCATCTTACTACGCTTGATCTTCATGTTGCCAGCAACCCGCGCTCCGTGGACTGCGGTAATTACCTTTTTGCCGGGTTGAACATTGGGCGCCCCACACACAATTTGGATGGGTTCATCTTCACCAATGTCTACTTGACAGACATTCAAATGGTCTGAATCTGGATGGGGTTCCATTGAAACAACTTCTCCCACCACTAATTTTTTAAGTCCAGCACTTGGTTTAACCACCCCATCAAC
This sequence comes from Nicoliella lavandulae, assembly GCF_037546185.1. Taxonomy (NCBI): domain Bacteria; kingdom Bacillati; phylum Bacillota; class Bacilli; order Lactobacillales; family Lactobacillaceae; genus Nicoliella; species Nicoliella lavandulae. The sequence continues at coordinate 1,061,381 of NZ_JAWMWH010000001.1, read as the reverse complement.
TTCGACAGCGGTTCTTTCGATTTTTTCGGCTAATTCATCAACTGGAACGGTTAGGTCCAAGTATTCCTTTAGCCATTTATAAGAAACAAGCATTTAAGAATCCTCCTTAGTTAAATTGTGATAGGAAACGAACATCGTTCAAGTAGAAATCACGAATATCATTGACCCCGTACTTAAGCATTGCTAACCGGTCAGGTCCTAATCCAAACGCGAAACCAGTGTATTTTTCAGCATCCACACCTGCATTTTGCAATACGTTTGGATGGACCATCCCAGCACCTAATACTTCGATCCAACCGGATCCTTTACATACATTACAGCCCTTCCCCATACAGTTGAAACAAGTAATATCAGCTTCCACAGAAGGTTCCGTAAATGGGAAGTAACTTGGCCGTAACCGCACGTTGAACTTGTCACCAAATAGTTGGTGGGTCAATAGTTCCAAAGTTCCCTTTAAGTCAGCCATAGTGATGTTTTCATCAACGACCATTCCTTCAATTTGGTGGAATTGATGGGAATGGGTAGGATCATCAGTATCACGACGGTAAACCACACCGGGTGAGATCATCTTTAATGGGCCCTTAGCAAAGTCATGCTTTTCTAGTGTTCGTGCCTGCATTGGTGAGGTTTGAGTCCGCATTAAGATCTCATCAGTAATGTAGAACGTATCTTGCATATCACGGGCGGGATGATCCTTAGGTAGGTTCATCATTTCAAAGTTATACTTATCTTCTTCTACTTCGGGACCACTTAGTACTTCGTATCCCATGCCCAAGAACAAGTCGGTAATTTGATCTACGATCGATTGAATCACGTGGGGATGCCCGCTACTGACAGGAGTCCCAGGTAGGGTCACATCAATGGTTTCTGCTGCTAATTGTTGGTTTAACTTAGCAGCTTCTAATTCATCAATTTTAGCGTCCAAGGCTGTTTGAAGTTCATCACGAACCTTATTGGCATAACTTCCTACTTTAGGTCGTTCTTCAACGGGTAAATCTTTAATCCCCCGTAGGGCCTTAGTAATAGGCCCCTTTTTTCCTAATAACTTCACTTTAATGTTTTCACGAATTGATTTAACATCAACTGCTGATTGAATATTCTTAAGTCCTTCATCACGAATTTGACTTAATTCATCTTTTAATGACATTTAATTTCCTCCTTCAGTCCACAAAAAAAGCCCCGTCCCCAAAAAGGGACGAAGCTCCGCGGTACCACCCTACTTTAGGTAGTATTAATTCACTACCTACTCTTAAATCAATAACGGTGACGACCGGACATTTTTCGTTTGTGTAAACTCCCAATATCAGTTCCGAAAACGAATTCAATCGATCGATGGCTACTCGCAGCATTTATAGCCTCTCTGAAAGTGATCAATTTACTACTTTTTCATCAAAACATATCTAAAATGATAGTAAACTATTATGGTTAATTAATCAAGTCTATTTTTACTAGTCAAACCATTTATCGGCCCAACCATGAACTGAATCCATGATTGGTTTCAATGCTTGGCCCTTTTCAGTTAATTGGTATTGAATTAATGAAGAATCAGGGAACGTCTTTCTAGCAACAATCCCGTCAACTTCTAATTCCTTTAGTCGTTCTACCAATACTCGATCACTACACTTGGCAATGGTATTGGAAATATTCTTAAACCGTAGGGGACCTTCATTGAGTAACGTTTCGATAATCAATCCATTCCATTTTTTACCCAAAATTGAAAAGGTTTTTTGAAACTTCGGGCAAAGATGAAAATCTGGTGTGTATGGTTTGTCTCTAACTTCATCCATTATAATCCCTCCTGTAATTAATAATTATGTAATACTATTTTAGCGCCATTCTATATTTTTTCAAACATTTGCTTAATTCGTCGATTGAGCGGAGTCAAAAATTCATGGACGGCAGCATAATCATCCACTAATGAAACGATAATACTTTCACGATACTTCGGCCGCGCTAATGTAAAGCCCCACATGTGCTTTAAAATAATATCACGTTCCATTGGTGATAATTCCGTAATCTTTTCAGCATTTTTTAAAGCTACCCGCGGGTGAATGAACGCATGGGAACCCAGATTGAACTTCGTCGTGCGCCAATCATAAAAAAACAAATCATGCAATAATCCACCCCGGGCAATCATGCGGTAGTTCAAATGAAGACGCTTAGCAATTCGATAGCTAACGTATGAAACATAAATGGAATGTTTTAAGCGGGTCGAATGATGGTGTTGAACGATCGTACTCATCTTTTGGACCATGGGTTGCTTTAAAAGATCCGCAACGATTGATACATATTCCTTATCTGAACGCCAATTAGATGCATCCACTTTTGATCACCCCTTGTTTACTTTTGCAAATGAAACATAACTAAGGCCGCCGCAATCGCAACGTTCAATGATTCAGCATTCCCCTTCATGGGGATGAATAAATTAGCATCAGTCAATGCTAATAGTGATGCCTGCATCCCATTACCTTCATTCCCCATAACTAACGCAAAGTTAGCTTGCGCAGGAACTTCATCTAAGGCTACTGCATCTGGATTTAATTCGGTCCCATAAACTGGATAGCCCTGTTCATGGTATTCATTAATCCATTCACTTAAGTCGGCTTCCGCAATTTGGATGTGAAATTGGCTTCCTTGCATCGAACGCGATACCTTGGGAGCATATTGACTAGCCGTACCAGTACCGAATACTACGCCAGATAGGCCCATTGCATCTGCCGTGCGGACCATGGTCCCGATATTCCCAGGGTCTTGAATTTGATCTAACAATAGCCAACCACCACTGGCAAAATTAGCAGCCACTTGATTGGTCGGGATGATGGAAAGCACTGCAAAAATGCCTTGCGTAGTCTTAGTATCTGCAATGTGATTGGCAACTTCATCGGTGACCACCACGTAATCAAAGCGGTCTTTGAAAGCTGCACCATCACTAGCAAGTCGCTTTTCAGTTGTAATGATAGTAACAATTGGTTGGTCATAGTTAATGGCTTCAGACACCAAATGCCAACCTTCGATTAAATATTGGCCTGCTTTTTGACGGCCATGTTTAGTTTTTAATTTAGTCCAGGCTTTGACCTGACGATTTTGATTCGATGTAATTTTCTCCATGTTATGCTCCTATAATAGTCCGTAATTAATATTCTAACATACTTATTGTGATATACTTTTATTGATAACCAATTTTTAAAATTTGAAGGAGAATCAATATGCAACCCACCTTAGAAATTCACGTTTACGGGACCGTCCAAGGCGTCGGCTTCCGTTACTCAACTAAACAGATTGCTGATCAATTAGGCATCGTTGGGACAGTTGAAAACCTAGCCGATGGCTCAGTTAAAATTCTAGCCCAAGGTGACTACAAAAAACTAGATGAACTAGTGGCCAAAATCAAGGATGCCCCCAGTCCATCAGCAGAAGTCGTCGATGCTAGCATTAAGTTTACTAAACTACCCGCATTTACTGATTTTAAGACAATTTAATTTGCAAAGCGTCCTAATTTAATTTAGGATATTTAATTAGATTGATTTAATAATTAGGAAGGATTTTGGATTTAAATGAAAACAATTAAACGACTAAGTGCCCTCGCAATGACGGGGTCATTAGTCCTCTTATTAAGCGGTTGTGTGCAGACCGATAAAAGCGGCAAGCCATATGGTTGGTATTATGACCTATTTGGTAAGACCGGTGAAAATGTCATGAACTTTATTGCTAAGTTCGTGGGTGGCTATGGTTGGGCGTTAATCGTCTTGACCGTGTTAGTTCGATTAGTATTGTTACCATTAATGGTCAATCAAATGCGTAAATCAACGACTCAACAAGAAAAGATGAACTTGATCAAGCCCCAATTAAAAGAACTACAAAAGCGGCAAAAGGCTGCCAAGACCCCTGAAGAACAAGCTGCTACTAGCCAAGCGATGATGTCGCTTTACCGTGACAACGGAATTAGTATGACTGGTGGAATCGGATGTCTCCCATTCTTGATTCAACTTCCCGTCTTTGCAGCCCTGTATGAAGCGATTCGATTCTCACCAGAGCTTTCTAAGACCGTGTTCTTCGGAATTAAGTTAGGTGATAAGAATATCGCATTGGCATTACTATCATTTGTTGCTTATATCATTCAAGCGCTACTATCGAGACAGGGCTTACCAAAAGAACAACAAAAGCAAATGCAAGCAATGTTATTCTTAAGTCCCATCTTCATCTTAGTAATTGCTTTCCAAGCTCCGGCCGGATTAGGCATTTACTTCTTCATTGGTGGAATCTTCGCATGTATCCAAACCTTGATCATTAATCTTTACCGTCCTAAGATTAGACAAGAAGTCGCTGAACAAGCTAAGCAAAACCCACCAAAGCAAATTAACTTTGATGAATTACCAAATCCAGATGCTGATCAATCAGCTGATCAAGCTAAACCAGCATCAACGACTAAGACCGAAAATAAGAATCGCAACCGCAATGCCGGTAAACAAAATCGTAAATAATCAAATAAAAAGGATGTTGGAATCGCTCCAACACCCTTTTTATTTGTCCTCATTATCTTGATCATCAATAACTTCATTCTTATCCATTAGTTTTTGTCGTTGTTCCTTACTTAAGATTGGTAGGGAAACACTGAAAATGGAACCAGAACCAACTGAACTTTCAACTGCAATCCGGCCATGGTAGGCTTCTACTAGCCGTTTTGCAATCGATAAGCCAAGCCCATTGCCACCTTGTTCACGACTTCTAGATTTATCGACCCGATAGAAACGATCAAAGACATTCCGCATGTTCTCACGGCTAATCCCTTCCCCGAAATCTTGGACCGATAACTCAACGCTTCGCATGTTTCTAGACAATGAAATATGCACGATCTTACGATCAGTGGAGTATTTAATGGCGTTATCTAATAGGATTACTAAAATTTGTTCTAAGTGGTTTCGATAAATTTGTGCATAGACTGGCTTGCGCACATCGTTATCAAACGTAAAATGAAAATCTGGATGAATCATCTTGAAATCATTAAATTCTTGTTCAACGACTTCTTCAACGTTAGTAATTCGATCACGATAATTCAAACTCGCCTGTTCGACCCGTGATAAATCTAACATCTCATTAATTAAGCTCTTCATTCGATTAATTTCACTAATTGATGAATTAATGGATTCCTCCAACACTTCTGGATCATCCTTACCCCACCGCTTTAAAAGGTCAATATGACCTTGAATCACCGCAACGGGGGTTCTTAATTCATGCGATACATCCTCTACGAATTGTTGTTGTTGCTTAATGTAGCGTTGCATCGTATCTAACATATCGTTAAACAACGTCCCTAGGTCAGTCAATTCATCATTTTGATTTAGTTTTGGCACCCGTTTAGACGTTTTAGGTGATTCGTTCACTTCATTGATGGTGCGCCGAATTTTATTGATGGGCCTTAAGAAGTAAGCTGCCATTGCATAGGCCAAAATGGATGAAACCAATGTCGTGATGATTAGTAGTAACACTAAGATCACGATCAGTTTATTAGTCGTGGCATGATAATCATTTAACTGATCAACAATGCGGACTGAACCGATCCGTTGATTATTACTTTTGGCATGAATTGGCATCTCACCAATTAACATCAAAGAATGATTGATTCGTTTACCATAAATATTTTGCTTTAAAATCGGTTGATTTAACTTTTTAGAATAAGTCTGCCCCAGCATAAACACTGAATTATCATCCTGATTCAAAACATTAATAGACGTGTTATTACGGGAAAGATTACTAAACACCGAATTGGGCGCAATTAATTGATTGTTGTGATCATTTGGGGTCACTCGTGGTGATAAAACAGAATATACACTATTTCGATCAAATTGATTTAGGGTTTCTAAACGCCCGGCAGTACTATTTAACGTACTCCGCACGTGATCGACCTCTTGGTTAAATAAGACGTCTGAAAACCGATTATAAATCAAAAATGAGAAAATTGATGTTACCAGAAAAACAACAACCGAAGTCCCGACAGACCATTTCCACTTTAGAGAAATCCACCTGTGCCCATTACCAACGCTATCAGATGATTCAGTTAATGATGGTTGCTTATCTTGGTTTAACATCATGAACGCATCACATATCCAGTTCCACGAACAGTTTGAATGTAGCTCTTTTCACCTTCACGGTCAATCTTATTTCTAAGGTAACGAATGTAAACATCGACCACGTTAGTTTCGGCATCAGAGTCATAGCCCCATACCTTATTTAATAGGACGTCTCTGGCTAAAACTACGTTCACATTTTCCATTAGCGTAAGTAGTAATTCATATTCACGCTTAGTTAAGTCAATCACTTCATCACCACGACGAACAATGCGGCTTTCCTTTTCAATCGTTAAGTCCTTAAAATGAACCACTTTTTGTTCTTGGGCTTTTTGGTGACCTTCAATCTTGATGCGCCGTAATAGGGCCCGAATTCGTGCTAATAATTCTTCAATCGCAAATGGCTTAACAATATAGTCATCAGCTCCATGATCAAATCCAGAAACTCGATCAATAACTGAGTCCCGAGCCGTCATCATAATGATTGGCGTATCTTTCTTTTCACGGAGTCGACGAGCAACTTCCATTCCGTTTAATTTGGGTAACATTAAGTCCAATAGGATTACATCAAAGTCATCATTAATTGCTTCATCAAGTCCATCCCGACCATTAGTTGCAACGGTGACATCATAACCCTCATGCTTTAATTCTAATTCGACAAATCGAGCCAAGCTCTTTTCATCTTCAACAATTAATACATTGGTCATCTTTTTTCCACCTTCAATTTTTTTCATATCCATGTTCTATTCTAACATAGATTAAGCCTTTTTAAGCACTGTCTAATCTTTTTCGCATAAAAATAAAAAGCTTTCAGAACCCATGGTGTTCTGAAAGCTTTTTTAAATTGATAATTAGTTATTAGTGTTACTGATAACGTCTTTACCATCGTAGTAACCACAACTTGGGCAAACAAAGTGTGACTTACGTAATTCACCACAATTTGGGCATGGAGTTAAACCAGGGACATTTAACTTAATGTGACCCCGACGCATGCGCTTCTTAGCTTTAGAAGTTTTTCTTGCTGGTACAGCCAAAGTAAACCCCTCCTTCTTTTTAAAATATCCACTAGTGAAATTTTTAAGTCTTACTGATCATCACCAAAGAAATTCTTTAGCTTTGTAAGACGTGGATCAACTGGTTTATCATCTGTCTTGGGATGATTATACTCATCTTCAGAAATAACCTGCCAATCATTACCTTCTGGCATGATATTAAATTCAGATTCTTTCGGCGACAGAACGTGCATTGGAATTTGTAGAATGATGTTATCAGATACAGCGCGATCAAAATCGATGGCACCGTCTTCATCGGCAATTAAACCGATTTCATCGTCATTACTATCATCTTGTTCGAAGCGCTTTAAAGCAGCTTCGTCTGGAACATAGACTTCATTAATACTGAAATTCAATGGGAATTTAACAGGCGTTAATGAACGAGATGACGGAACCGTAATCTCACCCTTTACCTGTGCATTCACAATTGCATTTCCTTGATCATAAAATACATGTGATTCAACATCAATAGGTTGAACATCAAGAATTTGATCAGAGTATCTAGATAAAAGGTCATCCTTTAAATCTAACGTTTCTTGTTCAGAAAGTGGCACGTCTTTGTAATCTTTTAAATCACTTAAATACCATTTCATTAACTGTTCCTCCTAATGCAACGTGACTAATTATACATATACATAATTTCAATGTCAAGGTAATTTCCTTGATAGCCTCACTTTTTAATGATTGGATGGCGATATAAATCTTGATATTGGCCATTTTTCATTTGGATCAGCATTCCGGCATTGAATTCTGTTTTAATCACTGATTTTAACATTGATTGGTCAATCTTTGAAATAATTGGCCAATCAATTTGACTCTTTACTTGGTTTAAATATTGTTGACCGGTTGGATTGAACCCAAGGACCCGTAAATATGGATCATGGTGAATAAAATCATCTTGATTTGCTTGTAATAAGACATACACTAATAATCGTTGTAGGCGAGAATAGGTATATCGTTTCGTCTTGATAGCACTCATAAATTCTTTGAATTTAGCGTGCTTAATTGCTGCTTCCTTCAGCCGATACTCGAGTCCCTCCGTCATTTGATAACGTTGATTCAACTCATCTAATGGCGTCATAACCAATTGATATCGAATGATACTCCAAAATGCAGATAAATCAAGATAATTATGATTTTGCAATAATGAGTATACCGGTGCCGGTAGGTACGGTTGTACGGTCTTAATGGAGCGACTCAAAATCGCTTTTCGAATCGCACTCGCACTCGCTAATGCCCCATTAAAGTCAGCATCATGATGGCGGCTGCCAACCCGTTCAATGGGAACTAATTGCATTTTTGAATCTAATTGATGAACAGCTTGAGCATAGTTCAACGCTAAAATATCATTTGGTTGGTTAATGTTAATCCCAAATTGCTCGTTTATTGCCGCCTGAATCAATGCTGGATATGGTTGTTGATAATCACGAAAATGGGCTTGATCATCATCAACTGCTATGCGGCCTAATTGAGCAAAATCATAATCAGCATGTTCACAACCAAATGCTAAGGAATCACATTGTAGTTGATCAACAATACGAACGGCACCCCGGGCAAATAAATCAGCCGGTTGAACTGCATCGAAAACTGGTAGTTCAACAACTAAATCCACGCCCATTGCCAATGCCATTTCAGTGCGGACCCATTTGTCAACAATTGCGGGCGCCCCACGTTGCACCCAATTACCACTCATAACCGCCACTACAACGTCTGCATTGGTCCGCTGTTTAGCTAGTTGTAGTTGATAGGCATGGCCATTATGGAATGGATTATATTCTGCAATGATTCCAACAGCTGATAACATTAATTATCCCTTCTTTGCGGTAAAAAACCATCTGGTTGTATCTGGTTTGATTTCTGCATTGCCAAAATCAGCACTAACGTTAATTGCGGTAAAGCCAGCGTCCGTTAATGCCTTTTGATAAACATCAAGTGGATAGGTCCGCTCACGATGTAATTCTGATACTTCATCATAGGCATCCTTAGTCGGATTATAATTAAAAAATGATAAATCATGTTCAACTGAATGTTCATCATCACCCGCATATGAACGCCACATAAATGCTCGATCCTCATCATGATAATTATACATATAACCAGGATACACTACATCCGTTTGATAGGGTGTAATCACGTCAAACAAGAATATTCCACCAGAATTTAGCGTTGCAAACACCTGCTTCATCATTTCGGCAACTTCAGCTGCGTTTGCCAAGTAACAAATCGAGTCGTCAAAGCAAGTAATTACATCCCGAGCTGCTAATCCGGCTAAATCCAACATGTTGCCATTATATAATGGTAATTCAACGCCGGCTGTGGTGGCCTTTTGGCTCGCAATGGCTAACATATCGGCAGATAAATCTAAGCCGGCCGCTTGATAGCCATTTTGAGCTAATGAAATTGCCAAGCGACCATTGCCACATGCTAAGTCTAATAATGAACCGGGACGCGTATTCGCCTGGACGAACGCTAGCCATTGTTGATACATCTCAGGGTCGAACAGTTCATCATATAGTTCAGCGAACTCAGTATAAATCATTATTCATTTACCCATGCACTAACGTCTAGTTCAGCTGCATCTGACCATAATTTTTCCAAGTCATAAAATTCACGTTGTTCCTTTTGGAATACGTGCACGATTACATCCCCTAAATCAATTAGGATCCATTGGGCTTCATTTTTTCCTTCAACTTGTTTAATGGCAATATCATGTTTTTCGGCTTCTTCAACAATGGCTTCGGCAATGGCTTTAACCTGTCTAGTTGATGAGGCATCCATAATAACAAAATAATCGGCCATTAAACTAATTTGTTCCACGTTTAAAGCTACAATATCATGAGCTCGTTTATCATCAGCAGCCTTAACTGCAATTTCTACTTTTTCTTTACTGTTCATATTGTAAATTAATCCTTTCTGTATATGGCAGCGTTTGGTACCCATGCATTAAAGGTATCAATAGTCTTAGGGTACACTGCTGCATGTTTGTTAATTAGGTAGTTTAAGGTATTAAAGGTTTGATAGGCAACCCCGTTGGCTAAGTTATCAAATGTAATTTGGCGCGCTTCTTCAACTCCTGGAAAATCGCGGCCAGTTTCGATATAGTCAGCCATGTAAATTACCTGAGCCAATTTACTCATGTAAGGGGCCCCAATCGTGTGATATTTCACTGCTTCTAAAACATCGATGTTATTAATTCCTAGTTCATTTTTAATTAAGATCCAACCTACGTACCCATGCCAAATTGCATTACCGTAGTTCAATAAATCCGGGTCCAATTGGTATTGCTTGATCGTATTGATGAAATCTTCATCCGGACGTTGTTTAGCATAATCATGCACTAATCCAGCAATACTGGCTAATTCTTCATCCACTCCGTTCAAGCGAGCTAGTTTAATTGCCATTTGTTCCACCCGTTGAACATGTTCAAATCGCTTAGTTTTCAATGCTTGGCTTAATTTATGCACTAATTCGTCTCGATCATAGGGAACAATGTTTTCATGATAGTCCAAAATTACCTTATCCATAAAGATGATTCTCCTTTATATATTGATCTACCGCATCTGGAATTAAATACTTAACTGATTGGTTTTGCCGAATTTTGTTTCGAATGAGAGTCGATGAAATATCAATCATTGGCACGTCGACCCACACAATTGGATAGTGTGAAGTAATAGGATAGCCACTCCGCTTGACCCCTACAAATTGCACCATCTTAATTAATTCATTAATTTTGTGCCATTTCGGTAAATACTCAACCATGTCACCACCAATGATAAAGTAATAATTATTATTTGGAAAGTGATTAGTCAATTCACGAATGGTATCGTAGCTATAGCTCTTGCCACCGCGAATAATTTCAGCTAATTCAATGCCTAAGTGCGGGTTCGTTTCAGTTGCCAGGCGCAACATATTGACCCGGTCCGTAGCATTAATAGCACTCTTCTTATCAACGTGGGGTGGAATCGCATCTGGCATTAATAGGACTTGATCTAACCCTAATTGACTCCGCACTTGATCAGCTACAATTAAATGGCCCGTATGCACTGGATTAAAGGTCCCACCTAACAGCCCAATATTTTGGCCACCTTCACGGCGGTGAATTAATTGAGTTAATGTTTTAACATTATTTTGATATACGACCTTACTCATTTTAGACCCCTAAACCTGTTTAACTTCCTCAGATACATGCCGGTACTTAGCTTGATCAGCAATCTTAAATAAGAGTACCGTTCGACCAATCTTTTGTACAACTTGAATTTCACTATTTGCAGCAACAAATTCTTCAACATCTTGTGGTTCAACTGCTGAATTTTGTAAAATATTAACTTTCATCAATTCACGACGGTTAAGTGCATCGTTAACCTGCGTTAACCATGTATCACTTAAACCTTCCTTACCAATTGAGAACAATGGCCGCATCCGGTTGGCCTTTGCTCTTAAGAAACGTTTTTGCTTTCCTCTTAAATTCATTTAAATCCTCCTATATCATTGAACGTCGAATTAAAACGGCCACTTGTTTAGGGGCCCAACCAGCAACTACTACCCCAGCTGGAACAGTTACCCATCCTAATCCTTCGATCACTAAGTCGCTCTTTTCAGTTGTTTTAAACTCATGGCGCACTAGTGCTGGAAAATCAGCTAAATCATCACCACTCGGCGGCGTTAATAAATCACCTAGGTGTTTTTCATAAAATGCGTCAGCATTAATCAGTTTCGTCCGATGGACCAATAAATTATTTTCTACATAGGCGGTGAACCCGTACTTCTTGTCACCACTTACGTAGTCAAAACGGGCCACCCCACCAAAGAACAATGTCTGTTCTGGATTCAATTGATAAGACCGGGGTTTGATCTTCTTTTGGGGCGCAACAATCTTTAAGTCCTTACCATTTAAGTAATGCGCCATTTGTTGCGCATGAATAATACCGGGCGTATCAATAATTGCCTTTCCATCATCCAATGGAATTTCAATCTTATCTAACGTAGTTCCTGGGAATCTCGAAGTAGTAATCAATTCTTTAATTCCAGTACTTTGACGAATAATTTGATTGATTAACGTTGATTTACCCACGTTAGTTACACCGACCACATATACATCGCGGCCCTTGCGCTTTTCATCAATCGTTTTCAATAAATCATCGACTGAATCATTGGTCTTAGCTGATACTAATTGGACTCCGATTGGTCTGATTCCATTCTTATTAGCTTGTTGTCTAATCCAATCAGTTAATTTACTCCGTTTAAATGAGCTTGGCAACAAATCAGACTTATTACCAACCATTAAAATTGGATTAGCACCAACGAACCGATGTAGTCCTGGAATTAAGCTCCCATTAAAATCAAAGATATCAACCACGTACACAATCAATGCATCCGTATCTTGAATCTGACTTAATAATTTTCTGAAATCATCATCTGTCAAACTAACTGGTGAAATTTCATTGTAATGTCTTAATCTAAAGCACCGTTTACAATATATATCTTCATCATTATCCAATGCTTTTTTGAGTGCGGAAGCTGGGACATAACCCAATCCATTTGGATCAGTAGTTTGAATTAAAGCTCCACAACCAACACAACGTAATTCATCTTCCATTATTTAATTTCCTCCTGCCATTTTAAATCAGGGTAGCGTTTTCTTAATGCCTTCATGATAATGATTTCTAACTTTCGATTAAATTTAGTTACCCAAGCATCACTATCAACTAGTGGTTTTACTAACACACTTCGAACGTGGGCGTTATTGGAAGCCCAAACATCAGTTAAAATTTGATCACCGACCATAATCACATCTTCATTTCGTAAATGATAACGATTTAGCGCACGGTTAATCCCACTTGGAGATGGCTTAAATGCCCGGGAAATAAATTCTAATTCGAGATTATGCACTGCGCGAGCCACGCGGGCGTGTTTATTATTGGAAATTACAACCAATCTAATATTGAACTTAGCTAGTTCAGCTAACCAAGTTCGTAATTGAGGAGTGCCATCTGGATTATTCCACGGAATAACCGTATTATCCAGATCAGTAAAAACAGCTTTAATACCCATCGATTTAAGCTTCGCTGGTTGTAAATCGTAAATTGCATTGACCATCCACGTTGGTTTAAATTGTTTTATCATAGCGTCCCCTCATAGTTAAAAAATTATGTAAATCAACGTGAATGAACACGTTGATTATTAAATAGATGAAAAAAACTTCCACCAAGTAAAATGTTTGGTGAAAGTTTTTGTTTCTGTTATGCTAAAGCTTTTTTAGCAGCTTCAGCTAATGCCTTAAATGCATCAGCATCGTTAACAGCTAAATCAGCTAACATTTTACGGTTAACTTCGATATTAGCTAACTTCAAACCGTGCATAAGTTTGCTGTAACTTAAACCATTGATTCTTGCAGCAGCATTGATACGTGCGATCCAAAGCTTTCTGAAGTTGATTTTGTTATTACGACGGTCACGGAAAGCATAAGTACGTGACTTCATAACTTGGTCTTTAGCAGTCTTGAATAAACGGCTCTTAGCACCGCGGTATCCCTTTGCTGCTTTTAGCATGCGCTTACGACGTGCATGTGTAACGGTTCCACCTTTAACTCGTGGCATATTGAATTCCTCCTAAATAATGGTTCTCAGATTAAATTATTTTAATAACTTAAGGTACTTCTTTGCATTTGATTCAGAAACTACGCGAGTTCCACGTAAGTGACGACGTTGCTTCTTAGTCTTACCGTGGAAACGGTGACTAGTAAAAGCATGAGCACTCTTTAAACCACCCTTAGCAGTTTTCTTAAAACGTTTTGCCACGGCGCGGTTAGTCTTAGTCTTAGGCATTATGAATTTCCTCCTTAAAAAATAGTAATAATTATAAATTAATAATTATTTCTTTTCATTATCGTTTGGGGCAAGCATCAAGAACATGCTCCGGCCTTCCATTTTAGCTCTTTGGGTAACTACTGCTTCGTCCTTGGTTTCATCAGCCATCCGGTTTAAAACATCGCGACCAATTTCCTTATGGGTAATTGCACGACCTTTGAATCGAATTGAAACCCGAACTTTGGCACCCTTGCTCAAGAACGTTTTAACCCGTTTTAATTTGGTGTTAAAGTCGTTCGTATCAATAGTTGGACTCAAACGAATTTCTTTTACGCTAATCGTCTTTTGACTTTGGCGAGATTTGCGAGCCTTCTTTTGTTGTTCGAAACGGTATTTACCGTAATCTAAAATTTTCGCAACTGGCGGCTTAGCTTTTGGTGCAACTAGAACTAGATCAAGGTTAGCATCTTCGGCTAACTTTAACGCATCAGTCTTAGTCTTAACACCAAGTTGTTCGCCATTAGCATCAATTAAACGAACATCGCGGGACCGGATACCTTCATTAACCATCATATCGTTTGCTATGGTAATCCACCTCCAAATATTTTAAAAAGCAGAAAAAAACGGGCGCACAAAGGCACCCGCTTTTTAATCTGATTAAAATCAGATTTTTATACCGTACATTTGCCCAGCGATTTAAATCACTAAGGCGAGAAGCGGGACGCTTCTGCTTTTTATTTATATGGTAACTATACCAGTTTTTAACTAATTCGTCAAGGAAGAATTAGTTTTCACGGGAGTAGTTATCAATATCGTTCTTAATTTGAGTTTCAAAATCGGCAACAGAAGCTGTGTTACTGTCATCATGACCGTAACGACGAACTGACACATTGTTGTTCTTAACTTCTTCATCCCCAACCACTAATGTGTAAGGAATCTTGTGAGTTTGAGCATCCCGAATCAAGTAACCCATCTTTTCAGCCCGTTCATCAACTTCTGAACGAATGCCTAACTTACGTAGTTGTTCGTTTACCTTACGAGCGTAATCACCGTGTTTTTCTTCACTAACGGGGATAATCTTAACTTGCTTTGGTGCTAACCAAGTTGGAAAGGCACCCTTGTATTGTTCGATCAAGTAAGCAACGAAACGTTCCATCGTAGAAACAATTCCACGGTGAATCATAACTGGTCTGTGTTCCTTACCATCTTCACCAACGTAATGTAGATCGAACCGTTCAGGTAACATAAAGTCTAATTGAATCGTTGATAGGGTTTCTTCGTTTCCTAATGCAGTGTAAGTTTGAACATCTAACTTAGGGCCGTAGAATGCAGCTTCCCCTTCAGCTTCAACGTAGTCAAGGCCTAATTCGTCCATGGCACCCTTAAGCATTGATTGAGACTTGTTCCACATTTCATCATCTGCGAAGTACTTTTCAGTATTCTTAGGATCACGGTAACTTAACCGGAAGTGGTATTCCTTAATGTCGAAGTCATTGTAAACATCCATCATTAAGTGCAAGATCTTCTTAAATTCTTCTTGAATTTGATCAGGAGCAACGAACGTGTGACCATCATTTAATGTCATTTCACGAACCCGTTGTAAACCACTTAAAGCACCTGACTTTTCAAACCGGTGCATCATCCCTAATTCAGCAATTCGCATTGGTAAGTCACGGTATGAACGAATATGGTGGTTATAGATTTGAATATGACTTGGACAGTTCATTGGCCGTAATTCAAGTTCTTCACCATCACCCATGTCCATTGGTGGGAACATGTCTTCACGGTAGTGAGCCCAGTGACCAGATGTCTTGTAAACATCTAAGTTCATTAGCACTGGCGTAACAACGTGTTGGTAACCACTGTTAACTTCTTTATCCACAATGTAGCGTTCGATTACTCGACGAACCGTAGCCCCATTTGGCATCCAGTAAGCTAAACCAGCACCGACCTTTGGATCAACAAAGAATAAATCAAGTTGATTTCCAATTACCCGGTGGTCACGTTCTCTGGCTTCTTGACGTTGCTTTAGGTCTGCTTCTAAATCATCCTTCTTGAAGAAAGCAGTTCCAAAGATTCTTTGTAACATTGGGTTAGATGATTTACCTTCCCAGTATGCACCCGCAACTGAAAGTAACTTAAAGAACTTAAGTGGCTTAGCACTTGGTAGTACGACCCCTTCGCCTAAGCCTAAGTAATCACCAATTTGGTAGAAGACCACTTTATCATCCTTAGCTAACTTACGAACTAGTTTAGCTTGGTATGGATCACCATCAACTTGCTTTAAAGCATCATCTAATGATAATACCTTAGTTTCTAACTTAACATCAGCCTTTACTAATGCGTCCATCTTTTCAGCTAAGCCATCTAATTCATCAGCACTAACTTGACGATCTTCCTTGTCAGTATCAACAAAGAAGCCATCTTCATCAGCAGTACTTTCACCAAAACGAATTCCCATAAATGTATCTGCTAATGCAGCCTTTAGTAATTGGGCAGCGGTCCGACGAAGCACTGGTAATGCTTCTGCAGAGTCCTTAGTAATAATTTCAATTTTGCCACCCTTTTCAAGAGGGGTGTTTAATCCAACCATTTCACCATCAACTTTACCAGCCACTGCTTTTTTAGCAAGACTGATTGAAATTGACTTTGCGATATCTTCTGTATTAATTCCAGCGTCGAATTCTTTTACACTACCGTCTGGAAATTCAAATGAAAGTTGAGCCATATTTATGATCTCCCTTAATTTTTAATTTTCTTTATTAATGAAAAAACGCCCCATGATCACCGATAAATCATATCAGTAACCATGGGACGTTTTTATAAGCGCGGTTCCACCCAAATATTCACGGAAATAAGTCCGTAAACCCTTAATTCGGTATCTAACGTTAACCAAACGACTTAGCATTTCCACTAAGCAGTCAATGAAGTGGTAACTTATGGTTGAATTAGTAGCACTTCCAGTAAACGCACCACTTCCCTAATAAATTCAAATTCATAAACCATGTCTTCAAACACTTTTGCATTAATAAAGATTACATTTATCATTAAACTATCATTTAGGGTGGATGTCAAGCAAAAGACCGTTTTTATTTACGGCGACGATTATCACCCTGCATCTGAAATTCACGGGATAAAAAACGAATTCGCTCAACAATTCGATTTGCACGGGTCTCATCATTATTCCGACCAGATAAGTAAGCATCCTTTAAATCATCAATCGTGTAATTAGAGGTAAAGAACGTTGGCAACTCATTTTGCATTCGATATTCTAAAATCAATCCTAATACTTCATCTCGAACCCAATCAGAAATTGAGTCTGCCCCAATGTCATCTAACATCAATATTGGTGCTTTTTTTACTGCATCTAATTTAGCACCGCCAGTATTATCGCTAATGGATTCCTTCATTTCATGTGCGAAGCTGGGAAAATGAACTAGTAATGATGAAATTCCATCTTCAGCCAATTCATTAGCAATCGCACCAATAAGAAACGTTTTCCCAATCCCAAAAGAACCAGAAATATACATTCCAGGGATAAAATGATCAGTTTCCGGATAGTCAGAAGTGAAATTACTAGCATATACCATTATCGGTGAACGAGTTGAAAAATATTTATTTTTGTAGTCAAAGTCATTAAGACTTGCATTCTGAATGACCTTTGGCATCGCAATCGATTTAACTCGTTCCTTTAATTGCTTTGACTTTTGTTTTTCAATCGTTGCTAATGTCGGAACATAAGTAACATCAATCATCTGCCCATTATAAACTAATTTAGGATGATAACCTGGAATTAATCCATCATGATTAGCTGATTTATTCTTTTGTTGAACATATTCATAAATTTTAGACGCTGAGCGCCGGATGGATTCATTGCTAATTGAATGTGCTTTTACGAATGCTTGAACATCTGGATCATTATACGCTTCTCGCATTAACGATTGATAATTAAACTTATCACCAAACTTATCATTAATTGCATGCCTTAGTTCAGTTTTTAAATCCTTCAATTTGCCACCTCCTATTTTTTGTTTCTAATTTTTTCTATTTTAGCTATAACTGCGCGACGTTCCTCTTCACTTACTGGTTTAATAACTTGGTTATCCAAACCTTCCTTCATCCAAGTTGGCCGCAAATCTTTATGCTGACCATTGGATTTACGGTAGTTCGAACGACCATAATGACCTAATTTTTTATTTTCTTTTTGCTTACGATTATATGCTTTAATAGCATTCATTGCATCCGTTGCCGCTTTAACGTGATATTTTTGAACCCAATCATTAGCAATAAAGTCAAATAAATTTTTTGATAACTGGGGCTTTTCCTGATTGACAATAATATGATAGACCAACATATTAACCGCACCCGTCGACATAATCCGTTGATCAACTAAATTTGCAACCATATTTTCTTCGCTTTGGGTAACGAAGCCATTCTTAGACTCCTTCAAACGATTGATAAACTCTAATGGTGCATAATAATCAGCCGCCTTGATTAAACTACGGTCATTGGCATCAAAATCAGTCTTATTTTTTTCATTATTTGATTCTTCAACAACAGTTTTAACAGACTGATTATTCGTTTGGTATTGGCGACTAATCAATAATTTTAACTTATCAGGAGAAAACACATTATTACGAATATTAGTGGCCCGCATGATAAGTTGAGCCATTTTTAGTTCATCGATACCATATAACTCGTGTTCGTTAATGATTAATTGATATTGCCGTTTAACTTGTTCAACGTTGACGTAGGAACTCTTAAGACAATCCAGTACTAATTGAAAACTAAAATCACGATGATCATAGTTCGGCGATGGTCGTTTTACATCATCATCATCGTTTGGTTTATTTAAATCATAATCATGTTTTAAATTAACGATTGACTGTGGTTGATCAGTAATTTGATCAGCATCAATTTGAAATGAATCTAAGAAATTTTGCGTAATCTCTTCAGCATCATCCATCTCAAATGGCTTGATCAATAACCGTTGCGCAAGCTTTTGATAAGTGGCTTCGCCTACGTTTTCCAATAATGCCAGACTTAATAAGTCATCGTCAAAAAATGCCCGGTTACTCAGCGGTGGGATTAACTGGTAAATTAAAACTGGTTTGGAGTCCGTTTTTTGAACGAACGTTCTTAATAATCCAGCCCCTTCTAAGCGGCCTCGACATTCATTGAATTTTTTTGCATCAATTTGTAAAAAAGAAAACAATTCATAGTGTTGCCGTTGAACGTATGGATTCGTTTGATCTTCACTGTATCGCCAAAGCAAGCGAATCAACGCAGTGGCTGTGACCCCAATTACGGGTTGGTACAACCAATCGATCGATTCGCTTGCTAGGTTTGAAAGTCGTTCGTTCTTGGTAACAATAAACCCTGTTTTCGGATCATTTTGATTCCAATCATTGTTCATTATTTATCATTATCCTTCGAATCTTTACCGCGATCGCGGTTCATAACTTCCTTCATTTCATTATAAAAAACTGTCATATCTTTAAACTGCCGGTAAACACTCGCAAACCGGATGTAAGCAATCTCATCTACATCAGCTAATTCTTTCATTACGTACTCACCAATTAGTTGACTAGAAACTTCATTTTCACCCCGCGAGCGAACTTCACTTTCTACTTTATCAACAATTTGCGTCATTAAGTCCATTGAAACAGGCCGTTTTTCAGCCGAGCGAATAATGCCGCGTAACATCTTATCACGGTTAAATTCTTCACGATTACCATTATGCTTAATCACTAATAATGGTGCTGATTCTACTCGTTCGAACGTGGTGTAACGATAACCACAGTTTTCGCATTCACGTCTTCTTCTGATGACGGTCCCATCATTGGTAGGTCTTGAATCGACTACTCTTGAACTATTCTTATGACAATGGGGACATTTCATCACTAATCACCTCATCGTTTTTAACATAGGTTTTCCAATAATTTTAACACTTGTTGCTTAGTTTGACTAATCGAACCAGAATTATTAATCACTACTTTAGATAATGATTGCTTAATTTGTTGACTCCATTGTTGATCGATTAAATTCATTGCCGTCTCAGTATCAACGTGGTTACGTAATTTAATGCGTTGAACTTGTTTATCAACATCACAACTCACAAAGACAGTTGTATCAACATATCCTTCATACCCTGCTTCGAATAACAATGGCGCATCCAATATTGCCAACGGCACGGCTTTATGTTCGTAATCATTAATTTGATTTAAGATTGCTTGGCGAATATAAAGATCCATCACCCGATTAAGGCGGTGCAATTGGGTCGCATCGTTAAACACCAATTGGCCTAACGCCTTCCGATCAATTGCATCCCCACCAGCAATCGATGGCCCAAATGCATTCACTAATGCCTGGTAACAATCAGTCCCTGCCTTTTGTAGATCATGAGTAATTAAATCCGCATCAATAATCGGGACCGTAGCTTCCGCAAACATCTTACTAACGGTCGATTTGCCAGTGCCAATGCTACCAGTGAGCCCAACTAACTTAGTCATTAGCAGTCACGATTCGTTGACAATTAGGACAAAAACTAGTTCCTCGTTGTGCCACCTTAATCTTTTCGATCGGCGTACCACAACGTTCACAAGGTTGGCCCTTCTTGCCGTAAACATGCAATTGACTTTGAAATTGACCAGCTTCACCAAATGCATTGGAGTATGAATGAACCGTAGTTCCATGGCCCTTGATTGCTGCTGCAATTTCATCAATGATATTTTGCCGTAATTCCCGAATTTGATCATCAGTAATCAAATTCGTGATTTGTTCTGGATGAATCTTACTCATCCAAAGCACTTCATCGGTATAAATGTTACCAAGTCCTGCAATGTGGTCTTGATTCAATAGGAACGGTTTAATCTTGCCTCGGCTCTTGTTCATGATTCGTTTCATGTATTCAAAAGTAAGCTGATCACTAGTTGGTTCCGGTCCAATCGTACCAATCCCGGACAATGTATTTTCCTGACCATTTTTAATTAAATACATTCGCCCAAACTTACGACTATCATTATAACGAAGTTCACGACCATCCGTTAGATGCCAAATAATATGGGTATGTTTGTCTGGTTTAGTCCCATCTTTTTCAACATCGTACTTTCCTTCCATTCGTAAGTGTGAAACAACGGTGTATCCATTGTTCAAACGAAAGAGTAAGTATTTTCCACGCCGGTCGATTTTTTCAATGGTACTCCCAGTTAATGCATCAATAAATTGAGCTGATGAAACATTGATCATCTTAGGATAGATAACATCAACATTGTTAATGGTAGCGCCTTGCACTAATTCTGTTAATCCGATTCTTACGGTTTCTACTTCAGGTAATTCTGGCATTGTTTAACCCTCTTATCTTTTTTATTTTGCATCGTACCACGTTGGCCCATGATGACTGGCCACACGCAATGGTACTTGTAATTTAACAGCTGAATCCATTACTTTTGGCACCAGTTTTTCTAATACTGGAATTTCTTCTGCTGGAGCTTCGAACACTAATTCATCATGGATTTGCAATAGCATCTTCGCTTGCATCCCCGCCAATGCTGATTCCATATTGATCATGGCAATCTTGATAATATCGGCCGCACTCCCTTGAATAGGTGAATTCATAGCAGTCCGTTCTGCAAACGAACGTTGGTGGAAGTTACGGGAATGAATATCTGGTAAATAACGTCTCCGGTGGGTAATCGTTTCGACGAAGCCGTTAGCATGGGCAAATTTAACTTCATTTTGCATGTATTCATTGACCTTTGGATATTCAGCAAAGTATTTATCAATAAATTGTTTGGCATCCTTACGACTAATTCCCGTATTTTTAGCCAAACCAAAGTCACTAATCCCATACACGATTCCAAAGTTAACTGCCTTAGCTTGTCTTCTTAATTCAGGTGTAACTTCATCGTTAGACTGTAACCCAAAGATTCGCCGCGCCGTTGACGCATGAATATCATCATTATGATTGAATTCATCTTGCATATTGGTATCGCCACTGATCGAAGCTAAGACCCGCAACTCAATTTGTGAATAATCAGATGAAAAAATTTGCCAACCCGGATGACTAGGTACGAACGCCCGTCTAATTTGGCGTCCTTCATCGGTGCGAATTGGGATATTTTGTAAATTAGGATCAACAGATGACAGCCGGCCCGTTTGGGTCAATGTTTGTAAGTAACGAGTGTGGACCTTATTATCACTAGGATAAATCACCTTTAATAATCCATCTACATAGGTCGAAGCAATTTTAGACAATTGACGATACTTTAAAATATTATCGACAATCGGTGCCTCGGGAGCTAATTTTTCTAGAACATCCACTGAGGTGGAATATCCCGTCTTGGTTCTTTTGATCACTGGTAAGTGTAACTTCTCAAATAGAATCTCACCTAGTTGTTTTGGCGATCCAATATTGAATTCTTGACCAGCATCATTATAGATGGCTTGTTCATACTCGGCAATTCGTTCTGATAGCTTACTGCCCATCGAAATCAGCTGATCTCGATTAACAGTAATCCCTTGAATTTCCATTCTAGCTAATACGAACGCAATTGGCAGTTCAATTTCTTGGTATAATCTAGTTTGATCATGTTCATCCAATTCTTTAAACATTTTATCCTTTAATGCCGAAATCGCAAGTGCTTTGGATGCTAAATGGTCAAATAGCGTTTGATCATCTTCTGGAATCGAACGCTTAGCTCCTTTTCCATAGACATCATCATCAGATTTAACTCCATAGTAGCCATGTTTACTAGCAACCTTACTAAGGTCGTTGCTATTATCATTGGTATTGAGAAGATAAGAAACTAACAGCATATCAAAATCGACGTGGTTCAACTTAATGCCTAGCCGATTTAATCCTACGTATGCCCGCTTAGCATCAAACACGCTAATTGGCGTTTGATCGTCAGTTAGGCGATCCTTTAATGGTGCTGATTTAAGTAATTCAACATCCCGACTCACATACCAATGATCGCCATCCCCAATAACAAATCCAACAAATGGTGCTTGGTGGTAGTTATCACCGTCCATTCCTAGGTATAAGGTCACGGCACCGGATAGCTTTACATCATTTAAATGATCAGCATCAATCATTGTATATTCAATCGTTGGCATTTCAGATTGCAAGTTCATTTGACTCAAGAACTTGTTAAAATTCATGCGCTTATAAAATGCAATTAAGGCTTCGTCTTGATTACCCATATATTCTAATTCATCTAAGCCAATGGTTACAGGGGCATTGCAGTCAATGGTTGCTAATCGCTTAGATAACAATGCTTGGTCATGATCTTCAATTAAGTGTTCCTTTAATTTTTTAGCAGTGACTTCATCAATATGATCATATAAATTTTCAATGGAGCCAAATTGTTTGATCAACTTATCCGCGGTCTTAGGACCTACCTTAGTCACCCCAGGATAATTATCAGAGGTATCTCCTTGCAGCCCCTTTAAGTCAATAATTTGTTTAGGCGTAATGCCCAAATGTTCCTTTACATAATCAGCAGTATAATGGTCAATTTCACTGACCCCCGTTTTAGAAACGCTAACTGTAACATGATCAGAACACAACTGGGTTAAATCACGATCACCAGTTACAATTGTCACTTCATAGCCAGCTGCTTCTGCTTGTTTCGATAACGTCCCAATAATGTCATCAGCCTCATAGTTAGCTAATTCATAACTTTTAATTCCGCGATCTTTGAGTAATTCCTTAATGTATGGAAATTGTTCAATTAGTTCCGTTGGGGTCTTTTTACGATCTCCCTTATAGTCATCATATAACTTAGTTCTAAAAGTCACTTTGCCAGCATCAAATGCTGCTAAAGCTGCCGTTGGTTGCACTGCCGTTAAGATGTTATCAAGCATGGTGTTAAAACCATAGATAGCACTTGTGTGTAACCCTTCATGATTAGTAAATCGATCAACAGATTGAAAGAGCGCATAAAAAGCCTTAAATGCAATGCTATTCCCGTCGATTAATAGAAGTCTCTTATCAGCCATGTAAAATCTCCTTAATTTTTTAACGAATTTTATCCTTTCAATATTATATAACAAATTGGAATGATTTAAAAAAGAGACCACCGATAAATTAATCGGTAGTCTCTTTTGAATCACGCAAGCTTAGTTGCGATTGTCACCCATTCCAAAGATTTGTAGTAAACTCAAGAATAAGTTAATGAAGTTAATGTAGAGCGTTAATGCGCCCCCAATAGCAATTGCAGTTGCAGTACTTTCATCACTATTTTGGTTGTAGAAATTCTTTAGGATTTGCGTATCATATGCAGTTAATCCAGTAAAGATAATTACTGAAATGATTGAAATGATCAATGATAATACTCCTATATGCAAGAAGATATTAATAACTGATGCCACAATGATTGCAATCAATGCCGCAATTAAAATGGTTCCCATTTTAGCTAAACTACGTTTCGTAACAAACCCATAGATACTCATCGTAATGAATAAACTAGCACTTGAAACAAATGCTGCAACAATTGAAGTATTCGTATAAACCATCAAAATGTTAGAAAATACGAAGCCAGTCATTGCCGAATAAACAAACAACAGGGCTAACCCTAATCCAGCTGAGCGCATTGCCGCACCTTGGATCAGGAATGGAATCACTGCCCATACAATAATTAATACGATGGCAGCACCACCAGACATTGAAATGCCGGCATTAATTACGAAGAACGCAACTAGGGCAGAAATCAAAACTGAGGCACCCATCCAGCCGTATACTCGAGAAAAGAAAGTGTTTAAGCCAACTGCGTTGTTAACACTTCTTCTTTCGGTCGGTTGATCAAAATTGTTCAAAATAATCCCTCTTTTCATTAATTCAATTTCATTGTTTATACTATTATATCAAAATGATTGCAAGGACTAAATCATTTTAACCATTAATTTACATTTGGCCGTAAATCATTTAACAAGTTTTCGTAAATCTTTTCATACTTTTGAATGTCTCCTGCACCCATAAAGATGATTACCGCATTCTTATAATCAAGTAGTGGTGATACGTTTTCAGCCTTGATCAAGCCACCGTCCTTAGTAATTTTATCCACTAAGTCTTGGCTAGAAACTGCACCGGACTTTTCACGAGGTGAACCATAAATCTTTGTGACATATACCTTGTCCGCCTTACTTAAACTTGCAGCAAAATCATCTAAATATGCAATGGTCCGACTAAACGTATGGGGTTGGAACACTGCGACAATTTCCTTATTTGGATATTCTTGCCGGGCTGCATCTAAAGTTGCATTAATTTCAGATGGGTGGTGAGCATAATCATCAATGATCACCATATCAGCTACCTTACGTTGAGCAAAACGACGTTTAACACCCTTAAAGGTTAATAATTCACGCCGGATTTCATCTAAGTTAACTTCTTCAAAGTATGATACCGCAATTACAGCCAATGAGTTTAAGATATTGTGTTCACCGAACAATGGAATCTTAAACGTTCCCAGGTTCTTATCATGGTAAACGACATCAAATTGTGAACCTTCAGTAGTCCGCTTAATGTTAACTGCTCTAAAATCATCATCGTCATTAGTTCCATAAGTGTAAATCGGCACTGAAGCCTTAATTCTTCTGAGGTTTTTATCATCACCCCAAATAAAGATACCCTTTTTAACTTGATTAGCAAAAGTTTGAAATGCATCAAATACGTCTTCAATCCCGGTGTAGTAATCAGGATGGTCAAAGTCAATGTTAGTCATGATTGCGTAATCAGGACTAGTTGCTAAGAAGTGACGACGGTATTCATCGGCTTCATAAACAAAGAACCGGGCATCTGGAACCCCCTTACCGCTTCCATCACCGATTAAGTAATCAGTTGGTGAAATTCCACTTAAAACGTGCGCTAGCAATCCAGTTGTACTGGTTTTACCATGGGCTCCAGCAATTCCAATGCTAGTGTATCCCTTAATCATTTCACCCAATAATTCATGGTAACGATAAATGGTCAAGCCCATTTCACGTGCTTTGGCAATTTCTGGTTGGTCATCGTTAAAGGCATTTCCAGCAACCACCGTTAATCCAGCATGAATGTTATCTGGATTAAATGGCAGGATTTTAATCCCTGCTTGTTCTAATCCCCGTTGGGTAAATGTGTATTGATCAATATCTGATCCTTGCACTTGATAG
Organism: Nicoliella lavandulae; assembly: GCF_037546185.1. Classification (NCBI taxonomy): domain Bacteria; kingdom Bacillati; phylum Bacillota; class Bacilli; order Lactobacillales; family Lactobacillaceae; genus Nicoliella; species Nicoliella lavandulae. The sequence goes on along the minus strand of NZ_JAWMWH010000001.1, from coordinate 1,035,308 downwards.
CCCTGATCATGCAAGATCAATGCCATTGCACTCATCCCAGTTCCCTTAATTCCTACAAAATGATAAATTGTGTTTTTATCCATTTTTTAATCCCCCTATTTTTTCAACTTTAATCATAGCAGTATTTTTAAAAATTTACTTGATTTTTAATTAAAGATTTAATTTTTTATAATCATCTTCGGTCAGATAAACTTCCCGTGGCTTAGAACCATGCTGTCCTGAAATATAATTCTGTTGTTCTAAGTCATCAATCAAACTAGCCGCTCGATTGTACCCAATCGAAAAGACGCGTTGTAATTTCGATGTTGAAACCGTCTTTTCCTTAGCAATGTATGCCAATACTTCCGGCATAATTTCATCTTGTTGTTGAACCATGTTGACCTTCTTTAGTAACGACTTAGGGTTAAAGGCATACTTAGGCGTTCCCTGAGTCCGTACCGCAGCAGTCACGCGTTCAATCTCATCGTTAGTAACGAACGTTCCTTGAATCCGCAGTGGCTGACTCTTTCCGTTACCCAAGTAGAGCATGTCACCTTTCCCCAAGAGCCGTTCAGCTCCGGCAGTATCAATAATCGTGCGGGAGTCAACTTGACTAGAAACCATAAACGCAATTCGGGTCGGAATATTATTTTTGATGGTTCCCGTTACGATATCAACACTTGGCCGTTGGGTCGCTACGATTAAATGAATCCCAGCTGCCCGTGCCTTTTGTGTAATTCGAACAATGTAATCTTGGACTTCAGTGGATGCGACCATCATTAAGTCAGCCAATTCATCAATGATAATAACAATATATGGCATCTTTAATGCTGGTTGGTTACTTTCATCCGCCTTTTCATTAAACTGTTCAATGTTACGGGCGCCGGCTGCTGCTAATTTTTCATAGCGTTCATCCATTTCTTTAACTGCCCATTTTAATGCAGCTGAAGCCTCATTCGGTTCTGAAATGACCGGTGCTAATAGATGTGGAATATTATTATAAGGAGCCAATTCAACCGCTTTAGGATCAATCAATAACAATCTTAACTGAGCAGGCGTGGCTTTATACAATAGTGAGACCAACAAACTATTAATGAACACACTCTTCCCAGAACCAGTCGCCCCAGCAATTAAGCCATGGGGCATCTTAGCAATATCAGTAACTTGGGGCTTACCAGTTAAGTCCACCCCTAGTGCAATCGTTAAATCAGACTTAGCTTGTCGAAAGGCATCATCATCTAATACTTCAGATAACATCACTGGTCTAGGCTTTGGATTCGGAATTTCAACCCCGACTGTGGTCCGACCAGGAATGGGTGCTTCAATTCGAATGTCCTTGGCAGCTAGTGCCAATTTCAAATCATCATTTAGGTTCGTAATCTTGCTAACTTTAACCCCTAGTGCTAGTTTAACTTGGAACTGAGTTACCGTAGGTCCGTTCGTCCAGTCCACCACCTCAGCATTTACATGAAATGCGTGCAAGGTCCGATCTAAGATTTCAGATTGTTTAATAATCCAATCATCTAGGTCTTCATCATCACTGCGTTGGGGTTCGTTCAATAGTGAAAATTGGGGGAATTGATATCCTTGATCGTATTCAGTACCACTGCTGAGGGTCTCATGATCAGTATTCTCAACCGGAAAGACCCCTGGCGCATTTTCATCATCATGAGAAGCGCTAGTTACCTGATGAGGTTCTACATCACTTTTGGTCGCTGGCGCTTGAACCACTGATTCAGCAACAGATGACTTAGGGGTCCCTAGTTCATCTTTAAAAAACTCAACGTCCTTTTGCGCATCTGTTTCATTATCTAAAATCGATGAGAGTGAATGCCCTAATCCTCGTTTAGGCTTATGTTCGGCTTTATTTACTTGGGGGTGTTCATCCATTGACTGTGGAGCTTCACTTGATACAACTGCCGATTCGTTCGAGTTATTATCATGATCAGACTGAGCTGCTTGTTCACTAGCATGTGAACTGAATCCTGCGTGGTGTGATTCATCCGCTGACTTCGTATCATCCATCGGCGCTGAACTAACCGCAGCTGATTTAAAATGCCGGCCCGATTCAGATGATCGAGGAGCAACCGAATTAATTTGAGTAGCCGCGTCAGATTCAGCCTTAGAGTCATCAGTAACATCAGCATTATGAATTCGTTGATAATATTCCTCATCACTAGTGGATTGAGCATAGTGACTAGCTACTGCTGCTTCAAATGATTGATTCGATCGTTCAGCACTACTTGGCCCTGCTAATGGAGTTTGACTAGCAACGATGCTCTCAGGTGTTTCATCAACATCCCCAAATTGAATCACATCAGAATTCGCCCGCGTATCAATGCCATCATCAAATAGCGTACAATCTGCATCTGACTTAGCTAATTCATTGATCAACCGAAGATAATAACGACCTAATTTCGATTCATTCAGATAGTTATCAGCTGACTTGCGCTTGGCATAATTCCCCTTGGGTTGAAAAGCACTAGTCATCTTAGCAATCATGTTTTCACCATTGGTCCGAAAGTTGCCGCCCTGCTGTGAATCAGGCGCACTAGTTGCTGTTCGTCGACTGCTGTTGGTCATTTTATTATTAGAATAACTGGCTTGGTCATTTAGTTGTTTATTTTTATTTAAAAAGCGTCGGTAAAACGCTGGTCCATCATAGTGGTTCATCTTTATTCACCCTTAATCACTTTAAATAATAGATTATGTATAAAAAAGGAGTGACCAAAACTCCTTATGAAAATAGTCCCTGTGCCTTTGCAAAATCAAATTTGGTCCCGACTTGATAGTCATCAGGTAAAATCAATGCTCCTGGCTTTTGTGGGGCATTTGGAATCTTTAGTTCCCGTCCGGAACAAATCATTCCATCACTTTCAACACCCTTTAATTCACCAGGCCAAATAATTAGTCCACTTGGCATCATAGTTCCAACCTTTGCAACCACGACTTTAATGTCGGCTTGCATATTAGGCGAACCACTGACGATTTGAAGGGTTTGACCACCATCAACTTCAGTTTCAGTAATCTTTAGATGGTCAGATTTAGGATGGGCTTCAACTGATTTTACGTATCCCACCACAAATTTAGGGTCATGATCAACCGTTAGTTGATCACTAAAACCATTCTCCTGTAGTACTTGGTTTAATTTATCAACGTCAGCTGCATCTAAATACACTTGACCATTATGGTCCTTAATATCAGGTAAGACCTCGCTAACATTAAAGATGTTGAACCCTAAGGCTTGTCCATTACTAGCATCAGCAATTTTAGCTACATTTCCCTTTACTTCAGTCGTTTGTTCGGCTGCATCTGGACGTAATACTACGATTAAAACGTCACCTAATTGAGAAGGGTTATAACTTGCAATCATTAATTTATCATTCCTTTTATTAGTCTAGTGAGTCAATAAAACTTTCTACTTGGGCTTGGGTCTTGCGTTCCTTATTAACATAGCGACCGATTTCCTTACCATCTTCAAATGCGACGAAGCTTGGAATCCCAAAAATATTCAATTCAGCTGCCAAGTCAATGTTGTCATCCCGATCAACAGATAAGAACGTGTATTCAGGATGGTTAGCAACGATTTCTGGCATTGCTGGTTTAATTACAGTACAATCAGGACACCAGGTCGCAGTGAAAAATAAGATGTACTTACCTTTTGCGATCTTGGTCGTTAATTGTTCTAAATTCATTGGTGCTAATTCTTCCATGATTATCACTCCCATATTTTTAATCGTAATCATTATTATAACTTAATTCATCGGCAAATTCGTTCGTTTTGATTATAATAATAATATAGCGTTAATTTCAATAGAAATCAGGTGTAATTTTTGCAAAACAAAACGAAGTTCAGTGTACTCGCTGGGGTCGTTGTGATCGGCACGGCCCTATCAATTAGAAAAGAATGGCGGATTCGAACTGAAAAGAGAATCTACAGTCAGATCAATCAGCGATTTGCCAATCAAAATATTTATGGCACATGGCTGGCGCCCAAATACATGCTCCTATCGGAGAACTACTATCTAGGTGGCATTAACATTTTAGATCAAAACACCATCGTTCAATATCAATTTAGGGCTAATCAAAACGGTATTATCACTAGTCTCTACCATGCCGGTAGTCAACCCGCTACTCGGTTTTAAAATTAATCACAATTTTATAGATGGGACCGTTTTGACTAAACTTAGCTTCATATTCAGTTTCAACATTATCCTCTTGTTCTGGACTATTGTGTAGATCAAGAGATACATATTCGAAATTAGTGCCAAATTGATTCAATGAAATCAATGAATATTCAAACAAACCCCGGTTATCAGTTTTAAATTCTAATTGATGACCGTCTTTTAGGACGTCCTTATAACTACCTAAAAAGGCAGATGAAGTTAAACGACGTTTAGCATGGCGTTTTTTTGGCCATGGATCAGAAAAGTTTAAATACATTTTATCAATTTCATTGGGCTTAAATAGTGTATTTACTAATGCCCCATCAGTTTCCACTAGTTGAACGTTCGTTAATTGTTCATCCACTAACTTCCGTAATGCGACGGCAATCACTGATTCTTGGAGTTCGATTCCAATGAAGTTAATTTCGGGATGTTTTTTAGCCATTTCAATAATGAATTGACCCTTACCAATCCCAATTTCTAGGTTTAATGGTTGTTGTTTTGGAAACCGACTATCCCATTTACCTACCCATTCTTCGGGATTAGTAACGATTAATTCGGGATGGGATTCAATATATGGTTTCGCCCATGATTTATGTCTTACGCGCATAACTTGCTCCTTTTAATTTAAATTATTTTGAATTCGTTTGGGAATCATTCGGTTCACTAAGAACCAAACTTCGATGAGATTAAATCCTAAAGTAATCCCACCGGTCAGCAGTGAATGACTTCCAATGAATGCCATTACCGCAAAAATTACAGCTGTAACTAACAATAAGATTGAAATAATTTTTTTGAAACTACTAATTTGTAACTCATCTGATACGGGGTAAATATGGGTAAACACATTGCCAGCAAAATTAGAGTAGAACGGAATCAATTGGAACCCAATTAGATAAATAAACAATAAACTAATTAAGATGGGGAGATATAGACCGCTAACTCCAAATAATAATACCGCCCCGATTAACGTTAGTCGTAAATGTAATCCACTGTACTCACCATTTCTAACGATTGAATGTCCATACAAGTATAAATAGATATTCTGAGGCGTTGCTTGAATCCGATTAACTAACCAATCAAGATAGCGCCGCCGTTTAGTAGCCCGTTTAACATCTGGAACATCAGTAAATAGGTTGAAGAACTTATAAAGTGATAGCATTCTGGCATCTTCAGCTTCAATTAAGAAGTCCCATTTTAATGAGCGGTTATCAATTTTGGCATTAACCCAAAGAATGACAACCAAGTTTAACAGGCCTAATCCAAATCCGAACCAAGCTAATTGCATCATAAAGGCACCCAAAATCACTACGGTTGCAATCCAGCGGTAAAGTGTGAAATGCCAACCAGCACGTACGTGTTTTACGGGGTACGCTTGGTTAATGACCAATTGAAAGTCAACACCCCGAAGAAGCACCATTGTAACTAATAGCAACAATAACTGTGTCCAGTTCCATGCTAACGTGGTTCGAATAAACGGAATCAACACGAACCAAACCGCAGCTTGCGATAAAGCTGCTACCATAAAGCTATAATTAAACGCGTGATTTAGATACTGTTTCATTTCCACTTCACGTGGCAATAAAAAGACGCGATCTGCGGGTTTTAATAACGTAGCTAAATGGTTAAAGCTCTGCGCTCCTAATAAAACGATGAGCACAATCCAAGCAGGCCACCATAGTCCGGTGTGCAGTTGCTTTAGTAAATTAGAATAAGATAACCCCAATCCACCAATTAAAAATAGCAACGCAATAACAAAGAAGTCATTAAACACATACCGTAAGTATTTAACCATTTCTGTAAGATGTTGGCCCAATCGCGTTTTAAATAGATCAATCATTTTAACTCACCCTTTGCTAAGGAAAGATAAATATTATTCAATGAATCACCCGCATCTGGGAACTTAGCTTTTAGTTCTGCTAAGCTACCCTCAATTTCAATGTGGCCATCATCAATTAATACAAATCGATCACAGAATCGTTCCGCCGTATCTAACACATGGGTCGACATTAAAATGCTACATCCCTGCTTTTTACGGTCGTTAATTAGGTCTAATAAGTCATTAACTGCCAATGGATCTAGTCCTAAGAACGGTTCATCAATCACAAACATTTGAGCATCCGTTAAAAACGCACAGACGATCATGACTTTTTGCTTCATCCCCTTAGAAAAATCCACCGGAAACCAATCTAACTTATTATCCAACCGAAACGTTTTTAATAATGAATGTGCTTTTTGCCATGCTTTCTCATGATCTAGTTGATAGGCCATAATGGTCATCTCAATGTGTTCTTTTAACGTTAGTTCGTTATACAACACTGGAATTTCAGGAATATATGCAATTTGTTTTTTATATTCTTGATTGTTTGTTGCAATTTGGTAGCCGTTAATATCGATCGTACCAGAAAATGGGGTCAACAATCCGATAATATGATTAATTGTCGTTGATTTCCCAGCCCCGTTCAAACCAATTAATCCGACTAATTCACCATCACGAACGTCGAATGAAATATCCTTTAAAACTGGAACTTGGGAATATCCTCCCACAACGTTTTTTACCTGTAAGGACAAGCTAATTCCTCCTTTATATTCTACTAATTATATTATAGCATAATGACATCATAACCCTTTGGTTTTCCAAAGCATTTTCGCATAGTGTATAATTAAATTAATAAACGATAAGGCAGGTAATGAATATGAACGATTGTATTTTTTGTAAAATTATTAGTGGCGATATCCCAAGTTATACCGTTTACGAAGATGACGTTGTAAAGGCCTTTTTAGATATATCTCAAACTACCCCTGGCCACACCCTAGTCATTCCTAAAAAGCATGTTCCTAATATCTATGAATACGATAGTGAATTTGCGAGCCAAGTCTTTGCTAGAATTCCTAAAATTGCACGGGCAATCCGTAAATTCAGCCCAGATATTAAGGGAATGAACATTGTTAATAACAATGGTGAATTAGCATATCAATCAGTATTTCACTCTCATTTCCACCTCATTCCTCGCTACACTAAGGACGATGGCTTTAGCATGCACTTTACTGATAACTCTAGTAAGTACGACAATGCAAAGTACGAATCAATCGCCCACGCAATTAAAGAACAAATGGAGGAATCATAATGAAAGGTTTATTAAAACTAGCTGGCGGTGCTACGGGAGCATTAGCCGTCTATTTAATCGCTAATCGTGAATCTCCACAACACTTCTTTGAAAATAGTAAGCAATTCATCATGCAAAAAACAGAGCAAGTGCAAAAGTTCAACCGTGATAAGGCTCAATTTAACGATGCCCTAGCTAAATTCAAGGTGGAATTACAACGTGCCCAGCCAGTTATTCGCGATATGCAATCTAGAATGGACGAATATACATTTGAAATTCAACCCCATTTAGATAAGATCAACGACGCAATCAACCGTTTAAAGTAGTCGTTTCATTTAATTTTTGTTAAAGGTAGCAAATACAGTTATACCATTATGGTTAATTATGTTATATTGGTACTTGTTAAATAATTAAATACTTACAATTTTGTATGAAATGGATGTGTTTTTTTTATGAGAAAATGGCTAGTCGGAGTAGCCGGATTGTTTTTGAGTTTAACCTTAGCAGCCTGTGGTAGCACTGCAGTTGTTACTACTAATGGTGGTAAGATTACTCAAAGCCAATACTACAGTAGTATGAAGGAAACTTCTAATGGTAAACAAGTCCTTCAACAAATGATTTTAAACAAGGTTCTAGAAAAGAACTATGGTAGCCAAGTTAAGGATTCCAAAGTTAATTCTGTATTTAACCAATACAAGAATCAATACGGTTCACAATTTAGTGCCGTACTTGAACAACAAGGATTAACTAACGCTTCCTTCAAGAGTCAAATTAGAGATAATTTACTTCTTGAAGCTGCCGTTAAGGATAACACTAACTTCTCAGATGCTACTTTGAAGAAGCAATTCAAGAGTTACCAACCAAAGATTACGGTTAACACTATCTTAGTTGCTAAGAAGTCAACTGCTGAAACTGTAATTAGTCAATTGAAGAGTGGTAAGAGCTTCGCTAGCTTAGCTAAGAAGTACTCTACTGATACTTCTACTAAGAACAATGGTGGTCGGATGGCTGCATTCGATAACACTTCAACTTCACTTGATTCCGCATTCAAGAAGGCTGCTTATGAACTTAAGAACAAGGGTGACTACACTAAGACCCCGGTTAAGACTTCTTACGGTTACCAAGTTATCCAAATGGTTAACCACCCAGCTAAGGGTAACTACAAGGATCACATCAGTGAATTAAAGGATCAAATCGTGACTGCTGAAATGTCAGACAGCACTAAGCTCCACAATATCGTTGCTAAGATCTTGAAGAACGGTAATGTTGATATTAAGGATGCTCAATTAAAGGATATTCTTGCTAGCTACATTAACGTTTCTAGTTCATCATCAAGCAAATAATAAAAAAGCGCGTTTGATGTGCACCCCAAAAGTTGTACATTATTATATTGTTTTTCCTAGGCGGAAAGTTTCCGGTATTGAACCGGTGACTTTCCGCCTAGTTTTGTTTTAATACGATGATTATTGTAATAATCAATCCATATTTTCATTGACGACATTAAATCTTCTTTAAAGTCATAATTACAGTCCATGATTTCAGCTTTCATAATATGGAAAAATGATTCCATAGGTGAGTTATCTATACAATTCCCCTTACGGGACATACTTTGAAATATCTTATTCTTCTTAAGCTCTTTTTGCCAGATATGACTTTGATACTGAGCTCCCTGATCACTATGAATTGTCGTTCTGTATGGTAAATCCTTAACTAATTGAATAACTTCTTTCAACGGTTTCATAACACAGTTCATATTTGGATGGCTGCTAATGTTATAGGATATTATTTCACCAGAAAATAAATCCATAATAGGTGAAAGATAAATACGATGATTAATATCACAATTTCCATATCTGAATTCACTGATATCAGTACAGAGCTTTTGATATGGTCTGTCAGTATTAAATCTTCGATTTAATTGATTTGATTTAAGTTTTCCAACCTGACCACGATAGGAATTATACTTACGTGTTTTTCTTGAATATGATGAAGATAGTAAATTATTCTTTTTCATTATCTTTAATACTAGTTTGTGGTTAACACGGTATCCACGATTAGTTAATTCTAAACACACTCTTCTATATCCGTAGGATTTATTTTTATCTTTAATATCCTTGATAATTTTAGCGATTTCAGCGTGCTTATCAGGCTTATTTTGGATTGATCTAATATAATAATAAGTACTTCTAGATATCCTTAATGCCTTTAGTATTAATGTTTTAGTGGTATGGTATTTCAGCCTTAGTTCGTCGATTATTTTAATAATTACTTCTGGTCTTCTTCGTCGTCTAAGGCCCTCAATTTTTTTAAGAAGTCATTCTCTATTCTCAACATTAAATTTTCTTCTTCAATCTTCTTCAATTTTTCTTTATCGGTATTAGTATTGTTTGATTCGGCTTTGTTAGTTTTCCTTTTTGTCATGGCTTTTCTTTCCCTTCGGGACAATAAACCATCAATACCTTTTTGCTCTAGTCGTTTTTCCCAAGTCCAGATAGTTGATGGAGAAGGAATATTAAAATGATAAGCTGCCTCTGGATAAGATGATTTAGTCGTTTTCATCCAGTTTAATATATATTGTTTCTCTTTGGTAGAGTATTCGATTATATTCTTTCTTTTTTTAAGACCATTTAGTCCATGTTTTTTGTAACTCTTAACCCAACATAAAACAGTATTTCTACTTTTAACTCCAAAGTTTCTAGCCACCATTTGCGATCCCATACCGTTTAGGTATGCGTTAATTACATTTAATTTATCTTCTACTTTATATTTAGACACAAAAAAACACCCCAAAGTTTTGTACAAACTTTGGGGTGCAGTGCAGTTTAGCGCTTTTTTTGTACATATAAAAAGCATTGCAGAATTATCGCTGCAATGCTTTTTTCGTTATTTTAATTGCCACCTAAGAAACTCTTAGCGTCATTAAACCACTTACCAGTTTGTTTTTTAACTGCATCAAAACCATTTTCAATACTCTTGCCAACAGAGTTACCACTCTTTTTAACGTTATCCCAAATGTTACTATTAGATGATGATTGATTATTTTGCGCATCAACAATCGATTGGGCATCTTGAGTATTAAACTGGGTTTGCTTAGTCGTTGGGATAATGGATGCCATTTCACTTCTGAACAATGGACCAATTCCGGTTCCACTTAGGTTTTCTAGATGATGATTACCATTGGTATCATCAAAACCTTCCCAGGTTGCTACCACAACGTTTGGGGTATATCCAATGATCCATTTGTCCCGAGTAGCATCAGTATCTCCCGTAGCATCAGCTTCTGTGCTTCCGGTCTTACCGGCAACTTCATAACCATATGGTTTTGCATCAACTCCCGTCCCGTTATTAAAGACGTCTAGCATCATACTAGTCATTTTTTTGGCGGTCCCTGATGACATCACCCGTTTACTAGAAACATGGTTAGTATTATCAACGATGACGTTACCAGCCGAATCAACAATTTTACGAATGTAAAACGGTTTCGTAGCCACTCCATTATTTGCGAATGCCGTATAGGCACTAGCCATTTGTTGTGGTGACACCCCAGTTGATAAGCCTCCTAATGCTAATGATAGGTTCTTATCACTGTTCGTAATTGGAATGCCAAACTTCTTGACCGAATTATAACCATTTTGCACCCCAATCTTGTTCAACAACCATACTGCTGGTGCATTCATACTTTGCGATAGGGCTTCATACATCGGCACTTTTCCAGTATATTGATCATTGTAGTTTTTAGGAGTGTAATGGTTTTTACCGTATGATTTTTTCTCATTCACTAATTCTGAATCAAAGTTATAACCACTTTCAATCGCAGGCGTGTACACCGCCAATGGCTTCATCGTTGAACCAGGCTGGCGCTTCATTTGAGTAGCGCGGTTATAGCCCCGAAAGACGTGTTTACCGCGGCCCCCAATTACAGCTGAGACGCCACCAGTTTGTGGATTCATTGCAATTGATGCTGCCTGAACTTTCGTGCCATCAGCAGCATTTTGTGGGAACATACTTGCATCGTTAAAGTTCGTTTGCATTGATGCCTGCTGGTTTTGATCTAAGTTGGTATAAATTTTATACCCGCGATTCATAATATCAGCTTCAGATAAGCCATATTTATTAATCGCTTCATCAATTACAGCATCAAAATAATATGGATAGCGATAACTATCTTTATAACTATAATTATCACTAACCGTAATTGGCATGGCCTTATAACGACTAGCCGCAGCCCGCGTAATTTTACCGTTATCAGCCATTAAATCTAACACGGTATTGCGTCGTTGCAGAGCTAATTTAGGATGATCAACGGGGTTGTAGCCGCTAGGGTTCGTTAGCATCCCAGCTAAAACGGCAGCGTCTTGCACCGGTAAGTTCTTAACCGATGTTCCAAAATAGCGCTCTGAAGCATCATTTACCCCGTATACACCATTACCAAAGTAAGCATTATTCATGTACATCGTTAAAATTTGGTTTTTAGAATAGACGTTTTCGACTTGAATTGAAATGAATAATTCCTTCAACTTTCGAGAAAAGGTCTGCTCTTGGGATAGATACGCATTTTTTACTAGTTGTTGGGTAATGGTACTACCCCCACCACTAATGTAATTATTACCTAAGAGTTTATTCTTGAACCATAATAATCCGGCTCGGCCAAAGCCCTTCAAGGAAAAGCCATGCTCATTATAGAAATTGCGATCTTCAGTCGATAAAATCGCGTTGGGTACGTTTTGGGAGATGTTTTTCATTCCTACATACGTTCCCTTTTGCGCATATAGCTCACCCGCTTTTTTATTGCTAACGTCATAAATAACGGTCGACCGCTTTAAAGATGAGTTTAAGTTTTGTACATCCATGGTTTTCGCCACAAAGGTCAGATAGGTACTCATTGAGAATGTAATTCCCAAAATGATTGCGATCAGCCAACGGTTAATATGATACCGTTGCCAAATACGTTTACGAATGATTCTAAACTTTCGCCAATAGGGACTGACCGTCGCCCAAAATTGACGCGATTGGTTTTGTTTCATTAAAGGCATCTCGCTCCCCTCAAATATTAGTTTTAATTGTACCATACTTAATATTTAGGTTATTAATTTAAAGGTAAATTTAAAAATTTAGATAAAAAAATTCTGAATCAACGCTATACGTTAATTCAGAATTTAATTGATGAGCATTACATTTCGTCAGGTGATTTAACCCCAAGTAACCGTAGTGATTCCTTCAATACGATCGATACACTCTTAACTAATGATAACCGAGCATCACGTTGGGCAACGTCATCCAAGATTCTAGTATGAGCATAGTATTTATTGAACGCCTTAGCTAATCTCAATGAGTATTTAGCAATTACAGATGGTTCAAATTCAGCACAGGCTGTTTTAACGATCGTAGGGAAGTCATTTAATAACTTCACGATTTCCCAAGCTTCAGGATCATCTAAATCACGACTGCTTGTTTCTGGGTCGAAATCAGGCACTTTTCTTAAAATACTTTCAGCCCGAACGCGGGAGTACTGAACGTATGGACCAGTTTCCCCTTCGAAGCGTAGTTGTTCTTCTAAGACGAAGTTAATGCTATCCATCTTATCGTTCTTCAAGTCACCAAAGATAATGGCACCTACCCCAACTTCTTGAGCGACCTTATCCTTATCTGGTAAGTTCGGGTTCTTTTCTTCAATTTGCTTCTTAGCAAGGGCAATTGAGTCATTTAAAACCTCATCTAATAGGATGATGCGACCAGATCTAGTAGATAGTTTCTTACCATTCACGGTAATCAATCCGAATGGAATGTGGTGTAGATTTTTGGCAGATGGAACGCCCATTTCTTCTAAGACGGCCTTTAATTGCTTAAAGTAATAAGTTTGTTCAGAACCAACTACGTATAAGTTCATTGCTGGATGATATTCACGGTCACGGTAAATGGCAGTGGCAATATCACGAGTGATGTAAAGTGATGCCCCATCACTCTTTAAAATCAAGGCTGGATTTAAATCATATTTACTTAGGTCTACGATTTGCGCACCTTGGGATTCCTTTAGCAAGTGCTTTTGCTTTAATAATTCAATTACTTCTGGCATCTTATCATTGTAAAATGCTTCCCCATTGTAAGTATCAAAGCTAACCCCTAGTTTAGCGTAGATTTGGTTGAAGGCTTCTAGTGAAACGGAGCGGAACCATTTCCAAAGGTTGATTGCTTGTTCATCACCATGTTCTAGCTTACTGAACCATTCTCTTGCTTCATCATCTAGTTCAGGGTGATCAACGTCTTCTTTGTGGAAACGAACGTAATATTTAACTAAGTAGTTAATTGGATCACGCTTAACGTCTTCTTCATTCCCCCATTTAAGGTAAGCTGTAATTAACTTCCCAAATTGAGTTCCCCAATCACCTAAATGGTTATCTTTAATTGGATGGTATCCATTTTTAGCTAAAATATTGGCAACTGAATTCCCAATTACAGTGGAACGTAAGTGACCCATTGAAATTGGCTTAGCAATATTTGGTGATGACATATCGATTGGAACATTTCCATTTTGACCATCTTGGTTTTGACCATAGTTACCCTTTTCAGCAAGAACGGTTTCTAACACATTCTTACTGTATTCAGGCTTGCTTAAGAAGAAGTTTACATATGGGCCAGTCGCAACTACTTTTTCATACCCATCACCATTAATTTTGCCCACTAATTCTTCAGCAATTGCTTGAGGGGCCTTCTTAAATACCTTTGATAATACGAAGGCTGGGAACGCAAAATCCCCCATCTTCGAATTTTTAGGTCGTTCAATTTTATCAAAAATAACGGCATCATCTAATACACCGTCACCAATGGCTTGCTTGATTGTATCAGCAACTTGTTGTTTGTAATCAGTCATTTTTTCGATCCTCCATCTAATTAAAAAGTCTCCTGCAAATAAAAATTTGCAAGAGACGGATTGGTTATCCGCGGTACCACTCTAATTGATATGATTATCCGCTTTATATTTTAATTTAAGTGTCTAAAAAGCACGCTTTCCGAACTAACAATGATTCGGCTTTCACCCTCCCGAACTCGCTAGGCACTGCTAATTTCGTACTACTCTTTTATCATCAACTAGTTTATCGATCTCCGATAAAAGCGGGTAACGAGAATCGAACTCGCGACCTAAGCTTGGGAAGCTCATATTTTACCACTAAACTATACCCGCAATACACAAACAAGTATAGCATATGATTGCGGAAAAGTCAGTAGTTAATAAGCGTTTTTTGATTATTCACTGTATTTTTTTAAATTAGCCTTGATAAAGTCAGCTGAATTTTGTAATTTAGCTTGTTCTTCATCGGTTAAACTCAATGGGACCCGTTTTACAATTCCTTTCCGGCCAACAACAGCAGGGTATGATAAGTAAACGTCTAAGTCTGGTTGGTAATTAGAAACTGGTAGTACGGTCAATGAGTTATTTAAAACTACGTTAGCTAATCGAACAGCTGCCGTAGCAACTCCATAGTTAGTGTATTGTTTACCACTGAAGACTTTGAAACCACCCTTACGAGCCCCATCATCTAATGCTGCTAAGTCTAAATCAGTTTCCTTAGCAATTTCAGTGATTGGTTTGTCAAAGACGCTAACGGTTGACCAAGCGGTAAATTGAGAATTCCCATGTTCCCCTAAGTTGTAACCATGAACTGACTTAGGATCAACATGTAATTCTTCACTAACTTCACGTAACATCCGGGCAGAATCTAATAATGTCCCAGTTCCAATTACTTGGTTCTTAGGTAGTCCTGTGTACTTTTGATAAAAGGAGGTAATAACATCACATGGGTTACTAATATCAACGATAACACCGTTAAAGCCAGATTCCTTAATCTTTTCAGAAATTGACTTAACTTGTTCGCTAGTAAATGGTAGTTCAGCGAATCGATCAGATGCTTCACTACTTTGTAACTTAATGTTCCCCATTGCTGAAATTATGACATCAGCATCCTTTAATGCTGAATAATCATTAACCGTAATATTAGTATGGAAAGGCAAATTAGGCATTGCATCCCGTAGATCCACTGCATCTGAGACGACCTTAGCTTCATTCTTATCAATCATCACTAATTCATCCGCAAAGCCGGCTGCGACAATATAATGTGCCACCGTTGATCCAACATGTCCACTACCAATAACACCGATTTTTCTTGTCATAAATATCGCTCCTTCATTTATTTAATTATGTAACGATTAGAACTATTCTAACATAAATTTAATAAAGTTGCATAAATAAAATATTGCCATAGCTAATTATGGTAAAATAAGGGTATTCAATCATCAGAAAGGAGCCTCAACATGTGGGTCACATTAAACTTTACCCTCTGGGGATTTCTAATCATTTCATTAGTTACTGGTTTTACTCGTAACTATGCTAAACGAGTGATTCAATCATTGATTTGGTCACGATTATTTTACTTTTTAATCATTAGTAGTCAATTTGTGATTAGCATTCGAATTTTTCATCATAGTGCTGCTGCGGTTATCATCAGTGATATGATATGCATTGCATCCGTTATTGCAATTGAAATTAACTACCGTAAGTTTGAAGCGCAAACTTTAACTAGAGCAAATAAGTTCGGCCTAGCATTGATCATCATCGCTGCAATCATTGCCCAATTCATCGCATTAAAGTAAAAAAACAGTTAACTACCATAACCGGCGTTAACTGTTTTTTTATTATTGGTTTCGATTTGCTTCTGCTAATTCAATGGTTCGATCAACTAGCACTGATTGGGCATCCATAATTGGATAATCATGGTTGCCCGCCTTTTCTTGGGCTAATGATAACTCGGTACACCCCAAAATAACAATTTCACTGTTCAATTCATTAACCATTTGATCCAGGATTCGATGGTACAATTCTGCATTGACCGTCCCCTGTTCTTTAATATACTTGTATATTAATTCCATGGTCTCAGCTTTTATCATTTCAGTCGGTTTAACCAGTTCAAAGCCCGCCTGCTTGATTTCATGATCGTAAACCCCATCATGAAGCGTTCCATTAGTTGCAATCAATCCCACCCGTTTAACGTGGGGAAATTGATGTTTAATTTCTTGAACGGCTTCTCTTGGCATATGCAAAATCGGCGCCTTGGTCTGTGCCTGTAATTCATCATAAAAATAATGAGCCGTATTACATGGCAACGTAAAGAAATCGGGATTCATCAACGACTGTTGTTTAATATCATCAATTAAATCCGGTAAGGGACTTGGTTGACTATGGTCTAAAATATAAGCCGTCCGATCCGGAACCGTAGCATGATTAACTAAAATATAGTTCAAGTAGTCTTGATCACGATGCGCTGGAGTTCTTTGGTTCAATAGATGAATGTAACTCTCCGTCGCTTCGGTCCCCATTCCTCCAATAATGGTGAAGAAATGCTTCATTTGAATTACTCCTTATTTACGGCAAAGTAACGATCAAAGTTCTTACTGTAGTTATGGAACATCCATTTCATTAACGCCCACCGTTTTAAATTCCGGTCCTTAGCGTACCAAAAAGTCGTTCCATATTGATGCTTATCAATTAATTGTAGTGCTGCTTGCTTATCAGCATTGTCTTTTGCGTATCGCTTAAAGACATTGACACTGACCCCTAGCCATAAATAATACTTACTTGGGTCTTGATTGGCATATACAGTAGCTTGATGGTTCAATGAGTCGAACGCATAGTCTTGAACTACCCAATCGGCTAAATTGTACCCATTAAGCGTTACAAAGAAACTACTCCGTCCCTGACGTAGGTTAATTTCAAACAATTTGAACGACCCATCACGTACATCATATTTCATATCAAAATTAGCGTAACCAGTAAATTGGATATCCTCTAAGAATTTTTGAATTTGATCATAAATGCCTTGATTATACTCTGGAATGATCGCGACATAATTTCCAATTGCAGATGGTGCACAATCCTCTAGGAGTGGATGGCCTAAACACATCATCTTGACATGGTGGTGTTTATCCACATACGCATTCAGTACTCGCATGTTACTATCATCACCTGGAATAAAGTCCTGCAAGATTAGATCAGAAGTATATCCATTATCATAAATCTTACCAATAATTGATTTAAATTCTTCTTCAGACTTGATTACAAAGGCTTTTTTACGACCTTCAAAATGAACGTCTAACCATTCAACACTGTTAGTTGGCTTTAAGGCCACTGGATAACCAAATGGTTGCTCAATTGGTTCGTGATCTTCATACATTGCCTTAGTAATAACTTTGGTCTTAGGGTATGGCAAATTAAAACGATCACAAGTCTTGTAAAAGTTTTCCTTACTGTTCAACTGCCGGATTAAATCATAGTCAACATAGGGACATACGAATACATCGGACAATTCATCCTTATGTTTTGAAATTAATTCAGCATAACCATCCCCACAACCAATCAAGATCACTGGTTCATCGTGATCAGCATATTTTTGCTTTAGTTTACGCATCGATTCAATCCAAGTTGGATCCTCACTAAAGCCTGGAATTAATTCCAAATCAACGATTTTAGTAAATCGGGTGGGCGCTAGTTGAATTTCAGCATATGCTTTGACTGGCTTACCGTATTTTTCATATAGTGATCGGGCCATCCCGTAACAATTAAAATCACTGCCCAGTAAAATAGGCGTAAACGTTGTTTCACTCATTATTTAGAACCCCTTCAAGATATTTTTAACCACTACTGAATCAGTTGCATATGGTACGTCGACACCATTAATCTTTTGATACGGATCGCGTCCCTTACCGGCTACGACTACCATATCATTTGGGCCCGCCATTTGAATGGCGTCTGCAATGGCTTGCTCACGATCCATTACCATATGCACCTGAACTTGATGGTGATCAATATGGGCATCGATTTCCATCGCAATTGTCTTTGGATCTTCAAAAGCCGGATCATCAGTGGTTAAAAATGCAACATCCGCACTTTCAGTCAACGCTTGGCCAAAGCCTTCGCGACGGTCTTCACCCTTGTTACCAGGACTCCCAACAACAACGATGACCTTACCAGTCGGATTTTCACGCTTTAAGAAACTCAATAGCGCATGCATACTAGCATAGTTATGCGCGTAATCAACATATACCGTCCCGTGAGAATGGCTACGATAGCTCTCCATTCGACCAGGAATCAAAACATGGGCCAGCCCATTTGCAATCTGTGCACGATCAGCACCAGCAATGTTAGCAGCAATTGCAGCGGCAGTAGCATTGGCTTCGTTATAATCACCAGCAATCGCGATTTGATAGTGTCCAGCTAATGATAAGCGATCATCAGCGGTCACTTCAATCTCATTATCGTTCAATGTATCCGAAGTACTAACAAATTCAACATCGATTGGTAATGCTAATTGCATGGGCGCATTCCGCCGGGCAAATAAATAGATATCTGATGGTTGCGAAGTCGCCTTAGCGGTTTGGTATACATCATTTAGATAATCAGTTTGCGCATCGATGATACAAACCGTGGAATTGACCAGTAGCTGTTCCTTACAGTGTAAGTAATCAGCAAATGTAGGATGTTCATTTGGCCCAATATGGTCAGGTGAAATGTTCAAGAAAATCCCGACGTCAAAGTGCAATCCATAGACCCGATTCTTTTTATACGCCTGAGATGAAACTTCCATGACTAAATGGGTCATCCCATTATCGACGGCTGCACGCATATTTTTAAAAATATCTAATGATTCAGGCGTTGTTAAGTGGGATTTGAACCGTTGATCTGGTTGGTTCCCTACCACCGTATCAATGGTTGAAAATAACGCTGTTTTATCCGCAGTTGATTGCTGCAAAATCTGATGGGTAAAGTACGCCGAAGTGGTCTTCCCCTTGGTTCCAGTATAGGCAATCGTAAATAACTGGTTTTGCGGATAATCATAAAAGGCTGCACCTAATAACGCCATTGCCTTTTGAACATCATTAACAATAATGGCGGTCATTTCGTCATTATCCATTGAATGTTCAGCAACATAACCAGTGGCCCCATTTTGTTGCGCACTGGTCAAATAAGCTGGTTTAAAATTTCCCTTACAAAAGAATAGGTCATTATCAGTAACGGCCCGCGAATCATATTCGACCCCCGCAAATTGAGTTTGTTCATTGGCAACGGTAACTGATTCCAACAGCGCATGTTCCTTTAATAGTGTCGTAATTTCTGCAATTTTTAAAGCCAACTGCAATTCATCCTTCCGAACCCAAAATTATTTTGTCTTATGCACTTTATCGATGGTGTGAGCAGAAGTATTTTCAGGGAAATATACTTGGTACCAAAGAATGAAAGTGTAAATTGTAAAGATCTTTTGCATATTGGACTTACCATCAGCATGTTCCTTCACAATTCTTTGTAGTTCATCCACATTGAAGAATTGTTGTGCTACATCTGATGTGAAAGCTTCTTCAATGCGTTGGTGGAATTTAGGCATGTTCATCCATGATGCAATTGGGGATGGGAATCCTAATTTTTCCTTATTGGCCACTTTATCAGGAAGTGCAGCTAATGCAGCCCGCCGTAATGAAACCTTGGTTTCACCTTTATGAATCCGAGTCTTGATTGGCATGGTAGCAGCAAAGTCAGCCACCTTTTTATCAACCAATGGCGTTCTAACTTCAAGTGAGTTACACATACTCATCCGATCAGCCTTGTGCAAAATATCGTAAGGCAACCACGTGTTGATATCAAAGTATTGCATTTGAGTCATTTCGTCCTTATCACTAACTTCATCAAAGATGTGCTTAGTGTATTGACCAGAGTCCTTATTGATCGATGGATCCTTTAAGACCCGGTTTCTGTCATCATAATTAAAGACGTAATTAACCCGGTAATAACGTTCACTTAGTGGTTGGGCGCCCCGAATTAAGAACCGCCGGCCATGGAACCGTGGTAGCTTTTCAGCAATTGATGCTAGCCCTTTCCGCACTGGACTTGGCACCCACTTTTGATAGCGTTCAAATGGAAAGGCTTCTAGATAGGTATTGTATCCACCAAAGAATTCATCGGCCCCTTCACCAGATAACGCTGCTTTAACGTCTTGTCTAGTCCGCTTAGATAAGTAATACAATTGAACTGCAGATGGATTAGATAGAGGTTCATCCATGTAATACATCATCGTTGGAAGGAAGTCGAAGTAATCGTCTCCGTTAATGTAAATTGGCGTATTCTTTTGGCCAATTTCCTTAGCAAATTCAGTGGACCATTCCAATTCACTATACTTCGAGTTCTTGAACCCAAGTGAGAATGATTGAATTGGCTTTAACTTAGAAGCTTCGTTCAACACGTAACTAGAATCTACCCCACTAGATAAGAAACTACCAACCGGTACATCTGAAATCATGTGTTTTTCAACGGAATCCTTCACAATTTTACTAATTTGCTTTGCATCCCCATCGATGGTTTGGTTTTCATCAATGTGGTCATAATTAAATTGGAAGTAACGGTGGGTTTCGGTTTCACCACCAATTTTATGAATAAAGTACTGACCAGGCATTACCTTGTAAACATTCTTAAACATAGTTTCGCGAGATGGAATAAATTCAAAACTCAAATGAATTGGTAAGAGATCTAAATTTAATTCCTTCTTGAACTTAGGGTTATCTAAAAATGCTTTGATTTCAGAGCCCCACATAAATGCATCGCCATCATCATAGTAGTAAAGTGGTTTGATTCCGAAATGATCACGAACTCCAAACACTTCTTGGTTCTTGCTATCATAAATGACAAACGCGTACATACCGCGAAGCTTTTTAAGCAGGTCTGGACCCCAAGCTTCATAACCACGAATTAATACTTCAGAGTCAACGTCCGTGTTAAATTGGTATCCTAGTTGTTTTAGTTCTTCGCGAATTGATTCATAATTATAAATTTCACCATTAAAAGTGAGGACCTTAGTATTATCTTCACTAAACATTGGTTGCCCACCATGAGCTAAATCAAGAAATGAGAGTCTTCTGAATCCCATTGAAATATTATTATCTTGAAAGTATTGTTCATCATCAGGACCACGATGCCGAATCCGATTAGCCATATTCACAATCGTGTTACTAGGGATGTCTTTTTGATTTACATAACCAGTGAATCCACACATATTAATTTTCCCCTTTATTAATTAAAATTACATATTCTTTATCTATTTTTAACAATTGTCTAAATACTAATTGTATCAAAAAAATTAATTACTAACTACTAACGTTGCTATTTCTTAACAAAATCGCCATTCGTAAGTAACCATTTTCTCCATATATTCATAATAAACATTTCTAAATAATTAGCAACTAAAATCATAAACAAACTTTCAATTAATTGTAATTTATAGTAAAATCTAATTTAGATTGCCCCAATGGCGGAATTGGCAGACGCGCAGCGTTCAGGTCGCTGTTTGATTTATCAAGTACAGGTTCGAATCCTGCTTGGGGCATTAATTAGCGCTTAAAAAAGAAAGACAAATGTCTTTCTTTTTTATTGTTATCGTTAATGCATGTCGAAGTACTTATGAAACTCACCTGGTGCCTCGGTGCGTCCGATCAAAAAATTAGGCAGTTCTGCTGCTTGCCGAATTTGATCACTAATCTTCAATTCAAATCGCAAATCAACATGGATATGGGCACCCTCGTTTTTAATTGGGTTAGCCGGAATTTTTATTATGTTAACATCCCGTAGCCCGGACAATCCGTCGTCGATCATATGGGTAGCAAACCCAGTTTCCTCTCGATATTCACGTTGGGCAGTTTGTAAGGGCATTTCGCCTGGTTCTACGTGGCCAGCGGGCAATAAGATCGTGTGTAGATAGGGATGCTTAATGAACCAAATTCGGTCATCTTGAAACGCATATGCACTGGCACTTAAATGGCCCGCCATATTCTTACGATCTGCCAAGTGGTTTAGATTAGCCTTAATAAATGCAAGTGCCTGTTGATAAGCCTTAGCATCAATTGAATAATTGGAAGCATTTAAGCGCGTCAACAAATTAATTAAAGTTGTTGCTGCATCCATGACTTAATCTGCCACCTTTGGAAATTCAAGTTGTTTTCTCATCTTCAGCATTAAGTTCGTTTCCTTGTAATCATGGACCCGAATAATTTGGCCGCCCATGTGAACCATCATTAATTCAGCCACTAAGGTTGACCAGATATTTTCAGAAGCGTCAATGCCAAATAACCGTTTGAACATGCTCTTTCGTGAAATCGCGATTAAAGTGGGAATGTTCATTTCACTAAGACCGCGTAACGTCCGAATTAGTTCTACGTCAGTATTTTGATCATTTTGATCTAAAAAGCCCACGCCCGGATCAATGACCCAGTTTTGATCAGTCAATCCGATTTGTTCAAACACTTGTTTCCGATTAGTAAAGAATGATTGGATTTCGGCAACGGACCACTTACTGATTCGATTATTGTACATAGCAATCAAAGCTGGATGGTATTCAGCCACCAAATCTAACTTAGCCTGATTATCTTCAAACCCATTAATGTCATTAATGATATCTGCACCAGCATCCAATACGGCCTTAATGACCGCTGGCTTATATGAATCTACCGAAATAATGGCTTCTGGAAACGCGCGCTTAATCATTTTAATGTATGGCACGGTCCGCTTAATTTCTAGTTCTGGGGTAATTTCTTCATAGCCAGGACGGGTGGATTGGCCACCTAGGTCAATAATCTTAGTGTTATTGGCCATAAATGATTCTAATTTACTTAAAATCTTCTTATCATTTAAGGTCGCATCCCCATCAAAAAATGAATCTGGACTAGTATTTAAAATCGCCATGATTGCTGGATCAGTGGTCAAATCTAACTTAAAGTCACGCCCAGCAAGAATAATTTGATGCCGTTGATAAATCGTATCAAGGGCTTTAATAATGGCTGCATCAAAAGCTTGGTCTCCTAACAGCTCAATTAATTGTTTTAACTGAATCTTACTAAGCACCATTTCTAAATTCGCTGCTACGTGGTAGTTAATGTAAAGTTGGTCTAAATTGCTCAATAGCTTAGCATCATGATCAAAATCTTCAACCACAATGTTAATTAGATCATTTTGATTATGCATGGATCGTTCTTTAATCTTCATTTGAATGACTCGCTCCTCTTAACGATTCGATAATTCCCCTAATGGTATAAAACGAACCGACTACTAGTTTAACTGAATCGGGGGTGGTTCGATTAAAAATATCAATTCCGTGGGCAATCGAGCCCGCGTTACGCACTTGATTGCGGCCAGCTTGAATTGCTGGATCGCGTTTAAATAAATCCGCTAAATCACTAGCTGTAAGGGCCCGGTCATGATTAGCTGGGGTCACGGTAATAAACGTTGTGTTGGCTAAAGCATTTAACTCATGTACACACCACTGCACTTCCTTATCAGCTAAGAACCCCACCATGATGACTTTAGGAGCGTCAACAAAATAGGTATTGACCGTGTTGACAAAGGCCCTAATGGCATCACGATTGTGAGCCCCATCGACGATCCAACCATTTGATAGGCGACTAAACCGGCCTATTATTTTAGTCTGTGCAATTCCTTGTTGCAATGCCGAGACACTAATTGGCGTCTCAGCCGTCGTATTAAACACTCGCCACCATTCAACGACCGTTTGAAGGTTCGCTAGTTGAAACGCCCCCATTAATGGTAAGTTAATAGGAATAGATTGCCCATCGACTCGAACGGTGCATTGGTAATGCAAAGGAGTTTTAATAATTTGCGGTGCGCCGACTTTAATTTCATTAGCAACATGGACAATGGCTTGTTGAGCAGTGGCGATTTGGTCAATGATTTGTTGGACGATTGGCCGTTGATTCGGATAACTAATTACCTGTTCACCTGGCCGAATCATTTTCGCCTTCGTATTAGCAATTGCTTCAATTGTGTTGCCTAAAAACTTAAAATGATCCAAACCAATTAGTGTGAACAAACTATAGTCAGAATGATCGATTGCATTAGTGGCATCGAGTTGTCCGCCCATTCCACATTCTAATAGCATAAATTCAACGTGTTGATCTAAAAATACCTGTACGGCAATTAAAAACCAACTCTCAAATTCAGAAACATCACGGTGAAAATCATACCCTAAGGCATCAACGATCGTCTTGACCGTATGTTCTGCTTGTAAGAATAACTGCTGGGTAATCCGATGCCCATTAACCTTCACTTGGGATAGTGGATCCACTAAATATGGACTAGTAAACATTCCAACGCGATGGCCGGCTGCCAGTAACACATTATTGATCATCGTGATCGTAGAACCCTTTCCATTGGTCCCGCTCACTCGAATCACTGTTGCTTTAGGATAATTCTTGACCTGTTGTTTTACAATTTGTTGTAAGAACTGCACACGCTTCAATCCATCGTATTTCATCGCGGTATGGACCTTGTTTAGTTCGGCTTGGTATTGTTGATCAATTGACTTCAATTAACTCAACCTGATTTCGTCTAACAATTCACGCTTATTAACCGGGTCTTTAAATACGCCTCGATAATAAGTTGTTCTGGTGCTGCCGGCTTGCTTTTTAACGCCCCGCATTTCCATACACATATGTCTAGCATCAGCAATCACGGCGATCCCTTGGGGATGTAAGATCCGGTCTAATTCTACTCCGATTTGATGCGTAACATTTTCTTGAACACTTGGCCGACTGGCAACAAAGTCTACTAACCGTGGAATTTTACTTAAGCCGATAATTTTCCCATCCTTGGGTACATATGCAACTGTGACCTTGCCAAAAAATGGTAATAGATGGTGTTCACACATTGAATAAAATGGGATGTCCTTAACGATAACGGTCCCATTATCTTCAACATCAGAGTTAAAGACCTTATAGTTGGTAAATTTATTGTTTAGGGATGAAAAGACCTCCCCATACATCTTAGCAACTCGTTTGGGGGTTTCTAATAGTCCCTCACGTTCTGGGTCTTCACCAACCGCACGTAAAATATTTTTCACGGAATCTTCAATTATTTTTTGATTTTCTTCATTCATAGTTTGATCAAACTCCCCATACTTTCAATTTCTTGGCCGTGGATCTGATTTAATGCCGACTGCATTTTAGAATCATCGCCATCATAAATTTGGATGATCGGTTGGAGAACGAATTTGCGATTATTCATTTCCGGATGCGGTATGATTAAATCTTCAGTATGAATATGAGCATCACCAAATAAAATAATATCAATATCCAATGTCCGAGGTCCCCAGTGAATTTTACGGACCCGATGTAATTGATGTTCAATCTTATGAATTAATTCCAATAGCAACGATGCCGACAATGTCGTATCAATTTGGGCTGCAATGTTATAGAAATCATCTTGTTTTACCCCACCCACGGGTGAAGTTTGATAAACATCTGAAACTTTAGTAACGTGAACCGCTTTATTTTGATTCAATAAATCAATGGCTGCTTGGAGCTCACTTAATTTATCGCCTAGGTTACTGCCTAGACTTAAGTATGCAATTGTCAATTTATTCTACCCTTCTAATTCAATTTCAACGTTATCCAAGACCCCATCAATTGGTAGCCCTAGTTTTCGAATTTTAACGATCAATCGCGCTAATTGATCACCATGGTGTTTTTTTACTTCGTTAATGATATTCGCACCTAATGTTTCAATTAATTGAACCCGACTATTAGCCACTACGTCGGCTACTTCATCAAATACTAACCCATAATTTAGCGTATCGGCTACGTCATCAGAAGTTATTAAGTCTGAAAAATTAGTCTTCATTATTACATCAATTTGAATATCTTGCCCCACTACTCGCTCTTCGGGTAACACCCCAATATGAGCGTGAAACTGCATATTATTTAAACGAATCGTTTCCATTTCTTCACCCGCTAACTTTAAGTATATAAGTTATATGATGCCAAGTTTTACATTAAAAGACAACAAAAATAGAGCCAGATTATTTTCACCCAGCTCTATTTAATGTTATTTAAATGCTTTACTACCAATATCGGTTCGGTATTCATAGTCATCAGTATTCACTGACTCTTGAAGTGCTCGATTGACTTTGCGTTGTGCTTGCTTTAAATCTGCATCACTAGCAATTGCCATTAGGACCCGACCACCATGACTAACCAATTGGTCATCAACGTTTGCCACCCCAGCATAACTAACGTGAATGTCGTCAGCAAACGTGGGTAGTGGTAAATGATCTTTATGGGGCCCTGGGTACCCAGCAGCAGCAATGACTGCCCCAAGATAAAACCGACCATGTTGCCAAACTGGTTCAATCGGATCACCGTCCATCAATGATTCAATGACCGTTCCAAAATCTGATTCCATTTGTGGTAAAATGACTTGCGTTTCTGGATCACCCATCCGAACGTTAAATTCAATTACTTTGGTTCCCTGGGCAGTTTGAATCAACCCGGCATATAGGAAGCCCGTAAAGGGATGGCCTTGATTTTGCATTTCCAATAAAACGGGCTTAATGATGTCATTCATCGCGCCATCAATAATTGATTGATCAAATTGAGGTACTGGGCTGTAAGCACCCATTCCACCAGTATTTGGACCCTTATCACCGTTCAAAAGCCGTTTATGATCTTGAGCAATTTGCATGGGAACCACTTGAGTCCCATTTGCCATTACGATGAATGAGAACTCTTGGCCTTGCATAAATTCTTCGATTAACACTTCTGAATTAGGTTTAGTTTCAAACAGATGCTTAATTGAGGCGACTGCCTTAGCTTCATCTTCAGCAATGATCACACCCTTACCAGCTGCTAATCCATTGGCCTTGATCACCACTGGAAAGGACCCTTTTTTTACATACTCAATTGCAGCATCAGCATTATTAAATTCTTGGTATGCAGCAGTGGCAACGCCTTGGTTAGCCATAATCTGCTTAGCATATGCCTTAGAACTTTCTAGTTGAGCAGCAACCTTAGATGGCCCAAAGATATTCAAGCCAGCATTTCTAAACGCATCAACGATTCCTTTGGATAGTGGTGCTTCTGGCCCAACTAGGGTCCAATCAATGTGATTATTTTTAGCAAATTCAATTAATCCATCGAAATCCATTTCATCTAAGTCAATGGTCCCAACGTTTTGAATCTGGTCCATCATTGGGTTCCCTGGGGCAACGTATACATTCCGGTTCCCATTTTCCACCAATTTTTGGGCCATTGAATATTCACGACCACCAGAACCAACTAACAGCCAATTTTCCATCCTAATCTCTCCTAAACCAATATTAGTGTTTAAAGTGACGAGCGCCACTGAATACTAAGGCAATCCCTAATTCATCAGCCTTGGCAATTGAATCTTTATCCTTAATACTACCACCTGGTTCAACAATGGCCTTAATTCCATGTTTAGCAGCATATTCAACACAATCATCCATTGGGAAGAATGCATCGGAAGCAAGCACTGCTTGATCATAGTTGCGCTTATCCTTAGCTTTGTCAATTGCAATCTTAGTTGAATCAATCCGGTTCGGTTGACCTGCACCAACCCCTAGAGTTTGGTTATCAGTTGTCACCACAATCGCATTACTCTTAACGTGTTTAACTGCATTTTGACCAAAGGCAAGTGCCTTTAATTGTGCTTCAGTTGGTTGAACCTTGGAAACGACCTTAAAGTTAGCTGGTGTTTCATGAAGTAAGTCCCGTTCTTGAACTAACATTCCACCAAGCACACTAACTTCGTCCTTTTCATGCTTATCAATTGGGCCAAATGGTAGGGTCAATAGTCGAATGTTCTTCTTTTTAGCTAATACATCATAAGCTTCGTCAGTAAATGAAGGCGCAATCACGATTTCTAGGAAGATTTCATGCATCTTTTCAGCAGTTGCTAAGTCCACTTCGCGGTTCAAAGCAATAATTCCACCAAAAATGGAAATTGGATCTGATTCGTATGCTAAGTTCCAAGCCGTTAATAAATCATCGGCAGTCCCGATTCCACATGGGTTCATGTGCTTAAGAGCAACTACGGCAGGTTGGTCTGGGAATTCAGCAATGATTCTTAATGCAGCATCAGCATCCCGGACATTATTGTATGATAATTCCTTACCATGCAATTGTTTTGCATTGGCTAGTGAGTATTTTTCTGGAATTGGTTCACTGTAATAAGCTGCCTTTTGGTGACTGTTTTCACCATAAAGCATATCTTGAACCTTTTCGTAAGTTAAAGTTAGCTTTTCTGGGAATTCTTCTTTAGTTAAGTACTTGGCAATCAAGGCATCATAAGCAGCGGTGTGTCTAAATACCTTTGCTGCTAAATGACGGTGATAATCAGCATCTAGTTGATCATCGTCATAACGTTTAATGAATTCAGCATAGTCATTAACATCGGTAATTACAATTACGTCTTGGCTATTCTTAGCAGCTGCTCTAAGCATGGAAGGACCACCAATATCAATGTTTTCGATTGCTTCTTCATCAGTTACGTTTGGCTTTTCAATCGTTTCTTTAAATGGGTATAAGTTAACACAAACTAAGTCGATTGGTGCGATGCCTTGGTCCGCAATTTGTTTCATATGTTCTTTATTATCACGTTTAGCAAGAATTCCACCGTGAATCCGTGGATGTAAGGTCTTAACCCGACCATCCAACATTTCATCAAAGTTGGTAATCTTTTCAACTGAGATGGCATCAACGCCACCATCAAGTAGTGCCTTTAGGGTTCCCCCAGTGGAAACGACTTCGTAACCTCTGGCTTCTAGTTGCTTGGCAAAATCAACAATTCCAGTTTTATCAGATACACTTAACAATGCTAACTTTTTCAATTTAGAGAACTCCTTTTTTAATTAAGTCTAAAATCGTGTTTGGATATAATTGATGTTCCACATCATGAATTCTAGTTGCTAAATCATCGATACTGTCGTCAGGTTTTCTCACCACCGCTTGTTGGGCGATAATTTGGCCCGTATCGACTCCAGAATCGATATAGTGAATCGTAACCCCAGTTTCAGGGACTTCAGCTGCGTATGCATCTTCAATTCCGTGTAATCCTGGGAAGTTAGGTAATAATGCTGGATGAATATTAATAATTTTCTTAGGATATGCATCTAATAACGTGGGGCCAATAATTCGCATGTACCCAGCCAAAAAGATGGCCTGCACTCCAGCTGCTCTTAAGTGGGTAAGCATAATGGATTCACGTTGTTGTTTCGTAATGCCCTTTTTGGCTTCCACAATTAGCGCTGGCACCCCGAATTTAGCGGCCCGGGTTAACACATATGCATCATGGTGGTCACAAATTAATAATTTAATATCAATCGGTAAATCCGCCTTAGCAATGGCTTCAAAATTAGTTCCGTTACCAGAAGCAAAAATGGCGACTGGAAGGTTCTTATTTAATGTTGACTGCTGCGCCATCACGCTTCACCACCTTACCAATTTGATAGTATGCTTGCGATTGAGCATCTAAGTTTGCTTTAACCGCTGCTACGTTGGCCTTAGGTACCACTAGGACCATTCCAATTCCTTGGTTGAAGACTTGGTCCATATCCGCAGTATCTAAATGGCCCCATTCTTGTAACGATTTAAATAATTGTGGAACTTGCCAGGCACTCCGGTCAATTTCAGCTGTTAAATGATCTGGAATACTTCTAGCAAGGTTATCCGCAATTCCACCACCGGTAATATGGGCGATCGAATGAATCAAATTCGCTTCAATTGAAGGATTGACCGCATGGTAATATAGCTTAGTAGGCGCTAATAACGCATTGATCAATGGTTGATCAAATCCTGGATAGATCTTATTTAAGTCAAGTTCGGCATCTTTAATGATTTTCCGTACCAGGGAAAAACCATTTGAATGAACACCACTAGATGCTAGTCCAATTAAGACATCGCCTGCTTGAACCTTATCGGCACCTAGTAATTGATCCTTATCCCCGATTCCAACAGCAAAGCCGCTTAAGTCATAGTCACCATTGGTATAGATGCCTGGCATTTCAGCCATCTCACCACCAATTAATGATAGACCAGCTTGTTTACAACCATCCGCTACTCCTTGGACAATTGATTTCATTTGATCCGGATTCAACTTACCAATGCCAACGTAATCTAAGAAGAATAATGGTTCGGCCCCTTGGGCTAAAATATCGTTGGCACACATGGCAACTAAATCAATCCCAATCGTGTCATGCACGTTCGCTTGAATCGCTAGTAATAACTTAGTTCCGACCCCATCAGTTCCGGAGATCAATACTGGATTTTTAAACTTTGCAAAACTATCCTTTAAGCTATACTCAGCACCAAAGCCGCCAATTCCACCAATTACATTGGCATCTTGGGTAGCCTTAACAATTGATTTAATTTGATCAACTGCTTTGGCGCCGCTTTCAATATCAACTCCGGCTTCTTTATATTGGTCAGCCATTTACTAATCCATCCCTTCATATAGGTGTAAACGTTTTGCTTCACGCTTGTACATATCTTCGTAATCGTAAAGTGGGGTTGGGTACTTACCATCAAAGTAAGCTGTACATAAACCATGGTATTGGTTGTCACACTTCAAACCAATTGAATCAATCAAGCCATCCACACTTAGGTACCCTAGTGAATCAGCACCAATTTGATCACGGATGCCATCAACACTGTAGTTAGCCCCAATTAATTCACTTGGTTTTTGAATGTCAATTCCGTAGAAACATGGGAATTTCAAGTCAGGCGATGCAATCCGAACGTGAATGGACTTTGCACCAGCATCACGTAGTAATTGAACAATGTAGCGACTAGTGGTTCCCCGTACGATGGAATCATCAACTAAGACGATATCCTTACCTTCAATCACTGGTTTTACCACTGATAACTTCATTGATACGCCCCGTTCCCGTTTCTTTTGGGTGGGTTCAATAAACGTCCGTGCCACGTATTGGTTCTTAATCATTCCCATATCATAAGGAATCCCGCTTTCATTAGCATAACCAATGGCAGCAGATAGTGAAGAATTAGGAACACCGATTACAACGTCGGCCTTTACGGGATGTTCACGGGCTACTTGTGCTCCCATGCGCTTACGCGCTTCGTGGACACTAACTCCATGAATAACTGAGTCAGGGCGCGCAAAGTAGATATATTCCATTGAACAAACGGTTAGTTGAGTATCCGTAGTGTAATGATCAATTTTAATGCCATCTTGATCAACTTTAATTAATTCACCAGGTTCTAGGTCGCGAATGAATTTAGCCTTAACTTGATCTAAGGCACAAGTTTCACTACAAATAACCACACTACCATCATCACGCTTCCCCATTACCAATGGACGTAAACCATTTGGATCTGAGATTGCATACATAGCATCAGTAGACATTAAAACGTACGCAAAGCCACCTTTAAGGCGGTTAGCAGCTTCCTTAAGCTTATCGATGAAGTTAGGCTTGTCACTAACTTCAATTAAGTCCCCAAGTAATTCACTATCTGAATCTGATTGGAACTTAACGCCCTTTTCACGAAGTTCCTTCTTTAACGTATCAGCGTTAGTTAGGTTCCCGTTATGTGAAATGGCAAAATGGTTACTAGTATTTTCAAATAGGAATGGTTGAACATTCTTAATACTATGGCTACCGGCAGTTGCATAACGAATATGCCCTAATGCGGAATTTCCATTTAGAATTTCAAGGGTTTGCGGATCTTCAAAGACTTGCGCTAATAGTCCTAATCCACGATAACGATGCAATTCTTTGTGGTCATTTGAGACAATTCCTGCCCCTTCTTGACCACGGTGTTGAAGTGCGTGTAATCCATCATAAGTTAGGCGGGTAGCATCTTCCGTCCCCCAAATTCCAAACACTCCACATTCATCATTTAAACTTTTGACTTCATTAGCCATGAGAGCCCTTCCTTCCAAATCTGTTTCAATTCTTTAACATCAGCATTTAAGTGATCGTTACTTAGTTGTAAATCAACTTCACCATCATCAGTGGTCGTACCTAGTAAGGTTGCTTTGTCGCCAGCCTTGCCTTCAAATGCGGCTTGGTTAGCTTTAGGAACCGTAACCACAAACCGTGATTGAGTTTCAGCAAATAGTTGTTCACGGGTTAAGTCAGTTTGACCCTTAAACCCAAGTGAGTTATCAAATAGCGTTTCCAGTAGTGAAACTGCTAACCCACCTTCACTAACATCATGGACACTATCTACTAAGTGGTTAACAATTAAGGTATGCACTAATTGTTGGTTGGCAGCTTCAACTGCTAAGTCAAAGTGTTCAACCTTCCCACTAATTTGATCAGCAAGCATCTTTTGAATTTCTGAACCACTGTAGTCATCATAAGTCTTTCCGATAACATAAACTAATTCGTCAGCATCCTTAGCGCTTGCAGTTGTAATATAATCATTGTCTTCGATTAAACCAACCATTCCAATCAATGGAGTTGGGTAAATGGCTTGGTTATCGGTTTCGTTATATAGCGAAACGTTCCCACCAATCACGGGTGCATCAAACTTTTCACATGCCTTTGCGATTCCTTCGGCCGACTTACTCATTTCATAATAGCTTTCTGGATCATCTGGATTTCCGAAGTTAAGACAGTCAGTAATACCAATTGGTAGTGCTCCACTAGCTACAATATTCCGTGCCGCTTCGGCCACTGCAATTTGACCACCTTGATATGGATCCAAGTAGATGTAACGTGCGTTACAGTCAGTGGTCATAGCAAGTGATTTCTTAGTTCCACGGACCCGTACCACTGCGGAATCACTACCAGGTGCTAAGACCGTATTTGCTTGTACCCGGCTATCATATTGTTGGTAAACTGACTTCTTTGAAGCAATCGTAGGAGCACCAAGCATTGATTTCAACATTTCATCCAAACTATCAAATTCAGGTTTGAATGCTGGTGCTGGTTCTTTAAGCCGCTTAGGTTCAATCAATGGATGGGTGTATTCTGGAACATCATCCACTAGCGTCTTAGTTGGAATATCACATACTAACTTCCCGTGTTGTGACAATCTGTATTGACCATCATCATTAACTTGACCAATGACCACGGCATCTAATCCATACCGTTCGAAAACGTCCAAGACAGTTTGTTCTTCACCCTTCTTAACACAAAGTAACATTCTTTCTTGTGATTCAGAAAGCATGATTTCATAAGGGGTCATCCCTTGTTCACGTTGTGGAACTAAGTCAAGGTTTAAGTCAACCCCACTGTTAGCCTTGGCAGCCATTTCAGCAGATGATGAAACCAAACCTGCAGCACCCATATCTTGAATCCCAATTAAGATGTCACTGTGGTGATGGGTAATTTCTAAACAAGCATCCACTAATAACTTTTCCATAAATGGATCCCCAACTTGAACGGCTGAGCGGTCAGATTCTTCTTCCTTACTGAATTGACTAGAAGCAAAGGTTGCCCCATTAATTCCATCCCGACCAGTTTTAGCCCCAACATAAATGATTGAGTTTCCAGTTCCATGGGCACGACCTGCTTCAATGTCAGCTTGATCCATCAAACCAACACACATTACATTTACAAGTGGGTTTCCGTCATAACACTTATCGAAACTGATTTCACCACCAACGGTTGGAATTCCGATACAGTTACCATAACCAGCAATCCCGGCAACTACTTTATCTAATAGGAACCGGTTTTTAGGGTTACTTAATTCACCGAACCGTAAGCTATCTAATGATGCAATTGGCTTAGCACCCATTGAGAAGATATCTCTGATGATTCCACCAACTCCAGTTGCAGCTCCTTCATATGGTTCCACGAAACTAGGGTGATTATGACTTTCAGCCTTAAATACCACGGCTTGCCCATCATTAATATCTAACACTCCAGCCCCTTCACCAGGTCCTTGAATGACGCGGGAACCCTTGGTCCAAAACTTACGTAAGATTGGTTTGGAATTCTTGTATGAACAATGTTCACTCCACATTCCAGAATATAAACCGGTTTCTGTAAAGTTAGGTAAACGTTTTAAAAGTTTAGTTGCGATTAAATCATATTCACCATCGGTCAATCCCCATTCACGGTAGATTTTTTGGTCTCTAATTTGTTCGGGGGATAATTCCACTTGTTTTTGCAATGTTATTAGCTCCTAACCTGATTTAAGATTGATTTGAAAAGCGTTAAGCCATCTGTCCCACCTAGAATGGATTCAACTGCTCTTTCTGGATGTGGCATCATGCCAAGGACATTTCCAGCTTTATTAGTAATCCCAGCAATGTTATTCCGACTACCATTTGGATTATCTTCATACGTAAAGACAATTTGGTGGTTGTCCTTCAATGATTGAAGGGTTTCATCATCACAGTAGTAATTACCTTCACCATGGGCAATTGGGACCTTGATCACTTGGTCCTTAGCATATTCATTAGTAAACATCGTGTGATTGTTGACCACCTTTAAAGGTGCCCAATCAGAAATAAATTCCATACTAGTGTTGTTTTGAAGTGCGCCAGGTAATAAACCAGCTTCAACTAAAATTTGGAAGCCGTTGCAGACCCCAAGGACTGGTTTGCCAGCTTCAGCTAACTTCTTAACGGCAGCCATTGCTGGTGCAAAACGAGCAATGGCACCACTCCGTAAGTAATCACCATATGAAAATCCACCAGGAATCAAAACACCATCATATTTATCAAGGTTAGTTTCATTAGAACTAACCATATCAGCTTCTTCACCGAGAGCATCGTTAATTGCGTGATACATATCTAAATCACAATTAGAACCGGGAAAACTAATTACAGCGAATTTCATTGGGATCTATCCTTCCTTTATTTCGTAACTATATGTTTCCATATTTTGATTAACCAAAAGATCTTTACAAATGGATTCAATCGTCTTAACTGCTTCATCTTTACTATCAGCATTAATCGTAACTTCAAAGAACTTTCCTTGTGAAATGGATTCAATTGAAGTGTAGTTTAAACGGTGTAATGCATTCTTAACTGCTTCACCTTGAGGATCTAAAATCGATGGTTTATGGGTAACGTAAATTTGAGCTAAATACATGACTAGCGTCTCTCCTTATTTAAGTGTGGCTTTTAATTTGTCTAAGATTTCGCGATAACCGGTCATCATATCACCAGTTTGTTTTCTAAACACGTCCTTATCTAAGGACTGCTTAGTATCAGCATCTAATAACCGGCATGAATCTGGTGAAATTTCATCAGCTAGGATTACTTGACCATCGTCAGTAATGCCAAATTCAATCTTAAAGTCCACCAAGATAATGTTCATCGACTTAAATAATGATTTCATTAAGTCGTTTACCTTAAGTGCGGTTTCACGCATCGTCTTTAATTGCGCTTCAGTTGCAATGTTCAATGCTTCAGCAGCAGAATCATTGATCATTGGGTCATGGAGTTCATCGCTCTTAAAGAAGTATTCAACAACGGGACGACTTAGTGGTTGTAAATATTCAGTTCCATACCGCTTTTGGAAGTGGCCAGAAGATAGGTTTCTAACTACTACTTCAAGTGGAATCATCTTCACACTAAGGTTCAATTGATCAGTGGCATCCAATTGCTTTACAAAGTGCGTTGCAACACCCTTTTGATTTAAATAGCCAAAAATCAAACTGGAAATTTCGTTATTAACGGCACCCTTGTCTGGAATCATTTCATTACGTTCACCATCACCAGCA
Organism: Nicoliella lavandulae; assembly: GCF_037546185.1. NCBI lineage: Bacteria > Bacillati > Bacillota > Bacilli > Lactobacillales > Lactobacillaceae > Nicoliella > Nicoliella lavandulae. The sequence goes on along the minus strand of NZ_JAWMWH010000001.1, from coordinate 999,517 downwards.
GTGGTGTGGTTAGTATAGTGAACTCTTAGTACCTTTGGATCGTCGGTTGTATATAATTCTTTGGTTTTACCTGAAGCAACTAATGCTGACATTATAATGAACTCCTTATTTAAATTGATTAACTTGTTCTAATAATTGATCGAATGAATCACCAATAACGGTAATGTGGCCCATCTTACGACCAGGTCTAATTTCTGCCTTACCATAATCATGAAAATGCCATGATGGATTAGTAGGTAGTGCTTGACGAGCCGTCGTCAAATCATCCCCTAATAAGTTGACCATCACTGCCTTGTGATCTTGGCGAATCGTTGGAATTTCTAACCCACAAATGCTTCGAATATGGGCTTCAAATTGGGAAATATTACATGCTTCAATTGAGTAGTGGCCAGAATTATGAGGCCGTGGTGCTAATTCATTGACTAATAACTCACCATTTGGCATTAAGAAAAATTCAATTCCTAATACACCAACTAAGCCCAAACGATCCGCAATTTTAACGGCAATATCGCTTGCTTGTTCGTGAACTGCATCATCAACTCGTGCTGGCACAATACTAGTGTGTAAAATATGGTTTTTATGGATGTTTTCGCTCAATGGGAATGGAATGTTCATTCCAGAAACATCCCGCGTTACCATAATGGAAACTTCCTTTTCAAATGGTTGTTTCTTTTCATAAATCCATTCGCGATGGTTTAGTTCAGCCGCTGCCTTATCGATATCACTTTCATCATTAATATCAATTTGATCGTGACCATCATATCCACCTTCACACGTTTTTACGATTCCAGGATATCCAATGTTAGCAACCGCTTGTTTTAAGTCATCAGCAGTGTTAACAGCAGCATATTCAGTTACTGGAATGCCATTTTTCGATAGAAAATCTTTTTCATGAAGTCGATGACTAGTAATGGTTAGTTCATCGATTGCTTGAGGGACATCAACATAATCAGTCACCTTAGCTAAGGCTTTTTGATCAACATTTTCAAACTCATAGGTCAATACATCTGATTTTTGCGCTAATTCTTTTAATGCATCTTCATCGTCATAATCAGCAACAATTTGAAAGTCAGATACTTGGGCCGCTGGTGCTTGGGGTGTTGGATCTAAAATGCCCACTTTGTAGCCCATTGACTTAGCTGATAGTGCCATCATTTGGCCTAATTGGCCTCCACCTAAAATGCCAATGGTGGCTGGTGGTAAGATTTGCTTAATCGAGTTCGTCATTACTCTTAATAGCCTCCTCAGTTTGAGTTTGTCTGAATTGAACTAATTTTTGGTTAACGGTGTCATTATGCAAGGCGATAATTTGTGCCGCTAAAATGGCAGCATTTTTAGCACCAGCATCACCAATGGCAACCGTCGCAACTGGAACCCCAGAAGGCATTTGAACCATTGATAGTAATGAATCAACACCGTTAAGGGCCTTGGTTTTAACTGGAATCCCAATTACTGGTAATGTCGTATTAGCAGCCATCATTCCAGGTAAATGGGCAGCACCACCAGCAGCGGCGATAATCAATTGATAATGTTCGTCTTTTGCTTGGCTACCGAATGCTTGTAATTGTTGGGGCATCCGATGTGCTGAAATAACATGCTTATCATAGCTAACCCCTAATTTATCAAGCATTGCTGCGGTTTGCTTTACTACTGGCCAATCAGATATTGACCCCATTACGAGTGCAACTTCCATCGAAAAGTCTCCTTTGTTGTTTTGGTACTATTATAATACCAATCCTTAGGTCGAACGTCAATATAAATCACGAACAATACATATTATTTTTTCATTTAAAGTTCGTGTTATTGTAAAAAATCAATAAAAAATACGTAAAAAAACAGCGCCCATCTAGGACGCTGCTTTTATTGCTGAGCTGAAAAAGCATCATTTAATTTACCAAAATTAATGGTTCCTAACCCGGTAGCTTGATTGTACAATTTACCAGGTTGACCAGTATAGTAAAGATTACTGTTATTATTAGCACTCTCGAGTGGGGTAAATGGAGAATAGTTAGTTTGGGCAAAGCGATAGATTTGAGGATTCCAAAAGCCCATTCGTTTCCCTTGAGCGCTATTGATAACCGCTGCCATCCCAGCCATTTGAGGCGTTACAACACTAGTACCACCGGTAGTGTAAAAATTACCATTATGATAACTAGCATAGCCGGTATTTGGATCAGCATTCCCTGAAATATCAGGCAGGTTTCGACCACTATTCGTTCCAGTTATAATTTGTGGAACTTTAAGGCGGCTCAGATAACCATCTTTATACTTCCAAACTTGGGCAGCTCGATAAGTCCCTACACCACTAAAACCAGCTTGGTAGTCTGGCACTGAATTCAAGGTACTGAATCCACCCCCGCCACCCGCAAAGTAGCTGCTGACCCACTTTTGCGGGTTAATACTAGGGTTAATGGTTGGTTGATTATCAAAACGTGGATACATAAAATCTGTACTCCATGCCCGTTCGTGTTCGATGACCACCTTCTTACCGTTGATCGTATATTTACGTGGTAAGGTCGTGCCCCCCACGGAAGTAACGTACGGAGAACTAGCTGGTGAATCAACTGTTAATTTAGGATAACGATTTTCACCCATTCCATCGTAAGCACCATTGTCACCAGTCGATGCAAAAGTACTAATTCCTTGAACCGCAGCTTGTTGAAATAATAGGTTCATAATTTGATTATAGTTTTTAGGTAACATGCCTAGCTTCAACTGGGTAGTAATTTGATTTTCACTTTGGCCCCAGCTGATCGATAACGTATCGACCTTATTTTGAGCTAACGCTGTTGCAAGTGAATTAAGCATCCCCAAAGCAGATGGATTCCCCACATATACATTTAAGTTAGCCTTGGGCGCCATTGCACCAGCTTGTTCAACATCCATTGCCGTTTCGTCTTCACCATTATATGCGGTCTTTGTCACATGATAGACCTTAATACGGTTCTTTTTCACCGGGATCCCTACGTACTTCCAAAACTTGGTCGCATCATTAGGTTTGAACTTAGCAAACGATATGATTCCAACCGTTTGTCCAGCTCCAACGTGATTATTCTTGTATAAAGCTCCCGCATTATACCGATCCATAAACTTTTGTGGGGCCCCTTGATTAGTGTTAATTTCATTTTCAGTCTTAGTTAAATGAGCTGATAAATCCTTGGCTGGATTAGCATAGGTATTATTCGCTAATCCGAAAACACCTAATACGTTCGCACTGATCGCCGCAGGTAACTTATAATTATGATTGGGCTTTTGATAACTATTGCCAATTACCTTAACATTGTTTAATTTAACGTGAAATGCGCGTTCAACATTTTTAGTGGTTCCCGTAAGTTTTAAAACGATGTTACCAGCATATACCTTAGTTTTTAATTGATATTGCTCAAAATAGTTTTTGATCGTTTGAATATTATCATTAGATTGACCATAAGTATCAGCAAATTGTTGTGGAGTTAAGTACTTTCGATAATTAGGATTACCGGGGGTTACCGTTTGATTAATATATTCATTTAATTGATTAGCGCTATTCGGCTGTAAGACTAAGTTAACCGTTTGTTGTTGCTTGGGATTAACTGCCTTGACCGTTTTTTTAGCCTTAGTGGCAGCTATCGCCGTTGCTTGGTTGCTAGTATTGGTAGCTAACGTTAGTGATAAGCCCCCAACTATCAGAACTAAACTCAACTTGAGGGTCCAATTAACTAATTTTATCAATGGTCGTTGATTATAAATCATCATCAATCCTTTCTTTGGCTTTAGCTTTTATTTGTTCTTGCTTTAGCCTGCGTTTAGTTTTTACAATAATTACGGTTGTCAGGATTATCTGTAAAATAAAGAAGATAACCAACCAAGTGATAAAAAGTTGCATCTCACTTAATTTTAAATTTAAGGTTACTATAAACGTCAATAAAACAGCAATTATAATAAATATTGTCAAGCGAATGTAGTCTTTTTTCTTCAAATAATCACCATTTCTAAGCAAAGTTATTCGATTTGCTTTTTTTCTGTTAGAATATATTATATATTATATAACGATACTAAACAAAGGAGAGTTATTATGCTAAAGGATTTTAAAGCATTTATTGCACGTGGTAGTGTAATTGATTTAGCCGTCGGGGTTATTATTGGGTCAGCCTTTACTGCTATTGTTCAATCATTAACTGCTAATTTAATCAATCCATTAATTGGGATTTTTCTGGGAAAGATCGACTTATCTGGATTAGTATTAACGGTTGGTAAAGCCCACTTTAAATATGGTTTATTTATCAACTCTGTAATTAATTTCTTAATCATTGCTTTCGTAGTCTTCATCATTGTAAAAATCGTTAACCGCGTTACTAAACGCGATACCAGTTCCAAGATGAGTACTACTGATCAGTTACTAACTGACATCAAGGGATTATTAGCAACTAACCAAAGCAACGATAGTTCTAATTCAAATGATCAATCAAATCAAAATAAGTAAAATCACTGTTGGCATTTAACAAATTTGTTAAATGCCTTCTATATTAGTAAAGGAAGTTTAAATTTTGATAATTACATCTGGAATGATTGGATCCGGTAAAACTACACTTACCGATCGAATGGCCAAGCATTTTAATAGTCGACCATTCTTCGAACCAGTAGGTGATAATCCAGTCCTACCACTTTATTATGCAGATCCTAAGCGTTATGGATTCTTACTCCAAATCTTTTTTCTAAATAAACGTTTTAAAATGATCAAACGGGCATTAAATGCTCCCCACAACATCTTAGATCGTTCAATTTATGAGGATGCTTTATTTACCAAGCAAAATCATCTTGATGGTAATATTTCAGATTCTGAATGGGATGTTTATCAGGGGCTACTAAACAACATGCTAGATGATTTAAATGCCATCCCCCAGGCACATCCCAATCTATTAGTCTATGTTTATACTGACTTTGATACAGTTTTAAAGCGCATTAAGAAACGGGGCCGTGCCTTTGAACAAATCGATGCCCACCCGGAACTAAAGGATTATTACTACCGACTCTGGCAAGCCTATCAAACGTGGTTTGCAGAATATGATAAAAGTCCTAAAGTTAAAATCGACTTGCAAACATACGACCTATCAGATCCTGATAATCTCCCCATTGTATTATCCCAAATCGATGCTGCCGTAACCAAGTATAAAATTTAATCATTATGTATGACACCCGAAGATCAATATCAACTTAGGGTGTTTTTTGATGACTAAATGTGGTTTAAAACCGTAAATATTAAAAGGAGCTTCGATTAAATTCGAAGCCCCTTTTATCTAGCACAATAGTATCTTAACGGATGCTTCTGCATCCCATATTTATTAATTATTCATTTAATGCAGCTAATGCGCTCCCATAAATGGCCATTGCTAACGTTAAATCATCAATTGGTTGAAATTCATTAGCTTGGTGCATCGTGTTCTTAGTCCATGGGAACAATGCCCCAAACGCAACTCCACGATCCATTAAGCGACCAAATGAACCACCACCAACAACGTGGGGTTTCGCTTCAGTTTCGCCACTTAAATCTTTGTATACGGCAATTAATTTTTGCACGATTGGATCATCACTTGGTACATAGTGTGGTGCCATGTCATCTTCTTGTGATACAGAACCACCATTTGCACCAGCAACTAGTCCGGCTTCAATTTCCTTAGGTCCAATTCCCTTAGGATATCTAAAGTTTGTGTTGACCATTCCACCATCTTTGATGTCAAAACGCATAATTCCGACGTTCATGGTTAAGTCACCCATCACATCATCAGTTTTGTTAATGCCTAACTTATGTGCTCTGGAATCATCGTGTAACTTATTAGCTATAAATGAGATAAATGCTTGGGCATCTCCAGCATATTGATATTGGCTTAAGAATAATGCTAGATAAGTCCCGGCATTTAATCCATCATCTGGTTCCATTCCATGGGCCGATTTACCAATCACATGTAAATGAAGGCCTTCATCGGTTACTTGGGAGTCTCCACTAACTGGGTATTGGTCCAAGAACTTAGTAAATGCATCGGATACCTTTTCATTATCATCGGATTCTAACACTGCTTCGGCATCCCGTGGAACCATGTTATCACGTAATCCAGACTTAAAGCTCCGTAACGTAAATTCAGTGTCTTCTTCACCCTTTTGATGACCAACAAATTTAGTAATGAACGTCGTATTACCCTTTTCACCGTTAATTACTGGGAATTCAGCATCAGGTGAAAACCCAAAGTCAGGAGCTGGTTCTAAGTCTAAGTAATGCTTGATGCCAGTCCAATTACTTTCTTCATCCGTCCCAATTAAGAACCGAATCTTGAACTTAGGCTTAATGCCAGCATCCTTTAACATTCTTAAACCGTAGTAGGCTGCTAATCCAGGCCCTTTATCATCAGAGGTACCACGACCATAAGCAACATTATCCTTAATGGTTAATTCAAACGGATCGGTATTCCAACCTTCACCAGCAGGCATCACATCAGCGTGCACTAAAATTCCTAGGGTTTGATCACCCTCACCGTATTCAATATAGCCAGCTAAATTATCATAGTTCTTAGTCTTAAAGCCATCTCGTTTACCAATTTCTAAGTATTTAGTTAACGCAGCGGCAGGACCAGGACCTAGGGGAAATTCATCGCTAGCATGTTCGTCATCCCGTTCACTATCAATGGCGACTAATGCCTTTAAATCAGCTAGGTAATCAGCTTGATAATCCTTTGCTTTTTGTTTCCAATCAATTGTCATTTAAACAACCTCCTTAGTTTATGTAACTATATTCAATTTTAGCATAACTGACCTAAGTTAACATGTTTCAAGTCGTGAAACTAGAATGCTATAATAAATTTTAAGAGGTGGAAATGATGAAATACATTACAGAAGCAACTGCAAAACAAACCATTCGAATTCGACCAACAGATAGCTTTAAGGGAACTTACGGTCACATTACCCTAGTCGGAGGTAGTCAAAACTTTGGGGGGGCCATTATTATGGCGACCATGGCTGCTGTTTACTCAGGGGCCGGCTTAGTGACCACCTTAACCGATCCCGTCAATCGGACTAGTTTACACGCCCAATTGCCTGAAGCCATGGTTGCTGATTACCATGACGAAGCAATGCTCAAAAGTAGCGTTAGTGGCGCTGATGTCATTGTAATTGGCTGTGGACTAGGCACTGATGATGATGCATTAAATATTTTAAAAACCGTATTAGATACCGTTCAACCCGACCAAAAGATTATCATTGATGGTTCAGCAATTACATTAATCGCAACCCATCACCTTAGCTTACCCAAGGCGCATTTAATCTTTACTCCTCATCAAATGGAATGGAAGCGACTCTCTGGAATCTCACTACCAGATCAAGCAGACGTGGATAAAAATAAGGCAGTCCGTGATCAACTGAACGCCACTGTAGTATTAAAATCTAGCCATACCCAGGTTTACACTGCCAATGATGTATTTGAAAATACAACTGGGACCCCAGCTCAAGCAACTGGTGGAATGGGGGATACACTAGCGGGGATGATTGGTGGTTTCGTGGCTCAATTTAGCAATGTTGACCTAGCAGTTGCATCCGCAGTATATGCACACAGTGCAATTGCCGACGAGTTAGCTCAACACCAATACGTAGTCCTACCTCACCAAATTATTCACCACATTCCAGAATTTATGAAGGCAAATGAAGCATAAAAAAGAATCGACAACTGTCGATTCTTTTTTATTTAATATGCAATTTATTACGCAATCTACCAACTCTTGCGCCCATTACGCGATCGGCAACTCTGGTTTTTAAAACTAGGTAGATGTAAACTCCGCCACCCATCATTACAGATATGAAGGTTACGATTCCACTACCAATCGTTCCGTTAATGTCCATAACATGCCCTAATAACCAGTTAAATGCGAACACACCAATCAAAGCGGCTAAATAAGTTAAAATGGAGAATAATAAAATTTGATTCGTCCGCTTAACGACCAAGTGGTAACGAATATTAAACTGCTTAGTCAATGAGCGTAAGATTAGACCGTTGGTAACAATGAACCCTAGTGAAGTGGAAACTAAGGGGCCGAAAGTCCCAAATAATGCAATGGCTGGAATTTGACAGATTACCTTAACAATGGTTCCAATGATGAAGTATTTCACCGCTAGTTTATTTTGATAAATCCCCTGCATAATGGCAGAAATTACCGTAAATAATCCTAAAATAATTGACACCACTGAGTAAAATGTAAGGATGTTAGCAGATAAATGCCCATAGCCAGTCCCGTTAAACAAGCGATTGAGCGGTCCCGCAATGGCAGCCATCCCCAATGCAGAAGGAATCATAATAAATTCAAATAAAATCAATCCATTAATAATTTCACGACGAATTCCTTCATAGTCCTTACTTGTGTAGGCCTTAGATAACAATGGCACTACCGTAATTGCTAATGCGGATGCCAATGAGATCGTAATCATAACTAACTTATTGGCATTTCCAGCATAAATAGCAAATAATTTTTGTAATACTACTTCTGGATAGTGACGGAAAATCCGCATTAAATCAAAGAACGTAAATTGATCAATTAATTGAAAAATTAAAACGCCGGCCCCCAAAATAATGAATGGAACGGCCTGTTGAATAATTTCTTTATATAGCTGGGTCGTTTTAACTTCTAATTGATTATTACTATTAGCCACTAAATTGCGGTAATAATGACGACGTTTGAAGTAGTAATATCCTAAAATCAATAGTCCGGCAACAGCCCCCATGAACGCTGCGAACGTAGACTGAGAAACCGCCGTGATCCAATCGCCCTTAATGACCCCTAGGTGCATGATCAATAATGCCGTAATCAACATGTATGCAACCCGGACTAATTGCTCCACAAATTGTGAAATAGCAGAAGGCGCCATATCCTGGTAACCTTGGAAGAACCCACGCGTCAAACTCATTGTTGGAATGATTAAAATGGCCCACGATAACGCACGCATTACGGGGATAACGTTTTTATCACCGTTATCTAACAGCGGCGCTCCAAAGTACAATAGTAACGCGAATACAATTCCAGTACTGATCGATAATAGCAAGCCCCGTTTATATAACTTAAAGCCAACCCCATACTCGTTTAAGGTATTATAATGGGCCACTTGTTTGGCCACAGCCGATGGAATTCCAGCAATGGCGGCAATCAATAGCACGCCATATACGTTGTATCCTTGAACATACAATGCATTGGCCTGAAAGAAGAATGAAGCGAACCATATTCGCCATGGAATAATATAGACGGCCCCTAGGATTCTAGACAAGATACTACCGGCCGTCATCCAGGCCGATCCCTTTAGCATCGTATCTTTAGAACTATCATCCCCCGTTGCTAGTTCTACTTCATCTTCGCGTTCACTCTCTTGCATATTTAATTTCCTACTTTCTAATCGATTTCTAGTTTTGATACAATAACTAATCTATTTTACATCAATCCAGAAATTGATAGCAATACATTACTCCATAAATAATGATAAATTTAATTACAAAAAAAGCTCGCTTTAATAGCGAACTTTTTAAATTAACTAAATATATCCATTAGTTAGCAACAATATTAATAATCTTACCTGGCACTACGATTACCTTTCTAATCGTCTTACCATCAGTAAATTCTTTCACCTTTGGATCAGCTAAGGCTTGTTTTTCAATTGCATCTTTATCAGCCTTTAAATCAGTTTTAATGTGAGTCCGAACCTTACCATTCACTTGAACGACCATTTGAACGGTTGATTCTACTAGTTTGCTTTCATCGTAGGTAGGCCATGGTTCATATGCGATTGTTTCATCATGACCACACTTACTCCATAATTCTTCAGCAATATGAGGCGCAATTGGTGAAAGCATCTTAATGAATCCTTCAACATATTCTAGTGGTAGACTGTCTGCTTTGTACGCTTCGTTGATAAAGACCATCATTTGTGAAATTGCAACGTTAAAGCGCATTTGTTCCATATCATTTGAGACGGTCTTAACGGTTTGATTGTAAATCTTGTCTAACGTTCCGTCGTTAATGGTAGTAACCCGGTCACGAAGATGGTTATTATCATCAATGAATAATCTCCATACCCGCTTCAACCAACGATAAGAACCATTAATTCCTTCAGTACTCCATGGCTTAGCTTCCGTCAATGGACCCATGAACATTTCGTAAAGACGTAATGTATCGGCCCCATATTCTTGCACAATGTCATCAGGGTTGATTACATTCCCTTTTGATTTGGACATCTTTTCATGGTTCGTTCCTAAAATCATTCCTTGGTTAACTAACTTTTGGAATGGTTCCTTAGTTGGAACGACGCCAAGGTCATAAAGTACTTTATGCCAGAAACGAGCATATAGTAAGTGCAATACCGCATGTTCAGCACCACCAACGTATAGGTCAACTGGTAGCCAGTATTTTAGTTTTTCAGGATCTGCAATCATTTTATCGTTATGTGGATCGATGTAGCGAAGGTAGTACCATGAACTACCAGCCCATTGTGGCATGGTGTTCGTTTCACGTTTACCCTTCCGACCATTCTTGTCGACCACGTTAACCCAATCGGAAACGTTAGCTAATGGACTTTCACCAGTTCCAGATGGTTTCAAGTTATCAGTATTTGGTAACTTCAATGGTAATTCATCTTCTGGCACTAATGTGGTTTCACCATCTTCCCAGTGAATAACTGGAATTGGTTCACCCCAGTATCTTTGCCGGGAGAAAATCCAATCACGAAGCCGGTAGTTGACCTTCTTATGCCCGACTTTATGTTCAGTTAACCAATCAATAGCTGCTTTAATCGCAGTCTTTTTATCCATTCCATCCAAGAATCCAGAGTTAATGTGAACTCCATCACCAGTGTAAGCTTCCTTAGCAATGTCGCCACCTTCAATTACGGGCTTGATTGGTAGGTCAAACTTAGTAGCAAATTCGTAATCACGATCATCGTGGGCTGGTACAGCCATAATCGCACCAGTTCCATATGAGGAAAGAACGTAATCACCGATCCAAATTGGAATGGCTTCACCGTTGATTGGGTTAATGCCATAAGCTCCGGTGAAGACCCCACTCTTGTTCTTATTTAAATCGGTTCTTTCAAGGTCAGACTTAGTGGAAACTTCCTTCTTGTAGGCCTCAACGGCTGCTTTTTGGTCAGGCGTAGTAATTTGATCCACTAACTCATGTTCAGGTGCTAACACCATGTAAGTAGCTCCAAATAAAGTATCTGGACGGGTAGTAAAGACTTCTACTTGCTTACCATCATGGCCCTTGACCTTAAAGTCAACACTAGCCCCAACGGACCGACCAATCCAGTTCCGTTGCATTTCCTTGATACTTTCAGGCCAGTCCACGTCATCTAGATCGTCAATCAAACGATCAGCATATGCAGTAATTTTCAAGACCCATTGACGCATTGGAACCCGATAAACTGGGAAACCACCCCGTTCAGTTTTACCATTGATAACTTCTTCGTTCGCCACAACGGTTCCACCCATTAAGTCTGGGGCCCAGTTAACTTCGATTTTATCTTCGTAAGCTAAGCCCTTCTTGTATAGTTGTTCAAAAATCCATTGCGTCCATTTGTAATACTTAGGATCAGTTGTATTAACTTCTCGATTCCAATCATACGAAAAGCCAAGTGCCTTAATTTGATCTTTAAAATGCGCAATGTTTTCTTCTGTAAACTTACCTGGATGATGACCAGTCTTCAATGCATATTGTTCAGCAGGAAGTCCGAACGCATCCCATCCCATTGGATGTAAAACGTTCTTACCTTGCATCCGTTTCATCCGCGCCATAATATCAGTCGCAGTATAACCTTCCGGATGTCCAACGTGCAATCCTTTCCCAGATGGGTAAGGGAACATATCTAGTACATAGTATTTTTCTTTATTTTCATCATCACCGGTTGCAAAAGTTTGGTGTTTGTCCCAGTAACGTTGCCACTTCTTTTCAATATCAAGATGATCGTAAGGCATATAAAACTTCCTCCTTTTAAATTTAAAACAAAAATCGCCCCATAGAAAAAACTTTCTATAGGACGATCATTCCGCGGTACCACCTAAATTCTTTACATTTGTAAAGCACTTAATTCCATAACGCGGAAAACGTTTTAATTTACTAATTATCAATTTCAATTAAAATTACCTGCGATGAGTTCACTAGCTAATAGTCTAAATTCACACTAACCATTTAGTCTCTGAAAAAATTAGGATAGCTACTATTTCGCATCCAATTATTTATTTAATTAATGTTATAATAGCAAAGTTGAAGCATAAAAGCAATCATAATTTAATCATAATCTAATTATTAATCCATAAAGGAGCCTGACAATGAAGCTACAACCCGCATTATACTTTAGCCACACCTTGCTATCACAAGTCATTCAATCCGGTGATATCGTTATTGATGGTACCGTAGGTAATGGCAATGACACCGCCTTTTTAGCCGATCAAGTTGGTAAAAACGGTCATGTTTATGGCTTTGATATCCAAGCATTAGCCATCGATAACACAGAAAAGCGATTGAACGCTGCACATTTAATGCAGCCAGTGGAACTATTTCAAACTGGCCACGAAAATATCGATCAAGTTGTCCCAATTGATACTCCAATTGCTGCTGCCATTTTTAATCTGGGATACTTACCAGGTGGTGACCATCAAAAGATCACTACTGCTGATACAACGATTCCAGCCGTTAAAGCATGCTTAAGTCGCTTGACAAAAAATGGTATCGTTGCCTTAGTCCTATACTATGGACATCCCGGCGGCCCAGCAGAAAAGCAGACCGTAATTCAATTCGTAGAACAACTGGATCAAAAACAATACACCGTTTTAAACTATCAATTCATCAATCAAGTGAATCAACCACCCATTTTAATTGCCATCCAAAAAAGATGAAGCCAATCAATTAGGCCTCATCTTTTTTTAGATGGTGATAGGATAGATTAATGATCAACGCAATCATGACAACTACCATCCCTACCACAAACACGTTATGCAATGCATTAAATAAAATGGTTTTTAAACTAGGAATTAACTTAGCTGGTAATAAAACTGCCGTTTCTGGACTCATCAATTTATTGACCTTTTTGATCGATGCTCCATCGATTTGTAATACCCCTACACGTAACGAGGTGTTCATGAAGATTCCAAAGATGGCAATAAATAATGTTTGGCCTAACGTACGACAAAGGACGTTAAATGACGTAGCCGCGCCTACGTCATAATCAGAAACCTTTTGTTGCACAATTACCGTCGTGTTCGTCATTACGATCCCAAATCCAAACCCGCTAAGGGCCGTGGTGATAAAAAACCAGCTTAACGATAAGGTTTGGTTAGCTAGAACAAAAATAATGCTCCCTAATAGGACAAAGCCAATTCCGACAGTCGTAACATACTTGGAATGAATTTTAGTAATCAACCAGCCCGAAGCAAATGATCCTAACACCCATAGAACAGAACTAGGCGTCAGGGCTAATCCTGCAATTGAGGCCTTAAAACCCTTAATTCCTTGAATCCAATTGGGAACATATACTTCAATACACATCACAAAGCCACTAATGAAAAATGCAACTGCATTTTGTGCCACAAATGAGCCATGTTTAAACATCCCCATCGGAATAATTGGATCAATAAATGAATGTTCACGTCGAATGAATAAAACGATACTAGCAAAACAAATTAGAAATAAAAATGCCAGTCTAGATAGTCCCACCGACTTATCACCTAGAATTTGAATCATTAACATCAACGATAACAAAACGACCGTTAAGTAAATGGTCCCTAAGTAATCAATTGATACTCGTTTACGAGTGACCATCGTCTCTTTAAAGTAATAAATAATCAGCCCCATTGTGATCAAGCCGATTGGGATGTTTATTAAAAAGATCCAACGCCACCCTAATGTATCAACAATAAAACCACCCAATAGTGGCGCAATTACTGCTGATATTCCCCAGCCAGCACTATTTAGTCCAATGATCTTAGAACGTTTAGCAAATGGATAAATATCTGCAATCATTGCATATGAAACGGGTAAAATTACCCCCGCGCCCAGTCCCTGCAGGGCACGCCAAACAATCAAGGCTTCCATGCTGCTGGTAATCCCAGACAGTAGGGAACCAACTATAAAAACTGATAATCCAGCCACTAATACCCGTTTACGTCCTAATAAATCTGATAGTTTACCATAAATGGGGGTGGCAATTGAACTGGTCAATAAATAAATTGAAAATACCCAATTCATTAGGGACACGCCATGTAATTCACCCACGATTGTTGGCATTGCAGTTGACACGATTGTTCCCTCAATTGCACTTAAAAAGGTCGCTACGAACAATGACGTTGTCACAATCATCGTATTTGTTTCATTCTTTTTTCCGTTATTCATTTACTCACCTAACCAAAACGATAAAAAAACATCCTAATCGATAATTCAATTAGGAGTTTTTTAATAATTCGCTTATTTATTAAACAATGCTTTTAGTTCATCAACTTTATCGGTATGTTCCCATGGTAGATCTACATCAGTTCTACCAAAGTGACCATAAGCAGCAGTTGCTTCATAGATTGGTCGTTTTAAGTCCAACATCTTAATAATTCCAGCTGGTCTTAAGTCGAAAATCTTTCTAACCGCATCTGTTAATGCTTCTTCTGAAATATCACTAGTCCCATAGGTATCAATAGAAATAGATACCGGTTGGGCCACACCAATTGCATATGCTAATTGAATTTCAAGTTTGTGTGCTAACCCGGCAGCAACGATGTTCTTAGCAATGTATCTAGCAGCATAACTAGCAGAACGGTCCACCTTAGTAGCATCCTTACCAGAAAAGGCACCCCCACCATGATGGGCAGCTCCACCATAAGTATCAACAATGATCTTACGGCCGGTTAGTCCGGCATCTCCTTGAGGACCTCCGATTACGAAACGGCCAGTAGGATTAATAAAGTACTTAGTAGTGTCATCTAATAATTCGCTAGGAATTACTTCTTTAATCACTTTGTTAATCATATCAGTTCTAATTTGGTCTAAGCTAACTTCTGGATCGTGTTGAGTACTAATGACCACCGTATCCACATGAATGGGATGGTTATCGTCATCATATTCAACCGTTACTTCCGCCTTAGCATCAGGCCGTAGGTATGATATTGAGCCATTTTTTCTGAGTTCCGCGGTTTTACGCATTAACTTATGGCTTAACGCAATTGGTAATGGCATTAATTCAGGTGTTTCATCGATTGCATACCCGAACATAATTCCTTGATCACCAGCACCGATTTGGTTCAAAATGTCATCTTCGGACCCTTCTCTAGTTTCTAAAGAATCATCGACCCCTTGAGCAATATCAGGTGATTGTTCATCAATCGCTACCATTACTGCACAGGTATCAGCATCAAAACCGAATGAAGAATCAGTGTAACCAATTCTTCTAATCGTATCACGAACTACCTTTTGAATATTAACATAAGCAGTTGTAGAAATTTCACCAAATACCAATACTAATCCAGTTGTTACGGAAGTTTCACACGCCACCCGTGCATCTGGATCCTTAGCCAAAAGTGCATCCAAGATTGCATCACTAATTTGGTCCGCAATTTTATCTGGATGGCCTTCAGAAACGGATTCTGAAGTAAATAAATGTTTTTCTCTCATAATTAATAATTCCCCCTAAATATTTTGGTTACAAGGCAGCTTCACAGATGTGAATCCTATCGGGAATAGACTCATAACTATATTAGATTATCACAAATGTTAACTAATTAAAAGCAGCGAGCGATTTAATCGAACAATTCCAAATGCTGTTTTAAATACTTACCAGTGATACTATTTGGATTATCAGCGACCGCTTGAGGAGTCCCAGTAGCCACCACTTTTCCCCCTAATAAGCCACCCTTAGGGCCCAGGTCAATGACATAATCCGCATTCATGATTACATCTAAATCGTGTTCAATTACTAATACCGTTGCGCCATTATCAATTAAGCGGCTAAACACATGGTTTAAAACTTGTACATCCTTCGGGTGCAGACCGACTGATGGTTCATCGAAAATAAATAACGTATCGCTTTGATCCTGACCCATTTGAGTAACTAACTTCAATCGTTGCGCTTCACCACCAGATAAAATGGGGGTACTTTCACCTAAAATAAGGTACCCTAACCCCATTTCAATCAACGCATTTAAAATTGATGCCACCTTAGGCACGGTCTTAAAGACTGGTAGTGCTTGTTCAACTGAAAGCTGTAATACATCAGCAATTGAATAGCCATTCCATTTAGCTTTCAATGTTTCATCTGAATAACGCTTGCCATGACAGACCGGACACTGCATTGTCATATCGGGTAAATATTGGATGTCTAATGAAATTACTCCAGTTCCATCACAATTAGGACATGCTCCACTTTTGACATTATATGAAAACCGGCCTGCATTCCAATGATGTTGCTTAGCATAATCAGTTTTCGCAAAAATAGGTCTAATAATGTCTAAAATACCAGAATAAGTGGCCACTGTTGAACGTACATTTTTACCAATCGGCGTAGAGTCAATTTGAACTAAGTTAGTCAACCCAGCATTATTAAATTTAGTAATATAACTTGGTAGTGCTTGATGCTGCTTTTGCTTGTTCATTGCTGTTACAATGCCATCAAACGCCAACGTTGATTTACCGGCCCCAGAAAAGCCAGAAATTACTGACATCCGTTGTTTAGGAATTTTAACATCCACATGCTTTAAGTTATTTCGGTGGGCAATGTCAATTTCTAATGTCCCGAAGTCAAACATCGTATCTGCTGATGCCTGTTTTCGCACAATATCCTTAGCAGTTCCATTTAAAAACGGCGCAATCAATGAATGCTTATCATGTTTTACTTCAGCAACCGTTCCATGATCAACAACTGTACCACCATTCCGTCCTGCCTCGGGACCAATTTCAACTACATAATCTGCCGCCTCAATTACACGAGTGTTATGGTCAACAACGACTAATGTATTACCTTGCGATATTAGGCGCCGAAAAATTTTAATTAGGCCGGTTACATTAGCAGCATGTAGTCCGATTGAAGGTTCATCTAATACATATAAAACACCAGTTGTCTGACTACGTAAAGTACGACCAAGTTGAATTCTTTGTAGTTCCCCAGTGGAAAGGGTATTACCAGCACGGGCTAAAGTTAAGTAGTCTAATCCCATTTCGATTAGTGGGGTTAAAGTATCTTTCAACTCGCCAATTAAATTATTAGCTAACGTATCCATATCATTAGGTAACCATGCTTTTATTGATTGCATAAATTTCATTAATTCATCAATGGTTAAATTGGCTACTTGAGCAATATTTTTATCAACTAGTAACGTTGTTAACAACTTAGGGTTAAACCGTTGCCCATGACAATACGGACAGGTTTGAAATTCATAGAAACGATTTAATCGTTGAATGGCCTTTTCGTTTTTAGTTGTTTTTAAGCTATCTTCCACTGCTGCATATGCATTTTCGTACTTCGCGTTATCCATATGAAATCCCTTACCAGTTTTAGTCGGAATGTTAATTGCATATGTTTTTACCGGACCATGAAATACAATCTCGCGTTCACGTTCGGACAATGATTTAAAGGGAACATCAATTCGCACCCCTGCTGCTTGTGCTACCCATTGCATGAAATTACGTCCTGGAAGCCGCCACGATGCCACAGCACCGTCTAAAATGGTCTTATTGGGATCAGGAACTAATTGATCACTAACAATGCTGCGAACGACCCCGGTTCCTTCACACTTTGGACACGCTCCCGCTGAGTTAAATGCGTAGTCTTCGGCACTAGGAACTTTAAATTTAACGCCACACGTTGGACAGGTTAGTTTGCCCATTTCATCGCTACCGACTAAATCCATTACCTGTGAAACTTTAATCGTGGGTGCAAGACGATGCCCATTCGGACAAACGTGCGAACCTAATCGAGAAAACATTAATCTAATCACATTCATTGCTTCAGACATTGTTCCAACGGTAGATCGACCATTAGGAACGGTCGGTCGTTGTCTTAATGCAATCGCAGATGGTAACGATTTAACTTCCGTCACATCTGCTTTACCAACTTGTGAGATTCGCCGACGCGTATAAGTCGAAAGTGCATTTAAATAACGCCGAGCCCCCTCTGCATATAAAACCCCCATTGCTAATGATGATTTTCCAGATCCTGACACTCCAGTAATTGCAGTAAAGGCATTTAATTGGATATCAACATTAATATTCTTTAAGTTATTAACCTTGGCTCCTCGCACTTCAATTTGGTGCGGAATTGATTCATGATTTAAAAGCGACATAATACCCCTCCACGATTTTTAATAATTATAGTTATATTATATATCAATTAAATTTTTAGACACAAAAAAACGACATCAATAAATGATGTCGTCATCTTTTTATATTTATACCGGAGGTGGGGTTCGAACCCACACGACCTAAACGGTCACTGGATTTTGAGTCCAGCGCGTCTGCCAATTCCGCCACTCCGGCAAAATGAATAATAAAGGCGGTAACCGGATTTGAACCGGTGATAAAGGTTTTGCAGACCTCTGCCTTACCACTTGGCTATACCGCCATGTAAAACTATTTAATGCAAATAATTATGGGATAAGCCTAATCTAAATTGAATCAATAAATCCAAAATAAAGGGCGGTATGTGGGAATCGAACCCACGCGTGTCGGATCCACAAACCGATGTGTTAACCACTTCACCAATACCGCCATAGCATTAAAACAGGGATAGTAGGAATCGAACCCACATCAACGGTTTTGGAGACCGGTATTCTGCCCTTGAACTATATCCCTAAAAATGGAGGGGAGTGGATTCGAACCACCGAACCCGAAGGAGCGGATTTACAGTCCGCCGCGTTTAGCCAGACTTCGCTACCCCTCCGTAAATGGCGCGGGACAGAATCGAACTGCCGACACACGGAGCTTCAATCCGTTGCTCTACCAACTGAGCTACCGAGCCAAAAAAATTGCTAGGGTAAATATTTAATTTTTGATATTATCAAAAAACGGTCCGTACGAGACTCGAACTCGTGATCTCCGCCGTGACAGGGCGGCGTCATAACCAACTGGACCAACGGACCATTTTTAAGCAATATAATCATTAGTAATTCTTAATTACTAATGACCCGTACGGGATTCGAACCCATGTTACTGCCGTGAAAGGGCAGTGTCTTAACCACTTGACCAACGGGTCATAAAATAATATGGAGAGTGAGGGATTCGAACCCTCGAAACAGGCTTTAACCCGTTTACATCATTTCCAATGATGCTCCTTCGGCCTCTCGGACAACTCTCCAAAAAACTCCGGCAGGCGGGCTCGAACCGTCGACAACCTGATTAACAGTCAGGTGCTCTACCAACTGAGCTATGCCGGAATAATCTGCGTGGCAACGTCCTATCCTCGCAGGGGGCGATCCCCCAACTACTTTTGGCGTACAGAAGCTTAACTGCTGTGTTCGACATGGGAACAGGTGTATCCTTCTGGCAATCATCACCACACTATTTAATTGTGAGAACTTCGTTCTCTCAAAACTAGATAATATTTTATTCTTCCGTGAGAACTACCTTACTTGGTTAAGTCCTCGACCGATTAGTATTGGTCCGCTCCATGCATCACTGCACTTCCACTTCCAACCTATTTACCTGATCATCTCTCAGGGGTCTTACTTCCATAAAGGAATGGGAAATCTCATCTCGAGGTGGGTTTCACACTTAGATGCTTTCAGCGTTTATCTCATCCATACATAGCTACCCAGCGATGCGCCTGGCGGCACAACTGGTACACCAGCGGTATGTCCACTCCGGTCCTCTCGTACTAAGAGCAGCTCCTCTCAAATTTCCTACGCCCGCGACGGATAGGGACCGAACTGTCTCACGACGTTCTGAACCCAGCTCGCGTACCGCTTTAATGGGCGAACAGCCCAACCCTTGGGACCAACTACAGCCCCAGGATGCGATGAGCCGACATCGAGGTGCCAAACCTCCCCGTCGATGTGAACTCTTGGGGGAGATAAGCCTGTTATCCCCAGGGTAGCTTTTATCCGTTGAGCGATGGCCCTTCCATACGGTACCACCGGATCACTAAGCCCGACTTTCGTCCCTGCTCGACCTGTATGTCTCGCAGTCAAGCTCCCTTCTGCCTTTACACTCGTCGAATGATTTCCAACCATTCTGAGGGAACCTTTGGGCGCCTCCGTTACTGTTTAGGAGGCGACCGCCCCAGTCAAACTGCCAACCAGACACTGTCTCCCACCACGATGAGTGGTGCGGGTTAGAGTGTTCATACAGCGAGGGTAGTATCCCACCAATGCCTCCATCGAAACTAGCGTTCCGACTTCTATGGCTCCTACCTATCCTGTACAAGCTATACAAACACCCAATATCAAGTTACAGTAAAGCTCCATGGGGTCTTTCCGTCCTGTCGCGGGTAACCTGCTTCTTCACAGGTATCTCAATTTCACCGAGTCTCTCGTTGAGACAGTGCTCAGATCGTTACGCCTTTCGTGCGGGTCGGAACTTACCCGACAAGGAATTTCGCTACCTTAGGACCGTTATAGTTACGGCCGCCGTTTACTGGGGCTTCGTTTCTGAGCTTCGCCGAAGCTAACTCATCCACTTAACCTTCCAGCACCGGGCAGGCGTCAGCCCCTATACTTCATCTTACGATTTTGCAGAAACCTGTGTTTTTGATAAACAGTCGCCTGAGCTTTTTCACTGCGGCTGCACATAGTGCAGCACCCCTTCTCCCGAAGTTACGGGGTCATTTTGCCGAGTTCCTTAACGAGAGTTCACTCGCTCACCTTAGGATACTCTCCTCGACTACCTGTGTCGGTTTGCGGTACGGGTAGTTAACTACTAACTAGAAACTTTTCTCGGTAGTGTGACGTCAACGACTTCCCTACTAAATTTCGGTCCTCATCACACCTTGTCAACCCGGTATTAAGCATTTGACTCAATACCTGACTTAGTGCTTGAACATCCATATCCAACAGGATGCTACGTTTAGCCTCCTACGTCCTTCCATCGTTCAAACATAGTTAACTAGTACAGGAATCTCAACCTGTTATCCATCGCCTACGCTTCTCAGCCTCGGCTTAGGTCCCGACTAACCCTGGGAGGACGAGCCTTCCCCAGGAAACCTTAGTCATTCGGTGGATCAGATTCTCACTGATCTTTCGCTACTCATACCGGCATTCTCACTTCTAAGCGCTCCACCAGTCCTTACGGTCTGACTTCATTGCCCTTAGAACGCTCTCCTATCACGTAACAAAGTTACGTCCACAATCTCGGTAATATGCTTAGCCCCGGTAAATTTTCGGCGCAGGATCACTCGACTAGTGAGCTATTACGCACTCTTTAAATGGTGGCTGCTTCTGAGCCAACATCCTAGTTGTCTATGCAACTCCACATCCTTTTCCACTCAGCATATATTTAGGGACCTTAATTGGTGGTCTGGGCTGTTCCCCTTTCGACGGTGGATCTTATCACTCATCGTCTGACTCCTGGATATAAATCAATGGCATTCGGAGTTTATCTGAATTCAGTAACCCAAGACGGGCCCCTCATCCAAACAGTGCTCTACCTCCATGATTCTCGACTCCAAGGCTAACCCTAAAGCTATTTCGGAGAGAACCAGCTATCTCCAAGTTCGTTTGGAATTTCACCGCTACCCACACCTCATCCCAGCACTTTTCAACGTACACGGGTTCGGCCCTCCGGTGTGTTTTACCACACTTTCAGCCTGGACATGGGTAGATCACCTGGTTTCGGGTCTATCACAACATACTAAAGCGCCCTATTCAGACTCGCTTTCGCTACGGCTCCGATTTTTCGTCTTAACCTTGCATGTTATCATAACTCGCCGGTTCATTCTGCAAGAGGCACGCTATCACCCATTAACGGGCTCTAACTGCTTGTAGGCACATGGTTTCAGGAACTATTTCACTCCCCTTCCGGGGTGCTTTTCACCTTTCCCTCACGGTACTGGTTCACTATCGGTCACTAGGGAGTATTTAGCCTTGGGAGATGGTCCTCCCGGATTCCGGCAACGTTTCACGTGTATTGCCGTACTCAGGATCCTGAACTGAGGGGATTAGATTTCGTCTACAGGGCTATCACCTTGTGTCGCAGAACTTCCCAGATCTTTCGACTATCTAATCCTTTGGTAACTCAAATGTTCAGTCCTACAACCCCATCGAGTAAACTCAATGGTTTGGGCTGATCCCCGTTCGCTCGCCGCTACTGAGGGAATCGAATTTTCTTTCTCTTCCTGTGGGTACTTAGATGTTTCAGTTCCCCACGTCTGCCTCTTAATGAGTATGAATTCGTCATTAAGTAATAATCGATAAAGATTATTGGGTTTCCCCATTCGGAAATCTCCGGATCAAAGCTTACGTACAGCTCCCCGAAGCATATCGGCGTTAGTCCCGTCCTTCATCGGCTCCTAGTACCAAGGCATCCACCATGCGCCCTTAATAACTTAACCTATTACCACGAAGTGGTATTTGGTTAATTGAGTAAATACGAATAAACTATTTAAAAAACTCAAAATAACGCGGTGTTCTCGGTTGAAATTGTATTTAATACAATTCAATTTGGAAAAATTAAAATATTATCTAGTTTTCAAAGAACCAAGTTGAGAGTAGACCTCTCAAAACTAAACAAAACTATGACTGCATAAGGTTCCGAATTATTCCTTAGAAAGGAGGTGATCCAGCCGCAGGTTCTCCTACGGCTACCTTGTTACGACTTCACCCTAATCATCAGTCCTACCTTAGGCGGCTTGCTCCTCAAAAGAGGTTACTACACCGACTTTGGGTATTACTAACTCTCATGGTGTGACGGGCGGTGTGTACAAGACCCGGGAACGTATTCACCGTGGCATGCTGATCCACGATTACTAGTGATTCCAACTTCATGTAGGCGAGTTGCAGCCTACAATCCGAACTGAGAACGGCTTTAAGAGATTAGCTTAACCTCGCGGTTTTGCGACTCGTTGTACCGTCCATTGTAGCACGTGTGTAGCCCAGGCCATAAGGGGCATGATGATTTGACGTCGTCCCCACCTTCCTCCGGTTTGTCACCGGCAGTCTCACTAGAGTGCCCAACTTAATGCTGGCAACTAATAATAGGGGTTGCGCTCGTTGCGGGACTTAACCCAACATCTCACGACACGAGCTGACGACAACCATGCACCACCTGTCATCCTGTCCCCGAAGGGAACGGCTAATCTCTTAGCTTTGCAGGAGATGTCAAGGCCTGGTAAGGTTCTTCGCGTAGCATCGAATTAAACCACATGCTCCACCACTTGTGCGGGTCCCCGTCAATTCCTTTGAGTTTCAACCTTGCGGTCGTACTCCCCAGGCGGAATGCTTAATGCGTTAGCTGCGGCACTAAAGGGCGGAAACCCTCTAACACCTAGCATTCATCGTTTACGGCATGGACTACCAGGGTATCTAATCCTGTTTGCTACCCATGCTTTCGAGCCTCAGCGTCAGTTACAGACCAGACAGCCGCCTTCGCCACTGGTGTTCTTCCATATATCTACGCATTTCACCGCTACACATGGAGTTCCACTGTCCTCTTCTGCACTCAAGTTTCCCAGTTTCCGATGCACTTCTTCGGTTAAGCCGAAGGCTTTCACATCAGACTTAAGAAACCGCCTGCGCTCGCTTTACGCCCAATAAATCCGGACAACGTTTGCCACCTACGTATTACCGCGGCTGCTGGCACGTAGTTAGCCGTGACTTTCTGGTTAAATACCGTCACGATATGACCATTTCCTATCATACCCGTTCTTCTTTAACAACAGAGTTTTACGAGCCGAAACCCTTCTTCACTCACGCGGCGTTGCTCCATCAGACTTGCGTCCATTGTGGAAGATTCCCTACTGCTGCCTCCCGTAGGAGTATGGGCCGTGTCTCAGTCCCATTGTGGCCGATTACCCTCTCAGGTCGGCTACGTATCATTGCCTTGGTAGGCCATTACCCCACCAACAAGCTAATACGCCGCAGATCCATCCTAAAGTGATGCAAACGCATCTTTCAAACAAAAACCATGCGGTTTTTGTTATTATGCGGTATTAGCACTTGTTTCCAAATGTTATCCCCCGCTTTAGGGCAAGTTATCTACGTGTTACTCACCAGTTCGCCACTCGTTTCGATGTTAAGTCAAGTTAATGCAAGCATCAACTATCATTAACGGAAACTCGTTCGACTTGCATGTATTAGGCACGCCGCCAACGTTCGTCCTGAGCCAGGATCAAACTCTCATCTTAAGATGAAAAGCTTAACTTAGCTCTTCTAATATTGTTACTTTTAAGCGAATTGACTTCGCATAAGATTTTGTCTTCATAATTAATTATGAAGTTCCTTACACATCTTTGTCATAATTTTGTTCAGTTTTCAAAGACCTACTCGTTAACTTAAAGTTATTTATTTTTTAAGTCAACTATTTAATTATAGTATGAAGTGTTTTTAATGTCAACAACTTTTTTTATAAAGTGTTGAACAAGTAAAGCACCTCAACGACAACAAAAAATATCTTAACAATATTAACGAATAGAGTCAACCCTTTTATTCAGAAATTTTTATTTTTTCGATCATTATCTCTTTTAATGGGCTATCAGCATCATCGACCGGAGATTTTGCAATTTCATCAACTACATCCATTCCGTCAATTACCTGACCAAAAACCGTATGGCGAAAATCAAGCCATGGCGTACCACCATATTCTTGGTATGCCTTAACAATTGGTTCTGGGAAATTAGCATCCTTTAATTGTTCTAGCATATCAGCATTTACATTGTGATTTTGTACAATGAAGAATTGACTTCCATTTGTATTTGGACCAGCATTCGCCATTGAAACTGCTCCGCGAATATTATAAAGCTGATCTGAAAATTCATCTTCAAATGGCCGGTGCCAAATACTTTCACCACCATTACCAGTTCCTGTTGGATCACCAGTTTGAATCATAAAGTCATTAATGACCCGATGAAAGGTACAATGATCATAGTAGTTAGCTTCTGCTAATTCAGTAAAGTTTTTGACTGTATTTGGTGCCTGCTTTGGAAACAACTGCATTTTAATATTACCCTTATTGGTAATAATTGTTGCATAAGGTCCGTTTGCTGCTTTTATTTCTAACTGTGGGTATTGAGTCATCCTCATCCTCCTGTATTTTAAATCGTATTCAATCGGATAAAAGTACAAATAATATTATCTATGCTTTAGAATATAAAATCAAATATAAAAATTGATTTTTTCTAAATTTAACATGGTAAAGCTAATCTTACTAAAATGTTTCTGGTAGAATTATAAATACTAATTTTAAAGGGAGCGAAACATTTGGGAACATTAATCGACTTTACATTAAATATAGATAAACACATTGTCAACATTGTAAATACATTTGGCGATTGGACATATCTAATCTTGTTTGCTGTAATTTTAGTAGAAACCGGAGCAGTGGTATTACCATTTCTTCCAGGGGACTCACTACTATTTGCAGCAGCTGCACTTTCAGCAAGCGCTAACTATTCACTTAACATTTGGATCTTTATTTTATTATTCTTAATTGCATCCATCGTTGGTGATTCCGTTAACTTCTTACTAGGTGAAAAAATCGGAACTAGATTATTAGACAATAAATGGGTTCAAAAGGTAATCAAACCTGAACACGTTGACAAAACCCATGCTTTTTTTGAAAAGCACGGAGCAGCAGCTATCTTTCTTGCTAGATTCATGCCAATCATCAGAACGTTAGTACCTTTCGTAGCAGCCAGTGGTAAAATGAGTTATAAACAATTCGTACTGCATAATGTTCCGGCATGTTTCACATGGGTCTTAATCTGTTGTGGTGCTGGATACTTCTTTGGTAATATTCCATTTATCCAAGAACACTTCTCTGCTGTAATTCTAGCAATTATCTTCATTTCATTATTACCTGCCATTATTGGTGTCATTAAAGGTAAACTAAGCAAATAAAATAAAGGATGACTCTAATAATGAGTCATCCTTTATTTTTGGGCCTTAAACTTATTAATCCAAGCCAATACAGTATTAAGTTAAATATTAGAACCAGTCCAATTATAAATAATAATAACTGTAAGAAGAATTCAATTGGTAATGCCAATATGATGGGATCGTGGTTGGGGTTGAATACCCAATCTCGATTTCTAAAAAATAGTTTATGAAACATAATAAAACTACTTTGAAAGTTAATCAAAACTAACGTAACAAAAACTGCTAAAGAAGTTAACATCACCTTAATGGGAATTAAAAATTGCCATAATCTATTTCGGCTAAAGTTATAAATCAAACTCCAAATTGATGCAACCCCACTAATCAATGCTACCAATTCATTAAAAAGTAACAGCCGTTTAACATCCCTAAAATGTTCAATCCCATCAGGTGAACTTTTAAATGAATGTAAATCGAGTTGATTAATTAACGGATTCTGTAAATAGTCAATAACGCGTCGATAATCGGCCATGATGGCATCAGCTGAAACTCCGGTTGCTTGAACTAAATGCAGCCATCTAATATTAAGTTGATATAAAAAGGTAGCATTCGCTACGATCATAATTGAAAAACTAATAAAAAAGATTTCAAATATGATACATAGTAAGTATGCTTGCCAATTAATCCTCATCCGTTAATTGCCAATCATCTAAGGAATCCACCTGCCAAGTTGGTTTAATGGATTTAGTTGCAATTTGTTCCTTTGTTGAAACCCCGGTGTAAACTAATAATGTATCCATCCCCACATTGATACCAGCTGAAATATCAGTCATGTAGTTGTCCCCAACCATTACTACTTGTTGCTTATCCAAGCCGATAATCTTTAGGGCATTATTCAAAATAATTGGTTCTGGCTTACCGATTAAAGTAGGCTCTACTTGAGTTGCATAACGAACTAGTTCCACTAATGAACCAGCACCCGGTAACATGCCGCGTTCATTTGGAATGTTAGTATCCGGGTTGGTTCCAATGAACCGCGCCCCGTTCTTAATTGCTAGGGTTGCAACACAAAATTTTTCATAGGTAACATCCGTATCCAAGCCAACAACTACATAATCCGGATGATCATCCGTAATTTCAAAGCCCCGACTTTCAAGGGCATCGATCAAGCCAGTTTCTCCAATAACATACGCCTTTCGATGATTATTATCAGCCTGATTATCCATAAAATCAGCAGTTGCTAGACCAGCAGTGTACACGTTATCCTCACTAACATGAATATCATGATTATTAGCTAAATTAGCGACAACATCCTTGGGTAACTTAGTCGTATTGTTAGTAACAAATAAAAATGGAATTTGTGCTTGTTGAAGTCGTTCAATAAATCGTTTTGCAGCTGGGATTCTTTTTTTACCAGCATAGATGGTTCCGTCCAAGTCGATAAAATATCCTTGATAGCGTTTCATTAAAATGAATCTCCTTTATTTTTGTTTTTGGCGAATCTTAAAATGACGTTGGCCCTTACCCTTTGATTCAGTGACCACCGTTGCTTTCCGACGATTAATTGGTGGTTTTCGTTTCGTAATTTTTTCTTCGATAAACGCATGTTTATTATTACGCTTCCGATTCCTAGTTTTATACGAATTACTTCGACTTTTAGTTGGCTTAACACGTCGTGCCTCTAGGTTATGCAAGATAAAATAGGGAGCGCCAAAGTTACAATATTCGACCAAATAATCCTTTACGTTACTAATTTTATCTGCTGGATTCACATTTTGTTCATCAGCAAAGAAACCAGTTAATCGCAATTGATCATAACCAATATCACCTAGAATATAGTCATACTTACTAAAAAAGGTATTATACGTTTTCCGTAGTGATTCTAAATCAAAGGCATCCCCTTCATTCGCCACTAATTGATACTTATATCCGTTAATGGAAAAATTATCCTCATCAATTTGATTAATTTGAGCTAAGGGGCGTCTTGATGCCCGTTTTATTTCTGCTAATTCTTCAATTTTATTCCGGTCCAAGCCATCCCTCCGTTCTATTTATTTTGATTTAATGGATATTGACTTGCTAAGTAGTCACTAAACACATCCCGTAGTGGTTGGTCATAATACATTTGATTCCGACCAGCAATGGAGACGGTTGGGAAAAATGGAATGAATAGATAATGGTCTAATAAGGCGATTTCGTATTGCGCTTCATTTTTTACGATTGAACCATCAAAAATGACTGTATCATCGTCAGCATTATATTCAATTCCAGACATCTCTAGTTTACCAAAAATATCGCCTCTAAAGCCCATTCCCTTTTGGGGGAAGCGACTTAAAAAGCGCTTGTTCTTTTCCATTTCACGAACTAGCCGCCATAAATTATATCCACTTAGTGTTGTTTTCATTACGTGCATTGAATGGGGTAATAACTTATGAATTTGGTTTTTATCAATGATGCCCTTAGGCAGGTCGGTCAAAAATAGGCCATCGTTTAAGACCGCTGCTTTCGTTTTCGCCTTATGTTTCATGGCTGCCATCCCAATTTGGGTCAATTCACTACCGTTTACCCAATCTTTTTGAATCGAGTGGTCCAAGTTAGCAACCTTACGTTCTGCTAGTAGTCGTTCTCCTTCTAGCTCGTAACCATCAATTTCAGCTTGATCACCGCTCATTGCTGGTAAATCAGCAGTTTTGACAACGGATTCGGATTTATTAATAATGTGATGAGCATCATCAATTTCCAATTTAGTCGTCCCAATATAATGTCCCCACTTTTGACAACCAGTCAATAGGGTCCCATTATCCATTTCGCCATGTTCAAGCAAGTGGTGAGTATGGGAACCAAAGATAACGTCAAATTCAGGATGCAATTTAGCATTGTTCCGATCTGCACTAATCCCTAAATGGGATAACATCAATAAACCGTCATACTTGCCTTGATTAGCAGCTAGGGATTCATTGATTGCAGTTTGTTCGTCAATCGGCAACCAGCCCACTAATGGGTACGTTAAAATATATGGTGCAGTAAATCCCATAATCATTAACCGTGTCCCATTATTAGTAATAATCGTCTTCGTAGGTTGGGCCCACTTTGGATCTTGTTTCGTTTTTAAATCCTTGAGGTTCGCTAATACAACATCAAAATTAGCATCATCATAAAGATGGTTCAATTGATCGTGAGTATTAGTAAGGCCTTCATTATTTCCGATGGTGACTGCATCATAATGCACTTCATTCATCAACCTAACGTTTGCTTGACCATTCGTAGCCTCGGTCAATGGATGCACACGATCAACGGCATCCCCAATATCAAATACTAATACTTGATATCCAGCCTGTTCTAAACGCTTCCGTTCATTTATAATGTATCTTCTAATTTTAGGCCAATTTTCTAAATGTGAATGCATATCATTAGTGTGTAAAATAGCTACTTTCTCAGTCAAATGAATCATCCTTCCTAGCGTCGTTTTGCAAGATCAATTGCTTTACCAGTAATCATTTCTTCAATGTCAGATTCGGATAATGGCGTGCCAAATGGTAGTTGATAACTTAGGTAGGCTAATTCTGGACTATCAACTCCCACATTGATGTTTTCTTTAATGGGCACTGAATAATGATGAATATGCCCATGTAAACTAATAATTTGATTAACAATTCCTAACATAAATGGATAATGAGTTAGATAATACTGCCGATGATCGAACTTAAGCAACACCCCTACATCATGGAATTGAAACTTAGGTTTTCCGTTCAATGGATAATTATGCTTAGCTAAAAACTTAAAGAATGCCCGACTATCATGATTACCCTTAATTAATACTAAGTTACCATTTAATTGGTTTAAAACATCTAGAATCGCTTGATAGGCATCATTAACGGGTTTAATAAAATATAATGCGATATCACCCAAATGATAAACGGTATCGGTAGGTTTTACCCGTTGATTCCAGTTATTGATTATCGTTTGATTCATTTCTTCAACACTGGCATATGGGCGTGGTGCAAAGTCATTTTGCCCTAAAATATCCTTATGGAAAAAATGCGTGTCAGCAGTAAAATAATTCATTTTATATCACCTTCATCATATATTATATTACATCATTTTCAATCTTTTCAAAAAGAAGCAACAAAAAACTACTTTCCAGTCATTTGGAAAGTAGTTTTTTTAAATTAGTTAACTTTTTTAGCACTAAATTGGTAAATCAAGTAAATTACGATCAACCAAACTAATGAACCGATCAAAGCAATTAAAGTATCGAACTTAAATAATAAGACTACCGCTACTAATCCCAAGAATACTAATACAAAGTAATCAGAGATTGGGAAAAATGGAGTTTTAAACTTCAATTCGGATTCACGATTTTCAGCTTTAATCTTTTGACGGTACTTAACATGCGCAACCACAATGGCACCCCAGATAAAGATGAAACAAGTCGTTGCCACACTAGAAATAAATGTGAAGACCCCTTCTGGAATAACGGCATTTAAAATTACGGCAATCGCAATAATCAACGTTGAAACCAAGATAGCATTACTTGGCACCTTATTTTTGGATAAACGATGCATTTTCTTACTGAACTGATTTGTTTCCCGACCAGTTAATGAATAAAGCATCCGACCAGTTGTAAAAACAGCACTATTACATGCAGATGCAGCAGCAGTTAAGACCACAAAGTTAATAATAGCAGCGGCAGATGTAATTCCAATGTTTTCAAACACTTGAACGAATGGACTGGAGTTTTGACTAATATCATTCCATGGATAAATTACCATCAATGCAAGTAACGAGCCAATGTAGAATAATAGGATTCTAGTTGGGACTGCATTAATACTCTTTGGAATGACCTTTTCTGGATCCTTCGTTTCTGAAGCAGTCATCCCAATCATTTCAATTCCCACGAAACTAAAGATAACCATTTGAAACGATAAGAAAAAGCCCTTAGCACCATTAGCAAAGAAACTACCATGGGTTAAATTGCTAATGCTTACGTGCCCAGCAGAAGTTTTGTAGTTCATTAATAATAACACTACTCCCACTGCAATTAATGCTAGGATTGCCACCACTTTGATAATGGCAAACCAGAATTCGGTTTCACCAAACGCAGCAACCGTAATCGAGTTTAAGAAGAATAAAATTACTAAAATAATTAACGCTGGTAACCACTGGGGCATGTCTGGAAACCAAAATTTCATATACAGCCCAGCAGCTGTGATTTCAGCCATAGCAATGGCAATCCATGAAATCCAATACGTCCATCCTGCAATAAATCCCCATTTAGGGCCTAAGTATTTAGCAATAAAATCAATGTATGATGTACTATCAGGGTTGGACATCAACAGTTCTCCTAACGCACGCATTAGGAAGAAACAGGCTACTCCAGCAATTAGATATGCTAATAAAATGGATGGTCCGGCAAAGTGAATCGATTGACCGGCCCCCAAGAATAGCCCGGTTCCAATGGTTCCACCGAGCGCAATTAGCTGCACATGGCGTTCTTTAAGTTCTTTTGACATTTGTTCGTCATTTTTTCCCATGTTCAACACTCCTTTTCAATGTTTAATAGTATACATAAAGTTAATAAAAATGCACAACTTACTGATAACCCCCATCATCATTAGAGATTCCGCTAATCCGCATTAAATCAATAATAATTCATCTTATTTATTATTAGATGAAATTATTTCATTTTTAGTTGAAATAAAAAAGAAGTTCGACTGGCGAACTTCTTTTTAAAGATTATTTATTATTTTTAAGGCGTTCAACGTCTCTTACAATCATTAATTCTTCATTAGTTGGAATCAATAATGTCTTAACCTTAGCGTCATCAGTACTGATATCGCGTTCTTCACCACGAATATCATTCTTCTTAGAATCAACGCCAATACCGAAGTAGCCTAATTCATCAGTCACTTCTTGTCTAATCATAATATCGTTTTCACCAACACCAGCAGTAAATACGATGGCATCAACACCGTTCATTTCGGCAATGTATTGACCAATGTAGCGAATGATTCTGTTCTTGTACATTTCACGTGATAGGTAAGCCCGGTGGTTCTTATCTTGAACCCCTTCAATTTCACGCATATCAGCTGAAACACCTGAAACCCCAAGTAGTCCAGACTTGTTGTTCAAGATCGTAATCATATCGCTTAATTTATCGATGCCTTCTTTTTCCATTACATATGAAAGTACGGATGGATCAACATCACCAGAACGAGTAGCCATCATAACCCCAGTTAATGGTGTAAAGCCCATTGAAGTATCGAATGACTTGCCACCCTTTACCGCACAAATTGAAGCACCGGCACCAATGTGCATAATGATCAACTTAAGGTCCTTAGCTGGTTTGCCAAGCATGTCAGCGGCACGTTGGGTAACGTAACGGTAACTAGTTCCATGAGCACCATACTTACGAGCACCATATTTTTCGTAGTATTCATAAGGAATTCCATAAACATAGTTCTTTTCAGGAATTGAAGTATGGAATGATGTATCAAATACAGCCACACTGATCACGTCAGGCAAAATCTTCTTAAATGCCTTGATTCCTAAAATATTAGCAGGTTCGTGAAGTGGTGCTAATTCAGAAAGGTTTTCTAATTTTTGTAATACATCATCATCAATTACAACGGAATCACTAAATTCTTCTCCACCAGCAACAACCCGGTGACCAACTCCAGTGATTTCGTTATAGTCTTTAATAATATCAAGACTTAATAACTTATCTAACACTAACTTAATTGCTTCTTCATGGTTCTTAACATCTAAAGTATCCTTGTACTTCTTACCATCATCATATTTGATAGTAACAGTTGAACTTGGCATTCCGATTCTGTCAATAGCCCCACTAGAAATTAAGTTTTCAGATGGCATTTCAAATAATTTGTATTTTAAAGTTGAACTACCAGCATTAATTGCAATTGATTTTCCCATAACGATTCTCCTTAAACAAACATATTATTATGACTTAGCTAATAAATCCTTTTGTTCCCATTCTACAATCTCAGCAATAAACTTTTGAAATGCTGCTTGATTCTTGAATGAAGGAAATTCACCAATCATTATTTTATTAACTTGCTTTGCACCGTTACCATGACGTTGCAAGATCATAATTGCCTTTTGAGTATTTTCATTGGTAAATAATTCCTTTGGCAAATTAAGCATTCCTTGTAAGTATGCCTTATCTTGCATCCATTTTAACAGCGACTTGGACTCTTTAGTTTGAAATAAATTACTAGGCACCAAGAATACCCCAAAGCCACCTGGTTTAACGTGGTTCATTCCCTGTTCAATTAGTAGATGATGAGCAAAAGAATGACCTTCAGTAGAATGGGTTTCATAGTTTTGCACATTGTCATCAATTGGGTAATAACCAACTGGTAAGTCAGAAACTACTAGATCCACGTTATTGACCAAAATATTATTGATAGCATCTTGATGGACTAATTCTACTGATAATTTTTGCATTTCGGCACTAATTCCAGCAATTGATAATAGTGAATCATCATTGTCAATTCCAACCCCACTCACATCTGTATGCAATTCAGATGCTAATTGATGCATAATTGACATTAATAGATTTCCACTACCCACTGCAAGGTCTAAGATTTCAATCTTAGATTGACCCTTAAAAATGCGCGTCAATAAGTATCCAATGATAAAAGCAATTGTATCAGGCGTTAATTGATGGTTCGCTTGAATTTTATCCTTTGCAACGGCTTTAATTAAAATCATTTGAATTGCTTTACGAACATTTTCGGATGCCATGTGTTGATAATCAACTTGCTGGTACAAATCCTTAAGCTTTTCTACAGTACTTGCATCAGGCTGACCATCTTCCACGTGGACATTATTATTATCTAACATGTTATTTGCATTTTCAATGAAAGCATCTAGATAAGATAAATTAAGTGCATTTTGCAATAGTTCAGTCGATTGGTCCAATACTTTAAAAAGAGTCTCCGTATCTTTTTTTGCCAGTATTCTCAACCTCCCTTAGGTAAAATGATTAGACAATAACCACTATCAATATTACCAGAAATTTATTAACAAATTCAAGATTGACCATCATTTAATTCGTTTTTGATAATCGCTAGTAATCATTTGATTAGTACTAATTTCCTTATTGATCGATAAAAGTTGTAGCGCCAGTATTACCATTAATAAGCTTAAAATCATGATTGACACCATTGTAATTGAAGCTTGTCTCATTGCCGGGACTCCTTTTTCATTAATGAACGTGCCGTGAATTGATCACCATTTTGCATAACTAGTCGCGTTGATAAAATATTTCGATCATAATGCCAATTCACTGCTGCAACATCATCAATCAATGGTACGTAGCCCCCTTTATCAGTAGTTAGTCGAATACTATTTACCGATTGACCAATTACATACCGCTTTTGATTAGCGCTTAGTATTAATTGATGGTGTTGATGGTTTAAATACTTAAATTGATACTCGGGTGATTCAATCATTCGCAAATACATATGAAATGCAGTAACGTTATTTCGATGTTCTTGATAACGTAATATTGACCGGATTACGATGCTCATCAAACCGACTACCATCGCTACGATTATAATTGAGATCACACTTTCAACAATCGTAAAACCATCCCGTCTACTCATGACTCGGCAACGTTTTTTCATATTGCAATCGACTACTTTCCATCTTTTTTTGACTTTCTAACAACCGATTGTTGGCCACGTGCATAGTTTCTAAATAAAAAGTCACGCCAACACTCATAATTACCAACGCTAATAGTGAATCAACTAACGTAAACGCGCTTCTATTGTGCTTTAATTCGATAAATTCCCCATCCTAACTGAAATGTTTGCTTAATTATTTGGCCATTATTGACCGTCCAATAAATCGTCTTTGGACTAATATAACCATTGCTTTTAATCGTAATCAGATCGCGTTCAGAACTCTTCGCCACACTCTTAGGATAATTAAATTCATAATTGCGTTCCGGCTGTTCTGGATATTGAAACTGCACCTGATGTTTTAAAAACGTAACGTTTACAGTGGTTTTATTTTCCACCGCATAGCGTTCATTGAACTGCCATTGCCGTTTTAATGATTGCCAAAAGATACGTTCTTGAACTCTAGCAACTGTAGCGCGGTTAATGGAAATCATCCCTAAGCCAATCACTAAGCTAGTTATTACCAGCACAATTAAACTTTCCAATACGGTAAAGCCGCCCTTACTTTTGTGCATTATTATTAATGATTTTAATGCCATTTTGTTGGGCCTGCTTAACTTGACGCTCATTTAAATACCCTTTACTAAGTAGTACGTCATAGCTAACATTATCCTCGTTATTTTCATTTAAATAGCTATCAATTTGCGTTTGAATCACTGATTCCATCGCATTACCATGGATTGATTTAGCGTTATTACGTTGATTATTTAAATTCGGAATAATGATTAAAATTAACAATGAAATAATAAATAGGACAATTGTCATCTCAATTAGTGTGAATGCATCACGATGGCGCTTAAAATTAATTTTCATTTTATTTATAAACCTCACTTAATGTGTCATACATTGGTAATAACATGTTCAAATAAGTTCCAACAATTACGGCTCCAATGATTAAAAATACTAACGGTTGTACGATTGCAATTAATCGCTGCGAACGTTTCCACATTCGATCGAACGACCACTTTGCGTAAACATCTAGTTTTCGAGCAATCACACTGATGGCATCACCACGGTCAAAAAAGAGGGCCGCATCATTTGGCAAAAAGCCATGCTGCTTAATAATGCTACCAATTGAATGCCCGACTTGAAGTGCTGCAGCCAATTCATCGCCCACTACTTTAAACAATGACCGTGATTCAAATTGCTGCATTAGATTAGCAATCGAACGGGCTTCTAATCCACTGGCTAATAATAACGAAACATTACTAGCAAAATAATAGGCATAGTAGTCCCGAAATAACCCACCAATTAACGGCAGTCGAGTTAATATTTCAGTGCGCGCTAGTATATCCTTTTGGCTGAACCAATAGATTCCAAAACCAATCAGTAAAATCGGCGCAATTAATAATAATCCCCACTGCCACGATAATGATTGGCTGGCAGGCCCTGAGTCCATCATCGTTAATTGGGGCGTTACAAATAAGCGAATGCCGATGATAATCATGACTAACAAACATAGTAAAAAAATTGGGTACGTTAAAATGGCCAATAACTTACCTTGTTGTTGCTGACGATGACTAATGAACCGTTTAATTTCACCAAGTGCCATTTTTAAATGACCATGGCGTTCAGCAATCTTGATTTGATTCACCATATTCACTGAAAAATACCCCTGAATTGCTTCTGCAAACGAGTCACCGGCTGCTAATCGTGATTGGGTGGTCTGAACCAAAGTATCATCTGGTCGTAATTGCACTAATAAGTCGATTGCCTCCTTAATGGAGAAACCGTTTTGCAGCAGTGAATAAATTGAATCTAAAAATGATAATTGGTGCTTAACTGATAATCGTTTACCCATGCCAAATACGCTCCCGTTCTGAATCCATAATTTGTTTTTGAGCGACTAGCTGATTTAACGATGCCTGCCAACACTCTAAGACGGCTTTAGGAGCCAATGCATCTTCAAAAATTTGTTCAGAAGTGACTGTATTCAACAACGCAGCAAAACCATTATCTGGAGTTTGCAATAGTCGTTGGTAAGCAACCATATTTAATGCCTGTTTCAAATAATCTAAGCCAACCCCCAAGTTAAGTAAGCGTTCTACTACTCCCAAGGGGTGTTTAGCATGTAGCGTTGTTAATACTAAGTGCCCACTCAAAGCTGCTTGTACGGCTGCTTGGGCCGTATTGGCATCCCTAATTTCACCAATAATAAAAATATCAGGTCGGTTTCGCAATCCCACTTTTAATAACTCTTGATAACTCATATCAGCATCACTATTGACCTGCAATTGTAAAAAGCTTGGCTCATATACTTCGACTGGGTCTTCAATACTCATGACCATTTGCGAGCTACTGTATTCACGTGCTAGTTGATAAATCGTGGTCGTTTTCCCAGATCCAGTCGGTCCCGCAAAAACCATTAGTCCCCGTTGAATCGTCCGGCGCTTCAATTGTTCATATTGATCAGGGTTTAAGAATTGATTTGATTGCACTGCCAATGGATAAATTAGGCGCACAACAATCGCTTCACGGGATTTAAAATCACCGACCGTTGAAAACCGCAGATAGCAATGTGCTGAACCCCTACGCCATTCCATGGCCCCAATTTGTGGACGACGATGTTCACTAATTAACATATTGCCGTTGTACTTAAAATAATTCACAATTTTACTACCACATTGTCTAGACACCGATTGATACGGGTTAATTTGATTATTTAAATGAAATTGAACTTGATACTTATTGGCAACTGGCACCACGTAAATATCTGCAGCCTGTTTACGATACGCATCTAAGATCATTTGATCAATTAATGTTTTAATTTCCACTTGATGCCCTCCTTTAATCATTAAATACGGATTAAAAGCTGGCATTTAGTTTTTTATGTAAAAAAAATTCCTGATCAATATAATTGATCAGGAATTTTAATTGACGTTTAATTATTCAACGTCGTCTGGTAATTTAGCTGCTTCGTAGATATCTTGAATATCATCGTTTTCAGATAATTCATCAATTAAACCAGTGTATTGAGAAATCTTATCTGAAGGAACATCAGTTGGGGTGTTAGGAATCATCTTAACTTCAGCAGTATCTAAATTGTACTTATCTTGAAGTGCATCCCGAACTGCAGTCATTGATGATGGGTCAGTAAAGATTTCAAAACGATCATCACTAGCCTTCATATCATCAGCACCTGCATCCAATGCGTCCATTAACATTGTGTCTTCATCAACGTCTAATCCATCACGAAGAATTACAATGTAACCTTTTCGGTCGAATTGGAATGCCACTGAACCAGAAGCACCCAATGAACCACCATGATGAGTAAATGCAGAACGAACTGCTGATGCAGTCCGATTCTTGTTATCAGTTAAAGCGGAAACCATTACGGCAGTTCCACCTGGTCCATAACCTTCATAAGTGATTTCTTCGAACTTAGCTCCACCAACACCGGAAGCCTTGTCTAAAGCACGTTGAACGTTAGCTTTTGGCATATTAGCAGCCTTAGCCTTGTCCATTTCTAGCCGTAGTTGGGGGTTACCGTCTGGGTCAACACCACCAGCCTTAGCAGCTTGGTATAAGTTACGTGATATCTTTTGGAAAATCTTTCCACGCTTAGCATCTTGAGCACCTTTACGTCCCTGGATGTTATGCCATTTTGAATGTCCTGACATAAATTAAGCACTCCTCTCTTTTTATCCTAAAATTACACATACATAATTATAGCAATATCCAAAAAGCTAATCAAGGTAGCAACCTTTATTCCACCACTTTTGCGCCTAAGCAATTCTTAAAATGGTTCAAGGCCCACGCTTGGGCTTCATCAGACAATGTTGCTACACAGCTTCGATGGATAATTAAATTATAGCACCGATTGTAAGCTTCGACAGCAGTATGCAATACACAAATATCGGTACAAACCCCCGTTAAGTGTAAGGTATCAACTTTACGTTCCCGTAATCGTAAATCTAAATCGGTCCCCGCAAATGAACTGTACCGCGTTTTATCAAAAAGGTGTACTTTTTCATCGAATCGATTAGCTTGATACCAATCATTTACGTGCCCATATAATTCTCGGCCCCATGAATCACGTTCATTATGGGGCGGATATAATTTACTTTCTGGATGATACGGATCATTAGGTTTATGGACATCAGTCGGTAAATAAATCCAAGCGCCTTGTGAATGTAATTCATTGGCCAAGTCTACAATTGATTGATCCAATAATTGTGCTGGTTTACCGCAAGTCAATGCGCCCTTATCTGCTACAAAGTCATTCGTGTAGTCAATAATCAATAGTGCTTCGTTTGATTTCATCAGCTAATTTCCCCCTATTTAGTTGAATCCCGGTTCACGATTCGATGTGGTAACACCACATTAATTTGAGCAACGTTATCTCGATCCATAAACTTAGTTAATAAACGCATCGAAACCGCTCCAATATCGTATAGTGGCTGCACGATCGATGATAACTGCGGGCGAACGATTTCGGTCAACTTAGTATCATTACCAGTTAAAATTTGAAAGTCATTTGGTACGCTCACACCCGCATCCGTCAAGCCATTCAAAATCCCGGCTGCTAATTCATCATCACTAACGATCACTGATTTAAGGCCCTGATCAATTAGCTTAGGTGCTAACTGATATCCGGATCGATAACTTTCGTCAGTTTGATAAACATAATTATCATCAAAAGTTAACTGGTTAGCGGCTAAGCCTGCTTTAAAGCCAGTTAGTCGATAATCAGCGTTAATTGAATAATCTAGCGAACCACACACTAATCCAATTTCATGACAGCCTGATCGCACTAAACTGGTTACTGCCTCTGCAATTGCACCATGATAGTCAATATTCACACTGGGTTCAATTTGTTGTTTACTGATGGTTCCAGCTAAAACTAACGGGACATTAGCATGTTGAAACGCCGTTCTTAGTTGGGGCGTCACATCCTTGCCCATAAAGACGATTCCATCCACTTGCTTACTCATTAAATTATTAAATACTTTTAGTTCCTTATCCTGATTACCATCAGAATTAGCTAAAATGATATTATAGCT
Organism: Nicoliella lavandulae; assembly: GCF_037546185.1. Classification (NCBI taxonomy): domain Bacteria; kingdom Bacillati; phylum Bacillota; class Bacilli; order Lactobacillales; family Lactobacillaceae; genus Nicoliella; species Nicoliella lavandulae. The sequence goes on along the minus strand of NZ_JAWMWH010000001.1, from coordinate 959,816 downwards.
ATACATTGCTGCAATATCATCGATACCCCGGGCTAATTCTGCGAAATAGACGTTTGAAACATCTGGGATAATAACCCCCACCGTAGTGGTCTTTTTGCTGGCGAGGCCTCTAGCAACCGCATTGGGGTGATAATTTAATTTTTGAATTACACTTAATACTTTATTACGCGTTTTTTCACGAACATTATTATTGCCATTCACTACTCTGGATACAGTCGCCATTGAAACATGCGCTTCTCTAGCAACGTCGTATATGGTAACCGTCTGTTTTTCCATGAAATAGCCTTCCTTTTCTGTATAATAGCGCTTTCAATCCTATAAAATAAATATAACAAATATCACTATGGCAATCAATTTAAAAATAAAAAAGCCCTAAACAGGAATTGTTTAGGACCGATCATTGATTGAAGCTATCTTATTTGGAAGTTCCATTTGGATAGAATGTTTCCACTTTTTTATCATTCTTGAAGACATCGTCAGCATTTACGACAATATCATCTTGAGCATCTTCTGATGTATTACCTAATTCGTCACGAAGGCGGTCAGCAGCGGTATGAAATTGAGTAGAATGACTCTTGTCATTATCATCATCGCTTGCTTCTTGGAAATGATCGTTAATTTTATCAGATGCACTATTGAAAGCTTGTTTAGCATTTTCTGATACTTCGTTAGTCTTTTGACTTAACGCATCTTTAGTATCTGAAAGTGCGTCACTTGCATAAAATGCATAATCAACTGCACGGTCCTTAAGATCATGAGCAGTATCATTCACCTTATTTACAATTTCTTTTTGTTTTGATGGATCTAAGCGCTTAAATGCAACGTATGCTGCAGCTCCAGCAAGTCCAACAAATAAACCAAATCCAAATCCAGCTTTTTTACTCATAATTAACACCCCTAAAAATGATTATTTTTTACTCTTTTTCTTTTTACCAATGAATGCATTTCCAACACGACTTAAAATCGTAGTCCCTAAGCTTAACTTACCGCCATTTTTAACGCGACTAGTAAGGTTCTTAGTAGAATCATTTAATTCAGAAACACTAACACCCAAGTCAGCAGCGGCTTGGAATACAGGATCGATCGTATTAACCTTGTCATTTAAGTCTTTAAGCATTGTATTAGAACTAGCCAATACCTTTTCAGTCTGACTAGAAATTACATCAACATCATCAGTTAATGATTTTAGACTTTGATTTACTTCATTTAAAGTCGTCACTAATTTTAATAAAAAGACTCCAATAAAAATTACTAATAATAAAAATGCTAAGGCAGCAATAATACCAGCAGTCATGTAAATCCCTCCCCCAATAAATTATTAAAGCTATTATTAAGAATAGCATTTTAACTGATATTTGACAATTAAAGTTAATTACTAAGTGATATTGGATAAACTATGTTAGAATACTAGTATTCACATAAGGAGGAGTTAGTTATGTTTACACCTGATTTTTCAATTGCAGAATCGGTGATTACTAAGAATAGCTCGTTTATCCAAAAGTACTTAGCCACTTTTAAGTGGGATAAAATTTTGAATAGTTTAACGAGCACCATTTTTTCGTTAATCATTATCTCAATTTTCTTTTTAATTGTAAGTCGTGTTGGTAAATTCTTTATTAATAAGGCATTTAAACAATATAACCACAAAAACAATGCCAACAATTCACCAAAGCGAATTACAACGTTACACGTTGTTGCCAAAAATACATTTCAATATGGATTAGTATTTTTCTGGGTTTATTCCGTCCTATCTGAAGTCGGCGTTCCAATCGGAACCCTATTAGCCAGTGCTAGTATCTTCAGTGTGGCAATTGGGATTGGGGCTCAAGGCTTCGTTACTGATATCGTAACTGGTTTTCTTATTTTATTTGAAAAGCAAATTGATGTCGGCGAATACGTAACCATTACCCTTTCCAATGCATCCACGATTGAAGGGACCGTAACTGGAATTGGATTAAGAACTACTGAACTAACTAGTTTCAATGGTTACGTTAATTTCATTCCGAACCGGCAAGTAGCAGCAATCACTAACCGGAACCGGAGCGAAACTAGAGCCATTATCCAAATTAGAGTTAATGGTAATACTCCAATTGATAAGACCGTTGCAATTATTAACAAGGTTAATGACGAATACGTTAAGAAATATCCTGATATTATTGCGGCGCCAGATGTTTGGGGGGCTACGAACATGCCTGATGGTAACGTCTGCATCCAAGTTAACATCCAAACTAAGAACGGCCAACAACTATACATCCAACACCAATTCTTGGGTCTTTACTTAGACGCCATTTCAGATGCTGGAATCGAATTACCAAAGAGTCCATTAGTATTAAACTAATCAATTTCTTTAAACCAAAAAAGTCGAACCTGATTTACATCAGATTCGGCTTTTTAATTTGCTTGCCACCACTTTGGCTTTTTAATTTGCTTGCCACCACGCATCAATTTGATCAACTAATTTTTGTGTTGCACGACCACGATGACTAATTGCATTTTTCTGTGCATCTGTCATTTCACCCATGGTTTTATTAAATTGAGGTACATAGAACAGTGGATCATAGCCAAAACCACCTTGGCCCCTTAGTTCATTAATAATTTCACCATGAATATCGCCGTTTACAACTAATTTAGCTCCATTAGGCTTTAATAGTACAAGACAGCTTCTAAAGATTGCGCTGCGGTCTTTTTTGCCGGCTAAACGACTTAATAATTTTTGGTTATTAGCAGCATCATCATGATCACCAGCATATCGAGCTGAATAAACCCCAGGTTCGTTGTTAATTGCTGGAACTAATAATCCTGAGTCATCTGCTAAAGCGGGTTGCCCTGTAACATCAACTACCGTTTTTGCTTTAATAGTTGCGTTTTCTTCAAACGTAGTCCCCGTTTCTTTAATTGGTGGAATGTTAGGAAAATCAGCTAACGTTTTAATATGAAAACCGTGTGGTTCAAGCATTTCCTTAAATTCACGAGCCTTATTAGGATTATTCGTGGCAATAATTAAATCAGTCATTCAATGATTCCTCCAATTCATTCAAGTTAACATGTTGTGCTGAAATTGTAGTTTGTAACCAATCTTGTGCAATTTTAACAAAATTATCGACCGAGCCAGTCGTATAAAATTGATAGGTTGCTTGATGATCAAGTGGTGCATGTAAATCTAATTCATCTAAAATCTCAATCACTTGATCACTTACTGCTAACCCCGGATCAACTAATTTAATCTTAGGGCCAACCGCATTTTGAATCAACGACCGCATGATTGGGTAATGCGTACAACCCATAATCAACGTATCAATATCATTTTGTAAAATGGGTTTAACATCCATATCTACAATTGCTTGGTCAGCAGAAGAATGGTAATTACCATCCTCCACCATTGGAATAAAGCGCGGGCAACCTAGGCTAAAGACCGCTGCATTTTGATCAAGGTGTTTTAATTCATTTTCATAGGCATGACTATTCACCGTCCCATTTGTAGCGATTACACCAATGCGATTATTGCGAGTTGTCGTAATTGCTAATTGGCTCCCTGGGTCAATGACCCCAATTACCGGGATTGATAGGTGCTGCTTTAATAAGGGTAATGCTTGAGCAGTTGCGGTATTACAGGCAACCACTAGCAACTTAATTTGCTTTTTAACAAGAAAATCAGCAATTTGGGTTGCAAAGGTTTGAATTTCTGTTTGGCTTTTTTCACCATATGGTAATCTGGCTTCGTCACCAAAATAAATGACTGACTCATTAGGAAGTTTGGCGATAACTTCTTTTGCGACCGTTAATCCTCCCACTCCAGAATCCATGAATCCAATTGGTTGTGAATTCATTGTTGAGCCTTCTTTCGATTGTTTATGAAACTTTATTATCTAACATTTTAGCATTAGCTGCAAGATATAAGATAGTGTAAAAGTATTCCAAAAGATGTTTTATTAAGTGTATAATGAATTTTGAAAACGAATTTAAAGAATTGAGGTTGAAAACGGATATGAATAAAGAATTATACCAACAATTCATTACCAATCCGGAAATAAAAAATAGCTGGCCCGCAGCTTTCCTACGCGATGAAGTCATTACCGACCTACTAGGCGCAGATTTGCATAGTATCTTATACTGGGCTGGTAAGAGTATGGCTCGTAAGTATGCAACGACCACTAACGGTGAATTAGTCATCTTTTTCAAACAAACTGGATTAGGTGATTTAGCAATTACCAATGAAGGGGATTCATTTATTGAATACCAAATCACCGGTGCAGTTGTCGAAAACCGACTGGCAGTCAATCCAGATGCTGACTTTATGCTAGAAACCGGCCTATTGGCACAATCAATTGAGCAACAAAAACATTTAACCGCCGAAGCAGAAATTAACAAAAAGCAACTTAAAAAGGGAAATGTTTTAATTACCGTTCACATTGATCCTAAGAACCCGGTTGATGATTTTGAACCCATCCAACCATTTGAAATCATTGCCAATCAAATCCCATCACCATCTAGTTCAGACGATGATGAAGATAACGATGATTCAGATAGCAAAGATAATAAAAGTGAAGATTAATCAAAAAATCGTGGCCTAAGTAAAACTTAGGTCACGATTTTTAATTTAGATTAATTAGCCCACGTATTGGTCTAAAATCTTAGCAAGTTGTTCTTTACTGTGGTAACCCACAATACTATCAACAACCTTACCATCCTTTTTAACTAGTAAAGTTGGAATACTCATAATTCCAAACTTTTGAGGAGTTTCTTGGTTTTTATCAACATCCATCTTATTGAATGTTACCTTATCGCCCATTTCTTCGGATAGTTGATCCACAACAGGTGATTGCATCCGACAAGGACCACACCATGTAGCCCAAAAGTCAGTTAAGGTAACGCCTTTGGCAGTATCTTGTTCAAATGTTTTATCAGTAGTTTCAGTAACCATTAAATTACCTCCTATATTTCTTACTTTTAAATAGTTTACCATGAAATTAATGAAATGCAATTAAATTGCTTAGTGTACTACTTAAATTTAACAACGGTCGAGCCGTCACCACCCGCATTCGCAGGTGAGTACCCAAAACTCTTTACCCGGCGGTTTCCCTTCAAGTAATTAGTAACCCCTTTACGGAGCGCACCCGTTCCTTTTCCATGAATAATCGTAACGGATGGATACCCAGCTAATAAGGCTGCATCAATGTATCGATCTACTTCATGCATCGCTTCATCATACCGATGCCCACGCAGATCTAAAGTTGAAGACATCCCAGATGATTTCGTTCTTCTAACCGAATTGTATTGTCGCTTGGTCTCTTTTTTAGGTTGACTAGTCTTCTCTAAGTCGTTTTCATCAATTTTCATTTTTAAGATCCCAATTTGAACTTCCCAACTGTGGTTACCAGTTTTATTAATCAATACCCCTGGTTGACCATAGGATTTAACGATAACGTCATCGCCCTTATGAAAATCATGCTTAGCTTTTTCACGTTTCAACACCCGGTTATTGGTCAAGGTCAGGTCATTATGCAATGAATTTAACTTACCCTTAGCATCCATTAATTCATTTTCTTTAACGGCCTTCTCAGACAAATGCTTTTGTTTTTCATGTAGATCCGCAATAATTTGATCAGCTTGACGTTTAGCCTTTGCTACGATTTCATTTGCCTTTTCCTTCGCATTTTGGTTCAACCGTTCGCGTTGCTTCTCATATTGAGTAAACTTATCCTTTAATTCAGCATGTAAGTCAGTTGCGGCATTCAATTGTGACTGCAGATAATCTGCATCTTCACGGGCGCGTTTCGTTTGGTCAGCTAGTTGCTTGATCATATTATTGATGTCTTGACTGCTGGTATCGGTAAATGAACGGGCTTCTTGAATCACACTAGGATCTAAACCTAATCGTTCGGCAATATTTAACCCATTACTTTGTCCTGGAACACCCAATAATAGGTGATAAGTTGGTTTTAACGATTCTACATCAAATTCCATTGATGCATTGATCGTTTCAGGTCGGTTATATGCATACGCCTTTAACTCTGGATAGTGGGTCGTTGCGATTACTTCACTACCCACTGCACCAATTTTGTCCAAGATGGCAATTGCCAATGCGGCCCCTTCTTTTGGATCAGTTCCAGCTCCCACTTCATCCAATAGGACCAAACTATTAGCGGTAATTTGTTTTAAAATTTTTACAATATTGTCCATATGGGATGAAAAAGTACTTAAGTTATTTTCAATCGATTGGTCGTCCCCAATATCAGCAAAAATATCATCAAAGATTCCAACCTGACTACCTTCATTCGCAGGAATGAATAATCCAGATTGAGCCATTAACTGTAGTAAGCCCACTGTTTTAATTGTAATGGTTTTCCCACCAGTATTCGGTCCAGTCACGATAATGGCCCGATAATCAGCGCCTAACTTAATGGTGTTACCAACCACTTTCTTTTGGTCGATCAATGGATGACGAGCCTGCTTTAAGTTCAATGCATTATCGGCAGATACATTGGGTAATGTCGCCTTTAGTTGATTTGCATACCGTGCTTTTGCGTTCACTAAGTCTAAATGCCCGATCAACTTCGCATTATTAATAATTTCATCTTGGTATGGAGCAACTAAGTCTGACAGTTCTGCTAAGATACGAATTTCTTCTTGACGAGCAGTTAATTGGTCCCGTCTAAGTTGATTATTTAATTCTACTACGGCTGCTGGTTCAATATATAAGGTTTGTCCAGATGCACTTTGGTCATGGACAATCCCCCCAAATTTGGACTTAGCTTCGGCTTTAACCGGAATTACATACCGATCATCCCGAATTGTAATAATCCCCTCACTTAGGTACTTAGCTTGACCCCCACGTAGGTACTTACCCATTCGATTACGAATGGAAGTCTCCGTCCGTTGAATCCGTCTTCTAAGCCCGTGTAAAGTTTCAGAAGCTTCGTCCAATAGACGACCATCTGGATTTAAGGACCGCTTAAGCCGTTGAGTTACTTCTGGAATCACTGCAAATTGATCAATTAAATCATACAACCGATTTAATTCCACTTTGTTGGCCTGTAGATTATTAAAGAACGTAATCATTTGATTAGCAGTAATTAAGACCTGCATAATTTGAGCTAACTCAGTTCCATTTAAACTTGCATCAATCGTAAGGCGTTTCATATAGGGTGTAATGTCGTTCAATGCTACTAGTGGCATCGCTTTTTGCAAACGTAAAATATGCACCCCGTCATCAGTTTCTAGTAATGCAGGGCTAATTACATTTGCATCATTACTAGGATTTAATTTACTCAATTCTTCTCGGCCAGTGCTGGTCGAGAGAAATTTAGCTAGGGCACCCTTAATTTTATTATATTCCAGGGTGTCTAAAACCTTAGAATTCATAGCTTCAATCCCCCTTAATTTGAGTTCAACCACTGATTAACTACATTGTGCGTTAGGAGTGGTGTTTGATTTACTATTGTTTGTGCTAAATTTGAATTAACGTATTGGGTCACGAACCATGGTTGACTGCTTTTTACTAATACGATCAAGACAATCAAAATCAATAAATACCCCATAATGAAACCGGCGATTGCTCCTAATAAATGATCAAGTTGCTTTAATCCTGGTAACTTCACCGCTGTTTTTAACACACGGCTCACCCGCATCATAATTAAATAACTAATTAAAAACAATATAAAAAAAGCAATTCCACTAGCTAGTGCTGTTCCAATGGTTTCAAACGCGCTTTTCACTAACTGCGCTAATTGATGTGAGAAAGTCCATGCGACCCAAAATGAAATCACATAACTGGCGATGGAAACCATTCCCGCCACCAGTCCACGGTGATATCCAATGATTCCACTAATCAGCAGTAAGATGATTATCAATAATGTTAACATCCCTAATGTTCCTCTTTATTATCCTTTTCAATTTGATCAAGTTTGCCTTGCATCTTTAATTGATCAGAAATCGCATTAAATGCTAGCAGCACCATCGCATCCTCATAGCTAATACTGGATGATAATTGGTTTAATTGATTTAATTGTTTATTCATTAAGTCAGTTACTGCATGCATGTGTTCCATTGAACTCCTACCAACGAACGTATACGTTCGATTGCCGATTTTGGCTTTGAACCGTTTTTTGATTTCACTCATTAGTTAATTCCCTCCAAATATTTCATGTCTTATTTTAGCATGAAATATCGTCACCGTTTATTTTTCACAAAAAAACTCCCAAGCAGATGCTGGGAGCCTTTGTTATTGATTAGAATCATTATCTAAAAACGTATTTAGAACGGATTCAACAATATCCCATTCCTTTTCGGATTCGATTGGCATCAAGTGACCACCTTGCGGATCAGTAGGATCTTCACCCTTAGGTAGTGCGTATGCCTCGATATCAACCTCATCATCATCTTCCTTACCAGCTGGGTACACTAAGATGTATGATTTGCCCATATCTTCTGATTCGAAGGTAAATAAAATCGTGTAAAGCTCTTCATTACCTTGATCATCGACCAAGGTGATTTGTTGTTTACCATCTTCATTTGTTGTTTCAGTCATATTAAATTCTCCTTTATGGCTGCATTAATTTACCCTTACGGTCTAAATATCCCTGTAAAATTAGTTCTGCAGCGATCTTATCAATTACTTTTTTACGTTTTCTACGTGAGGTATCGGCTTCTTCCACTAACATTCGTTCGGCTTCGACCGTGGTCAGTCGTTCATCTTGGAAATCAAAAGGAATCCCAAATTTTTGATTCGCCATCCATGCATACTTACGAGCCGCGTCGACCCGCGGACCAGAAGTATTATTCATGTTTTTGGGTAACCCCACAACGAATCCATCAACATCATATTTAGCTACCAATTGTGCTAAGCGATCTAGCCCAAATTGTTTTTCATCCTCATTAATCGGAATGATTTCAACGCCTTGTGCCGTCCATCCCATTGGATCACTGACTGCAATGCCAACGGTTCTGGACCCGACATCTAATCCCATTAGCCTCATTTATTAGCATCCTCATCTTTTTTGTTTTTATCAAGGTAAAAGCGCACTAATTCCTCAATAATTTCGTCACGTTCGTGGCGCCGAATTAAGTTTCTAGCATCGTTAAAACGTGGAATATAGGCAGGATCTCCTGAGATTAGGTACCCTACAATTTGATTGTAAGGATTATACCCCTTTTCTTCCAGCGTTTTGTACACGATCAAGAGTGTATCGTGAACATCTTTCGGTGCTTTATTAAAATCGAAGTACATTGTCTTATCTAATGAAGTCATCTCTAACACCTCTTATATGCTTACGTTTAATCCAATTTTACTAAAAATGATCGTAAACCTCAAATTTAATCCGATTACCATTAAGTACGCACTTAGTCGTTCTGATTGATTCATTATATCATATAATCTAAAAAAAGCCCTAAAAGTTAAATTATTTTCAACTTTTGAGCTTTTTTATTAATCGGATTTAATTATTTTTGGTTTTGGACCCAGTCAACTGCAGCTGCCATGGCATCATTTAATCCAGCTGGATTAGTTCCACCAGCTTGAGACATATTTGGACGACCACCACCGCCCCCGTTAATGTTAGAAGCAATGGCCTTGATCAAGTCACCAGCCTTAAAGCCGGCCTTCACTTGATCATCACTTACAGCAGCAATTAAATTAGCTTTATCCTTGCTGTTCGTTCCTAATACCAAGATATCAGAAAGTTGCTTTGTCCGCCAAGTATCAGCCAACTGACGTAATTGTGCCATTCCAGAATCTTTGATAATTCCAGTAATAATCTTAACTCCGTTAACGTCCTTAACGTTTTCAAAGACGTTGTTGGCTTGTTGTCCAGCAATCTTAGCTTCTAATGATTCTTGTTTTTGTTGTAGTTCTTTTACCTGTGCTTGTAATTGACTAACCTTGTTTGGAACGTCCTTAATTTGGCTAGTCTTTAGTTCACCAGCAACTTGTTTTAACAATCCTTCTTGATCGCTTAAGTATTGATAAGCTTCTTCAGAAGTTACGGCTTCGATTCTCCGGACTCCGGCTCCAACACCAGATTCAGAAATAATCTTGAATAGACCAATTTCATTAGTGTTCTTAACGTGATCTCCACCACAGAATTCAACGGAGAAGTCACCAGCACTAACCACTCTGACCTTCTTACCGTACTTGTCACTAAAGACCGCAACGGCACCCATTTCTTTTCCAGTTTGTGGATCAGTTTCAATGGTCTTAACTGGTAATTCAGCGAAGATTTGTTCATTCACTAGTTGTTCAACCTTAGCTAAGTCTTCTTTCGTCACTGAACCAAAGTGGTTAAAGTCAAACCGAAGGTAAGTTGGTTCAACTAATGAACCGGCTTGTTGGGTATGACCACCTAAAATGTTCCGTAATGATTGATCCAATAAGTGGGTTGCCGTATGGTTCTTTTCAACCTTACTGTGGAAGTGTTTATCCACAATTAATTGGTAACTAGCACCCTTCTTCATTGGGGCTTCTAATTCAACCGTGTGTAGGTTTTGACCATTTGGTGCGTGTTGAACATCGACAACCTTAGCCACTAGGTTCCCAGCTTGGTCTTCAATGATTCCTTGGTCGGCCACTTGACCACCCATTTCAGCATAGAAAGGTGTCTTATCAAAAATTAATTCAGCCTTACCAGCCTTAACGCTATCAACGATCTTTTCATCAAAAATAATGTCTTCAAGTTTAGCATTATCAACCGTTAATTGAGTGTATCCAACGTACTTACTTGGGGTCTTAATATCAACTAATAAATCTCGTTGTAAGCCCATTGCACCACCGTCTTCACGTGCATTTCTAGCCCGATCCTTTTGCTTTTGCATTTCAGCCTTAAAGCCGGCTTCATCTACGCTTAATCCTGCATCAGCCAAGTATTCTTGGGTTAATTCAAATGGGAAGCCATAGGTATCATAAAGTTTAAATGCATCAGCACCACTCATTTGCTTACTATCTGATTGCTTAACCTTATCCATCACATCATTTAGTAGGTCTAATCCGTCAGATAACGTATCGTTAAACCGTTTTTCTTCTGATTGAACTACCTTTTGAATGTAATCAGCATTTTCTAATACATCTGGATAGTGCGACTTCATAATTTCACCAACCACTGGTACTAACTTGTACAAGAAGTTGTCTTGAATTCCTAAGTCCCGACCAGCTACGATTGCCCGCCGAATTAAACGTCTAATCACATAGCCACGACCAACATTAGATGGAATTGCACCATCATTGATGGCAAATGTAATTGCCCGCGCATGATCAGCAATGATCTTGAATGAAACATCGTCATTAGCATTGGCACCATACTTCTTACCATCACTTAGTTCAGCGGTCTTATGGATAATTGGTAAGAACAAGTCGGTTTCAAAGTTCGTTGGTGCATCTTGGAAAATTGAAACCACTCGTTCAAGGCCCATCCCCGTATCAATGTTCTTTCTTGGCAGTGGTTCATAAGTGTCATCTGGCTTGTGATTAAATTGTGAGAACACGATGTTCCATACTTCTAGATACCGTTCATTTTCACCACCAGGATAATTTTCTGGATCATCCGGTGCTAAGTCATCATACTTAGCGCCCCGGTCATAGAAGATTTCTGTATCGGGACCGGAAGGCCCTTGACCAACATCCCAGAAGTTATCTTCCATATCGATCAAATGACTAGGATCAACTCCAGCGGCAATCCAATCTTTTTTAGCATCTTCATCATCAGGATAAACAGTCATGTATAACTTGTCCTTATCCCAACCAAAGTACTTATCAGATGTTAATAGTTCAAATGCCCAATCAATCGCTTGTTTCTTAAAGTAATCCCCAACGGAAAAGTTACCGAGCATTTCAAATAACGTTTGGTGCCGAGCAGTCTTACCAACGTTTTCGATATCGTTGGTCCGAATACTCTTTTGTGAACTAGTCATCCGCGGATTCTTAGGCACTACACTTCCATCAAAGTATTTCTTCATGGTTGCAACCCCAGAGTTAATCCATAATAATGATGGATCATCGACTGGAATTAACGAAGCACTAGGCATAATGGTGTGCCCACGTTCTTTAAAGAAATCCAGAAACATCTGGCGAACTTCACTACTACTTAATTTTTTCATCAATATTCCCTCCAAAAGCACAAAAACACCGTTGCTAGTAAAGACGCTTTTAACGCGGTACCACTTTACTTGCAACGATGTCTTCGTTTACCTCTTTAGTCTCAATAACGCTGAGCAACGTAACTGTTAATTTGGATAGCCCGCAACTTAAACTTGTATCCTTCGCACTAACCAGGATATCTCTGCTTTCCACTTAAGCCTTGGATGTTCCAATTTGTTATTGGTTAATTTATTCATTTTAATTATACAATACTTTTGATAATCAGACCAATGATTTAACGAATTGATTAGCGATAACGTTGTGAACTTTGTTTCTTTTGCTTTCTTTGTTTCCGCGCTTCGTTTCGTTGTTCAATTTTACGATTCATTTCATCATTACGCTTAATTGCATTCTTAATCCGCCGTTTGTAGCCAGGTTTAACCTTTTTCTTATTCTTTTTAACCATCCCAATCATGGTTGGTTCTAGTTTTTTCTTCTTGTTACGGTGGGTTTTACGACGATTCCGATCATATGAATCCACAATTTCATGGTTACGAATGGCTTTTGGCTTAAATGTAATTCCCATTTTTTCTAGTTCAGCCACTCGGTCTTCTTCATCGGGCGCATATAACGTAATGGCTGTTCCTGGCATTCCCTTACGGCCAGTCCGACCAACCCGGTGAATAAAGTAATCTAAGTCTTCTGGAATGTCATCGTTAATAACATCAGAAACCCCGTCAATATCAATTCCCCGGGCCGCTAAATCAGTTGCCACCACGTATTGATATTCTAGGCGTTGAATTTGCTTCATGATTCGTTTCCGTTCTCTAGGCTTCATGCCACCTTGAATCATTCCTACCTTTAGGCCTTGTTCACGTAAAAAGTTATGAATTTCTTCCACTCGTGAACGCGTATTAGCAAAAATCAACACTAGGTATGGTTCACCCATCGTGATTAATTGATAAATCAAATCGTTTTTATCCTGACCCTTAGTAGAGATTAATAGGTTATCAACGGTTGGACTAATTACTGATTCAACTGGAATTTCTTCTGAAACCGGTTGATTCATATACTTCTTCAAAAATGGTTCCAGTTTTTGTGGAATGGTAGCAGAAAAGACCATCATTTGAAGGTCATCCCCAAAACTAGCCGCAATTTTATCCACTTCACCTAAAAATCCTAAATCTAGTGTCATGTCCGCTTCATCCACTACTAAACGGTTAGCAGTGTGTAGATCAAGGGCTTGGGTGTTGACCAAGTCTAAGATTCGCCCCGGAGTCCCAATGACAATTTGGGGTTGTTCATTACTTAGTTTTTCTAATTGACGTTGTTTATCGGTTCCCCCAACGTAGTTAGCTAAATGAATCGTTTGATCACTATGGGCCGCTAGTTGTTTTGCATTTTCATAAATTTGATATGCTAGTTCACGACTAGGGGTCGTAATTACTGCTTGCACCACTTGTTTATCAGGATCAATTTGATCAAAAATTGGTAGCAAGAAGGCATGCGTCTTCCCACTTCCCGTTGCTGATTGACCAATAACGTCCTTGCCCTTTTCAATAACTGGGATTAACTTTTCTTGAACCGGCGTCGGGGTAGTAAAATTCAATTCGGCTAATGCATCGTTAATAAACGGCTTTAAGTTAAATTGTTTAAAGCTAGTACTCATTAGACAATGTCTCCTTTATAATTCGCTGCAGCATCACTAATCGCTGCAATTACCTGCTTAATTTCAGCATCATCTTTAGCCACTGCGCCACTTGCTAGTGGATGGCCACCACCGCCAAATTGCTTAGCAATTTCGTTGATCACTGGACCCTTGGAACGCAGGCGCACCCGATAAGTTCCATCCTTTTGTTGAACAAAGATGGCCCAATTTTTAATTTCCTTTAATTTACCAGGGAGTGGTACGACGGCAGATGTACTTTCATCTCCTAGTTTCAAATCTTGCATGATTTGGTTAGTCAAGACAATGTAGCCAGCGCCACTATCCAAAATTTGAATGTTTTGGTAAACATATGCGGAGAGCCGAGCAAGTGGTAAATCAATTTCATCTTCAATTTGGTTCACATCACTAGTCGAGAAGTCTAACTTGGCTAGTTGTGCTGCTACGGCGAATGTATGTGGAGAAGTAGATGGATATTTAAACCGACCCGTATCCCCTACGATTCCAGCATATAATAGCCGACCTGCAGCCGCATTGATTTTTAAATCATCACTTTGCGCATATAGGTCATAAATTAATTCACTAGTGCTAGAAGCATCAGGTTGCACCCACATAATATCACCAAATTGGTCATCATTAGGGTGGTGATCAATCTTGATCATCATTTTACCAGTCGTGTAGCGACTATCATCAACTCTTGGTTGATTAGCGGTATCTAAGACCATGACTAGGGCATCCTTGTAAACATCATCGGCAATTTCATCAACGACGCCAAGCCAATTGAAACCCTTATATTGCTTACCAACAGAATAGACATGCTTATCTGGAAAAGATGCTTTAATAATGTTGGCAAGGCCCATTTGAGAACCAATTGCATCTGGATCTGGATGTTGGTGACGGTGAATAATAATCGTATCAAATTTTTTAATTGCATTCACAATTTGTTCTTGTGTGTTCATATTGTCATCCTTTATTTGTTTGCTTAGTTAAATTATACCATTAAAAAAAGCCTGAGTAACTTCAGGCCTTTTAATTAAATCACTTAAAACTATTTATCTGAATCGTCAGCAGCCTGATCATCCTTTGCTGCTTCCGTACTCTTAGCTGGTTGTTCAGTTTCAGTCGTAGGTTTAGCATCGGCAGCTTTAACACTGGCAACTGCGTTTAAATCAAATTCTAAGAAAATCCCATCACAATCTAAAGTAACGGTCTTGTTAGTTTGGTCAATTTCATCAACGACCCCGTGAAGCCGACCAATGGTAACAACATGATCACCCTTCTTTAAGCTGTTGATGGTTTGTTGATGTTGTTGTTGACGCTTCTTTTGAGGCTTAATCATTGTAAAGTACATAACCACAATGATTAATACGATAAAAATAACTGATGAATATTGTTGTAACATAATTACTACACTCCTTCTTTTATACTACTTTAACAAAATATAGTGAACACGTCTACTTATTTCAAATTAAAATGTTGGTATGCCTTATCAGTAACCGTTCGACCACGGGCAGTCCGCTTTAAGAACCCAATCTGGAGTAAATACGGTTCATACATAGACTCAATCGTATCTGATTCTTCTCCAATATTAGCAGCAATGGTATTTAATCCCACTGGGCCGCCGTTATAATTTTCAATCATCGTCATTAATATTTTCTTATCGGTTGCATCTAACCCAACTGAATCAACATTCAATAATGCTAAAGCATGTTCAACGACTGGCAATTGAATATCCGGTTGGCCAGAGACCTGTGCAAAGTCACGAACCCGTTTTAACAACCGGTTCGCAATTCGAGGGGTCCCCCGCGAACGCCGGGCAATTTCATGAGCCGCTTGTTCTTGAATGCCCGCATGAAAGATATCAGCAGTCCGCTTAACAATTTCTTGTAAATCCTTAGTCTCATAGTAATTCATGTGCTCAACGATTCCAAACCGGTCCCGTAACGGAGCGGCTAACACGCCGGCCCGCGTGGTCGCTCCAACTAGCGTAAATGGTGGTAATGGGAAGTGAACCGGATGGGCAGTCGGCCCTTGGCCAACCACAATATCAATGTAAAAATCTTCCATTGCAGAATAAAGCATTTCTTCTACTACTTTAGGGAGCCGGTGGATTTCATCAATAAATAAAACATCCCCGGGCTGCAATTCATTCAACAATGCTACTAAATCACCAGTCTTTTCAATCGCCGGTCCACTAGTTGTTTTAATATTAACTTCCATTTCCCGTGCAATGATCATCGCTAACGTGGTTTTTCCAAGCCCAGGGGGGCCATACAAAAGAACATGGTCTAATGATTCGCTCCGTTGTTTTGCTGCTTCAATATAAACTGATAGTTCATGTTTTAATTGATCCTGTCCAATATATTGACTCAGTGTTTGGGGCCGCAATGACTTTTCTACTGCGGATTCATCATTGTCTGCTGGTTGCCCAGATACGAGTCGATCATTATCTGTCATCTACGATCCCTCCCTTCTAAAATTGGGTTAATAGCTTTAATCCTTCGCTCAAGTATTGGTTGGTATCCATAGGTTGATCAACTGCCAATAATTGTTTTTCGACTTTTTTAACATCCCGTGAAGAATATCCCAATGCAGATAGCGCATCCAATGCATCTTGTAATTCCTTCGCACCAGTCACTTCACTAGTTGATGGTTGTGGCATTGCCTCAGGGGTCAATAGATCATCATTAAATAAATCATCAATTTTACCCTTTAGGTCCAAAACAATTTGTTTGGCAGTCTTTTTGCCAACCCCTGGAAATTTAGTTAAAAACGTTACATTTTCTTCATTGATTGCCCGCAAGAGCGCTTGATTTTGGTTCCCGGCCATAATTGCATTGGCACTTTTCGGCCCAATTCCTGAAACATTGATTAGCTTTTCAAACAGGGCTTTATCAGCCCGCGTCTTAAATGCATATAAGGACTGAAACGAGTCCGTGACAACTTGATGAATGTATGCCTTGACCTTATTTTCAGCATCCACTTGGTATTGATATGGGTCTGAAACAAATAATAAGTAGCCAATTCCATTCACATCTAAGACAACGTAGCTGGGCGTGACGGCGGTAATATAGCCCTCAAAATACTCATACATTGGTGTTACCTTCCTTAATTATGTTTAGTTTGACTTTCATGGGGATCTTGAATCCGTTTGAACATCTTTTGCATATCATAGTTAGTAAAATGAACTAAGACTGGGCGCCCATGGGGACAGTTAAACGGATCTTCAACTTGGGCTAATTGAGATAATAACTGGGTTGCCTGTTTTCGATCCAAATGATGATTGGCTTTAATGGCCCGTTTACAACTCATCATAATGGCCGTCTTAGCCCGAAAATCAGCCACCGAAATTTTGCCGTTATTAAGCACCCAATCGACCATCTCGCGAATAGTAGATTCTTCTTGGCCGCTAGCAAACCACGTTGGATGCTTTCGGACAATAAAACTATTTTTACCAAACGATTCTAATTCAATCCCCACTGCTTTTAATAGCTCTAAGCGATCATTTAGCAGTAATGATTCAGACGTTGAATACTCCAACACAATTGGCACCAATAGGGCTTGTTCATCGGAACTAACTGCCCCGATTGATTCACGAAACTGCTCGTAGTTAATCCGTTCTTGAGCTGCATGTTGATCAACAATATACATCCCGTCATCAGCCTCTGCTAATAGGTAGGTCCCATGCATTTGTCCAATGTACACTAAATCAGGAAATTTAGTGTTAGCGGTTGGATGCGATTTGAGCTCAGGCTCAACTTCAGGTGCAGCATTAGCTGCAGTCGTAGGGTTAGTTTGCACACCACCAAATGGTAATTGATCCGGTTCATTTTGATAGTAGGATTGAAACTGTTGAACAGCTGGCTGATTTAGCTCTGCCTTCGTTTTGACCACGATCATTTTAGGCGCAGTAGCTGGCCCCGCTGTTGAATCATCATCGGCATCGGCCTTACTAAGTGGAGCGGCCGGTGAATCGACAGGTTCAGTGGCCTTAGTTAATTGATCAGCCGTTTTTAATTCATCAACATGATGATGTTTTGAATTCTGATCTAGTTCAAATGCAATTTGATCGATTTGTTGATACTTAGGCTTAACCGCATGCTCACGGTCCATCACATTTGGAATGAGGTTTTGGTTTGATAATTGAGCTGCAACTGTTTTGGTCAACAAGTTGCACAATGCTTCTTCCTTACTGATCCGAACTGTTTGCTTGGTGGGGTGAACGTTGACATCCACTAAGGTGGGGTCAACTTCGATATTGACCACTGCAATGGGATAACGTCCCACCATTAATTTCGAACCATACCCCGCTGTGAGGGCTTTGGTTACGTTGAAGTTTTTAACAAATCGGCCGTTTAAAATGATTACCACATAATTATGGCTCGCACGGGTTAGTTCGGGCAAACTAAAGTAGCCACTGATTTTGAAATCCAGGTCTTGATTTTGAAACGCCAACATCTTTTGGGTTTGCTTAGCACCATAGATGCCACCCAGTACCTGTAGTTGGTTATTCCGCCCTGCCGTCCGTAAAATTTCACGGCCATTATGGGTAACTGAAAACGCAATTTCCGGATGCCCCAGTGCCAACCGATTAACAATGTCATTAATCTTAGCTAATTCCGTTGCCGGTGTCTTCATGTATTTTAACCGGGCTGGGGTGTTAAAGAATAAATTAGAGACGGTAATGTCAGTTCCGCGCCGTGCGGCGGCTGGTTTTTTATCAACCGTCTTTCCGCCTCGGACATGATACTCGACTCCTGGACCACCAGTAGACGTCTTTAGGATCACGTCTGCCACGGAAGCAATACTAGGTAGTGCTTCTCCCCGAAACCCTAGTGAATGAACATTAAATAAATCGCGGCGGTCTCGAATTTTACTAGTGGCATGCCGCATAAACGCTAATTCAACATCATCAGGGGCAATTCCATTACCATCATCAATGACTTGGATTTTTTCAAAACCCGATGCATCAATGACAATGTCAATTTGCGTACTATGTGCATCAATTGCATTTTCAACCAGCTCTTTGACCACTGAAGCGGGTCTTTCAACTACTTCTCCAGCAGCAATCTGATTTGATAAAACTGGTGATAATTTATGAATTGTCCCCATAATGATTCCTCCCCATTAGCTTAGTTCAATTTCTGTTTCCACTGGTACACTTGATTCATAATTTCCATTGGCGTTAAACTCATTAAATCTGTTTTGGCCAACTCATTTAGAATTTGTT
Source organism: Nicoliella lavandulae (assembly GCF_037546185.1). NCBI lineage: Bacteria > Bacillati > Bacillota > Bacilli > Lactobacillales > Lactobacillaceae > Nicoliella > Nicoliella lavandulae. The sequence goes on along the minus strand of NZ_JAWMWH010000001.1, from coordinate 940,856 downwards.
GCTCGTTCTTTTGATGCTTTGAAGTCGATTTATGATCAACTGGCTCGTCAAACAATGCTAATTGTTGATCTTGTGATAATACATCAGCTGATTGTTCAACGGGTGCTGGTTCAGCCGCTAGTGATTCATTAGCTGCCTTAGATTCTGGCAGTTTAACGGACTTGGTTTCACCTTCTAGGGCCTTCAAGATCACATCTGCGCGACTTAATAACGGTGCTGGTAAGCCAGCGATTTTAGCCACATGGATTCCATATGATTTATCAGCAGCCCCTGGTTCGACCTTGTGTAAGAACACAAGTTCACCGTTCTTTTCGCTAGCTCCCACATGTACATTTTTCAAATGCAGCAATTCTTGATCCAGGGTAGTCAATTCATGGTAGTGCGTTGAAAATAACGTCTTAGCATGAATATGATTATGCACATACTCAATAATGGATTGCGCTAATGCCATCCCATCATAAGTAGCAGTCCCCCGCCCTAATTCGTCAAATAAGATCAAACTATTGGGCGTGGCCTTTTGGAGGGCTTGATTAGATTCCTTCATTTCAACCATGAACGTACTTTCACCGCTAATTAAATCGTCTGCCGCACCAATTCGGGTGAAAATTTGGTCAAAAATCGGCATCTTGGCTGACTTAGCCGGCACGAAGCATCCCATCTGAGCCATGATTACCGTTAATGCTAATTGTCGCATGTAGGTACTCTTTCCAGACATATTAGGTCCCGTAATCAATAGCACCTCGGTATCTGGATTCATCAAGACATCATTGGGTACATATGATTGATGCCCCATGACTTTTTCCACTACGGGGTGCCGCCCATCAATAATTTCTAAGTCATGTTGAGCATTTAAACTAGGCCGCACTAATCGATACTCTTCACTAATGCTAGCAAAACTTTGTAATACATCTAATGTAGCAATTGCATCTGCTAACTTTTGTAGCCGTTGAATTGACTGCTTAACTTGGTCCCGTAATTCGGCAAACAGGTCGTATTCGAGGCTCTTTGATTTTTCTTGCGCTTCTAAAATCAAAGCTTCTTTTTCTTTTAGTTCAGGGGTTGAGAAACGTTCAGCATTCGTTAGGGTTTGCTTGCGTTCATACCGATCACGAGGAAGCTTACTTAAGTTGACCTTCGTTACTTCAATGTAATAACCAAAAACATGGTTATAGCCAATTTTAAGGTTATTAATGCCGGTCGCTTTTCGTTCTCGGGCCTCTAATTCAGCCAGCCATTGTTTCCCATTTTGCATTGCATCCCGGTATTGATCTAATTGATGACTGTAACCATCCTTAATAATACCGCCATCAGTAATTGAAATTGGTGGTTCTTCTACCACAGCTGCATCGATTAAGCGTTCAATATCATCGACTGGTTCGATCTTAGAATAAATAGATCCCAATACCTTAGGATTTAATTGCCCTAGCGTATATTTAATTTGTGGAATTTGGCCTAATGAAGATTTTAATTGAATCAAATCCCGGCCGTTTACATTCCCAAAGGCGACCCGTCCGGCAAGACGTTCTAAATCATAAACTTTAACCAATGCATCTTGTAATTCACTACGTTCAAAGTAATGATCCAATAGCTCTTGGACCGCGTTTTGTCGTTCCACGATCGCAGTTTGATTAATCAATGGCCGCGCCAACCAGCGCTTTAGCTTACGGCCCCCCATGGCTGTTTTAGTCTCATCTAATAACCACAGCAGGGTTCCAGACCTCTTTTTGGTTCGAATATTTTGAAATAATTCTAGATTATATTGTGAATTATGATCCATCTTTAAAAATGATGATGGTTCATATGAAACTGCCTTCTTCAAGTGCGCTAAGTCACGTTTTTGGGTCTCTGTAATGTAAGTGACTAACAAGGCCACGGCTTGTTGTTCTACATTAGCAGTTAAATCTTGCGTTAAGTAACTAACTTCAGCAATCGTCGTCTGTCCACTGGTCTGATGAGACACTAAGATGCCTAGTTGCTTAAACTTTGTTAGTAACTGATCGTTAACTTGATCATCTACGACAATTTCTTTGGTCTGTAAACTCAGGATTTCGTTAATAATCGTAGCTTCATCCGTTAATTGACTGGTCTTTAATTCACCGGTCGATAATTCAGCGTAAGCAAAGCCATATTGATGACTAGTGTGGTCATACACCAATGCAGTCAAATAATTATTGTTCTTAGCATTGGCTACACCAGTTTCAGTCCGCGTCCCCGGGGTCACTAACTGGGTAACCGCGCGCTTAACCATGCCTTTAGCTGATTTAGGGTCTTCCATTTGTTCACAAATGGCCACCTTGTAGCCCCGGTCAACTAGAATATCAACGTAATTTTGAATTGCCCGATGCGGCACTCCACACATTGGAATCGGATGCGCAGAATTTCGATTACGACTAGTTAACGTCAACTCTAAAATCTGTGAACCCTTGACTGCATCTTCATTGAATAGTTCATAAAAATCACCCAAACGATACATTAAAAATGCGTCTGGGTACTTATCCTTAACCGCTTGATACTGTTGCATCATCGGCGTTAATTTTGGTGATTTTGCCATTCAAATTTCCTTTCACTAATTTCCGTATGGATGGTCTGGATCAATTAAAATCGGTTTAATTTTAATCGCATGTCCATCCCGATCACTCATATCAATTACACATCCTGACAATATTCCCGCCCCATTTTCTTCTACTTGAAACCGGACTGGGCGTTGGGTAATGAATCGCTGTAAGATTAAATCGGTCTGCATCCCTAAAATACCGTCATAGGGACCGGTCATTCCGGCGTCAGTCATAAATGCAGTGCCCCCTGGTAAAATCCGCGCATCATTAGTTTGAACATGGGTATGGGTTCCGACTAAGGCCGAAATTTGACCATCTAGATACCGAGCAATTGCTAGTTTTTCACTTGTGGTTTCAGCATGGAGGTCAACGAAGATAAAATCAACCTTCTTTTTAATTTCCTTAATAATGGCATCGATCGTATCAAATGGATTATTTAAATTATCCATAAACACTAGGCCTTGTAAATTAATAACAGCCACCATTTTACCGTTCACATTCACAATCGTATAACCATTACCGGGGACATCTGGGCCAGGATAATTGGCAGGCCGAATCAAATTCGGCGTGTCATTAATAAAGTCAACAATCTCAGCATTGTTCCAGGCATGGTTACCTAACGTAATCACATCTGCGCCTGCATTCATAATCTGTTTATAGATTTTATAACTAATTCCTCGGCCAACTGCGGTTGAATTTTCACCATTCACAATGGTAATTTGTGGTTTCAAATCCTTTTTTAATTTTGGTAAATATTCCTGAAGCATCTCTACGCCAATTTTACCAACGGTGTCACCAACAAATAATAATCTCATTTAATTATTGTCCTCGATTCTATTTTAAATCGTATTAATTTATTATCTTAATTTTACCACGCGGCATTTAAAATAAAAAAGACCAAGAATTGGTCTTTTTTATTTAGCATATTCAACTGATCGAACTTCACGAATAATCGTGACTTTAATGTGACCTGGATATTCCATGTCAGATTCAATCTTTCGTTTAATATTGCGAGCTAACACAACTGCTTGCGTATCAGACAGCTTTTCGGGATCAACAATTACCCGAATTTCGCGTCCCGCTTGAATTGCGTAACTGTGTTTAACTTCTTTAAAACTATTACTAATTTTTTCAAGACTATCTAGTCGGTGAACGAAGCTTTCAAGTGACTTACTCTTCGCTCCCGGTCTAGAAATCGAAATCTTTTCAGCAACCGCAACTAATTCTGAAATCACATACCGTGGTTTAGTTGAACTAGTGTTTTGGTCAGCTAATATTGAGTCAATAACAACTGGACTTTCGTGGTATTTCTTAGCGAGATCAGCACCAATTTTAACATGCGAACCATCAGATTCATGATCAACCGCGATTCCAATTTCGTGTAATAACCCTGCGCGTTTTGCTAATGTAACATCCTCACCCAATTCAGCAGCTAACACTCCAGAGAGCTTAGCTACTTCAATTGACCGACTTAAAGCATTTTGGCCAAAGTACATCTTATACTTTAATTTACCCACTAATTTAATCAATTCATGATTCATTGAATGAATTCCTAAATCAAAAATCACATCTTCACCAATTTCTTGGATATGTTGATCTAATTCACGACGACTCTTATCCACCATCTCTTCGATGCGAGCTGGATGAATTCGACCATCTTTAATTAGTTTTTCAAGAGCTAGCTTAGCCACTTCTCTTCTAATTGGATCGAATCCACTTAAGATTACTGCTTCTGGAGTATCATCAATTACTAAGTCAATTCCAGTCAGTGTTTCAAAGGTTCTAATATTACGGCCTTCACGACCGATAATTCTACCTTTCATGTCGTCATTTGGTAAATTAACAACTGATACCGTCGTTTCCGATACTGTATCAGCAGCACTTTGTTGAATTGCTTGGACGATTAAATTCTTAGCATTCTCATTAGCTGTTTTATTAGCTTGATCATAACTAGATTTAATCATCTTTGCTCGTTCGTCAGCTAATTGATCTTTGGTCTCCTTAATAATTAAGTCGCGGGCTTCATCTTGTGATAGTGATGAAACCTTTTCGACCTCAAGTTGACGTTCATCAACGAGTGATTCAGCTTCTTGTTGGCGTTTGGCAATTTGTTTTTCATCCGCATTTAGCTTAGCTTCTTTTTTACTAAACCAGCTATCACGCTTTTCCAAAGAAGATTCTTTTCGATCCAAGGAGTCTTCGCGTTGTAATAATCGATCTTCTTGTTTTTGAATTTCAGAACGCCGATTCTTCAATTCTTCTTCAATCTTTGATCGATAGTCATTACTTTCTTCACGCGCTTCGAGAATGGCCTCTTTTTTGGTCGTTTCAGCATGACGCTTTGCTTCAGATAAAATGTCTTTAACATTTTCATGAGCAGCATCTAACCGCTTTTCAGTGGCATTTTGATGAACTGCTTTTCCAACGAAAAAACCAACGATAATAGCGATGATTGCGACGAGGATTAAATAAATAAATGACACTCTAACACCTCCGCATCATCAAACAATGATTAATTAATCAGTATTTTAGATGTTATTGATTACTATCACACCTATCCATTTTAAATTTTACTAGGCCCAGTGTCAACTAACATATATTTTTAGTCAAAAAAAGCAAATTAAGTTTCCTTAATTTGCTTAATGATTATTTATTAGGTTTTCCCTTCGTATCAGTGGATGAAGGCGTAGCTTTGGCATCATCTTGATTAACATCAGTTTGATCGTCAGCTTCTGCAGCGCCGCCCATATTATAAGCAGCCCGTACCTTATTATAAACTTCTGTTTTAATATCGGGGTGATCAACTAAGTATTGCTTAGCATTTTCACGTCCTTGACCAATCCGGTCTTCACCGTATGAATACCATGATCCAGCCTTGTTGATAATGTCCTTATCAGCAGCCATATCAATTAATTCACCGACTTGAGAAACACCCTTACCGTACATAATATCAACTTCACACCGCTTAAATGGAGGTGCAACCTTGTTTTTAGCAACCTTAATTTTGGCCCGGCTACCAATAATATCGGTCCCGTCCTTAATTTGTTCACCACGTCTAATTTCTAAACGAATCGTGGAGTAGAATTTAAGGGCCCGACCACCAGGAGTCGTTTCAGGATTTCCAAACATTACCCCTACTTTTTCACGAATTTGGTTAATGAAGAGCGCAATCGTTTTGGTCTTATTAATCGTCCCGGAAAGTTTCCGTAAGGCTTGAGACATTAAACGTGCTTGTAGCCCAACGTGTGCATCCCCCATTTCCCCTTCAATTTCAGCACGGGGAACTAGCGCTGCCACGGAATCAACAACCACAATATCAATCGCTCCACTAGAAACTAAGGCATCTGCAATCTGCAATCCTTGTTCACCAGTATCAGGTTGAGATAGTAGTAATTCATCAATATTAACCCCTAAGTTAGTCGCATATTCAGGGTCTAAGGCATTTTCAGCATCAATGTATGCTGCTGTTCCACCTTGCTTTTGGACTTCTGCAACTGCTTGCAGTGCAATCGTCGTCTTACCAGAACTTTCTGGACCATAAATTTCAACAATTCGACCACGGGGATAACCACCAACACCTAGTGCATTATCTAACACTAATGAACCAGATGGAACCGTTGAAATTCTAGTATCACCACGGTCACCCATCCGCATGATGGAGCCCTTACCGAATTCCTTAACGATTCTCTTTAAAGCACCATCTAGTGCCGCTTTTCGTTCGTCAGCCATTCATTTTCCTCCTCTACTTTTACAAAAATCATCTTTATATACTATACTAATCAATTATCAAAAATGCAAACAAAAGTTCGTTTTTATTAATTTAATTGTGCATCAATTAGCTCGAAAGCCGCTGCTACTGATTGATGACGAATTGAAGCACGATCACCCGAAAAGTGATAGACGTTAGCAAACGGCGCTTGCTTACCAAAAGAAATTCCGATCCAAACAGTTCCAGCTGGATTATCTTCTAACGCATCTGGTCCTGCCACTCCCGTAAACGAAACGCCAATATCGGTTGCTAATTGATTCCTGGCACCATTAGCCATTTCAATTGCCGTGGCTTCAGATACTACTCCAGCTTGTTCAATTGTTTGTGTCTTAACGTTCACCAATTGATGTTTAACATCATTAGCATACGTTACAAAACCACCAGGAAAAATAGCAGATACTCCTGCAACATCCCCTAACGTACTTTGAAACATGCCTGCCGTTAAGCTTTCAGCAGCCGTAATCGTTAAATTACGCTCAATTAAGCGTTGCACTACGTTCGTTTGAAAATCATTTGCCATCGTTATCAACCTTCCTTTGATTAAATACGTAAAGATTACATTGAACCTTTAAAAATATCCCGATTTTTTACAAAGTAATCAATTCCGGAGTAAATCGTAAAGAATAGACAAACGTATAATAAGATTTCACCAATTGAAATCTTTACCATGCTAAATAGGACGTTGTTCAAGAATAAGAAGATAATTGAAAACATTTGAGAAGCTGTTTTAATCTTACCCGGCCATGCTGCGGCAATCACCTGACCATCATTTTCAACCACAATTAATCTTAATCCAGTCACCGCTAATTCCCGACAAACAATAATCGATGCCACCCATGCCGGGACCTTGTTCATGGATACTAAAATAATAAATGCCGTCATTACGAGCATTTTATCCGCTAATGGATCAGCAAACTTACCGAAGTTAGAAATTAAATGGTGGCGTCTAGCAATCTGTCCATCTAAGAAATCAGTAATTGATGCAGCTGCAAAAATAATGGCCCCTAACAAACTATTAATGGGCATGGTGCTGCCTAAGAAACTAACTTGTCCCCATTGAATCGGTAATACTAACACTAAAATAAATATTGGGATTAAGATAATCCGCATGACAGTTAATTTATTTGGTAAATTCATTTCAATAGCCTCCAAATAAAAAGCCGGGTAAGCAACTACCCAGCTTTTTTAATTTAATCTTATTTACTAAAGTTAAATGTAACGTTTTGAACTTGTGAATCACTAGTAAGTTTTACTTCTTTACCATTGATTGATAACTTAGTAGCAGTTGCATTTCCTAAGTTAACAGTAGCTGAAGTGGTGTTACTTGGTAACTTAACGGTATGACTACCATTAGCATCTTGTGATGCTTGGTAAACACTACTATTATTAGCATTTACACCGACCCAAGCCCGTGCAGAAGTCATAATCTTAATATCACTGCTAGTCTTTTTAGTCGTTACCTTATAAGTTCCACCATTTGTATCTGATGATTCAGAGGTAATCTTAGTAGTGTTATCAGTAGTCTTTTTAGCCTTCTTAGTCGTCGTCTTCTTCTTGGTACTACTGCTATCAGCACTACTAGAAGACCCAGATACAGACACAGAGCTACTACTACTAATATTAGTTTGTTGAGAATTCTTAGAACTCTTCGCTGCCGCAAACCAGATTACTAAAATCACTAGGACCACTGCGACTGAAATAATTACAACTGGCACATACTTTCTAATGGCCATGTTTCGATCATCAACTTTACGTTGCGCCGTCCGCGTTGCAATCTTATCTTCACTTACTTTATCAACGTATTCCTGCTTTTTAGTATCAGGCAGATTTTCATCAAATCGCTTTAAAAGTTCATTGCCATCAAGGCCAACTGCATCCGCATATTGTTTAACAAAAGCACGAACATAAAATTCACCAGGTAACTCATCGAACTTATTTTCATCAATTGCAATTAAGTACCGTTTTTGAATTTTAGTGTTATTTTGAAGATCATCAATGGTTAATCCCTTAGCAACTCGTGCATCATGAAGGGTTTGCCCAATTGAAGATGTTTCTTTGTTTTCTTCACTCATCAAAATTACCTCAATTATTATAAATTTTTACATAACTAAGTATATCATAACAACAGTTTTAAGATAACAATAGTTTTACCATTGCACCATAATTTAAATAAAGATGTTACTAGTCATTGCATCAGCATTGAACAATTGTTTAGCTGCTAGTTTTAAATCGGTTAACTGAATCGATTGAATTATTGATACTTCATCATATAGATTGGTATAAGCATTCATCTCATCGCCTAATCGAGCTGCAATAGCCTCTAGTGAATTCATCATGGAGACCCGTTGCCCAATTTTTTCGCGTTTGATCAAATCAAAATCAGCAGCCAGATCATCTAATAACGAATCAACGTTTTTAACGACTCCTGATAGGCGCTCAATAAAGCGCTCAGGTTGATCAGTATCGCCAGCTAACATCACAAAGTAAAATTCACGTTCACAATCTAGTTCGAAGCTAAAGGAATCATCGATAATTCCTTCATCATATAATTCAGCATAAATTTGTGAATTTTCGGAGAATAATAAGGTTAACAGTAATGACAACGTCAGTTCTTGTTTAGCTTCATCATGACCATTTGCTAACGGAGTAATTCCCTTGATCCCTAATGCTGCTTTGGGCCGCGATAAATTCAAAGTCTCGCGATGATTTTTTTCAAAATCATACGGCTGTTGGTCAGCAAATACCCGTTTGATTTCAGTTGGCGCTGCAAATTGTTTTTTAGCTTGATTATCCATTATCATCTGCATAATGTCATCAGGATCAACGTTACCCACCACCTTCAGTGTCATATTAGAAGGTTGGTAGAAAACTTGATATGCCAACTTTAAATCAGCCGCTGTAATCTTTTGAATGGATTCAACAGAGCCAGCAATATCCTTATTTAGTGGAAAATGAGGGTACATATTGGCAATCGTTTCGAAAAAGAGTCTAGAATCTGGATCATCATTATACATTTGAATTTCTTGACCAATGATGCCCTTTTCTTTTTCGACCTTTTCATCAGTAAAATATGGTTCTTGAACAAAATTAAGTAAGATCTCTAAGTTTTCCTTAACATGATTAGTTGTGGCAAAGAGATAGTTGGTACTAGTAAAACTAGTGAATGCATTGGCATTACTACCATACTTAGTAAATAAATCAAATGCATCATAGCCATTTTTATCAAACATCTTATGTTCTAAGAAATGCGCAATTCCAGCTGGTAAAGTGACGACCTTATTTGTGTTCGGATCCACAAATTGGTTATCGATTGAACCATAATCAACCGCAAGGGTTGCATAGGTCTTATAATATTCTGACTTCGGTACGATCATTACGTGCAGACCATTTTCAAGCCGTTGTGAAAAAACACTATCGCCATAAACTGGATATTCTGTTTTATTCAATATCATCCCGCCCATCTAAGAAATAAATCGATTGTAATTGTACTTGTTTTGAAACTGATATGATATCTTCCTTCGTCACCGCGCGCACATTATCACACCATTCATCAACCGTTGTATGCCGGTTTAAAATGCCTTCTACTAATTGTTGATTCAATAATTGTCGTTGACTATCTAAACTAGCTAGTCGACTATTAATTAGGTCTGCTTTAATATTTTCAACGATTTCAGCATCAAAATCACCATGTTGAATGGCGACTAGCTGGTCATTTACAATATCAATGACCTTTTGATAGTCAGCAGAATTGATCCCGGTTTGAACCATTAATAGCCCGGTTAAAGAAGAAAAGGTACTATCTGCATAATAGGCTAGGCTGTGTTTCTCGCGTACGTTTCTGAATAACTTCGATTGTGGTGTCCCACCAAATAACGCATTAAATAATAATGCTGCATAGTGAATTGGTTGATCATAATAGATTGGTAAGGAATATGCCATATCGAGTTTGCTTTGGTTCAATTTTTGGACCTCTGCTTTTTTAGTTACATCTTCAGTAGGCGTACGCTTTACCTTAGCATCTACCGGCATTTCTGGTCGCGGCTGAAAGCCTAGGGTCTTAATTTGGTCAGTTACCGTAGCTTCATCTACATTGCCTAAGACCGAAATCTGGACTTGCGCATGCTCTACCATCGCTAAGTAGGCATCATAAGCTGATTTAGCAGTCGTAGCTTTTAGTTGGTCTACCGTTCCAAACACCAAACCAGCGTAATTTAAATCACCTTGGTAGTAAAGTTGTTTGAGTTGATTCACTGAATAAAATTGTTTATCATCTGGAATCGTTTTAACGTAGTTAATTGTATTTTGTTGTTGTAATTCAAACGTAGTGGCATTAAATTGACCATCAGTCGCTAATGGTTTGAAAATTACTGATTTTAGAAAATCTAATGCCATCTTAAATGTTGATTCTTTAGTTGGTAGGTATTGTTCATTCGGAAAACTAATTACTAACCGTGAAATATGTAAATTGCCATACTTCAAAACGTCAGTTCCAAAACCAGCTCCATACATCCGGGATAGCTGCTTTGCTAATTGTGATTGCTTAGGGTAGTCCTGATTGCTGGTTTCCATTAATTCCGATACAATTGCTTGGTCAGCAAATTGATGATAATCAAGGGGTTGAATAAAATCAACCGTGATACTAGTATTTTTAAATTTAGTCGTTGGGACGACGTTTAATTTCACACCGTTCATTAATTTCAAAGGCAAGTTCGCTCCTTAATAAAAATATACATAATGTAATGGTAAGTTATGAATCATAAAATATCAAACAAAAAACGAGCAAATTGCTCGTTTATTTGTCGTATTTATTCAGTAAAGGTGAGTCATATTTATCTCCGAACCACTTCTTAGTGATTTGTTTCAACTGTCCATCCTTTGCCATCTTATTTAAAGCTGCATTTACCTTCTGCCGAAGGGTAACATCTCCCTTACGCATTCCTACCGCAAAGGATGACTTAGGAAATGCTCCGACATAAGTCGAGTATTGGTGATTAGCACCGCTGTGTTGCATATAGTAGTTGGCATAAGTACTATCAATTAACAATCCACTAACCCGCTTTGCATTTAGGTCAATAAAGGCATCGGTAAATGAATCATATAAAATGGGTTGCTTATTTTTGATCTTATTCTTCAATAGGTTTGGTTGTTGATCCAAACTAATGATTTCAGCAGAACCAGTCTGAGTCCCTAATTCCTTACCCTTCATATCATTAAAGGACTTAATGTTAGAACTCTTTAAGGTCACTAATTCTTGATCATTATATAAGTATGGTTCAGAAAACGCGATATTTTTCTTCCGTTCACTCGTAATCGTGAGTCCGTTCCAAATTAAATCGATGGTTCCATTTCTTAATTCAGTCACGTTCATTGACCAATCAATGGGTTGGAAGTTAACTTTGATTCCATATTGTTTAAATACGGCACGGGCTAAATCAATATCATAACCAGTGATTTTACCAGATTTAGTTTCAAACCCAAATGGCACAAAACTGTCATCTAGTCCAATGACCACTTCTTTTTTAGCTTTAATTTTATCCCAGGTATTTTCAGTATTCGCCCGTTGCGTAACTGATTGACAACCACTCAGGGAAACAATACTAACCCCGATCAATAAAATCGATAACCATTTCCATATCTTTTTCATTCTGGTCCCCCCTATTTAACTGGTTGAACTTGAAGCATATCATCAGCGACTTTTTTAGCAAAGTCCATATCATGCGTAACAATAATTTGAGTTACTTCAGTTTGCTTTAGGCCGATAATAATATTAGCAACTTCATCTCTCAAGTTAGGGTCCAAGGCAGAAGTTGGTTCATCATAGCAAATAATCTTAGGATTCATTGCTAATGCCCGAACGATTGCGACCCGTTGTTTTTGACCACCGGATAATTGATATGGGTATAAGTCTTCCTTACCAGTTAAATTAAGTTGGTCAATCAACTTTTGGGCCCGTTGTCTTGCTTCAGCTTTTGATTCTTTTAGCACTAATTCTGGTGCTAAGGTAATATTTTGCATTACCGTTAAGTTAGGAAAGAGTTGGAAGTCTTGGAACACGACCCCAATAACGTTTTCATCATTACTCGTGGGATCAAATACCTTACCATCTAGGATAAATTGACCTTGATCAATTTTTTCCAGGCCACTGATACAACGGAGCAAGGTGGTTTTACCAGCCCCAGATGGTCCCACAATACACATGATTTCATTATCTTTAATTTGGGCATTCAAGTTATTAATGATTGTCCGATTACCATATTTTTTAGTAATATTCTTTAGTTCTAACATTGGCAATTCCTCCTTTGAAAATTATTTCCAGTAACTGTAGTGTTTTTCAACCTTCCGTAACATAAAGGTCAATACCGCGGTTAAGACTAAGTAAATGACTGCCACTAAGACTAATGGTAATAACGTAACATCTCTAGCAGATGCAACGTTTCCGGCTCTAAGTAAGTCCCCAATTCCGATCACATAAACTAATGAAGAATCCTTTACCAGATTAATCACTTCATTTCCAATGGATGGAATTACAATTTTTACCACTTGGGGCACCACAATTTTACGGAATGTTTGCCAATATGATAAACGAAGAACCTTGGCACTTTCATATTGGCCCTTTGGAATGGATTGTAATCCACCCCGGAAGATTTCAGCAAAGTAAGCGGTATAGTTTAAAATGAATGCGAATAGGGCGGCATCAAATCGTGGGAACACAATTTGGACGCCGGGCATCATTGGCAATCCATAGAAGACAAAGATCAATTGAAGCAACAATGGGGTTCCCCGCATAATCCAAACATAAAACTTTAATACTGAACGTAGTGGTGCGAATTTAGATGTTAATCCAACCCCCGCAATAATTCCCAGTGGAATTGAGAATATCAATGTCATAAAGAATACTTGGAGGGTCACTTTCACTCCTGATAGCAATGACGGTAAAATTTCAACAATATAATTTAACATAGCAATAACTCCCTTCTAACCTAACAAAAAACGTCCCCTTAGAATCTAATCTAAGAGGACGAATCAACGTGGTGCCACCTCATTTTATAGCTTGCTCGAACAAACTACCTCAGTGAGTTTAGTAAATAAAAAATCCTCTTAAGCCAAAATGACTTAAGAGGACGATTGAATCGTGGTTCCACCTCAGATTTATTCATTGTTCACACAATAAATCTCAATGAGTTTATTTACTAAACTACAACAATAACGCGTTAAAACGGTAATTTCCTACTAATTTTCAGAAATAACGACTCACAGGCGTGAATAAAACAAATCGTCCATTTACTTCGCATCAACGTAAACTTTCTGAAGAACGATATTGAATAAATTCCTGATCAACATCTTTAATTTAATTAATGCAATCATAAAGCATTATTACATATCCGTCAAGAATTATTTATGCTTTTTTGAAAAAATACTGCCGACCTTGCTCCAAAATGATGGTTTACTGGTTTCTAAATCATCAATTTTCATTAATGGTACCGTACCGCCCTCAATGCGCCGAGCAATATTCCGGTAGCCTTGTGATGCAATATTATCTGGATCCATGACAATGGGTTCACCATGGTTAGAAGTCTTGATCACATTATCATCATCAACTACGATCCCTAACAATTTAATGCCTAAATGTTGAGTAATTTCATCAATATCCATGACATCCCCGTTTTCCATCATATTACGCCGAATCCGGTTAATAATTAATTCTGGGGCTTCTTTTAATGGATGCTGTTCCAATAATCCAATTACTCGATCTGCATCCCGTACCGCAGAAATTTCGGGAGTAGTAACGATAATGGCCCCATCAGCACCAGCAACCGCATTTAAAAAGCCCTGTTCAATTCCAGCTGGACAATCAATAAAGACGTAGTCAAACTCTTGTTTTAGCTCATCTACAATGGCTTTAACTTGTTCTGGTTTAAGTGAATTCTTATCAGTATTTTGAGCGGCTGGTAGAACGTACAAACTATCAAAACGCTTATCCTTAACTAACGCTTGGCGAAGTTTCGCACGGTCATTTGCAACATCCACAATATCATAGATGATCCGATTATCTAGCCCTAAAATTAAATCAAGATTTTTCAAACCAATATCCAAATCCATCAAGCAAACTTTTTTACTGTTCAAGGCTAGTGCAGCACCAATATTAGCAGTCGACGTTGTTTTACCAACGCCGCCCTTACCAGAAGTAACAACGATTGCTTTCCCCATTACAGAACTCCTCCAATTCGATTATAAAATTTCGGATTAATTTTCTTTAATTCTTTTATTTTACCATAATCTAGTGTGTGTAAATCGTTCACATAGGCAACACTTTTATATGAATCTTCAATGTCCTTATCAGCCACAATATCAAACTGTTCACCAATTCTAACTTGTTGGGCGTTATGTAAATCACCAACAATTAAATTATCTTCTGAACTAGGCGCACCAGCATGAATAATGCCATATATGCTCCCTAACACATAGATATTTCCGTCAGTAACTAACTTTCCACCTTGATGAACGGTTCCTAAGAATAAAACATCGCCACTGAGCCGGCGGGTTTGTCCATTACGGACCGTATCGATAACCATGTGAATATTTTCTTCATCTTTAATTCGATTGGCTTCTTCAACCGTAATAACATCACTTCTAATACTACTAATCAATAAGTGTTTGTATTGATCAAATAGCTTCCGAATTTGATCGGATTGAACCTCAGATAATAAACGTTTACCCGTAATGATTTCTAAATGCATCCGCTTAGTTGGATAGTCGTGGTCTAACTTCGCTAATAAATCTTCTAATTCGCTCATAATGCGATCAAATGATGCTGATGATTCTAAAACAATTTCATAGCCATTATTAGTTCCCTTTAAGCTAACTGCTTTCAAACCAATTCCTCCTATTTCTTTTCCCGATAACGATCAAAAAGAAGCGAAATCGGATAATAAGTGATGATAAATAGAACTAAATTTAGCACTAGGGTTGGTCCTAGGACTGAAACTAAAAAGTTAGTCCCAGTAACGTTAGCTAGACCAACAAATCGATTGGCAAAATAAGCTAGCGACATTGAAATTGTAATATCAATAAAATAAATCAACATCCCAGTAATGAAGTTAATTGGTAAGTAGCGGTATAAAATGCGACTAATATACACCACTAACGGGAGGATAAATACAAATACTCCTAACGTACCAAAATAATACATATCCATCACAAAGCCAGCTAAAGCAGCCCAGGCCCCTAAGTGAAGATTAATGCCATTTTCAAATAGTAAGCCCAAAGTAAGCCACAATAAAGTAATCATTGGCACCATTGATTGGACCCCAAATAATTGTCCACCGAAAATCCGGCTAACAGATCCATCTAAACAAAATGCAATATACAATCCAATCGGAAACACAAACCGTAGTGGTGAATTTCTTAACATTCCAATTCCCCCTATTGTTCTCGACTAGCCACAGTAACTGCTTCAATATCATTTAAATCAGCAGCTGGGGTAATATAAATTTTATATGATAATCCATAGTCATCAGTGGCTACCTTAGCAACTTTTCCGATGTATAATCCCTTCGGTGTAATGCCACCTAGCCCACTAGTATAAGCTTTTTGGCCCACTTTAATTTTAGCCTTTGTAGTAACGTTACCCATTTCAACCAGCCCGGTATTCTTATTATAGCCAGTAATGATTCCATTTACGACTTTCCCATTGGTAGCATTTACTTCAATGGCAAAACGGTTCGTGGCATCGTTGTTATTGGTAATCAATTCAACTTTACTATTGGTTTTATTAACTTCTGATACCCGGCCAGCTAGTCCTGTGTCAACTAATACTGGCATATTTTTCTTCACTCCAGCATTAGCCCCACGATTAATAATAACTTGGTTTTGCCAAGAGGATGGGGTTCTAGTAATAACTGCTGCATTGATTGCCTTATAGTTAGTTAAAGTATCATTTAGTTTTAGTTGACTTCGTAACTTAGCATTTTCACGTTGTAACGCTTCATCACGAACTTGAGTTGACGTAATTTGGTCAACTCGCTTACTCAAAATTTGATTTTCTTGATAGGTATTCAATAATCCCGCAATTGAGCTAAATCCATTACTAATCGCATTAACAGGTGTTGACACCACAGTATTAGTAAATCCAGCCACGTCATTTCCAAATTGTTGAATCAATGGGGGCGTTGACTTTCGATCACGCACAGCAACGGAAAAACTCATCAATCCAAGACTGATTACAATACATACCATGACAATTACCAATTTTCGATTGGAGAAAAACTTGTGCATAATTGCCCTCCGTAAACTTTAATTTAAAAAACAAAGGCGGGAAGCCCAAAAACCTCCCGCCTAAGATGTGTTTTTATTTTTTCTTCATTACGTCAATACTCTTTAATGATTCACCAGTTCCGATTGCAACACAATCAAGCGGGTCTTTAGCAATTGACACTGGAACCTTAGTCTCGTCTGAAATAATATCTGCGAGATTCTTAAGTAAAGCGCCACCACCGGTAAGTACGATTCCATGATCGATAACATCGGCAGCGATTTCTGGAGAAGTTTCCTCAAGCGTTTCTTTAACGGTTCCGATAATTTCTAAGATGGGTTCATGAATTGCTTCTGAAATATCAGTAGCAGAAATTTCAACTGCCTTTGGCAATCCAGTCAATAGGTAACGACCACGAACCGTAGTCCCTTCCATCTTCTTAGCTTCTTCAAGTGATGCAGAACCGATTTCCCATTTAAGGCGTTCAGCAGTTCTTTCACCAATTAATAAATTATGCTTTTTGCGAACGTAAGTTGCAATTGCATCGTTTAATTTATCACCGGCAACCCGAACTGAACGACTAGATACGATTCCACCTAGTGAAATAGTAGCAACATCAGTGGTTCCACCACCAATATCAACCACCATACTACCAGTTGGATCCATAATTGGTAAGCCTGCTCCAATTGCAGCTGCAAATGGTTCTTCAATTACATAAGCGTCACGAGCACCAGCAACCCGAGTTGCATCAATAACCGCACGCTTTTCAACTTCAGTAATTCCACTTGGCACACAAACCATTACGTATGGTTTACCACTAGAGTGGCCTAAAGTTTTAGCAATGTAGTACTTCAACATCGCTACGGTAGTGTCATAATCAGCAATTACCCCATCCTTCATTGGACGGATGGCCTTAATACTTGCTGGTGTTCTTCCAATCATGTCGCGGGCTTCTTGACCCACGGCCACGATTGCCCCTGTCTTGGTGTTTTTAGCAACAACGGAAGGTTCTCTTAAAACGATTCCTTTACCTTCGACGTATACGATGGTATTGGCTGTTCCTAAATCAATTCCAATATTTTTTGTTCCAAATCCAAACACGACGTTCATCCCTTCGTATTCATACATACTAATATGAATTTATCATTGTTAGTATATCATATTTTCTTCTAATTGAATTAAATCACTCGTGATTAATTTTAACCACATTATTAATCGGATTGAAAGTATTATTTAATAACTTAATCTTAAGTTAAACAATCAATGATTAATTCATAAATAATGCTCGCACATCCGAGATAAAATAAAGCGACCCCGTAATTAATAATACATCATCTTGACTCATTTCATTCGTAGCGCTAACAATTGCTTGTTGCCAATTAGGCTCAAAATCAATGGGGTGGTTAGCTGCCACTGCATCAGCAATTGATGATAAATCAGCTGCGGACCGTTGGCTCGGGCCTTGAAATTCAGTTAAAATCAAATGTACATTTTTAATTTGGGCTAATTTTTTAATCATTGCCAAATATTGTTTATCTGCCAATATAGCAAGTATAATATAAAATTCACGATCTGAAAAATGATTTTTAATATTTTTTTCAATTTCTTCAATTGCTGGCATATTATGGGCTCCGTCGATTACAACTAATGGCTGATCATTTAATTTTTCAAATCGACCGGCCCATTCAGTATTTAAGATTCCAGTCTTAATCATTTGGCTAGTTACCGGTTGATGATTCATCTGCATAAACTGAATAAAGCTTTCAATTGCAACTGCCGCATTATCAATTTGAAAATCACCCATTAAATTCGTTTTAATGGCATCGATAGTCTGTGATCGGTCAGCAAAACGAAACTGTTCATGCCAACCAGCCACCGGTTCTGATTGAACACTAAATTGAGTCCCTAATGCTAATAGTGGCGCATGGTGTTGACTTGCGGTCACTTCAATTACATGCTTGGGGCCAGCCGCAATACGACCAATTACCACTGGCACGTGTTCCTTAATAATCCCTGCCTTATGTCCAGCAATGGATTCTAAGGTGTTACCCAAAAAGCGCATGTGATCATAACCAATTGTCGTAATCACTGATAATTTAGGTTGAATCACGTTGGTGGAATCATTATCGCCACCAATCCCGACTTCTACGATTACCACATCCGCATGGCCTTCTGCGAAGTAGGCAAACATCATCGCTGTTAACACTTCAAACTCAGTCGGTCCTTCGTTTGGCATCATCGCATCAATTTCGGCTACGATGGGTTTAACCTTTTGCACTAAACGCACTAACTCATCATCACTAATTGGGATTCCATCCACGCTAATTCGTTCGTTAAAACGAACAATAAATGGTGAAGTAAATGTGCCGACCGTTAGTCCAGCTGCTTGCAATAAGTTCCGTAAGAATGCAACTGTTGAACCCTTCCCATTGGTGCCTGCAACATGAATCGCATTAATTTTTCGTTCTGGGTGCCCTAATCGCTGCATTAACATTTGCATGCGTCGCATCGTAGCATCCTTATGTGATTTCACTCGACCATGAATATAGTCCAAAGCGGCTTGATAACTATCCATAATTCCTCCTTACAAAAAACCCCGCCATATTAAATGCCGGGGTTTTCAAATTAACGTTAATGATTATTGAGCCTTAAGTTCAGCTTGCCGTTGTTTAGTAGCAGCTAACTTAGCTTTGTTATCTTCTAATTTTTCACGTTCTGAATCAACAACTGCATCCGGTGCGTTTTGCACGAATCGTTCGTTGGATAACTTCTTTTCAGCCCGTTGAACTTCGGATTCGAATTGTTCGATTTCTTTATCCAAGCGCTTGATTTCTTCATCCAAGTCGACTAATTCAGCTAATGGAATACTAATTTCAGCATCCGTCATCACACTGGTCATTGCTAACTTCGGTGCTTGAACGTCACTACCAATTTCTAATGTCTTTGGATGACAGAAGCGTTGAATGTAACCTTCGTTTTCTTCGAAGATATCCTTTAAGTTTTGGTTATCAGTCTTAATTAAGATATCAACAGCACTAGACATTTTAGCATTGGCTTCTGAACGAATATTTCTAACGGCCTTAATTAGGTCAATTAAGCTATCCATATCAGATTCAGCCTTAGGGTCATTAAATTCTGGATGATCAACTGGATATTGAGCAACTACCAATGACTTACCTTCATGTGGCATTGTTTGCCAGATGTTTTCAGTTACGAATGGCATGATTGGTTGTAATAGCCGAAGGGTTTGGTCAAGAACATATGCTAATACGTTCCGTGTGTTTTGCTTAGCTTCTTCATCTTCACCAGTAAGGGTTTCCTTACTCATTTCGATGTACCAATCACAAAAGTCATCCCAAATAAAGTTGTAAAGGGCCCGACCAGCTTCACCAAAGTTGTACTTATCAAATTGATCAGTAACTTGGTTAACCAAGCCATTTAACTTACTCAAGATCCAACGATCTGCTAAATTCCACTTACTTGGGTCTGGTAATTCTGGTTTTTCCATATCCCCTAAGTTCATGATAACGTAACGACTAGCGTTCCAGATCTTATTAATGAAGTTCCATGCAGATTCAATCTTAGCATAACTAAACCGAACATCTTGTCCCGCAGTAGACCCATTAGATAGGAACCACCGTAATGCATCGGCACCATACTTATCAATAACTTCCATTGGATCAATCCCGTTACCTAAGGACTTACTCATCTTGCGACCTTGTTCATCCCGAATTAATCCGTGTAATAAGACATCCTTAAATGGTCGTTCACCAGTAAATTCAAGACTTTGGAAAATCATCCGGGATACCCAGAAGAAGATGATATCGTAACCAGTAACTAACGTATTGGTTGGGAAGTAACGTTTAAAGTCAGCTGAGTTAGTATCAGGCCAACCCATCGTTGAAAATGGCCATAGTGCTGATGAGAACCATGTATCCAAGACGTCTGGGTCTTGTTCCCAATTTTCAATATCCTTTGGTGCTTCTTCACCAACGTAAGTTTCACCAGTTTCTTTATTGTACCAAGCTGGGATTCGATGCCCCCACCATAGTTGACGTGAAATAACCCAGTCATGAATGTTATCCATCCATTGTTCAAAGATGTTTTCAAATCGTTCTGGCACAAAGTTAACGCGATCATCAGTTTCTTGGTTCTTCAATGCTTGTTCAGCAAGTGGCTTCATCTTAACGAACCATTGAGTTGAAAGCCGTGATTCAACTTGAACCCCGGTCCGTTCAGAATGCCCAACGGAATGGACGATTGGATCCACTTTGAGCATGTATCCTTGGGCTTCCAAATCATCAGTCATTGCCTTTCTAGCTGCAAAACGATCAAGGCCTTCATACTTGCCAGCGTTAGCATTCATTGTTGCATCTTCGTTCATGGTATTGATCCGCTTTAAATCATGACGATTTCCGACGTTAAAGTCATTTGGATCATGGGCTGGGGTAATCTTAACCATCCCAGTTCCAAATTCCTTATCAACGTATTGATCGGCAATAATTGGAATTTCACGGTCCACTAGTGGCACTCGAATAGTCTTACCAACGATATCCTTATAACGTTCATCAGATGGGTTAACTGCAACCGCAACGTCTCCAAACATAGTTTCAGGACGAGTCGTTGCAATTTCGATGTAATCCTTACCATTAAACTTCGTACCATCAGTAAATGGATATTTAACATGGTAAAAGGCACCTTTATCATCCTTATGGATAACTTCGATATCGGAAAGCGCAGTCCGTGCCTTTGGATCCCAGTTAATAATGTATTCACCACGGTAGATCAAGCCCTTCTTGTAAAGGGTAACGAATACTTTTCGTACCGCAGCTGAAAGACCATCATCTAACGTAAATCGTTCACGGCTGTAATCGAGAGATAACCCTAGCTTAGCCCATTGCTTTTTAATAGTAGCAGCATAGTCATCTTTCCATTCCCAAACCTTATCAATAAATGCTTTACGACCAAGGTCATAACGGGTGATGCCTTCCTTATTCAATTTAGCTTCCACTTTGGCTTGCGTGGCAATTCCGGCATGGTCCATTCCAGGTAACCAGAGGGTGTCATAACCTAACATCCGTTTTTGTCTGATTAACATATCTTGTAATGTCGTATCCCAGGCATGGCCTAAATGAAGCTTACCAGTAACATTTGGCGGTGGAATAACGATGGAATAGGGTTTTGCTTTTTTATCGCCACTAGGCTTGAAAACGTCTTCATCAAGCCAAGTTTGGTATTGACCATTTTCCACAGCGGTATGATCATACTTTGGTGGCATGTTAATATCTTTAGTCATAAAAACACCTCATCTTCAAATTATTTTTGTAAACAAAAAAGCACCTCGTCTAATAGGACGAAGTGCTCGCGGTACCACCTAAATTAAATCGAATTAATCGATTTCTCTCTAAGACGGATTAACGGGGTCAACCGGATTTACCTACTAATTTCAGTAAACCAACTCCCAAGGTACCTTCATCATCATAATGAGAAGCCCTCACAGAGACACGAGCTTCTTTCTGAATCATTAATCATGATTACTTTCTTGTTCACAGTATTTAATGCTTAGTCTTATAATAATCAATCAACGATTAATCGTCAACTAATTTTATAATAATTCTGAAAATACATCTTGATTTTTATTCAAGAATTCTTCACCCGGTTTAATGTCAGTTACCTTAATGCCTTCAATTGCCCGTTTAGTCAAGCCATCAACATCAATGAAAGTTTCATAGTGCCGTGATTTTTCCAAGTCTGGCTTGGTCTTAGGCGAAGGGGGCGTAAAAATCGTACAACAATCTTCAAATGGCATAATGGAAAGATCATAAGTCCCAATTTTTTCAGCAATTCGAATGATTTCAGTTTTATCCATTGAAACCAATGGACGTAATACTGGCAAGTTGGTTACATCGTTAATTGCCATCATACTTTCTAGAGTTTGTGAAGCCACTTGGCCTAATGATTCACCAGTAAAGACACCTTTACAGTGTCGGTTACGGGTAATTTCAGCAGCAATTCTTAACATCATCCGTCTTTGGATGGTCATTAAGTAACCTTCAGGCACCTTTTCCTTCACGGTTTCTTGAACTTCAGTAAATGGAACTTCAATAAATTGAATGTTCCCCCCAAATTTGGCAACTTGGGCACTTAGTTCCTTGGCCTTGGCTAATGCCTGTGGGCTAGTGTATGGAGGACTAAAGAAATGAATCATATCCACTTTAACGCCCCGCTTCATGGCTAAATACGTTGCCACTGGGGAATCGATTCCACCTGATAGCATCATCGTAGCACGACCACCACTACCAACTGGTAAACCACCAGCCCCCTTAATCGTTTCACTAGAGAGAAAAATTCCGTTCAAACGAATTTCAGCTCTAATTTCAACGTCTGGATGTTTCATTTTAGCTTTAATTCCATCAATATTATCAATAATATAGCTACCTAGTGCATTATTAACATCATAGGTATCCAATGGATAATCTTTATCTTGACGGATGGTATTGATCTTAAATGTGGTGCCTGGTTGGTATTGATCCTTTACCATCTGTAACGCCACTTCTTTAGCGTGTTCAATGTCTTTATCTAACTTGATTGAAGGTGATAGCGTCTCAATTCCAAATACGCCTTCTAAGCGTTCAATCACCTTATCGTAATCAGCGCCATGTAAATCGACGTGCAAGCGATCTTGTTGGGGGTTCACATGCACTTCTGGAAAGTCATGTAAAACATGGCGAATGTTTTTACCTAGTTGCTTAATGAAGTCTTTCCGGTTCTTACCCTTAGTGGATAATTCACCGTATCTGACCATAATTTCACTATATTGCATTCGGTGCCTCCTTAACTTAACTTACTAAACTTTTCATAGAGTTGATCAAAAACGCGGTTAAACGTTTCAGCTTCTGCCAACGTATTATTAGCATCTAGTGATACCCGAACCGCACTAGTACATAACTCAGCAGGTTCATTCATTGCCGTTAGTGTAGCTGATGGAACGTGATCTTTTGAAGAACAAGCACTCGTTGTTGAAATATAAATATCATGATCTTCAAACGCATGGACAATCGTTTCACCCCGTACCCCTAAAATTGAGAAACAAAGGATGTGAGGGGCAAAATTAGCTTGGTCCTTAGAGAAAATCGTAACCTTATCAAAGTCTTTGATGTGGTCATAAATCTTCGCCTTAATCGCAGCTTGGTGATCAGCCTTTTGCTTTTCATCAGTTAATAATAACCGTAATGACTTGGCCATCGCAGCAATTGCTGGTAGGTTTTCAGTTCCACTTCTGAGGTTGCTTTCTTGGCCCCCACCAGTCATTAGTGGGGCAATTTTCTTACCAGCCCGTTTATAAATAAAGCCAACGCCACGAGGAGCATGGAACTTGTGACCAGAAAAGGTAATGAAATCAACTCGATCATTCATGATCAAGTCACTAATCCCCTTACCAATTCCTTGAACCGCGTCAATGTGGTAGTGAATACTTGGGTATTCCTTTAATAATTCGGCTGCTTCTTTAATTGGTTGAATGGTGCCAATTTCATTGTTGACTGCCATAATAGATACTAAAATGGTATCCTTTCTAATCGCTGCCTTTAAATCATCAATTGAAATTCGCCCTTCTTTATCAACTGGTAAGTAGGTAACATCGTACCCCAATTGTTTAAGTTGTTCACAAGTATTGTGAATCGCAGGGTGTTCAACTGCAGTCGTAATAATGTGTTTTCCAAACTTACGCTTTTCAATTGCAGTCCCCTTTAAGACCCAGTTATCACCTTCTGTACCACCACTGGTAAAAAAGATTTCATTGGGTTGGACATGCAATAAATCAGCGATTTGTTTTCGTGATTGTTTTAATAAATTAAAAGCTTCTTCTCCAAAACGATGCAAGCTAGAAGGATTTCCCCAGATTTTTTTACTTACCTGATCGTAAGTATCTAATACTGATGGATCAACCTTCGTAGTCGCACTATTATCAAAATAAATCATAATAAACCTTCTTTTAAATTATTAGTCCGGCCATACAAAATTCTAATTGTATATTATAACAGAAAAAAACCATTTATGTTATGGGAATAACATAAATGGTTACTTTTAGTCAGTACGATTATTTTTACGTTGATAGTATGCACGTTGAATATCTTGATAAATTGCCGGATCAATTTTATTTAATGCATCCGCAATCACGTTTAAACTCTCTTCATATTGATATTCACGGTCGAACAAGTAATGTGCTCGTTGACTAGCTTCTGCAATTTCTGCATGGGAGTTACGGTAACGATTAGCATATTGCATCAATTCTTCAGAAAGTGCAGCACTGTCCAACAGGGTATTCGTGCGTTCGGATAGATTATCAACATCTGATTTAATCACCATAATTTGTTGATTAATATCATCCATACTGATTTTAGTCTGATTCATATCACCAGATAACTGTTGAATTTCTTTACCGACTAAGGTATATGCATCCATGTAATCATCAGGAATTCCTGGTAGATTTAGGTTTTCTAGCTTGCGTTTCATCGTGTGCATTCTTAATTCAAAGTTTTGGATGGTATTCACCGCGGCTTCTTCTTCTTCATTTAAGTTAGCAACCGATGCATTGATTTCACGTTGTTGAGCTTCAATTTGACTCAATGCCTTCTTGGCATTACTGATATGATCAGAAATGATGGAATATACTGCTTCATTTTCGGCAATGAGTTCTAGGTCATTTTGTTGGGTAATATCAATTTGCTTAATTTGTTCGGCTAACTCACGGGTGGTTTCAATTTCATGATGTTCTAAATCATAATTTTTATCTAATTGCTTTAATTCATCCATTAACGCAATATTTTGCTTTTGGGCGTGAGCAATATAAGCAGAAATTAAATCAATTTGTTTTTGAACCCGTTTTTTGGATTTAATTTCATCTTCCATTGAATCATAAAGTTGATCGATCATCTTATCAATTTGATGATTGCCACTCTTAGTTTGGGCAATTTCTAAATCCTCTAAATTAGTTAAATTCTTTTGAACTTGCTCATTTACAAAATCAATTGCTCCATCAATATTGTCATCCGGAAATTTATAACCAGCTTTCACCATTTCTTCATGACCGTGCTTGATTTCTTCAATTTGTTCTGGGTATTCAACTGATAAGCTCTTAAACATTGCAGGAATTTCTTCAAAGAACGCTTTTAATTGTTTAGTCTGACCATTCAACTCTGGCAACTGCTTTTCAGCAGTCTCATGATCACCATCTTCAGTCAATTTTTTAAACTCTGCGAATTTAGTTTCAACTTTTGTTAGCCGCGCTTCTAGGTTATCAGTAGTGGGTCCATATAGGTAATTTTTACTAAGCAATGTCGAATGCATTTGCTTATAATCTGCTGTTAAATCGTTAATTACCTTGCGGTGTTGTTTATCCAAGTCTTTAATTTGAGCTAATCCCGCTTGAATCAATTGGATACGCTGCGTCACTTCCGATAAACGTTGAGTTAATGCACGATAGAGTTGGTTGGTTTTGAAGAAATTAAGGGTCTTACTGTTCTTTTGAACTGTATTCATCTTTTCATTAATTTCAACAAAATTCTCGGTCACAATTTGTTGGTATCCTTCTTCATACCCCTTTAGTTGTTCAAGTGTTTCTCCAGATAAATGCATAGCATTTGCATGGTCCAACTCCTCTTGAATTGGAATCGATTGTGCTTGGTCGAGCTTCGATTGAAGTGCCTTCACTTGTTTTAATATGTAATGTTGATAGGTAACGACTGATAAATAAAATAATAATACAATTACAACAATTGCAATTAGTATTCCCACACTTGAATTTCCCATAAATGATTCCACACCTTTTTAAAGTAAGTCGATATTATTAATTTTCTCTCGAATTAAATAATGATACTATTCATTTTATTATAGCTAATTTCTAGCTAAAAATCACTAGCTATATTAAAATTATAACATATGATTTTTTGAACTAGCTTTGATTTAGGAGGAAATTTAATGAATAATCAACAACCATCCATGATGGTCCAACAATTGGACGCACTATTAACCAATGAAACTGATCAAGTTGCTAACATGGCCAATGCATCAGCATTACTATATAGTTCCATGGATAACGTTAATTGGGCTGGGTTTTATCGTTATTTACCGGACCAAAATGAACTAATTTTAGGGCCATTTCAAGGTAAAGTCGCATGTGTCCATATTAAAAACGGTAGTGGGGTCTGTGGAACCGCATTTCAACAAAACAAAATTCAACGAATTCGAGATGTTCATGAATTTCCTGGCCATATTGCTTGTGATGCTGACAGTCAATCTGAAATTGTTATCCCCATCAATCTTCCTAATGGAATCCGCTTAGGCGTGTTAGATATCGATTCACCCATTGTAAATCGTTTTTCAGAATCAGATGAATTAGAATTGGCTCAATTCGTCTCAACATTCGTTAAGCATTTGACAATTGCGTAAATAATGGCTAGAATAAGTAATTGTGTAAAATAATGCAGCGGTACACGGTAAGCTCGTCAACATATTGTTGCCACATTGGTTCAATAAGTAACCCTCCGGCTGCTGAGGTGAACATTGCAAAGCAATATGCACGAATACTAAGTGTATATACGGATTATTTTACTCCAAAAAATAATTGGAGGAATTTTATTATGTCAAGATATACAGGTCCAAGTTGGAGAATTTCTCGCCGTCTTGGTGTATCTTTATCAGGTACTGGTAAAGAATTAGCTCGTCGTCCTTACGCACCTGGTGATCATGGTCAAGGTCGTCGTCAAAAACTTTCAGAATATGGTACTCAATTACGTGAAAAGCAAAAGCTACGTTACATGTACGGTATGACTGAACGTCAATTCGCTAACTTATTCGTTCGTGCAGGTAAGATCAGAGAAGGTAAGCATGGTGATAACTTCTTAGTATTACTAGAACGTCGTTTAGATAACGTAGTTTACCGTTTAGGTTTAGCTACTACTCGTCGTCAAGCACGTCAATTAGTTAACCACGGTCACATTACTGTTGATGGCAAGCGTGTTGATATTCCATCATACGAAGTAGCTCCTAACCAAGTGGTTGCTGTTCGTGAAAAGTCAAAAGACTTACAAATCATCAAGGATGCTGTTGAAGCCGTTGTTGGTCGTCCAGCATACGTTACCTTTGATGCTGATAAGTTAGAAGGTTCATTAAACCGTTTACCACAACGTGATGAACTTAATGCTGATATCGATCCATCACTTATCGTTGAATACTACAACAAACTATAATATGGATTTTTATCCGTTTCAAAAGTGTTTCGCTTTCGCGAAACACTTTTTTTGTATAAAATAGAAAGCACTAAAAGTAAATTAAAGTGAGGATTTTAAAATGCCAGATAATAACAGTGTAAACAATCGTTTAGAACAATCATCGTATGGAACCCCGAAAATTAACCCAGATGAACAACGTAAGTACTTGGGTACATTCAGAGAACGGGTTTCATTAGCGATCATGATTAAGGATTTAGACTCTAGTCAAGCTCAAACAGCCTTTCAAGAAGATGCTAAAGCCCACCCGGATTTTCAATTAATCGTTAATGGTCAATTGGATCAATCCCAAACCGGCCCATATATCAAAATTGCATCCCAAAATAATATTAAGTTCACGATCCGCAATGACTCGTTTTACTTCAATCAACCAGACAGTTACGGCGTTGTATTTGCAGCACCCACTGCCATTAATGAAGGACAAATTGAAGTCCATCAAAAATATCCACAATTATTTGACCAATCCAGTCAACCAACTGAAGCTAAACCACAGTCATTTATGGATAAGCTAAAGCATTTGTTTAAATAGGAGGAACCTCTTTGCAACAACCGTTAGCATATCGAATGCGGCCGCAACAAATATCAGAAGTCGTTGGTCAACAAGACTTAGTCGGCCCTGGTAAAATCATTAATCGAATGGTAAAGGCTAAGACCCTATCGTCGATGATCCTATATGGTCCTCCAGGAACTGGTAAAACTAGTATCGCTAGCGCCATTGCTGGATCAACTAAGTATGCATTTCGCATGCTAAACGCGGCCACTGATTCTAAAAAAGATTTACAAATTGTCGCTGAAGAAGCTAAGATGAGTGGCACAGTCGTTTTACTATTAGATGAAATTCATCGTTTAGATAAAACGAAACAGGATTTTTTATTGCCATTACTAGAAAGCGGAAGCATCATATTAATTGGGGCAACCACTGAAAATCCATATATTAATATTAATCCTGCCATCAGAAGTCGAACTGCAATCTTTCAAGTGCATCCCCTCACCTCCGCCGACATTAAAGTTGCTGTAAAAAGAGCACTAACTGATAAAAAACGCGGATTAGGAGCTCGCAAAATTGAGTTAGCTGATGATGCACTTGAACTATTAACCACCAGTACCAATGGTGACTTAAGAAGTGCACTCAATGCACTCGAATTAGCGGCTAATTCGACCGATGCAGATGATGATGGGGTAATTCATTTAACTACTGCTGATATTGAAGAATGCGTGCAAAAAAAGCTATTAAGCGCTGATAAAAATGGCGATGCCCATTACGATGTTGTTTCCGCCTTTCAAAAATCGATCCGTGGTTCTGATACTAACGCCGCTTTGCATTATGCAGCTCGTTTAATTGAAGCTGGTGATTTAAATTCACTGACTAGAAGATTAATGGTCATTGCATATGAAGATATTGGCCTTGCTAACCCGGCCCTATGCGCTCGTACCGTAACTGCCGTTCAAGCTGTAGACAAATTAGGCCTACCAGAAGGCCGCATCCCCCTTTCCGATATCATCATTGAGCTATGTATTTCACCCAAGTCTAATTCAGGAATTAATGCAATTGATGCCGCCATTAGCGATGTTAAAAAGGGTAACTATGGTGAGATTCCACCATATTTAAAGGATGCGCATTACAGTGGCGCTAAAAAACTTGGTCATGGAATTGATTACCAATACCCCCACGACTTTGCTAACGACTGGGTCAAACAGCAATATTTACCAGATAAGCTAAAAAATGCTGAATATTACCAACCCAAAACCAATGGTAAGTATGAAGCTGCCTTTGCACAACAGTACTATCGAATTCAAAATGCCCAACGGGGTAACTAAAATAGAATGGAGTCATAATTAATGTTAGTAAGTATCTTAACCATTATTTTTGCAGTTATCATGATCGGACTAGGCATCTTTGCCCTACGCCATCAAAAGAAGCCCTTTTTGGTTTTTCATCCAGAAAGCATTGCATCCCTTAGTTTAGTCATGAAAGTCTTTGGAATCATCTTTGTGATTTTTGGTGTTTTATGCCTAATTCCATTATTCCTAAATAACGATGCATTATTATTTTGGTTCCTAATCATTGCGTGCTTCTTGGTCATTATTTTTCAAATCACCATGGCCCAATTCTTTGGTAAAAAATAATAAGCCTTTTAGTTTATTTCAATCTTAAAACCACTTAGAATTAAGTCGGAGGTGGGAATAATGTTAACTAAATATGAAAACATTTTAGTCCCAGTAGATGGTTCTAAAGAAGCAAAATTAGCTTTTAATAAAGCGGTGGAAGTTGCCAAAAATAATGGTTCTGCAATTCACATGGTTCACGTCATTGATACCCGTGCATTTCAAAACATTTCAAGCTTCGACAGCTCAATGATTGATGAAGCAACTGATAATGTTAAGAAAACATTAGATGAATATTTAAAACAGGCTAATGATGCTGGGGTTACCAATATCGATTACTCAATTGAATACGGTGCACCAAAGGTGGTCATTGCCAAAGAAATGCCTAAACGCTACCATACCGATGTAATCGTTATGGGGGCAACCGGATTAAGTGCATTCGAACGCTTAGTTATGGGTTCTGTAACTGATTATGTAAGTAAATATGCCCCATGTGACGTTCTAATCGTTAGAACCGATGCTTCAAATCAAGCCAGTCAAAACTAAATCTAAAATCAAAAAGGATATTCTTAAAGATGAAATTAAGAATATCCTTTTACTATGCCATTGATTTATCAACCTTAGCTCTTAAGGCATTGACTTGGTTCAAAACATAATGGTCATTATAATAATCACAAAATAAACTGGCTTTATCTAAGTAATTGATTGCCTTGGCATGGGCTTGATCAGCAATTAAACTCCGGGCCATTGCTAAATTAAGCGCCCCCATTTGGTACATCGAATCTATAGAAATTAAGAATTGACACGCATCTTCACTTAAGTGAAGGGCTTCTTTAAATTTAGATAGGTCTTGATACAAACGAATGGATTCAACATAGATATCAACTAGTAGCTTAAAATTATCATGTTCATTTAGTTGATGTAATTTTAAATACCCCATCGATAAATTCATAAATTCGTGGGCTTGGTCATTTTCATTTAATTTTAAATATGCCTTCGCATTTCCAACGTGAGACCAGGTGGTGTATAAGCTACGGTTCGCAAGTCCACTATATTTTAGTAATACTTCGTTAAAGGCCTTAATCGCTGCTCGATAATTATGGTTTAATCTATACTCAATTTCACCTAGATAGCAGTAGTAACGCCCCTTTAAATAGTTACTATCTAAATTGGTCACCTTGCAACGACGCATTAATTGATCAGCAACTTCATATTCATGATTCCAAATCGCTGCCTCAATTTTATCAAACGTTTTATTATCAGCATGTTTTCTGATAATCACATCCTCTGGTTTTAACTCTAATTTTAGACAAAGATTATAGATAACATCTAGGCTAGGAGCAATATTTTTATTTTCAATTAGACTAATTAAACCCTGTGAACAGATATTATCAGCGAGCTCAGATTGACTGAGTCCCCTTTGTTTACGCTGTTTTTGAATTAAGCTACCTAATATCTTAATCGAACCAGACTTAATGTCAATCGTATTTAATGGTGCCAAATGCGGTATCCTCATTTCTTATATTTATACTAACATTATAATATGATTTAATTATTATTAGCAATCATTAATTTTAATATTAACAATTTGTTTATATCTATAACAATTTATTTGATGATCATTAATCACGCCAGCTGCCTGTAAAAAAGAATACATGGTCGTTGGTCCTAGCCGTTTGAAGCCATGTTGTTTAAACTGTGCCAAATAGGGCTTCAAAAATTGACTTACATCCAGTTGTTCAGCTTGTTCTCTAAAATGGTTCAAAGGATGATAATGAGTTGGCTGCCAAGTTAAATCAACCAATGACATTCCACTATTCGTTAAACGAACAATTGCCTTAGCATTATCAATAGTTGCCTGAATCTTAGCCCGATTTCTAATAATTGAAGCATTATTCAATAATGCTTCAAATTCATGGGACCCATATTTACTAACGACATTAAAATCGAAGTTCGCAAACGCAGTCCTAAAAGCGGTTCGCTTTTTCAAAATAGTGGTCCAACTCAATCCAGCTTGAAATATCTCTAATGTTAATAACTCAAATAACCGATGGGCATCAAATTCTGACACTCCCCATTCATGATCATGATAACTCATCGATAAGGCATCCTTTTCTGCCCACTTACAACGTACTACCATCAAGCATCCCTCCAATAATGTAAAATACGTAAACAAATTAAAAAAACATCCAACTAGTGGTGCACTGCACCCCAAAGTTTGTACAAAACTTTGGGGTGTTTTTTTGTGTCTAAATATAAAGTAGAAGATAAATTAAATGTAATTAACGCATACCTAAACGGTATGGGATCGCAAATGGTGGCTAGAAACTTTGGAGTTAAAAGTAGAAATACTGTTTTATGTTGGGTTAAGAGTTACAAAAAACATGGACTAAATGGTCTTAAAAAAAGAAAGAATATAATCGAATACTCTACCAAAGAGAAACAATATATATTAAACTGGATGAAAACGACTAAATCATCTTATCCAGAGGCAGCTTATCATTTTAATATTCCTTCTCCATCAACTATCTGGACTTGGGAAAAACGACTAGAGCAAAAAGGTATTGATGGTTTATTGTCCCGAAGGGAAAGAAAAGCCATGACAAAAAGGAAAACTAACAAAGCCGAATCAAACAATACTAATACCGATAAAGAAAAATTGAAGAAGATTGAAGAAGAAAATTTAATGTTGAGAATAGAGAATGACTTCTTAAAAAAATTGAGGGCCTTAGACGACGAAGAAGACCAGAAGTAATTATTAAAATAATCGACGAACTAAGGCTGAAATACCATACCACTAAAACATTAATACTAAAGGCATTAAGGATATCTAGAAGTACTTATTATTATATTAGATCAATCCAAAATAAGCCTGATAAGCACGCTGAAATCGCTAAAATTATCAAGGATATTAAAGATAAAAATAAATCCTACGGATATAGAAGAGTGTGTTTAGAATTAACTAATCGTGGATACCGTGTTAACCACAAACTAGTATTAAAGATAATGAAAAAGAATAATTTACTATCTTCATCATATTCAAGAAAAACACGTAAGTATAATTCCTATCGTGGTCAGGTTGGAAAACTTAAATCAAATCAATTAAATCGAAGATTTAATACTGACAGACCATATCAAAAGCTCTGTACTGATATCAGTGAATTCAGATATGGAAATTGTGATATTAATCATCGTATTTATCTTTCACCTATTATGGATTTATTTTCTGGTGAAATAATATCCTATAACATTAGCAGCCATCCAAATATGAACTGTGTTATGAAACCGTTGAAAGAAGTTATTCAATTAGTTAAGGATTTACCATACAGAACGACAATTCATAGTGATCAGGGAGCTCAGTATCAAAGTCATATCTGGCAAAAAGAGCTTAAGAAGAATAAGATATTTCAAAGTATGTCCCGTAAGGGGAATTGTATAGATAACTCACCTATGGAATCATTTTTCCATATTATGAAAGCTGAAATCATGGACTGTAATTATGACTTTAAAGAAGATTTAATGTCGTCAATGAAAATATGGATTGATTATTACAATAATCATCGTATTAAAACAAAACTAGGCGGAAAGTCACCGGTTCAATACCGGAAACTTTCCGCCTAGGAAAAACAATATAATAATGTACAACTTTTGGGGTGCACATCATAGATGTTTTTTTAATTAC
Organism: Nicoliella lavandulae; assembly: GCF_037546185.1. Classification (NCBI taxonomy): domain Bacteria; kingdom Bacillati; phylum Bacillota; class Bacilli; order Lactobacillales; family Lactobacillaceae; genus Nicoliella; species Nicoliella lavandulae. The sequence continues at coordinate 907,204 of NZ_JAWMWH010000001.1, read as the reverse complement.
TTAGATAATTTTTCCTTACCAAGTGGCGTAAAGTCATGATGAATTTGCTTACGACGATCAAATTCTTTGAACGCAAGGTCAATTAACTTATCAATTAATTCAGTATATGAAATTCCAGATGCATTCCATAGTTGTGGATAAAGGCTGATATTCGTGAATCCTGGTAGCGTATTAATTTCACCCAAGTATGGTTCTTCATCTTTAGATACTAAGAAGTCAATCCGTGCCATACCCTTTAATCCAAGGGCTTTATAAGCAGTTAATGCCATGTTAGTAATTTGATCAGTTAATTTTTGCGATACCTTAACTGGAATATCAAAGTGAACTTCACTGGCATCAACGAACTTGTTTTCATAAGTATAGAATTTATCATTCTTAGGAACCCGAATTGCCCCCAACTTAGAAGCAATTGGTTTTTCATTTCCTAAAATGGAAATTTCGAGTTCTTCTGGGCCTTCAATTGCTTGTTCAGCCAATACCTTGTAATCGTATCTAAACGCATCAGCAAGTCCCGCCTTAAATTCTTCAGCATTATTTGCTTCATGAATTCCTACTGAAGAACCTTGGTTAGCTGGCTTCAAGAAAATCTTACTGCCTAATTCAGCCGCTAATTGTTCATATGGATGATCTTTATAGTTATCTGGCGTTAATAATACATACTTAGTATTTTGAACGCCGTATAAGTCTAACATCTTCTTGGTAATGTCTTTATCATAGGCCATTGCAGATTCTAAGATTCCACTACCAACCCATGGCTTTTGAAGTAGTCTGAAGAGTCCTTGAATGGTACCATCTTCCCCTAAATTACCATGAATTACAGGGAAGAAAACGTCAACATCCTTAATTTTACCCAAGTTAGCAATATTTGCTAATGGATCTGATTGATCAACGTTAGGTAATACTGATTCAACGACTGCATCCTCATCTTCACCATCAAATACGCGATGTGAATCTTTGTCACTAAGAATGTAGCCTTCCTTAGTCATCAAGAACAAGCTTACTTCATACTTATCCTTATCCATTGCATCGTAGATGTTATGAGCAGAACGCTTCGAAACATCATGTTCTGAAGAATTACCCCCAAAGAGGAGTGCAACATGCATTTTCTTTGTCATTTTTTTATACCGTCCTATTTATATTCTCGGAAACTTCATTATAGCATATTAATGCATACAATGTTGGCATTTATTAATAATTTTAATTTCGATGAATCGTTAAACGTAATGTTACAAAGCGCGTTAACAATGATATTAGCCCATTAATAACCGTCAGAGTGATAATTAAATTGATGGGATTGTACGGTCCATGATTACGATAACCAAATAATAAAGTCATCGTAAATTCAAGAATGCTAATAAGAGTATCTCGATTGATCCAATGAGCAGAAATAAGTTGAATTACCCCGCGCACGGCAAAACCAGTTAACGCAATTATTGCAATCGTCCAACCAACGAAAAAAATCAATACTACCCATTTGCGAATCTTTTTTGAAAACAGGTTAAAGAAAGCCCCTAAAAAATTAAATAACGAAATCACTAAGTAATTTAATAAAATAGAAATCAATAAGAATAAGACATAATCAATAATGGAGGTTTTAAAAAAGTTCTTGTACACATTTAACCAAAGAAATTGATTGGGATTAATGATGATATTAAAAAGTACTAAAAGAATGGATAAAAAGCCGATTAGAGTTATATTATTTTTAAAAATTTGGCTTCTGGAAAAACCATTTTGCATCTTCATGGTAAATGAATTCTCAAAAAAGTTTCCAGCCATTAAGGAACCTGTGAACAATAAAACAAGCCCACTAAGAAAGCCACCAAGATCATTAGAAAAGACAGAAGCCGTCCATCCATGTCCACTAAATCCATTAATCAAATATGGTAACACCATAAACACAATTGCAAAAATCAGAAGAAATATGCATAATCCTTTAAAATAATTCTTTAAATCAATCATAAACATTCTTTTGGTCCGGCTACTCATTATTGATTACCTCCCCATCTCGTTTGGTCAAATAAATAAACAGGGTTTGTAAATCTAACCCTTCAATTTTAACTGTATCTGGCAGCATGCGTTGATCATTTAATGGTCCATAAATATAATTTGTTTTAAGATTACCAAGTCGTTTACTACCAATTATGTTCAATCCATCGCAATATCCATCTAATTCCTTTTCCGGTCCTGTAATGGTATGGGCTTTTTTTATCACCGTTTCATTATCATCATTCACGATTACATGCCCATCGTTAATAATCACAACGTTATTCACAAGATTAGCTACTTCATCAATTAAATGGGTCGCAATGATAATTGTTCGTGGGGTTTCGCTGTATGATTGAATTAATTCAGAATAAAATAACTCCCGATGATTAGCATCCAAACCAAGCGTCGGCTCATCAAAGATGATAATGGATGCTGGTACACACAAAGCAATAATCAATTTAACAATTGAATGGTATCCTGTTGATAATTTGCTGAATTTAGTATTCAAATTCACATCGAACTTTTTAACTAAATCATCAGCTAGGGGCTGATTAAAATGATCATAAAGCGTAGCCGTCGTTTTAATGATTGTCTTTACCTTCATAGAATCAGGATATAAATTATCCTGACTCATCATAAACACTTTAGCAAGCATGTCACCATTATCATGTAAATTTTCGCCATCTAATTTAACGTGACCAGCGCTAGCAAAGATGCGATCCGTAATAATATTTAGTAACGTACTTTTGCCCGCTCCATTACGCCCTAAAAGGCCATAAATTTGATTGGAACCAAAGGTTAGATTAATATCATCCAACACTTTTTGCTTACGAAAATGCTTATTCAAATGTTCAACTTTAATTGTGCTCATTTTGAAACCCCCGTTGAATTAATTTTAGTACGTCCGCTTCACTCAGCTTTAACTTAGTTGCCTCATCCACCAGGTCCAAAACAAAATTATCATAAAACTTAGAGCGTCGTTTTTCGATGATTTTATCTTGACCATCAGCTGTAACAAACGTCCCCATTCCACGACGCTTTTCTAAAACTCCGTCGTTCACCAAAATATTCATCCCCTTTAATACCGTCGCTGGATTAATGTGAAATTGTTTAGATATTTCAGTCGTCGATGGAATTTGCTCGTCTTCCGGAAACGCTCCGGTAAACACAGCATCTTCGATTTGGTTAGCTACCTGTAAGTAAATCGGTTCTGCACTATCGAAATCGAATTGCATATTATCACATCCTTATCCTTAGTAATCCCTCACCAATAGGTTAATTACTTATGTAACTAACTATACATGTTGGGATAATTAAAGTCAAACTAAAAAGGATAACCACCAGCATTGGCAGTCATCCTTGATTAATTAGTATTTATGAGCAGGCAATACGCCACCCTTATAATGATCGTAAATCCATTTTTGAACTGGTTTAGATTCCAAGACCTTCATTAACTTCTTAATGTTTTTCTTGTTTTGATCACCATTCCGAACGGCAACGATATTGTTATATGGTGAATCTGGACTACTCTTTTGTAAAGCAATTGCTTGTTTCTTAGGATTCAAACCACTTTGCACTGCATAGTTAGCATTAATGGCTACGGCATCCCCTTCACCATTTTGATAGATTTCAGGCAATAGTTTTGGTTCATAACTATTCTTGAATACTAAGTGACGAGGGTTACTTGCAATATCAGAGAAGTTAGCCTGGGTAATGTTAACACCCTTTTTAATCTTAATTAATCCGGCTTGTTGGAATAATTCCAAAATTCTTCCATAATCAGGCGCATTGTTACTAACTAAGATCGTTGAATTAGGTTTCAAATCCTGAAGTCGTTTAACCTTCTTGGAATAGATTCCCATTGGTTCCAAGTGCACAGATCCAACATTAACTAAATGTCCATTATTTTGCTTATTCCATTGTTGTAAGAATGGAACCGTTTGAAAGTAATTGGCATCTAATTCACCAGACGCAAGGGCCTTATTTGGCAATACGTAATCTTGAAATACTCGGATGTTTAAATGCACCCCTTCTTTTTCAAGTTCTGGTTTAATATGGTTCAAAATCTGCGCATGGGGAACATTAGAAGCCCCAATCGTAAGTGAATTCTTAGAATGGGCTTCTCCGGGACCAATAATCAATAGTGCAACGAAGGCAACAATTAAGGAAAGAAAGAAACCAACTTTTTTCATTTTTGAACCTCCTTAATTATAGACCACGTTTATCAGTATGTTTTACAAATGTATCACCAATGTATTGAACAACAAACACAAAGATCAAGATAATCACAGTCGCAACTAACGTAATACTGTTGTTGTTAGATTGGAATCCATCAAGATATGCGAGGTTCCCCAATCCACCGGCACCGATTGCCCCAGCCATTGCTGTGTATGAAATCAATGAAATGGTGGTAACTGTTGCACCGGCAATCAATGCGGGGGTGCTTTCTGGAATTAAAACTTTCCAGATAATTTCCCAATTAGTAGCTCCCATTGACTTAACAGCTTCAATCACTCCGTTATCGATTTCACGGAAGTTAGATTCAACCATCCGAGCGTAAAATGGAGCTGCTGAAATCACTAATGATGGGATTGCGGCAGTGGGTCCAATAATGGTCCCCACAATGTTCTTAGTAATTGGCAATAGTAACACAATTAAAATAATATATGGAATTGATCTAAAAATATTAACTAACGCTGAAACAACTAAGTTTAATACTCGATACCAAAAGCCTTGTTTGTTACGAGTTTCAAATAAAATTAACCCTAATGCAATTCCGATGATGGTCACCAAAATCATGGATACCAATGTCATCCAAACCGTTTCCCAGGTTGCTGACCACATATTAGGCCAATTGACATTATGAAATTGAAAATATGAACTTAAACCTTGATTATCCACGGTTCAATACCTCCGTTTCTACCTTTAATTCAGCAAAATCTTTCATTGCCAGTTTTTGTTCATTTTCATCACCCAATAATTGAATTACTAATACTCCAAGGGTTCCATTTTGGGTTGGATGAAGTGAACCTTCAATAATATTAATTTCTAGATTTGGTCGTTGCTTAGCCACTTGTGACACTACTGGTGATTGTGAACGATCACCACTGAACGTCAATTTAATGATGGAACCGTTTGGATAACGGTTAACTAATTCATCTAATGCCATCATTGTATCGTTACTATCATGAGCGTCATCTTCACTTACGAAGCGCTTGGTAATTGCTTGTTTAGGATGGTTAAAGATATCACTAACGCTACCTTCTTCAACCACTGCCCCATCTTGCATTACCGCAACGTGTTTAGCCACTTTACGAATTGCGTGCATTTCATGGGTGATTAACACGATTGAAATGCCTAGTTCTTTATTAATTTTAATTAATAGGTCTAGAATTTCATCAGTTGTTTGGGGATCCAAAGCACTCGTTGCTTCATCAGAAATCAAGATTTTAGGATCATTCGCTAATGCCCGTGCAATTCCGACCCGTTGTTTTTGACCACCAGATAGTTCTGATGGGTAGTCGTTTTCACGACCCTTTAAACCAACTAAATCAATTAACTTCTTCGCTTTTTCAACGCGTTCCGCTTTTGCCACATGCGCTAATTCTAATGGTAGCATTACATTATCAATGATACTTCTTGACCATAGCAAATTAAAGTGTTGAAAAATCATCCCAATTTGCTTTTGTTGATCACGTAATTCACGACCATGTAATTTAGCAATGTCGTGACCATTAATCTCAACTGATCCAGTCGTAGGGGTTTCCAACCCGTTTAACATTCTAACCAACGTACTCTTCCCAGCTCCAGAATAACCAATAATTCCAAAGATATCACCGTCATCAATTGTTAAATTGACGTCGTTAACTGCCTTTAGTTGGCTATCCTTTAGTTGGAAAACTTTTGATACATCTTTAAACTTAATCAAAATAAATTCCTCCTAAATAAAAAACTCTCCATCCCAAGTAAAGGACGAAGAGTTTTCGTGTTACCACCTTTTATTTACCGCTACCTCACGATAACAGCCTTAATAAGTAAGTTTACTTAACGATATAATGTTCGTTACTCATTATTGACTAATTGATTTACAACTCATCAATAACCTGTTTTCAGACCATCTTCAATGACCGTAACACCTTCTCACATCAACCGAAGGCTTTCTGACGTGTTTACTAATCATTTACTCATCTTTAATTAATAATTAATAGTATACAAACTAATCATTTTATTGTCAAATCAGATTATGAAAAATTCTTTGAACGACGACTGAACATATAACTACGGTTATGATACTGCATCGACATAATCAAACCAATTCCCATCATATTTCCAATCAACGAAGATCCCCCTTGACTAATAAATGGTAGCGGAATCCCAGTTAATGGTAGTAACCCAATGCTCATTCCAATATTTTCAAATACGTGGAATAAAATCATCATGATTACACCAGTGGAAATGTAAGCATAAAAGACGTTTCGCGTTTCAAACGTAACGTGAATCATTTGGTAAATTAAGAGGAAGTAGATAAAGATTAAAATACAACCACCAATAAAACCAAAGTTTTCACCAATTACGGAGAAAATCATGTCAGATTCACGCACTGGAACGTAAACTTTCGAAACATTGAATCCAGTTCCAGTAATTCCACCAGAACCAACGGCTTTAATACTTTGCCATAATTGATACCCCTGGTTAGTAGTATCAGCAGAAGGATTCAACCAACTATCAATCCGTTGGAATTGATAAAGTTGAAATCCTAAATGCGTCAATAAATTACGTCCTGGTGTAGAAGTAACTAACCATAAGGTAAAGATACCAACCAATGCGCCTGCACCAAACAGTGGCCCTAAAATCTTCCAACTCATTTCAGAAACAATCATGAAGCCGACAAAGATTGCAACGAACACTAAAATGGTCCCAAAGTCATTTTGTAACTTCATTAAAATCACAATTGGCAATGTCCATAAAATCATTTGCCAAAGTAATAAGATATCATTTTTAGGCGTATGTGGCATCTGGTCGTTATGCTGAACCGTAATCTTAGCCAGCATCAAAATGTATGCTGGCTTCATCACTTCAGACGGTTGAAACGTAAACGGCCCAATCGCAAACCAGTTCTTAGCCCCAGTTTGAGCAGCATAGGCTCGACTATAAAAGAATAACACTAAGACTAACAACGCAATTCCAAACCAGTACGCTAATGGCGCTAATCGCCATAGCTGTTCAGAATCGAACTGCATAATAACTACAATGGCCACGGCCCCAATTGCGTACCATAATATCTGTGGCACTAGCTTACTAACAACACTAGCTGAATTATTATCATGGGAAACCGCAACATAGATCGAAGCAATTCCAATCACTGCCAATAGCATTACGCTAAAGATAATTCCCCAATCAATCCGATTGTCGCGATCATTACTATCGCTTTCGTTATTTTGAACCAATGAAATCAGGCCCCCATTTCGATATTAAATGTAAATATTACTTGTGTAAATGATATTCACTAATTAATTTTTCAATTCCTTCTTCAACGGACTTTACATTAAAAGTCTTCTTGTTACGGAAATTAGCTTCAATCCGATCTTCAAGACTCTTAATTTCACCAATCACATCAGAACCAATTTTTAAAATTTGGACTTGATGCCCTTGTGAATCCTTTTTTTCATCTAGGTTAACTTCAATGTTTTGTTTTTTCTTACTCATTTTATATCCTCTCGTATATAAATTTATATTTTATTTGCTTCCGTTAACACCGGTACCCTAATATCTAATCATTAGGTGATCACATCGATCAGATTTTGAAACACCATCATACCACTTGGTAGCTTGAACACCACTACTCATAATTGCTGTTTTTAGGAATTTACCATTCATTCTAAAAAGAAAAGTAGTCGAAACCAGATCGACTACTTCAAATTCATTGAGCGGCGATATTCTGCTTGCGCTCGTTTATTCCTAAAAACTGTAAAATGATCAGGAACTGGATCATAGCCACCATGAATAAATGGATTACAGCGTAAAATCCGGCAGATACCCATCAATACGCCTTTGATTGCCCCGTGTTTTTTAATTGCAGTAATCATATAATCAGAGCAAGTTGGTGAATAACGACAACTTGGTGGCGTTAGTGGTGAAATTACCTTTTGATAACCCCGCACTAATTGAATCAATAACCAACGCAAAAAATCACCTGCTTTTTGGGCTTAATTATTCGGTCTTAGTCTTATCTTCAGTTTTGTTTAAGTGTTCCAATAGCGCACCAGCACCCTGTGCAACATTGTCCAATGGCTTTTCAGAAATTAAAACAGGGACCGTAAGTTCACTTGAAATTCTTTGGTCAATTCCCCGTAATAATGCACCACCACCAGTAAGCATTACTCCACGATCTACGATATCTGAAGCTAATTCTGGTGGAATTACTTCTAAGACATCCTTAGCACCAGAAACAATGGTGCTAACCGCATCTGCTAATGCATCACAAATTTCATTACTATTAATCGTAATGGAACGTGGCATTCCACTTAAAGCATCCCGACCACGAACTTCTTTAGTCCGTACTTCTGATTCAGGATCTTTCACTGCCGTTCCAATTTCAATCTTGATCCGTTCAGCAGTATGATCACCAATAATTAGACCATGCTTATCCTTAATGTAGTTAACAATCATATTATTCATCTTGTCACCAGCAACTCGAATTGAATTACTTGCTACAATATCACCTAATGAAATTACGGCGATATCACTGGTTCCACCACCCATGTCAATAACCATGTTTCCACGGGGTTGGAAAATATCCATTCCAGCACCAATTGCAGCAACCTTAGGTTCTTCTTCAAGATAAACCTTACCACCGCCGGACTTTTCAGCAGCTTGAATAATTGCCTTACGTTCAATGTTAGTAATGTTAGTTGGTGCACAAATCATAATCTTAGGCTTGGACATAAAGCCCTTAACGTTCAACTTATTAATAAAATATGAAAGCATTTTTTCAGTGACATCAAAATCAGAAATAACTCCATCTTTCAATGGTCTGATGGCCCGAATATTGCTAGGTGTCCGTCCCACCATCCGATAAGCTTCACTACCTACTGATAATACTTTTTCTGTTTTTACATCCACAGCCACAACTGAGGGTTCGTTTAAAACAATTCCTTTACCTGCTACGTAGATTAATACGTTGGCAGTACCTAAATCAATGCCGATGTCTTTTGCCATCTTGCAATTTCCTCCTGAAAAAAAACTATTAATACAACTAATTAATTATAGCATAATTTATATATCTTGACATATAAAGAAAGGAGTTCGAATGAACTCCTTTCTAATCAATTATACTTATTTAGGTTGCTTAGACCCTTGTGGTAATACGATCTTACCGTCTTCACTAACGTTAATCCGCTTGATTTGAGCACCAAGGGCAGCTAACTTCTTATGGAAATCATAATAACCACGGTCTAAATATTGGAGATTCCCAACCGTTGTAATTCCCTTCGCAACTAGTCCTGCGATCACCAATGCAGCGCCGGCTCTTAAATCAGTTGCAGCCACTTCAGCCCCATTAAAGTCAGTGGGGCCTTCCATTACTACTGTCCGCCCATTAATAGTAAAGTGGGCATTCATCCGGCGTAATTCATCCAAGTGCATGAACCGATTTTCAAACACAGTTTCAGTCATCGTACTCGTCCCATGGGCTAGTAACTGTAATACAGTCATTTGAGGCTGCATATCAGTTGGAAAGCCTGGATAAGGCAACGTTTTAACATCAGTTGGTTTTAAATAATCAGTCCCGATCACTTCAATGCCATTATCGTGTTCGATAACCTTAACGCCCATTTCGCGCATTTTAGCAATCAATGGTTTATTGTGTTCTGCAATCGCATCCTTAATCAATAAGTCACCATTAGTGGCTGCTGCAGCTACCATGAAGGTACCAGCTTCAATCCGGTCTTGAACAACTGTATGTTGAGTTCCGTGAAGGGATTCAACTCCAGTAATCTTAATGGTTTCAGTGCCAGCACCACTTACCTTAGCTCCCATTAAGTTCAATAGGACCGCTAAATCAACGATTTCTGGTTCGCGTGCCACATTATGAATGACCGTCTTACCCTTGGCTAATGTAGCTGCCATCATGATATTTTGCGTTGCCCCTACACTAGGAAAGTCTAGATAGATACTATCACCCACTAGGCCATCTTCAGCAAACGCTTCAACATATCCATCATGTTGTTCAATCCGGGCACCTAATTTTTCAAATCCCTTTAAATGGAGATCAATTGGCCGTGAACCAATGGCACAACCACCAGGCATCGCAATTTTAGCATGCCCTAATCGAGCCAATAATGGCCCCATTACCACAATTGATGCCCGCATCTTAGAAACGTATTCAAACGGTGCTTCTGAGGAAATATCCTTAGTCGCGTCTAAAGTGATTTGATTTTTACTTTTATTAAAGTTAATTTTAATGTTTAAGAAACGAAGTACTTCGTTCATAGTATAAACGTCCGAAAGTAATGGAACGTTATCTAGGGTTACTTCATCTTTGCTAGCTAAAATCGAAGCAGCTAATAGAGGTAAAACTGCGTTTTTCGCGCCCTCAATATGTACTTCGCCAACTAACCGATTGCCACCCTGTACAACAATCTTATCCAAAACAACAAACCTCCTATAGTGATTTAGATAGGGAAGACAGGTTAATAATTGCATTAATGATGTCAATAAAAAATGAGCTACAGATAAACCCAAATACTACTGATAACATTACAATCATTACCTTTGCTTGCGGTTCATGCATTCGAATGTACCGCTCAATGTGGAGATCTTGAATCCACCAAAAAGCAACTGAGATAAAAAACAAATGACTAATAATGGTCATTAGTGAAACAATCCAACTTGAATGCATCATTTAACCTTCCTTATTACATAACTATATCACAAATTTTACTAAAATTCCTTCATATTCGATAATTGTAACATAGCAAAAAAAGAGACTGCAAAAGTTATAACTTTTACAATCTCTTTTAATAAGTTTATTAATGACGAGCAACGTGAATCCGGTTAACGGCACGTTGTAAAGCAATTTGGCCACGAGTAATTTCGTCACTATCATGCTTTTGTTGTGCTTCTTGGATCTTTTGTTGAGCTCGCTCACGTGCACGTTCAGCACGTTCAACATCAATATCGCCGCGCTTTTCAGCACTATCGGCAATAATGGTTAAAACGTTATTGGAGAATTCAACAAAACCACCATTAACGGCAATTTCATCTTCTTTACCATTATCGTATTTAACTCTAGCTTCATCAACTTCTAATGAAGCGATAACTGGAAGGTGATCATGCATAATCCCAAGTTCACCAGTTTTAGTTTTAACAATTACTAGTTGGGCTTGGTCATTTTGATAAACCATTCCGTCAGGAGTAACGATACTAACGGTTAATACTGAATTATCAGCCAATTAGAACCCTCCTTAGTTGTTAGCGTTTGCCTTCATCTTTTTAGCGTTTTCTTCAACGTCTTCGATTGGACCACAGTTTCTGAAGGCATCTTCTGGGACGTCATCATACTTACCATCTAAGATAGCCTTGAAACTATCAACGGTCTTTTCAACTGGGACATATTTACCAGGTAAACCAGTAAATTGTTCAGCAACACTAAAGCTTTGTGATAAGAAGAATTGAATCCGACGAGCACGGTTAACGATCGTCTTTTCTTCATCTGACAATTCATCCATCCCTAAAATAGAGATAATGTCTTGTAGTTCACGATATCTTTGAAGTACTTGTTGAACTTCATTAGCAACTTCATAATGCTTTTGACCAATAATAGCAGGGTCTAAGGCAGTTGAAGTTGATGCCAATGGATCAACGGCTGGGTAAATCCCTTGTTGAGTTAATGAACGTGTCAAGTTGGTCGTTGCATCCAAGTGAGCGAAAGTAGTTGCTGGAGCAGGGTCGGTATAATCATCGGCAGGAACATAAACAGCTTGGATGGATGTAATGGCACCCTTCTTAGTTGATGTGATCCGTTCTTGTAATTGACCCATTTCAGTAGCTAACGTTGGTTGGTAACCAACGGCTGATGGAATCCGACCTAACAAGGCTGAAACTTCCATTCCGGCTTGAGTAAATCTGAAGATGTTATCGATGAACAATAGCACATCAGTACCCTTAGCATCACGGAAGTATTCAGCAATGGTCAAACCAGTCAAGGCAACACGCATCCGTGCACCAGGTGGCTCGTTCATTTGTCCATACACCATGGCAGTTTGCTTAAGAACACCGGAACCCTTCATTTCGAAGTACATATCATTTCCTTCACGAGTCCGTTCACCAACACCGGTAAACACGGAAATTCCGTTGTGTCCTTGAGCAATATTATGGATTAATTCTTGAATTAAAACAGTCTTACCAACACCGGCACCACCGAATAGTCCGACCTTACCACCACGAATGTATGGTGCTAATAAGTCGATAACCTTAATTCCGGTTTCAAGCACTTCAGTTGAAGTACTTAATTCGTCGTATGCTGGGGCGTTTCTATGAATTGGCCAGCGTTCAGCGTCTGGTCCGAATTCAGGGCCGTTATCGATTGGATCACCGAGAACGTTAAATACCCGTCCTAAGGTATCGTCACCAACTGGAACTGAAATAGGTGCTTCAGTATTTTCAACATCCATTCCACGACGTAAACCATCGGTTCCGTCCATGGCAATGGTCCGAACAATACCGTTACCTAATTCCAACATAACTTCGGTAACTAAATCCTTAGTATCATCGCCTCTCTTAACTTTAAGAGCGGTATTGATATCAGGTAATTTAACATCCGCAGGGAATTCAACGTCAATAACTGGTCCGATTACTTGGATAATTTTTCCAGTACTCATTATTCGTTAATTCCTCCCATATTAATGCTTCAAGGCTTCTTGACCACCAGTAATTTCAGTAATTTCGGTGGTAATCGCAGCCTGACGAGCTCGATTATATTGTAATTGCAATTTACCAATTAAATCTTCTGCATTATCAGAAGCAGCACTCATGGCAGATGAACTACATGCATGTTCAGAAGTTTTAGCATCTAGGATTGCCCCGAATACTAACCCTTCAGTGTATTGAGGAATAACAACCTTCAATACGGAACCTTCATCTGGTTCAACGTCATAAGTAGGTCCGATTTCGGATGCTTGCACATCGCCACTCTTCCCTGTATTAATTGTATCATTGTCTAATGGCAACATCTTTTCAGCCCGAAAGTTTGAAGTCACCCGGTTAACGAAGTGACTGTAACAAACATATAATTCGCTAAATACGCCATCATTGTACATTGATGTTACTGTATCAACGATTTCCTTAACTTCTCTAAAAGTAGGAATATCGGAAACACCACGATATTCATAAGCAACGTTTGCGCCACGCTTCTTATAAAAGTCAGCACCGTTTCCACCAACCGTTAATAATAGGTAATCATCAGAATTTGGCGTGTGCTTTTGAATAAATTCATTCGCACCACGAATAACATTACTATTATAACTTCCAACCATTCCACGATCAGACGTAATAACTAAATAGGCTGTCTTTCCTTTTTGGTCAGACTTACTTGAGGAATTAAAGTTATCTAATAAATGAGTCTTAGCTAAATGCAATACAACTGCTTTAACCCGTGAAACGTATTGATCATAGTTGACGGAGTGTTTTTGAATTTGGTTTAACTTAGCAGTTTGAACCATTTCCATCGCAGTTGTAATTTGATGTGTTTTCTTAGTCGATTGAATTCGATGTTTTACATCATTTAAAGCCATTTTCTCACCATCCCTTCAAGCTAGTTAGTTTGTGCGTCTTTTTGTGATTGACTTGGTTGGAAATTTGAAGCAAATTCCTTAACTGCATTAGCCATATCATCTTCGTCTGGTAAGTTACCAGTCTTAACGATACTGTCTAATAAGTCTTGGTGGTTGGACTTGAAGAAGTCGATTACTTCATCTTGGTAACGTTGAATATCTTCAAGTTCAATTGAATCTAAGAATCCACGAGTTAAACAGAAAAGTACAAGGACTTGTTGTTCAACGGGTAGTGGATCATGAAGTGGTTGCTTAAGAACTTCAACGGTTCTAGCCCCACGATTCAACTTAGCTTGGGTTGCTTCATCAAGATCAGAACCAAATTGAGCAAATGATTCCAATTCACGATATGAGGCAAGATCCAAACGAAGGGTCCCACCAACCTTCTTCATCGCTTTGATTTGAGCATCCCCACCAACCCGAGAAACAGAAGTTCCGGCATCGATGGCTGGACGAATTCCAGAGTAGAATGAATCAGCGTTTAAGAAGATTTGACCATCAGTAATGGAAATAACGTTAGTTGGGATATATGCAGAAACATCCCCGGCTTGGGTTTCAACGATTGGTAAACCAGTAATTGAACCGCCACCTAACTTGTCGCTCAACTTAGCACAACGTTCTAGTAAACGTGAGTGGGTGTAGAAGATATCACCAGGATAAGCTTCACGACCTGGAGGACGACGTAAAATAAGTGATAATTCACGGTAAGCGTTAGCTTGTTTTGTAAGATCATCGTAGACAATCAAAACATGCTTACCCTTATTCATAAAGTATTCACCCATTGCAGTCCCAGCATAAGGAGCAATGTAAAGTAATGGAGCTGGTTCAGAAGGACCAGCAGAAACAACGATGGTGTAGTCCATTGCACCAAACTTTTCAAGCGTATTAACTTGACTACGTACAGTTGAATCCTTTTGACCAATTGCAACGTAAATACAAATCATATCTTGATCTTTTTGGTTCAAGATGGTATCGATTGCGATTGAAGTCTTACCAGTCTTACGGTCACCAATGATTAATTCACGTTGACCCCGACCAATTGGAACTAATGAATCAATCGCCTTGATTCCAGTTTGTAATGGTTCATCGACACTCTTCCGATCCATGATTCCAGGGGCTTTACGTTCAATTGGTAAGGTTCCATCATTCTTGATGTCACCCTTACCATCGATTGGTTGACCTAGTGAGTTAACAACTCGTCCAACCAAATTTTCACCAACTGGAACTTCCATGATTCGGCCAGTACGCTTAACAGCATCGCCTTCACGAATGCCATCGAAATCTCCTAAAACAACGATACCAACATCATTGCTTTCGAGGTTTTGAACCATTCCGTATACGCCATCTGAGAATTCAAGCAATTCACCAGATAAAGCATTGTTTAGACCGTGAGCACGAGCAATCCCGTCACCAACGTAGGTAACAACACCAGTTTCTTCAACTGATAGCTCGTCTTTGTATCCGGCTAATTGTTGCTTGATTAAAGCACTGATTTCCTCAGCCTTAATGCTCATAAAAGTTTTCACCTCTTCGATTAGATATCGTTACTTTAATAAGAGTTGTTTTACACGGTTAAGCTTGGACTTAACGCTCCCATCAAAGATAACATCAGATGATTTAATTACTAAACCACCAATAATACTTGCATCGACCTTGCTATTCAAAACAACCTTCTTAGCTCCGGTCCGAGCTGCGAAAGCGGCCTTCAATTTAGATTGTTGATCAGCATCAAGTGGCACTGCACTGATTAAATCAGCGTGGACAATGTTGTTGTATTCATCATAAATGTCAACGAAGGCATCGATAATGCTTACCATTTTATCCATATTGTCACTACCAGCTAATACTTTAATCAAATTTTGAATGTATTTTGAACTAGCATTGTCAATCATTGATTTAATTAACTGTTCCTTGTTAGTTTCTGAAAAACTAACATCACTTAGAACAGATGACAAACTTGGGTTATCTTCAAACACAGCCTTAATTGACTGTAGGTCTTCATAACCAGAATCTAACTCATTGTCAGACTTTAATAAATCAAATAACGCTTTCGCGTAACGTTTTGAAAATGTAACTTTATCTAGACTCATTTTGCTTCCCCAACCCTTCGATGTAAGAATCAATTAGCGCCTTCTGGTCGTTCGCGTTTAATTCTTTTTGAATGATTTTAGAAGCGATTTCAATAGATAAATCTGCCACATCATTTTTGGTATTTGCTAATACTTCTTGACGTTCTTGTTCAATACTCTTTTGAGCATTGGCCTTGATGGTTTGAGCATCATTTTGAGCGTCAGACACAATTTGTTCTTGTTGCTTTTGACCTGATTGCTTGGCGTTGTTAATGATTGAACTTGCTTCATCATGTGACTTAGCAAGTGCATCTTGACGTTGCTTTGCTAAAGCATCAGCTTCCTGGTGCTTTTTATTAGCTGCATCAATATCACTAACGATTTGATTCGTCCGGTCATTCAACATTTTGTTGATGGGCTTCCAAGCAAAAACCTTGATTAACCATACTAGTACTAAGAATAAAACTAAGTAGTAAAGCATTGTTCCATAGGCTAGGTCAGCCCCTAATACCAACTGTGAAAGCATCTATTGACACCTCCTTACGTCAATGTAATGTTGTAATTTTAAATTACTTGTTCATAAGAATGAAACCAACAACGACAGCTAAGATAGGCATAGCTTCAACTAAACCAACACCGATAAACATGTTAGTAAATAACTTACCTTGCATTTCTGGTTGACGAACCATTCCTTCTAGTAACTTAGAAGCAACGATACCATCACCGATACCACCACCGATGGCAGCACCTGCTAAAGCAATACCAGCTCCGATTAATCCCATGACTATAGTCCTCCTTATTTATTGACAATTTAAAATATATTATTCAGCAGATATTTTTCCATTAATATATACTGAAGTTAAGGTTACAAATACGTAGGCTTGGATCGCACCTAAGAATATTGAAAATGCTTGCCAAATTAACTCAATTGGAGCTAATCCAATGATCGTGACAATCCCGTGAGAGAATGCCAGACCACCGACAAGTTTCAATAGGATTTCACCAGCATAAATAACCCCGAATAAACGAAGTCCTAGGGTTAGGAAATTCGAAAATTCTTCAAACAATGCGAGTGGGAACCAGAACACAAATGGTTCTAGGTACGTATTCTTAAAATAGTTCCCAAACCCTAATTTCTTAACACCCGCGTAGTGAGATAATGCAATCGTAAATAGCGCAAGCGTCATTGTAAAGATTGGGTCCGCTGTCGGACTCTTCACATAGGTAACACCGTTGATATCCACTTGAAGCATTAAACCTAATTGGTTTGATACAAAAATCAAGACAAATAATACAAATCCATATAGTTTAAAGCTAGCAGCATCACTGTCGCTCATGGACCCCTTCGTTGTAGTATTCGAGAAGTTGATTAGGGCTTCTAATACCGCTTGTCGTTTACTACTTGGGCGAACCTGTAAATTTCGTGATAACCAAATCACAAGTACTAGTACAATTGCAGCAGCAACTGTTGCTGCAACCATACTTCCAATGTTAAATGTTAATCCACCAAGGCGGAAAGTTGAAAGTTGCTCATTCAAGAATTTCACCTCTTTTCATGTAACCTATCCAACCATAATACACCCATTACAAAATAAATGTAATAAATATACAAGATTATTTATTAAAAAGTGAATTTGTATTTAGTCTTACTTAAATACACTCAAAATATTACCACTGTTTTACATATATTTCAAAGCAAAAAGATAGTTTAAGCTAATTGTGTTCACCAATGATAAGAAACACAACGCTACAAAAAAATTGCTATCGAAATAGATAGCAATCTTTTATTATTTGGTGCCGAATAACCGGTCTCCAGCATCACCTAGTCCAGGGAAAATGTATCCGTTTTCTAAGTGATCGTCCAAAGCAGCGGCAATGATATCGACATCTGGATGGGCATCCTGTAAAGCTTTAACCCCTTCTGGAGCCGCAACTAAACAAACAAATTTAATATTTTCAGGAAGTGCACCACGCCGTTTAAGCGCATCAATGGCCATGATGGCAGAACCACCAGTTGCAAGCATTGGATCAACAACAAAAATTTGACGTTGATCAATATCAGAAGGTAATTTAACGAAGTATTCATGTGGTTCGAATGTTCCTTCGTCTCTAAACATCCCAATATGGCCTACCTTAGCAGCTGGAATCAAATCAAGCATTCCATCGACCATTCCAATTCCGGCCCGTAAAATCGGCACTACGGCTAGTTTCTTTCCAGCCAATTGTTTGGCAGTGGTCTTGCCCATTGGCGTTTCAATTTCAACATCTTCCATTGGTAAGTTCCGTGAAGCTTCAAAAGCTAATAGCCGTGCAATTTCGTTGGTTACTTCACGAAATTCACGTGTTCCACAGTTCTTATCCCGAATAATGGTTAATTTATGTTGAATTAACGGATGATTCATAACTTCCAGTTTACCCATGTTAATCTCCTTTAGCTTACCATTCGATTGGGTGAGCGTCAGTCAATCCTTGAACTCCGGCACGGACTTCCTTCATTACTTCATCATCACCATGGCCGTTAATTACGTCCATGATTAACTTAGCTACTAAAGTAGCATCTTCTTCTTTAAAACCACGAGTAGTAATGGCTGGAGTCCCAATCCGGATTCCACTAGTTTCTGTTGGCTTGCGCTTATCATTTGGTAGCATTTCTTTATTAGTAGTAATCATTACTGATTCTAACATTTCTTGAAGTTCACGACCAGAGATATCAGTGTTACTTAAGTCTAAGTTTAATAAGTGGTTATCAGTTCCGCCAGAAACAACGCTTACGTTATCAGAATCGTTAAATACCTTAGCCATTGCCTTAGCATTTTTAACAATTTGTTCACAGTAAGTCTTGTATTCAGGTTGTAAGTCTTCTCTAAAGGTTTCAGCCTTAGCAGCGATCACGTGTTCTAAAGGTCCACCTTGCGTACCAGGGAAGACGGCACTATTGATCTTCTTAGCGTACTTTTCTTGAGATAAAATCAATCCACCACGAGGGCCACGAAGGGTCTTGTGAGTAGTAGTAGTAACAACATCAGCGATGCCAACTGGACTTGGGTGTAAACCAGTAGCAACTAATCCTGCGATGTGAGCCATATCAACCATTAAGTAAGCGCCAACTTCATCAGCAATGGCTCTAAACTTAGTCCAGTCAATAATCCGACTGTATGCAGAAGCTCCGGCAACAATCATCTTAGGTTTAACTTCCTTAGCAGCTGCTAGGATTGCATCGTAATCTAATTCTTCACTGTTAGGATCAAGACCATATGAGAAAGTATCATAAATCTTACCAGAGAAATTGAACTTAGCACCGTGACTTAAATGACCACCAGCATTTAGGTCCATCCCTAAAATCCGGTCACCTGGCTTTAAGAATGCGGCATAAGCAGCTTGGTTAGCTTGTGATCCTGAATGTGGTTGAACGTTAGCAAATTCAGCACCAAATAGTTTCTTAGCCCGGTCAATGGCAAGTTGTTCTACGACATCGATGAATTCACAACCACCATAGTAACGTTTGCCTGGAAGACCTTCAGCGTACTTATTAGTTAAGACGGAGCCTTGAGCTGCCATCACTGCATCTGATGTGATGTTTTCGGATGCAATTAATTCGATATTGTCTTGTTGACGTTGCTTTTCGTTGTCAATTGCTCCCCATAGTTCTGGATCTGCTGCGCGATAATCATATTTAATCATTACTAAAACCCCTCATGTTTTTTATTCCAAAAATGACGCCAATATTCATAACCAGTTATTTTTTAATCTCAAAATGCATTTGGCCAGCTGATTTATTCAACCGGTTCATGTATGCTTCACCTAATCCACTTGCACTAAATCCTTCAGTTAAAATCGCCTTTACATCTGGTTCATCATCAAAGTGGCGGAGCCCTTTGAATAGTAAATGACTCGCCGATGCTACATCTGCTCCCAAACTAAATGGTTCGGCGTTTGCTGGCCAATCGATGTGATTTAAAATCGCATCGGTCGTCATAATGCCCACCTTGTTTGGTTGAGCCGCAACCCATTGACTAGCTTGTTGCCAGTCAGCATCATGGTCAACAATATAAACCTGAGCACTTGGTGCATAATGTTTATATTTCATTCCAGGTGCCTTAGGTGCTTCATTGCCGGAAACGCTGTGTTTACCATCATCGACGGTACCAATAACTGCACGAATTTGTTCTGCAGTCACGCCACCAGGCCGTAAAATCGCTGGCGTATCAGTCGACATGTCTAACACTGTCGACTCAACCCCAATTTCAGTCGGACCATCGTCCAATATTCCCGCAATTTTACCCTTTAGATCATGGTAAACATGTTCAGCAGTCGTTGGACTAGGCTTACCTGAAGTATTTGCAGACGGACCAACTAGTGGGACGCCAGCCGTTTTAATCAAGTCGATCATCACTTGATTCTTCGGATTCCGAAATGCAGCTGTATCCAGTCCCCCAGTTACCGCCTTTGAAAGTGCATTTGGCTTTAATTTAAAGATTATTGTTAAAGGCCCAGGCCAAAACGTTTTAATCAATTTTTTGGCATCTTCAGATAGTGGTTCGGCATATTTTTCAACCGCCTCAATTCCTGAAACATGCACAATCAATGGATTATCACTTGGCCGTCCCTTTGCCGCATAAACTTTTTTGACCGCAGCTTCATTCGTCGCATCCGCTCCCAATCCGTAGACCGTTTCGGTAGGGAAAGCAACTAAATCACCACGTTTGATATCTTCAGCCGCAAGCTTAACATCACTTGGCTGATAAATGTGAGTTTCCAACCTTTGATTCCTCCTTAATATTTGACCCTAATCATTCTGGAATTACCATTAAAATCCTTTCTGGTTTCAATTTTAGCACCTGGAACTGCTCGTTTGAAAATATCAACAACGGCAGTTTCTTGATGAAAACCGATTTCCAAGAAAATATCACCATGCGGCTTGGCAACGGATTGAAAATGATCAGCAATCTTTTGATAAAGCGCAAGACCATTATCCTCAGCAAATAATGCTAAGTGTGGTTCGTACTTAATAACGCTCTCATCCATATATTTTACCTCATTTTCCGAAATATATGGGGGATTACTGACAATTAAATCGTATTTTTTATCAAAAATTAAGGAAAAGAGGTCACTTTCAATCCATTTTATCGGTAAATTCCGAACATTAGCATTTTTAGCTGCCACTTTTAATGCATTTACCGAAATATCCGAGCCAGTTACCTGCCAATCAGGGCGGTTCATTTGTAGCGCAATGGCAATCGCTCCACTACCAGTGCCAACGTCTAATACATTTAATGGCCGTTCATCATGCGTTTGTAAAATCCAGTCCACTAATTCCTCCGTTTCCGGACGTGGAATCAAAACATCTGAATTTACTGCCAATGTTTCACCATAAAAATCAGCTTTACCCAGGATATATTGAGGGGGGTGACCATTGACATATTGGTCAATATCCTTTTGAAACTGTTGTAACTGTGCCGGCGTCATTTGATCACGATAATGAAGTAATAGGTCTGTATCAGACCAATCCAGCCGCTTGGTTAATAGGTAATGGGCCACTTCTGGTTCTAATTGATGTTCTTGAATAAATAAAGAAGCCCATCGTTGGGCTTCAAAAAAGGTCATTGAACTAGCCATTATTTAATTGCTCCAACTTATGTGCTTGGTCAGAAATAATTAAGGCATCGATGATTTCTTCTAAATCACCATTCATGATTTTATCCAATTTATTTAACGTTAAACCAATTCGGTGATCAGTTACCCGGTTTTGGGGGTAGTTGTAAGTTCTGATTCGTTCAGAACGATCACCGGTTCCAACTGCATTTTTACGTTGTTCGTCATATGCAGCCGTTTCTTTTTGTTGGTAATAATCGTAAACCCGTGCCCGCAAGATTTGCATTGCTTTGGCCCGGTTTTGTTGTTGGGAACGTTGATCTTGCATCGTTACCACGATTCCAGTTGGCAAGTGAGTCATCCGAACCGCCGATGACGTCTTATTAATATGTTGACCACCGGCACCAGAAGACCGATAAACATCGGTTCTAATATCCTTTGGATCGATATCAATATCCACATCTTCAGCTTCAGGCATTACCCCAACGGTTGCAGTGGAGGTATGAATCCGCCCAGCAGATTCAGTAGACGGAATCCGTTGTACCCGGTGGGCCCCGTTTTCATACTTCAACTTAGAATAAACCTTACTTCCAGTAATCATTAGGGTAATTTCCTTAAAGCCGCCCACTTCAGTTTCATTTTTATCAATGACTTCAATCTTCCAACCTTGCTTTTCAGCATACTTGGAATACATCCCGAACAAGTCGGCTGCAAATAAGCTTCCTTCGTCCCCACCAGCAGCACCGTGAATTTCCATAATGATATTTTTATCATCATTTGGATCCTTTGGTAACAACATGATCTTAATCTCTTCTTCGATTTCTTCATCTTGTTGGGTTAAATCAGCTAATTCATCCTTAACCATTGCGGTCATGTCGTCATCCATTTTTTCATCTAACATGGCCTTATCTTCTTCGATGGCGTCGGTAATTTTTTTGTACTTATTATAAGCCTCAACTAAATCACGTAAACTACCCTCTTCTTTT
The DNA here is from genome assembly GCF_037546185.1 of Nicoliella lavandulae. Taxonomy (NCBI): domain Bacteria; kingdom Bacillati; phylum Bacillota; class Bacilli; order Lactobacillales; family Lactobacillaceae; genus Nicoliella; species Nicoliella lavandulae. The sequence goes on along the minus strand of NZ_JAWMWH010000001.1, from coordinate 884,740 downwards.
GATAGTTTCATGAATCGAGGGGTATCAGCAATCACTTCTGGATCACTGATTAATTCATTCAATTCATCATAACGGTCGACAGCCGCTTGTAGCTTATCAAAAATCTTCTCAAAATCAGTACTCATTAGAGCATTCCTCGCTTTCTATAATCGATCTAGTGGTGGATTGAAGTAGTGGCGCCGACAAACGGGATAGTAAGATTCATTACCACCCACCTGAATTTGCTCACCTTCATAAACTGGATGGTGATCTTGAAACCGTAGCGGCATGGTTGCTTTGCGATCACAAAACCAACAAACCGTCTTCATTTCTTCAATCTTATCGGCAAAGATTAACAATGCTTCAGAACCTTCGAACAGGTGATTCTGAAAATCATTCTTTAATCCAAACGCCATGACTGGAATCCCCAGTTCATCTACCACTTTCGTTAGTTCCAATACGTGGTGTCGTTTTAGAAATTGGGACTCATCCACTAATACACAGTGTGCATTTGGATTCGTTTCCTTAACATATTCAAAGATATTGGTGTCATTCATAATTGGTACTGCTTTACGCTTTAAACCAATTCTAGAAGCCACCATCCCAAAGCCATCGCGGGTGTCCAAGCCACTCGTCATAATTATGACGGATTTACCTTCTTCTTCATAATTATGGGCCACCTTAATAATTTCAATTGTTTTACCGCTATTCATTGCACCATAGCGGAAGTAAAGCTGGGCCATTTAATAAATCCCTCTCTCATTGCAGAATGTACTATATTATTATAGCCGATTTAAAGTGTAATTTCGATAGCTAAGTATTTTCAGTTTATGTAAAATTCATTCGTTTTTAGTGGGAATAATTTTAAAATATGGTAAAATTATCATTTGATAAATTAATTGGAGGAATGGCACCGATGTCAATTAGAAGTGAAATAGCGACCTTAGTTGGTAAGTCTTCGTATTGGTTCTTACACACCTTTTTAAAGGGTGGAAGTTCCCTACCAGGAAAGTTAACCACTAAGATTGACCCCGAAGTTTTAAAATCAATGGGGCAAAATTATGATGTAATTATTATTACGGGTACCAACGGGAAAACGTTGACGACTGCATTGACCGTTCAAGTGCTGAAGCAAAAATACCAAAACGTATTGACCAACCCTTCCGGTTCCAACATGGAACAAGGAATCGTTACGACCTTCTTAACGGCTAAAAACACCAAGGACGCTAAACCAATCGCCGTCCTAGAAGTCGATGAAGCAAACGTAATCAAGGTCACTAAGTACATTAAGCCTAAAATTATGGTGTTTACCAACATCTTCCGGGATCAAATGGATCGGTATGGCGAAATTTACACGACCTATCAAAAGATATTAGATGGCGCTAAGTTAGCCCCAGATGCAACGATCATTGCAAATGGGGATGCCCCCATTTTTCATTCAGATGACCTACCGAACAAACGCATTTTTTATGGGTTCAATGACCATCCCGAATTAGCCAATGAAGATATTAAAGCCCAACCCAATACGGATGGCGTGCTCTGTCCAAAGTGTCAAAATATTTTACACTACCACACCATCACTTATAGTAACTTGGGTGATTACTTCTGTCCTAATTGTGGCTACAAACGCCCCCGGCTAGATTTCGAACTCACTAAGGTCAATGAATTACTCCCAACCTCTTCTAAGTTCGACATTGAAGGCGACCCATTCCAAATTGATATTGGTGGTGTTTATAACATCTATAATGCATTAGCTGCATATTCAGTGGGCCGCATTATGGGCGTTAAACCACCGCAAATCGCAGAAGCGTTCCATAGTAATGAACACATCTTTGGACGCCAAGAAATTATCCACGTTGGTGACAAAGACGTTACCCTGATTTTAGTTAAGAATCCGGTCGGGTTAAACCAAGTGATCGATATGATCTCAACTGATCGTGAACCATTCTCATTCATTGGATTATTAAACGCTAACTATGCGGACGGAATTGATACTAGTTGGATTTGGGACGGTGATTTTGAACGCCTCCCTAAGATGAACATTAAGAAATTCATCACTGGTGGTGAACGTTATAAGGACATCACCTTCCGGCTTAAGATTGCCGGAGTCCCAGATGACTTACACGAAGTTCAACCTAGTTTGGAAAAAATCGTAAATGAAATTCCAAACCTCCCAACTAAAAAGGTCTATATCTTAGCCACTTATACGGCGATGATTCAAATTCGAAATGACTTTGCAAACAAGGGTTACATTAAAAAGGGGATTGAATAATGGCTGATTATGAATTACGCATTGCTCATCTTTACGGTGACTTAATGAATACCTATGGAGATTACGGTAATATTTTAGCTTTAAAGTATTATGGAAAACAAATGGGCGTCAAAGTTGATTCCAACATCGTCAGTATCGATACTGATTTTAAGGCTGACGATTATGACCTGGCTGTCTTTGGTGGTGGGCAAGATTTTGAGCAATCCATCGTTTCCAAAGACCTCCAAAAGAAAAAACCAGAATTAATTAAGTACATTGAAGCTGGTAAACCCATGGTGGCCATCTGTGGTGGTTTCCAAATGCTAGGTAAGTACTATATCGATGCTAAGGGGCGTAAGATGCCGGGCATTGGTGCTTTAGATCACTACACTGAACAACAACACGACAATCGGTTCATCGGCAACATTTCAATTAAAAATGATGAAAGTGGTGATACCTACAAGGGATTTGAAAATCACCAAGGGGTTACCTACCTAGGCAAGGGCGAAAAGCCACTCGGGACTATCATCAAGGGTTATGGTAATAATGGTAAGGACCATGCAGAAGGCGCTATTTATAAAAACGTTTATTGTACTTACTTCCACGGCCCAATCTTAGCCCGCAATGGTCAGTTAGCCAAACGGATGCTATTGACTGCATTGCATAATAAGTATCCAGACCACGACTTTAGTAAGCAAGCTGCCCTCGAAGTGCCGGAATCATATTAAAAGGATGCATCTAACGACTCAGTTAGACGCACCCTTTTTATTTTGTTTGTAAAAACGCATTGATAATTTGATTGCGCTTGGGAATAAATGTTTCGTTCGGTGCGGTGGGATGAATCCGATTGGTTAATAGGATCATCGCAGTATGGGTCAGTGGACTCAGTACCATTGCCGTGCCTGTGTAACCAGTCTGCCAAATAAAATCATGTTGGCAATGATCAAAGGCCCAGCCATATGAGCGTCCTAGGTGGCCATTAATGGTATGGTCTGCCATTAGGGCATGAATCGTATTGGTTGATAATATCTTACCGGTTGGCTGCATCATTTCATTACTGAACTTAATTAAGTCCGCCATGGTAGCAAATAAGCCAGCTGATCCACAATCACGACCCAATATCTGAGCCTTTGGATCATCAACTTGCCCCTGTAATAAACCATGGGCGGTCATTTCAGTTGGGACGCAGTTAACGGGATCCGGTGTAAAGGTCGCTCCAGTCATGTTCAACGGTTTAAAAACCCGCTCGATCGCTAAGTCTTGAATTGGTTGCCCTAAAATCCGACTGGCAATCCAACCTAAATAGATAAAATTAACGTCAGCATACACCATTTTGCGGTTCAAATTAGGCCCAACATGCAGCTGGGTCAACAATGCATTCACTAGGGTCGGCTTATCTAATTGATTTCGATTAGGGATGTAGCCTTCAATCCCAGAAGTATGCGTTAATAAGTTAAAAATTTTCACCGCCGGGCCATCAAATTCGGGGAGATATTCACTCACTGAATCCTGCAACCCTAATTGGCCCTGCTCAATTAACTGTAAAATAACTGGCAGGGTGGCTACGACCTTAGTTAGTGAAGCTACATCATATGTTAACCCAGCGGTTAGCGGCAGCTGACTTGGTACTACTTGGCGCTGACCTAGTTGCTCCACCTGCCAATTAGCGCCATCAAAAAAGGCATCACTAGCCCCTGGCACCACCTGATCAGTCACCATTTGACGGATCAGCATTTTAGACCGTTCAAAATTCATCACTTAATACCCCTTCTTTTACCATACGGAGAAGGTTAGATTAATTTGATCAGGATCATTTAAAAATAATAGGTGATCAATTTCATCATAGTGCGCAGCATCCTTCGCAGCCCCCATTGAATCATACAATGCATCTACGTCCTTGGCGCGAATCATCTTAAAACTAACGTAGTCAATCCCCAGTTCTTCATAATCATGAGGTGCAATGCCAGGCACTTCATTTAACACAATTTGTTGCGAGTGGTCTTCTGGTAACACTAGCGTTTTGGTATCCGTTCGATCCGTTGGCAATACTGCTAACCCTAATGTATTTTGATAAAATTGAAGCGACTTTTGAATGTTATTAACGTTTATTTCTAACCACGTTAACTCAGCAGTTTTAGGAATTCGCTTGAGGCGTTTTTCCTCATTTCGCAAGAAACGGTTAACGGGAATCACATCGTCTTTTTCGTGATGCCATTGAATTGAGTGGTCATCAACTAGGGTCACCCCATTTACTTCTGCATACAAAATAATGCGGTTACCTTCAGGGTCTTCAAGTTCAATCCATTCAAAGTTATGGTTGTATTAAATGGGGGTCAGCTTCAAACCTAAGTTTTTAACGTGTAACAATAGTTGTTTCAAACTACTACTTGATGGCATTTTAAACGCAAATCGCGTTACATTGGAAGCATCACGACCATCAGTGGGGTTGTCAATCTTGCGGAGGGTAAGTGAAACTTGATGTTCATTAGTACCAAGATATGAAATGTTCTCAGTCCGTTTCACAGAAGTCATCCCCACAATTTGGGTGTAAAAATCGATCATTGAATCCAAATCCTTAACGCGCAGCGCCACTAATTTGATTTTGGATCCGGCAGGCAATTGATATTTCATTATGTAATCCACCATCCCTTTCTTTCCATTATAATATTTTTTACCTTAGAAACAAAAAAGAACGACTAAAATTAGTCGTTCTTTTAAAATTATTGAGCCTGCAAATCGTTACCAACGAATTGAGCATTATATAAATCAGCATAAAAGCCCTTAGCAGCTAACAATTCATCATGCGTTCCAGTTTCAATGATGTGGCCTTGATCCATGACCACGATCTTGTCAGAATTTTGAATTGTAGACAAACGATGCGCAACCACAAAACTAGTGCGGCCCTTAATCAATTTGTCCATCGCATGTTGAATTAACATTTCAGTTCTAGTATCAACTGAACTAGTGGCTTCATCTAAAATTAAGATTTCTGGATTAGCAATGAATGCTCTGGCAATCGTTAGCAATTGCCGTTGCCCTTGCGAAATATTAGAAGCACTTTCGTTTAAGACGGTGTCATAGCCTTCTGGTAGCTTACGGATGAATTCATCAGCATGGGCTTCTTTAGCAGCTAAATAAACATCATCGTCAGATGCATTCGCATTTCCATATTTAATGTTATCAAAAATCGAACCAGTGAATAACCAGGTATCTTGAAGGACCATTGCAATGTGTGAACGTAACGCAGCTCGATGCATATGCTTCGTATCTAAACCATCCAATCGAACGGCCCCACCATCAACATCGTAGAAACGTTCCAATAGATTAATAATGGTCGTTTTCCCGGCTCCAGTTGGTCCAACAATGGCAACGCTAGATCCATTCGGCACGGCTAGATTAAAGTCTTCAATTAATGGGTGCGCTGGATCATAGCTAAAGTTAACCCCATCAAATTGAATCTTATCACCATTATCAACATTAGTTTGATCACTTGTGTCTGATGGCTTCATTTCGGGTTCATCTAAAATTTCAAAAATCCGTTCAGCTGACGCAATCGTGGATTGAATCGTATTGGTAATGTTAGCCAATTGAGTAATTGGTTGGGAGAACATGTCCGTGTATTGCAAGAACGCTTGCACATTACCAATGGTAACACTTCCACCAATAACTTGAATTGCTCCAATAATGGCCACGAAAACGTAATCCAAGTTCTTAATGAAGTTCATCATTGGAAACATAAAACTAGAAATGAATTGCGCTTTCCAAGCTGAGTTGTAGTAAGCCTCGTTTTGCTTTTCAAATTCTTCAATTACATCGTCTTCACGGTTGAATGTCTTAACTACGTTATGGCCCGCAAAGTTTTCTTCCACCTGGCCGTTCACTAATCCTAAGTGCTTTTGTTGAGCACTAAAGTAGCGCTGGGAACGTGGAGCTAGAATTCCAACGGCTAGTAAACTCAACGGAACCGTGATCAACGCCCCAAGCGTTAATTGCCAACTAATGGTCAACATCATCACGATGACCCCGACGAAAATCACTAAACTATTAATGAATTGACTTAGGTTCGACTGTAACATCGTCGAGATATTATCCATATCGTTAACCGCTCTGGACATAATATCCCCATTTGAATGTTGATCATAAAATGAAACGGGGAGCCGTTCCATCTTAGCCTTTAAATCACGCCGTAAGCTGTAAACTACCTTTTGTGAAATCGTGGTCATAATGACTTGTTGCGCCACATTGAGCAGCCCAGCTAATGCATATAGCACTGCTGTGATCAATAAGATCTTAATGACCGCAGCAAAGTCAATGGGCAAGTTAGCAGTGTGTAGCTTAACGCCCTTCGTGACCCCTTCATAAATAATCGTTGTGGCTTGACCTAATGTTTTAGGTGTTACAATTTGTAAAATCACGGCGAAGATAACCATGACTAACACGCTAATAATTCCAAGTCGCCATGGCTTTAAATAACGAATTAGCCGAAATGTTGATGGCCAAAAATCATGGGCTTTTTTTGCCTTTCCTTGTGCTCTTCTAGGCATTGGAGTCACTCCCTTCTCGAATCTGTGAGTGAACAATTGATTGATAAACTGGATTATTAGCCAATAGTTCTTTATGGGTCCCTTGACCAACTACTTTTCCATCATCTAATACGATGATCTCATCGGCATTAGCAATGGTCGAAACCCGTTGGGCAACAATAACTGAGATGGCGTTACTAATCATTGGATCATTGCGAAGGTCACTTCGTAACTTAGCATCCGTCTTAAAATCTAGGGCGGAGAATGAATCATCAAAGACATAAACCTGGGCATGTTTAACGATGGTCCGGGCAATCGCTAGCCGTTGCTTTTGCCCCCCAGAGAAGTTTTCTCCGTTTTGTTCAACCTTGGTGTCTAAGCCATCTTCACGTTTAATGAAGTCTGAGGCTTGAGCGACATCCAATGCATGCCAAATCTCTTCATCAGTTGCCTTTTCGTTCCCAAATTGCATATTACTACGAATCGTTCCCGCGAATAATACCGCCTTTTGTTGGGTAATGGAAACTAACTGATGCAAGTCATATTGCGTCATTTCATTGATTGGGGTTCCATCTAATTTGATAACGCCCTTTTCAGGATCGATTAGACGTGGAATCAAGTTCACCAATGTTGATTTTCCAGATCCAGTCCCCCCAATGATGGCTAGGGTCTGACCAGCGTGAACTTTAAATGATACGTCCGTTAAAGCACACCGTTCTGCATCTTCAAATCGGTAACTAACGTCATCAAATTCTAACGTTGCGTTATGATCATCAGGGGTCGCCTTCGTTTGAACGGGTTGTTCTGGATCAGTAATGGTATCTTTTTGATTCAAGACTTCGTTGATCCGAGCTGCAGAAGCAGAAGCCCGTGGTAGGAAGACGAACATAAATGATAGCATCGTAAAACTAATTAAAATCTGGGTAGCGTAACTCATGAACGCAACTAAGTTCCCAACGGCAAACGTATGGTTGGCAATTAATTGACTCCCGAACCACACAATTCCAATATTAGTAAAGTTCAAAATTACCGTTAATAATGGGAATAGCATCGCCGTTAAACGATAAACCTTAATTCCAGTGTTCATGTAATCGCGGTTATAACCATCAAAACGGTCTTGTTCATATTGGTCCCGGTTGAAGGCCCGGATAACCCGCACCCCGGTCAACCCTTCTCTAAACGTTAGGTTTAGATTATCGGTCTTACCTTGAATACTTCTAAATAGTGGGATGGCTTGACCCATAATTAAGTAAATAATAATCACTAAAATAATCAATGAAATTACGAAGATCAACGTTAACTTCGGACTCATGGTATATGCTAGGATAATGGCGGTGATCAACATGATTGGTGACATAATCATCATCCGTAACATGTTAACCATTACGTTTTGAATCTGAACCACATCGTTAGTTGCCCGCGTAATCAACGATGAGTCTCCAAAGTGACTTAAATCTTGTTCAGAAAAATAAATCACCTTTCGATAAATTGCGGAACGAATCTTTTTTCCCATTAACTGGGATTGGGTTGCCGCAAAGTAAATATTACCCCCAGCCGCAATTACTGACACAATTGAAAGGAAGAACATCTTAATTCCCTGGTCAATAATGTAGCTAAGATTATGTTGCGCAATTCCTTGGTTAATGATGCCAGCGGTCAACGTAGGCAGGTATAAGAACGTCAATACCTGTACGACCATGAATAACACGGCGCCGACAACTGCCCATTTACTAAGGAATTTCTTGGATAGCTGTATCATTTCATCACCACTTTCTAAGTAAACACTAGAATAATAATTATAGTATTTCTACTATCAAAAACAAAGTAAAAAGCAATTAAAGCAGAAAAATAAGCCGCTGCCTTAAGCAGCGGCTTATATCGATTGGGTATACTGGGCTCGAACCAGTAAATTAAGGATTCAGAGTCCTCTGCCTTACCATTTGGCGAATACCCAAAAATAATTACGTTAATTATAATAACGGTTTTAAAAATCACTGTCAAATGAAACGGGGAGTAAATCATAAATTCAATGCATTCAAATTGACAACCTAAAATGATTAAACTATACTTAAAAATATGTTAGTTTTTGCCCACTGGTCAAACTGGTTTAAGACGTCGCCCTCTCAAGGCGGAGTTACGGGTTCGAGTCCCGTGTGGGCGATCAGTTGCCATTCGCTTTAGTGTTTACTAAGGCTGATGGCTTTTTATTTTATTTTTCTTAAATCATTCCATCTACAATTGACTTTTGGACGCATTCCCCCTATTCTTAAAATCAATATGTGTTTTGCGGAACCATTACCAAGGGAGAATTGAGAGAATGAAAAAAGCATTATTAATCACGGTTGCATCACTAACACTCTTATTGTCAGCTTGTGGTAAAACTGGAACCACAATCGTTAAATCAAAATTTACGAATATTGACACCAGTAAGTACCAACCAATCAATGAAAAGCTATCCAAGAAGAAGCTAATTCGGCTTAAACCTAATAATATGAAGTACTTAATGCACCACTATTCAATTAAGGGTGAAATTACCAAGATTGGTAAGAGTTTCCAAGGTAGTGCTACGTTTGTAATCAAGGATCCTAAAACCAAATTAACGTACGCTTCAGTTACCAACGACATTACTTCCATGAAGGCCTTTCAAGTCGGTGATAAGGTTACGATCGGCGTCGATGGACTTTCCAAGATTGCCAAAAATAATAACTTATATGGGATTACCACTAAGGATAACCCAAGTCGGTTAAGTACGGTTACTTATCGCATTGGTGCCTATTAAAAAAGTTTGAGTCTAGCGACTCAAACTTTTTTAATAACTAATTGCTAAATGTCGGGCTGCTTTCCATCTTTTAAGGAGGGCCTTTTTAGTTATCGCATGAACATTACCAGTGGATGGGTCTAAATAAAAAAAGACCTTCTTATTAAAACCAGTCAATAAAATGGCTGTCTGGGGATGACTATTATTACTACCTAGCCACATCATAATTGGCCGTTCTCTACGTAAATGACTACGTAATCGGCGTAGCTTTTTACCAGATAGATTTTTAAATGAACCAATTTGATCCACAATCACGGTAAAGAAATCAGCAGGTAATGGGACCTCATCTACTGACAATTCAAATAAATCATTCATCTCAGTATCTGAAACTGGTGCGCCAGCATAGTTTAACATCATTTTCGCTACTGCTAAATAACTTGCAACCACTTGATGGTTATCTGACGTTACTGGTTCAACAGCTAATCGACGATAATTATTCCGAACAGACTTTAATGGTAACCATCCGGTAACATCATCATTTTCAAAAAAATACCAAGCATGCTTATGAAAGTATCCAAATCGTTTAATTTGAAATTCTCCCTTTAGCGAAGTCTTCGGTAATTTTTGCTTTTTAATTTTAGTATTTTTGATAATTTCAGGAATAAACCAGTCAGCCATTGGCGAGCGCTTTAGTTTTACATAGAACGGGCGCGTCTTCTCGCTGGCAATCGTAGTCGATTTCAATTAATTCACCTCATTAAATTCGATGCTTAGTATTTATATTATAGCTTAATTTAAACTAGAATTGGTGAAATTTATTAGTTTGCTAACAAAAGCTTATCATTTTGACTTTGTTTGTAACTATGATAATATATTCTATGTATTCTGTCGGGGTCGTTATGGATTCGACGGGTATAGGTTGAGCCTGAATTGCGCTCCGTGGCAACGACCACGTTAAAAACGCTCAGTTTTCTATTATAACTGCAAACAATAATACAAACTCTTACGCTGTAGCTGCCTAAACAGTAGCTTAGCGTGATCCAGCCGGCTTCGTCCATGAGCCGGGACTGGGTTTTATATGCAGTGGACTTACGTCAGCAGCTCCCACCTGAAGTTGCTGGAAGAGACTAATCAGGTTAGCTAGTCATGCATGCCCTGGAATACGGCGTTTTGGCTAGTGAATGCGCAAATAGTATCCCTATGAACGTAGATATTCGGGTGGCAATATGCTCGGACGCGGGTTCGACTCCCGCCGACTCCATTGCTAAGAAAAAAGCTATTATATCAGTGTTTAAAACATTGATATAATAGCTTTTTTGTTTAATAAAGTATGTAACTAAAGATAATAGATCGGCATTCAATGGCATTCATTTTGACATTCAATTTTATATGATAATTTAATACCGTGGGTGTAGTGAGATGTAAGGTTACTCTTAATTGAGTAGCCTTTTCATTCTGGCTTACACGCTCGCTATATGCTTCATTTATTTAAAGGTGTTTTCTTTTTGGAAAATAAATAATACAAGCACCCATCGATACAGTTTCCACAAAACTTAAAATAAAGTACAATGGACTCCTCCATGCAGGATGAAATATAACGTCCAAAACAACACTAATAATTTTCGTATTCATTAATACTTAAACTAACTCTACTAATTTAATATAAACTCGTTTTAATAATAAACATAAAAGGGATACGCTCAACCAGCGCATCCCTATTTTTATATCTTAAAACAATTTAATCAACGTTACTCCCATGACCATCAAAACTAGCCCAATGTATTTTGCCACGGTAATGGGTTTCTTGGGTGCCCCTAGCAAACCATACTTATCAACTAAGACACTTCCAAATAAGTTTCCTAAAATCACTAGTACCACCGTAGCACCGGCTCCAATAACGGGACTCAAAATCGCATTAAATAATACATATAATGCTCCTAAAAATCCACCAAGCCAAATCCACCATGGATGCCCCTTACCAAATGCATTTTTGAACTTAGCATAGCCATGATCAGTAAATGCCACGATAATAAATAATCCAATTACACCGATTAAAAATGAAATAAATGCAGCATGGACCGCGGAATGTAATACGAGGCCTAAATGACCATTAATCGGGGTTTGGGTCGCTTGAAACATCCCCGCTATGATCCCAATGATTTGCCATGGTAACTTACTAATCCCCGATTGATCTTGCTTAATATTTTTTTGCAAAATCACCATTAAAATGCCAACAATTAACAATCCAATTCCTAAAAATCGCGTTAGTGTTAACGAATGGATGGGAGTTCCAAACAAACCTAATGCATCAATTAACATACTCATAAAAATTTGCCCGAGAATTGGCATAATGACCGTTTGTACTGCTCCTAAGTATGGAAAAATAACTACATTTGCCGTTAGACCAATGATTCCTAATAAACCACCGAGCCAAATCCACCACGGTTGCGTAGTTATTACCGAAGCAGGAACTAATATGGGCGTTTTAGTCACAAGCAATGCCAATAATAAGCTAAGTGTCCCGACTATGAATGAACCTAATGAGGCCATAAACGGTGTTCCCTTAGTATTATCTTTTAAATTAGTATTAATCGACGTCTGAATTGGTAAAATAATCCCACCAATAATTCCTAATATCAAAATCAAGTTGTTCACTGTCCTTTTATCGAATTAGCTTCATTCTACACAGGTGTAGTTAATACAGGTCAAATAAAAAAGAGATGTTCAACCCATCCCTTCATCATACTATTTAAAACTAATTTGGAATTTGTGATCATTCCATTCGAAGTCAATCTTAGTTTCAAAGACCTCACTCATCTTAAATTCGGTAGCACTGATTAATTGATCAGCAGATTCAATCGTAAATTTCAATTCATCGTTATCATCTGGATCTTTGATCAATTCTTGATTCGTCTTGTTAACCGCAGCTAACTCAATCGTGAGCCCTTCTAAATCATCAACTCCGGTAAACACTTCATCTGGTTTGAACTTGCCATTACGTAAACACATTAAAAATGGCATTACTAGCTTTTTCAAAATCTTCACTCCTATTAATGTTATACCTATATCATATCATTTATTTCGAGCCCGCTGAATAAATTGATCATCCTTTTTAATGTCACGAGTAAATAGTGAAATACTGCCAAGTGCATACGCAATTAAAATCACACCACTAATAATCAAGATGTAGCTTCCCTGACCGAAGGCATCAAAAAGCCCCGTATAAACCAGCGTTCCAACGGGCATAATTGCAAAACTAGCTGTGTATAAGGTCGAACTAACCCGGCCTAAGATTCTAGTGTGAACGGTACTTTGTAAGCGAATCTCGATTGCTAGATCAAAGATGGCAAACGCAAAGTCCATTAACATCGCTAATAAGAAACCAAAGATTCCAACGATCAACGCACTACGACTCACCGCAAATGTAACTCCTAGACCCGTTAACGCTACCCCGACTAGCACCAATGATGTTAAAATCCGTGAGGCAAAGCGATGTTGACTCTTCAGCAGACTCGTTAGGACGCTTCCTAAAAGATATCCGACTGAATACCCGGTCTCAATGATGGCCACCGTTTGGTTACTAAGGTGCAACTCGTTTACGATAATGAACGGGCTTCCAGTTACCACTGCGGTAAAGAAAAAATTGACCACAATTTCAGCAATGATCGTGTCACGAATGAATGGGCGCTTTTTCATGTAGTGAATGGCTTCTTTAAACTGCCGTAGTTGTGACTCCGAATGCACGGTCGATTCCCTTGGTGCCACTCCATGAAATTGTAAGGTCATCATGATCAACATGGCAATCATCGTGACCACCACTTCGATGGCAATGAGGCCCTCTACGCTAATTAACGAATACAAAATCACCCCAAACACTGGCGCTAAGATTCTAGATGCAGATGCAATCGCAGTGTTATACGACGTTAATTTAGGCACCATGTCTCCGTTAACTAGCTGGCGAATGGACGCAGAATAGGCGGTATTTCGTAAGTTAACCAGCAATGAATCAACGGCCACAAATAAGCCGACGGGAATCAATAACCCCACGCCCTTAAACCACGGTAAAGATAATGCCAAGGCAATGAAGCCAACGATACGGAGCATAAACCCCCAAAAGATAATTCGTTTATGATCATGGTTATCCACAAAATTACCAATGGGAATAAAAAATAACAAGCTCATCAGTGGCGAAATGGTAATCCCCATCCCGAAGCTCAGTGGTGAATTAGTCGCGTGGAGCAACATAAAACTAATTCCATATTCGAAGATTCCAAATCCAAATGCGCCAAGCCCGTTACTGCTAATGGCTTTAAAAATTTGCCGCCACGACTGGCGATCCGTTAATTGAATTGATTGATCATTATTCATTTAGTCACCTCCCTCTTTAAAATTGTGTATCCATCAATTCTAAGGCTTAGCGCTACTTTTAGCAATTATTAGTACCTTAGTACAAAAAAGGCCCTGCTACCTAAATTGATAGCAGGGCCTTTGATACTTATTTTAAAAGAGATTAATCTAAATCAACATCATTTGGATAGTGCGCAACTGGAGTTAAGTCATCCATTTGTTCTTCAATCCGTAAGATATCATTGTACTTTTCAACCCGTTCGGAACGAGCCATTGCACCGGCCTTAAGTTCACCACCGTTAACAGCAACGGCAAAGTCGGCAACAAAAGTATCACCAGTTTCACCAGAACGGTGACTGATCATTGTCCGGAAGCCATTCTTACGAGCTAACCGAATTGCTTCGAGGGTTTCTGAAACCGTTCCAATTTGGTTCAACTTGATTAAGAAGGTATTTCCAGCTCCCATCTTAATGGCCTTACGGATAAACTTAGGGTTAGTAACGATTAAGTCATCATCAACGATTTGAATCCGATCACCTAAGCGCTTAGTAGCCTTAACGAAATCATCCCATGAATTTTCATCCATTGGATCTTCAACAGACATGATTGCGGGGTACTTATCAACTAAGTCGCTAACGTATTCGATAAATTCTTCGGCTGTGTATGACTTACCTTCAAAGTTGTACTTACCACTGTCAGCATCAAAGAAGTAAGATGCAGCAAAGTCCATTGCGATTCCAATGTCTTCACCAGGAACGTATCCAGCATCCTTAATAGCCTTGTATAAAGCTTCAACTGCTTCTTCAGTGTGCTTCATGTTTGGTGCAAAACCACCTTCATCACCAACCCCAGTTTCGAAGCCTTCAGATTCTAAGACTTTCTTTAAGGTATGGTAAACATCGGCAATCTTGTTGATCCCATCTCTAAAGGAATCCTTCTTTAATGGTGTAATCATGAATTCTTGAGCATCAATGTCGTTATCGGCATGTTCACCACCATTAATAACGTTATGGAAGGATTGAGGTAATTCAATGTCCACCCCACCTAAGTAACGGTATAATGGTTCGTTGTAGTATTCAGCAGCAGCCCGTGCAGTTGCCATAGAAACACCTAAGATGGCATTCGCACCTAACTTAGCTTTGTTAGGCGTACCATCCAAGTCAATCATGATTTTATCAACTTGGCGTTGATCAAAAGGACTGACTCCATGTAAAGCCTTATTAATTTCATTATTAATGTGGCCAACCGCCTTAGTAACACCCTTACCTTGTAAGCGTTTGCCACCATCACGGAGTTCAATTGCTTCATTTTCACCAGTTGAAGCTCCAGATGGGACTTCGGCGCGGCCTAAAGTACCGTCCGTTAAAATTACATCTGCTTCAACAGTTGGGTTCCCACGAGAATCAAAGACTTCGCGACCCTTAATTCGATCAATATAAACTTCATTTAAACGCATATAATCAGTCCTTTGAATTTATTTTATTTCTGTTTAATTAATTTACATTTTTATACTAGAACAAGCAACAAAATAATTCAAAAGTTTTGTCCTTAAGATTTCATAAAGCAAGCATTAATTTGTAACATAATTGTAACTTATGAAGAAAATTTAATTGTGCTATGGTAATCTACGGTGATTAATTAAGGAGGAAGTTTTACATGCCAAGAAACTTTAAAGAAGAATTGATGTTTACGGGAATGATGGCCGGGTTAATGGTGATCGTCATGGAATCCTACAATATTATGCTAGCTAAGGGGGCTAGTCTACGTTTAATTGGTGAAATTTTAGCCGGTTATCCATTGGCCCTCATCGTAGCAGCAATATTAGACCTAGCATTAGTGGGTCCGGTGGTTAAAGGAGTCTTTTTCAAGTTCATTTTTAAACCAGAATGGGAACAAACCCCCATTAAAATTGCTTTGTGGATCTCATCATTAATGGTCTTAGGGATGGTAACATTCATGTCATTATTCGGCATCATCGTTACCTTTGGAATCGGCAACATTTCGTGGGCAATGTATGGACGGGCCTGGTTATTGAACCTTTGCATGGCCTTACCACTTCAACTAATCATTGTAGGCCCCATCTGTCGAATGCTCTTAGACAAAATTCAAGCTAGTTTAGACAATAGGGCTAATTAAAAAGTAACTTTAATTGACAATTTTGCTATATTGGAATACGGTAACTACAACTTATTATGCAAAGGAGCCATTTTCATGAAGGCAATTACAATTAATAGTTTAAAACAAGCCAATCCAATCATCGACATGCCAACCCCAGAATTACAACCAGGGAACGTGTTAATTAAAGTTCATGCTACTGCTGTGAACCACGTTGATTTAGCGTGGGTTAGTGGTAAGCGTAAACCAGATGATACCATTTTAGGACTAGAATTAGCTGGTGAAGTCGTTGATGCTGGCGATTCAAACGTTAAAGTTGGCCAACGAGTGGCAGCATTAGTTGATAAAGGTGGCTATGCAGAATTTGCATCTGTTCCTGCTGACCGCCTAATTCCCCTTCCTGATGATGTTAGTTATGCCAAAGGAGCTAGTATCCCAGAAAGCTATCTAACTGCATATCAAACGCTCTTTTTGATCGGTAATCTTCAAGAAAACCAAACCGTATTGATTCATGCTGGTGCTAGTGGCGTGGGCACTGCTGCTATTCAATTAGCTAAACAAATTAAACATGCTACTGTAATTACTACTTCTAGCACCGAAAAAACAGCAATTTGTAAAGCTAATGGCGCCGACTATGCAATTGATTACAAGCAACAAGACTTTGAAGCCGAAGTCGATAAAATCACCAACCACCGTGGCGTGGACTTGGTCTTAGACTTTATCGGCGCTGATTACTTCAATGCCAACGTCAATTCAGTTGCTACTGATGGGCAATTAGTGTTAATCGGTGATTTAAGCGGCAGTATTGTTAACAATGTCAATCTCCGTTACATCATGATGAAACGCATGAGTATTACTGGAACGTTATTATCAACCCGTTCGCCAGAATACAAGGCTAAATTAACTGCTGAATTTGTGGCTAAGACTAAGGCATTGTTTGCAGATCAAACATTGGAACCTACTGTTGGTGCCGAATTTGACCTCCAAGATGCATTGTCCGCCCAAAAATACATGCATGATCAAAAAAACGTCGGTAAAATCGTCTTAAAAGTATAGTTTCATTATTTAAATATATAACTACTTTCACCCCTTAAGCTTTTACAAGCGAGGGGTGTTTTTGTATAAATAAATATAATTTAGAGCAAAATAACGGTTGGCATCCCAATCTTCTCTTAACATAACAAACTATTTCCAAATAATTGAAAATCAAGGATAATCCTATATTAGGTCGCAAAATACCATAATTTAAAAATTAATTTATTAATATATATAATCTATCAAAAATTTGATGAATATATTAAACTAAATAGAAATAATCATTGGTATTAGGAGATGTTAATGTGACAATTCGTGGAACATATAGCACCAAACCAGTTGTATATTGGTGGATATTAGTTAGTTGGATGCTTATTATGACTACCTTTGAGTATTACACTTGGCGCGATGGTATATTACCAACGTATCGGCATGGTCATCCTGTCTATGCCGGCTTAATTTTATTCAACCAGGTTTTTGCCGGATTGTTCTTTTATTTTGGATGTAATAACTTAATGATTCCGCTACGCTACGCCATGATTAAAAAAGCTGAAGCAGAGCATGAATTAGCACTATTAGCTCAACCACTGCCCAGGTCGTTTCACCCGCGTGTGCAATTGCTATATACGACGTATAATGACTTTATTCCGTCGGCGTTAGAAACGTGTTTACATCAAACTTACGATAACGTGGAAACTATAATTTTAGATAATAGTGATGATCCAGTTATGATTTCAAAAATAAAACAGTTTGCGGCGGTGCATGAACACGTTAAATTAGTATCTGATCGCCACAACACCCATGCTAAAGCAGGAAACCTAAATCACTATTTATTAGGAGTTGGTAAAGGTACTTATGATTATTTTGTGATTTTAGATAGTGATGAATTGATCGAACCCCAATTCGTAGAAAAGTGTTTGAAGTTCTTTTATTATTCTGATAATCTAGGAATCCTTCAATGTAACCACATTAGTGGTCGTAATGTTAATCAATTTATGAGTGTGTTTTCACATGCTGCCAATACTTTTTGGCCGATTCAAAATACCGTCCGTAGTGCAGAAGGTGGGCATCTAAAACCACTCGATGCAACTACAGGTAAGCAACCACACAGATTATTAAAGGGTTCAACGACTTGTATTGGGCTTGGGCATGGGGTAATGGTATCTAAGGAATGCATGGATGCAATTAGAATGTTTCCACACATGGTGGCTGAAGACTTAAGTGTCTCATTTCAGGCCATTTTACAGGGATTCGACATTAAATTTGCATCCCAAATTTACGGGAACGAAGAATTTCCAATCGACATGAACGCTCTAACGATTCGCTCGGTTAAATTCTGCTCAGCTAATTTTGAATTTTTTAAAGTGTATGGAAAACAGTTGCTAGTAACTAACCTTTTGACGATTTCGCAGAAGTTAGATTTATTAACGTTCACATTATCGGTGCCAATCTTCGCATTCCAATACATCAGTTTATTATTATGTAGCATCGTTTTTCCATTAGCACATATTAAAATTGGTAGCCAAGCCTTCATGCTCATACCGGCATTATTATGTTATTTCAGTCAAACAATTCCAGATGGAATATTCTCTGTTGCTAATGGAATGACAATTGGTCAAATGTTAGTTTATGAAATCCAAAGCATTCTACTGTATGGTTCATCATATTATATTACAGTTAAATCAACAATTTTAGCACTATTAGGTAAGAAAGCAAAATTCAACGTAACACCTAAAGTTGGTCATAGAGTTACAGTGGTGGATATTTTTGAACACTATGGAGACTCAATGTTATTTTCAATTTTAACAATTGTGATGGTAATCGCTGCAAGTAAATCACCATGGATACTGATGTCATTTTTACCAGGTTTATTGGGACCATGGATGGCATTAATGAGTAATAAAGAAACAAGGACACAAAAACAACTAAGTCAGCAGTTGATAGTTTATGACCAACTAGCACTTAGCACTGATAATAATAAACACCACCCACTAAAATGGAATAGTTAATGTTGATTTTAAATATAAGACCAAAGGTCCAGATCAAAAAAACGTCGGTAAAATCAGCTTAAAAGGATAGCTTCATTATTTCCCAAAAAACCAGCTATCACATTTGTGATTAGCTGTTTTTTAACATTCTTGATTCTGGTTATTCCTGGACCAATTGTTGGGATTAAAAGTATCTACCGAATTAGTAGCCATTTGTTCACGATATAGTTTCTCTTTCGCATTCAAAAAAGCGAGTCGTTGTTGAGCAGCTTGTACTTGCTCAACCGCCAATTGCTGTTGTTCTTGAATCAACTGGTACCGTTCCTGTAGTGATCGATTTCCTTGCAAGCACAGTGCTACATAGTGTTTGACTACCTTAATTGGCATCCCCGTTTGCCGCAAATAATGACAAGCTTGGAGCCAGTCTAATGCATTTTGGTTGAATAATCGGCGATTATTAGCATCCCGTTGCATCGATGGAGCAAATCCTTGATCAGCGTAGTAACGCAGGGTATGTTCAGAAATCCCAAGCCGTTTAGCAGCCTGTTTTACCGTCCACATTTCAGATTGAGTCATTTGTACGTCCTTTCCTATTGACTGAGAGTTACTCTCAAGTTTTATGATTAGTATAACTTAAAAATAAGAAAAGAGGAATTTCAAAATGGATCTATCAAATAAAGTCGTTATTATCATGGGCGCATCATCCGGAATTGGGGCGGCAACTAGTGAACTACTTGCCAAGGACAATGCAACATTGGTATTGGGTGCTAGACGAATTGACCGTTTGAACGACATCAAAAACCAATTTCCAGATGCTACCATCGATACTCACGAAGTCGATGTTACTAACTTTGATCAAGTTAAGGCGGTCGTCGATGATACCGTTGCAAAGTATGGCCGCATCGATGTTATCTACAACAACGCCGGTATTATGCCTACGGCTCCACTAGTAGAAGGTCGCCGTGATGAATGGAAACAAATGTTAGACATCAATATCATGGGCGTATTGAACGGCATTGCCGCAGTACTACCAATCATGGTAAAACAACAAAGCGGCCATGTCATTACTACTGATTCTGTTGCTGGTCACGTGGTAGGCCCAGATGCTGCGGTTTATTCAGGTACCAAGTTTGCAGTTCGTGCAATTATGGACGGTCTTAGAATGGAACAGGCTGAAAACAACATTAAAACCACCATTATCTCCCCCGGTAGCACTGGTACTGAGTTATTTAATTCGATTAATGATGCGGATCAAAAGAAGTTTGCAGAAGATTTCTTTAAAAACATCAACGGCCTTCAACCAGCACAAGTAGCTAGCGCGGTAGAATACGCAATTGGCACTGCTGATAACATGTCCGTAAGTGAAGTAATCGTACGGCCAACTCGTCAATCACTTTAATCTTTACAAAAGCCACCCCATCTTAGGTGTGGTTTTTATTTTTGACTTGCCTTCTAGTTACTCGAGTCCTTTACAATAACAGTAATTATAAAAATAAAGGAAGCGGTTCAAATGCAAGCACATAGCCAAAAGTTCGGGATGGTATTACCAATCGTCTTAATAGTATTTTTCATGATTTTAATTGATAACTCGGTCGTTTTTACAAGTAGTGACTATATTGAACAGACGCTCCATTTAACTTCCCAAACTATCGACTGGATTTCTAACATTTATACCCTAACATTTGGTAGTTTTATTTTATTTGGTGGCCGATTAGGTGATATTTGGGGCCGCAAAACAGTATTGATCATTGGATTACTACTATTTGGAATCACCTCACTGATTGTAGGATTATCGATCAACTTTCCCATGATCGTTATTGCAAGAGCTGCCCAAGGAATCGGCGCAGCCATTTTAGCGCCCACGATGTTAGCAATTATCATGGATAACTATCAAGGCCAAATGCGTGCCAAGGCAATTCAATACTATTCACTTACTGCAGGAATTGGGGCTAGTATTGGGTTTTTGTTTGGTGGAATCATCAATACTTTCCTATCATGGCGCTATGGATTTTTGATTAACGTCCCCATTAGTTTCATTATGATTGGCTTAGCAATCAAATACATCAGTAACCGGGCTAGTGATGACCAAAAGTTAGACATTACAGGGACCATCTTATCATCGCTAGGCCTACTGCTCTTGGTCTATAGTATCAACGGTACTACTTATCGCTTAATTGCATTGGGCCTGGCAGTCATCTTATTGGTACTCTTTATTCAACACGAAAATGGGTTAACTAATGCTATGATTCCACTATCGATTTTTAATAATCCAGTTCGAAACTTTGCATATCTAGCCCGCTTCTTAGATACTGGAATTATGATTACGTATCTATTCTTAGTTCCAGAAATTTTACAAAGTAGCTACCACTTCACACCATTGGTCGTTGCATTCGCATTACTAGCACAAATGATTCCACAATTCATCTCATCATTATTCGTTGATAAATTCATCCAGCATTTAGGACTAGCGAACACGGCAATCATGGGGAGTATCGCAATGGCAATTGGTCTTGCTGCTGGGGTTTATTTGCCCCTTCATCTCGGTTTTTCAATTACCTTCTTGATTCCAGTAGCCCTAATCGGCTTTGGCCAAGGCGTCATTATATCTCCACTAACTAGCTATGGAATCGCATACATTCATGATCATTCCATTTCAGGAGCCGCATCTGGAATGTTGAACATGGCACAACAAATTGGATCTGCCGTCTGTCTAGCCATTACCGTTACGTTGACCAGCAATATCATAACGGTGCAAAATAAGTACCAAATGGAATCAGTTATTCTAACCGTTATGGCATTGTTAGTATTGGTATTACTGTTAGGGATTAAACGAAAGGAACAAAAATATTGAAAAGATTAAGTATTAAACAAGCAGCTGAACAAACTGGACTCAGTCAATACACGATTCGCTACTATACGGATCAAGGGCTAGTCCCATCGATTCAACGGGGTCCGAACAATGAACGCCTCTTTGATCAACAATCCATCAACTGGTTACTCGGTGACCATGCCCTGCGTAAAACGGGAATGTCCATCAAAAATCTAAAAAGATATGTTCAACTATGTCTAGATGGTGATGCCACTATTAACACACGAGCAGAAATTATTGAGCAACAACTAGCTATTGGTAGACAAAAGGTTAGGGAAGCCCAACAGCAAGTCGAACATTTGGAAGCCAAGTTAGCCAAGTACCATCAAACAATGGCTGACCATAATGATGACTCATATAATCCAAAAAATTGGTAATTAAAAACTCGCATTCTAAAGATCAAATGCGAGTTGATTTTTATTCATGTTTAAAAATGGTCTGCACAAACACAGTTGCAATTACGAATAAGCCCCCGATAATTTGTACGAATGATAACGGTGTACTCAAAAACGTTACTGATAACACGGTCGCCGTCAATGGTTCAAAGGAACTAAGCATCCCCGTAGCCGATGGTGAAATATACTTCACACTGTTGAGGTAGAAAAGATATGCTAGCATTGTTCCGAAAATAATAATGAAGAAAATACTAGCCACCACTGGAAATGATAACGTAGGCATCGGTTCACGCACTAATACGACCGTAAACGGTAGGCTCCCGATCGTCATTCCCCACCCCACTACTAACCGGGCATCAAAACGGGCTAATAACTTCCGGGGCAAAAGTGTGTATGAAGCCTGACTCAATCCAGCACCAATCCCCCAGGCTAATGCTGCGATCGACAACGCTAAGCTGTCAAAGTGCCCCTTGGTAACTAATAGAAAGGTCCCAATGACCGCTAAGATTACGGATACAATGTCCACGCGACTCGG
Source organism: Nicoliella lavandulae (assembly GCF_037546185.1). Classification (NCBI taxonomy): domain Bacteria; kingdom Bacillati; phylum Bacillota; class Bacilli; order Lactobacillales; family Lactobacillaceae; genus Nicoliella; species Nicoliella lavandulae. The sequence goes on along the minus strand of NZ_JAWMWH010000001.1, from coordinate 861,945 downwards.
TAAACTCCGGTGGGCAATCGTTAGATACCCAATTATAAAAATAGGCCCTAAGAACTGTAAAACAGTGGCAGTCGGTGCATTCCCGTATTTAATCGCCATAAAGTAAGCTAATTGGGATGGTAGCATCCCTAGCAATGAAAACCCGATTAATGGTAAGCGTGCGGAGCGATCCTGCCAAATACTAAAGATCGATTCATGTTTAATGATGCCACTCCATGCTAATAACAATATTCCGGCCACTAATAATCGTAGTCCGACCAACCACAAGGGCGAAACGTGCTGCGTTGCAAATAGATATTCAGCAATCGTTCCTGACATTCCCCAACAGATTGAACCCACTACGGCAAAGGTAATCCCCTTTTTTTGATTCAAAATCAATCGTCTCCCTAACGTATGTAGTAACTTTATTCTACCACATCATTAAGTGAAACTTAGTTATGATTTTGCATGTCTTTTTCAATTTCATATTCTTCATAATAACTATGGTGATTTTTGATTTCACCAGATTTATATAAACCAACTTTATGATGAAGACGGTTAATTGAAACGTCTAGCTTAGCACGTTTAGCTACTAGTAATTGCTCTTGTTCTTGTAATAATGATTCACGTTCCGCTCCATTTTAATTAATTCAATGTACTTCCTCAACGCCTTGATGGCAACCCCTGATTGGCGAAGGCACACTACCATTTCGACCCATTCCTGTAAATCATCATTATAGTAACGATTTCCATTGGGTCTACGAGGAACGTTTGGAATTAATCCAATTCGTTCATAGTAGCGTAAGGTTTCAATCGGCACACCATATTTAGCACATAATTGTGTAATTGATAATTCCACAAAACCACTTCCTTTAATCATTATTATATTAGGTGAAGTTAACTCCAGGTCAAATTTTTATCAATAATTAATCACATTGCTTGCACTATAGTTAGGTCCAGGTGGTTTAATAAGGATATCCATTAAAATCAAAGGAGCCTAATTCATGAAAACATTAATTTTACTATTTCACCCCAATTTAGAAGGCTCGCGGGTCAATCAGGCCTTTCGAGCAGCCGTTGAGAACCAACACGATGATAACATCACAATTAGAGATGAATACGCACTCTATCCAGATGGCAACATTGACGTTACAGCTGAACAAAAAGCAGTTGAATCAGCTAACCGCATCATTTTTCAATTCCCATTTTACTGGTATAGTGCACCTAGCCTACTGAAAAAGTGGGAAGATGTTGTCTTATTATATGGTTGGGCATATGGATCAACTGGAAATGCACTCCACGGTAAACAACTCGGTGTGGCCGTTTCCGCTGGTGCACCGGTTGAAAATTACCGCCCTGATGGTTCCGTTAACTACACTATCAAAGCACTACTAGCACCATTTAAAGCCACGAGCAACATGATTGGCACTAAATTCATCAATCCATTCATTACCCCTGGGGTGATGCAAAACTTAGATGAAGATCAACTAGCTCGCCGGGCTCAAGAGTACGTTGAATACGTTACGAAGGGAGAATAAGTGATTACCATGCCTAAATTTATTGAATTTGCGACTCCCAATCAACAAACTGCTAGCCGTTCAGCTGATGAACGGACTCAAATCGTTAAGGATCACATTGCATATTTAAAGCAGCAAGCCCAGTTAAACAACGTCATCTTTGCGGGTTCTGCTACTGATAACACCGGAGGCCTAATCGTTTATGAAGTGGAGTCTAAAGAAGCGGCCCAAGCATTGATCAGAAATGATCCATTGACTAAGGCAAACATGATGGATATTGAAATCCATCCCTTCCAAACGCTAGCTGACCATTAAACTAAAGCATCTCAAATGAGGTGCTTTTAAGTTTGCATTTATTTGACTATTTAGTCAAATAAATGTATATTAATCGCATGGGAAGAACTAAAACCTTTGATCCGCACACGGTTCTGACTCAAATTGGACAATTATTTATCCGGAGCGGCTATAACGGCACGTCTTTAGACGATATCGTCAAACGGACTGGGCTGTTACGTGGTAGTCTTTACAGTACATTTGGTAGCAAACAGGGAATGTTCATTGCCGCCCTAAAATTAAGCTTAGCCGGAAGGGATGACCAACTAAAATGGGGATTACTAATGGTTGCGATGCTAGAAGTTACCCCTCGCAGTAAAAAGGTATTTAAAATTGTCCAAGCTTGGTATGAATCTAATCAAAGTAATCAAATTGCAGCCCAGATTGGGTTAGCACTACTTAAACATAGCGGAATTATTCATGGAGATGAAAATAATGGAAAACAAAGTTGAATTAACTAATGACCAATTGATCATATTACCGCAAGGAGTGAACAAGCTTGCGGCGCTAAAAAGCAAAATTGTAATTCCATTAAGAAACGTTGCCGGTGCATCCATTGATACCGGAATTTTAAACGAAAGTAAGGGTTTTAAAAATCTAGGCACGGCCCTGCCAAATTATTGGGCTGGTAGCTTTGTTAAAGATGGCGAAAAAACATTCTTCAATATCAAGCGTGGTAATAAACCACTAGTAATCCAACTAAAAAATGAGCATTATCAACGGTTAGTCCTAGGTGTTGATAATCCTGAACATTTAGTTGACGCCATTAATGATGCCATTTAAAACTAAAGGACTCAGATAACGTAGCATCGTTACCTGAATCCTTTTTTAGTTAATGTTTTTATCTTGCAACCAAATTTCGTGTAGCAGCGGAAATCGGCTAATGCCGGATACCACATACCATTTATCATTCCAAAATTGCATTTCTGAATCTGATTCATTAATTACTTTCTCTAGCTTAGCATGGGCGTCATAAGATGCTTGGCGTTTATTTGCCAAGGCATTGGTGTCAAATTCAACTAACCGTGCCCGATATTCAGCCTCTGTTTCAACGGATAGGTAGCCAGATTTTAGCACTTGAATCGGATCGACCACTTCATTCCATGCACTAATGAAACCAGCTAACACGATATCTCGATCAGCATCAGTTAAGTAGTTAGAAATACGATTAACGTAATACTCTACTTGGATGAAGTCATCTTCAATTAAGTCCGGATAGTCTTCAAAGCCCTTGTATTCAATCATTAACACTTGTTGATCATAAAGGAGTTGATAATTTTTAATCACGCTACCAGGAATGCGAACATCCCGAATCAATGAAGTTTTACCAACCAAATCCATCGCATCCAACTGTTGTTCATCATATTGGTTAGCCGCTTCAATTTGCCAATATAAGAAGTTATCATTTCGAAACGAAAACTTAGTAGCACTCACATCTACATACTCAGATAGTTCATGGATGAGCTGTGCAAAAATCTTAAAGCCATCGGTGCCACGTTGAACTGATTTACCATGGTTTAATGGTTGGCGGCCCCAAGTGAGCGCGTACACCTGTCCGGACTTAGCCAGCAGTAATACTTGGAACTGTTCAAATTCATTGTCCAGTTGCACTCGATTGTGTTTACCAATGATATCGATAAAGTGGTCATTCAGATTGTAATTATCAAATACTACATGGTCTAAGAACGGAAAGTGTTTTGTCATTGCTATGCTCCTCTTTGGATATATTTGTGATTTAAGTATAGTGAATTGGGGGAATGGATTCAATGAAAGTGGCTTGGGTAGTTATTGATCAAATTCCATAAATTTTTCAAAATAGTTTCTCAATTTATCATCTTCAAAATAGATTCGAACACCATTAATTCCACGGGTTAAAAGCACGTAGTAAATATGTTTAATAAAATCAGTAAAAGCTTCGTCATCAAAATCATTTTTTTAAATTTGCCGTTAGTATCCATATAATTATCCTTTACAGCAATAATTTTACCATCATCAGTAACGGTAATATCTTTGGAGATAATCACTCCAGCATAATTTAAATCAATTCCTTGAACAGCATGAATTGAGCCAATCTCATTTCTTGAATTCTTTTTATTAATCCAATCTTCATTAGTAGAGTTCCAACGCCACTTAGCATCATCCGATTCGATCCAGTCATATGCTTCCTTGTTTTTTCGGCTGACCCATTTTCTAGTGTATCCGCCCATTACCCGATTTTGGGATCCAGGGTCATAGTTTTCGTTATAAGTAAGATAATCAAATAATTCCGTAATCGAATCCACTACTCCAAAGTAAGCATCATAATTGGGTTCAGTACAATTAAGGTACTCTCTAAACAATGCCTTATTAAAGGGTCGTGATTCGATTTGGAGAAATGAAAGAATTCCATTAATAAAATCATCACTAGTATATTCATTTTCTGAATCATCATTAACGTTAATTCGATACTCGGACTTTAGCTTAAAACGTTTAAAACCATTATTATAAATATACTTTTGATAGTCTTTTCTAGGGATATCATTGGGCCTTATTTGTTGTGATGGATCATATAACAATATTAAATTATCAGTAAGTGCACCTAACATTTTTAATTCGTTTGCATTCTCATCATAATTGCCATTTTTATCCTTAAAAATATCCATCGTCGTATGTTGCCCCTTAGAATAATATCTTCTAAGTCGATGCGATTCATCAACAATAATAAAATCATACTTCTTTTTTGATCTAATCAACGACAAAGCACTTGTTACTTCAATATTATCAACATTATAGGCATTAAATATTTTTTCACCGGTCTTTTTCCAGTTACTTTTCACCACAATGCCAATTTTAGCGTTAGGAAACTTTTTATTAATTAACGCTGCTAAATTAGTCAAAATAACAGTCTTACCAGTCCCAGCTAACCCACTAATAACGTAATTACCAGGTTGATTAGCAATTGTATTAATAATTTGAACCTTATCGTTAGGCAATGCATTAAATGGGGAGTACTTAAATAGGATTGACTTTTGAATATCAGTTAGCGATTCATGCTTCACATAACCTCGATTATATAAAATACTCCAAAACGGTTTAATTACATTGAAAAAGACATTGTCCTTATTATCATAAGACTCTGATGTATTCCCAGACGTGTTATTATCAATCATCATTCTAGAACCATCGTAGTCAGATGTAATATACGTAATTAACTGCTTTTCAATATCATCCAATGACTGTTGATTTATTAGTTTTCCAAAATCAATCATTACTTCTAAATATTTACCATTAAGATATCTACGATTAGGTTCTTTTAGATGTTCCGCATGTCTATCTTTAAAGTGCTTAGTTTGCCCGACATAAATGTTTCTATCACCATGATAAACATAAATAACATCACCACGAGTTAATTTTAGTTCATCCCGACTGGTTATTCTGTCATGGGACGGGATCAACTCACCATTTCCCTTTTTAATTTTAAATTCTTTCGTTATAAATCCATTCGCCATTAAAATTGCTCCATTGCCCATCAATATTAGTATATTAATATTTGACGTTAAATTTTTTAATACTAACTATTTTAAGATGTGATTACGATCACTGGCTTTTAATAAAGCTGCTCTTAATTCATCATCCACCGCATAGATATATAAACCATTGACTCCCCGTTTCATCAAAACATTTAATTCATTTTGCAGTAGTTCTTCAGATACATCCTTCCTTTCACCATTATCTAAAGTCCTACGCTTAGTTGCCTTCTTATTTTTACTAGCTGCAGCATCATAAATAATTTTTCCATTTCGATATTTTACCGATGGACCAATTATTAATCCTGCGTAGTTTAGATCAAACCCTTGAATCGTAAATGTAGATCCAATCTCATCAATTGTTTGTGGTTGTTCCACCCAAGGTAGTTTTGCAAAGCCACGTACTTTTGGTAGTTGAGTGTTCCATGGCAATGTTAAATTTCCAGCCCGAACTAACCAGTTACCACCTTGTTCCGGTTTTTTAATCTTATAATCCCAATCATACGTCGCAATCATTCTAGACAATCCTTTACGATCATTTTCTTCCTTAGAATTATGACTTCGAATAGAATCATACATATCTTTCGCATTACGGGCAATTTTTAAATCATAACGACTATCATTAGGAATTTTATCAATTTTTCTATTGAAGATTAAATCATCAATCCACCGCAACGTATCCAAAGATGCTTTAATTCGAATTTGATTATTTAAATGAATCAAATTATTTTTCGAACTCGCCTGCGCTTCCATTTTTTCAATGTGATCTGGCGTAATATATCCAGTTGTAGTTAAAATTTGGTTAGGATCAAAAACAGCAACAACGACTTTAGCGTGTTGCAGTAATTCTGTTAACTGATTGCCACCTTGATATGCTTGAATACTTTGCGTCCAAAGTAGGTGTGCCTCGTCTACTAATACTACATCTACTTTTCCTTCACTTAACGGATGCTGATTTAAAAAGTTAGATGGCTTATTAGCAATAAGTGGATCTAACTTATCAAGTCCTAACTTACTAGCAATTCTTTGATAAACATGAACTTGTTCCTCATGATTAACTAAAATATATGACTTGGGATGATGTGCATTATTATCAACTTGCGATTTATTTAGGCTATTAAACAATTGACTAAGTAAAACCGTTTTGCCAGTTCCAGCTGCACCTTCGACCATTAACAGAGTTCCCGTTTCTTGGCCCTTATATTCATTTAATAACTGATTAATTCGAATTTCGATTTTTTCAGCAGCTTGATACTGTTCTGGAGTTAACTTATGAAATGGTGATGATTTAAATAATGATGAAACCTTAATTACTTCTTCAGCTGGGAAAACATCTGAGTTTATATGATGTAATTGACGCCATATTTTTGAAAAAATGGGGTTCAATTCTTCATAGGTGTAGTACTGCTCCTGATTATTGGTACGTCGATTGTTAAGTCGACTGATTTTATCTGAACTCAATAAATACATCATCATTCGGTTTTCAATATCCATTGTTAATGACTTATTAAAATGATCATGACCAATGACTAACATATTCGCTTTATCATTAGATAGACTTAAAAAATCAGAACGTTTTTCAACTAAATGCTGATTAGTTCTGCGTTCAATGTCATTAGTCTCTCCAACATATGCATGATATCCAGAGCCAACTTTGTCCAAAATAATATAGACAGTCGGGAATTTAAAAATAATTCGTTGATCATCTAAATTGTTTTTCAACTGATTCTTTAATTTAGTTAGACTGTTCTTCTTATATTTAACTTCTTTGATAATTGGATACTTATCCATATAAATAACCACCTAATCGATTTAAACTCAATATGTAATTGTTATCTTAATGCATATTTTATATTATTTGTAACCCAAAGTACACGTGTGAATAAAAAATAAGAAGAAAGCTATAAGCTAACTTCTTATTTTTACACTTAACTTGATAATACAGCATCAAGTTCATCTTTAGATTTGTTGTTCGATTCTATCTTTTTAGTTTGTCGATATTCATCTGCTTCTGGGAACTCATTAAAGTCTACAGTGACATTATCATATTTTTTCAATTCATCTTTAATTTCATCAATACCGATTCTGAAAAATTCCTTTCGGTTATTAACTAGGTTCACACGATTATCATTAAATCTTTGGTGAAGTTTATTTTCCAATGCAAAGGCATCCGAACTATATACAAAGGCATGAACATCAAACTTAAATGGTACTGAAGCACTACTTAACTCATTAACTCGTTCTTCCGGTTTCATACGTCTTGTAACACCAATTTTAAATATGTTTTTTCCAAAGGCTCCAATATTAGAGATAATGTAAACATACCCTGCTTTAGCATTATATATACGACTATCCAAATCATTAGATTCATTTTCTTTGTCAGAAATTTGTCTTTTTAGTTTTTCAATTTCATCCTTTAGCCCTTGATTTTCTTTTTCTTGATTTGATCTCTCCTGTAGCTCATTAATTGCTTTTTGATAATGGTCAACATCTTTTTGAAGTTTCTTTTGTTGCTTTTCAGCCTCTCGCTTTAAAGCAGCATTTTCTCGTTCAATTCTTCTTTGTTCACGAAGCTCTTCTTTTTCTTCTTCTTTCTTCTGTTGATATTCAAATGCCAGCTTAAGCTCTCTTAATTTTAGTTTTAAATAATTATGACTTAAGCTAATCTCAGTAACAGCATAAATTTTATTATGTTGTTCAAAAGATTTATTAATTCTTTTTTCAATTCTTTCATAATTACCGTGCCTTACCTTCTTTATAGCCTCATCACATTCATTATTGAAGCTTCTTAAAATGGCTTTTATCTCGTTATTAACCATTTTTCTTCCAAGCGCCTTACTATTATTAACGGTCCAATTTGAATTATAGTTAACTGCTGTTTTGTCTTTAATCATTTCTTTTTGGCTTTTGCGAAGATCATCCAATTCATTTTTATACTGCCAAGTAGATTGGAATTCATAGTTAGGATTGTAAAGCCCATAATCAGCTATTTCTGAATCAGAATCTAAATCGCCAATTTTAGCTTTTAGATTTTCAATGACTTCATTTTCTTCTTTTATTTTATCCATAACCAATTTTAATTTTTCTTTTTGTTTAGATATATCAACATCTAATACATCAATTTCTTTCTTTTTATCACCAACTAGATTAATTAATTCATATGCTTCCATTTCTTTTAATGATAGCTTTTGATTAATTTTATCTTTTAAGTCATCATTTAATTTAGTAAGTGAACTAACCTCGTCGTTCAATTCAGTCACTTTCTTTTTAAAATAGTTAACATTAATGGCATCTTTTAGCCATTTAAACACTTTATTCATTCTTAACTCTCCTATAGCTTAAATGTATATTTATTAATTATATCATATAAGAACTAAAAGTATAATTAACGCATAAAAATATGAATAATTATTTATAGATACAGTAAATAGAATCAAAAGATGATGAAAGTTGAAAATAATACAATACCTATTGAATTAGTCCTAAAGACTCGTTTTTAATAATAGATTTCAAGTATTTTTAAGAACGTACAACTTCTTACAAAAGCACATTCAATCAAAAAAGCACCCTATAATCATTAGATTTGATCTAACAACTATAGGGTACTTAATGTATATGGATGCCTTATTCAATTATATTTAAGCCGAGTAACTCATTTAAATATTAATTACTTTTTATCATTACGCTTCTTTAATCCCAGTAATGATAATACACTCGCAATAATCACTAGCAACATTCCTAACAAACCAATCCGACTAACGGATTGACTTTCATTTGTTTGAGGAAGTTTATTTAACTTTCTATCACTATTATTGGAATGACTTGATGAACTAGTACTAAAACTAGTTGAACTATTAATAGAGCTACTTGAACTTGCGGAAGAACCATAAGATGAATTAACAGTAGAACTGGAATTAGATGACGATTGTGAGGATGCACTCGATGCCACAGATGATTGCGATGAAGCACTTGATGGTGCCGACGACTCACTCGATGCTACTGATGATTGCGACGAGGCACTAGATGTCGTTGATGACGCAATCGGCGTTGCTGATGATTGTGACGAAGCACTGGATGTCGTCGATGATGCACTCGGCGTTGTTGATGATTGCGACGAAGCACTGGATGTCGTCGATGACGCGCTCGGCGTTGTTGATGATTGCGACGAAGCATTAGATGACGCTGATGATGCACTCGGCGTTGTTGATGATTGTGACGAAGTACTTGGTGTCGTCGATGACGCACTCGACGTTGTTGATGATTGTGACGAAGTATTAGATGTCGTCGATGACGCACTCGATGTTGATGATGATTGCGACGAAGCACTTGATGACGCTGATGATGCACTCGACGTTGATGATGATTGGGAAGATGCGCTTGATGATGCACTTGATGTTCCTGATGACGTTGTTTTCGATAACACAATGTAGATGTTAACGTGCTTACCAAACATCATTTCACCATTATTTCGTGAATCAATATTAAACACTTGGTCTTGAGTTTGCGTAGTATAGTCATTTTGAAGACTATCAAAACGAATCCCATTAAATTGCCAACCATCTTTAGAATAATCAATAAATGACAAGCCGTCTTTATCCATTGCATTCTTAATAGTAGATGGTTCTGAACCAGTTAATTTAATATCATTATAACCATTAATTTGATTCCCATCCTGATCTACATAGTGAATGGTAAGTGGATATGACTTATCAACATTAGCTGGATCATTAGGGTCAAATGGTAGTAGAAAAACATAATTAGTAACAATTTTATTTTCACCAGAATAAGCAATACTCATACCAGTATTCAGTATATATTTATAATTGCTGTATTCACCCAGGTTATATCCATCATTAGCAATCAACTCAGTTGTCCCATATTGAGAAGTTTTAGTTTTAGTAGGTAAATATTGATCAAGAACATTATTAGGTGTTCCAATTGGAACTTTGGAACTAGTAAAGTAGATCTGCTTACCAGTAGAAACATCAATGTATGGAATATTAACTTGTTCATAGGGTTGATTAAAGTGCATATAAACAACTGCAGTATTATCGGAACCATCTGGACCATATGGATGCATTTGAGTGTTATCCTTATCATCACCTACCGTCCAATCAGCTATATGATAACCATTACTAGTTGACGAATCTGTATTATAGTTATAAGTAGCATATTGTGCTTGAACGTCACCAGAATATGACCAATCAGTACTAAACTGAACATTTGATTTATTAAAATCAATCAATGTATATGATTGAGGAGCAGTATCATATTTAGGCTGAACATTATTTGCATTTACTCCATAACGTGTAAGCATTACTGTTCCTGAATTAGAATCATAATAAATCCGATCACCAGTATAAGCAGTGACCTGTTTAGAAATAATTGCATTAGTAGGATTAGGTAACCCATTTGTCAAATTAGTTTTGTCATCTGAATCTAAGAACTTTAAATTAATGGTATATGGCTTAGCATAATTATTAATATCACCTAATTGATAAGCATTTATGCCTCCTGTACTATTTTCGCTATCCAATATTGGTTGACTATCATTAGCTGTAAAACTAATTGGATTTTGATAATTAGTATCATCCGGGAAATAATAATTACCATCATGATAAGATAAAATTGCTCCATTATCATCACTTAACACAACAGCATCATTGGGATAAAATACTTTCTCATTTCTTAATTCAGCATTTAAATTAGGATTATAATTATACATATAACGGGGTAATTTTACACCGGCAATTCCATTTTCTGTAGTAGGAACTCCTTTTGGAATATTGGCAGCTGTAGTTTGAATCTGGATGTTTTTTCTATCACTCGTTAAAACATGTAATTGAGTTGGATCATTACCAACTACATTTTAGCCGTACAATATGATTATCCTTATCAACTTGAACCACAATTGGTACGTCTGGATTAGAACGATTATCGCCACTATATCCAGATTGAGTCCATGGTACTAATTGAATAATGGAATTCTTAGGTAACTTATCAGCAGTGCTAATTGATGAATTAAATACTGTGGAGAAGTTAACCGCTCCAATGCCATTATTTTTACCGCTTACTTTGTTATAGTCTTTAATTGTATATGGATCATGTGCCAAATTAGTTGCTGGATCAGGATTATAGCTCTGATCGTAAGGACCCCATAGCCGATAGGTATAAAGTAGCTTTGGTACCGTTACATACTGTTCCCCACTAGCTGGTGTATTCGAACTTGAAGAAGGTACATAATAAACAACTGGTGTAGCTTGGTCAGTACCAGGATTATCCCAAGTCAACAGTGGTGATGAAACATTATCCTGTGAATCCCAAGTAAAGTTATTTTCTCCCAGGTTTCCACTTGGGTCTACCCCTAATGTTGCTGACAAATTAGTGCCACTACTTAAGAAGTTATTATTTGGATTTGATAAGGGATTGTCCGATCCATCGACAGTTATATTCGATGGATTAATATTAACAGTTGATTTATTTCCATAAAGCCCTTGAAAAGTAACCGTTCCATAAACTGCATCATTAGGATTAGTATCGCCCTTTTTCATAATTTTAACCCTTAAATTTTGGGTAATTGGCTTCGGCGTAACTTGGACATTTATTATTTGAGGGTTATTAGGATCTTCATAATCATTATAGCTTTCACTTTGTCCTGGAACTACACTAAAATATTTACTAGCCTCAAGATTGTTAAATGGCGTATTAATATCAATTGAATCAGCATAAATCCCCTTATATAATTCATTAGATGGGATATCATGTCTTTGTCTCATGTTGTCATAGTAATAGTAATTAATTTTAGCATAGTTAACTGTCGGCTTTAAAATAACCGTATCGTTTCCATTCATAAGCCCGTGACCTAAAATCGCTACTAAATAAGGTTGTTGATTATTAACTTGATTATTAATGGTTTGAGCTACATAGTCTTTATATAAACTAGGGTCCCCAAGAAAATTACGGTAATCAATGTCAAATGGTTCTCCATCATAACCATATACATTTTGGGTTATAGTCAACTCCCCATCAGGGTTGTTATTATTATATTTATTTGGTTGCGGATTCCCTGATAAATCTTCAAATCTCAACTTAAAACTGACTGTATAGTCTTTATTAACTGGATCAAAGTTATTTCCATTATCAAAGTAATCGTTATTATTAAATGACTCATTTGTATTAGGATCTACTAATTGATTCCCACTAATTTTAACCTGTTCACCATTTGGTAACGAAATGATATCACCATCGTTACCAGAAACAACATACGGGTTTTTAATTGGATTCCCATTTCCATCAACTTTGCTGCTTCGTAAGTATACTATTTTTTGGAAACTAGTATTGTTCTGATCGCTTCCGATTCGATCATCAATCGTATAACTATCAGTATTCATTAGAGTAGCAAAACTACTAGAAACATTGGAACTATCAGTACTACTGGATGCCTCTGAGATGGTGGTGCTATTAGATGTACTCGAAGCAGTATCACTATTGGAAGTCGCTGAACTAGTCGTACTACTAGAAGCACTCGAACCAGTATTATTATCGGAAGACGCCGAATTACTTGTACTGCTAGAAGCACTTGAAGCACTTGAAATACTTGAAGCGCTTGAAACACTTGAACTATTAGCACTACTGGAAGCGCTTTGACTAACGACACTATTTACTTCAATATTATTACTAACTGAATCAGCATTTACATTATTACTAATTGCTTTTTCAGACATAAATAGCCCGAATAGTGTAATTGTTACCATCATTAATTTTTTCTTATAACTAAAATAATTTCTTTTAGATTTTAGATAAGACCCACTTCTAAACTTAAATTTACAATAACGCAAAATTAGTTCATCCCCTTAAACTCAATTTGCTATTTTAATACATTAACAAATTATTAATCATAAATAATTACAAAACATATTCTAAAAATGTTTAATAAAAATTAATTACAATTATATCATTAAAAGTGATAATTAACAGCTACCTCCATAATTTAAAAATATAAATAATAAAACCAATATAAAAACGCCAGTGACTTAATCACTAGCGATTTTCCTATTTCTTCTTAAATACATTCTTTAAATTAATAATTTCATTTGGTAGAAATCTTAATAGTGGTGTACTCTTCTTTGGGTATAGCGTTAGTACTAAATCACCATTTACAATTTGACCTAAGTAAACATCCTTAATATCGTGATGTTGCTCGCTCAATAGATTCATCAACCATGATTCGTCCTTATGAATATGTTCTAACACATCTTCGTTCACATTACCATCAGTAATAATTGGCAAATTAGTCGTTGTATCGTGATAGTTATTAATATTCAACTCACCATTTTGTTCTAGGGTTACCTTACTAACCTGTTGTAAATCACTAACCCCAGAATTATTCAACTTGAACACTAGATCACTAGCCGAAACCCCACTGCGTAACGCCGTTGCGACATCAATCCGACCACGGCTAATCAAGACTTTCGGGCTCCCGTTCAGTAAATTCTTAAAGAAGTCGCTCTCATTGATCAAGACCTTACTACTAAAGATGATAACCGTCCAAATAAGCACGATTACAATAAACTCTAGGATGGAAATACTGAGGTTGAACACCGTCCCACCAACAATCCCTCCTAATACATAGTTTTGTAGTTCATCCACCGCATTTGCCGGATCTAAGTTCCCCTTACCAGATAAATTGATTTGGAAAACTAACATTAGGAATCCAATCAACAACTTACCAGCAATATTTAAGTATTGACCGTTATTCAAGTTTAAGTTTAGCCCACCGGACTTCACATACTGAATTTTTTCTGCAAACGGATGGACTTTCTTGGTGCTATAAACTTCAGTATCACTATTAATATCAACTTGGTAATACTTGTTATCTACCTTCATTACTAACTGCTTGCTAATGGTAGGCGAGCTAGTATAAATTTTCGATAACGCAACGTGATGCTCAGAACTAATTTTACGCATAATTCGAGCAATCTGTCCGGAATCACTTTGTGCTGAAGCTTGATTTTGAATCTTTCCTACTTCTAAACAAATGACCATCGCTGCGAATGCAAACATCACAATTAAAATATTGCGAAATTTTAAGTTGGTTCGATTACGATAGTACTTAATACCAATCACAATAATGATGGCGCTAATTAGTAAACCGACACCAATAAATAAGTAGTCAAGTAAATGTGAATTATGAGTTAAGTATTGATACGAATAAAATTTGATTGGTCTTCACTCCTATAATGATTTTATTTCTATTATAGCCTTATTTTAACAAAATAGTGTAAATATTATTTTGCAATAAAGCCTAGTCGAAATTATCACTAATAAAGAAAAATAAGGAACCCATCATAAACGATGGATTCCCTACTTAATTTTAAATATAATTATTAATTGCGCTTCTTGTAGTACATCCCAGCAAAGATTCCAGAAACTGCAATCGCTACTAATCCGAATAAGGATGCATTACGAACGGTTTGATTTTCACCAGTTTGTGGTAATTTAGCCTTACGATCATCGTTAGCGGCACGGTTGTTATATTCATGCTTAACAGTATTTGCAGATGAAGATTTATGACTAACCGCATTTGCCTTAGTTACATGACTCTTAGCTGCATTAACCTTAGTTGAATTAGTCTTGATACTCTTAGCATGATGCTTAGTGGCCATTGGTGCGGATGCATGCGTATGCTTTCCAGTACCAGCGAAAGCTTTAGCCCGTCTCTTAGCTGCTTTAGAAGCTGCGATAGATCTTTGTTCTCTCGCAAATTTTTCTTTTGCTGCTAATACTTTAGTTGAGTAATTCTTATCATTTTTCTTAGCAAAGTGATTATGCGAACGATAAATGCTACTGCCTTTCTTATGACGTTGCTTAGTCATATGTCTATTTGAGTGGTAGAATTCATCATTACCTTGATGATGCTTATGACCAGCTGGTTTGTGGAAGTGATGTCTACTACTACTTGCTCTTGGAGAAGCTGAGTTACCGCTTGAAGTAACTGGCTTGGCTTCACTCGATGTAGCACTAGATTGACTGCTACTACTTGAAGCAGTGGAACTTGAACTAGCTGATGAAGATGCTGCAGAACTATTAGCACTGGATTCACTAGCTGCAGAACTAGCCACGCTCGACTTAGCAGAATAAAAGCTTGGTGTTACTGGCGTATCATTAACCTGACTAGTTGTAGTAGAAACAACACTAGTAGGGTAGTAACCAAAGAATGAATTACCGCTAGGCGTAACACTCTTCTTTTGAACTTGAACTACGATATCATTAGTGGTTTTATTGTTATCACTTGATTGCCCACCGTTAGTGGATTTATTCGTATTATTGGCAGAAGCAGTGGCTTGAGCAAAGATTTGTTGTAACAAGCTACCATAGTCAAAATCACTGCCTAATGAATAATCACTGTCTAACATCCGATTCATTAAGTCATCTTGGTTAACTGATGTTAAATCAGCTGACCAATTGTCATTATCATAACTGGTATCATCATTGGCGCTAGTCGTATTAACATTTACGTACCCAACTAAACTATCGTTCTTGTATAAAGCAGCTCGATTCAATGTTACTGGAACCGTAAATGATTTAACTACGTTGGAACCATTCTTAATCGTTACGGTTTGATCAACCGACTTAGTTAAATCAGATTTAGATAATCCAGATGGTAGCTTAGTAGATTTGGCAGAGTAAATACTGTAAGAGTTCGCTACCTTATTGTAACTAATTGTTAATGATGATGCTGTTGGACTGTAACTATATGGTACTGACACTGCAGAATAGCTTGAAGGTGTGGCACCACTATAACCACTTACTGCAGGTGCTGAGCCAGATGCAAATTCAGTACTACCAGCTGCACTCCATTCACTATAAGTAACTGAATTCGTTATCTCATCATAAGTCCCCGTTCGATCATAGGTAACGGTTTGAACTACTGGATCGGCTACAGCTGATTGATTACTAGCATCAACAAAGTTAATCGTTCTAGTGAACGTCTTTTGTAAATCATCTTTAGTAACTCCACTTTGCGTACTATTATCATTAGCTGTGAATGATTGGGTCTTGTGAACAAGTGCAAGACTGTAAGTAGTATCAGAAGAACCAAATTTAAGATTACTCAAAGAACTAGCTGCTTCAGAAGTTAAAGCATATCCTGATGGAATTTCACTTTGTAATGAATTTACGTCTACTGCACTCGATGGTTGTCCAGATTGACTTGTGGTAGCAACGCTATTTCCATTGTCGGTAAAGTTAAATGTGTCTACTACACTATCTGTTGTAGTCTTTTTGTAAACTAGTGTAACTCCTTGAGTATTACTCAAATTAATTTGAAAATTACCACTAACTACAAAACTATTATTTGAAGAACTAACATTAGTTGAATAGTTATCCTCATAACCGGACGTTACATATCCCGATGGTGTAGGAACACTAACACTAAAACTATCATTTCTATAGATAGCATCACTAGTTAAATATTGATCTTCTGCACCACTAATTGGATTATTATTGCTGTCAACAAACTTAATTGTAACTGGATTATTGAACTGAGAGTAAGTAAAATCACTAGAATGAACAGAAGGCTCAGCACTAGTTAAAGAATATTTATCATTTTCAGCACTGGATAAATCAAATGACCAATCAATTTGATCGCCACCTCTATAATTATTTGATAATAAACTAGCTGGTAAAGTAAATAGCAATACGGATGTTGAGCTATTAAATGTAGGTCCACTAGTACCATTTATATAATACTTATTCATAAGATTAGTATCACTAGTAGAACTTAAAAATTGAACATAACTACTTACATCAGCTGAAGACACTGTGTAACTGCTAACAATTGAATTATTAGCATCTTTATGATAAGTTGTTAAATTTGAAATATGACTAACAACATCACTAGCTAATGGTGAATTATTATTACTATCATTAGTATATGTGAAGGCATTTGTATAACTATATTTCTTTCCATTTAAATCAGTAGTACTACCAACATTAATTGTGATATCACCATGATATACCCCACTGTTATTCTCAGTGACAGTATTACTAAAAGAGTATGAAGAACCACTACTCTGTAAAGAACTAGTAGAATAAGTAAAACTAGTAGATGTAGCAGGCTTAGACGACGTCAAAGAAACACCATTTTTCCCAGCATCATCATTACCATCCCGATAAGACAATTCATCAGTAACACCAACCACAGCAGCTGAAAATGTATTTGTATTAGTTGAGCTAGAGCCTGTACTCAAAGATACAGTATTATCAGCATTAGTGTCTGATGTTACATTATTAGATGCTGATGAACTAGTTAACGTTGAACCACTAGTTGTTGCAGAACTGTTAGTGGATGCAGAAGAACTAGTTGATGTTGAACCACTAGTTGTTGCAGAACTATCAGTGGATGCAGATGAAGATTCACTAGCTGAGGTAGCAGTACTAGATGCACTAGTAGGATTTGAACTAGCACTATCAGTAGCGGAACCATTACTAGATGATCCACTGCTAGCAGCACTAGTAGTATCTGCCTTAGCTTCAACTTGACTAAAGCTGTGGTTAGCTAATCCTTGGGGTGCAGTTTCCACCGCTAACAAGGTAAGAGCAGCAGTTCCTAAAATTACCCACTGTTTTTTAACCTTATGTAATACTTTTTTATCATTAGTTTTACGATATTTATTTTTATCAAACATAATATCACAATCCTTTCTATATAGTTATTTTAAACAATTAAAAACAATTTGTACAATAAAAGAGACTGAAAAAATTCAGTCTCTTTTATCATTAATGCCGTTGTCTACGATATAGTGTACCAAAGATTCCAGCAAATACGATTGCTATCATCCCCGCCAACAAGGTTTCTGCATCAGATGGATTTTCACTAGTCTGTGGCAATTGATCCTTCTGATTAGCACTCCGAACTGATTTAGATACAGAGTTAGTTGAAGCATTGTTTAAACTGTCTGCATTATTTAAGTTAGTAATCGTTGAGTGACTACCGCTCTGCTTACTTGAACGACTTGTACCATTAAGACTAGTAACTTGATCATTCGTATCATCATTATTACTAGTATTAGTATCGTCGTTAGTAGCATTACTATCAGAGCTATCATCATTAGTAGCACTATCGGTACTGCTAGTAGCAGTATTATCGCCATTAGAATTAGTAGTATCGGTAGTACCACCATTAGTAGTTACCGAACTACCTGATTCATCATTACTAGTAGTACTGGTAGCATTAGATGTGCTACTTGTTGACGTTACATTTGAAGCTGAAGTCGTACTACTAGTGGCAACACTGCTGCCGCTAGCCTGCGTTGTCGTAGCACTAGTTGATGTCGTTGTACTAGTCGTCGTTGCAGTGCTTGTACTTGTTGTAGCAGTATTTGTCGTTGTACTTGTAGCATTATTTGTGTTAGTAGCATTCGTGCTATTATTAGCATTTGCGTCGTTGAACTTAACTGAAATGGCAGCAGAAGCAGCACTATTATTGCCCACTGATGCGTTAAATCTAGCTTGATTTAAAATTTGGCTAATAATATAGTTCCAGTCATTATCACTAGATACATAACTAGCAGCTACGCCCATTCGGTTCAATAAGTCTTGTTGACTAACTGAACTAGCGTCAATTGACCAGCTATTATCACTATACTTAGTATCACCGCTTACACTGGTGGTTCCATCGCTAACGTAACCCAGGAATTTATCACCTTGGTATACAGCCGTTCTAGTGAACCGCACTGGCACGGTGATCGTACCTGTTGACACATTACTTGAATTCATTACGTTAACATTTTGATTAACCGTCATCACCAAATTAGATCTACTGAATCCCGCTGGTAAATTCGTAGAATTGTAATTATAAAGTGCGTAAGCGTTATTCGTGTTATTTGAACTAGCCTTAGTATAGTAATCAATCAACGTCTGAGTTCCAGAGTTAACATTAACTGATACGGCTGGATAATTAGTCGTTCCCGCAACGTATCCATCAATTACTGGCGCGGTAACTGCGGCAAATTGGGGATTCCCATTATTAGCAACTTTCCAATCACTATATGTCACGGTGTTGGCTGCTAAATCATAGCTAGCTACTCGATTATAAGTAAACGTTTGAACGGATGGCTTAGTCAATGGTTGGTTAGTGCTACCATCCACAAAATTAATCGTCCGACTAACAGTCATTTGTAAATCTGATGGATTAATGTTACTTGGCAAATTAGTATCACTAGCACTATATTGCTTAATTACATGGGTAAATTTATAGGTATAGTCATTATTGCCATTATTGATGGTAATTATAGTGCCACTAGGTACACTTTGACTAGCTGAAGCTAGTTGATAACCCTTAGCCTGCAACGAGTTAATTGCTGATTGAATATCATAATTAACTTGATCACCCACTTGACCACTAAACGTTTCACCACCAAGTGAACTATTTTTATTATCAGCATCAAGAAAGCTGATGCTCCCACTTTGCGTGCTAACATTCTTAGTCAAATAAACATTAATTGCTGGATTAGTGTAGTTATCAAATACTGCTCCGCTGACCTGGACCGTATTATTGCTAATGCTTAACGTCCCGCCAATCGTTGTATTAGCAGTAGCTACGTTGTACCCAGATGGCGCTGAAACTGATAGTTGGTAACTACTACCAGGATAGATATTATCACCAGTAATCCATTGGCTAACCGATACTGCACTGCTAGTTGAACTATCTAAGTAGTTAACTTTAACCGGAGTTAGGTTCTTAGCTGTCACACCAACGGCATTATAATGATCAACATCACCCTTGTAATCTGGATTACTAATAATGTCATACGTCCACCAAATTTGATCATTTGCAGTGTACGTATTGTTAGCTGCGGAATCAAACGGACCACTTTGAATGGTCAATAGTGCATATGAAGTTACCGCACTATTGTTAACCTCGCTAATCCCCGCTGGAGTACTACTAGTGGATGCCACATTCGGCGTCAAACTACTATAAGCTGATGCGTCAACAGCTGAAGATTGAACCGTTCCATCAGCAGCTTTATAGTATTGAACTAAGTTTTTAATTCCAGTTAATGGAGCCACCCCACTACTATTTACATATTGAACTACATATGGTGCGCCAAAGTTACCGTAGTTGCTCAAGCTGACGTTTCCATGATAGGTGGCATTACTAGCACCAGAAATACTGAAACCAATTGAAGCTGCACTATTAGTACCACTATCAATTGTAGTAACACTGAGTTGATTTGCAGTTGGTTGCGTAGCAGTTAAACTGATATTAGTCGCAGAAGAACTAGATTGAGTCGTGCCCATCCGATTTTCAATATTGCCAGTAGTATTATCACTGACATCTGCACTAGCGGTAGCAGAGCTACCTACTGATGACGCAGATGCAGAATTATTGCTGCTATCACTGCTACTACTTGCAGCGCTAGCGACTGTTGAATCGGTATTGCTGGTGGTACTAGCCACCGTACTGGAAGCTGATTCACTACTTGCAGTACTGGAGGCACTCGCATTAACTGTAGTCGCGGACGCACTACTATTGGTACTTGCTACCGCACTCGTAGCTGCCGAACTACTAGTACTACCAGCACTAGATTGGACGGTATCAGCTTTGGCTTCAATTTCGCTATGATTTAATAACTGTGGTGCTGCATCCACTGCTAATAGTGAAAGGGCCGCAGTTCCAACAATAATCCATTGTTTCTTTACTTTATGTAATACTTTCTTTTCGTTTAACTTACGATATTTGATTTTATTAATCATAATTCATCACAAACCTTTCTAGATAATTGTAAACAAATAGTCGCAATTTGTGCAATAAAAAAGACTCAATCATTGAGTCTTTTCATCTAGTCTTGATATTGTGATATTTCAACTAAGTTGTAGTCAGGATCTCGCACGTAAACCGATTCAATTGCACCCATTGCTCCATGCTTAGGTTCCGGTCCTTCCACGATTGGGACTTGTTTTTCTTTTAAGGTCGCAACCACATCCGCAATGGAATCCTTGGTAATTAAACAAAAATCACCAGACCCAGGAGTTGGGAATTCAGCCTTCGGATTAAATTCATGGCCTAGTTGATGTAAGTTAATCTTCATATTGCCAAAGCGGAGTGCTTTTCGCGTTCCGTTTTCAAAGTCAATAACTTCCATCCCTAAAACATCATGATAAAACGCACAACTGGCTTCAATGTCATGAACTGTAAGTACAAAATGATCAACATGATCAATCTTAAACATCAAATCACCTCATTTAAATAATGTCTAATGGTTTCTTACTAGTTGGCTTTGGAAATGCTTGATCTAATAACATTAAATCATCATTAGTTAACTCAATATTCGCTGCATCAATATTTTCTTGCATGTGCTTTTGACTATTGGTTTGTGGAATTGCCAACGTATGACCATCTCTAATGACCCATGCTAACATAATTTGATATTCAGTTGCATTATGACGACTAGCAATTTCAGTTAGCGTATCATTTTGAATGATTGCGCCCCCGCGAGTATCGGCTTGATCAACTGGTGCATATGCAATCAATGGAATATCATGTTCGCGTTGCCATGGCAATAAGTCATAATCAATGCCACGAGAGCCAATATTATATAGATCTTCGTTGGCCATTACATTCAATCCATTTGGCACTGATAATAATTCTAGCATGTCGGAAATGTCGAAGTTAGAAACACCCCAATGCTTAATCTTGCCAGTGTCTTGTAAGGCTTGCATGTTCGCAACGACTTCGTTCAATGGGGTGCCACCTGGCCAGTGATATAAGTATAAGTCTAGATAATCAGTTCCTAGTCGTTTCAAACTGTTATCAAGTGCTTTTTCCATTTGTTTCCGTTCAGCGTGAAATGGGTAAAATTTAGAAATTAAAAATAATTTTTCACGTGGAAAGCCCTTAATGGCATCCCCAATAATCCGTTCAGAATCACCTTCACCGTATTGTTCAGCAGTGTCGATTGCTGTTGCTCCATGGTTAATTCCATATTGAATCGTGGCTTTTTGTTCATCATAGGTCGCTTTATCGCTTCCCATATGCCAAGTGCCCATTCCAATCGCTGGAATTTCAACACCTTTAAAATTGATTATCTTCATTATTAATTCCCCCTTTAGAATAAAAAAAGGAACAACCAATCCGGTCATTCCTTGGATCAACATCAATGACCATTACATCATATCTGCGTTAATCAAGCTACTATTCACCCTTATCGAACTTAAGTGTTCCATAGAGTGCTTCACCGTATTGCGTCAACATCAAGTTGTTATTGTCAGCCTTTTGTTCAAAGTCTGGCACAACATATCCGTATTCTTCAACGTTAACGGCGAAATTAAAAATCCCCTTAGGATGGGTACAATCCAACTTTACTAATTCAGCAACATAGTCTTCACGATTAATTTCATCTTCGTATTCAGCGTGAATTGACTTAGCTAGGTTAATGAATTCTTCATTTGCTAATGTTACTGAAATCCGACTATCAAGATTTGGTTTTTGTTGGTTGTAAAGTTTATCCATAAATTCTGTTTCAATTTTTTCAACTAATTTTTCTTTATACATCATTAATCATTCCTTTGCATATTATCTATTATAACAAGGAACTGAAGTGAATATATGAAATTTGCTCAAGCTTAACATTTAAATAAAAAATACCCTAACAATAGTGAATAAATTCATTATTGTTAAGGTATTTTTATTATTATTCTAGTTTTCGATTAACATTAAAATTTTGTTTTCAGCAACTTTTAAGTTCTTTTCAGCCTTAGTTAAGGCTGCCTTAGCTTTATTTAATTTAGCTTTATTCTTAGCAGTATTGCTCTTCTTTAATTTTGCATCAGCTTTTTTAACTTCTTTTTGTTTTGCGTCAACAACTTTTTTAGCCTTCTTAATCGCAGCTTCGTCACGAACCTTTTTCACATCAGTACTGCTTTCATGATTTTGACTACTAGTACTAGTTTGATTTTGAGTAGCAGTAGTATCGGCATTAACTGCACTAGTAAAAATGGCTCCTGAAACAACTACAGTAGCGGCAACAACAAATAAATTATTTTTCTTCATAAGATTTCTCTCCTTCTGTTTTGAACAAAAATAATCATACCATGTGTATTAAAATATTTCATACGTTTTTTTTGCTAATATTATATTTTTAATACTTAACATCATTAAATAAGAATCATTAATGTTAAACGGCTAATTTCATCATTTAGCGTAAAAAAAGACACCTATGATGTGCACCCCAAAAGTTGTACATTATTATATTGTTTTTCCTAGGCGGAAAGTTTCCGGTATTGAACCGGTGACTTTCCGCCTAGTTTTGTTTTAATACGATGATTATTGTAATAATCAATCCATATTTTCATTGACGACATTAAATCTTCTTTAAAGTCATAATTACAGTCCATGATTTCAGCTTTCATAATATGGAAAAATGATTCCATAGGTGAGTTATCTATACAATTCCCCTTACGGGACATACTTTGAAATATCTTATTCTTCTTAAGCTCTTTTTGCCAGATATGACTTTGATACTGAGCTCCCTGATCACTATGAATTGTCGTTCTGTATGGTAAATCCTTAACTAATTGAATAACTTCTTTCAACGGTTTCATAACACAGTTCATATTTGGATGGCTGCTAATGTTATAGGATATTATTTCACCAGAAAATAAATCCATAATAGGTGAAAGATAAATACGATGATTAATATCACAATTTCCATATCTGAATTCACTGATATCAGTACAGAGCTTTTGATATGGTCTGTCAGTATTAAATCTTCGATTTAATTGATTTGATTTAAGTTTTCCAACCTGACCACGATAGGAATTATACTTACGTGTTTTTCTTGAATATGATGAAGATAGTAAATTATTCTTTTTCATTATCTTTAATACTAGTTTGTGGTTAACACGGTATCCACGATTAGTTAATTCTAAACACACTCTTCTATATCCGTAGGATTTATTTTTATCTTTAATATCCTTGATAATTTTAGCGATTTCAGCGTGCTTATCAGGCTTATTTTGGATTGATCTAATATAATAATAAGTACTTCTAGATATCCTTAATGCCTTTAGTATTAATGTTTTAGTGGTATGGTATTTCAGCCTTAGTTCGTCGATTATTTTAATAATTACTTCTGGTCTTCTTCGTCGTCTAAGGCCCTCAATTTTTTTAAGAAGTCATTCTCTATTCTCAACATTAAATTTTCTTCTTCAATCTTCTTCAATTTTTCTTTATCGGTATTAGTATTGTTTGATTCGGCTTTGTTAGTTTTCCTTTTTGTCATGGCTTTTCTTTCCCTTCGGGACAATAAACCATCAATACCTTTTTGCTCTAGTCGTTTTTCCCAAGTCCAGATAGTTGATGGAGAAGGAATATTAAAATGATAAGCTGCCTCTGGATAAGATGATTTAGTCGTTTTCATCCAGTTTAATATATATTGTTTCTCTTTGGTAGAGTATTCGATTATATTCTTTCTTTTTTTAAGACCATTTAGTCCATGTTTTTTGTAACTCTTAACCCAACATAAAACAGTATTTCTACTTTTAACTCCAAAGTTTCTAGCCACCATTTGCGATCCCATACCGTTTAGGTATGCGTTAATTACATTTAATTTATCTTCTACTTTATATTTAGACACAAAAAAACACCCCAAAGTTTTGTACAAACTTTGGGGTGCAGTGCACTAAAACTAGGTGTCCGAGAATAATTATTCTAAATTAGCATGATTAGCCTGCATTTGTTGTTCGGTCACATTGTAACGTTTCATATATGAAAGCGTAAATGCATCCCCAAACAGCCACACTGATTGTTCAAATAGTGAACCCATTGGCTGGATCGTGGTAACTTCATTGGCAAACTTGCCCTTACCAGGAAGCTGGGTAACATGATCAACTTGTTGCGCCAGTTCAGCAGTGGGCGTTGCGGTCAACAACCATACGTTGCCCCCTAATTCACGGGCTTTGTTCACTAGGGCGACGATCGAAGGCGTGGTAGCTGAACCGGTAGCGACGATTAATAAATCATCGTTGGTAAAAGCCGGGGCAGTCGTTTCACCCACTACACTAACTGCATTGCCAAGTTGTTCCATTCGCATTGCAAAGGCCTTAATCGCTAGTCCTGATCGACCAGCACCAGCAACAAAGACCCGCTTAGCTGCATGTACCATTGCTAAAGCTTCATCAGTCACTACCACATTCGCAGCACTGAGTTCACCAGTTACCGTTTGCCAAGCCTTACTATCCAATCTTATTCACCCTTTTCGATCATTGCTTTAATTTCACGAGCGGCCTTAGTTGGATCATCAACCGTAGCGATTCCACCACCAACAATTAATAAGTCTGGCTTTTCAGCAATAATTTCTTCGGCAGTGTCGACCTTGATTCCACCAGCAACAGCAGTCTTGGTGTTCTTAACGTTAGCCTTAATGGTGTTGAACGTTTCAAATGGAGTTTGACCCAATGCTTGTAAGTCATATCCAGTATGCGTTGCAATGTAGTCAGCGCCCATTGCATCAATTTCACGGGCCCGCTTAGCAACATCTTGAATCCCAATCATATCAACTAGTAGTTCCTTACCATCCTTGTGGGCTTCAGCTACCGCATCCTTGATGGATTGGTCTTCAGCGGCTGCTAAGATCGTGGTAATGTCGGCACCATATTTAAAGGCTTGGCTTACTTCATATGAAGCCACGTCCATGATCTTTACATCGGCTAATAAAGTAATGTCTGGGAACGTGTCACGAATCTTCTTAAGGCCTTCTAGCCCAAAGTTGATTACTAGTGGTGTTCCGTATTCAAAAATATCAACGCTATCCTTGGTCTTTTTGATCAATTCAATTGCGCCATCTACATCTTCTAAATCAATTGCTAATTGTAACTTCATTTGATAATTCCTCCGTTTGATTAAGTGTTTAACAGTATCCTATCAGACCAATTTGATACTAACAATTAGTTACTTAAAGGTAACTACCTATACATTCGGATGAAAATTGCGGGTTTGATAAATTGGATCGATCTTTAATTGTTCAATTCGTTGTTCGCCCCAGTCATACATCATCGTTAGAATCGGAATTAAACTCTGCCCCACTGAGGTTAATTTATAACTAGCTCGTTTGACCTTACCTTCATTGTAATCATGTTTTTCAATGATGCTATCGCTAATTAGTTCGTTCAACTGATTGGTAAGGACCTTGCGACTAACGTTTGGGATCAAGCGGGTAAATTGGTTAAAGTGAATTTCATCCCCATGCCGTAATTCCCATAGGATATACATTTTATGCTTACCGCTAAACATTGAAAGCGTTAGTTCCTTAGCACAATCAAAGTTGCCGGATTGGATTTTATTTCGAACGTCTTTTCTAATATCACTTTCCATTTTAAATCACTCCTGTCGTTACATTGTACGCTAAATTAATTTAAGGTTCTAAATCTTTGCACCAAATCAACGTTTAATTATAAGATTAAATCAGATTAGTTTTTATAGGAGGATCAACATGGCAGAAAGTCAATACATCGTAGTACACAATGCCCACCAGAACAACTTAAAGGACATTAGTTTAAAAATTCATAAGCACGCCATTACCGTCTTTACCGGTTTATCTGGTTCTGGAAAATCATCCCTGGTTTTCGATACCATCGCCGCAAATTCCAGACGGGAATTAAATGAAACGTTCCCTAGTTTCACTCAACAATACTTACCCAAATATGGGCAACCAGAAGTGGATCGCATCGACAACCTCCCTGTTGCAATCGTGATCCAACAAAAAAAGATTGGTAAGAACCCCCGTTCAACCCTTGCTACCTACACGGGAATCTATTCGCTAATGCGACTACTGTTCTCACGGGCTGGTAAACCATGGGTCGGATATTCAGACACCTTTTCGTTCAACCTACCTCAAGGAATGTGTCCTAACTGTCAAGGATTAGGATACGTTGATGATATCGATCCTGATAAAATCTTAGATTACAATAAATCACTAAACGAAGGTGCCATTACATTTGTTAGTTTTGGTCCCCACACGTGGCGGTGGAATCGCTATGCCCATACTGGATTATTTGATAACGATAAACCAATTAAGGACTATACCAAAGAAGAACTGGATACTTTGTTGTATGCACCACAACAGAAGTTAACGAACGCTCCTAAGGAATGGCGGAAGAGTATTTTATACGAAGGGCTTATTCCTAGAATCAAGCGTTCCATTATTAACAGTGCGGAAGGAAAACACCACCAAAAAGCCATTAATGAAATTGTTAATCACCATGCTTGTCCAGTTTGTCACGGAACTAAGCTTCGTCAACCAGTCTTAAAATGTAAAATCAACGACAAAAACATTGCCGACGTCCTCCAAATGGATTTGATCCATGGATTGGAATTTCTACAATCCATCAAGACTCCATTGGTCCAAGGAATCATTCGTGAACTATCCACCAAGATTTCTTCATTGATCGACTTAGGCCTGGGTTACCTAACCCTTGATCGGAATACGGAAACGCTCTCTGGTGGGGAAACTCAACGGATTAAAATTGCCAAGTTCATGAACAGTTCGTTAGTCGACATGGTATACATCCTAGATGAACCCAGTGTTGGACTGCATCCAAAGGACATTCAATTAATTAAAAAGGCCCTCACCAAACTACGCGATAATGGAAATACGGTCTTAATCGTGGAACACAATCCCGAATTGATTCCGATTGCACAATACGTAGTTGAAATTGGCCCTAAAGCTGGTGCCGAAGGTGGTCGGGTCACGTTTAACGGCACCTACGAAGAATTATTACAATCAGATACCCTTACTGGCAAGTGCCTCCGCGCTAAATTACAATTCAATGACCACCCCCGTCAATACACGCAAACATTAGACCTAAA
This sequence comes from Nicoliella lavandulae, assembly GCF_037546185.1. Classification (NCBI taxonomy): domain Bacteria; kingdom Bacillati; phylum Bacillota; class Bacilli; order Lactobacillales; family Lactobacillaceae; genus Nicoliella; species Nicoliella lavandulae. Next base: position 833,740 of record NZ_JAWMWH010000001.1, on the reverse strand, counting down.
CCATGTGACCGTCCACAACTTAAAGGACGTTAGCGTAAAAATTCCGTTGGGAGTGGAAACCGTTATTTCTGGAGTCGCTGGTTCTGGAAAGAGTTCTTTGATGCAAGCCATCAAGGATCAGTTAACTGAACCATACATTGATCTATCACAAGATGCCGTAGGAGCTAACATTCGGGCAACTCCAGCGACCTACTTAGATATTTTAGATCAAATCCGAAAATTATTTGGTGATGCTAATCACGTTTCAAGAACGCTCTTTAGCTATAACGGTAAGGGAAAATGTCCGGTATGTAAGGGTAAGGGCGTCGTAATTACCAACATGGCGTTCATGGACCCCGTTATTCAAACCTGTGAAGCATGTAATGGAAAGCGTTATAACGACGAAGCATTACAATACAAGTATCAAGGTAAAGACATTAGCGAAGTCTTGAACATGTCAATTGCCCAAGCCATCCCATTCTTCGCAGCTACTGACAAAATTGAACAACCATTACTCAATATGCAACGGGTAGGATTAGACTATCTATCACTAGGTCAATCATTAGATACCCTATCCGGTGGGGAACTTCAACGTTTGAAGTTAGCCTTACAATTAAATCAGTCCGGTAAAATCTACCTATTAGATGAACCCACTGCGGGGCTTCACATGTTCAACGTGGGAACGATCATTAAGTTATTTAAACAATTAGTCGCTGCCAATAACACTTTAATTATTGTGGAACACAACATTGAAGTAATTAGTTCTGCCGATTGGTTAATCGATGTGGGCCCTAAAGCCGGGCGTTACGGCGGTAAAATTTTATACTCAGGTCGCCCAATCGATTCGCTAAAATCTAAAAAATCGGTTACGGGACAGGCAATGTTGGAGTATAATGAACGGCGCAGCTAATTTTTGGCGTAATTTATAATAGATTGAAGGACAACATTTTGGATATTTTAATCGGATTAATCCCCGCTTTACTATGGGGAATTACACCGCTATGGGTGCATTTCTTAGGTGGTAAACCCATTCAACAACTATTAGGGACCACTTATGGAGCCCTTGTCGTCGGCATCTTAATTTGGTTGATCAAAAAGCCCACTGTTACTACTGAAGACTTCTTTTGGTGCTTTATTGGTGGAATGGGTTGGTCATTAGGACAATTAACCCAATATAATGCTTTTAAGAAATTAGGGGTCTCCACTACCACCCCCATCACCACTGGATTACAACTAGTCGGGGTCAATATTATTGGGGTATTGTTCTTTGGCAGTTGGCAAAGTGGAATTGCAAAGGGAATCGGTTTTTCAGCCGTCATCTTAGTAGCAATTGGGGTCTTTTTAACTACTAGAACTGGTGACAATAATAATAATAACTCGATCAACAAACGCGAGTTTACTAAGAACATCATTCAATTGATCGTGGGATCTGGAATCGGTTATACAGCATGTTCCACCCTTCCTAAAATCACCGGTGCGGATGGTTGGACAACATTTCCACCACAATCAATCGGAATGTTTGCTGCAGCAGTTATCTTTTCCCTCCTAATTAAGAGTTATCGGGATCAAAAGCCCCTTTTCAAAAAAGAAACTTTTAAGAATATGTTTACTGGTTTTAACTCAGGAATTGGAACTACCGGATACTTAATTTCAATTACATTAAATGGGGTCTCCACTGGTTTTACCCTTTCTCAAATGTGCGTCGTTGTATCTACATTTGGCGGCTTAGTCATTTTAAGAGAACGCAAAAGTGGTAAATCATTAATTTTTACCATTTGTGGAGTTGCATTGGTCTTAGTTGGTGGCATTATGACTAGCTTCATTAGATAGATGCAAAATTAAATAAATATCACGAAAAAGACCATCGAATCTAGATTCGGTGGTCTTTTTAAATTAAATAATTAATTGATAAGCATACCCAGTGTATTCTGGTTGCTTAATAATCCCATGCTTAGTGAAACCAGTAGTTTCAATTGTATGTTGCATAATCTTATTATCCACATGGGTGTCAATTCGAATGTCATGTAAATCATGGGCTTTGGCTAGGGTGATGATATCACTCATTAAGTAACTTGATAACTTTCGACCGCGGAATTTATCGGAAACCGCAATCATATGGATCGTCATATGTTGGTCCCCATAGCGGGTGTCTAACGTTGATTCAGTCAGATAATCATAATTAACATCGTGGCCTAATTTAATGTAAGCAGTCCCCGAAACCTGACCATCAGTTACTAAAACATAGTACATATCCTGTTTGATCAAATCGGTAATTACCTTTTTATTTGGATAATCAGGTGTTTGCCATTGATCAATATTTTGCTCACTTAGGAATTCCCGTGCTGATTGCACGATTTCCCAAATTGCATCAAAATCATCCATATTAGCTCTTCTTAAATAAGTAAGCGCCACTTTAATCACCCCTACTGAATTAATAATAACTTATCTATTAAAACACCAGAGAGGCCTATTTGCAATCAAAGCGGCTTCTAATCTAACTTAGCCTGCTTGCTGACCTTAGTTAAGAAATAAAACGGAGCTGCAATCACTAAGAAGCCAATCGCTAATAATAATTGGTCATGCTTAGCGTTAATCAATAACCAAACCGAAACTAACGTGGCAATGATTGGAATAATGATTCCAAATGGAACCTTAAAGGCATTGGGATCATCATCAATCGTCTTTCTAAACCGAATTACAGCTAAACACGTTGGGATGTATTGAACAAACCGCGCAACTGAGGCAATTTGGGCTAACACCACGAACGTTCCCGAGTATGAGATTAACATTACTAAACAAGTTGAAATAATAATTGCAATGTATGGTGCATCCCGACGGTTCGTCTTCTTAATGAAGTTAGGCATCATTTGATGGTTAGCTAATGCGACTCCGGCCCGTGGCGTTACAAATGATGACCCGACTACGATTGCTCCCATCGATAGGATTGACCCTAAGACAATGATCCACTTACCAGTTGGTCCAGCAATCGCTGCAAAAACGGCTTGCAGTGGCACTGGGGTTTTAGATAGTTCTGGTCCTAAGACCCCAATGGAAACGGTAAAGATTAAAACATAAATCGTTGTAACTGCAATCAAGACCACCAACAATGCCAGTGGTAAGTTTCGCTTGGTGTTTTTCATTTCACCAGCCACCACTACCAGGCCTTCAAAACCAACGAACACATAGAACAACGTTACGGCTGCCGTTGAGAAGTTACTCATGTGGGCTAATTCCGGTGGAAAGAATGGTTGAAAATTGGTTGGCTTAAGGAAAAAGAGCCCCACTACAACTAACAATAGGAGTGGTAATAACTTAGAAACCGTTAGCAAGTTATTCACCACTTTAGAAATTCGAATCCCCATCACATTGATCGTAATTAGGGCCAGACCAATAAACGTAATCAACGTATATTTAGGCCCCGGTTGTTGTAGCTGTGGAAAGACCCCACTTAATGCGGTAATTAATCCGGCATAAATCGTTGCCTCGGCAACAATCCGCGTTGCCCACGTGGCGATACCCACTTCATACCCCCAGAAGTTGCCAAAGGCCTTGCGGGTATAAACATAGGCCCCACCATTTTCATTAAAGTGACTCGCACATTCAGCAAAACATAGACCAATCATAAAGATTAGCAGGGCATCAAAAATTAAGACTAAGATGCTGGCGGGACCAAATAATTTAACCCCACTACCAGGAATCAAGAAGATTCCAGAACCGATGATGATGTTAATACCCATCAACACGATACTCCAAAAACCTAATTTGGTACTCTTTTCCATAAGCGAAACCTACTTTCTTTTAATTTCTCCAAATTATACATTAAAATTAAATTAAAGACAATACCATTTTTATCATAAAACACTTAATGTACGATATATAGGTAAGTGTATGGGTATACCAATCAATTATAATATTACTGCTAGGCCAATTTAGTTCAATTTACGCTTAAACCCACTCCCTATAATTTAATCTTAGATTAGCAATTGATTATCTTTAAATTTAACAGTATGATAAAAGTACATTCTAATTAAAAAGAAGGCATTGTACTTATGAAATCAAAATGGAATTTAAAGACCATTATCTTAATGACTTTAACCGCGTTAATTTGTGGAGTCATTTACTGGCTAATTAGTTTCTTATATACCATCTGCGCAGCAATTTTAACGCCAATTGGACTCGCTCCCATGGCCAACGACCTAACTCAAGGTCCCTGGATCTTAGCTGGGACCTTAATTGGATGCTTATTCCAAATGCCTGGATCTGCATTCTTCGGTCAAATGCTGTCATCAATTATTGAAACCTTCATTGGTGATAAGGGTGGTATTATGGATGCCGTTAGTGGAATTTTTGATGGGGTTGGAACTGAACTGGGGTTCTTATTGACTGGCTATCGTAAATATAACCACTTTACGTTAGCCTTAACTAGTTTATTAACCACCATCACCACCTTTGGTTATAGTTGGTTGTTTGATGGGTATCGTTATCTCACGTTCTGGTTATTAGTCGTACTTTTCATCGTCCGCTTTATTTCGATTTTCGTAGTTAGTGACTTTTTGACTTTAGGAATCATTAAGTTATTAAAGCGTAGCGGAGCTTTAAACCTCATCCAATCTAAATAAACTAAAAAATGTCACGACTTTCTAGCCGTGGCATTTTATTAATTCCAATTGCCCATTCGTTCTACCTTCATGTAAAATAATGGATAAAGGAGTGTTGATTTTTGAAACATAAACAGTTAAATTTTAACGACCCAACCGAATTCAACATTATCGTCAAACAAATTCGTAAACAAATTAAGAGTGAATATGAAACATTAAGTGCCACCTACTTTACTGATCGCAAGGCTGGTGATATCGAACTTAAGGTGTTTAATGACATTTCAAGTGACTTTGCGTTTAATGAAGTGCTCCATATTACTAGTGAAAAGGGCTTCATGGTGTTAAATGATGGTGGGGATGCCTACAAAGTGGTTAATGATATTTACAAGGACAAACATGGTAATGATATTGACCCCATTATTTTAACTCGATTATACAAAGATACGGTTAAACAATACCAGCGGCAAAGTAACGTCGAACCAATCATTAGTTACGATGCCACGATTCCAGTGATCTTAATGCCATTTAAAATGGTTTCTGAAATCAAACCCGTATTGGATCAAATGAACATGTTATACTTCTTACTTTCGCGTAACACCAATCAACTCTAAAAAAAGCGTGAGCCGCCTAAACGGTTCACGCTTTTAATTTATACCAAATTTATACTGAACGAATCACCTTAATAACACCATAGAACATAAAGAAGAAGGCAACCCAGAATAAGGTTAATGAAATGGCTAGGTATGGTTTAAATAATACGATCACACCGATAACCACCCCTAATGCTCCTAAACAAAGGTTAATCCAATAGGCGCCTCGATGATCTGAAAACGCCTTTTGATTCAACCATAACTCTAAAATTGAATTATAGATAATAAATACCGCCAATAAGAACCAGATAAAAACGGCCCCAACGACTGGCATAAAGAACATAACGATTCCTAAGAAGAAGTCATAACCAGCTCCTACATATAACCAGGTCTTATTATAGGTCCGAATTGATTTGATATCCGACCAACGTGAAATTCCATCAATAATTAGTAATACTGCTATCATATAAATCAATGAAACAAAAGAACTCAATGGGTTCTTAACAATAATTAACGCTAAAATAATGGATAGAATCCCCACCAGTAGTGAAAATGGGTTAAATTCTCTTCTTGATCCAAACATATTGATTCCTTCTCTCTAATTAAATTAAAAAACCCGTCTGAATTACATCCAGATAGGGTTATTAGTTATTATTTTGAAGATTGGTTATCACTTTCATCGTCATCTTCAATATCAGCGTTACCAGTTAATTTTTCCGCAATTAAATCAGCGATATTATCAGCATCGATTCTATCACCAGTTAAAACAAAATAGTCATCGATGAACTTAGCATTTAATTGGTCCATCGAATCGTTTAAACTTTCTAATTCATCGTTATCTTGAAAATTACTCATTAATTGAATATTTTTAGCATAGTAGTCCTTAAACAAGTCTAAAACTTGTGCATCCATTTATTAACACCTCGCAAATTCTTGTTATTCTCTTTGTTATTATAGCATTATTATTCTAAATAATTAAACCGATTATTATTAGTATTAGCAATCTCTTTACCATTGTGGTCTAAAATGATGATATTGGTCTTAACATGGTGCAGGAATGCAATCCGCTTTAGACCACTCCAAATGGTAAATGCGTTGTGTTGATTTTCACGCCGGTTGCCCATCGTTAAATCACTAGAAACCTTAGCCACCGTCTTAGTGCCATTATATGTGACTTTTTCCACAACGTGTGAAGATTGACTAGGCACCCGACTAATTTGTTTAGCATAGCCTTTTTTATCGGTTCCCTTTTTAGCTAACATCTGTTCTTGGCGTCGGTTTTCCATATCCCGATGCTTACGATCACGTTCTTCAAATTGTTGTTCGCTATGATCAGCCTTCCGTTGGCTTTCACTCGATGCCTTGGCAGAAGCCTGTTCAGAGCTAGTTAACTTAGAACTACTTTCACTAGTAACAGAGCTACTGTTACTGCTACTACTATTACTCATTGATGACTGGCTGCTACTAGATTGACTAGTCGTTGCTTGATTAGTTGATTGATGATTACTAGAAGCACTAACGCCCCAGAAACTACCAACAGCTAGGATCGCCATGACCAGCGCTGATAATCCCCACTTTTTGCTAGATTGATTCTTGATTCGAATTCCTTGAATCAATGCAGCTAGTAGCGTAATCACAAATAAAACTAAAAAAACAGTCAATAAGACTTTAAAAGTGATATTCATTGCAATTTTTCTCCTTTAATTGTTACTGCAATCAGTTTAACATATTTGACGATAATAGAAATAATCAACATAATCAACTATTATCACCATAAAGTTACCAACATTTAATAAGTTTGCAATTATATTATTATATACTAAATTTTATTTTTAGAAGGAAGGCTTTATTATCAACCGTAAATTAGCACTTTTGATGGCATCGAGTCTATTTATGCAGATTATGGACTCAACCATCGTTACCACGGCGCTGCCTAAAATGAGTCAGGACTTAGCAGTTAGTTCTGCTACCATTTCATTAGTAGTCAGCGTTTACTTAATCACCATGGCCATCTTCATCCCACTTAGTGGCTGGATTGCCAATCGATACGGTCAAAAGACGACCTGGATGATTGCGGTATTACTATTTACCATTAGTTCGTTTACGAACGCAATCGCCCCTAGTTTTGCATTAGTTTTAATTAGTAGATTTTGTCAAGGAATTGCCGCATCATTGATGGTGCCCACATCCCGACTAATCGTCTTACAACGCGCCCCTGCTGATAAATTACTAGAAGTTACGACCTATCTAATCTGGCCCGCATTAATTGCACCATCAATTGCTCCTGTAATTGGTGGATTCATTGTTAATTACTTATCATGGCGCTGGATTTTCTTAATCAACCTGCCAATCGGAATTATCAGCATCCTCTTTGGAATTAAATTAATTCCCCATAGTCAAACACATCCCGAATCACGGTTTGATTTAATCGGCTTTATTGAAATTGCCATCGCATCAGGACTCGTATTGATTGGAGCCGAACTAGCTAGTCGCGGTCAACAAGAATGGGGCCATGCAGCAATTCTTGTTGTTATTGGCTTAGCTGCAGCGGTCTTAACTGGCCATCATTTAGCAACGGCCAGTCATCCGTTATTTTCAGTTAAATCGCTTCGAATTACATCGTTTCGGATTTTTCAAACGGGAGGATCATTTCTATGGCTATCACTAGGATCAATGCCATACTTATTAACTATCTACTTGCAAACGATTTTACATTATTCACCAATTAAAGCCTCGTTTTACGTGATCTTCATCTTTATTGGGAATATCGTTGCTAAAACGTTTGCTAATCAATTAGTTAAAAAGATGCATTTTAAACCCGCGATTTTAATGTCAGTCATCATTATTTTATTATCATCCCTTGGTTTCGCTTTCGTTCGAGCCAATTCAACCGCCGTCTTAGTCATGATTCTCGGCTTTATCAACGGAGTTGGCCGGTCACTAGCATTAACAGCCTACAACGCCCTTTCGTTCGCTGACATTGACTTTGCTGATCGCAATAGCGCTAATACGATGAACGCCGTTTCACAAACCCTATCCCAGGGACTCGGGATTTCATTAATTACAGTGGTCGTCAGTATGATTGGTACCATTACTAATCAGGCGACGGCCTATGAATTTGGTTTCGTATTCTTAGCAGCATTAATGTTATACCCACTAGTTGAAACATTACTAGTGCCTAAGAATATCGGAGACAACGCAATTTAAACCAAAAAGCTTGGTGCTAGGTTAAACGCCTAATGCCAAGCTTATTTAATATCTAGTAATTGACTAGTCTGATCTAATAGATAGTCCGGATGAACATTGATTAATGCCTGTTTATCATGAGCGCCCCAAAGGACACCTGCGGTATGCACACCCGCATTTTTACCCATTTCTAGATCAAAAGTGGCATCACCAATCATGATCGTTTCGTTCTTATCTAGATGATGGTCTGCAACGATTTTTAATACCGTATCTGGTTCTGGTTTGGCCTTTTCAACCTGGTCAAAACCAACGATTTCATCAAAATAATCATAGATGCCCAGGGCCTTCGTATTCCGGGTAACAACCTCAGTCCGGTTACTAGTGGCAATAAATAATTGCTTACCAGCTTGGTGGAGGGTAGTTAATGCATCTTTAATCCCGGGAAATAGTTTTAAATTACCCGGTTCTAATTTTTCATATTCATGCACAAACACAGTTAATAACTTTTGGATTTGTTCATTGGTAGCGTTATCGGGAGCCATCTTTGGAAATGACTGTTCAATCGGAATTCCCGTGTAATAACTAACGGTTTCAGGAGTAGGTTTTTCCCAACCCATCTTTTCAAATGCTGCTTGGGTCGATAAGACGTTGACACGCCCTGAATCAATCAGGGTTAAATCAAAATCAAAAATATAGTTTTGCAAGTGGTTCACTTCCTTTTCACGTTAAATCAAAAAATAACTATTATATTATAGCAACTTGTGATTACAAAAACAAAAGAGCCGCATGATAGCGACTCTTCATTGTTATTAATTTTAAATTGCAGTCTAACCCTTACCTTCTTCAAATTCTGGGTAAAGAGTCATTCCACCATCAACATAAATGGTATCACCAGTTACATAGCCAGATTCAGTAGAAGCTAACCAAGCAACGGTTGCAGAAACTTCTTCTGGTTTTCCGATTCGATCCATTGGAACCATTTCCTTAGTATCAGCTAATTGGTCTGGGTCAGAGAATTTCTTAGCATTAATTGGAGTGTTAATAGCACCTGGTGAAACTGAATTAACCCGAATGCCGCGTTTAGCGTATTCAAGGGCAATCGTTTCACTAAACATCTTTACTCCACCCTTAGAAGCAGCGTAGTGTGAGAATGTTGGCCAAGGAATTTGATCATGAACAGAGGACATGTTAATGATGTTACCTGGGCGGTCCTTTTTAATCCAGTAACGAAGTGCTGCACGTGCACCAAGGAAGGTCCCAGTCAAGTTAACCTTGATAACCTTGTTCCAATCGGCAAGGGACATTTCATGGGTGTGCACTTGATTTTCCATTCCAGCGTTATTGATCCAAAGATCTAAATCACCAAAATTATCAATGGCAACATCTAATAGGTGTTGAACGTCATTTTCATCACCAACGTTAGCTTGGGTCGCAACCGCATCGCCACCCTTATCCTTGATCATCTTAACGGTGTCTTCAGCGCCCTTAGCGTCAGAATTATAGTTAATTACTAGTTTCATGTGTTCTTTAGCAAGTCGTTCTGCAATTGCCTTACCGATTCCCTTAGAACCACCAGTAATTACAGCCACCTTACCCTTTAAATCATTATACATCAGCTTCACGAACCTTTCGATTTAATGTCTGTAATTTAATTATCTCACATTGATTTTAAGAATATCAAATTATAAGCATTATCCATCCAATAATTCCTAAACTCACTAATAAAATAACGTTAACAATCGTGAACTGCTTGATAAATGCACCAACGTGTTGCTTATCAAATTGCGCAAATTGCTTTAGCGCCAATAAGTTAGCTAATGAAGCTACCAGCGTTCCTAGTCCACCAATGTTTACGCCTAATAAGATTGCATTAGCATCATGACTAAATTTGGATAATAACACCGCCGCTGGCACATTACTGATCACTTGACTGGTTACAATACTGGTCAAATACGTTCCCGTTCGCCCTTGCATTAACCCTTCTAGCGTATGGGTAACGAATCCATTGCGGCTTAAAATCCCGGTAATCAAGAAGAAACAAGCAAATGTTAATAATAATGAGTAGTCAATTGACAGTAGCGTCCGGCGATTAATTATTAGGGTCATTAAGATGGTAATTAAAACCACCCACCCAATTGGTAATAAATCAAACACGCCCGCTAACACAATCAATGCTAAGCCAATCGTTAACCACAACGGCCAACCACTTGGTAACGACGCCGATTGTGCATCAGCCGTAAACGTTCGTCGATCAATCAATTGAGTCATTAAAAATAGGGCTCCTAAGCTAATCATGCCCATCGGCACGGTAACAACAAAGAACGTACTTGGAACGTAGTGGTATGCATTAAACAAGAATAGATTTTGGGGATTACCGAATGGAGTCACCATGCTCCCTAAATTAGCGGCAATTGTAATTAATGTGGTGGGTAATAACCGTGGCATCTGATATCTTTGTGCAGTAAATAAGTATAGCGGCACGATTGAAATAATCGCCACATCATTGGTCATCACCATCGCACTAATAAATGAAATCAACACCATCAACTGAACGAACTGACGCCGATTATGAATTAACATAATTAACTTCTCACTAATGATCGTCAATAAATTAAAATGATTTAATAATCCAACTACTGCCATTAATGAGAATAAAGCTCCAATCGTAGTCCAATTTAGGTCTGCAAAAGATGGCGTTCCAATTAAACCAACTAAAAGCAGAACAATAAATGAAATTATTAATAACTTATCAGTAAATATTTTTTTGATTTGATTTAACAAAATATAAATTTTCCTTTCAAAATGATTGAATTAGTGATAATCTTTTCATATTCTTTAAATATCGGTCCATATTAATTTGACATGTGTGTCGGGACCAAATAACCAAACTTTTTATGGAGGCTTAGTCATGAAGGCTAACTTAAATAAACTTACCATGGCGGGTGTTTTAATCGCCATCGGAATTGTTTACGGTGATATTGGTACATCACCACTATATGTAATGAATGCCATTATTGGTGATCAAGGTCATATTTCTAATACCACCCCTGATTATATCATTGGATCTATTTCTTTGATATTCTGGACTTTAATGATAATCACAACGATTAAATACGTTGTGATCACAATGCGCGCGGATAACAACCACGAAGGTGGGATTTTTGCCCTTTACGCATTGGTCCGCAAACGTGCTAAATGGTTAGTTTGGCCGGCATTGATTGGTGGGGCAGCCTTATTAGCCGATGGGAGTTTAACCCCTGCAGTTACGGTTACCTCCTCAATCGAAGGGCTAAAGAACCAAACCATTGCTGGTTTGCACTTTAGTAATTCTCAATCAGACGTATTAGTAATTACCACGTGTGTGTTACTAGGATTATTCTTAATTCAACGTTTTGGAACCGGAACGATTGGGAAATCATTTGGACCCATCATGGTCGTTTGGTTCGGTTTCTTAGGGGTTGTTGGGGTCATTAACTTGCTCCAATACCCAGCAATTATCAAAGCCATTAACCCATACTATGCATTTGAAGTATTATTTAGCCCTAGCAATAAAGTCGGGATCTTTATTCTAGGTAGTATTTTCCTTGCCACAACGGGGGCCGAAGCGCTTTATTCCGATATGGGACACGTTGGGAAGAAAAATATCTACTTCACATGGCCATTAGTTTACCTATCATTAATGTTAAACTACTTTGGTCAAGGGGCATGGGTAATCAACCATGCTAAAGATGCTGCATACGCAACTGGTAGCGTGAATCCATTTTATTCCATGTTATCAAGTGAAGTGCGGCCATTTGCTATCATTATTGCTACGTTAGCTGCCATCATTGCTTCTCAAGCATTGATCACTGGGTCATATACGTTAGTTGATGAAGCAATTGGGCTACGGTTCTTACCACGGTTTATTATCAAACACCCTAGTAACGTCCGGAGTCAAATTTACATTGCCACCGTTAACTGGTTACTTTGTGCTGTAACGCTATTCGTCGTTTGGTACTTCGGTAGTTCCGAACACATGGAAGCAGCATATGGATTAGCAATTACGATTACGATGCTTTCAACGACAATTCTGTTGTTCGAATTCTTGGCATCGAAGATTAAACGGGTATTTGCATACACGATTGCATCCTTCTTTGCAATCATTGAATTTATCTTCTTCATCGCTAGTTTGGTGAAGTTCGTCAAAGGTGGGTATGTAACCTTCTTAATCATGATGGCTATCCTATACGTCATGATTATCTGGTTCTTCGGAAACAAGCGGCGTGATCATTACGAACGTGAAAGTGAATACGTCTCCCTTAATGACTACAAGGGTCAACTAAGTGCTTTAAGTAAGGACAACACCATTCCTTACTACACTTCCAACTTAGTATACATGACCAAAATTAAAAAGGATTACCAAATCAAGCGGAATACAATATATTCTATCTTAGATAAGGAACCTAAGCGGGCCAAGGTTTATTGGTTCGTAACGGTGAATGAAACTAGTTCACCATACGAAAGTAACTATACCGTTGATATGTTGGACACTGATAACGTAGTGGACGTTCAACTCTACTTAGGATTCAGAAAACCACAAACGGTAAGTATTTATCTCCACCAAATCGTGAATAATTTGATTGAACAAGGCATTATTGAAAAGCAAGTTCAACATTACTCCACGATTAAGAACCGGACCGTTGGGGACTTTAAGTTCATCATCATTAATGAACGGCCATCCGATTTAGCATTGAACACTGAAATCACTGAATTGGATAAGCAATTGATTTCTGGAAGAATCTTCCTCCAAAACATCACTGCTTCCCCAGTTTCTTGGTACGGATTGGAATTCAGTAATACCGTTCAAGAAACATCTCCATTATTCTTTAATATGCAACATGATCAATACTTGGTTCAAAAACGAATCTTACACCCAATTCATTCACGGGCCACTAAGAACATTCGTTAAACCCGAAAAGCTGTAACTAGCGATGCTAGCTACAGCTTTTTTTATTTTATTTGATACTATAACTCAGTTTTATAATCAGCGGTGACAGCACCGTTGTCACAATGATCGCACCCACAATTGCTGAATACTGATCAACATTTAACAGTTGATTAGCAAATACGATCTGGGCCACGATCAATGCCACCTCACCCCGTGACACCATTCCAGCCCCAATAATCAGGCTATCCGTCCAATTAAAGCCAAACAATTTACTTCCTAGACCGGCACCCACTAACTTAGTTACAATTGCTAATCCAGTTAAAGCTAAAAACAATGGCCATTGATCAATTATTCCGTTCCACTTCATGGCTAACCCAATGCTGATAAAAAAGATTGGCACCAATAATAGATACGTTAAGGCGCTAATTTGGCGATTTAAGCTTTTCTTCACCTTAGTTCGACTAATTATTAATCCTGCAAAAAAGGCGCCTGTAATTGCGCTTAAACCAATTAATTCTGCAATCAATGCAAACGTCAATCCAATCAACAGGGCGACCGTTGCATTGGCATATGCGAATTTAAATCGTTGGATAAATCTAAACAGCTGATTTAAGCCCACTTTCATGACCAAGTAAATAACGATAAAATAACTAACTTGCATCAGTAAGATCAACCCCGGATTTAAACCAGCTGTAATTTGGCCGTTTAAACGCTCTCCAGTAAACGTAACGACTAGCCCTAATAAAATGACCGTTAGGACGTCATCAGCAACGGCTGCCCCTAAAATGATCGTTCCAATCCGGCCGTTTAATTTACCTAGTTCACTTAACACCGCCACGGTAATTGAAACCGAAGTGGCACTAAAAATAACTCCCAAGAACAACGCATCCTTTAGTGGCCACTGAATCATTAATCCTAACCAGGTAATGAATAACATTGGCATTGTAATCCCTAATACTGCAATCGTTAAACTAGGTGTTAAGTATCGTTTCAAAAGATCTAAATTGCTGTTTAATCCGGCTAAAAACATTAAGCAAATAACGCCCAAATCAGCTAGGTGCTGAATGGAACTACTTGATTGAACCCAGTTTAACACCCCCGGTCCAATAATAATGCCGGCTAATAATTGCCCAATTACCGCTGGCAGTTTAATTAATTGTGCTAAATTGCCCATTAAATACGCAGCCGCTAATATGATGATGATTACTAATAAAAATGCCATCTAAATCCTCCCATAAACACAAAAAAACACCCACTTCCAGAATTCCTGCCAACCCAAAACAGGACCATTCTTGAAAGCGCGCGCTCCAACCATAAATATTCAGCTATAATATAATAATATCATATCTAATTTAAACTAGATACTCAGCGTTATGCAAAATTAAACGGCTAGCAAAATAATTTAAAAAAATTGTAAATTTAGTTTGATATTTATGGGACAATTTGGTAATATTATATTTGTAATTGATAAGCATTTCTAAAAAAGATTAATTTTTTTAAAAGATACATAGTATCACCTCACTGATGATTGGTATATCTATTTCTCTTTCGCACATGCTACTAATTTATCAGACACATATCAAAAAAACCGTTTCGATTCATTTCGAAACGGTTTTTTATGCTAAATAAAATCACCGCAACTCGTAATAGTTGCGGTGATTTTATTTAACCCACATGATTTTCCTTTAAAATTGCTGCAATTTCTGATTGCATCGTCTCTGGCTTAGCCCATTCTTCAAAATGATCAAATTTTTCTTCAGGCATGGTGTAATTACGATTAATATAATCTTCGTATTTAATCACATGGACCGAATGTGGGATATTTAATTGAATGATACGAACTTCTTTGATTAAACCACGCTCAGCAGCTAATTCAGCGCGGCCGTTTTGGACCATATTGCTAATTTCAATATATTTGGAACCATCTAACCGGGTAATTTCTTCAATTAGGGTTAGGGTTTCGTGACTCTTATATTCATCATCAGCCATGGATGTCGCCCCTATTCACTCTTTTTATGGTGTTTTTTAGTCTTATTTTCATACACGATCTTAGTCTTATGCGTCCGGTTGTTTGGAACTTCTAAGACCTTAGTTGGTTTGAACAAACTAGCTGGTTTTGCAAACACGTGGGTCACCGTATGACCAGAAACGTTGACTAAACAGAAAAAGACAATGGCTAAGGCTACTAAGGCAGTAACGCCTTTTGATAGCCATGACATTTTTTCACGTAACACAGAGCCGTAGAATCGATGGTTAACAACGTTAGCAACGTTTTTTTCGTCTGGATGGGCATCTGTTTCTGCTTTGATTACTGATTGTTCATACTTATTAATATCAAAGTGCTTTTGGATATCTTTTTGTTCAGTTTCGAACTTCTTTTTATCCTTTTTACTTAGTTTCTTGAACCAAGCAGTAAATTTACGATATTCCTTAATTACTTCTTCAGTTGGTCCGATTTGCTTGAGCTTTCCATAGTTAATCCAAGCCACCCGATCACAAAGTAATTCTACTTGTTTTAAAGCGTGGCTAACAAAGACAATCGTCTTGCCTTCATTTCTAAATTCAGAAATCTTATCAACACACTTTTGGTAGAAAGTATCATCCCCAACAGACAATGCTTCATCAATAATTAAAATATCAGGCTTGATGTGAACGGCAATGGAGAACCCAAGCCGTGACTTCATCCCACTAGAGTAACTCTTAACTGGTTGGTCGACAAAGTCACCAATATCAGCAAATGAAATGATGTCGTCCATCATGGTATCAATTTCTGAATTGGTCAATCCTTGCATCAATGATTTTAAGCGAATGTTTTCCCGTCCCGTTAGGTTTTTCTTAAGTCCGGAATTGATGGCAACGATCGAAGTGTCACCCTTTACATCAACTTCACCGGTCGTTTGTGGAATAATCCCTGAGATAATGTTAGAAATGGTTGATTTACCAGAACCATTCACCCCAATAATTCCAAGGGCTTCCCCAGGTTTAACGGTAAATGAAACGCCCATTAACGACCAGAAGTGAGGAACGTTCTTATTATTAATTGAGAAGAAAGACTTCAACTTTTCAGTTTGGGTCTTAAATAAATCATATTCCTTCGTTACATTTTGTACTTTAATCTTGTATTGTTCTTCTGCCATTTTTAATACTTCCTACTTTTAAATTCGTTTTCTGGATAACAACAAAATAACATTATATCAAACAAAACCAGAATCTGAAAGTTTATTCGGCTAATAAAGTGCGTTGTTATTGATCCAGTATTTTTGATTGCCAATTTGAATGTTTGCCCAGACTGTTTTATCGTAAGCATCCACTGCTAATGAACTAACCTTCACCTTCGAAATTTGAGCAGCTGGAACCGTATTCCAAGCAATTGCAGACTGGTTAACTCCCTTTTGAGGGGGATTACTATATAGCGTGTATTGGCTATACTGTGAGCTGATCTTTCTAGTTATGCTAACTGGCAACATTTGAATGCCGTTAACATGTTTGATCTTAACCCAGGCGTTACTACCATTATCGAGTGAATAACGCATCCAAACTTCTGCATCGTTCTTACTTCCTGATAAAGCAATCATGTTGATATTATATTTAACCCGGTTAGCAATCTCAGGGTCGTTAATTTTACTTGCTAGGGTCGAAGAACCGTAAATATGATTATAAGCAACCTTCTTACTAAGTAGTCCTGAATCAACACTAGTACTCAATTTAAGGTATTTAACACTTGGAAAGGATAATGCTTGCGATTTAACCCAGTACTTTTTAGCAGTACGACTCTTAGCAAAGCGAATTCGATACCACGTTTGTTTACCAGTACTTCCAGTAGCATAGCCCACATTATCAACATACACTGGGCTGCCAGATTTTAAGCTAGCTTTCCAATTGTAGTTCTTAACATTGCTAGTGGTCCCTTGAATTTTACTAAAGAGTCCCTGTTTACGAAATGAGCCTGATAACGCAACTTGTTCGTCACCATCCCCTAAATAGTAGCTAACCTTAACGTTATTTGATGAATTAGACGTAGCCGCTGAATCGGAACTACTAGTAGTGGTAGTGGTGGTGCTACTACTAGAACTAGCATTTGAGCTAGCGCTATTAGCTTGTCCATTCGCAACCGTATTACTTTGTTCTGTAATCCCATTATCCAAGTTAGTTAAATTGTACTGGTTAATAATGCTAATTAACTTATTCGCATAGTTAGGATCAGTCGCATATTTACCGACCAATGCCGTCGCCGCATCATTAACTGACTTAGTATTTTCCTTCCATGTTCCAGAATAAAAATTAGATGCCCCCACTAATCCATTTCGGATTAATTGCGCATAGTCATCCAATGACGCCTGCGCATTTGGATATTTTTTAAAGCTAGCATTTGTATAGTAAATACTTCCACTACTATTATACTCAGCTGTCTTTAATGTTATTGATTGTCCATTATAGCTACCCTTAATTCCGAAATAATTATAGCCTTGAGTGGCTAAAGAACTTTGTCCATAACTACTTTCCAGTGCAGCTTGTGCCAGCATTAATGATGGATACAGGTTATACTTTTTAGCAACCGTTACCACCACTGGTGACATTTGGCTAACGAAGTCAGATGATGAATCAGCACGGGCATCAATTCGACCCATTAAACTAATCGTCATAATCAGCGTTAAGACAATTCCAATTCCAACCTTAAATTTATGATACATACTTACTCATGGCTCCCCTTTAATAGAATCTTTGTGAATAGAATACCATAAACATATTACAAGGACTTAAAAAAAGCGCAAAATTCAAAAGAATTTTGCGCTTTTACATATTATTTATCTTTGTTTAACGCCTCTGCGACTGGCATTTAATTTATTTTGTTGATTTTTAAACTTTTCCCAGGTCGCTTGTTTACGTTGACTGTTCTTTTGGGCTTTATGCTTCTTAGTAAATTTCATTATATGCCACCACCTTTATAACGAGTTCAATACTATTAGTGTAGCACAATTCAATTCATAAGTAACAAACGGAACCCTAATTAACTATTCCACCGTAACACTCTTAGCTAAGTTACGAGGACGGTCAACGTTTAAGCCCTTGTTCAAACTAGTGTAATAAGCTAATAATTGAGCTGGGACTACACTTAATAGTGGTGTGAGCATTTCATCAACGTCTTGCAATACAATGTCATCACCATCTTCTGATAATGCCTCAGTTGCAATCGTAAATGTCTTAGCACCACGTGACTTCGTTTCTTCTAAGTTATTCCGTGTTAACCCGGCAGTCTTAGATTGGGTAACGATTGCAATCACTGGGGTTCCCTTTTCAATCAATGCAATGGTTCCATGCTTCAATTCACCAGAAGCAAAGCCTTCAGCAATGATGTATGAAATTTCTTTCAACTTCAAAGCAGCTTCTAATGAAACATAGTAGTCAATCCCCCGGCCAATGTAGAATGCCTTAGTAGCCTTAACAAAGTAATCCTTTGAAATTTGATCAATTTGATCCTTTTCATCAATCACTGCTTGCATCCCAGTAGCCACTAATCCTAATTGTTGTCTTAAGTTAAAGTCTTCAGCACGCTTGATGCCTAATGATTCACCTAATGACTTAGCAAGGATGGCTTCTAAAGTAATTTGAGCAGTATAAGCCTTAGTCGAAGCCACTGAAATTTCTGGACCAGCATCTAATAATAATGTGTAATCAGCTTCACGAGAAAGCGTTGAGTTTTGAACGTTCGTGATGGTAAGAGTTGGGAAGCCACGCTTAGTGACGTTTTGTAATACCACCCGACTATCAGCAGTTTCACCACTTTGACTAAGGAAGATGAAGAATGGCTTTTCTGAATACAATGGGTCATCGTAAGCAAATTCAGATGCCACTTCTACTTCAGTTGGAATTCCTACTAATTTTTCAAAGAGGTTCTTACCCACTAATCCAGCATGGTAACTAGTTCCAGCTCCCACAATGTAAAGTCGATCAGCCGCCTTCATTGCATCTAATAACTTCGTATCGATTTTAGAACTACCATCATCAGAAAGGTACTTTTGAGATAGCTTTCTTAAAACATTTGGTTGTTCGTTGATTTCCTTAAGCATGTAGTATGGGTAAATTCCCTTATCAGCTTCGGAAGCGTCAGTGTCAACGTGGAATGGCTTTCTTTCGATGTGATTACCATCCCGGTCTTCAATATCAACTGAATTTGGTTTAACGGTAACAACTTCTCCATCTTTAAGTTCCAAAAAGTCGTGGGTAACGTTTAGCATTGCCACAGAGTCAGAACAAACGACATTGAAGCCATCAGCAAGTCCAATTAATAGTGGACTCTTGTTCTTAGCAACATATAATGTATCTGGTTGTTCCCGATCCATTAATAAGAACGCATATGAAGCCCCGTCCTTTAATAGTGATAAAGTCTTTAAGAATGCTTGCTTAGTGGTCATTCCATCCTTAACTACGAAATGATCAACTAATTGAACTACAACTTCAGTATCAGTTTGACTAGTAAACTTAACGTCTGAAAGGTAATCCTTCTTTAATTCCTTGTAGTTTTCAATTACTCCATTGTGAACCAAGTAAAAACGGTCATCTTGAGAAAATTGAGGATGGGCGTTTTCAACAGTCACTCCACCATGAGTAGCCCAACGAGTATGGCCAATTCCAGTACTACCGTGTACTTCTGGGGTAATTGCTGCCTTAAGTTCAGAGATGGCACCCTTCCGTTTTACTAAGTAGTCGTGACCATCTTGGTCATTAACGTAGATTCCAGCTGAATCATAACCACGATATTCAAGTTTTTCAAGTCCATGGATTAGTAACTTTACGGCATTATCATTACCAGTTACTCCAACAATTCCACACATAATATAAGCCCCTTTTAGTTTTAATTTTTAAATTGGTATAGACAATATTTATATTCTTTATTAATCATTCAGGTTCTAACTTTACAACCATTCAGAAGATATGTCAACGATTAAAAACAAAAATTGGTATATCTATTTTTAAATCTCAGAGCAACAAAAAAAGGCCCTTCAAACGGCCTTTTAATGATTTAAATTCCACATTCTTTTTTCACTACATCCGCAATGGTTTGGGCATACTTATCACAAGTTTCTTGAGTCGCTGCTTCGACCATTACCCGTAATAATGGTTCAGTCCCGCTAGGCCGGACTAACACTCGACCATCACCATTCATTTCAGATTCAACTTTTTTAATCACATCTTGAACAGATAGGTTATCAAGTGCCGCTCCCTTATCCTTGACCTTAACGTTGATTAATCTTTGTGGATACGTCTTCATTTCAGCAGCTAGTTCAGATAGTTTCTTACCAGTTGCTTTGATTACATGGAGTAATTGTAAACTAGTAAGCATTCCATCTCCAGTGGTATTAAAGTCTAAGAACACAATGTGTCCAGATTGTTCCCCACCTAGGTTGTAACCGCCCGCATTCATTTCTTCGACTACGTATCGATCACCAACCTTGGTTTGCTTACTGTGCATTCCATTAGCTTCCATTGCCTTGTACATTCCAAGGTTACTCATCACCGTCGTTACAATGGTATCTTGCTTTAAACGACCGTGTTCTGCCATGTACTTACCACAGATGAACATGATCTTATCACCATTAACAATGTTTCCTTCTTCATCAACGGCGATACAACGGTCACCATCACCATCAAAGGCAAAACCAACTTGTGCACCCTTTTCAACGACCATCTTTTGAAGTTGTTCAGGGTGAGTCGAACCCACTTGGTCATTGATATTAATTCCATTTGGCATTGTAGCCATAGTATCAAATTCAACCCCAGCATCCGCATATAAGCGTGAAACCAAATTACTAGTGGATCCATTTGCAGCATCCACACAAATGTGCATCCCTGCAATATCGTCAGAAACAGTTTGATTTAAGAACCGAATGTATTTTTGCGCACCTTCTGAGAAGTCATCTTCAGTCCCTAACCCAGCAGCTGATGGGCGTGGCAAATCATCATGATCAGCTTCTAAAATCGCTTCGATTTCTTCTTCTAATTCATCAGATAACTTGTAACCATCAGAACCAAAGAACTTAATTCCATTGTATTCAGCAGGATTATGCGAAGCCGTGATCATTACTCCAGCAGCTGCGTCTTGAGTCCGGACTAAGTAGGCAACCCCTGGCGTAGTAATTACGCCTAGTCTTAACACTTCAATTCCAGTTGATAATAAACCGGCAATCAAGGCTTCTTCTAACATTTGACCAGAAATTCTAGTATCTCTAGCCACCAACACTTGGGGACGGTCACTCGCTGAGTGCTTAGTTAAAATATAACCACCTGCACGTCCACATTTAAATGCTAATTCAGGACTTAAATCTTGATTGGCAATTCCTCTAACTCCATCGGTTCCAAAATATTTCATTTTAATTATTCCTCATTTCTTACTTGTCTTTGACGGTGACTTTAAATTTAACCCGGTCTGGGTCAAAGCCACTGACCTTACTTAATGATTTATCTAATTGAATGGTTTTAGTTTCACTAGCATTAATGTCACTAACATCAACATTAACAATAACATTTTTTATTTTTTCAAGCTGACTTGAAGTTCCAAAAACCTTTACTTTTTTAGTGTTCGAAGTAAATGCATATGTTTTATTGGAAGCTTTATTATTAGCCTGGAATTTTAATGGTAATTGTTTGTAGTTGCCACTACTAATTGGTAAGTGAACATTCGTCGTTGCCGGTGTCAAAATTACACTAACGGTATTTCCCTTAGCATCAACAGCTTCTAAGATGGCTTGTGAATTTACCGTACTATTCGTGTTTTGTGATAAGTTCAATTTGGCAATGACTTTAACTGCCTTGCTAATTTCGCTAGAAGCCCCAGTTGCTTTAACCTTACTATCAGAAGCAATTGGTTTGCCAACTTCATATCCAGAGGCAATTGCATCCTTATCATAGCTTACCTTAACTGGTAGACTTACTGTTTGACGTGGTTGAATGTTTACCGTAATGTATGACGGATTAATTTTATACTGCAATTCAGAATTTAAACCAGACTGAGTCAGCCGAACTTTATGCTTCCCAATTCCTAGTTTACTTAAATCCGCATAAATATGGAAATTCTGGGTATTCGTCGTAGTGGTTACTAATGCAGTAGGTCCACTAAGCGATACGTTGACCTTATCAGGATACCCCGTTACAAAGTATTTACTGCTATTTACGTTTAGTTGTAAATTAGCAGAAACATTCGCCTTCTTAGTAGATGCTAATTGAGTAATACTATCATTATCATTATTAGTAAAAGTTAGCTTATCTTGATTAGCATATACATATAGTAAAATTGCAAAGACCAATGAAAGAATTAAGTAAAAGAAAGAGCTATTAAAGAACTTTTTCATTATTAATTCCCCTTTCCACCCTTAGTAAAGCTACTAATCCAGCTACCAATAATCGTAAAGATATTGTGGCTGACTTCTTGTTTCTTGATTAGTTGATCACGTAAGAACTTGAGATAATCTTGTTGAGTCATTCCCCGTAGCAATTCATTATCCTTCGTAATTGACACTTCACCAGTTTCTTCAGAAATAACAATGGTCAAAGCATCCGTTACTTCAGATATTCCAACTGCCGCACGATGCCGAGTTCCTAATTCCTTAGGAATCATCGTACTTTGTGACAATGGTAAGTAAGCTGCCGCCACCGCAATCCGATGATCACGAATGATTACCGCCCCATCATGAAGGGGCGTGTTCGGGATAAACGTATTAATTAATAATGCGCCACTAATATGGGCATCTAATTCAATCCCCGTTTCGATATAATCTTCAAGTCCCGTTTCCATTTGAATGGTAATCAAGGCCCCGATTCGACGTTTTGACATGTACTGAATGGCTTTATCCAAGCTTTCAATCATGTGTTTAGTTTCTTCATTTTGATTTTTAGTGTGCCATAGAATGGACCCGCGACCTAGATGTTCTAGCCCTCGTCTAATTTCTGGCTGAAAGATAACAATAATTGCAATAAATCCCCAATTAATGACTTGATCCATCATCCAAGAGACGGTTCCAAGTCCTAATAGAACACTTAAAACTTTAATCACTGCAATTACAATTATTCCTCTGAATAATTGGACTGCTTTGGTCCCTCGTAATAAGATTATCAATTCGTATGTAATAAACCAAACTACTAAGATGTCAATCAAACTACTAAAGTGACTAAGAGTAAATAGATTACTCCAAAAGTTACTCATTTTATAACCCCCAAATATTAACGCTAACTACATTATATCACGTTATTAATAACTTATTTTTAAACATCGTTCTAAAACTTACACATTTTTGTTAGAATTAGACTAAAATAGAGTTAATAAATATAGTAAGGGGGTTTTCGGGTGCACCTAGCAAAAAGATGGCAAATTAGAATATTTTTCTTAATTTGGTTCGGCATATTAGCCGTTTTTTCTAAACAGCCATTTGGGTTTTTACTGTTAAACACGTTCTTGGCCTACATTCCAATTGAAATTGGGTTTCATCTACATCAAAGAACAGTTAATGCGAGCATTTTATATTGGCCGATTTTATTTCTTTGGATCGTTTTTTATCCAAATGCGCCATACATCTTAACTGACTTATTTCACCTTTCGTTATTATCACCATATGATCAAACGACCGGTCTATTAAGATTATCTACGCCAATGTGGATCGACTACCTATTGTTAACCATTAGTGCATTGGTTTCCGCATTCGTTGGGGCATGGTCACTGTCAGAAACCATTAAATCACTAATGAATAAGTTACACTGTAAATCCAAATTCATTTACGGATTATTAGTGTTATTAATGACGTTTACGGCCTCCGTTGGGGTCTTTATTGGTCGCTTCTTAAGATTGCATACCATCTACTTGTTATTAAGCCCCCGGTTATTCATCATGCCATTAGTACGAATGTGGACCCCAGACATGTTGATCTTCACTGGAGTTATGACGATTTTACAACTAGTTATTTACTGGTTAATCATCATTAACCAACGTCCTAAAATTGAAACCAAATAAAAAAACCAGCATGCACTGCACCCCAAAGTTTGTACAAAACTTTGGGGTGTTTTTTTGTGTCTAAATATAAAGTAGAAGATAAATTAAATGTAATTAACGCATACCTAAACGGTATGGGATCGCAAATGGTGGCTAGAAACTTTGGAGTTAAAAGTAGAAATACTGTTTTATGTTGGGTTAAGAGTTACAAAAAACATGGACTAAATGGTCTTAAAAAAAGAAAGAATATAATCGAATACTCTACCAAAGAGAAACAATATATATTAAACTGGATGAAAACGACTAAATCATCTTATCCAGAGGCAGCTTATCATTTTAATATTCCTTCTCCATCAACTATCTGGACTTGGGAAAAACGACTAGAGCAAAAAGGTATTGATGGTTTATTGTCCCGAAGGGAAAGAAAAGCCATGACAAAAAGGAAAACTAACAAAGCCGAATCAAACAATACTAATACCGATAAAGAAAAATTGAAGAAGATTGAAGAAGAAAATTTAATGTTGAGAATAGAGAATGACTTCTTAAAAAAATTGAGGGCCTTAGACGACGAAGAAGACCAGAAGTAATTATTAAAATAATCGACGAACTAAGGCTGAAATACCATACCACTAAAACATTAATACTAAAGGCATTAAGGATATCTAGAAGTACTTATTATTATATTAGATCAATCCAAAATAAGCCTGATAAGCACGCTGAAATCGCTAAAATTATCAAGGATATTAAAGATAAAAATAAATCCTACGGATATAGAAGAGTGTGTTTAGAATTAACTAATCGTGGATACCGTGTTAACCACAAACTAGTATTAAAGATAATGAAAAAGAATAATTTACTATCTTCATCATATTCAAGAAAAACACGTAAGTATAATTCCTATCGTGGTCAGGTTGGAAAACTTAAATCAAATCAATTAAATCGAAGATTTAATACTGACAGACCATATCAAAAGCTCTGTACTGATATCAGTGAATTCAGATATGGAAATTGTGATATTAATCATCGTATTTATCTTTCACCTATTATGGATTTATTTTCTGGTGAAATAATATCCTATAACATTAGCAGCCATCCAAATATGAACTGTGTTATGAAACCGTTGAAAGAAGTTATTCAATTAGTTAAGGATTTACCATACAGAACGACAATTCATAGTGATCAGGGAGCTCAGTATCAAAGTCATATCTGGCAAAAAGAGCTTAAGAAGAATAAGATATTTCAAAGTATGTCCCGTAAGGGGAATTGTATAGATAACTCACCTATGGAATCATTTTTCCATATTATGAAAGCTGAAATCATGGACTGTAATTATGACTTTAAAGAAGATTTAATGTCGTCAATGAAAATATGGATTGATTATTACAATAATCATCGTATTAAAACAAAACTAGGCGGAAAGTCACCGGTTCAATACCGGAAACTTTCCGCCTAGGAAAAACAATATAATAATGTACAACTTTTGGGGTGCACATCAGCAAATTGCTGGTTTTTTTGTTACTCTTCTTCAACTGGGCTCATCAAAATATTTTCTAAGTAATTAATGCTTTGCCGTAAGTCATTAGACAAATCCCAATTGATTTGTTTAGTATCCAATAGATGTTGAATTTCCATTCGCTCTGCCCCGAATCCAATCACTTGAAGGTTATTGTACTGGGTTTCATAGTCACCACTAGCAACCCGGTTAACCTGATGAATTCGATTTCGATAAAACGATAAAATATGATCAATCATCGATTGGTCAAATTCACTATGGTCGATGTCATCTCGATTAAGATAGGCTTTCACTTCATCAATCGCTGATTGACTCATCTTAATAATAATCATAGTCCAATGGTCCTTAAGCATTTCATCATGCATTTTAAAGCGTTTGCCAACAAAGAAGAACCCCTTCACTCCACTAACGAAGGCTTTTAAATCGGTTGCAATATTAGAGCGATGACTATTAATCCCAACTGAATCTAGCATTGCTGATTCACGACGGTTAATAAATTGAATCGTAGTATCATATTCATCCCGCTGAATCTCACCACGCTCATACATTTTCAATGCAGCTTTGCGTTCACCAGTAAATGCAATCCGTCGTAACGCAATTTCATTATTAAAATTAATTCCATTATACAGGTTCGAGTGAACATCATAATTCAATTTTCTAAGGCGTAGTTGATACTGCCAAATTAAATCAGCTGCTGCATTTTGATTATGCTCATTTTGACTCCGTTCTACTGACTTAATGGCTGCATCTAATAATTTAATTCGAGCTTCATTTTCATGTAAATAATCATTATCGTCCACTTCATCGGGTTGGTTTTCAGTTAACATTGGAATGAAAATCACCGCACTCACCAAGCTTAAGATAATTACACTAGCTGCAATGAACATAACCATTGGTCGTTCGGGGAACATTGCCCCCGTCTTAGTTAACAACGGAATTGATAATACCCCGACCATGGTAATGGCGCCCCGAACTCCAGACAATCCAGATAGCATTGCAACCCGCCAGTTGACCTTACTATAATTCCACTTGTTGGCTACTAATTGGTAACCGGCAATCCATAAAACCCGAATAAATAATAGCGTTAACCAAGTTAAAACGGAATAAATTAATGGTTCAAAGGTGCCTAATTGAATGGTTTGAATACTTTGTCCCATTGCTTGAGGCAATGAAAATCCCAATAATAAGAAAATAATACCATTTAAAATGTAAATTACAATATTCCATGATTTTTCAGTTACTAATGTTAATTCAGGGTTATTTGCAGTTGTTTTACGGTCCTTTAAGTGTAGGGTGATACCCGCACTAACTACTGCAATTACACCAGAAGCATGCAACCATTCTTCACTAATAAAGTAAATTACAAATGGCGCAATTAAATGTGAAACAGTCAGAAAAATTAAATTTTGTAGTCCATGATCATATAAGTAGTCGCGAATCTTAATTAATAAGTACATTAATACAATTCCAACAATTAACCCCACAATACTAATGTAAAAGAAGTCACCAATTGCGCGGTTAAGCATGAATTGACCAGTTACAGCAGCCGCTAGTGCGTATTTAAAACAAATCAATCCACTCGCATCGTTGATCAAGCTTTCACCACTCACCAGGTGTAAAATGCCACTTGGCAAGTTTGAGCGTTTTGCAATTGACTGGACCGCGACTGGATCGGTCGGTGATAAAATAGCAGCCAATGCTAAACAAACTGCAAATGGCATTTCTGGAATCATCCAGTTAATAATCGACCCACCAACTAACATTGTAATGACTACTAATGCAATCGCATTAATAAAAATGGGCAACTTTAATTGCCATAGTTCACGCTTAGGAAAGCGCTTCCCATCATTGAACAAGAGTGGTGCAATGAACAGCAGTAAAAACCACTCCGTTTCAAAATGCACTTGAAACTTTGTAAATACTGATAGTAAAATCCCTAACCCGATTTGAATTAGGCTACCTGGCACCGCTGGTAAATAATGACCAATCACCGTTGATACCAAGAGTAAGACAATTAGTAGAATCACTAATTCTAGAATTACCATTGATGCAATCAACTCCTCTTTTTATTGTTCGCCAATAATACGGACTTCGGTTTCTAAATGAACCCCACTATGCTTGAGGACCGTTGCTTGAACGTGATGAATAACGTTGATATAATCGTCAGCAGTCGCACCACCAACATTAACGATAAAGCCTGCATGTTTAGTTGATACTTCGGCGCCGCCGACCCGATATCCTTGTAATCCGGCATCATGAATTAATTTCCCAGCAAAATGACCTACGGGGCGTTTGAATACGCTCCCACATGATGGTAACTCTAGGGGCTGCTTAGATGCTCGTTGGGCATTAAAATGATCCATTTGGGCCAAAATTTGATTAGCATTTCCCGGTGTCAAAGCAAAGGTGGCCGATAACACGGCGCCCGAGTCAGATTGAATCAGACTATGACGATAACCAAAGTCTAATTGCGCATTATCATAAGTCCGCATAGTCCCATCTAATGATACTACTTGCGCATCTTTAATAACATCTGCGGTTTGACCACCATAGGCCCCGGCATTCATGTAAACAGCTCCACCGACACTCCCTGGAATCCCGGCAGCATATTCAAGTCCACTTAACCCGTGGGTTTGCGCTGCAATCGCAACGTCAATTAAGGCTGCTCCAGCACCTGCAGTAATCTGCGTTCCATGGACTTGAATTTGATCCATTTGAGTTAAGATAATCGTCAACCCCCGAATTCCCTTGTCACTAACAATTAGGTTACTAGAGTTACCTAAAATGGTGATGGGTAATCCATCGGCATGAGCCGCACTTAACAATGCCCCTACTTGTTCCGCAGTTGTCGGTAATGCTAAATAATCAGCTGGCCCGCCCGTTTTCGTAAACGTATAGTGGGAAAGCAGCTCATTTTGTTTTAAAATTAAATTATTGATTTTAGGATTAAAATTATTGTTCATCATGATTGTCCTCTTTAAAATTGAATATAATTTAATTTTAACATGAATTAAGTTAATAATTATCATGAAAAACTCGATTGAATAAAAGAAAGGAATCACATTATGAATTTTGTCGCAATTGATTTTGAAACTGCCGCTAGTAAGCGAGCGAGCGCCTGTTCACTAGCATTAACCGTTGTCCGCAATAATGAAATTGCTAGTGAATTTTACACGTTGATCAATCCTGAAGTCCCGTTCAACTGGCGCAATATTAAGGTCCATGGAATTCATGAACGAGATGTTGCCGATGCACCCACTTTTCCTGAAATATGGCCCAAGATTAAAGCATTCTTTACTCCGGACCAACTAGTCGTTGCTCATAATGCGACTTTTGATAATAGCGTGCTTAAAAAGACGCTCGAACGCTATCACATCCCACAACCACATTATCTAACGCTCGATACATTAAAGGTCACCCGTAAGTTATTTCCTGACTTTGCTGACCATAAGTTAAACACCGTCTGTGAAAATTTAGAAATCGAACTAAACCATCATCACAATGCATTAGATGATAGCTTAGCATGTGCTAATATCCTATGTTATGAACAACGTGAATTTGGTGATGCAAAATTAAAACCATTTGTGAAGGTATTTAAATAGTCAAAAAAAGTCTCGCCGGCTAACGGTCGAGACTTTTTTAATCAATTGCATAAATCATTTCAATGGTAGAGCGGCCACTACCGGTAACATCGATAATTCGTTGTTTGGGGTGATCCAAAAATCCTAATTGATGATAGATATGAATCGCAGCTGCGTTCCGTTTTTCGACCGTTAAAACAAGACAGTTCAAATTACTATACGAAACGCCCCAATTAATGGCTTCATCAACTAATGCCGTTCCAATCCCATGATTCCAAAATTGTTTTAAAACTGCTACGCCAAGTTCACCATAGTCGGAATCAGCTAGTTGTTGGACGGTCACCAATCCAATCACTTCATCGCCATAGTGAGCTACTAACATAACGTTACTTCGGGTTTGGTTAATTAACATAATTTGGCGTTGCTCTTCAGCCACCGTTAACTCCGCTAATTCTGGATCAATCGTAAAAGTATCTGATTCAGTCACTAGTTGCTTCGTTAGCTTTAAAATGGCAGCCCCATCTTCAGGGTGCCGCTAAATCAATTGAAATTTCAGCTTCGTTATTTGTCATCTAAATCAATACTTTCTGATAGAATTTTTTGAAAATGGGCGCCATGGGGGTCAAAGGTTAGCGTCCGTGAGTTATCCCCTTGATCATCATTACGTTTAAAAATAATCCGTAGATAATTATCAGGTAACTCATCTTCCACGAACTTGGACCATTCGACCACGTTAACGCCATCGCCATTGAAATATTCATCTAAGCCCAATTCATCCCCACTACCATCATCTAGCCGGTAAGCATCCATATGATAAAGTGGCAACCGGCCATCCTGATATTCACGAATAATGGTAAAAGTTGGACTCTTAACGTTGCACTTAATGCCTAAGCCAGCCGCCAGGCCCTTTGTAAAGGTGGTTTTGCCAGCTCCTAAATCACCATCTAGTAAGATTAGATCCTCCGGTGATAAGAACGGAGCAAGCGCCTTCCCCAATGCCATGGTAGCTTCTGGAGTGTTAACCGTAATTGCTTTCAAATAATTACTCCCCTTTAATTATTCCGTTGCTTGTAATGCATTGATGATGGCAACCTTGTAAACATCTTCAGCGTTACAACCACGAGAAAGGTCAGATACGGGTTTGTTCAACCCTTGTAAGATGGGTCCTAAGGCTTCAAATCCACCAAAGCGTTGGGCAATCTTGTACCCAATGTTTCCAGATTGTAGTTCTGGGAATACAAAGACGTTAGCTTGTCCCGCCACCTTGGAACCAGGCGCTTTTTGTTCACCAACGGATGGCACAAACGCTGCATCAAATTGTAATTCACCATCTACTACTAAATCGGGTTGCTTTTCATGAACCAATTCAGTGGCTTCTTGTACCTTCTTGACCATTGGGCCCTTAGCAGATCCCTTCGTTGAAAAACTAAGCATTGCAATCTTTGGGTCAATTCCAAATTGCTTAGCAGTTGCTGCACTTTCAATGGCTACATCGGCCATTCCTTCAGCATCAAGGGTTAAGTTAATGGCACAGTCAGCAAAGACATAACGTTGGTCACCCTTTAGCATAATAAAGGAACCACTTACTAGTTTAATGCCAGGCTTAGTCTTAATGATTTGAAGCGCTGGACGGACCGTATCACCAGTGGGATGCGCTGCACCTGATACCATTCCATCTGCCTTGTCCATGTAGACCATCATGGTCCCGAAGTAATTAGGGTCAGTTAACCACTTTTGGGCAGTTTCAGCATCAGTTTTCCCATTCCGCCGTTCCACCAATGCATCTACATATTCAGCAAGGGTATCCTCTGCCAAGTTTTGGTAATCGAAGATGGCCACATCATCTAGCGTTAGTCCTAATTGATCCGCTACTTGATGAACATCATAGGGGTTTCCTAATAGGATTGGCTTTACGATGCCATCGCTAGCTAGCCGACTAGCTGCCGTTATGATTCGTTCATCCGTTCCTTCAGGAAAGACAATGGTCTTTGGCGATTGACTTACCTTTTGCTTTAAACTTTCAAATAAATCCATGTTAAATTCCTCCGTTATTGTGCGTTTAAATCAGCTTTAGCTTGTTGAACATCCACATTAGTAGGTAGTTGCCAGTCAATTGGGGTCTCACCCATCGCTTCTAATGCCTCGTTGGTCTTTGAAAATGGGCGCGAACCAAAGAAGCCTCGATTAGCAGACAATGGACTTGGATGGGCTGACTCTAATACGATATTAGTCTTAGTATTAATCAACTTCACCTTATCTCTGGCTGAGCGGCCCCATAGAATGAAGACAACTGGCTTGGGGCGGGCGGACAGTTTTTCAATTGCGGCATCCGTTAACTGTTCCCAACCCTTCCCCTTATGTGAAAAAGCCTCACCATTGCGGACGGTTAGGACCGTATTTAACAATAATACGCCTTGTTTAGCCCATTTTTCTAAGAATCCGTGATTCACTGGTTGAATGCCTAGGTCATCATTTAATTCCTTATAAATATTTCGCAAGGATGGCGGAATCTTCACGCCAGGCATGACTGAAAAACTTAAGCCTACCGCTTGGCCGGGCTCATGGTATGGATCTTGGCCTAAAATCACGACCTTCACTTTACTGAACGGGGTCCAATTAAATGCTTCAAAAATATTATTCATGTCGGGATGAATTTGATGATGGTTATATTCATCAACTAAAAATCGCCGTAAATTTTGATAATAAGCTTTTTCAAACTCCGGCTTTAAGACATCCCACCAATCGTTGTGGATAAATGGTTTCATGTTCAACACCTCGCTTAAATTTTATCATATCAAAATCAACATCGTCACGCGAAAAAAGCGACTCTAAACGAATCGCTTTTAGTAGTGTTTTAAAGCTCGATCAATTTGACGGTTTTGATCTCGTTTCTTTAAAGTTTCACGCTTATCATATTCATGTTTCCCTTTGGCAATGCCAATCAATACCTTTGCAAAGCCATGCTTAATGTATAGCTTTAATGGTACGATGGTAATTCCCTTTGCCTGGGTCGCATCAGCCAACCGATTAATTTCTTTTTTATGCAAAAGTAGTTTTCGATTCCGCAATGGATCGTGATTAAACTGATTTCCTTCTGCATATTCACTAATGTGCACGTTTTCTAGGTAGGCTTCGTGGTTACGAATTCGCACGAATCCATCCTTTAAATTGACCCGGCGGTCACGGATTGACTTAATTTCAGTTCCAGTTAAGACCATCCCAGCCTCAACGGTCCCCTCGATCGTATAGTCATGACGGGCCTTCCGGTTTTGTGCCATTAAGTTATCGGCATTCGGTTGATGTTTTTTCTTAACCATATTATCATCTCACCTTTTGATAAATTAGTTGGAACGATGGTTATTGTTAGACCGACCGTTACCACTACCACGGTGGTTATTGTTGTTGTTATGACTAGCACTGTTGCGACGGTGATTATTATTGCCACCATTACCACCACGGCGGTTGTTATTGCGGTGGTTACCATTACCATGACGGTTGTTGGAACGACGACCACCGTTACCACCCCGACCATGACTTTGCTTTGGTAGTAAGTCACTGGTTGGCGTATCTTGTGGATTAACGATATCAAAATCAACCGTACTTTGGGCAGGGTCAGCACCTACAACCTTTACGCGTACGTTTTGACCAATCTTATAAGTCCGCTTCGTGCGACGACCCACTAATGCAAGGAATTTTTCGACGTATTCATAGTAGTCATCTTTCATTCGACTAATGTGCACAAGTCCTTCAACCGTGTTTGGTAATTCAATAAACATTCCAAACTTCAAGACGGAGCTAACCGTTGCATCAAATTCTTCGCCAATGTGATCAGCCATGTATTCAGCCTTCTTCATTGAGTCAGTATCCCGTTCGGCATCAATGGCACGTCGTTCACACTTAGATGAATGATCAGCAATTTCTTCTAAGACGTCAGCATACTTAGCCTTAGATTGTTTGTTAATTCCATGATTTTCATAGTAGTGAATTAAACGGTGGACCGTTGTATCTGGATAACGCCGAATTGGGGAAGTAAAGTGCGTATAGAACTCAGCCCCTAGTCCAAAGTGACCTAGTGATTGATCAGCATAGCGCGCTTGTTTTAAGCTCCGTAACATCATTACTGATACCACTGCTTCTTCTGGCTTTCCAGCAACTTTCTTCAAAACATTTTGTAGCATCTTAGGCTTAAGCTTAGCTGGATCACCCTTTACGTTGATTCCAAAAGCAGTTAGGAATTCAAAGAACTTCTTAACTCGATCAGCATCGGGAGTTTCGTGCACCCGGTAAATAAATGGAGCATGTTTTTCACTGTAGTGTTGAGCAACCGTTTCGTTAGCAGCTAACATGAATGATTCAATCATCTTTTCAGCCGTTCCACGAACACGAAGCTTAATGTCGATTGGGTGACCCTTTTCATCAACAATGATTTCTGCTTCACGGTCATCAAAGTCAATGGCACCCCGTTGTTTACGGTGCTTGTATAAAATCTTGTGTAGTTCACCCATGGTTTCAAACATTGGGACTAATTCTTTGTATTCTTCCTTCGTCTTAGCATCATTTGATTCCAAGATCTTATTCACTGCCGTATAAGTCATCCGGGCCTTAGAACGCATAAAACTAGGATGAATCCGATATTTAACTACGTTCCCAGCTGGCGTGATTTCCATATCACAACTCATACAAAGTCGAATAACGCCTTCATTTAAGGAACAAATTCCATTGGATAACCGCCGTGGCAACATTGGAATAACCCGGTCGGTTAAGTAAACAGAAGTCCCCCGTTTATAGGCTTCTTCATCCAATAGGCTTCCTGGCCGAACGTAATGACTAACGTCAGCAATGTGAACCCCTAGATGGAAATTCCCATTTGGTAATTTCCAAGCCGTAACAGCATCATCTAAATCCTTAGATGCTTCCCCATCAATCGTAACTAGATTTTGATCAGTAACGTCTTCACGACCCTTTAATTCAGAATCTAAAACGTGATCAGGAATGGCATCGGCTTCTTGTAATACGTCTTCTGGGAATTGAGCTGGAATATCATGGGCATACACGATTTGTAAAATATCAATTCCAGGATCATCAACACTTCCGATGACTTGCTTAGCGATTCCGACCATTGCTTCTGGATGGTCATCGTTAGGAAATTCAGTGATTTCAGCCGTCACCACTTCACCCGCGGTTGGCTTTAGCCCTACTTCAGTGACATAGAATTTATAGTTAAGGAGCTTTTTATCCTTTAACTTAATTTGACCATAATAACCATTATCATCACCAGTTTGGATGAATTCACCCACTACTTGTTCATAATGGTGGTCTAAAATCTTAGTCACTTTAGCTTGAGGACCTTGATCTGAGCCAGCTGCTGCTGGCTTCAAAATTTCAATTTCAACTGTATCACCATTCATTGCATGCATGGTGTAATCAGGTGCAATAAATGCATCTGATTCATTTTCATCAAAGTCTACGAAGCCGAATCCCTTTGGATTGGAGTGAAACGTTCCCTGGGGCTTCATTGCCTTTGGATTCACCGTAAACTTACCAGCTTCAGTGACTAATGCTTTTTCTTCTCGTTCTAAGCGAGCTAATTCTTGAACGATCAACTTAAATGCAGCCGAGCCATGATAGCCTAGTTCATCAGATAGTTCGCTGACTTCAAAGCTATCTTTAGCGTGTTGCTTAAGGACCGCTTCAATTTCATTTTTTAATTTATTATCTTCCAAAATTGTTTCCTCATTATTTCTAGATTTCGATTTTCATCGATTTTATTGTCGTTAATTAACCTAATTTATATTTTAACATTATTTATTTTCAAAGTATGCTATTAAACTCGTTAAAAATAAAAACCCTCTGTTAAAACAGAAGGTTTGAATAATTAGTGCGATGAAACCCAAACTAATGCTAAGGCATCGACAAAGAATAAAATTCCAAGTACTGTCGTTACTCGTTGCATAAATGCTTCGAATCCACGAGGCTTTGACTTTGAGAATAAATCATCAGCACCACCAGTAAGTGATGACATAGCATCGTTAGTTTTAGCTGGTTGCATTAGTACCGCAATGATAATCAAGATACTAATGATCCATAAAATCGTCATTAAAAAGTTATACAAAATACTGCCTCCTATTTTCTTCAAGGCTCAAATATACTACTCAATATTTTAACATATCTCACAATTGGTTGCCAATTAGCCTCGTTTTTTAATAATATTGTTGAGTAATTGGTCATAAATGGGTTGGCCATTAAATAAATCGACCACCGCATAGGCGATTAACGCCGTAATAGCTAGTGGCATTAGCTCCGTGACGGTCCCCACCATCTCAGTAATTAATAATACAGCCGTAAACACGGACTTAGTAATACAGGCAAAGTAAGCCGCCATGGAAAAAATAATTAAATTAATTACTAATGGTGCCGGCAATAACCCTAATTGGACCATTATTTGGCCGTATGTTGCCCCTAACAACGCTCCCATTGCTAAAATAGGAAGGAAAAAGCCACCAGGAGCCCCAGATCCATACGATAACGTGGCAAATACCAGTCGCACCACTATATATAACGCCAATATTGAAATGGATGGCACGTTTTTGCTAATTGCCAAAATGAGTTGGTTCCCACCACCAAGGGTAATTGGCATAAAATAACCAATTGGTAAAATCAATACTAATGGGACTAACACCCATAGATAATTAGGAATCTTTTGAAACGGTTTAAATAATGTCCCTGAGTATAGAATGGATTGTTGATAAACTAACCCACCAAGGCCTAATAAACAACCCAGGATAATTAGATGCCAATATTGACCAAGCGGAAAGGCATCTTGATAGACAATATGAAGCGCTGGTTGTTGACCAAATGCAACCGTTGATACAAAGTTAGAAACCGCAGCTGCCCCTAACACCGTAGGCCACACCTTTAATGGAAATCGATGGTAAATTTCTTCTAATACGAACATCGAACTAGCAATGGGCGCATTAAAAGCGGCTGATAGTCCAGCCGCTGCTCCAGCTGCAATAATGACCCGGCGCAATTCATCATCAACGTTACGAAACGCCGCAATACCTTGTGCTGCAGTGGAGCCAATTTGAATCGAAGGCCCTTCACGACCTAAGAACAGCCCACTTCCAATTGATAATACCCCACTGACAAACTTACGCCACAATGCCGACCAGTATGGGTAATCAATTTTACCCAATAGCTGCCCTTTGACTTGTGGAATCCCAGAGCCCTTAATATTAGGATTCTCCTTAATTAGGACTGCAACAACTAACCCAATAATGATATTTGCCCCTAAAATGAATAGTAATAGCAAATGATGCTGATGAGCTAATATGTAAAGCCGTTCCACAAATGATAGCTGTTGTTCGATAATCCAACGAAAGGCACTTACCAATGCCCCAACAACCACCCCAACGGTTAACCCATTCAACAGATAATTAACCGACTTTAATCTAAAGTCATTGTTCATCTCTTTTCACCTCAATCACCATGATAGCACAAAAAAAGCACTAGAATTAAATTCCAGTGCTTTTTCAAATCTTCTAAAGAAGATTATTTGTTAATGATGTTTTCACGAGCTTGTTCACTCAAGTTGTAGAATGAGTGGATACCCTTGTATTCAGAAACGCTACCTAATTGGTCTTCGATTCTCATTAATTGGTTGTACTTAGCGATCCGTTCGCCACGGCTCATTGAACCAGTCTTAATTTGACCAGCGTTCAATGCAACAACTAAGTCAGAGATAGTAGTATCTTCAGTTTCACCAGAACGGTGTGAGATGATAGCAGTGTATCCAGCTTCCTTAGCCATTTCAACGGCACGAACAGTTTCAGTTAAAGTACCGATTTGGTTAAGCTTGATTAAGATTGAGTTAGCAACACCCATCTTGATACCCTTAGCTAGGTAATCAGTGTTAGTAACGAATAAGTCATCACCAACGATTTGAACCTTCTTACCTAAGCGACGAGTAGCCATTTGCCAGTCTTCCCATTCGTTTTCATCCAATGGATCTTCGATTGAAACGATTGGGTACTTGTCAACAAGACCTTCAAGTAAAGTAACAAATTCGTCAGCTGAGTATGACTTACCGTCACCAACTAAGTTGTACTTCTTAGTCTTAGGATCGAAGAATTCTGATGAAGCACAGTCAAAGGCAATTGCAATGTCTTTACCTGGCTTGTAACCAGCCTTAGTAATTGCTTCTACTAAGATTTCGAATGGTTCTTCGTTGTTTTGTAGGTCAGGAGCAAATCCACCTTCATCACCAACGGCAGTGGAGTAACCACGGTCGTTTAAGATATTCTTTAAGTTGTGGAAAGTTTCTGAACCCATCCGGATTGCTTCCTTAACACTCTTAGCACCAACGGGCATAATCATGAATTCTTGGAAGTCAACCTTGTTGTTAGCATGCTTACCACCATTGATAACGTTCATCATAGGTGTTGGAAGTAAGTGCGCATTGAAACCACCAAAGTAGTTGTATAATGGAACACCTAATTCGTCAGCAGCAGCACGAGCAGCAGCTAATGAAACACCTAAAATAGCGTTAGCACCTAACTTACCCTTATTAGGAGTACCGTCAAGCTTGATCATAGCTTCGTCAATTGCTAATTGGTCAGTTACATCGTAACCAACGATTTCCTTTGCAATGATGTTGTTAACATTGTCAACGGCCTTAGTAACACCTTTACCCATGTAACGGTTCTTGTCGCCATCACGTAATTCAACGGCTTCGTGTTCACCAGTTGATGCACCTGAAGGTACGATTCCACGGCCAAATGCGCCGGCTTCTGTATATAATTCTACTTCAACAGTAGGGTTACCACGTGAGTCTAAGACTTCGCGAGCGTAAATATCGGAAATAATTGACATTGTATTCTCTCCTTAAGTGAAAGTTAAATTACCCAATGTTCAAAATGCATTGGGGACTGTGAACCACTTCGCAATAAAGGAAGCTTAGGCAAAAGTCATTTTGCCAGGGACTGTTCGTTACCCTCAAACTGAATAAATATAAAAATTTACTCATCATCTACACTGTTATGATACCATTTTTTAATTATTAAGACCAACAATTAATCAATAAATACGGTAAAAATTAATAATGAATTAATTTTAAAAATTCATTCGGGTCTAAACTAGCACTACCGACCAAGACCCCATCAATGTCTGGCTGTGCCATTAGCGCCTTTACGGTCTTTGGGGTAACACTACCCCCGTACAACACACGCACTGTATCTGCTAATGCCGGTGAATAGATACTGCTAATTGTTTGACGAATCAACGCACACCCCTCTTCGGCTTCCTCGGCACTAGCTGTAATTCCAGTCCCAATCGCCCAACGCGGTTCATAGGCGATCATCATCTTAGCGGCATCTGATGCATCAACATTTTTAAATGCTGCAATCACCTGGCTAACGACCCAGTGAACATCATCGTCCGTTTCAGTCCGAACGAGGGTTTCATCACAGCAAACAATCGGATTGATGTGGTTTCTAAGTAACGCATGGACTTTTTTATTAACAATTTCAGGGTCTTCATCAAAGTAATGACGGCGTTCCGAATGCCCTGCAATCGAATATGTAATTCCCATTTCACTCAGTGCTTTCGGGCTAACTTCTCCGGTATAGGCACCTGTATCATGGTAATCACAATTTTCAGCAGCAATAATAACGTTACTACCCTTAGCATGGTCTAACAATGGCCATAGATATAATGGTGAAGCTGCAATCATTACTTCGGCCTGGTCTGGGCTAGGTAGTTGATCTTTAATGGTTTCAATATATGGAATAACTTGATCTGGCATCAAATACATTTTCCAATTCGCGCCAATAAATGGCACTCGTTGCTTTGCACTCATTCATAAATCCCCCTTATCAGGATGTTGTTTCACTAGAGTGTGAGATTGAATAATTACATTCTACTATACATCATTTTACCGCCCCATGCTTAGTCTTAAAATTTAAGCAAAAATAAAAAGAGCCGTACCGAAGTACGACTCTTTTCACAAGTAACGAATTACTTATCAGAAATTGCAGCAATTCCTGGAAGTGGCTTACCTTCAAGGTAAGTAAGTGAAGCTCCACCACCGGTAGAAACGTGAGTTAATTTGTCAGCAATTCCTAATTGCTTAACAGCAGCAGTTGAGTCACCACCACCAACGATAGTAGTAGCATCCTTTAAGTTAGCTAAGAAATCACCAACGGCTAAAGTACCCTTAGCGAAGTTGCTCATTTCGAATACACCCATAGGTCCATTCCAAACAACTGTCTTAGCATCTCTAAGAACGTTTTCAAATTCTTGAATTGACTTAGGACCAATATCTAAGGCCATCATTCCATCAGGAATGTCACCTTCAACGATTTCAGTCTTAGCATCATTAGCAAATTTGTCAGCAACGACGTTATCAATTGGTAATACCAACTTGTCGCCAGCCTTTTGCAAGATTTGTTTAGCTAAATCAATCTTGTCATCTTCAACTAATGAGTTACCAATCTTGATACCTTTAGCAGCGTAGAAAGTATAAGTCATACCACCACCGATAATTACCTTATCAGCTTTATCTAATAAGTTATCGATAACAGTAATCTTATCTGAAACCTTTGCACCACCTAAGATAGCAACGAATGGACGTTTAGGATTGTTCACAGCATTACCAAGGTACTTGATTTCCTTTTCCATTAAGAAACCAACAGCAGCTGGCTTACCAGCAGCTTCCATTGCCTTAGCAATTCCAACGTTAGAAGCGTGGGAACGGTGAGCAGTACCAAATGCATCGTTTACGAATTCATCACCAAGTGAAGCCCAGTATTCACCAAGTTTTGGATCATTACCAGATTCACGTTTTACGTATTCGCCATTGACAACATCTTCAAAACGAGTGTTTTCAACTAATAAAACATCTCCATCATTCATTTTGTTGATGGCATCTTCTAATTGAGGGCCTTCAGTAGCTGGAACAAAAGTTACTGGCTTATTTAATAAGTTTGAAAGGCGTTCTGCAACTGGACGAAGTGAGAGTTCTTTCTTGTCATCTTCAGTCTTGATCCGACCAAGGTGAGAGAAAATGATTGCCTTACCACCGTGATCAATTACGTAATTGATGGTTGGTAATGCAGCCACGATCCGATTGTCGTCACCGATAACACCGTCCTTAATAGGAACATTGAAATCGAGACGCATTAATACTTTTTTATCTTTTAAATCTAAATCAGAAACAGTTAATTTAGCCAATTTAGATACCTCCTAAATAAATAGTAACTTAACACCTTTTATCATACAGCATTTAAAACCTAATCTCAAAACAAAAGATTCATTGGATTAAGTATTAAAAAAAGGTGAAAGAGTATCCTCCTCCACCTTTTATCATTTTAATTGTTTAATTAAAACTGCTTTTTATAGTTGAGCGAACTTCAATAGGGTACGAACCATGTTACAAGTGAAGCCCCATTCGTTATCGTACCAAGTCCAAACCTTAACTAATTGGTCATCACCAACAGTAGTTACATCAGTTTGGGAAGGATCAAATACTGATCCGTGAGTATCACCAATGATATCACTTGAAACGATAGGATCTTCAGCATAACCAAATGCTTCGTTACCTTCAGTGTGCTTCTTGATTGCTGCGTTAACTTCGTCAGCAGTAACCTTCTTGTCCAAGATAGCAGTTAATTCAGTTAATGAACCGTCTACTAATGGAACACGTTGAGCAACACCGTTTAACTTACCTTGTAAGTCAGGAACAACTAAACCAAGAGCCTTAGCAGCACCAGTTGAATGAGGAATAGTATTTGCACTTGCAGTACGGTTATTTCTCATCTTCTTACCTCTAGGACCATCTAAGATAGCTTGAGTAGAAGTAAAGGCATGGATAGTAGTCATAGTACCAACCTTGATACCGAATTCCTTGTTCAAGAAGTAAGCTGATGGTGCAATACTACTAGTAGTACATGAACCAGCAGAAACAATCTTGTCATCAGAGTTTAAAGTATCCAAGTTAACACCAGGAACAACAGTCTTAATTTGACCAGCAGGAGCTGAGATTAAGACACGCTTTGCACCAGCGTCTAAGTGAGCTTGGGACTTTTCTTCTGAAGTGTAGAAACCTGTACATTCAAGAACGAAGTCAACACCGTCGTTCTTAACCCAAGGAATTTGTGAAGCATCCTTTTCAGCGTAAACAGGAATTTCGTGACCATCAACAACAATTCCAGAATCAGTAGATGAAACTTCACCTGGGAACTTGCCATGAGTTGAGTCATACTTTAATAAGTATGCTAACATTGATGGAGTAGTTAAATCATTAATTGCAGCAACTTCAATGTCGCTTGAGTTTAGTTCGTGGATACGCTTGAAAGCTAAACGTCCAATACGTCCAAAACCATTAATACCAATTTTTACAGTCATACTGAA
Source organism: Nicoliella lavandulae (assembly GCF_037546185.1). Lineage (NCBI taxonomy): Bacteria > Bacillati > Bacillota > Bacilli > Lactobacillales > Lactobacillaceae > Nicoliella > Nicoliella lavandulae. The sequence continues at coordinate 791,980 of NZ_JAWMWH010000001.1, read as the reverse complement.
TTTTCCTCCTTTAGGAAATAATAAGATAAATATTATTTATAAAAGCAGTACATCAGTATCTTACCACTTTTTGTTGCTAGTGTCAGCCATGTAGCTCAATATTATTGAATCCAATCACAGTTAAAAATCACCGCGCAACATTTATCTTGCATTAAGCAGTATAGCAATCACGTTTCATTTTTGCAAAGCTATTGCTTGTGAATTAATTTTATTTTAACCCCCTTGCATTTCAATTCATTTTAAGCTACAATTTTATATTGTTATTGTTAATTAAATAATTCATTTGCGCCTGTAGTGTAATGGATCGCACGTAAGATTCCGGTTCTTGAGATGGGGGTTCGATTCCCTCCAGGCGCACTAGATGATGAAAAGTCCTTGCTAATCGTTGTTGTTAGCGGGACTTTTTATTTGTGGGCAAATATTTTGACCTTCACTGACTATTAAGATAGAATTTATATAGTTTAAAATTTAAAATTACTAACCAATTAAGGGAGGACAATTAAAATGAACTTAATCCCAACTGTTATCGAGCAATCCGCTAATGGCGAAAGAGCTTATGACATTTACTCTCGTTTATTAAAAGACCGGATCATCATGTTATCAGGTCCAATCGAAGACGATATGGCTAATTCAATTATTGCTCAATTACTATTCTTGGATGCCCAAGACTCAGATAAGGATATTTATCTTTACATTAACTCACCAGGTGGTGTTATCACTTCTGGAATGGCAATTTACGATACAATGAAGTTTGTTAAATCAGACGTTCAAACCATCGTAATGGGAATGGCTGCATCAATGGCCAGTGTGCTTGCTTCTTCTGGTACTAAGGGGAAACGTTTCGCATTACCTCACTCACAAGTTATGATTCACCAACCATCTGGTGGTGCTCAAGGAAAGCAAAGTGATATTGAAATCGCCGCTGAATCCATCTTGAGTGCTCGTAAGATGTTAAACAAGATTTTAGCTGAAAACTCTGGTCAAACGGTTGCTAAGATTAACCGTGATACTGATCGTGATAACTACTTAACTGCCGATGAAGCCGTTAAATATGGTTTATTAGATGGTATTATGACTAGCAAGACTGAATTAAACAAAGGCGATAACAAATAATCAATTTTAAAACGGCGATGACTCATCTGAAGTCATCACCGTTTTTTTGTAGCTATATAAACAATCGATAAATATTCAACAATAGCCTAGCGAAGATAGAAATAATCTATCTTTGCTAGGCTATTTTGATGTGTTTAAATTATTTTAATCGTTACTAACGGCTGCAATTCGTTCTTCAGTTTGCAGCCTTATTTTTTCAGCAAAGTCGCTAATCTTTTTTAACCGGTGATTAATGCCTGATTTAGAAATCGTGCCACTAGGCACCATTTCGCCCAATTCTTTTAAAGTAACTTCTTTATTAGCTAGGCGTAATTCTGCTACTTCACGTAGTTTATCAGGCAATTGATCTAGGCCGACCGTTTCTGCAATAAAGTTAATGCTTGCGATTTGACGCGTTGAAGCATTCGCAACCTTATTCATATTAGCATTTTCGCAGTTCACTAACCGGTTAACCGAATTTCGCATATCACGGACAATTCGAATATCTTCAAAGTGAAGCATCGAATTAGTAGCCCCAATCAGCTGCAAGAAATCAGCAATCTTTTCAGCTCCCTTTAAGTAGGTAATATACCCACTCCGCCGACTGGTGGTCTTTGCTTCTAGATGATAGCGATTCATCATTTCGGCAATCATTTCATTGTGAGTTTCATACAATGAATAGATTTCTAAATGATAACGCGACGTTTCCGGATTATTAACTGAACCGCCAGCTAGAAAGGCACCACGTAGATATGAACGCACTTGAGAATCATCCTTCAATAATTCGACTGGAACTCGTTCGATGATTTGATAATCCTGTAAGATTCCTAAATCATCTAAAATATTTTTAGTATTATTAGTAATTCGAACTACATAAACATTATTCTTTTTTAATTTCATGCGTTTTCTAACGATTAGATTACTTTCAACATCATAAAATTCTAATAATAGTCGATAAATCCGCCGCGCAATGGCCGGATTTTCAGTTTGAACATTTAAAATTAGTTCATGATTCACAATTGTTAGCGAACCATTCATTCGAATCAATGCCATTAGTTCTGGTTTGGCATTCTTCCTACGAACCTTTAGCGTAGTAAGTTCTTTTTTAACTTGACTAGCATACGACATTTCAATTCACTCCATTACTATCCTTTTCAATCAATCGAATTAACTCATTCGATACAGCATCCCCATTATGATAAGCTCCATGATCATGTAGCTTTAAAAAGTCAGAAGCAATGACCTTACATCCCTGTTTTTCTAAGCCCGCTTGATCATGCTTAACTTGATGTGACGTTTCATCAGAATGGCTTCGATCAATATAATTAACGGGGACTTTTTTATTATTGACCATGACCGCATTAATAATATTCTTTTCAAAATGACGATTTAAAATGGCCACGTGATCTGAATCACTTAGACCATTAGTTTCACCATTTTGTGTCATAATATTACAAATATAAACAATTTCAGCACTAGTGTGTAAGATGGCTTCGTGAACTTCTGGAATCATTAAATTAGGTAGGATGCTAGTAAATAAACTTCCTGGTCCCAATACAATTTGATCTGCGTTTAAAATCGCATCCACCACTGGTTGGGCAGCCTTAGGCGCGCCATTTTGATCATCTCGATCAACCCAAACCCGTTCAATCATTTTATGCGCATTAGTAATCTCAGATTCACCTGCTAATTCCGTTCCATCAGTGAACTTAGCATGAAGGGTAATCAAGTCATCACTAGCGGGATAAATATGCCCCTTCACATCTAATAATTTAGTTAGTTCTTGCACTCCATTGAAAATATTACCCTTCATTTCTGATAGTGCAGTAATTAATAGGTTACCAATGGCATGACCAGCTAAAAACTTATCCGTACCTTTAAATCGATATTGAAATAGTTTTAAAAATTCTGGATTGGCATCTGATAATGCTACGATAACATTTCGAATATCACCAGGTGGGACCACATTGATATAATTACGCAAGATTCCAGATGAACCTCCATCATCCGCAACTGTTACAATTGCGGTAATATCAACATCCCGCTTCTTGAGCGACTTTAAAATCACTGGAACCCCAGTTCCACCACCAATTACCACAATGCGTGGTTGGTGAGATTTAATCTGCGGCATTGATTGACCCTCCTCATCGCTTAATTTAGCGTTAAATCACTTGTTAACTACGATTATTTTTTTATTCAATTTATTTTATAATTTAATTAATGGTTTAAACCATAAAGCATAGTATAACACACCTGGTGTTTCTTTTTTAAAAAAACAATAAAAAAAGGCGAACATTCGCCCTTTCTTAATTATTCTTTTAACTCTTTGGTTCGTTTGGTATCAACTTCTAAAACTGGCTTTAGATATTGACCCGTATAACTATTTTTGACTTGGCAGACTTCTTCTGGGGTACCCGTTGCGACGATTTGGCCACCACCGTCACCACCTTCAGGTCCTAAGTCAATTAAATAATCGGCAGTTTTAATCACATCTAAACTGTGTTCAATGATCAAAACAGTATTGCCCTTAGCAACTAATTCATGCAGGATTTTGAGCAATCGTCCGATATCATCAGTATGCAATCCAATCGTTGGTTCATCTAAGATATATAGGTTTTTACCATCTGATTTTTTGTAAAGTTCAGCCGATAGCTTCATCCGTTGGGCTTCCCCACCAGATAAAGTAGTTGCGGGTTGGCCTAATTTGACGTAGCCAAGGCCCACTTCATTAATGGTCTCTAATTTCCGCGTAATTTTGGGAATGGCCTTAAAGAAATCTAAGGCTTCGCTTACGGTCATATCCAATACATCAGAAATGTTTTTACCTTTATATTCAACTTCCAAGGTTTCGGCGTTATACCGCTTACCATGACAAACTTCACACGGTACATAGACATCGGGAAGGAAGTTCATTTCAATCTTTAAAATTCCATCCCCATGACATGTTTCACAGCGGCCACCCTTAACGTTAAAGCTAAACCGGCCCTTCTTATAACCACGTAACTTGGCTTCATTAGTTTCAGCAAATAAATCACGGATATCATCAAAAACCCCCGTATACGTTGCCGGGTTACTCCGGGGAGTCCGGCCAATTGGGCTTTGATCGATACTAACTAGTTTTTCAATATTCTTATAGCCCCGAATGGACTTGTACTTACCAGGCTTAGTTGAATTATGATTTAATTTTTGTGCTAATGCCCGTTTTAAAATGGTATTAACTAATGTTGATTTACCAGATCCAGAAACCCCAGAAACCACGATAAATTCACCCAGGGGAAAACTAACGGTAATGTCCTTTAAGTTATTAGCTTGTGCCCCAGTAATCGTAATCTTTTTACCGTTACCAGTCCGGCGTTTCAATGGAACCGGAATAAACTTCTTCCCAGATAGATATTGACCAGTTAGTGAATGTGGATTCTTAGCTACTTCCGCTGGCGTTCCAGCAGCCATGACCTTTCCACCATTTTCACCGGCCCCAGGACCAATGTCAACAATGTAATCAGCATCATCCATGGTATCTTTATCATGTTCGACTACGACCAATGTATTGCCTAAGTCCCGCATTGATTGTAATGATTTAATTAGTCGATTGTTATCCCGTTGATGCAATCCAATCGATGGTTCATCAAGGACATATAACACTCCGGACAAATTCGATCCAATTTGAGTTGCTAATCGAATCCGTTGTGATTCTCCACCAGATAGGGTTCCAGCAGAACGGGCGAGGGTTAAATAGTCTAACCCAACGTTCTTTAGGAAACTAAGGCGGTCGATGATTTCCTTTACGATCGGTTTGGCAATTACTGAATCTTGTTCACCAAATTGTAATTGGCTAAAGTAGTCCAATTCCTTTTGAACATCAATTGCTGCCACCTGACTAATATTTTGACCAGCTACCTTCACACTTAAAGCTCGTTCATTTAACCGGTAGCCATGACACGTCTGGCAGGTTAATTCAGTCATGTACTCACGCATGGTCTTTCTAGTAAATTCACTATTAGTGTTATGATAACGGCGATTAATATTATTAATCACCCCTTCAAATGGCATGTCTAAGTCACGCTTACCACCAAAATTACTTTCGAAGTTAAAGTGGAATTGCTGATCACCAGACCCGTAAAGCACCAAGTCACGTTGCTTCTTTGGTAATTTATTGAATGGCGTGTTCATATCAATTCCAAAGTGTTCACAAGCTTGCTTTAACATATTTGGATAGTATTCAGAACTAATTGGATTCCATGGTGCTAGGGCTCCTTGAGCCAAGGTTTTACTGCGGTCTGGAATTACTAAATCTAGATCCACTTCTAATTTAATCCCTAATCCATCACAATCAGGACAGGCTCCCAGTGGTGAATTAAATGAAAATAGTCGTGGTTCCAGCTTCCCAACTGTAAAGCCACAGAATGGACACGAGTAATGTTCTGAAAAGACCATGTTGTCCCGTTTACCCATAAAATCAGCAATTGCGTATCCATCACTAAGTCGTAATGCAGCTTCCAATGAATCTGAAAGTCTGGAATTAATGCCGTCTTTGATGATAATGCGGTCTACGACCACGTTAATGGTATGGCGTTTGTTCTTATCCAATTCGACTGAGTCATCTAAGTCCATGACTTCACCATCAACTTGAATCCGCACAAATCCTTCCCGTTTAATCTTCTTTAAAATCTCTTTATGTTGACCCTTTTTATCCCGCACTACGGGCGCTAGGATCTGTAGACGCGTCCGTTCAGGTAAATTAAGCATTTCGCCCATCATTTGATCAATGGATTGACTAGTAATCTTAGTCCCATCATTTGGACAAATTGGGGTTCCTACTCGTGCCCATAACAGCCGGAAATAGTCATTGATTTCAGTGACCGTTCCCACCGTTGAACGTGGATTATGCGACGTTGTCTTTTGATCAATTGAAATGGCTGGGCTTAGCCCTTCAATCGAATCTACGTCTGGTTTATCCATTTGCCCTAAAAATTGCCGTGCATATGACGATAAACTTTCTACATACCGCCGTTGACCCTCAGCATATAACGTATCAAATGCTAACGAACTTTTTCCGGAACCAGATAATCCCGTTACGACCGTTAATTTATTTTTAGGAATGGTCACATTAATGTCTTTTAAGTTATGTTCGCGCGCACCGCGAATAATAATTTTATCGTTTAACAAAACAGTCCTCCTTACATCTTCGCCTGCAATTCAATAATTGTATCCCGTAAGTTAGCGGCATGTTCGAAGTCAAGTCGCTTCGATGCAGACTGCATTTCGTCTTCTAGGCGGCCAATCATGGCTTGTTTTTCCGCCTTACTCATCTTCTTAAAGTCAGTCGTAACAATTTCACCATTCGTAGCGTCATTTTCAGCGGCTACTTGATCTCCACTAACGGAGATAACTGGTGAAATCGCCTTCTTAATCGTATGGGGCGTAATTCCATGCTCATGGTTGTATTGCTCTTGAATTTCACGCCGCCGCTGGGTTTCATCAATGGCCTTCTTCATCGAATCAGTCATGTCATCCGCATACATAATTACTTCACCATGTTCGTTTCTGGCGGCCCGACCAATCGTTTGAATCAAGGAACGTTCATTCCGTAAGAACCCTTCCTTATCAGCATCTAAAATCACCACTAATGATACTTCCGGCACATCAATTCCTTCCCGAAGGAGATTAATTCCAACTAAAACATCGAACTTACCTGCTCGCAGGTCATGAATAATCTTAGTCCGTTCGAGGGTCTTAATATCACTATGCAAATAACGCACGCGAATTCCTAAATCCTTTAGGTAGTCAGTTAAATCTTCCGCCATTTTCTTCGTTAATGTCGTAACAAATGTCCGCTCGTTACGGTCGATTCGTTTATTGATTTCCCCCACTAAATCATCCATTTGACCCATAATTGGTCGAACCTTCACGATTGGATCCAATAAACCGGTTGGTCGGATAATTTGTTGAACTACTTGGTCGGCGTGCTTTAATTCATATGGGCCAGGAGTCGCTGACATATAAATAACCTGATTAATGTGTTTTTCAAATTCAGGCATTTGTAATGGCCGGTTATCTAAGGCACTGGGGAGCCGGAATCCGTATTCAATTAACCGTTCCTTCCGGGCTTTATCCCCATTATACATCCCACCAACTTGTGGAATCGTTTGGTGGGACTCATCAACGACCATCAAAAAGTCCTTAGGGAAGAAATCCATTAACGTGTATGGTGGTTCCCCTGGTTTCCGACCATCCATATACCGCGAATAGTTTTCAATGCCGTTGGTATAACCCATTTCACGCATCATTTCAATATCATAAGTCGTGCGTTGCTTTAGTCGTTGGGCTTCTAGTAACTTTCCTTCATCGGTTAACTTCTTAGATTGGGAATCTAGTTCCTGCTTAATTCCATCTAAGGCATGATCCATAATTTGATCATCTGCTAAGAAGTGAGTTGCTGGGAAAATGATGATTTTATCCTTATCACTAATAATCTCACCAGTTAGGGTATCAATTTCGCGAATGCGATCAATTTCATCCCCGAAAAATTCAATTCGATATGCATATTTACTACCAGATGCTGGGAAGACTTCTACCACGTCACCACGCACTCTGAACCGGCCCCGTTGAAAATCAATATCATTCCGGTCAAATTGGATGTTCACTAATTCCCGTAATAATGTATCACGATCAATTTCTTGACCCACGTGTAATGGAATCGTGTGATCAAAATATTCCTTTGGACTTCCTAATCCAAAAATAGCGGATACGGATGCCACTACAATTACATCATTTCGTTCTAGTAACGCACTCGTGGCCGCATGCCGTAATTGATCAATTTCATCATTAATTGATGAATCCTTTTCAATATAGGTATCACTAGATGGCACGTATGCTTCTGGTTGGTAATAATCATAATAACTAACGAAGTATTCCACCGCATTGTGTGGAAAGAACCGCTTTAATTCACTATATAATTGACCAGCAAGGGTCTTATTATGGGATAGCACAAGCGTTGGTTTATTTACATTTTTAATCACATTAGAAATAGTAAACGTCTTCCCAGTTCCAGTTGCACCTAACAAGACCTGTTCTTTATCGCCTTGTTTAATCCCGTTGGTTAATTCTTCAATTGCCTTGGGTTGATCACCAGTTGGACTGTAATCTGAAACCAAGTCGAATTTATTATCCGTAATTCGATTAATCTTTGCCATTTACTTAGTCCCCTTTCGAGTTGCAATAACTTATTTTTTCGCATAAAAAAGTGGGGAAGGACGCCTCCCCCACTTGTTATCTTTATTTTAACACTGTTTTGCTTTTTTCAAAGAATAAACACTTTACATATTTTGGATGTAATGGAATGCATTTTGACCAGCAATTCCACCATCGCCAACTGCAGTGACCACTTGGCGTAATTCCTTAGCTCGAACATCACCCACGGCAAAAATCCCTGGCATGGATGTTTCCATTCGGTCATTAGTCTTGATCCAACCCTTTTCATCAGTAATATGAAGGTTGGCAAAAGCGCCAGTAATTGGTAGATTTCCAACATAAATAAACACACCACTGGCATTGATCAATCCAGTTTCGTTCGTTTCATTATTAATGGTCTTAACTCCAGTTACTTTAGCATCATCACCGACCACTTCGGTCACACTAGTATTCCAAACAAAATTGATCTTATCATTAGCAAATGCTTGGTCTTGCAGCACCTTTTGGGCTCTAAGCTCATCACGCCGGTGAACCACCGTTACCTTAGATACTAATTGAGCCAAATATAGTGATTCTTGAATGGCGGAATCACCACCACCAACCACTACTACTTCCTTGTTCTTAAAGAACGCTCCGTCACAGACTGCGCAGTAAGAAACTCCGCGGCCGCCGTAGCTATCTTCACCTTCAACCCCTAGTTTACGGTATTGAGAACCAGTGCCGATGATAATCGCCTTAGCTTGATAATCACCATTATCAGTGTGCACAACTTTAACGGCACCCTGGTCTTCAATTGATTCAACCGTTCCATAACCATACTTAGCCCCAAAATTAATTGAGCCTTCGTACATGTTCTTAGCTAAATCAGGACCCAAAATGGACTTAAAACCAGGATAGTTTTCAATTTCAGCCGTATTATTCATTTGGCCACCATAAATCCCTCGATCAATCATTAATACTGATAGATTAGCACGGGAAGCGTAAAGTGCACTAGTCATTCCACTGGGACCAGCACCAATCACAATTACATCATAACTTTCCACTGATTGAACACTCCTTATCTAAATCGTTAATGTACATAGCTTACTATTAATAAGTAAATTTGTCCATTAGTTTGTACCCAATGCATTATTTTTGATCTTCATCAATTAATTGTTGGCCTAATTCCTTAATGTATGCACGCAATTCATCCTTTACTTCTGGATGTTCTAGTCCATATTCAATATTGGTCTTCAACCAACCAAACTTGTTTCCAGTATCGTATCTAGAACCAACTAATTCGTGAGCGTAGACTTTGTGGGTCTTGTTAAGGGTATCAATTGCATCGGTTAATTGAATTTCATTTCCCTTACCAGGTTTAGTTTCAGCTAAAATATCAAAAATGTTAGGGGTCAATAGGTACCGACCAATGATGGCTAAATCACTTGGGGCATCTTCTGGGTTTGGTTTTTCAACAAAACTATCCACGTCGTATAGTCCGGGCTTGATTTCCTTAGTTGGCGCAATTACCCCGTACTTAGCAGTATCTTCATGTGGTACTCGCATAACTGCTAACGTGGATTCACCAGTTTCTTCGTAACAATCGATCAATTGCTTAGTCAATGGTTCTTCAGCCTTAGCAATATCATCACCTAACATAATAACGAATGGTTCATCCCCTACGAAACTGCGGGCAGTGGAAACGGCATCCCCTAACCCGTCTGGATGATTTTGGCGGATAAAGTAGATGTTCATCCCATTGGTTTCTTGAACGGCCTTTAACATCTTATCCTTATGCTTACGGGCTAAGTTAGCTTCCAATTCTGGGTTGGAATCAAAGTGATCTTCAATATTTCGTTTATTCCGACCAATGATGATTAAGATATCAGTAATTCCAGAAGCCTTAGCTTCTTCAACGATCAATTGAATGGTAGGGGTATCAACCACTGGTAGCATTTCTTTTGGCACGGCCTTAGTTTCTGGTAAGAATCTAGTTCCTAATCCAGCAGCTGGAATAATTGCTTTTCTAATCTTTTTCATAATACAAAACTCCTAATAGTTTAATTAAATTGCGATTTAGTTTAATTCTGAACGACCTTCACGTTGCATTAATTTGCTAATGGATGCTTTAATATCAGCATGATCATACAAAACATGATAGATAGCAGAAGTAATTGGCATTTCAACGCCACGTTGCTTAGCTAATTCATATGCTGCCCGGGTAGTAGCAACTCCTTCAATGACCATCCCCATGTTGTTAACAACATCTTCTAGGGTTTGGCCCTTACCAAGTTGGTTCCCAGCCCGCCAGTTTCTAGAATCAGAGCTAGTGGCGGTAACAATTAAGTCCCCCACGCCAGATAATCCAATAAACGTTAGCGGGTTTGCACCAAATGAAGTCCCTAAACGTGAAATTTCAGCCAAGCCCCGGGTAATTAAGGAAGCCTTGGCGTTATCACCATAACCTAGCCCAACTAAGGCCCCGGCACCAAGGGCAATGATATTCTTCAAAGCTGCCCCAATTTCTACTCCGATCACATCATCATTGGTATAGACCCGGAAGTGGTCGTTCATGAACAATGATTGAATATGCTCAGCAACTTGCATGTCTTCACTTGCTACCGTGACCAGTGTAATATCACCACGAGCAACATCTTCGGCTTGACTAGGACCAGAAAGAACGGAAATTGAGCGACGATGGGCGGGGGCAATTTCTTCAGCTAGCACTTCTGACATACGCTTATATGTTTTTTCTTCGATTCCCTTACTAGCATGGATCAAATTGGGTTTAATCCCTAATTCAGCAATGATGGCATCTGCTTTTTTAGCAACCGAACGGGTTACTTGAGCGGGAACAACGAACAATACGTCATCTACCCCATCCATTGCAGCCTTCATGTCGGAATAGGCAACCAATGAATCTGAGAAAGTAAAATCTTTTAAGTATTTGGAATTAGTATGATCATTATTTAATTCTGCCACTTGCGCTGGCTTGTATGACCAAAGTCGAACGTCATTTCCGTTTTGAGCTAGGATGTTTGCTAACATACTGCCCCATGAGCCAGCTCCTAAAACTGCAATTTTTTCTGTCATGTTTTTCACTTCACCTTTTTATTTATTGTAAAATTCGTTTTGCACCGTCTAAATACCAACTGGCATCTGGATACTTGCGACGCCGATAGATGATTAAACCAATTGCAACTACGAAGAGGACAATGGATAACCATTGCGAAACTCGAATACTACCGATCATTAGACTATCAGTTCGCATTCCTTCAACGAAGAACCGACCAAATGAATACCATAGAACATACATTAGAAAAACTTCACCGCGTTTGAAGAAATGAGGAACGTGTCGCAATGATAAAATTACTGCTACCCCCAAAAAACTCCATAGCGATTCGTAGAGGAAGGTGGGTTGTCGATATGCGCCACCGATATACATTTGATTAATAATAAACTGTGGCAAATGCAAATGCTGCAAGAACGCTAGACTGGTAATCTGACCAAAGGCTTCTTGGTTCATAAAATTACCCCACCGACCAATTCCTTGTGCCAACAAGACCGTCGGCGAAATAACATCTAACATGAGCCAAACCGGGATCAATCGGGAACGACAGAATAAGATAATCACGATTGCCGCACCGATCAACGAACCATAGATGGCAATTCCACCGTCCCAGATTCGAATAATTTCATCTAGATGATTTTGATAATAGCTCCACTGAAAGGCAACGTAGTACAATCGGGCGCTAATGATAGAAAATGGCAATGCCCACAGTAACATGTCATAAATATTATCAGCTTTAATGCCCCGCTTGTTTCCCTCTCGAACCGATAAATATACCGCCAAAATGACGGCACTGGCGATAAAAATACCGTACCAATGGACCTGAATGGGGCCCAAATCAAATGCAATTGGATTTAATGCTAGTTTAATGATGATTCATTCCCTTCAAAGATTATGATTGTTGTTATTGCTTTGGTTTATTAATCTCCGCTTTATTCTTAGCCTTAATTGCCGCCTCACGTTTGCGGGCTCGGGCATCTTTAATGGAGTTTTCTTTGATTAAACTAGTTAAGTTATCATCAAATACCTTGGTAGCATCATAACCCATGGAACGAGCTCTAAAGTTCATGGCAGCAGCTTCAATCAGTACTGCTAAGTTTCGACCAATTTTAACTGGAATATTTAGTTTAGGGACATCGACATCAAAGAATCGTTGGGTTTCATTGTTATTGCCCAAACGGTCGAATGGCGTGTCCTTAGACCAATTCGATAGATGAACGATTAGGTCCACTCGCGTATCGCTACGGACTGCTCCGGCCCCAAATAAATTCATAGCATCAATAATTCCAATCCCTCGAATTTCCAGTAAGTGTCTTAAGATACGCGGCGCTTGACCAATCAGCGTTTGTTCATCTTGTTGATAAACTTCGACTCGATCATCTGCAATCAATCGGTGGCCCCGCTTAATTAGTTCCAACGCCGTTTCGCTCTTACCGACTCCAGAGTCACCAGTAATCAAGACCCCTAACCCATAAATATCAACTAATTCACCGTGAATGGACATTCGTTCGGCTAATTTTGCTTCAAGGAAGTTGGTCATATTACTCAATACTCGCGAAGTAGTTAGCTTCGAGCACAGGACTGGAATATGCTGACTTTCAGCAGCATCTAATAGTTCTTCTGGTGGATCTAATTGAGTTGAAATAACAAAGGCTGGCGTTTCAGGCTGACACATCTTTTTCATGACATCGTATAGCTCATCACTAGCCATGCCCTTGGCAAAGGAAGTTTCAGTAATTCCTAATAACTGAATTCGTTTGGCTGGATAGTAATTAAAATAGCCCGTTAACTCTAAACCAGGTCTGGAAATATCACTAGTGGTAATTAATCGATCTAAATAGTCTTCACCATAAGCAACACTTAAATGGGTATTATCGACTAAATCCTTAACCGTTACTTCTTCAGTCACCTAAACTCCTCCGTTCATAAAAACAAATATCACGTTAATTTTATCACGTTATAAGACTAGATACACTCTTATTGGCGATTTTGCTGGGAATAGTGATCAGCAAAAATCGCATTACAAAGCGATAGAATAATTGCAACGAGCATTGCTGTTCCAAAAGACGAGAAATAAAAGCTCTCTTTACCCACTAGCAATGAAGTTAATTCCAGCATAAAGCCATTAATCACAATGCTAAACAGTCCCAACGTTATGATGTTAATCGGCAACGATAAAATAGTAATAAATGGTCGAACCAGCGCATTTAAAATGGATAGAATCAACGCGGCAAATAACGCCGTAGTAATGCTGGCAACATAAAATTTACCAGAGTGTTGAAAAAAGCCAGCCAATGCAATGAACACGAACATGTTCAATAGTAATTGTTTTAAAAACGTCATGATTTACTCCTTAGATTTAGGTTCATCTTTTTCTTCAACGTTGTGTAAGATCTTTCGATCACCATTGGAATGCTGGTTAGTTTGAGCAGTTGAACGAAAACCACCACTAAATGGATTAGCATTGGTTTGGAAATCATTTGGAATTAAAACCGTCAATAGCAAGTAAATTAAAACTGGAATCATGGTATGAATCATTAATAGTGTAATTACAATATATGCAATTCTTAGATAACGGGCGTTGATACCGAAGTACTCAGCGATTCCGCCCAATACTCCTGTTAAAATACGGTTACTACGGGAACGTTTTAAACGTTTTGTTTTCAAATTAATCACCTCAGGTTCAAATTAATAAACTAATACTAACATATCCAAAAAAAGTGTCTATGCAAAACCATAGACACTAATAATATCTTTAACTTTTGCCCTTAAATAGGACGACCCCGATTTCATGGGGAGCGTTATTAAAAATAGCAGTTTCGGTAATTAATAACCGCCCTTCACGATTTCTAACTTTCATTCGGCAATAAGTCGATTGTTTTAGTAGTGCTCGGTAAAATTCATCTTCATTCGTAACTGGTTGATTATTAACGGTTAAAATCACATCCCCAATGGCTAGTTGCATCTTAGCAGCTGGCGTATTGGGCTCAATGCCAATCACCCTAACACCATCAATGACTTCAGAATACCAATCAGCTTGATTTCGATCAACAGCTTTAAAGTGCATCCGTAACCACCAAAGTCCTAGGATCATTATCAACAATGATGGCAGCGCTGCAATTGGCAAGAATAAACTCACTACCATTAATAAAATACCAATCAAGGCTAGTTGCATTATTCGTTTCCCGAGTTGTTTAAATAACCATCTTGGCAAGCTCTTAAAGACGGTCATTTGAAACCCTAAACTAACTGGAACGACGACAAAAGCTAGCGAATGACCATTTAGCATCATTACGGGCCAGTATGGGATGGTGCTATGAATCCAATCGCCTGGAATGAACATAAATAGTGGAATTACATTTAAGGTTTTAAAAGGATAGCCGGCAATCCGGTTCTTACGCTCGTTACGTGAAACTACTGGAATATTATAGCGACCACCATCCTTAGCAATGATTGCTCCCAAAATGAATAGGATAAAACTAGCTAGTAACACGTAGTTAAACGCAGCAGCTGGACTGGCACTAAGTCCATAGTGATTCAAAAGTTGACTTGGAATTAAATGATTTGCATAACCAGTTAAGTTAAGCCAAATGGCAATTCCGGCAGCAATTGCTGCGCTTTCAAATGAAAAGAACACGCCCGGAATTAATACGAGGTTAATTAATAATAAGCATTGATAAATAGCAAACCAGATAATGGTTACGACTGGCCCCACTACGAAACTAATTATAGAGCCAACTACCCCAAATAATAGTAAGTTCATCCACAATTGACGAATTTCAAAATGCTGTGGATAGATTGCATTATGAAAGTGCTGTCGGGTAGCTTGAATTCGATGTTTTGACATTAGGTAGTTCCGAACTACACTAACCCAAAATACCGGTTGAAAAATTAAAATAAGCATTAATATTGATATGATTTTCATTAGTACATCGGTCCTTTAATCTGGATTTTTTTGACTTAGTTTCCATTGCAAGAAAGCATTGATAAATGGATCTAAGTCGCCATCCATGACCGCTTGGCCATTACCAGTTTCGTAATTCGTCCGGTGATCTTTAACCATAGTGTAAGGATGGAATACATATGAACGGATTTGTGAGCCCCAACCAATATCCTTTTGCTCACCTTCAATTTTAGCCTTTTGTTCAGCTTTCTTTTCTTCTTCCCGTTCGTACAACTTAGATTTTAACATATTCATTGCCGTTTCACGATTTTGCAATTGTGAACGTTGGGCCTGACTAGATACAACAATTCCAGTTGGCTCATGGGTAATTCGAACGGCAGAAGAAGTTTTGTTAACGTGTTGGCCTCCCGCTCCACTTGCGCGGAAGTAGTCAATCCGCAGGTCCGCTGGATTAATATCCACCGTAACACTATCATCTAATTCTGGCATCACATCAACAGAGGCAAAGGAAGTATGGCGCCGACCCGCAGAATCAAATGGTGAAATCCGCACTAATCGATGCACGCCTTTTTCAGACTGTAGCAATCCATAGGCATTTTCACCGATGACCATGAAAGTCACAGTATCAATTCCAGCAACGTCACCAGCTTGATAGTTCAATACTTCTAGCTTAAAGTGATGTTGTTCTGCCCAGCGGGTGTACATTCTAAATAACATGGCACCCCAGTCCTGTGATTCAGTCCCACCGGCTCCTGGATGAATTTCTACGATGGCATTATTATGATCATACTTACCCGATAGAAGTAAGCTAAGTCGATAATCTGCTAAGTGTTTCTCAACTTGAGCTAAATTAGTCTCAAATTCAGCCATCAAATCAGGATCATTTTCCTCTTCTAATAACGCTAAGTTAACGGTTAAATCTTCAGCTGCGGCGGCTAAATTATGAAAACGGTCGTACTTTTGCTTCATTTGATTAGTTTCGGCGATTAACTTTTTCGCTGTGTTTTGGTCATCCCAAAAACCTGGTTCGGCCATTTTATGCTCATTAATATGAATTTCTTCATTCAATGCATCTAAGTCAAAGTGACCCCCTAAAGCCATCAATGGCTTTTTGAATATTTTCAATTTTATTTTTTGCTTCACTTAGTTCCATCCAAAAACTCCTTTTTAAACTAAAAAAGCGAAGGGAACATTACGTCTCTTCGCTCGTTAGTGAAATTATCTTTCCATGTTTTGTCGAATTTCGGCCTTCATAAATAATCTAGTGGTATCGTAATCGATATCAGCAATCATTTCTTCGAACATCCGGTATCCTTCACGTTGGTATTCAACCAATGGGTTCAATTGACCATAACCACGAAGTCCAATTGATTGTCTCAATTGATCCATCGCATCAATATGATCAGTCCAGTGTGAATCAACCACTCTCAATAATACGACCTTTTCAAATTCTAACAATTGAGCAGGGTCAGTAAGTTCTGATTCCTTTTCCTTGTAGTTAGCTTTTGCAATGTCCATTAAGTACTTCTTAATTTCATCGCTCGACTTGTTCTTCAAGTCAGATAAGCTAATCTTGTCAGGGCTAACTAAAGCACTGATGGCAAAGTCCAGAATTGTTTGAAGATCCCAGTCTTCTTGGTTTCCTTGCGTATGCAAGTTCACAATGTGATTAATCGTTCTTTCGAACATTGGTAGTAATACCCAACCAAGTGACTTATCTTCTTCAATGATTTCATAACGTTCTTTGTACATTACATCCCGTTGTTGTCTCATCACATCATCGTATTGTAAGACGTTCTTACGAGAATCGTAGTTATTTCCTTCAACCCGTTTTTGAGCAGATTCGACTTGCTTAGTAATCATCCGGCTCTTAATGGCAGCACTGTCACCGTCAATCTTAAGGTGTTGAAGTAAGTTCTTAACCCGATCAGAACCGAAACGACGCATTAAGTCATCTTCTAATGAAAGGTAGAATTGTGATAAACCAGGATCTCCTTGACGACCAGAACGGCCCCGTAGTTGGTTATCAATCCGCCGTGATTCGTGACGTTCAGTCCCGATAACAGCCAATCCACCTAATTTAACAACGCCTGGTCCTAATTTAATATCAGTCCCACGACCAGCCATATTAGTGGCGATGGTAACGGCACCCTTTTGTCCAGCATTCTTAACGATTTCAGCTTCCTTAGCATGGTTCTTAGCATTTAAGACCACGTGTGGAATGCCTTCTTCGTCTAAGCGGTGGGATAGGTATTCAGAAGTTTCAACTGCCACCGTTCCAACCAAGATTGGTTGACCAGCGTGGTGTAACTTCTTAATTCTTTGAATTACTGCTTCGAACTTCGATTTTAAGTCTGGGTATAAGATATCTGGTTCATCTAACCGGACAACTGGCTTATTAGTTGGAATTGAGATAACTTCCATGTTGTAAATTTCACGGAATTCTTCAATTTCAGTCCGTGCAGTCCCAGTCATTCCAGAAAGTTTCTTGTACATCCGGAATAAGTTTTGGTAAGTAATGTTAGCCATTGTCTTACTTTCTTGTTGGATTTCAACGCCTTCCTTAGCTTCGATGGCTTGATGCAATCCATCGGAGAAACGACGTCCTTCCATAATCCGACCAGTAAATGAATCAACGATTTGAACGGAGTCATCTTGAACCACATAATCCTTATCTCGGATCATGATGTAATTAGCCCGTAATGCTTCATCAATGTGGTGGGTAAGTGCCGTGTTATCAGTATCAAAAAGGTTCTTTAGGTTAAAGAACTTATCGGCCTTAACAATTCCTTGGTCAGTAAGTGAAATGGTCTTACTTTCCAAATCAATCTTGTAATCTTTATCCTTAGTCAAAGTCTTCGCAAATTGATCAGCAGACTTGTAAAGTTCAGAGGAAGTGGTTGCTTGACCAGAAATGATCAATGGCGTTCTAGCTTCATCAATTAAGATGGAATCAACTTCATCGACTACGGCAAAGTTAAGGGGCCGTTGAACCATGTCTTCCTTGTATACCACCATGTTATCACGAAGGTAATCGAAACCAATTTCACCATTAGTGGAGTAAGTGATATCGGCAGCGTAAGCTTCACGCTTTTCTTCAGCTGACTTATCAGATGAATTAACCCCAACGGTTAGTCCTAACCAGTTGTATAATTCTCCCATTTCAGTGGCATCACGTTCTGAAAGATATTCGTTAACCGTAATAACATGCACTCCATCACCAGAAAGTGCATTTAAATAAACTGGCATGGTACAAGTTAAAGTCTTACCTTCCCCAGTCTTCATTTCTGAAATGTTTCCTTCATGAAGCACAATTCCACCCATGATTTGAACGTGGAATGGGTTTAGACCAAGGACCCGGCGAGCAGCTTCTCTAGCAACCCCAAATCCTTCTGGTAATAAATCATCTAAAGTTTCACCATTTTGGTAACGTTTTTTGAATTCTGGTGTCTTAGCTTTTAACTCTTCATCACTTAGCTTACGGTATTTTCTTGACCATTCACCAACTTGATCGGCAAGTTTGCTAAGGCGTTTAATTTCGCGTTTATCGCTTTCTACCCATTTTTTTAAAATATTAGGCATTAATCAATTTCCTTTCTTACAAATAATTCTCGGTTTTATTAATTGGGATAATGACCCATTTATGTCTATTTTTAGTAACTAGTCTATTCTAACATTTTCAGGGCTATTTTAAAACGATAAAAACTAAATCCAGTTGATTACCTTGCTAGTGTAAGTCCGTTCACTGTTTTAGCACCATTTTGCATTAGCAATGATGCTGCAAATCGAATCGTTGTGCCAGTCGTATATACGTCATCAACGACTAATACATTCTGGTCTTGAATCAACCTTTTTTGATCTGGTTTCATTTTAAACGGTTGACTAATGGACTTACGCTGCAAACGATTTTGTGCAGATTGATCCTTTGTTTTTATTTGCTCAATGGTTGCCAAACAATCCACAAAGGGACCGTTCAAAAGGCCAGTCGTTTGATTAAAAGTACGACGGGCTAGTGTATCGTTAGTTAATGGAATCGGCACAACAACCCGCTTCGTTGCATCCGCGACCTGACTAAATTCAGTGGCAAATACCTTTCGTAACTGGTAGTCCCCAACAAATTTATACCGATGCATAAATTCCTTCATCGCATCATTATATTCATATAGGGACTGATTAATAAAACCATGCGGCGTTGTCGCTTCCCAGTCCTTACAATCGCCACACACCTGATCATCCGTTCCCACCCGATTACATAATGGACACGTCTGTTCCAGATTTAAGATTGAATGAAATTGACGTTTACAATCAGCACAAGTTAGTGCTTGTAACTGAGGAGCTAATGAAAGCAGCCATTCAATCGTAATGGCTTGATTCAATGGCTTTTGACATAGTAAACAATTATGCATCCCTTAACTTTAACGCTCCTAACTTATTCATATGGGCAATTTGTTGGTAAGCCTTACTAACGTTTCGGGCATTACTATGAACCCAAAAATCTACATTGCCATCTGGGCGGTCATTTTTGCGTCCCACTCGGCCAGCAATTTGTACCAATGCCGAAGGTGAAAAAATGGGTTCATCTGCTCCTAACACAATGACATCGATTCCAGGAAAGGTAACCCCCCGTTCTAAAATGGTCGTCGTGATTAAAAAATCCAACCGTTGTTCACGCATGGCCGTGACTTTTTCCAATCGCTTTGCATCTTCTGAATGCACCGTCATCATTTTGGCTCCACTAGACAATTTAGCTCGTAATGCTTCTTCAATCGGCTTTAAATCCTTAACATGCGGCACAAATAATAAAAACCGTTGCCCATCAGTAACTTTTTGGTCAATGACTCGAATCAATCGATTCGGTAGCCGTTTTTTCAATAAGCGCTGACGCCAGTTAGGAATTAAGTGTAGTTTGATTTGTGGTAACAAATGGCGATGAAACCGCAGTGGTAAATAGCTAATGGATAGCTGGTTTCGTTTAACTAGCCGTAATAACTCATCATTGGGCGTAGCCGTTAAATATAATTGGGTCCCAGTAGTCTTTACCGCTTGCGAAACTGCAAAGTGGAGGCCCGGATTATTAGCGTATGGGAACGAATCTACTTCATCGATAATCAAAATATCAAAAGCATGGTAGAATCTTAGCAGCTGATGGGTCGTACAAACCGTTAATTGTGAGTATTGATACTTTTCAGTTTGCCGTCCATGTAATAAAATCATAGGTGTATTTGCAAATGCAGCTTGCAGACGGGGAAATAACTCAATGCATACGTCCACGCGGGGCGACGCAATGGCGATTCGTAACCCATTGGCAAGTGCCCACTCGATTCCTGGAAATAACATTTCAGTCTTGCCCGCACCAGTCACTGCCCACAACAAATGGGCTTTTCGCTGCTGAAAGTGTTCAATAATGGTGGCGGAACAATCTGCTTGATCTTTGGTCAATTGACCAGTCCACGTTAATGGTCGATCAAGCACCTGAAATTGATTGGGTTCCGCCACAAATGCCAAGTCGACATTGCTAACGATCCGACCTAAATTAATGCATTGTGGACAATAATACTGCTGGTGGGGCAGTGCTGCTGCTGATTTATTTGTCTGCATCCCACACCGATTGCAAATCACTGATTGAGTGTTAATTTGCATGGACGGACGCGATTGAACATCTGCATGCGAGCGTAATGCTGGTGCAATGTCTAATGCATTCGTCTGTCGGCCGTATAGTTCATTTATTTCTGTAATCATTTTTATCACCCCATTTAAAATACGTTAATAATTCAAATTGGAGGTTCGTGCCATGGAAAAAGAACAAACTTATCTTACTGTCAAAACTAGTGGTGCCAATGAAATCAACATTAAAAAATCTCGTTTTATCGGGAGCGTTAAACGGGTCAAAACCGAGGAAGAAGCGAAGGCCTTCGTTGATCAAATCACTGAGGAAAATAAAAGTGCTACCCATAACTGCTATGCCTATATGGTTGGCCAAGATGACCATATTCAACGCAAAAGCGACAATGGTGAACCGTCTGGAACCGCTGGATTACCAATTCTAGATGCCATTAAGTTAAAACAACTCCACGATGTGGCAGTTGTAGTCACTAGATACTTTGGGGGCATTAAACTTGGGGCCGGTGGTTTAATTCGTGCATATAGTAACGCTACGACTGAGGCCATTAACCATGTGGGAGTAGTGGAACGTATCTTACAAACTAAGGTAAACATCACCATTGACTATCCACTTTTGGAACAATTAAAGTATCATTTGAACCAAGAAGACATCTATATCGATGACATTCAATATGGTGCTAATGTAACCGTCGTAGTTGCCGTACCAGCAGATATAGTGGCAGCATTTAAAAAAGAAATCGTTAACCTATTAAACGACCGGGCAACCATTGAAACTGGTGATCAAGAATACTTTGAAATTGACTATCATCAAGGTAAGGACCGATATAAAAAAGGATCGATTGAACTCAAATAATGGGTTCGACCGATCCTTTTTAATGATTATTTTTACTGGTGGTCCCTTTAACAATCTTTTTAATCCAGTTCAGCAATGGTTGCCGATTTTTACCAACCAAGCCGATTGATTCAACAAATAATTCTAACCCAATTAAAGTGGCCACCGTAAGTAAAATCGTGCCCCATAAATTAGAAATTGGGTATAGCAATGAAATAAATGAAAAAATCATGGCAATTCCATAGATGACCAACACCGTTTGTCGGTGCGTCAACCCCATTTGCATCAAACGATGGTGTAAATGGTGCTTATCAGCATGTGAGATTGGTTGACGATTCAATAACCGTCTTAAGATAGCATATACTGTATCAGTAATGGGAACTCCTAAGATAATTACCGGAATGATCACCGTCACGAACGTCGCATTTTTCAATCCGTTTAGGGAGAATACCGCAATCATAAATCCGATAAACAAAGAGCCGGTATCACCTAAATAGATTCGCGCTGGGAAAAAGTTGTAAGGTAAAAAGCCGATACATGCAGTTACAAGGGTGAAAATCATAATCGAAACGTATGTATTGCCTACATTCAAGAAGAACATTCCGGTAATTCCCATCGTTGTTAGTGCAATGATTGCAATTCCAGTTGCTAGTCCATCCAACCCGTCAATTAGATTGACCGCATTGGTAATTGCTAAAATCCAAATCCACGTAATAGGTAGACTCAGCCATCCCAAGTGAAATGATCCAAATATTGGAACCGTTAATAACGTCATTCTGACGTGGCCAAAGAAAAATACGAACAAGGCCGCTAACGTGATGCCTAATACCTTTTGCCGGGGCCTTAATTCATAAATATCATCAATCATCCCCGTAGCGATAATGATCACTTCACCACCGAACATACCCCACAATTGTGCTGCTGGCATCTGACCTCGTAATAAGAACATGGTCGTAAACGTATAGGCCGCAAAGATTGCCAGTCCTCCAATGGTTGGCATCGGGATTTTATTCATTCGACGTTTATTTGGATCATCTTCTGCCCCAATCTTAAACGCCAGTTTGCGAACGAACGGCGTTAAAACTGCGGAGATCAACATTGTCGCAAACAAGCAAACAATTATTTTTAATTTCAACCTGACACCTCCCCCTTAAAAACAGTTATTTACAATTAATTATACAAATCTAATAATCTAAAAACAACCCAACCAAAAAGAGTTATCACAATTATTACCAAAATTGCGATAACTCTTTTTATTAATTCTTCAAATGATAATTATAGGTACTAACAATAATATTTTGCCGTGAGTTAAGAGCTGCCCGTAGTCGTAATCCATTTTGATTATGCAAAATGTGTTGCCAATGATGCTTAGGCACGAATTGAGGGACTAACACGGTCGTAGTATTGCCGTCGTCTTCAGCCCGTTTGGCAATGACGTCACAAAAACGTAGCGTTGGATTAATGATCGAACGATACGATGAGTGAATATCCACAAACCGAATTTCAGGAAAGGCCTTCTTAAAGTCGCTCGCCGTTTTCTTTTCTTTTTCTGGATTCGCATCAAATGAGACGTGCATCGCAATGACATCATCACTAATTGACTTAGCATAAGCAATCGCCTTCGTGGTTACCGCAGTCACATCACTAATTAAAACGATGACCGTAGAACCACTAAAGGTTTCTGGAATTTCATTAGCTTGATGATTGACTTCCAGTTGTTCACTTACATTCCGATAGTGTTCATTGATTCGATAGAACATAAAGATCAATAGCGGCATTACCACGAAGTAAGGCCACACGTTAGCAAAGTGAAGTAATAACAAGAAGATTACCAAGATCAATGAAATCAAGGCCCCCACAAAGTTTATGGCTGATTTAAGGACCCACGCCCCTTCTTTATGCTTACGCCAATGAATAATCATCCCTGATTGTGATAACGTAAATGGAATGAACACCCCAATGGAATAAAGTGGTACTAAGAGGTTCGTTTCCCCCTTGAACATGATGATCAAAATTAAGGCCCCGATTGCTAGGGAAATAATTCCGTTCGAATAGCCTAGCCGATCACCCTTATCCAAGTAAGCATGGGGTAAGAACTTATCCCGCGCTAAGTTATAGGCAAGAATTGGAAAAGCTGAAAAACCAGTATTAGCAGCCACTGCTAGGATCATTGCCGTTGATAATTGGAGAACATAGAATAAAATGCCCCCGTGACCAAAGACCCCTGCCCCAATCTGGGACAAGACCGTAACGTGCGAAGTTGGTTTGATCCCCATGTAATAACTGAGGAAGGTAATTCCACCAAAGAAGAACCCTAGAATTAATGCCATAATGGCTAGGGTATGGGATGCCATCTTTTCCTTTGGTTTCTTAAAGTTCGGCACGGAATTACTGATGGCTTCCACTCCAGTCAAGGACGATGAACCAGATGAGAACGCCTTAAAGAATAGCAATAACGTCATCCCTTGTACTGGCGAACCTAATCCAGTCGCTGCACGATAACTAATTTTTCCGGTAGCAATATTATAACCACCCCAGATAATCATCACGAAAATCATAAAGATAAATAAATAAACCGGAACGGTCAATATCGATGCTGATTCCCGCATCCCCCGTAAGTTCAATAACATGATTAAGATTACAATTAGACATGCAATTAAGACCCGGTGATTATAAAGCGAAGGAATTGCAGACGTAATCGCTTCCGTTCCAGAGGTAGTTGATACCGCAACGGTTAGCATGTAGTCAACTAACAATGAACCACCAGCCACCAGACCGGCAGTGCGACCCCAATTATCGCTAGCTACTAAATAAGCCCCTCCACCAGATGGATAGGCATAGATAATTTGTTGATACGACAATGTAATTGCAAATAATAGCACTAACACTAACGCCGCAATCCAAATTTGATAAACCAGCGCTGCTACTGAAAGCGTCAATAGCACGGCTGTAATTTGCTCTGTTCCATATGCAACGGACGAGAGCGCATCCGATGATAGTAATGCCAGTCCCTTGAACTTGTTCAAAGATTGGCCACCTTCATCAGATGATTTTAACGGCTTTCCGATTATTAATCGTTTTAAATAACGCCACATTAAAATGACCCCACTTTTATAATCATATTTGTTAAGATATTTTAAAATATTTATACATTTCTTAATTTTACTACATTTGTGACTATAATGCATACCTCATTTACTAATTGGACCATACAAAAAAGGCTTGTTGCTAAGCAACAAGCCTTTGGAACGATATTAAGTTTAAATTACATCATTCCACCCATACCTGGTTGTGGAGGCATTGGGGTGTTATTGTCATCCTTTGGTTCATTAGCAACAACAGCTTCAGTAGTTAACAATAATGCTGAAACAGATGCAGCATTTTGAAGTGCAGAACGACTAACCTTGGTTGGGTCAATTACTCCAACCTTGATCATGTCTTCGTAAGTGCCGTCAGCAGCGTTGTATCCAACTCCTGGCTTTTGATCACGAAGGTGTTCAACGATAACAGAACCATCAACACCGGCATTGTGAGCAATTTGTCTTACTGGAGCTTCAAGAGCCCGACGTACGATTTGGACACCAGTGTTTTCGTCACCTTCAGCTTCAATCGCATCAATATCACTTAAGATGTTAATGTATGAAGTTCCACCACCAGGAACGTATCCTTCTTCAACGGCGGCCCGAGTAGCGTTCAATGCATCTTCGATTCTGTACTTACGTTCCTTTAATTCAGTTTCGGTTGCAGCACCGACACGAATAACAGCAACTCCACCAGCTAACTTAGCAAGGCGTTCCTTTAACTTGTCACGGTCAAAGTCAGAAGTGGTCTTTTCGATTTGAGTCTTGATTTCGTTAACCCGATCAGCAATCTTAGCCTTGTCACCAGAACCTTGCACAATGGTAGTGCTGTCCTTAGTAACATTAACCTTAGAAGATTGACCTAATTGATCTAACTTAGCATCCTTCAAGTTCAAACCTAAGTCGTCAGTGATTACAGTTGCCCCAGTTAAGGTTGCAATATCTTGTAATTGTTCCTTCCGACGGTCACCAAATCCAGGTGCCTTAACGGCAACAACGTTGAATGTTCCACGCATCTTGTTCAATACTAAGGTTGGAAGTGCTTCACCACCAATATCATCAGCAATGATCAATAGGGAACGACCTTGTTCAACTACTGATTGTAATAATGGTAAAATATCTTGAATGTTGTTGATCTTCTTGTCAGTAACTAAGATGTATGGGTTATCTAAGTTAGCTTCCATCTTATCGTTATCAGTTACCATGTATTGTGACATGTAACCACGATCAAATTGCATTCCTTCAACAACATCTAAGCTAGTATCAACCCCACGGGAGTCTTCAATGGTAATGACCCCATCGTTACCAACCTTTTCCATTGCATCAGCAATCAATGAACCAACTTGCTTGTTAGCAGAAGAAATGGAAGCAATTTGAGCAATATCATTCTTGTCTTTAACTTCGTGAGACATCTTGTGTAATGCTTCAACAGCGACCTTAGTAGCCTTTTCAATCCCACGACGAACGCCAACTGGATTAGCACCAGCAGTAACGTTCTTCATTCCTTCGTTAATGATTGCTTGAGTTAAAACCGTGGCAGTCGTAGTCCCATCACCGGCAATGTCATTAGTCTTTGATGCAACTTCGGCTACTAACTTAGCACCCATGTTTTCAAAATGATCTGGTAATTCAATTGCCTTAGCAATTGTTACCCCATCATTTGTAATGTTAGGAGTACCTGCTCCTTCTTCTAGCACAACGTTACGACCCTTAGGTCCTAAGGTTGTCTTAACTGTATTAGCTAACTTATCAACACCGTTAAGTAATGATCTTCTAGCATCTTCTGAAAATTTAACTTCCTTAGCCATCAAATATCACCTCATAAATTATATTTTTGTTTTTTAATAAATCATTTTAATTTTAAATTAGTCAACAATTGCTACTAAATCTTTTTCATGTAAAACTAAGTAGGATTGTCCATCGTAGTCAACGGAAGTCCCAGAATACTTATCAAAAAGAACTGTATCACCCTTTTCAACAGCTGGAGCAACTTTTTCTCCATTATCTAGAACCCGGCCGGCACCAACTGCAACGACCTTTCCAGTTTGTGGCTTTTCCTTCGCATTATTAGCTAATACGATTCCACCAACTGTCTTTTCCTTTGCTTCTTCTACTTCAACGATCACACGATCACCTAATGGCTTTAACACATTAATCCCTCCAATTAAGTTTACATTTAATTATAATTAGCACTTAGACATACTCAGTGCTAATCTATAAGTTTAATATATCGACTTTTAGAATGAATTGCAAACATTTTGATTCAAAAAAAGGATCTCCAAATTTAATTGGAAATCCCTATTTGATATAGTGTTCAATAAAATAGATCAGTGTTTGCAATTCATTCGTTAAATCAACGTTTTGGACGGTTACGTTATCAGGAATTGATAGGCGGACCTGGGTAAAGTTTAAGATTCCCTCTGCGCCACCTTTAATAGCATTATCACAGACTTCTTGGGCAACCTTAGACGGCACTGTTAAAATAACCACCTTAATTTGTTGATCCCTTAATTGTTGGACCAATTCATCATATGAATAAACCGGCACACCATTTTGAATGGTATTAATCATGCGTTCCTTAGTATCAAACGCTGCTGAAATTCGGACATTACTATCACGATGAAAATTGAAATTAAGTAAGGCCTGGCCAAAATTACCAACCCCCACCAATGCAACGTTAGTTAGACGGTCTTCATTTAAAATCCGTTTAAAAAAGTCTAGTAGGTTTTCAACATCATATCCATACCCACGTTTACCTAGCGCGCCAAAGTAAGAAAAATCTCTTCTGATCGTAGCGGAGTCAACTTGAATGGCGTCCGCAAATTTGTTGGAAGAAATTCGTTCAACGTTAGAATCATGTAATATTGTTAAATAGCGATAATAAATCGGTAACCGTTTTGCAGTTGCGCGCGGAATTTTGTTCTCTGCCATAAGTTTTCCTCCCGGCAATTTCGTTCATTAAAAAAACATTTACAAATCATTCTATCACAAAAATAAACTTTGTGAAATATTAATCAATTATATCGGTTTCATAAATTTCATATTATCTTTAAATTATGATAAAATTATCCGTAAACTACAATAAACAAAGGGGTGAGGACTTGCAAATTTTACAAATTAATAACGTCACCAAAAGATTCGACGGTGTGCCAATTTTCACAAATGTGAATATGAACATTGAAAACCATGCGCGCATCGGATTGGTGGGTCGTAATGGAGCCGGAAAATCAACATTAGTTAAAATGATTATTGGCGAAGAATCTGTTGACGGTGGCCAAATTACTGCCAAAAACGGCTTAACCATCGGTTATCTATCCCAAAATACCGGTCTACATTCAGACCGCAATGTTTGGGATGAAATGCTCAGTGTCTTTGCAGAACTAATCAAGACTGAACACAAAATGCACGCATTAGAATCACAAATGAGTGATCCTAACGTTAATCAAAACCCAGCCCAATTAGCCGAAGTAACTAAATCATATGACACCATTCAAGCTAGTTTCACCGCTAATCACGGTTATACTTATAAAGCCGAAATTCGGGCCGTCCTCAATGGATTTGGATTTGATGAATCATTTTATGATCAACCCGTTAATTCACTATCTGGAGGTCAACAAACGCAATTAGCACTAGCTAAATTGCTGTTAGAAAAGCGTGATTTATTAATCTTAGATGAACCGACCAACCACTTAGACGTGGAAACCATCACGTGGTTGGAAGGCTATGTGCAAAACTATCCAGGGACGCTTTTAATCATCTCCCATGACCGGTATTTTATGGATAAATTAGTTAATGAAATTTACGATTTAGACAATGGGACCCTTACTTACTATAAGGGGGACTATTCTAGTTTCGTAAAACAAAAACAAGCCCGATTTGCAGAACGGATGCATGCTTATGAAAAGCAACAAGCCGAAATTAAAAAGATGAAGGAATTTATCGATAAGAACATCGTACGAGCATCAACAACTAATCGGGCTCAAGCCCGCCGTAAGCAACTGGAAAAAATGCAAAAAATTGAAAAGCCATTTGATAATAATAAGGTCGCTCAATTCCGATTTACTGAAGAAAAGCCAAGTGGTAATATTGTTTTAACCGTTCGCGACTTAGCAATTGGATACGAACACCAAGTGTTAGCTAGTCCCATTAATATTGATGAAAAGAAGCATCAATCAATTGCCATCATTGGCCCTAATGGAGTCGGCAAATCCACCCTCCTTAAGACTATTTTAGGACGACTACCTAAGTTAGCCGGTAAGGTTGAATTTGGAACTGGCGTATCCATTGGTTATTACGATCAAAAACAAGCTTCCCTGCATAACGAAAAAACAGTATTGAATGAAATTTGGGACGACTACCCAACCACACCTGAAGGCCGAATTCGAACGATTCTAGGTAGTTTCTTATTCTCAGGAAATGATGTTGAAAAGGTAGTTGGCAACTTATCTGGTGGTGAAAAAGCGCGATTAATGCTCACCAAATTAGCAATGCGCCATGATAACTTCTTGATGCTCGATGAACCAACGAACCATTTAGATATTGAAAGTCGCGAAGTTTTGGAAAATGCGTTAAAATTATTCGATGGAACCATCTTATTTGTTTCACATGACCGGTACTTTATTAATCAAGTGGCTAGTGAAATTATTGAAATTACGGCTGAAGGTTCGGAACGCTACTTAGGTAATTACGATTACTATGTCGAAAAAAAGGCTGATCAAATTGCTCAACAAGAGCATAAGGAAGCTGAACAAGCGGCACAAAATCCACAGCCACAGGCCAATAATCAATCTAGTGGTAAACAAGATTACCAAAAGAGCAAGGAAAATCAAAAGCAACGGCGGAAATTAGAACGTCAAATTGCAGATATTGAAAAACAAATGAGTGCATTAGCGACGCAAAGTGATGCGATTGAAACTGAAATGGCAGAATTAGCATCAGCACAAGAGTTAGATGATTTAACTAAGTTGCAAAAGCAACTCGACGAACTAAATCAACAAAATAATCAGCTATCAGACCAATGGACTGAGCTTAGCTTAGAATTAGAATCACTATAGAAAACAAGGAGCTATTTACAATGAAAATGAATCTTAAAAAGAATAAATGGGCTGTTATCGCAATAACAGCTGCTACTATGAGTATTGCATACACATGGACAATGAATAATAATTTCCATGCATCAGCTGACTACATTAGTACTAATAATTACGATAATTCATCAAATAATTCTTCAATGAATCAATCAGCACCCGCATCAAACAACCCAGCAGCATCTCAACAATACACTCAACAAAATAATCTTCAAAATTCGAAGAGAAAATTAATCCAAAAGAAAAATAAGCGACAACCTAAACGACCAATGGGTAATTTTGCTAAAATATATCAACAAATGAACCATTTTAATAAGAAGAGATAGTTAAAAATAATAAAAATACGCTGTCATGGTTAGAAATATCTAACCATGACAGCGTATTTTTTTAATGGATGATGATTTAACTTATTGTTCCACATCTGGTGACCATTCAAATTCTAAACTAGGATCTGCATTTAGGTCTAAGCCAGCAAAGTGGCCTTCCTTGTATAGGACATAACCAGCAGCCCCAATCATTGCAGCATTATCGCCACAAAGTTTCTTAGGCGCCATTAGTAATTCAGTTTGGGGTAGCTTATCGATCGCAGATTGTAGTCGGGTCCGTAGCCCATTATTAGCAGCGACCCCACCAGCTAAAATCAATTGATTAACTGGGTAGTTCTTTAAGGCCCGCATCGTTTTATCAACTAATACATCGACGACCGCCGCTTGGAAACTAGCAGCTAAATCATCATGATTTAATTTTTCACCAATTTGATCAGCATGATGATAGGTATTGATAAAGGCACTCTTTAGGCCACTAAAACTAAAGTCATAGTTAGCTTCCTTATCCATTGCCCGCGGGAAGTTAAAGGTATCATGCCCCTTTGCAGCCATTGCGTCCACGGTTGGACCGGCTGGGTAATTAATACCCATAACTCGCCCTACTTTATCATAAGCTTCACCCGCAGCATCATCCCTAGTCTCACCAATTATTTCAAATTGGCCTTCCTTAGGCATGTAAACTAATTCGGTATGCCCACCTGAGACAACTAGTGATAAGGCAGGAAATTGAATTGGTTTTTCAAAACGGGCTGCATAAATATGCCCCGCTAAATGGTTAACTGGAATCAATGGCAAATGATGCGCCCAAGCAACCATTTTAGCAGCGGTGACACCAATTAAAAGTGCCCCCACTAGCCCTGGACCATAGGTGACTGCTACTGCATCTAAATCATCATAGGTTACATCAGCTTGTTGCATTGCATCTCTGATACAAATTGTAATTTCTTCAATATGGTGCCGACTTGCTACTTCGGGAACGACTCCCCCAAATCGTTTATGACTCTTAATTTGGGTAGCAACGACGTTTGATAAAATTTTATCGCCATTTTCAATAATTGCAACACTAGTTTCATCACAACTGGATTCAAATGACATAATTAAGTTTCGTTCCACGTTTTTTCCTCCAGACTATAAGCCGTAGTTATTAGGCCGCGTATCCATTTCTCGAATATCTAAGCTCATGTCGATAGCATCCTCTTGATTATCAACATAGTAATGGAGTTTAATTCCCGTCCGCTTGAAGCCAAGGTCAGTGTAAAGATGTTGGGCATGGTGATTACTACTACGGACCTCTAGGGTAATCTTAGAATAATCAATTTTACGTGCCTTTTTGATCACTACGGTCAATAGGAAATAAGCTAATCCACGATGCTGAAATTCCTTTTGAACTGCCAGATTGGTAATGTGACATTCCTGGTTTTTCTCCCAGAACGCACAACCAATAAACGCTACTAACTGATCATGGTAGCGAATTACCAGGTATAATCGATCATCACTACGCTTTAATTCCTTTAGCATTGCTGTATAATTCCATGGGGTTTGACCATCATAAACGGACTTTTCAATCTTAAGTAATTCTGGCACATCGGTGACCATTGCCTTACCGATGAAGTATTTATCATTTTTAATTTCAACAATGTGGTTCTTAACCACCATTTGTTGTTTACGAAATAAGCGATCACTTTTTGAGAACAGCCCTTGGTACCAATTCTTAAATTTTTTCAACATATGAATTTGAATCCTCTTCTGGGTGTAGTTTTTGCCAATCTGCTTCAGCCTTCGTTAACCGTAAGTAATTGGGTACGAATGCATCAATATCCTGCACTGGAGTTAGGTGTTGTCCATACAGTCCCAAGTTGGCAGCTTGGGGGAGGTTATCTAAGTTGTCAATCATTGTAAATGTATTTGGTAAATCATTAGTAAAGTGGTTAGCATCCGCTAAGCCAACAATGGATTCATCTTGATATTTAGCCAATTGAGCTAACCAATCAGACAGTTCAACGTGTTGATCTGGAATTACCACTTCGGGGACCCCGTTTTTAATTCGATAGAGGCCGGTAAATAAATTTTGATTCCGCGCATCAAACATCGGATTAACTAATTGTCCTTCCGTAGTTACGTTTAACGCAAGGGTTTGTAAACTAGATACTCCCACTAAGTCAATCCCTAATGTAAATGCCAATACCTTCGCAGTGGCAGTGGCAATCCGGATTCCAGTATATGAACCAGGACCATATGCTACTACGATACGATCTAAATCAGCTGGTTGAAAGCCACAATCCACCATTAAATCATTAATAATTGGCAATAAATATTGAGCGTGCTTTTGGTGCGTTGTAGTCGTCGTTGTTGCTAAAATGTTAGCATCTTCTAATACCGCAATGCTCAAGGGACGGTTAGAAGTGTCCAGTGCTAAAACTTTCATAAAATAATATCTCCCTGTTCAATTAAATCCTCGGATTAATTATATCTCAAATGTATTATATACCATTTGGAATAAAATAAAAAAGTGAACTAGATTTTAATCTACTTCACTATCTTGACGCCACGTAAAATTAGCCACTGCTGCTAATTTACCGTTGTTATTAATCTCATGTTTTGTAACCAATTGACCATCAACATCGAGTTGTTCATAGTCACTTTCAATCACATTTCCATAACGGACTTCATTATCATACTTTAAGTTAATGTGGGTGGGTTGATGATGCACCAAGAATTCATATGGTAATACATCGATCATCCAGTCCAAATATCGCGTATTGTTAACATGAATATTGGTGTCAATGTCGCTATACCGGATTCGATATTCACGATGTGCGGCATGGTTATCGATGCGTTTGGGTTTCTTCAAACGTGGTGTTAACTTAACCGCTTCTGAATGATAGGGTTCCACTAATTCAGGTGGAATGGGTGCCAATTTTCGTTTGGTCATACTCATCATGACCCATAAGCTCTTAATGTATGCACATTGTTGTCCATCAGCATCCAAAATCCAAAATTCTCGAAATGCAAAAAATTTATTGTAAGAAGTGGACCGTGTCTTCAGCGTAATATGTTCATCTGTCTTAGGAAGATGGTCGATTGTCATATCATATTGAATCACGACCCACGTTACGCCAAATGATAGCATGTGTTCCTCAGTAAGCCCTAGCGATTCATTTTGATCTTCAGAAACTAAAATAGCCATATTAACCAACATTTGAATTGTGACCCGGTTTTGATTGTCAGTTTCGTAGTAAGTTACCCGGTGGGTTTCACTAAATTCTTTCGGACTAATGATCAACTACTCCTTTTCAATTTGATGATAAATATCATATACTGCCTGCTTCTTGAGGCCGTGCAGTTTAGCGACTTTCTTAATGGCTGCGTTCGGCTTATCACCCTGTTCAATCCAATAATCAACCTGTTCGGGCATTGATAATCCGGCTAAGGCATCTGCTTCAGGATCATCATCAACAGCATTAACGTTTCCCTGCACAATGATCACGAACTCACCCATAATTTTGTTATTTTCGGCCCAGTCTAGCAATTCTGCTATTGTTCCTCGATGAAAATCTTCATACCGCTTGGTGAGTTCACGACATAAAACGGATTTGCGATCAGCGCCTAATACCTTTTGCATGTTCTTAAGGGTCTTTTTAAGGCGATGGGGAGCTTCATATAAAATAAATGTTTCCTGGTGTTGGTTTAAAGCCTCTAATTCAGCAATTTGATCACTTGGTTTACGATCTAAAAAGCCATAAAAATAAAATGGTTGGGGCGACAATCCAGAAGCAATTAACCCGGTCAATCCTGCATTGGCCCCTGGTAGTGGAACTACTGGAATATCTTCATTAATACATGCAACCACTAGTTCGTGACCAGGATCACTAATGGATGGCATCCCCGCATCACTAGCTTGTGCAATATTCATCCCCTGCTTCAATTTTTCAATTAATTCTGGAATCCGTTGCATCGTATTATGCTCGTGAAAGCTAATTTCTTTAGTATCAATTTCAAAATGATTTAACAACTTTTGGGTGTTTCGAGTGTCTTCAGCAGCAATTAAATCCACGGCCTTTAACACTTTAACAGCTCTAAAAGTCATGTCATCCAAATTACCGATAGGCGTTGGTACCAAATATAGCGTTCCGATATTTTGATTAGTAAAACTGTGTTGAACTTGCAATTTGATCCCTATCTTTCTTATTTTCGATTAATAATTTCGTCACAGAACATGCAGCCTTCACCATTTTCACGGGGTTTACCATAAAACTGATTGCAAACATGAAACCCTTCGTTAAATAGCTTTTCCAGAGTCTTACGTGATTCACTGTGCTTAGCTGGCTTCCGATTATTGGTAGGCACTTTTTGACTAGTTGATTCCTTGGTCTTTGATTCCAACAATTCCCTTAGGTGTTGATTTTCAATTTCCAATTCGGTATTTTTTTCTAACACTTCGTTCATACCATCACGCAATTCAGAAAAACGAGTCAACATTAGCTTTGTTTGTGATTCCATATTTTTAAAACCGTTATATAATTCTTTATTATTCAATGTTAACTTCACCCTTATCAATTATTCCAATATATTTAGTGATCTCAACGTTGTTGCCTCAAGGATATTTTGAAAATTAATATTAAGTGCTAAATCACCGTTGTTCTTCAACATTAGTTCAATGATTGCCAATAACTGTTGCTTAGGAATTTTAAACGCAATTTGATGAATCTGTGCACTAATTTGTGGAAACTTCAAATCATCATCAGTAATTGCATTAAATTTAACATCCAATACATCACGCCAAACTTCAATTAACATATCTAAAACAATGCGTTGACCATCTCGATTATTGACCAATGGCATAATATCCGTTTGTACCATGGTAAACGCAATTGGACTGTGCTTATTCAATTGCAGGAACCATTGACTAATTACCTGTTGGATTTTCGATAACCAATCATTTTCTTGCCATTGCTTAACGGTCGCAATATTATTTGTCAAAGACTGAATTAAATTAAACTGCGTCGCATTAACACCGAGTTGCTCAAGTTCTGAGATAAACACAGCTGGTGGCAATGATGGAAATTCCACTAATTGAGTTCGTGAAATAATCGTTGGCAGAATCAATGCCTTATTATCAGTTAATAAAAATGAAACAACGTTACCAACTGGCTCTTCAATAAATTTAAGCAGACTATTAGCTGCTTCCGTCGTCATTTTATCAGCGCCATAGATAATAAATGCCTTTTGGTTCCCCTCAACTGCACTCTTGGAAAACTCTGCTTTTAACATCCGAACTTGATCAATTTTAATGCTATTACCGTCTGGTTCCACGATGACTACGTCTGGATGTTGATGACTGGCAATTCGCATGCATTCATTACACTTGCCACATGGGCGACCGTCCTTTACATTAAGACAAAACAGCGCCATTGTCACTTCCATCGCTACTGCCATCTTACCAGAACCAGGTTCTCCACAGAATAAATATGAATGGGTCAAATCGTGGCTAGTAATCACCTGACTAAAATGGCTAGTCAACTCAGGTTGTTTTACATTCGCACTATTAATGATTTCTTCAGCCGTCAATTTTTCCATTGACATTAGAATTGATAAAATTGGTCCATTGGTAAGATCATTACCGTTGCGCCACCCACTTGAATCTTAACTGGGTATGAACCTTCATTCGCACCACCATCTAAGTTTACTGGTGGCGTCATATACTTCTTGCGGGTTCTGGAGATGGTCTTAATAATGTCTAAAACCTTATCTACCTTTTCATCTTCAATTCCGATCATGTAAGTGGTATTCCCTGATTTTAAAAAGCCACCGGTAGTTGATAACTTAGTTGCTCGAATATTGTTTTTAATGAACTCTTCTTGTAATTCGCTTGTATCCTTATCTTGAATCACTGCAATTAATAACTTCATTATTTATCACTCCTGTTTAAATAATCACGTAAAATGGTTAATACTGCATCATAGACTTGGTCAGGCTGTTGCGTAGCATCGACTTTAACGATCCGTTCAGGATGATCAAGAGCCAATTGATTATAGGTTTCATGAACCCGCTTATAAAAAGAAACTTCCTCAACGTCTAATCGGTTCACTTCATCATCAGAACGATTATCGGCAATTCGCTTAAGCCCAATTTCAACTGGCAAGTCAAAATAAATCGTAAGCCCCGGCGTCAGTCCCCCGGTTGCGAATTGATTCATATCATTAACTGCTTGGACCCCCAATTGACGACCACCGCCTTGATACGCTAGTGAACTATCTAAGTAGCGATCACAAAATACCAATTGATGCTTAGCCAAGGCCGGCAATACTTCCATTACTAGGTGTTGGCGTCGTGCTGCTGCATACAATAATGCCTCAGTTTTAGCATCGATTTCATCATTATCACGATTTAAAATCACATTGCGAATCTGTTCTGAGATACGGTCGCCACCGGGCTCACGCGTCCGTAGAATGGGCGTCGAAATTGAATCATTTAACGTTGCAACTACTCGATCGAGGGCCGTGGTTTTACCAGCGCCATCAGAGCCTTCAAACGTAATAAAATTTTTATTCATCATCAACTATCCTTTATTTTCTATTAACTTAATTGTACTTGATTGCGTATTTTTTCGCAAAACAAAAACCGAATCAAAATTTTGATTCGGTTTTAATTAGTAGTCAAATACAGATGACTGGATCCGGTTATTGTGGACGTTGCGAATTCTAGCTTCCCGATATAAATAAAGATATTTACAACGCGCTAATTGCGTCTGGGCTAGCACTTCACCATCCACCTCTGAAATAGCATTTTGAGTTTCTTGAGCTCGTGACCATTCAGATTTAGCATTATCGATGGCATCCAATAATCGTTGGTCGTATTCAGCTTTCGTTTTCTTACCACTGGTTCTTCTGCCAAACATAAAAATTCGCTCCTAAATTTCGGTCCGACCTTGAATTGCCTTGAATAAAGTCATGTCATCAGCATATTCAATGTCACTACCAACTGAAAGGCCGTGCGCTAAACGAGTTACTTTAATGCCAGCCGGTTTAATTAATTTTGAAAGATACATTGCAGTGGCTTCTCCTTCTGGAGTGGCATTGGTAGCAATAATTACTTCCTTTACTGCTTCGTTATCTTGAAGCCGTTTAATTAAAGACCGGACATTTAATTCGTCTGGCCCCGTTCCATCCAATGGTGATAGTACACCACCTAAGACATGATATAGCCCATGATAATCCTTCATTCGTTCCATAACCATGATATCCTTGGGCTGTTCAACCACTATAATGCGCGATTGATCACGACTAGGGTCACGGCAAATTTCACATGGGTCTTCATCAGTTAAGTTACCACAAATGGAACAGTAACGAAGCTTATCCTTAGTGTCAGTCAAGGCAGTAGCAAAGTTAGCAATATCGCCTTTATCCATATCAACAGTAAAGTAAGCTAATCGAACTGCCGTCTTGCGGCCAATCCCAGGTAGATGCATGTAACTATCAATTAATTTTGCAATTGGTTCTGGGTATTGCATTCAAATTCCTTCTTTATATTACATTCCAGGCATACCCTTGGTGTACTTACCAAGAGTGCTTTGAGTAGCATCGTCAATTTTGGCTAATGCGTCATTAACTGCAGCTAATACTAAGTCAGATAACATATCAGGGTCATCTGGATCGATTGCTTCTGGGTTAATTTGCATATCCTTCATTTTACGGTCACCAGTGAAGACAACCTTAACCATATCGTCAGGTGCAGCTCCTGTAAATTCTTGCTTATTTAATTCTTCTTGTTCGGCACCCATTTGCTTTTGCATTTGCTTAACTTGCTTAAGCATTTTGTTCATGTTCATTCCGTTCATCATATTAACAACATCCTTTAATCATTTTTTATATTTAAAATATCATTACCAAATAACTCTGCTGCCTTCGTTACGATTTCATCTTCTGGTTCACTACTTGATGACTCCAAAGATGAATCATCTGAATGTGACTGTTCAGCAGTTGACTGATCAGCAGCCGCATTCGAACTCGGCTTAGCTTGATGCGATTGGTTTCTTCTATGGTATACATAGTCTTTACGAATTTGTTGCCATTGTTCTTCTGGTACAAACACTAAGTCCGGCGTATATCCAATAATTCGATCCAATCCATTACCAACTGCGTCACTTAATGAACTATCACTAGTTGCCTTTTGGTAAAAAATATCATAACTAAATGATACCACAACCCCACTGTCGCTAGCAGCAACTGGTTTCGTAATATTCATTAAAGATCTATAAACTACATCTAAGTTTTGCAATAACTCTTCCCAAGCTCCTTGGACGCGATTCAAGTCGCTTCTAGTTGCAGCATCTAAAATTGGATAGATCTTAGTAAGGTTCACTTTGGCTGGTTTAGCAGCTGAAGCGTCTGGATTAGCCATTCGCTGTGGAGTAGGATTTGCGGGTTGACCATTAGCATTCGTTGATGCGCCTTGGCCTTGGTCCGGCTGTGCACCGGCATTTTGTTTTAGAGTCTGAATTTGTTGCTTTAAGTCAGTAATTTCATCGTTCAATGACTGTAATTCAGCAGCATTTGGATTTTGCGCCGAGCTAGCCTTACTCAACGTTGCAATTTTAACCGTTAAGACTTCTAAATAGACGTCTGGGTGAATCGTATAACGCATTTGTTGTTGAATATCATTAATGTTCTCAATAATTTGATAGATAACGTTAGCATCTGCTTCAGCAGCTAGTTGTTTGAATTGATCATCAACGATGCCCAGTTCTTGTTGTAACACCATCTCTGGTGCTTGTTTAAACAGTAAAATATTTTGGTAGTAGCTAATCAAGTCCTCAATAAATTGATTGGCATCCTTACCACTATCCATAATTTTACGAACTGAGACTAACGCCGCCTTCACATCCTGGTGGAACACTTCACTAACAAATTCAAATAACAATGAAGTCGTAACGCTCCCCGTAACTTGCAGTGCATTTTCATAGGTCACATTATCATCACCATATGACATGGTTTGATCCAAAATGCTTAAAGCATCCCGCATCCCACCTTCAGCTGACTTAGCAATTACCCGCAATGCCTGGTCGTCATATTCAACATGCTTTTGATTTAGGATGTATTCCATGCGATCCAAAATATCCTTCGGCTGAATTCGTTTGAAATCAAAGCGTTGGGTCCGCGAAATAATCGTTGCTGGTAACTTATGGGGTTCGGTAGTAGCCAAAATGAAGATCACATTAGCTGGTGGTTCTTCAAGGGTTTTTAATAACGCATTAAAGGCCCCCGTTGATAGCATATGCACTTCATCAATGATGTAGACCTTATATTTGGCCTCAGTTGGCGCATACTTAGCCTTATCACGAATGTCTCGAATCTCATCGACTCCGTTATTAGACGCAGCATCAATTTCAATTACATCATTTAACGTTCCCTTAGTGATCGCCTGACAAATCGTACATTCATTACATGGCTCACCATCTTTAACGTTTGGGCAGTTAACAGCCTTAGCAAAAATCTTTGCAGCAGATGTTTTCCCGGTTCCCCGTGGTCCGGCAAACAGATATGCATGACTAATTTGATCAGTAATAATGGTGTTCTTTAACGTCTCGGTAATGACATGTTGACCCACTAATTCATCAAATCGTTGTGGTCGCCAAACCCGGTAAAGCGCTTGATAACTCATCTGCTAGTTCCTCCCCTGAATGTTCATCCAAAATATCTACCTATCCAATTATAGTCGGATATCAATTTAATTTAAATCAAACTTGAGCATAAAATAAAAAACTCTTAGCCTGAAAAGACTAAGAGGATTAATTTCTAAATACGAGAAGCACAGGACGTAGGAAACTTAGTGCTGCTTCCTTCCGGATCTGACACGGTTCGTTAGCACACCCTTGCTTCAAGGCCTAACGGCAAATATTATATTAACTTATTTTACTTAGATTGTCCAGAACGACGCGCTAATTTTTTTCGCTGTCGAGCAGCCTTAAAAAACTGTTTCATGATTTGAGCAGCTTCATCAGCCATCACTTCACTGTATACATTGACTTGGTGGTTAAAGCGCGTATCCCCTAACACTTGGTAGAGACTATCAACCACGCCACCCTTAGGATTTTTAGCCCCATAGTACAAGTTCTTAATCCGTGAATTTAAAATGGCTCCGGCACACATTAAACATGGTTCAACCGTCACATACAAATCACAATCTTCTAGCCGCCAACTATCTAAATAACTACATGCTTCTTGAATAGCCAACATTTCAGC
Source organism: Nicoliella lavandulae (assembly GCF_037546185.1). Classification (NCBI taxonomy): domain Bacteria; kingdom Bacillati; phylum Bacillota; class Bacilli; order Lactobacillales; family Lactobacillaceae; genus Nicoliella; species Nicoliella lavandulae. Next base: position 751,556 of record NZ_JAWMWH010000001.1, on the reverse strand, counting down.
GTGTGCAGTAGCATCTTCTGCAAGCTCACGTAGATTATGGCCACTGCCAATTACTTTACCATCCTTAACGATCACTGCACCGATGGGGACCTCGTTAACGTAAAAAGCATTCTTAGCTTCGATTAACGCTAAGTTCATAAAATGATTTACCTGTTGATCCAATAACTCACTTCCTAATTAATGTTTTGTACTTTCTAAGATGTAGTAACCCTTATCACGTTTAATAATTTTGCAATTACCAAAAGTAGCATTCATTAGCTTCTTTGCAGATGGGGCACCTTGCTTTTTTTGCAACACAACGGTTAAACGACCACCAGTCACTAAATGGTCTAAGGCCCCGGTGATCATCCCATCAACGACCTGCTTACCAGCTCGTACCGGTGGATTAGTAATTACCGCTGCAAACTGATCTTCAATTGTTTGATATCCATCCGAATTTTGAATTTGAACGTTATCAATATGATTTTGCTTTGCATTTAATTCTGCTAGCGCTAGGGCGCGATTATTCACATCGGCCATAGTTACTTGTCGATCTGGATATCGCTTGGCAATGGCAAGTCCAATTGGGCCATAGCCACAACCTAAGTCCAAGATCGATCCTGCTGGTAGTTCATCAATTACCACGCTGTTAATTAAAACTCGCGATCCATAATCAACTGTTCGTTTCGAAAAAACACCGTTATCAGTTGTAAAAGTCAATTGATTCCCTAGTAATTCGAAATTCCAATTCTGTTCCTCGTGTTTCACGTCTGGATTTGGTGTATAATAATATTCAGTCATTTTTTTACCACCTATATTTTGAGTTTAATTCTATTTTAAACTAAATTTTAAAAATTAAAAATGTTTCACGTTTTTTGTTAATACCATATCTAGTGTTACACAAGTTATGAGACACTAGGTATGGTATTTAAAATTGAAAAAAATTATGAAGCGTGTAAAATAAAAAACATAACTTTATAGTTACTTAAGTAACTATAAGCTGAACGAAATTAAAGCTACTGGAGGCCGTACACATGACAAAAACTACTCTATTCTCTAAAAACAACTGCATGCAATGCAAGATGACAAAACGTTTTTTACAAGAACATAACATCGAATTTAATGAAATTAATATTGACGAACAACCAGAATACATTGAACAATTAAAATCAGAAGGATTTATGGCAACGCCAGTTGTTAAGGCTGAAGGCATTGAAGCATTTAGCGGTTTTAGACCTGACCAACTCAACAAATTGGCAGTAATCGCCTAAGACTTTAATAATTTTACTACAATGGCGAGGGCTACTAAAGGCCTCGCCACTTTTATTTACTGAAAAATTCTAAAGAAAGTGTGGAAATCATGGGACTATCTGACTTACAAGACGTTACTTATTACGATTTAAATAACGAGATTAACATTCCCGTTAATGGACAAATCCAACTCGACAAGGATAAAGATGCACTAGCAGCATTTTTAAAGGAAAATGTTCAACCAAATACTAAACAATTTAATTCACTTAAGGAACGTTACCAATACTTAATGGACAATGATTACCTTGAAAAGGGATTCATTAATAAGTATAACTTTAGTTTTATTGAAAAACTATACGAATACTTGCGAAGCCAGAACTTCCACTTTAAGACCTTTATGGCTGCATATAAATTTTATGCCCAATATGCGCTTAAAACTGACGATAATGAATACTACTTAGAAAACTTCATTGATCGGGCTGCCGTAAATGCACTATACTTCGCAGATGGTAATGAAGACTTAGCGATGAGTTTAGCTAACGAAATCATCAACCAACGTTACCAACCCGCAACCCCTAGTTTCTTAAACGCTGGTCGGAAACGACGTGGTGAATTAGTATCTTGTTTTCTAATTCAAACTACTGATGACATGAACACGATTGGTCGTACGATTAATTCAGCATTACAACTATCGCGGATTGGTGGTGGGGTTGGAATCAACCTCTCGAACTTAAGAGCTGCTGGTGATCCAATCAAACATATTGAAGGTGCTGCGAGTGGCGTTGTTCCCGTGATGAAGCTATTAGAGGATAGTTTCTCATACTCAAATCAATTAGGACAACGGCAAGGCGCCGGTGTTGTGTACCTTAGTGTTTTCCATCCTGATATTATTTCCTTCCTATCCGCTAAGAAAGAAAATGCAGATGAAAAGGTTCGGGTTAAGACCTTATCACTAGGAATTATCGTTCCAGATAAGTTCTACGACCTAGTTCGTGAAGACCAAGATATGTATTTATTTAGTCCATATGATGTTGAACGGATTTATGGTGAACCATTCTCATACGTTGATATTTCTAAAGAATATGACAACATAGTTAATAATCCCGAAATCAAAAAGACTAAGATCAAAGCTCGGGAATTAGAAACTGAAATCAGTAAATTACAGCAAGAATCTGGATACCCATACATTATTAATATTGATACCGCTAATCGGGCCAACCCCATTGACGGTAAAATCGTTATGAGTAACCTTTGTTCTGAAATTATGCAAGTGCAAACTCCTTCAACGGTTAATAACAAACAACAATACGTTAAGCTAGGTACTGATATTTCCTGTAACTTGGGTTCCACGAACATGGTCAACATGATGGCTGGTCCCGACTTTGGTAAATCAGTTGAAGCCATGGTCCGCGCCCTTACATTCGTTACTGACCATTCAGACATTGACGTTGTGCCATCCATTCAACACGGAAACGAACTCGCCCACACGATTGGATTAGGTGCAATGGGCTTACACAGCTTTTTAGCAAAGAACCACATTGAATATGGTTCTGATGAATCAATCGAATTCACTGGCGTTTACTTCATGCTATTAAACTACTGGACCCTTAAGGCTTCCAACCAAATTGCAAAGGAACGCAATAAGACGTTCCATAATTTTGAAAAGAGTAAGTATGCCGATGGTAGTTACTTTGATAAGTATGTTACAGAAGACTGGGGACCAAAATCAGATAAAGTTACTGAACTATTTGATGGTATCTTTGTCCCAACTAAACAAGATTGGGCAGCGCTAAAGGCAGCCGTAATGAAAGATGGTCTCTACCACCAAAATCGCCTTGCCGTAGCACCAAATGGTTCTATTTCATACATTAATGATACTACCGCTAGTTTACATCCAATTATTAGCCGGATTGAAGAACGGTATGAATCAAAGATTGGTAAGATTTACTACCCTGCTCCATACCTTTCTAATGATACGATCAAGTATTATAAATCAGCTTACGACATTGATATGCGCAAGGTAATTGATGTCTATGCTGCTGCTCAAGAACACATTGATCAAAGTATGAGTTTGACTCTCTTCATGCGTTCTACCATTCCAGAAGGGCTTTATGAATGGAAGAATGGCCGGACCAATAAAATGACCACTCGTGATCTAAACATTCTTAGAAACTATGCTTACTACAAGGGCATCAAGTCACTTTACTACGTTCGGACATTTACCGATGATCAAGAAGAAGTCGGTGCGAGTCAATGTGAAAGCTGTGTCATCTAAAATCCTAATCGAATAATTATATAGCTTAAGATTATTTTATGAACAATTGTCTATTTTGTAATTATCCGTTATAGTATTATTAACGACTCATAGTTAGTAACTAAGCTTTCTAAGATAGGAGATTAAGATGGAAAATTATAAGGCCATTAATTGGAACGCAATTAATGACGAGATTGATAAAGCAACTTGGGAAAAGCTGACTGAACAATTCTGGTTAGATACCCGGATTCCCCTTTCAAATGATTTACACGATTGGCGTAGCCTTGATGAAGATCATAAATGGGTAGTCAGCCACGTGTTTGGGGGTCTAACATTATTGGATACCTTACAATCACAAGAAGGAATGGCAGCCCTTAGAAAGGATGTCCGCACCCCTCATGAAACGGCAGTGCTAAACAACATCCAATTTATGGAATCCGTCCATGCCAAGAGTTACTCATCAATCTTTTCAACATTAAACACCACTGAAGAAATTAGTGAAATTTTTGACTGGAGTGACAGTGAAGAATTTCTACAAAACAAGACAAAGAAGATTTACACTCTTTATAATGATGATAGTCACCCATTAAAGAAGAAAATTTCTAGTGTATTCCTTGAAACATTCTTATTCTACTCTGGTTTCTATACCCCTCTTTGGTACCTTGGGAATAACAAGTTACCAAACGTGGCTGAAATCATTAAGTTGATTTTGCGGGATGAATCAGTCCATGGAACATACATTGGTTACAAGTTCCAACTAGCATTTAACCAATTATCCAAACAAGACCAAGCTGACATTAAGAGCTGGATGTATGACTTTATGTATGAATTATATTCAAATGAAGAAAAATATGTCCATGTCTTATATGATCAAGTTGGTTGGTCTGATGAAGTATTAGCATTTACTAGATACAATGCTAATAAGGCCCTCATGAACTTAGGTCAAGATCCACTCTTCCCCGATACAGCAGATGATGTTAATCCAATCGTTATGAATGGAATTTCCACTTCAACTGCTAACCATGACTTCTTCTCACAAGTTGGAAATGGTTATCGACTAGGCCAAGTAGAAGCAATGAACAACGATGATTACAACATTGGTCGTTCTAAAAATAATAAATAATGATAATGAAAAAGCTCGAGAACTATTTAAATTCTCGAGCTTTTTTATTATTTATTTGAAGATGAGAACCATGAAATGAATTTAAACATTCCCTTTGGCTTATCATCACCAATGCGTTCATTTACGATCATTAAGATTTGAAGCATCGTAAAGATCAATGAACTCTTCCGCCGGTAAACAATGTACCGAGGGACCCAGAGGTTAACGTATTTTTCCTTATAGGAACGTAACCCTTGAAAACTATAGAATGATTGGCCATATTGGTAAACCAAATTAGCAATCTTTTCATCAATAAAACTAAACCGTGAGCGGCCCACATTAGATAGCGGTGCCATCCCCAAGTTAAAGTATTGATACTTATTTTCAAGTGAGTATTGGAAGAGGTTAATGAAAATGCCATCCATAATTCCAGATGGTGCATCTTCACTCGACCGCATTAAATCAATTGATGTAATATCGTGTTCACCAGTTGGCATAATGTTAGCAAAGGCAACTACCTTGCCTTTATCATCTTTCATAATTGCGATTGGTGCTTGATTCAAATAGTAAGGATCAAAGTAACCTAATGAGAATCCTTTTTCAGAATTACCATCTAGCCATTGATCAGAAACACTCTTTAATTCAGCCATAAATTGGTCATTGAATGGTGGATTAACAATTGAAAATTGATACCCATCACGTTCAAACTTATTCATTAGCGCCCGTTCACCACGGTGTTTTTTACCAACCAATGTAAACTTGCTTAGTTCAACCATGCCTTCTTCACCAGCCTTGGTAAAGTCAAATCCCTTTTCATGCATCATCATCGTAAAGCGTTCGCCCACTTCATAAAATACTAATGATAATCCGATTTGATCGGCATCTAACATGAATTGATCAATGGCTTTTGAAACCATGGCCTGATTTCCAACTGGTTCCCCCATGATAATTAATTTATTGGCCTTTCGTTTGAACATGAAAAAGACTTGGTCCTGATCATCTTCTTGATAGAAATAAATTTGCTTATCACGAACAAATGCTAAGTGGCTAACTTCATTACCACCAAATTCGTCAATCACTGCACGCACCCGTTCCGCATTAAACGGCTGATCAAGCCACTTATTTTCTTTTGAAGATAAGTAGCGATAAATGATTACCAAAATTAATGAGGCAGCTAAAAGGCCTAAAAATCCGGCAAACCAGACTTGTTGTGATGGGAACAGATACGAATTAGGTTGATGGAAAAAGCCATGATGGAAACTATGATGAAAACGGTTGTAAACTCCCAACAGGGTGTAGGCAACAAATGTAAATGCGAAAATAATCGTATCCATGATGCGTTGACCCCATGAGTATGATAATCGTTTCCGATACAATGCACCCTTAGCAGCCCATAACAATAGTAATAATACTACGGAAAGAATGGACATATTAATTGGAAAGTTTTCTTTCCATAAGGTATTAGCACTCGCAATGATCAATACCACTACGGTAGGCCAAAAAGCACGTTGTACCCGTGAACCGAATCCACGTGCTAAACCAATCAAAATGAACGCCACAATGATTGACGTTAGTTGATTTAAAAAGTAGAAGGTATACGGTTCAATCGATAGGTAGAAACTATTGACTAAGACCACGTTAGGAAGCGTAATCGAAAGTAACAATACAATTCCTGAAAAATACAAGAAGATCGTCACAATAACTTGAGCTGAACGTTGGAAAATCGTCTTTGGAATATCATCCAAGAATTCATTAATGCGTTTACCATAATCATGAATAAACAGAACCAAGGCAATTACAAATGGCACAATGTAGTAGAAAATTCGGTACAACGCTAGCCAAACCAATGCTTCTGGCTTGGCAACGCCTAATGTGAATAACCCAGTGGTAATGGTTAAATCAAAACCGCCTAATCCACCTGGCGTCATTCCAATGACTCCCATTACATTTGCAATAATGAATAGTGGGAATACGGTCGCTAAGTTAACATCTACGTGCATTAAAGCACCAATGATTAAAAATAGCGCCGCACAACTCCCCCATTCTAAACAAGATCCAATAATTAACTTAAGCTCGCGACCGAGGGTTAAATCCTCAAAAAAGCTAGAATTATTCAACCGCGTAATGATGAAAATAATTGGAAAATACAATGCACCTAAGAATAAGAACGGCCAGTAATTAACCAGTGATCCATCCATGGCGAAACCAAAAATCATAATCAACGATACCAAACAGTAAGTCGATAACCCAGCTAACAGGAATAATGCAATTTTCGAAATTGCATATAAAATTTCTTTAGGCTTGGCATTTTGGTTATAAAAATTAGCCCGTAAACTAGCTCCAATCAATCCACCCATTCCTAAAATATTGGTGAATGAGTTGGTAATCCAACCCGTTTTAGCAATATAACTCGGCTTAAACTTACCCGGCAAAAATTCAACGATGGTAAAGTCATATATCAGCATCGGCAATACTGCAAGCAACCCCAACACCAACATAATTAATAATGATGTTGGTGATTGAGTCTCAAAGCTAACTTTAACTTGATGACCGTTTACTTCGGAAATAATTTTACCAAATTCACGAATTGAAAAAATTAAGACCGAAAAAATAAACAGGATTCGAATTACTTTTAAATGCTTACTAAAGAATTCTTTGGGATATTGATATAAAGCTTTCAATGGAAGCCCTCCATATTTTACTTAATCAGTCAATCAACTAAAAAAGCGCGTGACATATCTACAATGTCACACGCTTTAAGCTTAATACTAAAATTACTTAAGGGTAACAGTAGCACCAGCAGCTTCAAGTTGTTCCTTGATCTTGTTAGCTTCTTCTTCTGAAGCGCCTTCCTTAACAACAGCAGGAGCGCCATCAACAAGGTCCTTAGCTTCCTTCAAGCCAGCACCAGTGATTTCACGAACAGCCTTGATAGCCTTGATCTTAGCACTACCAGCAGAAGTTAATTCAACGTCGAATGAATCCTTAGCAGCAGCGTCGCCACCAGCAGCACCTGCAGCTGCAACTGGAGCAGCAGCTGAAACACCAAATTCATCTTCGATTGACTTAACTAAGTCGTTTAAATCAGTAATTGAAGCATCTTTAAGTTGAGCAATAATATTATCTTTATCAAAAGCCATTTTATTTTCCTCCATTTTGGATAAATTTTAATTTTTAAGCGGCACTATCGTCGTCCTTACCGTCTGCAATTGCCTTAACACCGTAAGCAACGTTCCGAATAGGAGCTTGCAATACGTTAGCAAGAGTAGCAAGTAATTCATCACGACTTGGTAATGAAGCAAATTCGTTAATTTCATCTAATGAAGCAACTTTCTTTTCAATCATTCCACCCTTGATAACAAGAGCATCGTTATTGTCAGCAAAGTTCTTCAAAATCTTTGCAGGTGCAATTGGGTCTTCGTTAGAGAAGGCAACTGCAGTAGGTCCTGAAAAGACATCCTTTAAATCTTCATAACCAGCTTTTTCAGCAGCACGACTAATTACGTTATTTTTAATAACGTTAAATGAAACGTCGGCATCACGTAATTGTTTACGTAAGTCAGTAACATCAGCAACGTCTAATCCACGGTAGTTAACAACAATCGCAGTGTTAGCGTCTTGTAACTTCTTAGTAAAGTTTTCAACTTGTTCTTCCTTAGCAGCTAAAACATCTTTACGCATCCATTTTCACCTCCCAAAATTTTTGGGATTTTAATAAAAAATCCCCATGCCTACCCAGACATAGAGAAAGAATTTAATTTCGTGAAATTAATTCCTCGGCAGGATTTTAAGGCAGATGCCACCTGAGTCTTAGGTAGATTTATATAACAGAGTAACTATACCATAAGGATAATCACACGTCAATATTGGGATTTTTTATTTGATCCTAAATCAATAAATTAGAATGATTCAACGTCAACCTTAACACCAGGTCCAAAAGTTGAAGAAACAGAAATATTCTTGATGTAAGTACCACGTACAGAAGCTGGACGGGCCTTAGCAATAATATTTTGAATTGCTTCTAAGTTACCAACTAATTTATCAGCATCGAATGATACCTTACCGATAAGAACAGCAACGTTTCCGTCACGGTCAGTACGGTAAGTTACTTGACCAGCTTTGGCATCATTAACAGCCTTAGCAACGTCCATAGTAACAGTACCAGTCTTAGGGTTTGGCATTAAACCTTTAGGTCCAAGTACCCGACCAAGACGACCAACTTGAGCCATCATGTCAGGAGTAGCAATTGCTACATCAAAGTCTAACCAACCATCTTGGATTTTTTCAGCTAAATCAGCATCTCCAACAAAGTCAGCACCGGCTTCTTTAGCAGCAGCAGCCTTGTCACCCTTAGCAAATACAACAACAGTTTGGTCCTTACCACTACCATTAGGTAGCACAGTAGCACCACGCAATTGTTGGTCTGCTTGCTTAGTATCAACGTTTAAGTTAAATGCAACTTCAACACTTGCGTCAAAGTTTGCGAAATCAATTTTTTTAACCAAGTTAATTGCATCTTCAACGGAGTAAGCCTTTTCACGGTCTACTTGCTTAAGTGCATCTTGGTATTTTTTACCTCTATTACGAGCCATGTGTATTTTCCTCCTTGCAATTGTGGTTATAACGGATAAACCTCCCACTTGATACCCTAATCAAAATTAGAGCATCGGGGCCTACCCACAGTATGAATGAAATTACTTAACAGTGATCCCCATACTGCGTGCAGTACCTTCGACCATACGCATTGCGGCTTCTACATCAGCTGCGTTAAGATCTTTCATTTTAGTTTCGGCGATTTCCTTCACTTGATCCTTAGTAACTTCCGCTACCTTGTTAGTGTTAGGTTCACCAGAACCTTTTTGAATTCCAGCAGCTTTCTTTAATAAGACTGCAGCTGGTGGTGTCTTAGTGATGAATTCGAATGAACGATCATCGAAAACAGTAATAACAACTGGGATAATCATACCAGCTTGATCAGCAGTACGAGCATTGAATTCCTTAGTGAATCCCATGATGTTAATTCCAGCTTGACCTAAAGCAGGTCCAACTGGAGGAGCGGGTGTTGCTTTTCCCGCAGGAATTTGTAATTTAACTACATTAGCTACTTTTTTAGCCACGAGACATACCTCCTTAAGTCCGTGTGTGGTAAATGGAGATCAGAATTTCTCCTCCCACTTTCCTATATGCAAAAAACATACAACAATAAATATAACATAAAAAATTTATTGATTCAAATTTTTATTCAATTGGTTTAACTTGTTTGAAATCTAGTTCGGCACTAGTTTCACGCCCGAACATATCAATATCCACTTTTAACTTAGCTTTTTCATTATCAATCTCAATTATCTTACCAGATAGACCAGAGAAAGCACCATCAATAATAGTGACTGTATCGCCCACTTTAGCATCAATTTCTTTTACTTCTGGAGTTTGATCTAGGCGACTTAAGATTAATTCCACTTCTTCAGGAAGCAATGGAGTTGGTTTACTACCTTGTCCATGAGAACCGATAAAACCAGTAACACCAGGTGTATTACGAACAACGTACCATGATTCATCAGTCATTACCATTTGAATTAATACATATCCAGGGAAAGTCTTATCCATCTTAAATTGGTCTTTCCCATTTTTAACTTCGTGTTCTTCTTGTTCAGGAACTACGACTCTAAAAATGAAGTTAGACATTCCCATTGATTCCTTACGTGACTCGATGTTTGCTTTAACACGGTTTTCATAACCAGAGTAAGTATGAAGTACATACCATTGCTTTTCAGCTGATTCTACCATTCCAGATTGCTCCTTTGTTTGTTTAATACTGCAATTATAAAGAATATTATATCATATAAATTAATCAATCGAAGGCGTTCAAAAAATTCCAAAATAAAAAAACCTCACACGAGGTAGGTTTTTCATTTTATAGCAATTTTAATAGTAATTGAACTAAGCTATCAACAACCGCAAAGAAGATTGCAAATAATACTGAAACTCCCAAAACAGTGGAAGTATCTTCTCTCGTTTGTTTGGCATTAGGCCAGACCACGATTTTCATTTCTTGGCCGACGCTCTTTAAAAATTTTCCTAATCGCATAAGATCCTCCTACTAACGTGTCTCTCGATGCAACGTATATTTTCCGCAATGCTTACAAAATTTATTAACGGTTAATCGTTCTGTTCTGGATGCATTACCCTTTACAACATAGTTGCGAGCACCACAAACTGAACAGGCTAATACTAATTTGTTTTGTGACATAGGTATGACCCCCTACGTAATCATTCCAATATTAGCATGATACCACTAACTAGTCAAACTTACTCAGCCATTCATTTCATTCTGGTAAGCATTGAATTTACGCCGACACCGTTCAACTGCATTAATGATCTTAGCCTTGGAATATTTTTCCTTTTCAATTAAATCCTTCAACCCAGTTTCTCTAAGCATTTGCAATAAAACCAGGGTTTCAAACATTGAAAGACGATCTAAAAAGCTTTCAACTTGTTCATTTACTAGCATTCGACGTTCTGGACAAAATGATTTCATGTCCACGACCGTTTCAGAATAATAATTCTCATAGGCATCAAAAGAACTAACGATTTTATCTGGTAAGCGCTTCTTAGCATTTTTCCGCCGAATTAAATCAAAAAAGCGGTTTTTTAACGCCTGTCGATAGAAGCTACCAAAGCTTACGCCACGGTCGCAATCGTAGTTTTTAACAATTTTAACCAATACAATCATTGATTCTTGATGCCAATCTTCTTTATCCATTCCGTTGATAAAGTATTGATTCCAAATTCGGTTTACAACTGGAATATACTTTTTAAATAATGTGCCAATCGCATCTTCATTGCCAGACTGAATTTCACGAATTAATTTAGTCTCTTTAACTATGATTGGACTATGACTTGTTGCCATGAGATCAGCTCCTTTTAAAACAAATTTAGCAGGAAAGTATCATAGCAACAAGCGAACGTTTATTCTTTAGCATTATACCAATTTATATTTATTAATTTATTAATAATCCTTCGAACTAACTTATTGGTCCGATAAATGATCACGGAGTTTAGCTAATTCATCTAATTGTTGATTAGAAAATGGGGACGTACGGCCACTACCTAGGTTTTTATAACTATGCACATGACGATGAATTTCCTTTTTAGCCCGTTTGACATCTCTCAATAAATCACGCGACGACAGTCGTAACGCCCCGGCTGAAAACACCGTCCATTGTTCAGCCTGATCGCTAGTAACAACTATGACCTGGGTAAATCGTGATTGTTTTTTCCGGGCCAATGCTTCAATGTAACTATCGGCAGTCTCATCTTTACCAGTCCAGACAACGTCTAAATTATAATGTTTATCCTTTTTAGCTAACCCAGGAACATACATTGCATCAAAGATTATTACCATATTAATTTTTCGATATTTCTGATATTCAGATAGAATCCGTAAAAGTTCATCCCGGGCTTCTGCCATCCGATTGTCCAGTTTTAATTGGTTTAATTCTGGCCAACTCCCAATTACATTATAAGCATCAACTAATAATAACTGTTCTTTCATTATCAATCAGCTCCATTACTAGGCCAACGGATTTCTAGAGTTAAAGCATTGATACATGAGTAACCCAGCAGCAACACTAGCATTTAAACTTTGGACTTCACCCACCATTGGAATCGTAAGCATTTCATCAACTTGTTTCTTTAATAGTGGTGAAATTCCCTTACCTTCGTTTCCAATTACTAATGCTACCGCTCCATTGCCATTCCATTTTCGATAGTCTGATCCATTCATATCAGTTCCAAAAATCCATACATTGCGGTCTTTTAATTCCTTAACGGTTTGAACCAAGTTAGTTACCCGCGTAACTGGAACCCGTTCAATTGCACCGGCAGAAGTCTTAGCAACTGTTGAAGTTAACCCAACTGCCCGGTGTTTTGGAATAATAATGCCACTAACACCAGCAGCATCAGCAGTACGCATGATGGATCCCAGGTTATGTGGATCTTCAATACTATCTAGAATCATAAAGAATGGGGCCGTGCCATTTTCTTCAGCTTTCGCAAATAAATCATCAATTGTTGCGTATTTATAAGCAGCAATGGCTAACATTACACCTTGATGATTTTGATGATCAGATAGTAAATCTAACTTTTGCTTTGGCACCATTGAGATGATTAAGTGCCGCGCCTTAGCTAGTTTAATAATTTCACTCACAACTGGTTCGTTTTTTTTAATGCCATCTTGTAAAAAGACTTTATTAATTTCTTGTTTGCTTCTTAAAGCAGCTACAGCTGGGTGCCGCCCCATCACAAAATCGTCATTATTTTTCATAACTAATTCTCCCATTATCGACTTGTTCAATACACCAGCTCGCTAAAAAGTTAAGCCGATCTAATTGATTACTTAGTGATAAGTAACCCATTAATGCTTCAAACCCAGTTGAAATGCGATAAGTTACAACATTCGTATTTTTCGCATGGGTATAACTCTTAGCATTCCGGCCCCGTTTAAAGACAGCTTGTTCGTCATCAGATAAAATGGCATCCGTTTCCATTAAATCGATCAAAGCAGCCTGAGCCTTTGCGGACACGTATTTAGTAGCTACTTTTTGAAGCCGATTGGGCTTAGTAATCCCTAGGGTCAATAGATGCTTGCGAATATAGACTTCGTATACAGCATCCCCTAGATATGCCAATACCACTCCATTGAGTTGGTTATAATCAACGTTACTTTCTGTCATTATGATTCCCTTCTAAATCGTGTTCCTTGTGGCGTATCTTCTAACACGATTCCCTGTGCCTTTAATTCATCACGAATTTCATCACTGCGTTCAAAGTCGTGATTTTTACGTGCTTGGTTCCGTTCTGTAATCAAGGCTTCGACCTTTTGATCATCTAGGTGTTCCACTTCGTATTGAATTCCAAAGATTTTAGATAGATCTGCTAACTTCTTTAAGATCAATGCAACAGTGTCCTTGAACACAGTTGGCCGTTCTGCATACACATTGCCTAACTTAGCTAATTCATAGACTTTATCGATTCCATTTTGAACGTTAAAGTCATCATCCATCGCATCTTGGAAATCAGCTTGGATTTGCCGCACTTCTTGATCTACTTTTGGATCATTATATTCATCAGCATCTTTTAGCCGGTAACTTAAGTTGTGATATGCCAACTTAAGTTTCTTTAAATTAGCAGCAGCAGATTGTAAGTTAGTTGGATTATAACTAATTGGGCGCCGGTATTGAGTCGTTGACATCAAGAACCGAACTGCTTCTGGATCAGTGGTCTTGATCAAATCATGAACCGTCACGAAGTTACCAAGTGACTTGCTCATTTTTTCATTATCATCCCCGACCGTTACAAACCCATTGTGCATCCAATAATTAACGAAGCGCTTCCCAGTCTTAGCTTGACTTTGGGCCCGTTCATTTTCATGGTGTGGAAACTCTAAATCAATTCCACCACCATGAATATCAATCGTATCACCTAGGTATTTAGTCGACATTACTGAACATTCGATATGCCAACCTGGACGACCCTTTCCCCATGGGGAATCCCATGCAATCTCATCACCCTTTTGTTTCTTCCAAAGGGCAAAGTCAATTGGATCTTCTTTTTGAGCTAATTCAGCAGGGTTAACGTGTTGACTAGCCCCTGCTTCTAAATCATCAATGCTTTCATGAGCTAATAGTCCATACGTATCAAACTTACGAGCCCGGTAATAAACATTGCCATCGACGACGTATGCATATCCCTTATCAATCAAGTCACTAACAAAATCAATAATTTCTGGAATATTGTCAGTTGCCCGTGGATTTGTTGTAGCTGGTTCCACATTTAACGCCTTCGTATCTTCTTTAAAGGCTGCAATAAATTTATCAGCTAATGCTGGTACCGTAGTATTTTCTTGCTTGGCTACGTTGATCATTTTATCATCAACATCGGTAAAATTAGATACATAGTTAACCCGATATCCGCAGTATTCAAAATAACGTCGTACCGTATCAAATGCGACCACACTTCTTGCGTTTCCAATATGGATGTAGTTATAGACAGTCGGCCCACAGACGTACATATTCACTACCCCTGGATGAATTGGTTCAAAGGTTTCCTTTTTTTGAGTCAACGTATTGTAAATTTTTAGCACATCCTACACCCCAATCTCAGTTAATAGTTAGTTTCATTTTAGCATAAATATAGCATTAATTTACAATAAAAGAGGTTTCCTTAACGATATAGTTATCTTTAAGGAAACCCCATTTAATTAATCGATTTGCTTTAGTGTTTGTTCAATGTGTTCAAGCGCCTTTTCACGACCAATTAATTCAATTGATTCTGGTAGTTCTGGACCACTCATTTCATGCGTTACCGCAATTCTAATTGGCATCCATAACTTACGCCCTTTAATCTTAGTATCTTTTTGAACTGCTTTAATGGTCTTTAGAATTTCAACCTTATCAAAGATTTGAAGTTCCTTCGCCCGTTTAGCAAATTCTTTTAATACTACTGGTGCGGTATCATTACTAATTTCTTCTAATGCATCACCAGTCACTTGTTCTGGTTCGTGGAAGAATACATCTGCCATTTCGTTGATTTGAGCCATGTAACTCATTTGTTGCTTGTATACGTTGATTAACTTCCGCGCCCATTCAACCGTCTTAGCATCTGGGTTAGTAGGAATATTGCCCTTAGCAATCAATTGACGTAATGCAAGATCCATTACGACGTCTTCATCACTAGATTTAACGTATTGGTTGTTAATCCATTCAAGCTTCTTATTATCAAACTTAGCAGGTGACTTACTTAACCGCTTGTAATCATACATCTTAATAAATTCGCGCTTGGAGAAGATTTCATCTTCACCCACTGGTGACCAACCTAATAGCGTAATGAAGTTAAACATTGCATCAGGTAAGTATCCTAAGTCACGGTATTGTTCGATAAATTGGATGATTGATTCATCCCGCTTACTTAACTTCTTACCGGAATCAGCACTCGTAATCAAACTCATGTGCCCAAACTTAGGTGCATCCCAACCGAATGCATCATAAATCATTAATTGTTTTGGTGTGTTAGAAACATGGTCATCTCCTCTAAAGACATGACTAATTTCCATCAAATGGTCATCAACTACAACGGCAAAGTTGTAAGTAGGCATTCCGTCACGTTTAGCGATAACAAAATCCCCACCAACACTGTCAGAGTTAAATGATAATGGTCCTTTAACCATATCATCCCAATTGTAGTCGTGGTTCTTTGGAACCCGGAAACGAATAACTGGCTTTAAGCCCTTTGCCTTTGCATCAGCAATTGCTTGTTGCTTTTCGTCTTCAGTCATTCCAGCGAATTCATCTTCATAGTGAGGCATTACCCCACGAGCCTTTTGTTCTTCACGATCGGCCGCTAGTTCTTCTTCAGTCCGGTAAGATTCATAAGCCTTACCTTCATCAAGTAACTTTTGAATTAGTGGTTCGTAAATTGACCGCCGTTCGGATTGACGGTATGGACCAAAGTCACCTGGCTTATCAGGACCTTCATCCCAGTCTAATCCTAACCACTTTAAATTATCTAATTGACTGATTTCACCATCAGCCACATTCCGTTTCGTATCAGTATCTTCAATTCTGATAATAAACTTACCTTTATTATGACGTGCAAAAAGGTAATTAAAAATTGCCGTTCTGGCATTTCCAATGTGCAAATGTCCTGTTGGACTTGGAGCGTATCTAACTCGAATCGAATTCTTAGCCAATTCTATTCCCCTCTTTTACTAAAATCGTTATTATTATAACATATTTCCACTTACTTTGACGGGTCTGTGGTCTTAATTTATCAAGGCCTTATTCAACGCATCACGTAATGTAGCAACCCCAATGACCTCAATTCCAGCTGGTGGCGTCCAACCACTTAGGTTATTTTTAGGCACTAATACCCGCTTGAATCCTAGTTTTTGGGCTTCGGCCACCCGTTGTTCAATTCTAGTGACCCGTCTAATTTCACCGGTCAATCCAATTTCACCAATATAACACTCAGCTGAATCAGTTCCTTGGTCCTTATAACTAGAAGCAATACTGACAGCCATTGCTAAATCAATTGCCGGTTCATTTAGTTTAACACCACCGGCTGCTTTTAAATAAGCATCTTGATTTTGCAACATTAGACCAGCCCGTTTTTCTAAGACGGCCATAATCAACGACACCCGATTGCGATCTAGTCCTGAAGCGGTCCGTTGGGCATTCCCAAATATCGATGGGGTAATCAATGCCTGAATTTCAACTAGGATTGGTCGCGTTCCTTCCATCGAAACTACGATCGATGATCCCGTAGCATCACGCAAACGCTCCTCTAGGAAGATTTCAGATGGATTGCGGACTTCTTTCAAGCCCCCTTCACGCATCTCAAACACGCCTAATTCATTCGTGGAACCAAAACGGTTTTTTACTGCTCGTAATAGTCGATACGAATGATGCATATCTCCTTCGAAGTATAAAACAGTGTCTACCATGTGTTCAAGCGTCTTAGGTCCAGCTAAAGTTCCTCCCTTAGTAACATGGCCAACAACAAAGACCGTAATGCCCTTTGACTTAGCAATGTTCATTAAATCGGAGGTAATGCCTCTAACCTGGGCAACTGAACCAATTGCAGATTGAATACTAGGCTCTTCGACCGTTTGGACTGAATCGATCACTACTGCATCGGGGTGTAATTCTTCAATTGCATGTCGAATCGAATCCATGTCAGTTTCCGGATAAATATATAGCTCATCACTAGCAACGTCCAATCGATCAGCCCGAAGTTTGATTTGGTTCGCACTTTCTTCACCAGATACATATAAAATTTTATGGTGATCAGAACTTAATTCGCCTGAAATCTGGAGTAATAACGTTGATTTCCCAATTCCAGGATCCCCACCAATTAAAATTAGTGACCCGGGGACAATTCCGCCCCCTAAGACACGATTAAATTCTTCAGAGTCGGTCTTAACTCGCATTTCAGTGTGAGACTTAATTTTATTAATTTGTTCTGGCTTAGTTGCACTACCGTTCTCGTTCGTGCGACTAGGTGATATTTTGGTCGTAGTGGCAGTTGTAGACTGCGGCTTAACCGTTTCTTCCATTAAAGTATTCCACTTTCCACAATTAGGACAACGCCCTAAAAAACGAGGTGAAATATAACCACAGTTCTCACAAACGTATTGGGTTTTAATTCTAGCCATTTAATTCCCTCCTATTTTCCAGAAGAGCCAAACCCACCAGTCCGTTTATTAGTTGGATTTAATTCATCCCCATCAGCAATCAAGAATGGCATGAATATCCCTTGGGCGATTCGATCACCCTTTTTAATTGTCCGGTCAGTTAGGCCAAAGTTGATCATTTGAACGAAAATCTCGCCTTCGTTACTATCATTATCATAGTAGTCAGCATCAATGACTCCGATGCCGTTTGGCAAATAAAGGCCACGTTTGAGCGGATTACTAGAACGATTAGCAATGATCAACACTTCATTTGGTTGCATGTATGCTTTAATTCCAGTTGGAATTAAGTATGGTTTAAGGACTTTCTGAGCTGCTTGCATGTCAGCTTCACTTGCTTTTTGTTGATGTTTAAGCGCCCACAATACCTTTAAAAAATTAAGCTTCCAAATTGATGGTAAAACAATGTCGTCAGCACTAGCAAAGTCGTAGCCAGCAGCCTGTTCCGTTGCTCGCATCGGCAAACTTAAATTATGATCCTTATATTTTGAAACAATTTTGAATCCGCGGTTCATAAATTTCACGTCCTTAATTTAATTAATATTAGAATTATACTATTAATCAGTTCTGATTCTAAATATATTTACGCTAAAATATTTTTAATCATTAGATTTTGCTAAAACTTTTCAATATTTAACATAAATATCAAAACTAGAATTGCTTATTTTGTCAATTTTTGAGACAATTATTAGTAATAGACGAACGCGTAGATTTTAATCATCTAACTGATTAATTCAATTTAATCACAGTACACTTATTAATTTCTAGAGGGGCAGACGGAATGAACCAAGACGAATTAAAACAAATAGTTGGTAGAGAAGCTGTAAATTATATTCAAGATGGCATGACGGTTGGATTAGGTACTGGTTCAACGGTGAAGCACTTAGTTGAAGCATTAGGCAAACGAGTTCAAACTGAAAACCTAAATATTGTTGGTGTCCCAACTTCTAATCGGACCGCTAAGCGTGCTAAGGAATTGGGCATTACGATTAAGGATATTGATCAGGTAGATCACATTGACTTAACGATTGATGGTGCCGATCAAATCGATGAACACTATCAAGGAATTAAGGGTGGCGGCATTGCACACCTTCGTGAAAAAATCGTTGCAATCAATTCAAGAAAGAACATTTGGATTGTCGATGAATCTAAGTTGACTAAACAACTCGGTTCATTCCCCCTCCCAGTTGAAGTGATTCCATATGGAAGCCAACAACTATTTAAAAAGTTTAAAAAACGTGGTTACAATCCTAAGTTTAGAATGGATGGCGACCGATTCATCTTGACCCATTCCAAAAACTACATTATCGACTTAGGCCTTGGTAAAATTGGGGACCCTCACAAACTAGCTAAAAATCTAAAGGACATGACCGGAGTTGTGGAGCATGGATTATTCTTAGACATTGTCAATACAATTATTGTCGGCCATGCTAACGGAACTGAAGTCATTAAAGCACGATAATCATTAATAAAAAGCAAAGCCCTGGTGGTTTTGCTTTTTATTTCGCTTTTGATTGTTGTACAATATGGTTAATCGTTTGTATAAGATAAGGAGTGGATTTAATTGAGTAAAGAAATCAAATTTGATGATATCAAAAGTTACCAATCTGATTTAGATAGTCGTAAAGACGCTAAAGTAATTGGCCGTGCCGTTGCTCATGAAGGGGTTAACGCCATTAGTGCTAATTACAGTTCAGTCGATGCTAATCATCCCGTTTTTTCAATTGAACTAGAAACTGGTGACGTCGCTGATCAAAAACGAAGTGGTCGTTGTTGGACATTTGCTGCCCTTAATACCCTTCGTCACAAAGTTGCTAACGAATTTAATCTTAAGGGTAATTTTGAATTATCCCAAAACTACATCAACTTCTGGGATAAGTTCGAAAAATCTAACTTCTTCTTAGAAAACATCCTTAGAACCGCAAATAAAAAGTTAACTTCCAGAAGAGTTGCATTTTTATTAGCAGGTCCCCAACAAGATGGTGGTCAATGGGACATGCTATGTGCATTGGTTGAAAAGTATGGCGTTGTGCCACAATCAGCAATGTCTGAAACTCACAACAGTAACAATTCCGCTGATTTAAACAGCGTTTTGAACTTAAAACTTAGAAGAGATGCACTTATCTTAAGAAACTTAGTTAATGATGGTGCCTCAGATAAGAAAATTGCTGCTAGCAAGGACAAGATGTTAAATGAAATCTATCGGATGTTAGTTTACGCCCTTGGCGAACCAGTTAAGAAATTCGACTTTGAATACCGTGATAAGGACAACAACTATCACATTGAAAAAGGCTTAACACCTAAGAAGTTCTACGAAAAATACATTCAATTAGACCTTGAAGACTATGTTTCAATCATTAACTCACCAACTGATGATAAGCCATACAAGAAGACTTACACGGTTGACATGTTAGGAAATGTAGTTGGTGGTCGCCAAGTTAAGCATTTAAACCTATCGATTGACGATTTCGAAAAATTAGCAATCAAACAACTTAAGAATGGTGAAACTGTTTGGTTCGGTAGTGATGTTGGTCAAAGTTCAGATCGTCAAAAGGGAATCATGGACGATAAGCTTTACTCCCGTGCTGAATTATTCGATACTGATTTAACCTTAACTAAAGCTGAACAACTAGACTACGGTGAAAGTTTAATGGACCACGCAATGGTTATCACTGGAGTTGATCTAGTTGATGGCAAACCAACGAAGTGGAAAGTTGAAAATAGTTGGGGTAAGAAAGTTGGAACTGATGGTTACTTCGTAATGAGTGAATCTTGGTTTAGAAAATATGTTTACCAAGTGGTTATCAACAAGAAGTACCTTTCAGCTGACTTAAAGAAAGCTCAAGCTAAAGAACCAATCGTATTAGATCCATGGGATCCAATGGGAACATTAGCTAAGTTCTAATTAAATAAATTAAAAGCAGATCCGAAACGGATCTGCTTTTTTTGTTTACAATGTCATTTTATCAACAATGGTTAATTGATCGTTTAATTGGTACTGGATAGGAGCACCATTAGGCACTTCTACTTTATCGATATCTTGATCATCGATTCGCTCTAAGTACTTAATCATTGCTCGAAGCGTACTACCATGTGCAACCACCAATTGGTTATGCCCATCTAATAGTCGCGGCGCAATCATGTCCTCCCAATATGGTAAGATTCGATTATAAGCCATTCGTAAGCTTTCACCAAGTGGTTCTAACACCCCTAAGCGATCATAGCGAATATCATGATCACGATGAGTCAGTAACGGTGGTACCGCATCAAAACTCCGTCGCCATTGCATAAACTTTTCCGCTCCAACGCGTTGTTTAACCAATAACTTATTTTGACCGCGTAAATTACCATAGTGCCGCTCATTTAAACGCCAGCTTTTATGTTCATCAATAAAAGCTTGGTTAATCTCATCCAACACAATATTGGTCGTATCAATAGCTCGAATTAAAAAAGAGGTGTGAACATCCGTGAACTGAATTCCAGTTCGTTCGATTTTTTGGCCAGCTGCATGGGCTTGTTCAATTCCCTTTTGGGTCAATGGAACATCATTCCAACCCGTAAAGATATGATTAGCATTGGCTAAACTTTCACCATGCCGCATAATTGTCAAAGTTACCATTTAAATGTACTGCCCCTTTCTAGCGTCAATTACTTAACGGCATTTTTCATTTCTGATTCATCCGTTTTAGTTCGATTCCCCATAAACGTAATTACGGAACTAATTAAAATTACTATGATTCCAATGATGGTATTAATCGTTAACTGTTCATGCAAAATCAAGAGTGCTAGGATTGGAGCTAGCCCTGGTTTAATGAAGAAAACCAGGGAAGCCATAGAAACTCCGCCTAGATCCATTGCCAAGAAGTAAAATGCAAATCCGCCACCAGTGACACAGACACTGATAAAGAATAGGATCCAGAAGTAATGCAAGTTAACATTTTGCAAAATAGGAACATTAGCAAATGTCTTACCCCAACCAGTAGCAACCAACGCGTTGGCAACCGCTGGAATTTTAGAGATTAAGACTAATGCTAATAATTCAATGGCCCCGGAAATAAACGAATAACAAGTCATTGACAACCCATCAAAGCCACTTACCACTGAGGCCCATCTAGAAACAATACTGTAAAGCCCAAACGTTACCGCCGATCCAATTGCTAGGGAAATTCCTAATGGATTCGTTAGTTTAGTTGGGTTCACAATAATTATTAATCCTGCTAATGATAATAGCATGGAAATCAAATTCATACGACCAATACGTTCCCTTAATATTAAGTACGCAAAAATTAGTGAGAACACTGGATTACAACTAAATAAAACGGCCACAGTAGCTGCCTCATCATGTTCGATTGCTAGTTGATATAACGTCATACTAACAATAATCACCAAAAAGCCGGTTAAAGCAAAAATCCACAATCCACTGGGTTTAAATGAAATTGCTTGCTTGCGGTTCCGATGCAATACAATTGGTAATAATACGATCCCCCCAATGAAAAATCGAATTAAATTCAGTTGAATCGGCGAAAATGCATTGCCAACACTTTTCAAAGCAATTTCCATTAGACTGAACATAAAAGTTGAAATCAAAATATAAACAATTGTTTTTCGCAAATCTAAATTTCGCTTCCTTATCTAAAATTTTGAACTAACGTCATTAAAATTGGAATGATCACTAAACTAAGTAGCGTTGTCTCAGTAACCATCACAGATGCATATTCAGAATCAGCATTGTATAGTTTGGAAACAACCGGTGCATTAGTCATTACCGGCATTGCAGATTGCAAAATAAAAACTTGTTTCATTAAAATCGGCATATCAGTAAACGTTACCAATAACGTCATTAATAGTGGTGCTAAAATAAAGCGGCCTAATAAAATCCCCCAGTTCAAACGATCAAATCTAAACTGACTTAACTTAACCTTCGCCACGGCAATTCCAATAAACATCATTGATAACGGAATCGTTAATCCACCTACATAGTCACAACTCTTTAAAACGGGCGTTAAGACTGGGGCAATCAATTTAACCTGCTTAACATCTAACAACACTAAGATCACGGCAATAATAAACCCTAACAATGGTGGTGAAAATACCTTTTGCGCAGTTTGTTTCAAACTAAACTTACTATCAGCATCCCCATCCCGTTGAATCAAATACACCCCAAGGGTCCAAAAGAATGTCGTATTTGCCATGTAATAAACTAACACATATGGTAAACTCCGGCTCCCAAATAGTGCTAAATTAACTGGCAACCCCACAAAGACCGTGTTCGAGTTAAAAAACATCGATTCAAATAAGCCCCGGTGGTACTTAGCAATTCGCAAAGCCCGGGCAACGGCTACGGACAAAGCAAATAATATTAACATTGAGATTACCGGAAATCTTAGATCCGGTAAAGTATGTAACAGCGTTTTAGCAGTGAACTTACTAGTAATGGTACTAATCATATATGCGGGCAGTGCCACTTGAGTGACGATTTTCGCCACCAATTTAGCAGATTGCTCGTTGAACCACTGTCGTCGTGCTAAAAAATACCCTAATAAAATCATTAGTAAAATGACGACGATTCCAGAAATACTATTCTCAAAAACTTCCATTCATTCCACCCCATTTAAATTAACCTTCTTTTTTGAATTATAGCACACTTATTATTAATTTCAGCTTGCTTCTAGCTAGTTTAAATATTAAATTGGTGTTAAATATGTAACAGTAAAGTTGTGATTTAGCTTAATTTTTTTTATAATGCAATCATATTGTTTTAAAATCGAGTTAAAAAGACTATAAAATAATGGGGTAATTAAAAATATGAAAAAACCAAATGATCAATCTAATTCTTCAAGTCGTAATGGTAGTACCCATTTTAAGAAACGTAGTCATAAAAAGCTATGGACGTTCATTATAATTGTACTTATTCTATTAACGGCCGGATTAATTTACTTATACAACGCTTATAATAGTGCTGAAAAAACATTCGATAAAACATTTCAAGCTGGTGATACCCACAAGCTAAGAAACGTATCCTCAGTCATTAATCAAGATAAACCGTTTTCGGTCCTCTTGTTAGGAACTGATACTGGAGCTTTAGGCCGTGATGATACTGGTCGAACTGATACCATGATGGTCGTAACGGTCAATCCTAAGAAGGAAAATATTTCCATCACTAGTATTCCTCGGGATACCAAGGTAACGGTTCCTGGTGATTCGCAACCGTATGAAAAGATTAATGCTGCCTATACCATTGGTGGTGCATCATCTGCCGTTCAAACGGTCCAAAACCTATTGAACGTACCAATTGATTTCTATGCCATTGTTAATATGGGTGGACTAGAAAAAATGGTTGATGCAGTTGGTGGAGTGGAAGTGAATCCCCCACTTACGTTTAAGTACGGTAATGCCAACGTAGTGAAGGGTCAAAAGGTAACCTTAAATGGTAAGCAAGCCCTAGATTACTCCCGGATGCGTCACGAAGATCCAACTGGTGATTATGGTCGACAAAAACGGCAACGTGAAGTGCTTCAAAAGTTAGTCTTAAAAGCAATGAAGATTACTTCGCTGCCTCGTTATAAAGAAATTCTTTCATCCCTTGATGGTAATCTAAAAACTGACATCACGTTCAATGATATGATTTCAATGCGTTCTAGATATGGGGATGCCACTCACCACATTAAATCAGATACGCTACAAGGTGAAGATGCTACGATTGATGGCATTGATTACCAAGTGGCTCCTGAATCAGAGCTACTTCGAGTTTCTAATTATATCCGTAAAAACTTAAACTTAAGTACGCTCAGCAGCATATCAGCAACCCAAAGCACTACTGATGATAACGGTAGTGGAACTGATGGTTCAACTGATACTACTGGTTCTGATACGACTGGAACTGGTACTGATACCACTGGAACCGGCACTTATAACGGAACTAGTTATTAATAAATCAACTCGCTAATGGTTAGATGCATCTAACTACTGGCGAGTTTTTATTTTTTGCGATTATCAATTAAAAGCCACGTAATCATTAGATAATTACTAACGATTACGTGGCTTTGCTTTGCTTAAAACACAAAAAGGACTGATTTTGAATAATACAAAATCAGTCCTTAAAACTAAGCAATTATTAGCCGAGATTAAAATTAACCTTTAATTTCATCCATATCTAAGCCTAATGCCTCTGCAACACGTTGACCATATTCGTGATCAGCATTGTAGAATTGACGCGTTTCTAATACCTTATTTTCGTGACTCTTAACTGAACCTAGGGTCCCCTTAATCGTTTCAATTAAGCGAGCTTGTTCATCTGGAGTCATTACGCGGTATAAAGCACCAGCATCAGAATAGAAATCAACATCGTAAGTCTTATAGGTATCCGCATTACCTTCAACCTTAAATGGCTTGATATTAGCGTGTGGATCTTCTACTGGGCCACCTTCACCATTTGGTTCGTAGTTCACAGCATTATCTTGCCCTTGCGCCATAAAGCCATCACGTTCATAGTTCTTTGGTTTCCCATTCTTAGGACGGTTGATTGGTAGTTGTTCATAATTAGCACCTAGCCGGTAACGTTCGGCATCCTTATATGCAAAGAGCCGGCCTTGTAATAACTTATCTGGAGAAGCTTCAATTCCAGGAACTAAGTTCGCAGGTGAAAATGCAGCTTCTTCAACATCGTCAAAGTAGTTAGTTGGATTTTCATTTAATGTAAATTCACCAACTTCTTGTAATGGATAATCAGCATGGTTAACAACCTTGGTTACATCAAAGATATCCTTCTTGTAATTAAGGCCTTCTTCATAAGGAATAATTTGAACCATTACTTTCCACTTTGGATAGTTTCCTTGGTCGATAGCATCATATAAGTCGTGAAGTAAGAAATCAGTGTCTTTTGAAGCTGTTTTAGCAGCCGTTTCATTAGACATGTTCTTGACCCCTTGTTCACTAATAAAGTGGTATTTAACCCAATAAACTTCACCCTTGGCATTAACCCACTTGTAAGTGTGACTACCGTAACCGTTCATTTCACGATAACTAGCTGGATTTCCACGATCGCCCATCAAATAAGTTACTTGATGCACTGATTCAGGTGAATGAGCCCAGAAATCCCATTGCATATCTTGACTTCTTAAGTGGGTATCTGGTTCACGTTTTTGTGAATGGATAAAATCAGGGAATTTAAGTGGATCGTTAACGAAGAACACTGGTGTATTGTTTCCAACAATATCATAGTTCCCATCATTGGTATAAAACTTCATTGCAAACCCGCGGACATCCCGTTCCGTATCAGGATAACCAGATTCACCAGCAACTTGCGAAAATCTGATAATCATTGGCGTTTCCTTACCGGGTTCACCAGTAAATAAATCTGCCTTCGTG
The DNA here is from genome assembly GCF_037546185.1 of Nicoliella lavandulae. Classification (NCBI taxonomy): domain Bacteria; kingdom Bacillati; phylum Bacillota; class Bacilli; order Lactobacillales; family Lactobacillaceae; genus Nicoliella; species Nicoliella lavandulae. The sequence continues at coordinate 725,354 of NZ_JAWMWH010000001.1, read as the reverse complement.
TACTTGCTCATATCATGGGTAAGCTTGAATACACCCTTAGCACCAGCACCCTTAGCATGAACCACCCGTTCTGGGATCCGTTCACGGTTAAAGTGTGCTAATTTTTCTAGTAATTGGTAATCTTGCATTAAAACCGGACCACGGTTACCTGCAGTTTGTGAATGATTATTGTCAGCCCAAGGTTGACCTTCAGCAGTTCTGATCTTATCAGTCATTTAAAAACCACTCCTTAGTATTTATTACGTTATATTTTACAAACGTAATGGTAACACCGTGTCACTTTTTTAGCAACTAAAAAGAATCACAAAAAAAGACGAAATGAGTAATCATTTCGTCTTTTTAATCGATGCGGCCAAGAGGACTCGAACCTCCACCGGGATAACTCCCGACAAGATCCTTAATCTTGCGCGTCTGCCAATTCCGCCATGGCCGCATGTGAAAATTAACATATATTAATATATCAAATATTCACGAATTAAGCAAGGGTTTTTGTACTATTCACCACGAACGGTTGCCCCTTCGCGATCCAAATCCATTACTTTAATCTTACCCATTAATCGTTCATCGGCACGTAATTGATCCCGTAACTTTAGTAACTGATCTTTTGCACCTAATGAAACGATTACGGGTCCACTTCCACTAATGAAGGTACCGTAAATTCCTAACTTATGAGCAGCATCACGAATTAACCGTAAATTATCTTCATCACGTTTCATCGTTTGCTGGCCAAAGTATTCGCCTTCAATCAACGTGGACGCTAGCGGCCAATTATTAGTTAACAATGCAGCAATTAATACATTAGCATCATTACTATCTTTTAGCGCCATATCACTAGTCAACTTAACTGGTAATTCATTTTTCCCCTGCTTACCATGCGGCATAATAAACATTAATGCTGATAGATCTGGCATTTGACCCTTAACCACTTTCAAGTCATCTTCATCAACGGTTGTAATAGCTAGGTCACCTAAAAACGCTGCAGCAACGTTTTCAGGATGTTCTTCAATTTGATTACCAATTTTAATTTGTTCCTGTACTGATAAATTTAAATCACCGAGTGCATTGGCAATCTTAATGCCCACAATCACAGCAGTAGTACTTGAGCCTAATCCATGTTCAACCGGAATGTCAGACATAACCGTTAGTTGATGGGGATGAATTTTAGGGTCTAACCGTAAAATCGTCTGAACGATTAAATTATTTTCGTCATGAGGAATATCTTCCCCTAGGGCATGATTTACCCGCCAGTAGTCAGTTTTTTCTTCAACAATTACGGTGTAATAGAGATGTAACGCTAACGCTAATGAATCGATTCCCGGTCCTAAATTAGAAACCGTTGCTGGAACCCGAATAATAATCTTACCCAAGGTAAATATCGCTCCTTTATTTTAATTTTGAAATTAATTTTAACCTACCACGACATTTCCCGCAAACATATTTACTGGTATTTACCAATCGTTTACGAGCATAAATTTGATGACACCGCTCACATTCATATTGATATTTAGGTTGGTCTAACTTAGGCGCATATCTTAATCCACCAACGGCCGCCAATAGCTGTTTAAATTCATGGGTTCGATGTTGACCACTAAAGCCAGCTAAGTGTAAATGATAATGGCATAATTCATGCTTAATAATGCCGATCAATAGTTTTTGATCTGCTGAATTAACCATTCGTGGATTAATGTCGATATTATGACTCTTTAAATAATAGCGACCACCAGTTGTTTTTAGACGTGGATTAAAATAAATTTGATGTTTAAACGGACGGGCAAATGATTCTAATGAAATTTGCTCGCATAATTGTTGTAATTCTTGATTGGACAATAATAAAATCTCCCTTATTAGTTAGTATATTAAAATACGCGATTTATTATCATCCCCGAAATAAAAAAACGGGCAAGCTGATGTGCACCCCAAAAGTTGTACATTATTATATTGTTTTTCCTAGGCGGAAAGTTTCCGGTATTGAACCGGTGACTTTCCGCCTAGTTTTGTTTTAATACGATGATTATTGTAATAATCAATCCATATTTTCATTGACGACATTAAATCTTCTTTAAAGTCATAATTACAGTCCATGATTTCAGCTTTCATAATATGGAAAAATGATTCCATAGGTGAGTTATCTATACAATTCCCCTTACGGGACATACTTTGAAATATCTTATTCTTCTTAAGCTCTTTTTGCCAGATATGACTTTGATACTGAGCTCCCTGATCACTATGAATTGTCGTTCTGTATGGTAAATCCTTAACTAATTGAATAACTTCTTTCAACGGTTTCATAACACAGTTCATATTTGGATGGCTGCTAATGTTATAGGATATTATTTCACCAGAAAATAAATCCATAATAGGTGAAAGATAAATACGATGATTAATATCACAATTTCCATATCTGAATTCACTGATATCAGTACAGAGCTTTTGATATGGTCTGTCAGTATTAAATCTTCGATTTAATTGATTTGATTTAAGTTTTCCAACCTGACCACGATAGGAATTATACTTACGTGTTTTTCTTGAATATGATGAAGATAGTAAATTATTCTTTTTCATTATCTTTAATACTAGTTTGTGGTTAACACGGTATCCACGATTAGTTAATTCTAAACACACTCTTCTATATCCGTAGGATTTATTTTTATCTTTAATATCCTTGATAATTTTAGCGATTTCAGCGTGCTTATCAGGCTTATTTTGGATTGATCTAATATAATAATAAGTACTTCTAGATATCCTTAATGCCTTTAGTATTAATGTTTTAGTGGTATGGTATTTCAGCCTTAGTTCGTCGATTATTTTAATAATTACTTCTGGTCTTCTTCGTCGTCTAAGGCCCTCAATTTTTTTAAGAAGTCATTCTCTATTCTCAACATTAAATTTTCTTCTTCAATCTTCTTCAATTTTTCTTTATCGGTATTAGTATTGTTTGATTCGGCTTTGTTAGTTTTCCTTTTTGTCATGGCTTTTCTTTCCCTTCGGGACAATAAACCATCAATACCTTTTTGCTCTAGTCGTTTTTCCCAAGTCCAGATAGTTGATGGAGAAGGAATATTAAAATGATAAGCTGCCTCTGGATAAGATGATTTAGTCGTTTTCATCCAGTTTAATATATATTGTTTCTCTTTGGTAGAGTATTCGATTATATTCTTTCTTTTTTTAAGACCATTTAGTCCATGTTTTTTGTAACTCTTAACCCAACATAAAACAGTATTTCTACTTTTAACTCCAAAGTTTCTAGCCACCATTTGCGATCCCATACCGTTTAGGTATGCGTTAATTACATTTAATTTATCTTCTACTTTATATTTAGACACAAAAAAACACCCCAAAGTTTTGTACAAACTTTGGGGTGCAGTGCAAGCCCGTTTTTTTAAATCAGTTATTTTAGCCGATTAAAATCTTTTGCGTATATTTAACTACTCTAGCCACACTATCACTTTGTGCTTCTTCAGAGTCCTTAAATACACCCTTATCGACGGTGTGACCATCAACATTGATGCTATCTACCATTTCTTGACAAGCATCGGCATAATCAGAATAAGCACCAACTAATAATTTATGTTTACCTAATACCCTTGCCGGTACCCCTAATGTCTTTAACTTACGCAAAGTTTCCTTGTAAAAAGTTGTTCCATTTTGGAAATGTTCACGGGTTGCCTTTAGATCAATATCAGATAAATCCTTATCCTTATCGATAGCTTCCTTAAGTGGTTCGTAGTATTTAGCCAACTTTTCACCTGTTTTATCAGTTTCAGTAATTAATTGTGAAATAGTTGGTGCATAGTTACTCATTTTTGCGCCCTTCATATGAATGCACTCCTTTTTATTTCCAGAATGTGGAATAGATATTTACGGGTAATTCCCGTTTGTGTTCTGTCTTAATATACCAGTTTTCAATCGTTTCTGCAGCTTTTTGACTAACATCGCGACCTTCTAGATAATCATCGATATCATCGTAGCGAACACCTAATGCCGCTTCATCAGGCAATGCTGGCCGGTTATCTTCTAAATCAGCAGTAGGCACCTTTTCATAAAGATATTCAGGGGCGCCCAACTGTTTTAATAGCATTTTACCTTGTCGCTTATCCAACCGCCAAAGAGGTGTGATATCAGCTGCTCCATCCCCAAATTTAGTGTAGAATCCAGTCACTGCTTCGGCTGCATGATCGGTTCCAACAACAGCACCTGCAGATTGACCCGCAATTGCGTATTGAGCTACCATTCGTTCACGAGCCTTAATATTCCCCTTATTAAAGTCATCAATTTTAGGGCCTTCTTCTTCCACAGCTGCTACCGCGGCATCGGCCATTGGCTTAATATCAACTCGGATCGTTTGGTCAGCTTCCATAAATTTAATTGCTGCCATTGCATCCTTTTCATCAGCTTGTTTGCCATATGGTAAACGCACCGCAATAAATTGATAATCATCATTACCAGTTTCAGCTCGCATTTCACTAATTGCCATTTGAGAAAGTTTACCAGCTAATGTGGAATCTTGTCCTCCAGAAATACCTAGAACAAGGGTTTTTAAGAATGAATTTTTCTTTAAATATGCCTTTAAGAAATCAACACTATTTCTAATTTCAGCTTTTGGATCAATTTCTGGTTTTACCTTCAATGCTTCAATAATCTTTTTTTGTAAAGGTCGCATCATCCATCATCCTCCTGGATTAAATTAATAATTTAGTTTTTGCACATAGTCATGAACTTCTTTAATTAACTTATTTTTATTTTCCCAACACTTTTTAGATAAATCAACTGGATAGTCTTGTGGATTTAATTCCCGTTTGTATTCAGGCCAAAGGGAAGCTAATGATTTATTAGCGTGTTCTTGAATAGCCTTTAAATCAGGTAGTTCATAAACTTGTTGGCCATTTTCATAAATTGTCTTAAGCAGTGGGGTGGCCTCAAAATCAGTTAACGTCTTATTAATGTAAGTAAACTGAGGATGGAACATGTATAGGCTATCTTGTTTACGTGGATCTTCATCACTTAATGCGATGTAATCACCTTCAGACTTACCATCTGAACGCTTATTAATTCGCCAAACTTGTTTCTTACCAGGAGTCGATACCTTAGCCGCATTATTAGAAAGCTTAATTGTATCTCGCATAGTACCATCTGCATTTTCAACAGAAACCATTTTATAAACGGCCCCTAGTGCTGGTTGATCGAACGCTGTAATTAACTTCGTTCCAATGCCCCAAATGTCAATTTTAGCATCTTGCATCTTCAAACTAGTAATCGTATTTTCATCCAGGTCATTAGAAGCAATAATCTTAGTATCTTTAAATCCAGCTTCATCTAGCATCTCACGAACCCGCTTGGATAAGTAAGCCATATCTCCTGAATCAATTCGAACGCCCGCGAAGTTAATTTTATCGCCCATTTCCTTAGCAACCTTGATGGCATTTGGGACGCCACTCTTCAACGTATCGTAAGTATCAACTAAGAATACACAATCATGATGCGTTTCAGCATACGCTTTAAAAGCATCGTAATCATGTCTAAACGTTTCAACTAGTGAATGAGCATGCGTACCACTGATTGGAATTCCAAACGCTTGGCCCGCTAATACGTTTGAAGTGGAGTTAAACCCACCAATAAATGCAGCTCTAGTCCCCCACAAAGCAGCCGACGTTTCTTGAGCTCTTCTAGATCCAAATTCCATCAATAAGTCATCACCAACAGATTGTCTAATCCGGGAAGCCTTAGTTGCAACTAGGGTTTGGTAATTAACAATGTTTAGAATTGCCGTTTCAACTAATTGACATTCAGCTAAGCTACCTTCGACTTGCATAATGGGTTCATTATTAAATACTAAGTCCCCCTCTTGTGCAGAGCGAATAGTTCCTTTAAACTTGAAGTTTCTTAAAAAGTCTAAGAATTCAGGAGTATATTCACCATTTGCTGCTAGGTACTTAATGTCATCATCTGTAAAGTGAAGATTATTAATATAATCAATCACGTGTTCGAGACCTGCAAAGACGGCATACCCATTTTTAAATGGCATTTTCCGAAAGAAAACTTCAAAAACCGCGCGCCGATTATGCATTTTTTTAGAAAAGTAAGTTTGCATCATATTGATTTCATAATCATCAGTATGAAGCGTTAAATTTGTATAGTCCTTAAGTGACATTTTTACACCTCGAAAATAATGTTTGATAAACCGCTTTTATCAACTATAATTAACATTATACATTGAAAGGATGGTTTTATTGACCGATAAGCTAAAAAGAACCGCAATTTTAAATATTTCATATATTAATACTAACTTTAACCATTTTTTGAATATTATTCAAGAAAGAACCAACGACCGTTCCAACACTTTTATCGTAACCGTCAACCCAGAAATTGCTTATTACGCTCATGAACACCCTGAATACCAAAAAATCATATCAGGAGCAGATTTTATTACGCCTGACGGAATTGGCATTATCAAAGCCTCTGAAATGCTTAATACGCCCATTCAAGAGCGCATTACTGGATTTGATATCTTTAAGGCAATGCTTGATTGGGGCAATCAAAATCATAAATCAGCATACTTTGTTGGCGCTAAACCAAACGTAATTGAAGACTTAAAAGCGGTGTTAGCAAGTGATTATCCGAATTTAAAAATCAGCGGAATGCATGATGGCTATTTTGATGATGAACAATCAATTGCTGATGAAATTAAGCAAACTCAACCAGATATGGTCTTTGCAGCGCTTGGTTCGCCTAAACAAGAAGCATTTATTGCCAAATATCGCCATTTAAATAATGGATTGTGGATTGGATTAGGTGGCAGTTTTGATGTTTTATCAGGTAATACTAAACGAGCCCCAAAGTTTTGGATTAATCACCATTTGGAGTGGTTATACCGCTTAATTAGTGAACCTAGTCGATTACCACGGTTAATGGTGATTCCTAAATACTTAAAATTAATTCGCAAAGCTAAAAAATCACGACTTGGATAATTTTCCAAATCGTGATTTTTTATTTTTCTAAGTAAAACTCAAATCGTTTCCCAACATATTGAGTTCGAACATATTCAAAAGGTTTCCCATTTTGCAGGTAGGTGATTTGGCGTAATTGTAAAATTGAGTCACCCTTCTTAATATCTAAATAATTAGCAATTCTTTCCGATGCTAGCATCGCAGAAACCGTTTGATGGGCCTTTCTAGGCACCAGGTCTTTCTTTTCCTCTAAGGCGCGATATAAAGAGCTGGTGACGTCTGATTTGCTTAAGCCATCAACAATATCTTCTGGGACCGTTGCAATCTCAAAGCAAATTGGAACACCATCACCATACCGAATTCTTTCCATTCGTAAAACGCGATCACTGGATGTTAATTTTAACTTCTCCATTTCACTTAATGATGGATCCATTAAGTGATATGAAATGGTCTTACTAGAAGGTTGCTTGCCTTGAGCAACCATAATATCAGTGAAACTCGTTACTCCGGACATTTTTTCTTGAACTTTAGAATTAGCAACAAACGTTCCAGAACCAACGTGCTGCTCTAAAATGCCCTCATCCACTAGCGTTTGAACTGCTTGTCGTAATGTCATTCGACTGACATCAAAGTGAGCAGCTAGCTCCCGTTCTGAAGGAATTCGGTCACCAATCTTCCATTCGTGATCTTCAATTTTACGTTTAATTACATTATGAATTTGGATATAAATAGGTGAGCTCAAATTAACAATCTCCTCTATACAGCAACTTACTATCATTATAGTCATTTTATGTATCAGATATCAATCAATATATTGGCACTAAAAAAGCTGATTAACTAAATTGTTAATCAGCTTTGAGATTGGGCTAGCTGGGTTCGAACCAGCGCATCACGGGATCAAAACCCGTTGCCTTACCACTTGGCTATAGCCCAATAATATGGAGGGGAGTGGATTCGAACCACCGAACCCGAAGGAGCGGATTTACAGTCCGCCGCGTTTAGCCAGACTTCGCTACCCCTCCGTAATGAGAAGTATCGTATCAAACGACAATTAATATAATACCTAAATATAACCAGATAGTCAATAGTAAATTTCAATTTTTTTTGAAATAATTGCTAACGGCTATATTATGCCGGCTGCAGGACTTGAACCTGTGACCCTCGGTTTACGATACCGATGCTCTACCAGCTGAGCTAAGCCGGCAGGATTATAATAGAAAGGTGCTAACAAAAAGGTTAGCACCATATCTAATTATAACTCCGGCAGGCGGGCTCGAACCGTCGACAACCTGATTAACAGTCAGGTGCTCTACCAACTGAGCTATGCCGGAATAATCTGCGTGGCAACGTCCTATCCTCGCAGGGGGCGATCCCCCAACTACTTTTGGCGTACAGAAGCTTAACTGCTGTGTTCGACATGGGAACAGGTGTATCCTTCTGGCAATCATCACCACACTATTTAACTGTGAGAACTTCGTTCTCTCAAAACTAGATAATATTTTATTCTTCCGTGAGAACTACCTTACTTGGTTAAGTCCTCGACCGATTAGTATTGGTCCGCTCCATGCATCACTGCACTTCCACTTCCAACCTATTTACCTGATCATCTCTCAGGGGTCTTACTTCCATAAAGGAATGGGAAATCTCATCTCGAGGTGGGTTTCACACTTAGATGCTTTCAGCGTTTATCTCATCCATACATAGCTACCCAGCGATGCGCCTGGCGGCACAACTGGTACACCAGCGGTATGTCCACTCCGGTCCTCTCGTACTAAGAGCAGCTCCTCTCAAATTTCCTACGCCCGCGACGGATAGGGACCGAACTGTCTCACGACGTTCTGAACCCAGCTCGCGTACCGCTTTAATGGGCGAACAGCCCAACCCTTGGGACCAACTACAGCCCCAGGATGCGATGAGCCGACATCGAGGTGCCAAACCTCCCCGTCGATGTGAACTCTTGGGGGAGATAAGCCTGTTATCCCCAGGGTAGCTTTTATCCGTTGAGCGATGGCCCTTCCATACGGTACCACCGGATCACTAAGCCCGACTTTCGTCCCTGCTCGACCTGTATGTCTCGCAGTCAAGCTCCCTTCTGCCTTTACACTCGTCGAATGATTTCCAACCATTCTGAGGGAACCTTTGGGCGCCTCCGTTACTGTTTAGGAGGCGACCGCCCCAGTCAAACTGCCAACCAGACACTGTCTCCCACCACGATGAGTGGTGCGGGTTAGAGTGTTCATACAGCGAGGGTAGTATCCCACCAATGCCTCCATCGAAACTAGCGTTCCGACTTCTATGGCTCCTACCTATCCTGTACAAGCTATACAAACACCCAATATCAAGTTACAGTAAAGCTCCATGGGGTCTTTCCGTCCTGTCGCGGGTAACCTGCTTCTTCACAGGTATCTCAATTTCACCGAGTCTCTCGTTGAGACAGTGCTCAGATCGTTACGCCTTTCGTGCGGGTCGGAACTTACCCGACAAGGAATTTCGCTACCTTAGGACCGTTATAGTTACGGCCGCCGTTTACTGGGGCTTCGTTTCTGAGCTTCGCCGAAGCTAACTCATCCACTTAACCTTCCAGCACCGGGCAGGCGTCAGCCCCTATACTTCATCTTACGATTTTGCAGAAACCTGTGTTTTTGATAAACAGTCGCCTGAGCTTTTTCACTGCGGCTGCACATAGTGCAGCACCCCTTCTCCCGAAGTTACGGGGTCATTTTGCCGAGTTCCTTAACGAGAGTTCACTCGCTCACCTTAGGATACTCTCCTCGACTACCTGTGTCGGTTTGCGGTACGGGTAGTTAACTACTAACTAGAAACTTTTCTCGGTAGTGTGACGTCAACGACTTCCCTACTAAATTTCGGTCCTCATCACACCTTGTCAACTCGATATTAAGCATTTGACTCAATACCTGACTTAGTGCTTGAACATCCATATCCAACAGGATGCTAAGTTTAGCCTCCTACGTCCTTCCATCGTTCAAACATAGTTAACTAGTACAGGAATCTCAACCTGTTATCCATCGCCTACGCTTCTCAGCCTCGGCTTAGGTCCCGACTAACCCTGGGAGGACGAGCCTTCCCCAGGAAACCTTAGTCATTCGGTGGATCAGATTCTCACTGATCTTTCGCTACTCATACCGGCATTCTCACTTCTAAGCGCTCCACCAGTCCTTACGGTCTGACTTCATTGCCCTTAGAACGCTCTCCTATCACGTAACAAAGTTACGTCCACAATCTCGGTAATATGCTTAGCCCCGGTAAATTTTCGGCGCAGGATCACTCGACTAGTGAGCTATTACGCACTCTTTAAATGGTGGCTGCTTCTGAGCCAACATCCTAGTTGTCTATGCAACTCCACATCCTTTTCCACTCAGCATATATTTAGGGACCTTAATTGGTGGTCTGGGCTGTTCCCCTTTCGACGGTGGATCTTATCACTCATCGTCTGACTCCTGGATATAAATCAATGGCATTCGGAGTTTATCTGAATTCAGTAACCCAAGACGGGCCCCTCATCCAAACAGTGCTCTACCTCCATGATTCTCGACTCCAAGGCTAACCCTAAAGCTATTTCGAAGAGAACCAGCTATCTCCAAGTTCGTTTGGAATTTCACCGCTACCCACACCTCATCCCAGCACTTTTCAACGTACACGGGTTCGGCCCTCCGGTGTGTTTTACCACACTTTCAGCCTGGACATGGGTAAATCACCTGGTTTCGGGTCTATCACAACATACTAAAACGCCCTATTCAGACTCGCTTTCGCTACGGCTCCGATTTTTCGTCTTAACCTTGCATGTTATCATAACTCGCCGGTTCATTCTGCAAGAGGCACGCTATCACCCATTAACGGGCTCTAACTGCTTGTAGGCACATGGTTTCAGGAACTATTTCACTCCCCTTCCGGGGTGCTTTTCACCTTTCCCTCACGGTACTGGTTCACTATCGGTCACTAGGGAGTATTTAGCCTTGGGAGATGGTCCTCCCGGATTCCGGCAACGTTTCACGTGTATTGCCGTACTCAGGATCCTGAACTGAGGGGATTAGATTTCGTCTACAGGGCTATCACCTTGTGTCGCAGAACTTCCCAGATCTTTCGACTATCTAATCCTTTGGTAACTCAAATGTTCAGTCCTACAACCCCATCGAGTAAACTCAATGGTTTGGGCTGATCCCCGTTCGCTCGCCGCTACTGAGGGAATCGAATTTTCTTTCTCTTCCTGTGGGTACTTAGATGTTTCAGTTCCCCACGTCTGCCTCTTAATGAGTATGAATTCGTCATTAAGTAATAATCGATAAAGATTATTGGGTTTCCCCATTCGGAAATCTCCGGATCAAAGCTTACGTACAGCTCCCCGAAGCATATCGGCGTTAGTCCCGTCCTTCATCGGCTCCTAGTACCAAGGCATCCACCATGCGCCCTTAATAACTTAACCTATTACCACGAAGTGGTATTTGGTTAATTGAGTAAATACGAATAAACTATTTAAAAAACTCAAAATAACGCGGTGTTCTCGGTTGAAATTGTATTTAATACAATTCAATTTGGAAAAATTAAAATATTATCTAGTTTTCAAAGAACCAAGTTGAGAGTAGACCTCTCAAAACTAAACAAAACTATGACTGTATAAGGTTCCGAATTATTCCTTAGAAAGGAGGTGATCCAGCCGCAGGTTCTCCTACGGCTACCTTGTTACGACTTCACCCTAATCATCAGTCCTACCTTAGGCGGCTTGCTCCTCAAAAGAGGTTACTACACCGACTTTGGGTATTACTAACTCTCATGGTGTGACGGGCGGTGTGTACAAGACCCGGGAACGTATTCACCGTGGCATGCTGATCCACGATTACTAGTGATTCCAACTTCATGTAGGCGAGTTGCAGCCTACAATCCGAACTGAGAACGGCTTTAAGAGATTAGCTTAACCTCGCGGTTTTGCGACTCGTTGTACCGTCCATTGTAGCACGTGTGTAGCCCAGGCCATAAGGGGCATGATGATTTGACGTCGTCCCCACCTTCCTCCGGTTTGTCACCGGCAGTCTCACTAGAGTGCCCAACTTAATGCTGGCAACTAATAATAGGGGTTGCGCTCGTTGCGGGACTTAACCCAACATCTCACGACACGAGCTGACGACAACCATGCACCACCTGTCATCCTGTCCCCGAAGGGAACGGCTAATCTCTTAGCTTTGCAGGAGATGTCAAGGCCTGGTAAGGTTCTTCGCGTAGCATCGAATTAAACCACATGCTCCACCACTTGTGCGGGTCCCCGTCAATTCCTTTGAGTTTCAACCTTGCGGTCGTACTCCCCAGGCGGAATGCTTAATGCGTTAGCTGCGGCACTAAAGGGCGGAAACCCTCTAACACCTAGCATTCATCGTTTACGGCATGGACTACCAGGGTATCTAATCCTGTTTGCTACCCATGCTTTCGAGCCTCAGCGTCAGTTACAGACCAGACAGCCGCCTTCGCCACTGGTGTTCTTCCATATATCTACGCATTTCACCGCTACACATGGAGTTCCACTGTCCTCTTCTGCACTCAAGTTTCCCAGTTTCCGATGCACTTCTTCGGTTAAGCCGAAGGCTTTCACATCAGACTTAAGAAACCGCCTGCGCTCGCTTTACGCCCAATAAATCCGGACAACGTTTGCCACCTACGTATTACCGCGGCTGCTGGCACGTAGTTAGCCGTGACTTTCTGGTTAAATACCGTCACGATATGATCATTTCCTATCATACCCGTTCTTCTTTAACAACAGAGTTTTACGAGCCGAAACCCTTCTTCACTCACGCGGCGTTGCTCCATCAGACTTGCGTCCATTGTGGAAGATTCCCTACTGCTGCCTCCCGTAGGAGTATGGGCCGTGTCTCAGTCCCATTGTGGCCGATTACCCTCTCAGGTCGGCTACGTATCATTGCCTTGGTAGGCCATTACCCCACCAACAAGCTAATACGCCGCAGATCCATCCTAAAGTGATGCAAACGCATCTTTCAAACAAAAACCATGCGGTTTTTGTTGTTATGCGGTATTAGCACTTGTTTCCAAATGTTATCCCCCGCTTTAGGGCAAGTTATCTACGTGTTACTCACCAGTTCGCCACTCGTTTCGATGTTAAGTCAAGTTAATGCAAGCATCAACTATCATTAACGGAAACTCGTTCGACTTGCATGTATTAGGCACGCCGCCAACGTTCGTCCTGAGCCAGGATCAAACTCTCATCTTAAGATGAAAAGCTTAACTTAGCTCTTCTAATATTGTTACTTTTAAGCGAATTGACTTCGCATAAGATTTTGTCTTCATAATTAATTATGAAGTTCCTTACACATCTTTGTCATAATTTTGTTCAGTTTTCAAAGATCTACTTGAGTGTGTCGCTCGTAACGACAACTATTTAATAATATCAAATTAGCAATTCAATGTCAACAACTTTTTAAAATTAATTATTTAATTTGTTGCTCAAACATTTATTAACTGCTAATCAATTTATCAGCATTAACTACTATACAGCGACGTAAAATAAATGTCAACCAATATCCATAAAAAAATTCAATTTCATATAAAAAACCTTTCAACCAAATTGGTTGAAAGGTTTTTTATATTATTTTTCTGGTTGTGAATTATCTTCTGGACGCATTGTTGGGAATAAAATAACATCACGAATTGATTCTGCATCAGTTAATAACATTACTAACCGATCAATTCCAATTCCTAATCCACCAGTAGGAGGCATCCCATATGATAATGCTTCAATGAAATCTTCATCGATTCCTTGTGCTTCATCATTACCAGCATCTTTTTCAGCGGCTTGGGCTTCGAACCGTTCTCTTTGATCAATTGGATCATTTAATTCAGTAAATGCGTTTCCGTATTCAGTTCCTGCAATATATAATTCAAATCGATCAGTAAAACGAGGATCCTTAGCATTCTTCTTAGCTAATGGAGAAATTTCCACTGGATGACCATAGATAAAGGTAGGTTGTTTAATCGTATCTTCAACAAATTCTTCAAAGAATGCATTGATAATGTGTCCAACCTTCCAATAGGATTCATATTGAACATGATGTTCGTCAGCAATTTTACGAGCTTCTTCGACTGTCATTTCTTTCCAGAAATCAACGCCAGTAACTTCCTTAATTGCATCTACCATATGTTTACGTGCAAAAGGTTTACTAAAGTCAATTTCTTCCCCACGGTAGGTTACTTTTCCATCATCAGTAACCGCATTAGCAGCTGCCTTGAAGATTCCTTCGGTTTCATCCATTACATCTTTAAAGTCAAAGTAAGCAATGTATGATTCTAATTCAGTAAATTCAGGGTTATGGTTTGGATCCATCCCTTCATTTCTGAATACCCGACCAATTTCATATACTCGTTCCATTCCACCAACAATTAACCGTTTAAGTGGTAATTCCAAAGCAATTCTCAAATATAAATCAATATTCAATGCATTGTGATGGGTAATAAATGGACGTGCACTAGCACCACCAGCTTGGTTATGAAGCACTGGTGTTTCAACTTCTGTACAGTTCATCTCGTTATTAAGATAACTTCTAACTGCGGCAATAATCTTAGTCCGCTTTTGGAACCGTTCAAAACTTTCTGGATTGGAAATTAAATCAAGGTAACGTTGACGGTACTTTTGTTCCTTATTTTGAAGTCCATGGAACTTATCTGGAAGTGGGCGTAATGCCTTAGATAAGAACGTAACATGAGTAGCACGAATGGTTAATTCACCCATGTCAGTCTTAATAATGTCCCCTTCAATTCCTAGGTGATCACCAATATCAGAACGTTTAAAGATATGGTAGTTTTCTTCACCTACAACATCTTTTCGAACATAGATCTGAATCCGGCCAGTTCGGTCCATAATATCAGCGAACCCAACTTTTCCTTTTCCACGTTTAGCAACCATTCGACCAGCAATAATGGCCTTCTTGCCCAATTCATCAATGTCTTCTTTACTTAAGTCATTAAATTGAGCGTGGAGTTGCTTAGCTAAATAAGTTCTCTTGAAAGCATGACCAAAAGGATCGATTCCTTCTTGGCGTAACTCGTTCATCTTATCAAAACGAACGCGCATTTGATCATTCATTTCTTTTGCCACAATAAAACCTCCGTTTGTTTGATTAAAATCGGCAAACTAACACCATTTTAATTTTAGATATCAGCATTATTATATCATTTTTTAAAACTACGTGCGATTGCAGAACAGAATTAAGCCATTCTAGCCGCGCGTTTAGCTTGCTTTTCTACGAATTGATCAAAAATTGCATTCATTTCAGCTTCAGTATCAGCATTGTTCAATGCAGCTCTAGTCCGAGCAGAATGTGAAATTCCCTTTAGATAGTATGCAGCTTGGCCTCTAAATTCACGTGGGCCAACACTATCACCCTTTAGCTCTACCAATCGGTGTAGGTGATCCTTAGCAGTTTGAATTTTTTCTTCAACACTTGGTTCTGGTAATAATTCACCCGTGTCTAAATAATGAGTCGTTTGCTTTAGAATCCAAGGATTTCCTTCAACTGCACGCCCCATCATTACAGCATCGGCACCAACTTCTTCAAGCATTTGCTTAGCTTCTTGTGGCGTTCTAACGTCACCATTTCCCATAAATGGAATGGAGATGTGGTTAGCAACATCATGTAAAATATCCCAATTAGAATGACCTTGATACATTTGCGCTCTTGTCCGTCCGTGCATTGCTAAAGCGGAAATACCAGCTTCTTGTGCAGCTAGTGCATTTTCAACTGCATAGATATGGTCACTGTCCCAACCAGTCCGCATTTTGAGCGTAACGGGTTTATCAACTGCACTAGTAACTGCCTTCGCCATTTCATAGATTTTATCTGGGTCTAATAACCACTTAGAACCAGCATCAGTCTTAACCACTTTATTCACGGGACAACCCATATTAATATCAATAATATCAGCATCTGTTTGTTGATCAATGAATTCGGCAGCTTGGACTAATGTTTCCTTACTACCACCAAAAATTTGGATACTCATTGGGTGTTCTTCAGGGTTAACCCCAATCATCGTCATCGTTTTTTTATTCCGATACATTAATCCACGATCAGAAATCATTTCACAGACCACTAGTCCAGCCCCGAATTTCTTACAAATAATTCTAAAAGCTGAATTAGTTACCCCAGCCATTGGCGCAACTACAACGCGATTCGGAATTTCAATATTACCAATTTTCCAACTATCGTTCTTCATTTAATTACTCCTTATTATCCTGATCATGTTTATCTTTACCATGATTCTGTGCTTGTTCTAATTCATCCCGTTTTTCACTAACGGTTAGAATTGATTTCAATTCATCTTCGTTATAATTATAACGAGCCCCACAGAAATGGCAAACTAATTCTGCTTTATGGTCTTCATCGATAATTTTCTTGATTTCCTTTGGATCAATCTTCGAAAGTGCTTTAGCGAAGCCCTTCTTAGAACAAGTACAAGTAAACTTAACTGGAGTATCAGTTAAGTAATCTAGATTATCTTCACCAAAAATTAAGTTTAAGATATCCTTTGGCGTTTGTTCAGATAATAATAATTCTGAAACCATTGGCACTTCTTTTAACCGTTTTTCAAGCTTAGAAATGTCTTCATCAGTGGCATCTGGAAGGGTTTGAATCAAGTAACCTCCCGCTACTTTAATTGTATTATCTTCATTTACAAAGACAGATACACCCACAGCAGATGGAATTTGTTCTGATTGAGCAAGGTAGTAAGTAAAGTCATCACCAATTTCACCAGAAGCAAGGGGAACGTTACTAGTGTATGGTTCATCGCCACCCATGCTCTTCATTACTTGCATGAATCCATTTACCCCAACGGCTTTACCAACATCAATCTTATGGTGGTCATTTAATGGTAAATGAACGTGTGGCTTTTGAATATATCCCTTAACATTTCCATTAGCATCAGCATCAACAATCATGGCACCGATTGGACCACCACCATTAATTTTAACCGTCATGGTTTCCTTACCCTTTAATACGGAAGCAGATAGCAATAGACTGCCGACTAATGTACGACCAAGGGCCGCAGAAGAAGCACTCCAAGTATCTTGACGTTGTTGGGCTTCAGCAACTACACCAGTTGCGTCAATTGCATATGCTCTAAATTTACCATCTTTGGTAATACTTTTAACTAAATGATCTTTTTGCATAATATTAAATCGTCCTCTCTTTAATTTAAGTTATAAATAATTATATATATAAAAAACGTGAGTGCAAATGCATCGCTCACGTTTTTTAAGTCAATATTTAATCTTTGTCATCATAATCATTGTCATGACGCTTAGCTTCATCTTCCTTAACTTGTTGATCAGCTTCGGATTCGAATTTAGCATCGCGTTCTTTTTCTTGCTTTGCTAATTCTTCCTTAGTTTCTTCAAAGGAAGCCGCTTCGCTAGGATATTCATTATCTTCGCTTGGCATCTTACCAGTGTGGTATAAGCTAAGAATTTGCTTTTCATCAAGGGTTTCATACTTAAGCAATGCTTCAGCAATCACCTTGTGTTGTTCACGGTGAGCTTCAATAATCTTACGTGCAGTTTCATGCCCTTCGTTAGTGATCCGACGAACTTCTGAATCAATTAATGCAGCTGTTTCGTCAGAGTAACGTGGTTGCGCATAAGCTTCTTGATTTGGATTTTCTAATTGAACGGTCCCTAACTTTTCACTCATTCCATATTGAGTAACCATTGCCCGAGCAATGTTAGTAGCTTGTTCAAAATCATTTGAAGCACCAGATGATTGAGAATTGAAGATAATTTCTTCAGCAGTTCGACCACCCATTAATCCAGCAATTTGTTCCATTGCATTTTTCTTAGATAGTAATTGTTGGTCTTCCTTTGGTAGCATAATTGCGTAACCGCCAGCGCGACCACGTGGCACGATGGTAACCTTATGGACAACCCGTGCATCGTTTAAGACCAATCCAACAATGGTATGACCAGCTTCGTGATAAGCAACAGTTTCTTGTTCGCGCTTATTAACTACTCGGTCAGCCTTCGCTGGTCCGGCAATTACCCGGTCTTCAGCTTCATCTAATTCGGCAGGACCAATCTTCTTCTTATCACGCCGGGCAGCAAGTAATGCCGCTTCGTTTAATAAGTTAGCCAAATCTGCCCCTACGAATCCAGGGGTTTGTTTAGCAATTTCATGTAAATCAATGTTATCAGCAAGTGGCTTGCCCTTGGCGTGAACCTTAAGGATGGCTTCACGACCCTTAACATCAGGGCGACCAACTAAGACTTTCCGGTCAAAACGACCTGGCCGAGTCAATGCTGGATCCAATACATCAGCCCGGTTGGTAGCAGCAATCACGATTACCCCATCATTGCCACTAAATCCATCCATTTCAACTAACAATTGGTTAAGGGTTTGTTCACGTTCATCATGACCCCCACCAGTACCAGCACCACGCTTACGTCCAACGGCATCAATTTCATCAATAAAGATGATTGCTGGAGCTGATTTCTTAGCTTGATCGAACAAATCACGAACCCGACTAGCTCCAACTCCGACGAACATTTCAACGAAATCAGAACCAGAAATGGAGTAGAATGGTACGTCAGCTTCACCAGCAACGGCTTTAGCTAATAACGTTTTCCCAGTTCCGGGAGGTCCTTCTAATAGCACCCCATGTGGAATCGTAGCGCCCAATGAAGAATACTTCTTTGGATTCTTCAAGAACTCAACCACTTCTACTAATTCTTGTTTTTCTTCTTCTTCACCGGCAACGTCAGAGAAACGAACTTTGTTTTCCTTACTATCAGTTGGTTTAGCTTTGCTCTTGCTAAACTTCATGATTCCGTTACCGCCACCACGACCAGCTTGATTCATCATCATGTAAAAGAAAAATACCAGCATAATCATTGGTAAGATGTAAACAATTAAGTTAAGCCACAAACTATTTGATTCAGCTGGTTTAACATTCATCTTAGTATTGGATTGATTAGCTGCTTTATTAACTTCTGAAACAGATGCATTATTCTTTAAAATCGTAGTTGAGAAGTTAGTAACTTTGGACTTCTTAGCAGCCCCCAGAGTGAATGTATTTTGACTTGAATCACTACTTGATTGAGCGGTTCTATATTCACCACTAATCTTATATACTCCACCAGAAGGTTGAACTGAGAAGTTTTTAACTTTTTCCGATTTTAATGAACTAATGAATTGACTCGATTGAATTTGTTGCGTTTGTCCCGTATTTCCATTTCCACTTACGAAGTAGAGCACTCCGATAAATAACATGGCAATCACAACATAGAACAGACTACTTCGAAAGAGTCCATTTTTATTGTTTTTCATTAAGTGCCTCCTAACAAACTGATTACGATTAATTGGAATGTGTAAATTAAAAGTAAACTTATTTTACAAAAAATAATAATACCATGATTTTAACCATTCAACCAATTATTTGCTTTGGTATACATCTGGTTTTAAAACCCCGATATAAGGTAGGTTCCGGTATTTTTCTTGGTAGTCTAAACCATAGCCCACCAAAAATTCATTTGGAACGTCAATTCCAACATAATCAACAGGTAATTCAACCACCCGAGCCTCTGGTTTATCAACTAATGTACACATTTTAATCGATTTAGCACCACGATCTTTTAATAGATCTTGTAAGTATTTTAATGTCCGACCAGTTTCAATGATGTCTTCAACGATAATTACATCGCGTCCAGCAACGTCACTATCTAAGTCTTTAATTAAGTTGACTTTTCCAGAAGACTGAGTGCCTCCATTATAACTAGACACATCAATAAAATCGATTGATAAGTATAGGTCCATATAACGAACTACATCAGTCATAAAGAAAATGGCACCCTTTAGCACCCCGACTACTAATGGGGTCTTGCCTTGATAATCTTTGGTAATTTCTTCACCTAGTCGTTTACAAACCTTTTGGATGTGCTTTTGATCACAAACCACTTTTAATATGTCGTTATTCATGGAATTCTCCTCTCAATTTCAGTCCGAATCATTAATCGATATGGTTGGGATTCCCTACCATCAGGATTTAAAAACGCATTTTTATAGCCCAAAAGTGATAAAACCTGCTTTTGAGCATTAACCAATACCATGGCTGTTTTGCGGTCTGCATTAGGGACCTTTTGATCAATTAATATCCGTGATATTTTCTGATGTCCACCAGATTGCAAAGTTAGTTTATCACCATAACGCCATGGTCGAATTATCAGCGGTAAGTCTGTCCTAGAGAGACTGAGTGTCACCACCTGATCACCCTGCTTTTTAACTGCTGAATTAGTATTAAATACCCCTACCAATTGTCGACTATTAATTCGGTACCAATGGTTTAATCTTACCATAATTTGCTTATTTTTGATTATATTTTTATCAACATTTTTAAGATTCTTTAGTTTAAACTGGCCATAGGTTTTAACGAGCTGCACGTGTTGGTTGACCATAATTTCACGTTGCGGCTTCTCATCATTCGCTAACACGGATTGAATCATTTGAACCTGTTTAATGTTCAACGGTACTAAAGTAGGATTAATCAATTGAATTAATTCTGATTGAACCGAATCAGGATATGTTAAAAAACGGTTTAAATCATACCCAGTATCTGTACGAATTGTCGTTAGCGCCGTTTGAACCCAATAGCGGTTAGCGGTAAATAGTTGATTTAATTGGTCCGCATACCCAGCAACCGCTTGGTTAATTCGTGGATTTTCTTTTTGTAAACATGGTAATAAGTGATGCCGCACCCGATTGCGTAAAACATCATCATCTTGATTCGTTTGATCTTCGAACCATTTCACATGGTGATGGGTCGCATATTGAATCAAATGACGTTTAGGGACGGTTAATAACGGCCGAATTAGTGTCCCGTTTCCAAACGTTCGTTGTTGAGCAATGCCAGTTAACTGTGCTAAATCACCGCCACGAATTAATTTCATCAATACCGTTTCAACTTGATCGTTTTGATGATGGGCCGTTAGTAATACCTGAGCGTGAAATTGATCCATGATGCGCTTAAAAAATTGATAGCGAAATTGACGCGCCGCATCTTCAATCCCAGTTAACGGATGGGCCTCGATTGGCCAAGTAGCAACCACTAATTTTAAATTATGTTCAGTGCAATAAGTTCTTAAATATTGTTCTTCCTTATCACTTGCTGGCCGCAGCTTATGGTTAACGTGAGCAACAATAATCTGTGGCATTTGATAACGAAGTTGCTCTAATAACGATAATAAAGCCATCGAGTCCACTCCGGTCGAAACGGCCACGACGACTGGCTGGCCAGCTGACCACCAATGATGATTCTTTACCTGACTTGCAAATTGCTTTAATAACCCCATTTTTTCACTCCCAAGTAAAAAAGACCAGGACCAATGGCCCTAGTCTTTATGTTTTAAACTAGTGGTTAACTGCGTCGGCCACCACGGCCACCACGTTTACCTTCAGTATTCTTTTTAATCGTTGCTAGACGACTATCGCTTTGTTTGAGGAACTTGGACATCATATCGTCGAAGTTTTCACTCTTTGTGTTTTTATGGTTGTTATTTTCCGAACGTCGATTATTGTTGTTAAAATGACCCTTACCGTGAAAATCACGGTGTTCATTTCGTTCATGGTGTTGATGTTCACCATGATTACTGTGTCCTTGTTTTTCGTTAGTATGACTGTGACTATCGTTTGCTTGCTTCATCGAAAGAGCAATTTTTCCGTCATCGCCAACTTTTAGCACTTTGACATTTACCTGGTCGCCAACCTTAAGTACATCGTGGATATCCTTTACGAATCCATCTGATACTTCACTAATGTGCACTAAACCAGTCTTATGATCACCTAAATCTACGAAAGCCCCAAAATTAGTAATTCCAGAAACTTTACCGGGAACTTTTGCTCCTACTTCAATTGCCATAAAAAAGTGTTTCCTCCTAAAATATTAAGTGCTTTTAGTATACACCAAAAGCCCTAATATTACATATGAAAATCTTTAATTTTGTGTAACATCCTTAGCAACATCATTGGGTAAACTATAAACGGTTTCGCCAGCCTTAGTATAGTAATATTTATCCCGAATGAGTTGTTGCACATATTCTGAATTATTTAACTGTTTAACATTTAATTTCAAATTTTGATTAGTAGCCTTAGCATCTGCTAACTTTTGCTTACTCGTTTTAATTTGACTTTCCACATCAGCCGTTTGCCGATGTACCTTATGAATGGTGAACATAAATGGCACCGCAATTAATAGAAAGATCACGGTTACGAAACTAATCCGCCGCGCCTTTGGTTTTTGCATAAATTCCCAACGACTTTTACGAAAATGACGCTTCGTGTATGCGTTATTTAATCGCTTCACATTGCTATTTTTCATAAAATAATTCCCCCAAAAATTATTCAATTGATTTTAGTATAGCAATGAATGGCGGCGTTGTCTATTCTACTAAGAATGAAAGCGGTTAAAACTGTTCATTTTTATAATCATGTTCATAATCTTCACTTAAAACTTTATACATTTTTTCAGCTTCAGCCTTTTTCGTCGTCTCAGTTAATTGAACGACTTCGACCGTTAGCGTCTTGTTACCAAACTTAATGGTCAGTTCATCCCGGGGGCTAACGTTTGTGGATGACTTAGCCACCCGTCCGTTAATTAAAATTCGCCCTTGGTCTGAAATACTCTTAGCTACCGTTCTACGTTTAATAATTCTCGAAATCTTTAAAAATTTATCTAATCTCATTTAGCTTCCTCTTTTCTTAACTACTTAATCCAATGGTTAATAATGGGTAAACTAGCTAGTTCATCATGGTCAAACAATCGTAGATACAAAATACCTATAATTGCTACACTGGCACCGACGAATCCATACCCCATCACTGCAATAAACGTAAAGACACGACTATGAAATGGTAAGGCCAACTTCATTAAACCAGTCTGAAGGCCCAACACTACAATCACCATTCCAATAGTCACAATGCTTAACTTCACTAAGAAGCGCATGGAATAAATTTGAATCGGCAGTTGTTTTTTAATGCCCACCCAATTCAATAATAATCCACACAGCACTGCCAGTACGGTTGAAATGCTACCACCTAAAATCCCAATACGAGCCACTAAGGGTTCCGTAATCAATGCTTTGATTACGATACTAATCAAAACGGCGTAAAAACCAATTTTAAAGTGGCCCAAACTTTGTAGAATGCCGTTATAAATGGTAATTAACGTCACAATGATAATACTTAAACAATACACCGCAATCGTCAGGCTACCATCAGCATTCCCAAATAACACTCGATTAATGGCTGGCATCAAAATCACTAATCCCACGGTAACTAATAACGTCACCGCTAACGTAGTCTTCATCATTAACTGTGCAGTTTTTTGAAACGCCAGTCGTTCATGATCATGAACCGACTTCGACAGTGATGGCATGGCAGCCGATGCAAATGAGGTTCCAATCACTAAGCCCAACTGAACTAGTGGTTGAGCCCGATCATAAGTTCCCTTGATGCTTTGTGAAGCAATTTGATCTAGTCCAGACGCCAGTAAGCCATTGCGAACGGTAAACGAGTCCACTAATTGCATCATAATCATCAATGCAGATAGCAAACAAATCGTTCCCCCCTCGGTAATGATCTTACGAGTCAATGCCCATTTATCAATGGTGGGTTTAGCCCCCCGTTGACTTAAGAGTGGCCAAATAAACATCAAGAGGACTGCACTAGAAAACAACGCACTAATTGGTGATGAAAGCATTGCATCACGGCCCATTAAATACAGGTTCCAATGATGCCGATGGGCCAAAACGGCCACCAAGATAATGATTAACACCCGCACGACTTGTTCAACGACTTGTGAAACCGCTGTTGGCAACATGTTTAAAGTACCTTGAAAAAAGCCGCGGGTGGTAGATAGAAATGGCATTAATAAGAACATCCAACTCACTGCCCGAATCACCATGGTTAAATTAATGTCCCCCATTTGCTGGGCTAAAAACGGCGCGCCTAACTGCAAACCAATGAAAATAATAAATGCCATTGCACTTAAGATGAGCGTCAAGCGTTTAAATAATCCGATGCGAGCTTTTACATTGGGTTGCTCTGCCACCATCTTGGAAATTAAGACTGGTAATCCAGACAACGCAAACGTCATCCCGATTCCATAGATTGGATACACCTGCTGGTAAATATAAAAACCGATGTTCCCAACTAAGTTCTGTAATGGGATTCGATAAATTGCACTTAACACCTTAGCAATTAACGACGAGATCGTTAATAAAGCCGCACCGCTCATTACAATTTTAATTTGTGCATCATTTTTCATCTTCAATCTCCAGTCGCCGTTGAGCAAGGGATTGAATTAACTTCATTAATTCATCCAACCACGTTTGTTCCTTCATGCTAGGTTGAATAATCAATTTGATCTGCATCCGGTCATTGACCATTTCAACCGTTGATCTGAACTTAGTTTCCGCAATCGCCCGTAAAATATCCTTAGAATCAAATTGTTCCGTTCCAATCTTCGACATGGTAATCGTAATTGTGTTGGCG
Source organism: Nicoliella lavandulae (assembly GCF_037546185.1). Lineage (NCBI taxonomy): Bacteria > Bacillati > Bacillota > Bacilli > Lactobacillales > Lactobacillaceae > Nicoliella > Nicoliella lavandulae. Next base: position 700,861 of record NZ_JAWMWH010000001.1, on the reverse strand, counting down.
TTATTAGAAACCTTATGAATCAAGGCGCGGTCGGCTAACATCTTCATTCGACCGATCAATAATAAGTTCGCCACTGCAATTGGGTAATCACCGAACCGGTCAATTAAATCACCTTGAATTTCGGTATATTGATCTTCATTTTCTAGTTGGCGAATTCGTTTGTACAGTTCAATTTTTTGTTGATGATCATCAATATATTCATTTGGTAGGTATGCTTCAACATCCAGTTCAATTGTAGAGTCAACCTTTGTTTCAGGACGTGTGCCCCGTTTTTTAGCGACTGCGTCTGATAACATTTCGGTATAGAGATCATAGCCGACTGAATCAACGAACCCGTGTTGTTGCTTCCCTAGTAAGTTACCGGCTCCACGTAGTGATAGATCACGCATTGCAATCTTAAATCCAGAGCCTAATGCCGTGAAATCCCGAATGGCATCTAGCCGATTTTCACTAACTTCCGTTAATACCTTGTTTGGTTTATACATGAAGTAAGCATATGCAATTCGATTGCTCCGGCCAATTCGACCCCGTAGCTGGTATAGTTGTGACAATCCCATATGATCAGAATTTTCAACGAACAACGTGTTCGCATTGGGAATATCGACCCCGGTTTCAATAATCGTAGTCGTTACTAAGACATCGTATTCACCATTGATAAAGTCATATAGCACGCTTTCCAATTGGTTCTCGCTCATCTTACCGTGAATATAACCGATCCGGGCGTCAGGAACTAATTGTTCTAACATCCCCACAACCTTTTCAATGTCTTCCACCCGATTATGCAGGTAAAAGACTTGTCCACCACGGTCCATCTCACGATGAATACCATCCTTGATCGTCCCAGCATTTTCTTCCAACACATAGGTTTGAATGGGATACCGATTAGTAGGTGGGGTCTCAATTACGGACAAATCACGCACGCCCATCATTGACATGTTCAGTGTCCGTGGGATGGGAGTAGCAGTAAGGGTTAACACGTCGACTGATGCCTTTAGGCTTTTGATGCGTTCCTTATGTTTAACTCCAAATCGTTGCTCTTCATCTACGATCAATAATCCAAGGTCTTTAAAATGAATATCCTTCGACAACATGCGATGGGTCCCCACCACAATATCAACGTCCCCGTTCTCTAATCCAGCAACTGTTTCCTTGATTTGCTTAGGGGTTCTAAACCGCGATAAGACAGCGGCTTCGACTGGGAATCCGTTAAACCGCTTTAAGATCGTTTCATAGTGTTGGTGAGCTAGCACGGTCGTTGGCACTAAAAAGGCCACTTGTTTGCCGGCTTCAATGGCTTTAAAGGCAGCTCGTAGCGCTACTTCCGTTTTTCCATAACCAACATCTCCCACCAATAGCCGTTCCATCGGATGGGGTTTTTCCATATCAGCCTTAATTTCGTTGATACTCTTAATTTGATCAGGTGTCTCTGGATATGGAAACGCATCATCAAATTGTTCTTGATACACATCATCAGGTGGGAACGCAAAGCCAGTTTCACTAGAGCGTTTAGCATATAGGTCAATTAAATCATCAGCAATGTCTTCAATCTTGCTAGCGACCTTACTCTTAGTCTTAGCCCATTCCGTGCCCCCTAATTTGTTGATCCGCGGTTTGCGATCCTCAGACGAAACGTACTTTTGAATTAAATTCAACTGGGTTACCGGAATAAAGATCTGCGCATTATCTCGATAGGTAATGGTCATGTAGTCTTGGTGCTTACCATCAACTTCCATGGTCTTCATACCTTCATAGCGACCAATCCCGTGGTTAACATGGACCACGTAATCACCGGGTTTTAAATCAACATAGCTCTTAATTCGTTCGGCATTACTAAACGTTTGTCGTTTTGCCCGCCGCTTAGTAACGTGATTAAACATTTCCGATTCGGTAATTAACGCAAGGTTAGCAAACGGTAATTCGAACCCGCTATTTAGCCGTTCCGAAATTAGTTGGACCTTATTTTCAATAATATGATCCCAATCAGTCTGCGTTGCCAGAATGCCAAAGTCATCCATTGTATCAGCTAACTTACTCATCCGCGTTTTATCCCGAACCATAATGACGACCGTTTCATTTTGCTTGAGCCACCGGTTCATCTCAGTTTTCAAAAGCGGAATTTGCCCGTAAAATTTCTGCATTGGCTGAACTGGAATATCGACTAACTTAGTTAGTTTCAATCCACTTAGCCCGCGTTGGAATCTAGCAAACATTAACTCTGCTTGCTTAGCTACTTTAAAGGTTGCTTTAAAGTCATGGCCAAACTGTTGGTCATTAAAAATTTCACCATTTAGTAGCTTATCAGCAGCCCATTGTTGTTCATCATCTAGTAGCTCTTGTTCGGCAGTTAACAAGCGATTGTAATCATCACATCCGATGACCCCATCCTTAGGAACGTAGTCGAAAATGGATGCTGGTTGTTCATATAAGTAATTGGCAAATAAAATTAATTGATTATCAATAATGCCCTTTTTAAATTCATCTAAAATGGGCTGGAGATAGTCATGCATCGCTTCAGCTACTTTTTGATCCTTCATTTGGGATGTCGAACGATTTAGCCGAGCTTGCAAGCGCTTTGGGCCTTCCGTTAACTGTGATTCAGTTAAGATGAAGTCAGTCGCAGGTAAGATGCGAAACTGATCCATGTTTTCGACACTGCTTTGTGTCGACACATCAAAAAAGCGCAGTGAATCCACTTCGGTATCAAAAAAATCGATTCGAATCGGATACTCCGAATTCAACGGATAGATATCAACAATTGATCCCCGAATGGCAAATTCTCCCGGAGCAGCTACTAAGCGGACCTTATGGTAACCCAATCGGAATAACTTAGTTTGCAAATCATCTAATTCAATTTCAGCACCAACTTGCACTTGAAACTGATTTTGTGCAAAATCACTAGGCGTTGGCAATAGCCGCCGCACTCCAGACATTGAAGTGACCACGACCGCTGGTTGATCAGTCTGCAAAGCATGTAATGCCTGGACCCGTTGCGCCCGATACTGAGGCGAACTAGTTGCTGCTTCAGCGGCGATTAATTCTTCGGCCGGAAACTCAAACACCTGATCATCAGGTAACACGTTCGTTAAATCATCCGCCACTTGGGTCATATGGTGTAAGTTATCCACTACTAACAAAATGGGATGGTTAATTTGACGCATTAATAGCGCCATCAACAGTGTCTTAGCGGAGCCAGACATCCCCGTAATCAATTGTCTGGTCGCTGGCTTTAAATTGTCAGTAATTGTCTTAAATTGGGGCATCTTAGTTAAAAACTGACTTAATTTCATTAAAAGAGTCCTTTCAACACTTTAGTTGTATTTGTTTTCTAATTTATCAAATGGCGTGTCGTTCACCCAATCATTCAATGCATCGACAGCGGTGTCCACTGACTTATTAAAGTCTGGTAATTGTTCATCAGTAAATTTACCTAACACGTAATCCACCACACTTTGTAACTTTGGATGGTCCGTTCCCACTCGAATCCGATTGAACTTATTCGTTCCCAAGTGAGCAATTAAACTTTTAATTCCATTATGACCACCAGCGGCACCGTGGGTTCTTAATCTAATCTTACCTACTGGTAAATCCATATCATCATAAACCACGATTAAATCATCAAGGTCTAGCTTATAAAACTTCATTAGTGGTCCCACGGCGCGTCCTGATTCATTCATAAAGGTCGTGGGTTCCACTAACATCACCTTTTCACCATCGATTACGGTCGATCCTAACTTAGCTTCCATCTTTCTAGTGGTCATTTCGATGCCATGGTCATTTGCAAATTGATCTAACACTGAAAAGCCAGTGTTATGACGGGTTCCGTCATATTGGGGGCCGATATTTCCTAATCCTACGATCATTTTCATTGTGTTCAAACACTCCTCGTTTTTAATTGTCTAGTTTATATTATAGCAAAATATTAACAGAATATAATTAAAGGCGTTCTCTTCATTATCAACTTAATTTTAAGTATGCTATAATGAACACTGGAAGCATTAAAATAAAAATTCTTTTGAAGGGATGATTATTTTGGCATTAAAACACCAAAAAGTTGCTTTAGTTGGTGACGGTGCAGTAGGTTCATCATATGCATTTGCAATGATGCAACAAGGACTTGCTGAAGAATTCGTCATTATTGATATTGTTAAAGATCGTACAGAAGGAGACGCCTTAGACCTTGAAGACGCTCAAGTTTTCACTGCTCCTAAGAACATCTACTCCGGCGATTACGCTGATTGTAAGGATGCTGACCTAGTAGTTATTACTGCTGGTGCTCCTCAAAAGCCAGGCGAAACTCGTCTTGACTTAGTAAACAAGAACGTTAAGATTTTATCTTCAATTGTTAAACCAGTTGTTGATTCTGGTTTTGACGGTATCTTCTTAGTAGCTGCTAACCCAGTTGATGTGTTAACTTACGCTACTCAAAAATTATCTGGTTTTCCAAAGGAAAAGGTTGTTGGTTCCGGTACTTCACTAGATACCACTCGTTTCCAAGTTGCTGTTGGTAAGAAGTTGGGAATTAACCCAGCTGACGTTCACGCATACATCATGGGTGAACATGGTGACTCCGAATTCGCTGCAATTGATGAAGCTGAAGTTGGTAGTCGTCCATTACTAGACGTTGCTAAGGAAAACGGTGTAAGCAAGGACGATCTTCTTAAGTTAGAACAAGAAACTCGTGACAAGGCTTACACAATTATCAACAAGAAGGGTGCTACTTTCTATGGTGTTGCAACCGCATTAATGAGAATTTCTCGTGCAATTTTACACGACGAAAACTCAGTATTGCCAATTGGTGCACCAGTGAACGGCGAATACGGATTAGATGATATCTACATTGGTACTCCTGCCGTAGTTAACGCATCCGGAGTTGCTAAGGTGCTTGAAGTTCCATTGAGTGATGAAGAATCCGCAAAGATGGCTGCATCTGCTAAGACTCTAAAGGAAACTGCTAAAAAGGGTATGGATTCATTAAACTAATCTAACCCATTTTAACTAAAAAATGACCGTGCCTATTATTGATAGGTGCGGTTTATTTTTTGCAAAAGAAAGAAGGATATCAGCACCCGCGCTGATAATAATTAATATGAATAACCAAATTAAACAACGGCTCAACTGGGCAATGATATTATTAACTGCCGGAATTAGTTTATTTATCACGGCGTTTATTACCACTACTTCCCCCCTGTTTGCGTTCAATAACTCCTGGGATGGTAACACCATGTTCACTGTTGGTAAGGGGCTGTGGCATGGCTTAATGCCCTATCGTGATCTATTTGATCAACGGGGGCCATTAATTTATTTAATGAACTCGTTTGCAGCATTAATTAGTTATCGAACGTTTTTAGGTGTCTATTTATTTGAAGCAATCACGATCTTTTTCGACATTGTCTTTGCTTATCAAATTATTAACCTAAAATTTAAAACCCCAATTGCATACGCTGCTAGTTTGGCGTTCATTCCCATCGTTTTTAACAGTTACTACTTTGAAAATGGCGAGCTACCAGAAAGTTTGCTAATGCCATTACTCCTCAGTTTGATATATAGCATATTGAAAAGTAATGGTAAGTTGCCGTCTAATTGGCAGCTATATGGGCAAGGAATTGCCTTAGCATTAGTCTTTTGGACTAAGTACAGTCTCATTTGGCCATGGGTTGCTTTTTTTGGGTTAGTGGCAATTCAATCAATCCATCAGCATGACTGGCATGAATTATGGCGACGCTTTAAAATGGGTGGATTAGGCTTTCTCAGTATTTCTGGGCCATTAATTATCTTTTATGGCATCATGGGCGCACTAGTTGATTTATTTAAAGTTTATTTTTTCATCAATATTCATTTCTATCCTAGTAGTGGTCTCTTTTCACCCCGCATCATTCTTAACATTGCCGAATTTGTCTTTCAAAACGGGACTAATTTAGGAATGTCGATTTTACTTATTTTAGGGACCATCTATTTAATCCGCTTAAAGAGCATTGATCGATTTGCTAAGCAATTGATTTTGTCTGGATTAGGATTAGAAATTATTTTTATTGTAGGCAATGAATTTAGTTTTAGATACTACTACGTTGGGCTGGGCGCTTACTTTGTCTTTCTTTGCATGGGAATCGCTAGTTTACTCGACCAACTTATTAATCACTCGCGATTTACGTTAAATCGAATTAGTATTATCGGTACTATCATTGCGCTGGGCGCCACGTTCATTACCAATACTACCTATCGCGATACAATTTTATTTCCGCATAATCAATCGATTAGTACTAATCACAAGGATACCGTGCCGTTTCAAATTCAATTTGCTAACATCATTAATCGCAGCCATGATAAATCCATTTTAAATTATGATAACTTAGATGTTGGGCTTTATACTGCAACGGCAACATTGCCCCAAAGCAAATACTTTGCTAAACTAAATCTGCAGGGCTATGCCCCAATGATGGGCAGCCAAAATGAGATTCTAAAGAACCACCAAGCTCATTTTGTGGTTTTAACATTATTACCACATGAAACCGTTGATGATTTAATCGATCCAGTCGACCCAACTTTCCAACAAGCTTATCAATTAGTTGCTCAACGTGATACAGTGTTTCAAAATCATGAAATGACATATTTACTATACGAATTAAGGAGCTGATTCAATGTTATTAAAATCACTAGTTAAGCCTAAATCTGGTTTAACCATGGTCACTGAAAACAATACGTTAGCAGAGGCCCTCGATATCTTAGAAGAAAAGGACTTCCGATGTGTCCCCATTCTAGATGAAACTGGAACTTTATTCCGTGGTAACATCTATAAAATGCATCTTTACCGCCATAAATCACGTGGTGGTGACATGAATTTACCTGTAACCCACTTAATCAAGAACTCCACTAAGTTCATCAGCGTTAATGCATCCTTCTTTAACGTCTTTTTCTCCATCAAAGACTTGCCATACATTGCTGTTTTAGATGATCAAAATTCATTTTACGGCATTTTAACGCATAATCGGTTGATGGATATGCTTTCCCAATCTTGGAACGTCAATGTTGGTAGTTATGTTATTACCGTGGTTTCAACTGGTGAACGTGGGGATCTTGAAAAAATGGCACGGATTATTTCTAAATCCACTAACATCGCCAGTGTTATTTCATTAGACGTGCAAGAAGGCGAACTCGTCCACCGGACAATGTTCACCCTTCCATCTGATGTTGATGAAGAATTATTATCAAAGATTATTTTAAACCTTAATAAACGAGGCTTTAAAGTCCCCGAAGTAGAAAACCTAACTAATATTCAATAACCCATTGATGATTTAGAGGATTCCGTTTAAATTCATCACCAATAAAAAAGCACCATTAAAATGCTATTTCATGAAATAACATCTTAATGGTGCTTTTTTGCATATCTATTTACGATTATAGTTCTTGTCCCCACCACTTAAAATCGATAGTTTTTATGTATGCTACTTTTTACCATTGGTCTTAGGTGATAAACCGACACTTAATTCTAAAGCAGTATCAACTTTTTTCATTAAATACTTATTTAAATGAGCAACTCGATCATTGAGTCGCTGTTTATCAATTGTCCGAATTTGCTCAAGTAATATTACTGAATCCTTTTCAATATCAGATTGACTAGCCTTAATTCCAACGTGCGTTGGCATTTTCGGCTTAGAAATTCTGGCAGTAATTGCTGCTACAATCACGGTTGGACTGTAGTGATTACCGATATTATTTTGGATGATTAATACTGGTCTAACTCCACCCTGTTCGGATCCTACGACTGGAGATAAGTCAGCATAAAAAATATCACCACGTTTAACATCTGTCTTAGACATTTCTGATAAACCCCTCTCCTTTTAATATTAACGAATTATCGCTTACTTAAATATTCATCAATAGTTCTTGCCGCACAATCTTCGGATGGCATAAACTCTTTAACGATATCTCTATTAATAGTTCCCATTAGAATATATCCATAAATTAATTCCTGAATGTAGGGAGTGTAATTATGATTGACATTAACTAAAACTGCAATCATTTTATGATTAACTCGTTCATTATTAATTTTTTCTTTTAGTAGTGCCCGTGAATTTCTCAATATAAAACGTTCACTTAAAATAAATGGCATTGCACATACCCCTTATTGAAATATATTAGTGCTTATAATTAAATATAAGTTCTTGGTAACCGTTCCTGAAATAAACAAGCTACTTCATAATGAATTGTATCACAAAAATGAGCCATTGATTCTAAAGAAATCCGATTTTTTCCATTTTGACCCACTAAAGTGACTTTAGTGCCAATGGGAACTGGTTTTGGTAACCGAATCATAAATTGGTCCATACAAACGCGACCAACAATTGGACAAAACTGACCATTTACTAACACATGAAAGTTTTGAAGTGCCCGTTGATATCCATCTGCATATCCAATTGGGACGGTCCCAATCCATTGCCGATCATTTGCTGTATATGTAGCACCATAACCAATTGAGCGTCCCGCAGCAACCTGCTTACAATGAACGATTTCAGAAACCAAACTCATTGCTGGTTGTAATTCATAGGGGGGCTCAATTTCAGTTCCTGATGGATTCAATCCGTATCCAGCCACCCCAAATCTAATCATATTACCATTACATTCCTGATGCCATAAGCTAGTTGCCGAATTAGATACGTGCACATAACGAGGTCGGCTTGGTAACGCTGCCATAAACCTTTTAAAACGATTTACCTGTAGATGAAAATAATCTAAATCCTTAGCATCAGCAGTTGAGAAATGAGTAAAAATCCCATCAATGTTAATTAAGTCAGAATGCTCATTTACCGTTGCGATAGCCGCTTTCATTTCATCAATTGATTGAAACCCAATTCGACCCATCCCCGTATCTAGAGCAATATGAACATTTAATTGATCAGTTAACGAGTGATCAGCTAGCACTTGAACTGCTAAAGCTAACCATTCATTTGAAGGCAACGTAGTCGTAATGTCTTTTTGAACGGCCAGTGGCAAATCTTCTGGTCTAGTCACTCCTAACACTAAAATGGGTTCAGTAAACCCGGCTGCCCGTAATTCTAGCGCTTCATCTAGAATGGCAACACAAAATCCAGTTGCGCCAGCAGCCTTAGCAACCCTAGCAACTTCAACTGCCCCATGACCATAACCATTGGCTTTAACGACCATGAACATTTCTGTTCCTGGCGCTAGCCGCTTTTGTTCAGTATTAATATTATGAAAAAGCGCTTGCTTGTTAATCACTAACCGCGCATTTCGATGAAGACCTAAACTCATTGCTCGCACCCTCAAATGTAGATTTACACTCTATTTTATCATTAAATTACTAAATAAAAAATAGGAATGTATTCGAAAACGAATCCATTCCTATTTCTTAGTAATATCTTAATTAGTCTTTTTGTTTAATCGTGAATGACTTATTACCGCCATTTGAACGATGATTACCACCATTACCGCGACCATGTCCACGATCATTATTGCGGTGGTTGCCGCCACGACCATGACCATTGTAACGACGGTTACCACCGCCATTACGGCCACGACCACCAAACCGACGACCGCCGCCACGACCACCACGGTTAAAGCGACGCTTTTTATTTGGCAATGGACGTTCTGGAGTAATCCGCACTTTAACTTGGTTTCTAGTCATCTTACTTAAGAGCACTGAAACTAGTTCCTTAGCAGAATACTTTTCAAGTAGTTCATCTGCAGTTTCTGAGAACTTATCCATGTCAGTTTTTTCAATTAGATTACCTAATTCATTCTTAACTACTGATAATTGACCATTTAAAGCTTCCGCTTCCGAAGGTGGCTTTAATGGTAACATTCTAACCTTAGTTAATTTTTCAACTTCTCTTAGGTAATCACGTTCATTGGGTTCAACAAACGTTAATGATACCCCATGCTTACCGGCCCGGCCAGTCCGACCAATCCGGTGAACATAACTTTCTGGATCTTGTGGAATATCATAATTGTAAACGTGCGTAACTCCACTAACATCAATTCCACGGGCTGCAACGTCGGTTGCAACTAAGATGGAAATCTTGCCATCACGGAATTCACGCATAATTTGTGAACGCCGCTTTTGAGTTAAATCACCATGAAGGCCGGCAGCTGGATAGCCACAAGCAATCAATCCACGTGATACTTCATCCACGCGGCGCTTGGTCCGACAGAATACAATGGTTACCTTTGGTGCTTGAACATCAAAGAAACGAGTCATCAAGTCAAACTTTTCAGCTTCCTTAGAACGAACGTAGAATTGATCAACTAAATCAGTGGTCAATTCCTTAGCCTTGATCTTGATTTGCTTAGGTTGGTTCATAAATTGAACTCCAACCCGCTTAATCTTGTCTGGCATGGTAGCTGAGAATAATAGAGTTTGTCTTTCAGTTGGTAATGCCTTGATAATACTTTCGATATCATCTAAGAATCCCATATCTAACATATCATCAGCTTCATCTAACACTAAGAACTTAACGTTAGATAGCTTTAATGTCCGTCTGTTGATGTGGTCTAAAATCCGCCCAGGTGTTCCAACCACTACTTGAGGGTGTTTTTTAAGATTTCTGATTTGTTGTCTGATGTCGGCACCACCATATACGGCTTGTACCTTAGCACCTTCAACGCGACCAAAGCGATTCATTTCCCGTTGGGTTTGAATTGCTAATTCACGAGTTGGTGAAACCACTAATGCTTGAACATTAGGATCATCTAAATCAATTTTATCTAAAATGGGTAAGGAAAACGCAGCAGTCTTACCAGTCCCCGTTTGGGCTTGACCCAAAACATCATGCCCTTCCAGAATCAATGGAATGGTATCCGCTTGGATTGGGGTTGCTTCAGTAAAACCTGCTTTTTCAACTGCTTGTAATAGGTCTTTTGATAAACCTAAGTCTCTAAATTTCAAAAAATTTCCTCCTATGATTTTGAAAATTACCATTAAGCTAAGAAAAATCCGTTTCCGTCAAACACTTAATAGCGGATTCAAAATCAATAAATCTAAATATAAATGTTGCATATCTAATTAATAATAATCTATTTTCGACAATTAAGCAACTAAACTTAACTGTGATTAGTCAAAATTGCTAGTACTTTTTCTAAATGAATTCCGTGACTAGCCTTCAATAAAACAATGTCATCAGGTTTAATCGTGGCTTGTAAATCAATTATCAACTGGCTTAAATCTGTAACTGGATAGTAATGCAATGCAGTTGAATCATATTGAGTAGCTAATTGATCGGCTAGCGCCTTCATATCAGAGCCAATTAAAAATACCTGCTGAATTTCATCTGAATCAAATGACGGGGCTAATCCTGCATGCATTGCTTTAGATTGAGCACCTAATTCTAACATATCCCCCAAAACAGCGATCCGTTTACCATTAGTATTTACATCAATAAAGGTTCTCAATACTTCTTTAACCGCGGTTGGATTAGAATTATAAACATCACTTAAAATCATTTCACCCTGATTACCAGCTACCCACTCAGTCCGGTTCGCAGTCATGGCTACGTTAGCTAATCCATGCCGGATTGATTCTGGCCGAACTTGAAATAGATCACCAACGATAATGGCTGCTAATGCATTATTAACATTGTATTCACCGGGCAGTGGAATTGTAAATGAATAGTCTTTCCACTTATTAGTTATAAAACTAATTTGATTGGCGTGGTCATTAATCTTAGTAGGATAAATATCATTAGTTCCATTCCGGCCAAACGTCAATTCTTTAAAATTAGCTTGTTTAGCTCGTTGAACTAACAATGGTTCATCGCCATCATAAATAAAGACGCCATCTTCACGCAGTCCATTTAAAATTTCAACTTTAGCATCCGCAATTTTATCCCGGGTGCCAAAGAATTCAATGTGTGCTTCACCGATCATCGTAATAATAGCCACATCCGGATGAACTAATCGACTTAAAAAGTCCAATTGGCCGGGCCGATCCATCCCCATTTCAACTACCAATACTTCAGTATTAGCTTCCATTGATAATACCGTAATTGGCACTCCAATTTCATTGTTGAAATTAGCATGCGTCTTGGTCACGTTAAATTGCGTGGCTAAAACTGATGCAATCATATCCTTAGTGGTTGTCTTACCATTACTCCCGGTCACTGCCACCACCTGTGGATTAATTTTATTTAAGTAATAACGACTTAACGTCTGTAAAGCTGCCAGTGAATCCTTAACAATTAATGTGGGAAAATCAGTGGGTGCATTAGCGTGATCTTGCATCCAAAGGGTTGCAACGGCACCGTTTTGGCGTGCACTATCAATAAATTGATGTCCATCTTGGTTACCACTTAGTGGAATAAATAAAGCTCCGGGTTTTAGATTACGACTATCAAATGCCACACTGGTGATGGTCACATTATCATAATCATCAATATTATTTTGAGCTGAAACCGCCTTAGCAATCTCAGATAAATTCATCTTCATAGTTAAATAACTCCATTATCAAATAAAAAGCATTCCGGATAAATAATCCAGAATGCAATTAGTTTTCCAAGGCAAAGTTGTTAGGTAAATCCGCCTGATTAACATTAATTTGCCACTTTTGTTCATAAATTAAATATTTTAAAGTTCCGATTGAAACTGCATTCTGATATACATCATGTTTAGTATACCACGTACTTTGTTTTTCCGGATACTTTTCCATTAACAAAGGAATATTGTACTGACGTTGCTGTTCAAACGACTGATCAAAAGCTACAATTAGGCCTTCACTAGCTAATCGCAACAAGCGCTTAGTTACATCCATATCAACATCTTTAATCACTAGTGGACGCACAAACATTCGCCGGCCACTGTGGGTTTCTTTTAGATGACGCTTCAAACTAGCTTCTAACACGTGATTAAAACTAGTAAATTGACGATAAAAAACCTTCATAAAATTTGATTTTAAAGACATATAAATATAATGATTGTGTAGCTTCGATGAAAATGGACTATACATTGGATACTTCATATGTCCTAAGTATAGTAAGTTTGCAATTTCACTATCGGTTAATACATTTAAATCATCATTCGTGTGAAAATCAACAAAGCATTTATTATTAATTTGCCGATTGAGCAAGTATTCTTGGACTGCACTAGCCCCGGTAATCGTACTGAATTTAGTATGTGGATTATAACTATTAGCATGGCTTCGATCATCATTCAAAAGTATGATGTTGCTAGGGACCCTAGGAACGCCATTTACAAAGTCAGTTGCTTCAATTCCCTTGGTAATTACCATATTTTGAATCAGATTAGCATCAATATAAATAAAATTATCCCGCATCACAACCACACTTTCAAAAATAATTCAGTCTTAATTGTACTCCATTTTTGATCAAATGTAGTTAGCAATTTACATTTTCTCCAATCTGGCAATGCGATCTTCGATTGGCGGATGGGTATCAAAAAGGCGTGAAAATGAAAATTTGTGGTTACCATGAAACGGATCTTCAATATATAACCCAGCACTATTAGGGTTAGCATCATGCATGGGTTCACCCCCGGCAATTTTACGAAGTGCGCTAATCAGTCCCTGCGGATTTCGCGTTAATTCCACGCCTGAGGCATCTGCTAAATATTCACGGTTTCTAGATAATGCCATTTGCGCAATGCTTGCTGCTAGGGGGCCTAAAATGATGATCAAGACCGATGCAATAATTTCTAAAACATTGGTCTCTTTTTCATCGTCTCGACGTCCACCGCCGAACCAAAGAGAATGCATCCCAAAATCAACAATGATTGAAACTGCCGCGGATAACGCTAACCCAATCGTTGATACTCGAATATCATAGTTACGAATATGAGACACCTCATGTCCAATAACCCCTTCTAATTCTTCCCGGTTCAAAATCGTTAGTAACCCCGTTGTCACTGCAACGGCAGAGTCTTTCGGGCTATTCCCAGTAGCAAACGCATTTGGACTATCGTCATCAATAATAAACACCCGTGGCATTGGAATCCGTGCCACTAATGCCATATCTGATACAATGTGCCATAGTTCAGGATCTTGTTGTTCATTGGTAATTTCATGGCCATGGTTCATCATCATAACAATATCAATCGACTGACTAATCATAACGAACGTGTAAATAATCCCCACTACCGCTGCAATCACGACTCCCAGGGATGCATTTCGGAAAAACAATACTCCCACTGCGGCACCGACTAATAATACCAACAGCATAAAACCAACTAATACATAAATCGTCTTACGCTTATTTTTAGCAATTTGTTCATATAACATCGGCGCGCCTACTTATCAAACCCTTTAAACTCATCAAAGTTAACCTTAGGGGCTTGTTTTTCTGCTTCTGGTACTTCTAAATAGTCCCGTTTGGTAAAGTGATGGATGCCAGCCACCCAATTACTAGGCACGGTTTGTAACTTCATATTATAACTGGCTACTGATGAATTATATAACTGTCTAGAATATGCAATCTTATTTTCAGTGTTACTTAATTCTTCCATTAATTGTTGAAATTGAGTATTCGCCTTTAAATCAGGGTAGTTTTCCGCAACCGCAAATAATGACTTTAATGAACCAGAAAGTTGATCTGAGACCTTCATCATTTGATCGCGATCAGTATCCCCTTCTAATGACACCATTTGGTTTCTTAATTCAGTAACCTTTGCTAGGGTTTCTTGTTCATAATTTGCATAACCCTTAGTCGTTGCAATTAAATTTGGAATTAAGTCATTTCGCCGCTTTAGTTGAACGTCGATTTGACTCCATGATTCATCAACGTAGGTTCTAGAACGAACCAATCCATTGTAAATTCCAATGTATGCAATCACTAGGACTGCAATGATAATAATCGTAATAATAATACCCATTTTATTTCTCCATTCTATTAATTTGGTCCTTATCATAACAAACCTGCTACAAATTAGCTATAATTACATTATACAGAAATTATATTATAGGAGGAATTAAAATGGTCAATGTTTTATTTGTATGTTTAGGAAACGTATGTCGTTCACCAATGGCTGAAGTTATCTTTAGAAAGCTAGTGAATGAAGCTGGGTTATCTGATCAAATTAAAATTGATTCAGCCGGAACCAGTGACGAAGAACAGGGGAATCAACCCCAACCTGGCACCATTGAAACCTTAACTAAACATCATCTACCTTGGCAAGATTTAAGAGCTCGTCAAATTACCACCAAAGATTTCGAATGGGCAGACTACATCATTACCATGGACCACCAAAATCTAATTGACTTAAAGCGGATGGCCCCAAAGGGATGTGCTGACAAAGTCCACCTCTGCTTAGATATTTTTGCTGATCAAAAGGGCACCCCCATTCCTGACCCCTGGTATACCCATAAATTTGAATATACCTATGATGTTTTAGCCAAAGCAATGCCGGCCTGGTTAACATATATTAAGAAACATTCACTAAATCAATAAAAAAAGAGTTCGTCAAATGACGAACTCTTTTTTAGGTGTAATCGAAAGATTACTTCAAACCGTAACGCTTGTTGAAACGGTCCACAGCACCATCTGCTTGGTTGAACTTTTGACGACCAGTGTAGAATGGGTGCGAGTCAGATGAAATTTCCACAAGAATCAATGGGTAAGTGTTACCATCTTCCCATTTGATAGTTTGGTCAGAATTAGCAGTTGAACCAGTTAAAAAACTGTATCCAGTACTTGAATCCTTAAATACAACCTTGTGGTAATCTGGATGAATTCCCTTTTTCATTATAATATCGCTCCTTTGCCCTGAAATCTTTTTGAAAACAGAGATTATCGATTAGTCGATACTTATTATATTAACACCAACTAAGCGTGCAATCAATGTTTTTCGTGATTTTTAGTTATTGAAATTAGAATTAACTAACTCCACATCAGCATGTAAATTCGTTAGTTTATCAATGATGTTATCGTAACCCCGTAAAATATTATCCGCATTCGTGATTCGCGTATCACCATTAGCCATTAAACCAGAAATCATCGCAGCGGCTCCGGCTCTAATTTCACCAGCATCGACTACCGCTCCATTTAACTGTTTGGTTGGACTCACGATAATAATATGGTCATCTTCATTGACCTTAATATTCGCCCCCATCTTGATTAACTCAGGGATGTGGCGCGTCCGTTCTGGATAAATAGTATCCACAATAATACTGTCTTCACTGGCCTTTAGTAACAACGGCGTAATTGGCTGTTGTAAGTCAGTCGCAAATCCTGGAAATGGCAACGTCTTAATGTTAATCCCATGAAAATGATCAGAGCGATTAACATAAATACTATCTTCATTAATTTTCAAATCAACCCCGGCTTCAGTCAACTTAGCAATAAAGGATTCCAAGTGTTCAGGAATTACGTTATTAACTAATACCCCATCACCAATCACAGATGCTAGAGACAAATAAGTCCCGGCTTCGATTCGATCCGGAATAATTGTATGGGTATTCTTGGCAATTAACTGATCAACGCCATCAATTCGAATTACGTCGGTCCCAGCGCCATGAATTTTAGCACCCATATTATTTAAGAACGTCACCACATCAATAATTTCTGGTTCCTTAGCTGCATTCCAAATTGTAGTTGTGCCCTTAGCCCGAACGGCGGCTAAAATCGCATTGATGGTAGCACCAACGGATACAACGTCTAAGAAAATGGGGGCGCCATTTAAACCATTTGGACCAGCTTCAATTTTAATTTTGCCATTTCGTTCGGTCACTTGAGCGCCAAGCGCCTTAAATGCCTTAATATGTTGATCAATTGGTCGTGGCCCAATATTATCACCACCTGGAAAAGTTACAACTGCTTTCCCAAAGCGACCTAATAACGCGCCCATAAAGTAATATGAAGCCCGTAAACTTTTAATTGCTTTACTTGGCAGTGGTGATTGTTTAATTGAAGTGGGGTCAATTGATAATACCCCATCCACAAATTCAGAACGAACGTTCATTGATTCTAAAATCACCATTAAGTTTTTAACGTCTAAGATGTTTGGAACCATATCCAGTTGAACCGGTGAATCGGCTAGAATTGCAGCCGGAATAATTGCAACGGTGCTGTTTTTGGCTCCACCAATCGTTACCTCTCCTGAGAGTCGATGACCCCCATGAATTATCATTTCACTCATTATTGTATTTCCTCGCTTCAATTTAATCATTAACGTTAGCATTAAGTGGTCGCTATGCCACCGGCTAAACATTAAATCAATTGTAAGTTAAATAATTAACCCACCGCTAATTGATTATAGCATTTTTTAAATACAATTTGTGAATTTCTTATCAAATGTAAAATAAAAAAGCCCGAAAAATTTCGGACTTTTTACTCTAAAATTAAGCGTTACCGTGTTGCTTATTAGCAGAAGCAATGAAGGCTTTGAATAATCCTTCAGGACGGTTAGGTCTAGATAAGAATTCTGGGTGGTATTGAGCAGCCACAAAGAATTTGTTTTCAGGAACTTCAACCACTTCAACTAAGTGGTCATCAGGTGAGGTCCCAGAAATAACTAAGCCCTTAGCTTCTAAGTCTTTTCTAAACTTGTTATTGAATTCATAACGGTGTCTGTGCCGTTCTGAAATTTCTTTTTTATTGCCGTAAGCAGCAGCTGCAACTGTACCTGGTTTTAACTTACATGGGTAAGCACCAAGCCGTTGAGTTCCACCCATTTCTTCAATGTCTGATTGATCAGCCATGATGTCAATTACGTTGTGCTTAGTGTCTGGATCGATTTCAGTCGTATTAGCATCTGCGAAGCCTAATACATCCCGTGCATATTCGATTGTTGCCACTTGCATTCCTAAACAAACCCCAAGGAATGGAATATCGTGTTCACGAACGTACTTAACAGCTTGAATCATTCCTTCAACTCCACGGCGACCAAAACCACCAGGAACGATTACCCCATCGGAACCAGCAAGCTTATCAGCAACATTAGCTGCGTCAATCTCTGATGCAGCAACCATCTTTAAGTTGATCTTAGCATCAACTGGGTATCCAGCGTGGTAAAGTGCTTCTGCAACTGAGATGTATGCATCATGTAATGATACGTACTTTCCAACCAACGTAATGTTAATTTGATTCTTCAAGTTAAGCACTTTGTGTTCTAATTCGCGCCACTTAGTCATATCAGCTTCTGGTGCTTCAATGCCAAAGTGATCTAGGATTTGGTCATCCATCTTTTGCGCTTGTAAACTCAATGGAACGGAGTATAACGTCTTAGCGTCAATGGATTCAACAACTGCTTCTGGTTTAACATCACAGAATAATGAAATCTTCTTCTTCATTGAATCATCAACTGGTTTTTCAGCCCGAACCACTAATAAGTTAGGTTGAATTCCTAAGCCCCGTAATTCCTTAACACTGTGTTGAGTTGGCTTAGTCTTCATTTCACCAGCAGCCCGAAGGTAAGGAATTAAAGTGGTGTGAATGTAAAAGACATTGTCAGCACCCATTTCAGTCTTCATTTCACGAATGGCTTCTAAGAATGGTTGTGATTCAATATCCCCAACGGTTCCACCAATTTCAGTAATTACTACGTCTGCATCTGAAATATCAGCAGCTCGCTTAATCTTTTCCTTGATCATGTTGGTGATGTGTGGAATTACTTGAACGGTTGCTCCTAAGTAATCACCACGCCGTTCTTTTTCAAGAACTTCTGAATAAATTTTACCAGTCGTAACGTTTGAATATTTATTTAAGTTAATATCAATGAATCGTTCGTAGTGACCTAAATCAAGGTCGGTTTCAGTTCCATCATTGGTAACGAACACTTCTCCATGTTGGTAAGGACTCATCGTTCCTGGATCCACATTAATGTATGGATCGAACTTTTGAATCGTCACCTTAAGGCCTCTATTTTTCAATAAACGACCAATTGATGCAGAAACAATACCTTTACCAAGTGATGAAACAACTCCACCAGTTACAAAAATATACTTAGTCAATTGAATTTCTCCTTTTTTTCAATGATTTAGGGTAACAAAAACAACATAAAAAAATAAAAAGACTCCCCATTCCATGGAACAGGGAGCTTATTAACTACTCATATAATCGATCAATTCTTTACAAAATACTTGTAAAGAGCCCAAACAATATATTACCTAGATTTAAGAAGAGAGTCAAGGATAAAAACTATTTTTTATCTCCGTCGTCTGATTCATCATCATCATCGTGAAGATCACCTAAATCATTAGGCATGTCATTATGCTCTTCATCATCAATTGGGTTTTCTTCATCAATATCATCTAAATCATGATCTTCATCGTCGTCATCATCAAAGTCGTCTTGATCTTCTGGATCGTCATCGTCGTAATCGATAACGTCATCATCGTCATCTGCATCCGCTAAGAATGCATTGACCTTGCGACGTTTCTTCTTTGGGCGTTCTTCATCTTCATCTTCAGGATGAACTGTGGCTTCATCGATTGATTCGTATGGATACCAAGTTCTAAGGCCCCAAAGGTTATCACCTAATGAAATGAAACTACCATCGACGTTTAAATCAGTGTAGAACTGAACTAAGCGCTTTCTGATTTCTTCATCTGAATCGCCTAGGTATTTTTGAATCTCGTTGGCTAAGTCAGCAAATGACATTACATCGCCATGTTGAGATAGAATTGCGTGCGCAACTTCAATCATTGAGAGTTCTTTTTTATTCTTACCTTCTAAGGCTTTTAATTCCAAATTGGTGCACGTCCTTTCAAACACTTTCAAATCGTAGTAATCGCTCTTGTACGTATACTATTTTATGTTACTCGTCTAGGCGCTAAATTGCAACCTTATCTTATATTCTCCCAGTAAAGTGGTCCCGGAAAATAGTTGATAATCAATTTGTAAATTGCCAGCTACTGGGTCGTCTTGATATTGATAATCTAGACGATGGGTATGAACATCCATGTTCATTGCACCATATGGTGTATGATAACGTGCTCTTAAACGTTGGTTCAACGCAAATGGAAGTTGTAGCCGGTTTTCAGCAGCCCGGGTCAAGCGCACCCCACCATCTTCATCGATTTTAAACGTAACTGGAACTTCCTTTCCAGTTTCTGCATTCGTTTCGCGATATCTTAAATAAAGGGCTGTCCCAATTTGAGCCAATTGACCATCCACTTCATACTTAAAATCAGAATGATCGCCGTCTTGAATCACTTGCGTTGCTAGGCTAATTTTGACAGCTTGTGCATTACTTGCTTTAATGAATATCCCCTCCAGTTAAAATTATGCTTACATCTAATTATACTTAGAAAGATTTAAAATGCACTTATTTCATAGTCACATGCCTTAAATTTAGTTATAATAATGATAATTAATCTTATTTGTTTAACGCTAAGGGGTAGTGGAGTAATGACATATGCAAATCAACTGTTGCCACGAGAAAAAGTTTTTCGGGACCCAGTTCATAACTATATATATGTTCGCCACCAGGTTATTTTAGACTTGATCAATACGCCGGAATTTCAACGGCTACGGCGAATTAAGCAGTTAGGAACCTCTTCATTCACATTTCATGGGGCTGAGCACTCGCGATTCACCCATTCTTTAGGGGTTTATGAAATTGCTAGACGTATCTGTAACAACTTTCAACGTAACTTCCCATCCGAAGTAGCTGGTGATGGTAAGTGGGATGACTCAGAACGATTGGTCGCCTTATGTGCCGCTTTACTCCATGATATTGGCCACGGTGCATATTCACATACGTTCGAACACATTTTTAACACCGACCATGAAAAAATCACCCAACAAATTATCACTAATCCGGGCACAGAAGTTAACGCAGTTTTATCCAGAGTTTCGCCTAATTTTCCAGAACAGGTTGCTAGTGTCATCGACAAATCATATCCGAACAAACAAGTGGTCCAAATGATTTCAAGCCAATGTGATGCAGATCGAATGGATTATCTACTACGCGATTCATACAGTACGGGAACTAGTTATGGTAACTTCGACTTAACCCGAATCCTGCGCATCATGCGTCCATACTCAGATGGCATTTGTTTTGATATGAACGGGATGCACACGATTGAAGATTACATCATCGGTCGGATGCAAATGTACGTTCAGGTTTACTTCCACCCCGTTTCACGTTCAATGGAAGTCATTTTAAACCACCTACTATTAAGAGCGAAGGATTTATATCATGATGGCAAACTAGAACCGGAATTAACACCATACTTACTACTGCCATTCTTTGATGACCAATTTAGTCTAGATGACTATTTAGAACTAGATGATGGGGTTTTGAATACGTACTTTATCCATTGGAAGCATTCTGATGATGATATTTTAAGTGATTTAGCCCACCGTTTCATCGATCGAAAGCCATTTAAGTCGGCCAAATATGAGCAAGAAAACTTAGAGACCATTACTAGGTTACGCGGGCTAGTCGCTGATTGTGGTTATGATCCTAAGTACTACACTGGCGTTGATAATAGTTTCAACATGCCATACGACTCCTATGATACTAAGAAGGAAATTCACGATGCGCAAATTAAATTGATGAATCTCGATGGAACCCTAGTGGGACTATCTAAAGTTAGTGATTTGGTACGGGTGGTTACTAACAAGATTGTTAGCGAAGACCGGTTCTTCTTCCCACGTGAATTCTTAAAATCAGATAAACAAACTGACCTCTTCTTACCAGTGCATGAACAATTTAGAAAATATATTAAAAATGATCACATTATTAATGAATAGCGAGGAATAATAATTATGGATATTAAATTAATTGCAATCGATATTGACGGAACCCTAGTAGATGATGAAAAGGTATTAAGAGAACCTACTAAGCAAGCTATTGCTGCCGCGCGTGCTAAAGGGATTAAAGTTGTCTTATGTACTGGTCGGCCCATTTCTGGAGTTGAAAAATACCTAGAAGAACTATCAATCACCGGAGAAGACGAATACGCAATTACCTTTAACGGTTCTACCGTGCAAAGTGCCGATGGAAACATCATCACTAACCACACAATTACCTACGATGACTTTGTTGACACTGAAGCCCTTAGTCGTAAACTCGGGGTTAATTTTCAAATTGAAACTACTGAAGCAATCTACGCCTTTAATCGTGACTTGAGTCCATACACAGTTTATGAAAGTGCAATCGTTAGATTACCAATCAAATACCGGACGCCAGAAGACATCAAGCCCGAATTAACGATCACTAAATCCATGTACGTTAGCACTCCTGAAAAAATCACTCACGCCAAGGAAAACATCCCAAGCTACATCAGTGATAAACTATACGTAGTCCAAACTGAACCATTCTTCTTAGAATTTTTAAACAAGAACATTAGTAAGGGAAACGCATTAAAGGAACTTACTAACAAGTTAAATCTCAAACCAGAAAATGTGATGGCCATCGGAGATCAAGGAAACGACCTTTCTATGATTAAATACGCTGGCCTAGGGGTTGCCATGGGCAATGCCATTGATGACAATAAAGCCGCAGCACAATTTGTGACTAAGACGAACACTGAAAACGGGGTTGCATATGCAATCAATAAATTCGTTAACAACGCTGAATAATCATTAATTCATTTCAATCAAAAAAGGACTGACATCTCAAAATGTCAGTCCTTTTATTTGTTTATATCAATGTAATTAAAACACTAATTACAATTAATGGAATTGCAACTTGTAAGCAGTAACTAGCCGGTCGGCTAACCTTAATGGGTGCATTCTTAAGCCGCCCAACTTTACGAGCAGGCACTTTTTCATCAGGTAAGTCAGCATCATCACCGCGGCGACGCATTCGCCGCCAGCCGGTAAATAAATGACCACTTAAAATAAGAATAAATGCTGCAACCACTAGGGTAAATAAGCCAACAATAAAGTAAATATTACTGATGGCAATCACCCATTCACGATCGCCCGTTAATAGCGTAACGATACTAATGAGTAAAGCCAAGATAATTGTAATTCCCGCCACTTTAAATCGCTTCATCATTTAACTAAGCTTTAAATAAAGGACTCAATGGCTCGTTTTTGTGGATGCGAGTAATTGCATTTCCCATTAACTTGGCAATTGTAATTTGCTTAATCTTATCGATTTCTTGTTCCGGCTTCAATTGGATGGAGTCAGTCACCACTAATTGTTTAATTGGTGATTTTTGAATTCTTTCAATTGCTGGACCAGATAGAACGGGGTGGGTACAACAAGCGTAAACTTCTTTGGCGCCAGCATCGATCAATGCTTGGGCACCCAAAGTAATGGTTCCAGCCGTATCGATCATGTCATCGACCATTAAACAAGTCTTGCCTTTTACATCGCCAATAATGTTCATAACCTTAGCAACGTTCGCCTTAGGCCGCCGTTTGTCAATGATGGCAATGGGCGCTTTAAGATATTCAGCCACTTTTCGTGCTCGAACGACCCCACCATGATCAGGTGAAACTACAACTGTATCGGAGTCAAAGCCTTCCTTTAAGAAGTAGTCAGCTAATAATGGGGCTGCCATTAAGTGGTCAACTGGGATGTTAAAAAAGCCTTGAATTTGAGCTGCGTGTAAATCAAGTGAAACCACGCGACTTACCCCTGCCGTTTGTAAAATATCAGCTACTAATTTAGCAGTAATTGGTTCTCTTGATTGAGCTTTACGATCTTGACGTGCATATCCATAATATGGAATTACCACGTTAATCGTGCGTGCACTAGCCCGCTTAAGTGCATCTGCCATAATCAATAATTCCATTAAATTATCGTTTACGGGTTCAGAAGTTGATTGGATGATGTAGACGTCATCGCCACGAATACTTTCTTCGATTTGAATTTGAATTTCACCATCACTAAAGTGATTAACATTTGCTTTTCCTAATTCAATTCCCATATTATCAGCAATTTTTTCAGCCAATGGAATATTTGAATTTAAGGCAAAAAGTTTAAATTTAGGATCAACATTTTGTTCAGACATAACTTCCTCCATCTAAAATCCATTCATTACTGTCTTACTTGTAAAAACAATCTGATTTTTTTCGCTACTTAATATTTTACACTAAAATGCTCAATTATTATATAATGCAAAGTTAATTTATACCATCTTAAGCATCATAAGGTAATTTTTTATAGTAGCCGGGCTTATTCGTTTGCCGAGCGCGGGCAATTGCCATATCGTATTTGTTCACATCATCAGTAATCGTAGAACCAGCAGCAATAAATGAATGATCAGCAATGTTTACTGGTGCAATTAAGTTAGAATTGCTACCAATAAAGGCCCCATCCCCAACGGTTACGTTGTGCTTGTTCTTACCATCGTAATTAGCAAAAATAACACCACACCCAACGTTGATGTTCTTACCTAAGTGCGCATTTCCAACGTAAGTTAAGTGACCAACCTTTGTTCCTTCGTCAATTTGGGCTTTTTTAACCTCTACGAAGTTACCTAAGTGCACATGTGGGCCAATTACTGAAGCTGGTCTAAGATGGCTGTAAGGTCCAATATCCGAGTTATCTAGCATTTCAGATTCTTGGAGGTATGATGAAATCACATGCACGTTGTCATGTAATTGACAATCAATAATTTCTGAGTTAGCCCCAATTCGACAGTTAGAACCAATCGTAGTTTGCCCATGAATTTGCACCCCTGGTTCGACTACGGTATCAGGGCCAATTTTAATATCCACATCAATATAGGTATCATCAGGATTAATAATGGAAACCCCTTCTGCCATATGATGTTGGTTGATCCGTGCTTGCATTACCTTAGTGGCTTTGGACAACGCGATTCGGTCGTTAACACCCATTGATTCGTTAAAGTCAGCCATCCGATATGCTGCAATGATCTTACCGGCGTTCTTCAAGATTTCAATAACGTCAGTTAAATAGTATTCACCCTGCGCATTGTTATTATTAATTTGGTGTAAGGACTTAAAGAGGGCTTGATTATCAAATACATAAACCCCCGTGTTAATTTCATTAATCGCTTGTTCTTCCTTGGAGGCATCCTTTTGTTCCACAATCTTTTCCACAATGCCAATGTCGTTACGAACGATCCGCCCATACCCAGTTGGATCTGGGGCCTTAGAAGTTAAAATAGTGACTGCTGCTTGTTTTTCTTCATGGTACTTAAATAGTTTTTCAAACGTTTGACTGGTAAATAATGGCGTATCCCCACTAACCACCATGGTAGTCCCTTCAATATCCTTTAGGAGTGGTTCTGCTTTGATTACCGCATCCCCAGTCCCAAGTTGTTGTTCTTGAACTACGTATTTAGTCCGATCGCCTAATTCATGTTCAACATCTTCGGCACCATAGCCCACTACGGTCACGATATTATCCATGTTCGTTTTTTCGACTTGTGTTAACACATGGTCAACCATGGTTCTACCACAAATACGGTGTAACACCTTATACAACTTGGATTTCATTCTAGTTCCCTTACCGGCAGCTAAAATAATGGTATTTCTTGCGCTCATACAATTGATCCTCCTATTTTTGATTAAAAACGGTCTTTAAGAAGTTACCGTCCGATACAGTAATATGTTTAGCAATATCAACCTTAACTAGCGAAACATATTCTTGATCTGTAAACTCGCGTCGAGCAAAATTTTCTTCAGCAAGCACCGAAACGCCTGCTACTTCACAATTAAATTCACGAGCTAGCGTAGCTAATCCGTTCACCGTTCCGCCACCCTTAAGGTAATCATCAACGATCAAAACACGGGAGTTAGCTGCTAGGCTCCGCTTTGATAATACCATTTTTTTGACATTATTATTAGAGCCAGATACATAATTAACGCTAATGGTTGAACCATCAGTAATTTTAGAATCGTGTTGGGCGAC
The DNA here is from genome assembly GCF_037546185.1 of Nicoliella lavandulae. Taxonomy (NCBI): domain Bacteria; kingdom Bacillati; phylum Bacillota; class Bacilli; order Lactobacillales; family Lactobacillaceae; genus Nicoliella; species Nicoliella lavandulae. The sequence continues at coordinate 675,124 of NZ_JAWMWH010000001.1, read as the reverse complement.
TACGAACGGCACGTTCAAGTTCGTAGCAATGCTTTGCGCAATTGGAATTCCCTTAGTAGCCACAGTTAACACGGCATCAATTCGTTGATCCACAAATTTAGTGGCCATGATTCGGCCAATTGTCCGCAAAGTGCTGGGATAGCTTAAAACATCTGCCATGTAAATGTATCCACCAGCTAAGTAGCGACTATCATCATTTAGGGCATCTTTTAAGTCATCCACAAATGCTTTAGCTTCAGCTGCTGGAATTGATGGTAGAAACCGGGTTCCACCAGCAGCCCCTGGAATAGTATCCACGATACCAATTCCACGATCCTTAAATGTTTGCTTTAATATTCCTAGATCTTCACTAATCGAAGATTTTGCAGAACCATACCGGTCCACAAAAAAAGTCAGGGGAATCAGCGTATGGGGTCGATCTAAAAGATACTTAGTCATATCAATTAATCGATTACTTCTTCTGACCTTCAAGTCATTCACCTCTATAAATAAAATTACCAAATTTTCCTATCACACAAATTTTAGCATAAAAGTTCGTGTTTTACCCTATTTTTTAGTAATTTTATCATTTAATGTAAGTGATATTTATAGTGGCCGCACCAAATAAGCTTCATTACAGAAGCCCCGAATGCTATTCAATAGGCGTTTAGCCCGACTTAATTTCTGACACACGGCAAATACAGTAGGGCCGGTCCCACTCATTTGCGAGCCATCCGCCCCGTATGCAATCAAACGATTTTTAATTTCCAAAATTTCCGGATAATGTTTACCAGAAATAGACTCCAATACGTTGCCCATATTGGCAGTAATGCCATTTAAATCACTTCGCTTCGTATAGTTAATCAACGAGTCGATGTTGGGATGGTCTAACTTTGTATAATCAATTTCTTGTAAAATTTTGGGCGTTGATACACTAATGCGTGGCTTTACAATCACGATCCACATGGATGGTAGTTTAGGCATTTCTTCAATGATTTCGCCACGCCCAGTGACCAGTGCCGTTTGACTATAAATACAATATGGAACGTCTGAATCAACTAATAACCCAATCTCTGCTAGCTTGGGGTTAGTTAGCTGCAAATCAAATAATTGATTCATCCCCCTCAACACGGCTGCTGCATCAGATGAACCTCCGCCTAATCCGGCGGCAATTGGAATATGTTTTTTGATTTCAATTTTAATCCCGGTGCGAATGCTAAATTGCTGCTTCAAGATTAATGCAGCTTGATAAGCTAGGTTGCGCCGATCATTTGGAATAAATACACTATCCGATTCAACAACAATTTCATCTTTGCCCGTTGTTTCAATCGTAACGTAGTCCGCCAAATCCACCGATGCCATGACCATGTTCCATTCTGGCAAGCCATCTGAATGCATAAACGGCGTATCTAATCCCAAATTAATCTTTGCGGGTGCCTTTTCAACAATTTTCAATTCATCCCCTCCAATCCACTTAATTTATTTATTTTTTATTATACTAAAATTTATCATAAAAGTCAGTGGACTAAAAAAGCAGTTCCTCAATTAGGAACTGCTAGGAATGTTATTTTAATAATCCAATTTCATGGAAAGTATTGGCAAGGTTAACAAAATCAGCTACCGTTAACTGTTCTGGTCGAACACTGGGTTGAATCCCGGCATCATCCAATCCATTTTGAATTTGTGATTTTACATCTGGTTGTTTACCAAAGATACCTTGCAGATTGTTCCAAAGCGTTTTACGGCGGTGGGCAAAACACCCCCGTACGAATCCCATGAATGCCTTGTCATTGTAAGCTACGGCATCCCGATGGTCATAATCCGATAAAACGACAATTGCAGAATCAACATTGGGGGATGGAATAAATGATTTTCTAGAAACCATCATTGGCACAGTCACCCGATGTAGGTATTGCACGATCACGGATAGCGAGCTATAAGCCTTTACACCAATCTTAGCGCCCAGGCGATCTGCAACTTCCTTTTGCATCATTACCACAATTTTAGAAAAATCAACTGGTCCCTTCAATAAACTTAAGATGATGGGCGTAGTAATGTAATAAGGTAAATTAGCTACGACCTTTACTGGTCGACCATCACCAAACTCATTTTTAATTACTTCTGGCAAGTTAGCCTTTAGGATATCTTCATTAATGATTTTAACATTATCATAAGGGGCCAAGGTTTCATTTAACACGGGTAATAGGTTACGGTCAATTTCAAAGGCCACCACCTTATTCGCCCGCTTAGCAATTTGTTCGGTCAAAGAACCGATTCCGGGGCCAATTTCAATCACATTATCATCCGTTGTAATTTCTGCAGCGTCCACAATTCCCACCAACGTGTTCAAATCAGTTAAAAAGTTTTGCCCTAAGCTCTTTTTAGCAGATAGGTGATAACGGTTCAAAATTGCTTGGGTTCTGGCGGGACTCCCAATTGCAGGTGTGTTCGTCATTTTAGTTCCTCCTCGATTTGCTTCATTGCATCATTAAATTGTTGGGGCGTAATTGAAAACATCTGCAGCCGTTTAGCAAGCCGTTTCCCATTTACATAGCCAATGTTTAAAATATCACACAACATTTGTCTACGCTGACGTGAATTTGGACCACCCATTAGGTTATAGTCCATCAACACGGATTCCGGAATTAATGCCGTTGCTGCTGGATCTTCAGAGTATAAATTAGCTAACGCTGCTCGAATCGTTTCAGGAGTAGCGTGTTCTACGCCCAGCGACCCATGCGCTTTCGTAGGCGTTGCTAAGTTCCGCTTAATAAACGCATGCTTCGCATTCGGAACGGCATTGGCCACGATTTTACGAATTCGTTCGCCTGAAAAATCAGGGTCAGTAAAAATAATAATCCCACGTTGGGCTGCAATCTGTTTAATTAATGCTAGGGTTTTATCATCAATTGCCGAACCCCGGGTTTCTAACGTATCAGCATTGACCGCATCTTTAATGCGCTTGGTATCATCTTTGCCTTCAACAATGATGACTTCTTTAATTTTGTTCATGATTCCTCGATTCCAAATATCCGGAGAGTGTTTTGGTAGGTTGCATCAGCAATTACGTCCGGAGTTGTATCACGATATCTCGCAATGGCTTCTACCGTGTATAGGGTATAGCCGGGTTCATTTTGTTTTCCGCGGTATGGTTCTGGTGCCAAATATGGGGCATCGGTTTCCACTAAAATTCGATCTAGTGGTGTTTCCTTAGCTGCAGCATGAACTTCCTTCGTTTTCTTAAAGCTAGCCACCCCACTAAATGATACATACATCCCTAAGTTCAAAAACTTATGGGCCCATTCGGGATCACCATTAAAGCTATGAATAATTCCGTGAATTGAACTTACATCAGCTGCCTTCAAAATATCATACGTATCTTCAAACGCATCTCGATTATGCACAGAGATTGGCAACCCAGCTGCCTTCGCCATTTCAATCTGGCGTTTAAAGACATGGTGTTGTACCTTTTGTTTAACAACGTTTTGATGGTAATCTAAGCCAATTTCACCAATAGCGACTACTTTAGGATCGGCTAGTTGAGCCTTTAATTCCTTAGCCGCTGCATCATCGAATTCGTTCGCAGATTCGGGATGAAAACCAACAATGGCATATAAATTATCATATTGATGCGCTAATTCAATTGCTAATCGATTCAACTTGCGGTCCGAACCAACAATTGCCATTTTAACGACCCCTAATTTACGAGCATGTTCAATATACTGTTTGGCGTCGGGGAGTAAAATATCATCATTTAAGTGCGTATGAGAATCAAAAATTTGCATAACCGTACCTCCAAATGAAATTAGCCATTAATCCAACTAGAATTAATGGCCAATCTAAGTTTAAAATTATTCTAAAGTTGCACCGTTTTCAAACGTACTTGGTAGGGTTGCTAATTCAATTGAACCATCCTTATGTTCAACTGAAAGTAGCATTCCCTGACTAAGTTCACCCTTCATCTTACGAGGCTTTAAGTTAGAAACAGCAATTACTTTTTTACCAACTAGTTTTTGGTAATCTGGATACCACTTGGCAATTCCAGATAAAATTTGGCGATAGCCTTGATCACCAGCATCTAGCTTAAACTTAAGGAGCTTATCAGCCCCTTCAACGGGTTGCACCGCAACGACTTCCGCAACTTTTAACTCAACCTTATCAAACGCTTCGAATCGAATTGCCTTCTTAGTGAGCGTTAATTCAGTCGTATCTGGATCAAAGCTACCATCAGCAGCTGCTTTTTGTGCTGCACGACCCTTTGTCTTGTCAGACTTAGTCATTTGACCCTTAATAAATTCAACTTCAGCTTCTGCATCCAAGCGAGGGAAGATTGGAACTCCTTTCTTCACCACTTGGGTGTTAGCTGGTAAATCAGCAATATTAAGTTCAGCTAAGTTAAAGTCACCAAATTCCAAACCTAGTTGATCAAAGATCTTCTTAGGGGCTTGCGTCATGATTGGACTGATCAATAATGCTACGACCCGTAAACTAGCAGCCAAGTGAGCCATCACTGATGCAAGGGCTTCCTTATCATCAGCTGAATCACTCTTAGCTAACTTCCATGGTTCAGTTTGATCGATGTACTTATTAGTAGCAGCAATCAACTTCCAAATGGCAGCCAATGCATCTGCAAAGTGAACTGAGTCCATTTTAGCATTAAATTCAGTAACGGCTTCAGCCGCAATGGCTTCTAATGGCGCATCAAATTCTGTTACATCAGACTTGAACGCTGGGATGGTGCCACCTTCATACTTGTTGATCATTGCAACCGTCCGGTTCAATAGATTTCCTAAGTCGTTAGCTAAATCATAATTAATTCGGTCAACAAAGTCTTCTGGCGTAAAGACTCCATCGTTACCATAAGGCATTGCCCGAAGTAAGTAGTAACGAGTAGCATCTAAGCCATACCGTTCTACTAATGTTTCTGGGTAAATAACGTTACCCTTAGACTTAGACATTTTACCATCTTTCATTAATAACCAGCCGTGGCCCACAACATGCTTAGGTAATTCTAGGCCTAATGCATGTAAAATAATTGGCCAGTAAATCGTATGGAAACGAACGATTTCCTTACCCACCATTTGTACATTAGCTGGCCAGTACTTTTGGAATAGTTCATCATTATCAGAACCATAACCTAATGCAGTAATATAGTTCGTCAATGCATCGATCCATACGTAAACCACATGTTCTGGATCACTCTTCACTGGAACTCCCCAGTTGAATGATGTCCGTGAGACAGCTAAATCTTCTAGGCCGGGTTTAATGAAGTTATTGATCATTTCATTCATCCGAGTCGATGGTTCAATAAAGTCGGGATGATCCTTGTAGTATTGTAATAACCAATCAGCATACTTGCTCATCTTAAAGAAGTAACAAGGTTCATGCACTAATTGCACTTCATGACCACTAGGGGCTTTCCCACCAGTCACGTTACCTGCGTCATCCTTATATACTTCTGATAATTGTGATTCAGTAAAGTATTCTTCATCAGACACAGAGTACCAACCAGTGTATTCACCTAAGTAAATATCGCCATTATCTTGTAATTTTTGGAAAATCTTTTGCACTGCTGCTTCGTGATAGTCATCAGTTGTCCGAATGAACTTATCATTAGAAATATCAAGTGTCTTCCAAAGTTGTTTAATTCCATCAGCCATTTTATCAACATAGGCTTGTGGATCCATGCCTAATTTTTCAGCCTTTTGTTCAATCTTAAGACCGTGTTCATCAGTTCCCGTAAGGTAGAAAACATCGTATCCCGTCTTACGTTTAAAGCGTGCTAATGCATCACACGCAATTGTAGTGTATGAGTTACCGATGTGTAACCGCCCCGATGGATAATAAATTGGGGTCGTGATGTAATAAGTTGGTTTCGCCATAAAGTAATGCTCCCTTTCAAAAGCGGTTTTCGCTATCTATATTATTTTTATTATAGCATAATTAGAAAATTTTAAAATAAATCTAATTGTTTGGGGGCGAGCCCCTTAAAATGTAGCCCGAGCAATGACTGTAATTTTAATGCATTTGGTGCTGCATCCTTGCCGGAGTTATTGTTGAAAATCACACAAACCTCTCGAGCTTGGTTGGCTAAATCTTTAACAATACCTGCCAACCCCTGCAATTCATGATCATTATAGCGGTATAAAGTCCGCTTACTTCGCCAATCCTTACCTTGATTGAACCATCCTGCCGCATTTCTGCCGTGCAACCGAATAAACACTAAATTTGGGTTAGTGATTACTGGCACGAATGGAACCCCATCATTTAAGTTATGGGGTTCGTCCACAATTGCTAGGGTCATCCCCAACTGTTGTAGTCCAGAAAATAGCTGTGATTCAAACTGCTTGTTAAACCAAGCTGGATGCCGAAATTCAACGGTAATTGGCAAATCTGGCAAGTAATTACGTATTTGCGTTAAATAATCTAAATGTTCATTAGTTAAATCAAAAAATGGTGGAAATTGAAATAAAATTGTCTTTAGCTGATGGCGGTCCACTAATGGAACTACCATTTTCTGAAACTGTTGAAACGCTTGATGCCGTTCATGCAGTGTTGCTGGCTTGGGACCTCTTAAATCATGTTGAGTCATTAATTGATTCGCCTTTAGAACAAATTGAAACTGTTTTGGAACTTGTCGTTGCCAGTTGATTACCGTACTGACCTTGGGGATAGCATAAAATGGTGTATCTACTTCCACGGTTGGTAAAAAACTAGCATAGGTCGTTAAGCTGGGTGGCCGGTCATCATTGGAAAATGCCGGATGATCAGACCAGGTCGTTAGGCCAATTGTAATCATCTACACTTGTAACTCCTCAAAGAATTTAACCGCATCGCCTTGAATCATCTTTAACGGAATTCCTAAGTCAAGCCGCTCTTGATTGATCGCAATCACTGGTGCAGCCGGATTACGATACTGCAATAAGCCAGCAAACGGATAAACCCGCATCGAAGTGCCCACGATTACCACGAGGTCACTCTTAGACATTAAATCAACGCTATCCTGAACTTTAACTGGATCCAAGCCTTCATCATATAATACAATGCCTGGTCGCAATGTGCCCCCACATCCCTGATGAATAGGACTTTGCAAATAAGCATGCCAATCAACTGGTTGATGACACTTTTGACAATAAACATCGTACAAATTACCGTGAAATTCAATTAAATGACTAGCGTGAGCCTCATTATACAAATTATCAACGTTTTGCGTGATAATGCTAGCACGGTCTTGATTCGTCAAGGCTGCTTGTTTTAAATGAATTGCATTGGGTTTAGCATCAGGATAAAACATATTTTGTTTAACGAACTGATAAAACTTATCCGGTTCATGGTCTAAACATGAATGACTTAAATAATATTCAGCCGGCCGACCGTCGTTATCTTGAGCATAAAGCCCATTTTTAGAACGATAATCTGGAATTCCAGATGGTGTTGATACACCTGCACCGGTTAAAAAGACAATGTGTTTGGATTGATTAAATAATGCTTGAACATCTGCATCCATAATAACGCCCCCATCATTAACGTAAAATAAATGGCATCTTAAGTTCCTTGAAGAGATCCTCAACCGTCATGCTGTACAGACGTTTGAAGAATTCAGGGCTATCATCCTTACCAGTTGGTGCTGGAATTACGAATGAATTTTGGTCATCCACCTTACTGAATCCAACGTATGCACGCCGATTCGTTTCCTTTTCATGTAGTTCGGAATGGAAGATTTCAAACATTTGCCGAACTTCTAAGTTTAATTGACGTTCGGAAAGCACACTCGTAATGGTGGTAAAGTCCTTATTGTTCAATGGTGGCAAGTTCCAATCAGTCAATTGATCATCAAAGGCCTTGAATAATTTAACTACATTCCGCCGGAACGTAAATGGTGAATTGGTTGGCTTTTCAGTAATTAAATCATATAGTTTCTGCGCCGCTGCCAATGATTTTGGATAATCTGCTTCTAAATCGCCTTTGACTTCACCGAATCGATCGCCATAAAAGACCATCGCATCTAACAATGTCACTAAGCGAACCGTCATTTCATCATCTAATTCTGCTGGTTCGGGCTTAATCGTTTCCTTAATCCCCTTTAGGTACATGGATTCAATATCAGCATTAATTAAATCATGTTTTCGTTGTTCAGCAACCACTACGAAATGAGCCACAATATCAAAGAGTTCAATTCCCATTGCTTGTAGTTGCTCGTCTAATTCTGAATTACCAGTAGTTAATGAGAAGAAAGCCTGTGGAAAGCCCCGTAAAGTCATTAATAAGTGTAGTAATTCATGTGAAGCCGTGTAGTTAGGCGCTGACAAGTCAGAGATTTGAATATAAATATTTTTTCCATCTTGAACCGCTTGGGCTTGATCATGTCTTACATATCCTGATTGAAGGCGACCGATAAATTGGACTTCGACCTTACCAGGAAAGAAACGATTAACTACATTTAATAAACTTTGGGTTTGTTCATTTAATTTAATATCATTTGGTTCCATGTTTTAAAATTCACCTTCACTTATTTAGTATTTCGTATTTGATTAATAATTTGTTTAGCAGCATCCTCACTTGGATGCTCCATTGTCCGAAGCTGATGTAATACTTCTGGGAGTTCTTCAGGCGTTGCACCAGCGCTCATTGCTAACGACTTAATTTGCAATGCCATGTGCCCCTTTTGAATCCCATCAGTCACAATTGCCTTTAGCGCCGCTAAATTTTGAGCTAATCCAGTGGCTGCAATTAATTGCATTAACCCCCGGGCATTTTTTACTTTAGCAATTCGTTGGTTAATTTTAACGAGGGGAAAAACCTTCGTTGCCCCGCCGACAAAACCAACTGGCAGTGGAATGGTCATTGACCCCACTAGCTGGTTATCAATTACTTCCCATTTACTGAGGCCGCGATATTGGCCATCACGTGCAGCATAAGCATGAACACCACTTTCAATGGCCCGCCAATCATTGCCCATCGCAATCGTAACCGCATCAATTCCGTTCATAATCCCTTTATTATGCGTTGTTGCTCGATATGGATCGACTTGAGCAATATGGCTAGCTAACCCAATTCTAGCAGCAACTTCGCTGCCCGTCATCCCAGGCGCTCCTAATTGATCGAAATCAATTTTACCAACCACTTTAACCAAACTCTTGGTCGCATAATTGGATAAGATTTGCATCAATACAACCCCTGGCATTTGTTGATTAATGGAAGCGCCAACGGCTTCTAGCATTGAGTTAATGATGTTGGCCCCCATTGCCTCAGATACGTTTACGCTAAGGTCAATGGAGTAATTATCATGATCTAGTTTCCGTATTTCTAAATCAGTGGCACCCCCACCATAATTTTGAATACTGGGGTGTGCTGAATCAGCAAGGGCGATTAAATTTGCCCGGTGATCATCGATCCAGTCTAACAGTTCAGAGGTCGGTTTATGCAGAACTACTTGGCCGATTAGTTCCCGATTCAACACCGTTGCTTCAATCCCATTCGTTCGCAACATTCGAGCCCCATTACTAACGGCGGCGATTACAGATGGCTCTTCAGTCACCATTGGGATTTCATGTTCATTGCCGTTAATAATTAAATTAACCCCGACCCCTTCCGGAATGGAATAGTCAGTAAGGTAGTTTTCAATTAAATGCGAGCTAGTTGAATTAGCATGGGATTTAATCAACGCTTGATTATCCTCATCTAACTCGGCGTACTTACCAACTACCGATAGTCGTTCAGCATAGGATTTGCGATAAAAGTGTTTAAATGTATTATCCATAAAATAACTCCACCTTTGCATTTAATCACTTAGTAGCGATTAATGTTTTTGACGCGCCTTTAAATGATGCAAGTATTCATTGATTAGTCCCTCTCGAACGCCACTATCAGCAAAGATAACCTGCTTTGAATTAATTCGATTAATGATTGAAACTAATGGTAACAAACCACCCACAATAATGTCTGCTCGATCAGATTCTAATCCTGAAATTTGTTTTCGTTGTAAATTATTCCGTGAAATTAACGTTTCAAATGTCTTTAGCACTTGATGTTGTTTTAATTGATAGTGATTTAATTTATGTGAACGGTTTAAGTGCTGACGATGTTGGTTAATCCGTGCCAACGCACGAGTAGCACCACCTAGTAGAACTAATGGATATCGATACGCCCATTTAAACCAAAAGACCCGGTGTAATTCTTGATGCACGTATGTTTCCGCATCAAATAAGTCTAATGCTTTAATTTGATCACTTAGATGATAGTGTTCAGAAAGACTAACCGCCCCCATTGGTAAACTGATTAAGTTTTTCTGCTTATGATTTTGCACTAAAACTAATTCCATACTAGCGCCACCAATATCAACTAGAATGTAATTCGGATTTTTAATACTATTTACGACCCCTAGATAATCATAGTAAGCTTCTTGATTTCCAGATAAAATCTTGACCCGCAATCCTAATTTATCGCGCACTTGCTTTAAGAATGTCGCTTGATTAGTAGCTTGTCGTACTGCCGCAGTGGCAATGACTTTAACGTGAATATTAGGATACTCTTGATAAATATTTCTAAAATTCTCGAGGGCATTGATGGTACGCTTGATGGCTGCAGGTCGAAGTATTTTTTCACGACCCATGCCTTCAGAAAGGCGACTATCATTTTTAACTCGTTTCACTTCGCGATAAGATCCATCATTTTCAATTTCATTAATTGCCATACGGACCGAATTGGAACCAATATCTAAAATTACAAAATTTTCCAATTTTAACACCCTTCTTTAAATAATTATTTTTCGGAGATTATTTAAAGTAATTAATGCCGATGGCATCGCGAACTTCTTCAAGCGTTTGGTTAGTAACTTGACGCGCTTTTTCACTTCCAGCACGTAAGATATCGTAAACAGCAGCTGGATCCTTAGCAAATGCTTCTCGACGGGTCCGAATTGGTTCTAATTCTGCTTGCAATACTTCATTTAAGTACCGCTTAATCTTAACGTCACCTAATCCACCATGACGATATTGTTGTTTTAATTCTTCAACATGTTCATGGTCCTTTGCGAAGATATCTAAGTAGGTAAAGACCGTATTACCTTCAACTTTACCTGGGTCTTCAATATGGATATGATCTGGATCAGTGTACATTGACATTACTTTCTTTTGAATCGTATCTGGATCATCAGCTAAGTAAATTGCATTGCCCAATGATTTACTCATCTTAGCGTTTCCATCTAGACCAGGAATCCGTCCCATTTCCTTTGGTGGGAAGTAGCCTTCTGGTTCCACCAAAATTGGTTGATTATAAATGGAGTTAAACGTCCGTACAATTTCACGAGTTTGTTCTAACATTGGTTCTTGATCAGCTCCAACGGGAACGGTGTTAGCCTTAAATGCTGTAATGTCCGCCGCTTGGCTAACTGGGTAAATGAAGAACCCGGCTGGCACACTTTGACCAAACTTCTTTTGCTTAATTTCAGTTTTAACGGTTGGATTCCGATTTAATCGTGAAACTGTTACTAAATTAAGGTAGTGCATGGTTAATTCGTTTAATGCGGGTAGTTGCGATTGAACACAAATCGTTGATTTTTCAGGGTCAATTCCCACCGCTAAATAATCTAATGCAACTTGTAATAAACTATGTTGAATCTTTTCTGGATCACGGGCATTATCCGTTAATGCTTGCATATCAGCAATTAGTAGATAAGTATCATATTCACCTGAGTTTTGTAACGCCACCCGGTTTCTTAATGAACCAACGTAATGGCCAATGTGTAGCTTACCCGTTGGTCGATCACCTGTTAAAATTACCTTTTTTTCTGTCATTATCATCAATCCTTTCTGAAAAAAGGCGTTCTACTGGAATTATTTCCAATAGGACGCCTTAACGTGGTACCACCTATGTTGCAAGATAAAAATATCTAGCCACTTTTTCCGATAAGGAGGAACCCATTCAACCATTTCGTCAAGTTATGATCAATTTCAGCACTTATGATCTCTCTGCACGTAACTTAACTACTTAATACTATCGATACTATAATCATCTAATATTTTAATTGATTAATAATTTAATGTCAAAGCGAGTTTAATTGACAATCATGATTTTTACACCTAAAATAGTTGCACGTTGAAATGGATTTTTAAAAAGGAGGAATTAAGTTTGGAACCCGGTGAATACAGAATCGAACAAGATCGTGTAGACTCAATCGTAGATCAAATTAAACGCCGTATTCAAAAAACGCGCTTTGATTTGGCTAAGGCCCATGAAGAAACCGAGAATGTTCAACAAAATTATAGAGCTAACACTTCAGTTAACTACTTTGAAGTTGATGACCGAATTGAAACCAGTGCTGAGTTACAACAACAAAGAGGATTAGTTAACCGGGATATTGAAAATGAATCAATTATCAAAAGACAGTTGAATACGTTAAAAGACTTAGCAAATTCTCCTTATTTTGGTCGAATTGATATCGTTGATGAAGATGAGACTACTCCTGAAGAACTTTACATTGGGACTGCGTCATTCGTTGATGATGATCAAAACTTCCTAATTTATGATTGGCGTGCCCCAATCGCTAGTATTTATTACAATGGGACCCTTGGCAAAGTAAAATACACAACTCCCGTGGGTGAACTATCAGCAGAATTACTCAAAAAACGACAATTTCAAATTCAAAATGGTGAAATTGATAATATGTTCGACACTAACGAAACGGTTGGTGATGAGATGTTGCAGCATGCACTTGGTGAACAAAATAATGAAACCATGCAAAATATTGTTGCTACCATCCAAAGTGAACAAAATGACATTATCCGTGATACTAAAAGTGATTTATTGGTAGTTCAAGGAGTAGCTGGTTCTGGTAAAACATCTGCTATCTTGCAACGAATTGCGTTCTTGTTATATCACAGTCGTAGTTCATTAGAAGCTGATCAAATTGTTCTACTATCGCCAAACAAGCTATTCAGTCACTACATTTCTGATGTGCTCCCTAGCCTGGGTGAACGTAACATGCGGCAAGTAACATTAGCTGAGTTCTTCGCACATCGTTTTGAAGGTTTAAACGTACAAACCATTTTTGATCGATACGAACACCAACAAAAGATGGATACTCAACAAATCAAACTTCGTGAATACAAAGGTAGCGCTGAATTCATGCACCAATTAGCTGATTATATTACAGACATTGATGCTAATGATATTCAATTTAGTACCATTTACTTTCGCGGTAAACCATTTTTTACAGCTGACGATATTAAACATGTCTACGAGCAATATCCTAAAAGAATGCATACCGCTCAACGAATTTTAAAAACTAAAAATACGTTAATCAAAACGCTAAAGCGGCGAATTAACACTTCTATTCATGATCAATGGGTCAATGAAGAATTAGAAAATTTAAGTGATGAACGAATTCGTACAATGATGAAGGGAAAGCAGCTCCGTGAATTTCAAAGTCAAGATGATGAACGTGACTTTCTAGCTGCTAAAATTGTTAAAAAAGAATATCGAATTATTTACGATGCAATTTATAATAACAATTTCTTTGATCCATATATTCAATACGATCACTTTTTAAACCAGCTTCCATTGCCAAGTGATATTGACGAATCAATTTGGAAACAGTCTGTTAATGATTTTAAAGATGAACTAGAAAAGCATCAGCTAAGCTTAGATAATGCTGCACCGTTATTATACCTGCGTGATTTAATAACCGGTGAAGGCCGTAATCGAGCAATTCAATATTTATTTGTGGATGAAATGCAAGATTATTCCATTGCCCAATTAATTTATCTAAAATTAATTTTCCCTAATGCTAAATTTAATTTAATTGGTGACAGTGAACAGGCACTATTCAAAGCAGTTGAAAAACCAACTGAGTTGTTAAATAAATTAAACAATGCTTTTGGTACAAAGAAGTCTAGACTAATTAAATTAAATCGTTCATATCGTTCAACATATCAAATTACTACCTTTGCAAAATCATTACTTCCTGATGGAAATGATATTGAAGCATTCAATCGTCAGGGGCCATTGCCAAAGATGATTATTAGATATGACTTAAATGATGCATTTGATAGTCTTAAAAAGACGTTAGAGGATCAGCTTAGTGATAATGGAACTGTTGCAGTATTAACTAAAAATATTGCGGAAGCTAAGGAAATCTATCACCAAATTAATCGTCAATTCGAAACGACTCTACTGGGTGATGCCGATCGAACTCTTCCTAAGGGTGTGGTGGTCTTACCAATCTATTTAGCTAAAGGATTAGAATTTGATTCCGTTATCGGTTGGAATGTTTCTGCTGACAATTATAATTCTCCAGATTTAATTGGAACGTTATACACAATTGCTACTAGGGCAATGCATAGTCTAGTATTAATTAGCGTTGGTCCCGTCAGTCCGTTAATTACTAAGGCTAACATTCCTAGCGATTCATTTAAAATTGATCATCAATTATCTAATCATAATGAAGTTTAAACGAAAAAACGGATGCTACATTTATTATGTAGCATCCGTTTTTATTTATATTTAAGCCGTTTCCGGGATTTGAACCCGGGACCTCTTCCTTACCATGGAAACGCTCTACCTCCTGAGCTAAAACGGCATTATGCTCTATGTATCAAAAAAGCCTTCGCAATCATGCGAAGACTTCTTTTATTTGCGCGGCAACGTCCTATCCTCGCAGGGGGCGATCCCCCAACTACTTTTGGCGTACAGAAGCTTAACTGCTGTGTTCGACATGGGAACAGGTGTATCCTTCTGGCAATCATCACCACACTATTTAATTGTGAGAACTTCGTTCTCTCAAAACTAGATAATATTTTATTCTTCCGTGAGAACTACCTTACTTGGTTAAGTCCTCGACCGATTAGTATTGGTCCGCTCCATGCATCACTGCACTTCCACTTCCAACCTATTTACCTGATCATCTCTCAGGGGTCTTACTTCCATAAAGGAATGGGAAATCTCATCTCGAGGTGGGTTTCACACTTAGATGCTTTCAGCGTTTATCTCATCCATACATAGCTACCCAGCGATGCGCCTGGCGGCACAACTGGTACACCAGCGGTATGTCCACTCCGGTCCTCTCGTACTAAGAGCAGCTCCTCTCAAATTTCCTACGCCCGCGACGGATAGGGACCGAACTGTCTCACGACGTTCTGAACCCAGCTCGCGTACCGCTTTAATGGGCGAACAGCCCAACCCTTGGGACCAACTACAGCCCCAGGATGCGATGAGCCGACATCGAGGTGCCAAACCTCCCCGTCGATGTGAACTCTTGGGGGAGATAAGCCTGTTATCCCCAGGGTAGCTTTTATCCGTTGAGCGATGGCCCTTCCATACGGTACCACCGGATCACTAAGCCCGACTTTCGTCCCTGCTCGACCTGTATGTCTCGCAGTCAAGCTCCCTTCTGCCTTTACACTCGTCGAATGATTTCCAACCATTCTGAGGGAACCTTTGGGCGCCTCCGTTACTGTTTAGGAGGCGACCGCCCCAGTCAAACTGCCAACCAGACACTGTCTCCCACCACGATGAGTGGTGCGGGTTAGAGTGTTCATACAGCGAGGGTAGTATCCCACCAATGCCTCCATCGAAACTAGCGTTCCGACTTCTATGGCTCCTACCTATCCTGTACAAGCTATACAAACACCCAATATCAAGTTACAGTAAAGCTCCATGGGGTCTTTCCGTCCTGTCGCGGGTAACCTGCTTCTTCACAGGTATCTCAATTTCACCGAGTCTCTCGTTGAGACAGTGCTCAGATCGTTACGCCTTTCGTGCGGGTCGGAACTTACCCGACAAGGAATTTCGCTACCTTAGGACCGTTATAGTTACGGCCGCCGTTTACTGGGGCTTCGTTTCTGAGCTTCGCCGAAGCTAACTCATCCACTTAACCTTCCAGCACCGGGCAGGCGTCAGCCCCTATACTTCATCTTACGATTTTGCAGAAACCTGTGTTTTTGATAAACAGTCGCCTGAGCTTTTTCACTGCGGCTGCACATAGTGCAGCACCCCTTCTCCCGAAGTTACGGGGTCATTTTGCCGAGTTCCTTAACGAGAGTTCACTCGCTCACCTTAGGATACTCTCCTCGACTACCTGTGTCGGTTTGCGGTACGGGTAGTTAACTACTAACTAGAAACTTTTCTCGGTAGTGTGACGTCAACGACTTCCCTACTAAATTTCGGTCCTCATCACACCTTGTCAACCCGATATTAAGCATTTAACTCAATACCTGACTTAGTGCTTGAACATCCATATCCAACAGGATGCTACGTTTAGCCTCCTACGTCCTTCCATCGTTCAAACATAGTTAACTAGTACAGGAATCTCAACCTGTTATCCATCGCCTACGCTTCTCAGCCTCGGCTTAGGTCCCGACTAACCCTGGGAGGACGAGCCTTCCCCAGGAAACCTTAGTCATTCGGTGGATCAGATTCTCACTGATCTTTCGCTACTCATACCGGCATTCTCACTTCTAAGCGCTCCACCAGTCCTTACGGTCTGACTTCATTGCCCTTAGAACGCTCTCCTATCACGTAACAAAGTTACGTCCACAATCTCGGTAATATGCTTAGCCCCGGTAAATTTTCGGCGCAGGATCACTCGACTAGTGAGCTATTACGCACTCTTTAAATGGTGGCTGCTTCTGAGCCAACATCCTAGTTGTCTATGCAACTCCACATCCTTTTCCACTCAGCATATATTTAGGGACCTTAATTGGTGGTCTGGGCTGTTCCCCTTTCGACGGTGGATCTTATCACTCATCGTCTGACTCCTGGATATAAATCAATGGCATTCGGAGTTTATCTGAATTCAGTAACCCAAGACGGGCCCCTCATCCAAACAGTGCTCTACCTCCATGATTCTCGACTCCAAGGCTAACCCTAAAGCTATTTCGGAGAGAACCAGCTATCTCCAAGTTCGTTTGGAATTTCACCGCTACCCACACCTCATCCCAGCACTTTTCAACGTACACGGGTTCGGCCCTCCGGTGTGTTTTACCACACTTTCAGCCTGGACATGGGTAGATCACCTGGTTTCGGGTCTATCACAACATACTAAAGCGCCCTATTCAGACTCGCTTTCGCTACGGCTCCGATTTTTCGTCTTAACCTTGCATGTTATCATAACTCGCCGGTTCATTCTGCAAGAGGCACGCTATCACCCATTAACGGGCTCTAACTGCTTGTATGCACATGGTTTCAGGAACTATTTCACTCCCCTTCCGGGGTGCTTTTCACCTTTCCCTCACGGTACTGGTTCACTATCGGTCACTAGGGAGTATTTAGCCTTGGGAGATGGTCCTCCCGGATTCCGGCAACGTTTCACGTGTATTGCCGTACTCAGGATCCTGAACTGAGGGGATTAGATTTCGTCTACAGGGCTATCACCTTGTGTCGCAGAACTTCCCAGATCTTTCGACTATCTAATCCTTTGGTAACTCAAATGTTCAGTCCTACAACCCCATCGAGTAAACTCAATGGTTTGGGCTGATCCCCGTTCGCTCGCCGCTACTGAGGGAATCGAATTTTCTTTCTCTTCCTGTGGGTACTTAGATGTTTCAGTTCCCCACGTCTGCCTCTTAATGAGTATGAATTCGTCATTAAGTAATAATCGATAAAGATTATTGGGTTTCCCCATTCGGAAATCTCCGGATCAAAGCTTACGTACAGCTCCCCGAAGCATATCGGCGTTAGTCCCGTCCTTCATCGGCTCCTAGTACCAAGGCATCCACCATGCGCCCTTAATAACTTAACCTATTACCACGAAGTGGTATTTGGTTAATTGAGTAAATACGAATAAACTATTTAAAAAACTCAAAATAACGCGGTGTTCTCGGTTGAAATTGTATTTAATACAATTCAATTTGGAAAAATTAAAATATTATCTAGTTTTCAAAGAACCAAGTTGAGAGTAGACCTCTCAAAACTAAACAAAACTATGACTGCATAAGGTTCCGAATTATTCCTTAGAAAGGAGGTGATCCAGCCGCAGGTTCTCCTACGGCTACCTTGTTACGACTTCACCCTAATCATCAGTCCTACCTTAGGCGGCTTGCTCCTCAAAAGAGGTTACTACACCGACTTTGGGTATTACTAACTCTCATGGTGTGACGGGCGGTGTGTACAAGACCCGGGAACGTATTCACCGTGGCATGCTGATCCACGATTACTAGTGATTCCAACTTCATGTAGGCGAGTTGCAGCCTACAATCCGAACTGAGAACGGCTTTAAGAGATTAGCTTAACCTCGCGGTTTTGCGACTCGTTGTACCGTCCATTGTAGCACGTGTGTAGCCCAGGCCATAAGGGGCATGATGATTTGACGTCGTCCCCACCTTCCTCCGGTTTGTCACCGGCAGTCTCACTAGAGTGCCCAACTTAATGCTGGCAACTAATAATAGGGGTTGCGCTCGTTGCGGGACTTAACCCAACATCTCACGACACGAGCTGACGACAACCATGCACCACCTGTCATCCTGTCCCCGAAGGGAACGGCTAATCTCTTAGCTTTGCAGGAGATGTCAAGGCCTGGTAAGGTTCTTCGCGTAGCATCGAATTAAACCACATGCTCCACCACTTGTGCGGGTCCCCGTCAATTCCTTTGAGTTTCAACCTTGCGGTCGTACTCCCCAGGCGGAATGCTTAATGCGTTAGCTGCGGCACTAAAGGGCGGAAACCCTCTAACACCTAGCATTCATCGTTTACGGCATGGACTACCAGGGTATCTAATCCTGTTTGCTACCCATGCTTTCGAGCCTCAGCGTCAGTTACAGACCAGACAGCCGCCTTCGCCACTGGTGTTCTTCCATATATCTACGCATTTCACCGCTACACATGGAGTTCCACTGTCCTCTTCTGCACTCAAGTTTCCCAGTTTCCGATGCACTTCTTCGGTTAAGCCGAAGGCTTTCACATCAGACTTAAGAAACCGCCTGCGCTCGCTTTACGCCCAATAAATCCGGACAACGTTTGCCACCTACGTATTACCGCGGCTGCTGGCACGTAGTTAGCCGTGACTTTCTGGTTAAATACCGTCACGATATGATCATTTCCTATCATACCCGTTCTTCTTTAACAACAGAGTTTTACGAGCCGAAACCCTTCTTCACTCACGCGGCGTTGCTCCATCAGACTTGCGTCCATTGTGGAAGATTCCCTACTGCTGCCTCCCGTAGGAGTATGGGCCGTGTCTCAGTCCCATTGTGGCCGATTACCCTCTCAGGTCGGCTACGTATCATTGCCTTGGTAGGCCATTACCCCACCAACAAGCTAATACGCCGCAGATCCATCCTAAAGTGATGCAAACGCATCTTTCAAACAAAAACCATGCGGTTTTTGTTGTTATGCGGTATTAGCACTTGTTTCCAAATGTTATCCCCCGCTTTAGGGCAAGTTATCTACGTGTTACTCACCAGTTCGCCACTCGTTTCGATGTTAAGTCAAGTTAATGCAAGCATCAACTATCATTAACGGAAACTCGTTCGACTTGCATGTATTAGGCACGCCGCCAACGTTCGTCCTGAGCCAGGATCAAACTCTCATCTTAAGATGAAAAGCTTAACTTAGCTCTTCTAATATTGTTACTTTTAAGCGAATTGACTTCGCATAAGATTTTTTCTTCATAATTAATTATGAAGTTCCTTACACATCTTTGTCATAATTTTGTTCAGTTTTCAAAGATCTACTTGAGTGTGTCGTTCGTAATGACAACTATTTAATAATAACAAATTGATAACTCAATGTCAACAACTTTTTAAAATTAATTTTGAACAACTTTGATAAGCTGTTCGGTCGGAACGAATAACGCAAGTAATAATATACCGCGTTCAAAAGTTAATGTCAACATAAAATTAAAATTAATTTCAAAACAATACAAAGTTTTGAAGAACAAAATAAAAATGAGTTGCAGCTAACAATGTTAACTACAACTCATTAATTAAAATTACTTAGTAACGCGGGCTAAATAATAACGCTTTTTACCCTTCCGAACCACAACGAACTTACCATCAAAACTATCCTTAGGATTAATTGTTGCTTCAACGTCGTCTACTTTTTCACCATTAATCCGAACTGCACCATTTTTAACATCTTCTCTTGCTTGTCTTCTTGATGGTTCAATCTTCGTATCATCTACTAACCATTGAATAATGTTATTTGGTTCAGAACTAATTTCTACACTTGGCATATTTTTAAAACCTTGTTCTACTTCACTAACGGTTAGGTTCTTAATTCCATTAGAGAATAGTGCCTTAGTGATATTTTCAGCTTCTTCAACCGCTTTTTCACCGTGCACGAACTTAGTAACTTCTTCGGCTAATCTACGTTGAGCTTCACGTTTTTGAGGTTCCGTCTTTACCTTTTCAGCTAACTCATTAATTTCATCATGACTAAGGAAGGTAAAGTACTTCAAGTACTTCACAACATCCCGATCATCTTGGTTAATCCAGAACTGGTAAAATTCGTAAGGAGTCGTCTTTTCAGGGTCTAACCAAACGGCCCCACCAGCAGTTTTACCAAACTTAGTTCCATCTGCCTTTAGCATTAATGGAATCGTTAACCCGTATGCTTTAGCTTCAGAACCTTCCATCTTGTGAATTAAATCAATTCCAGAAGTAATGTTCCCCCATTGATCAGAACCACCAATTTGTAATTGAACATCATTATTCTTAAAGAGGTGTAAGAAGTCCATTGATTGCAAAATTTGGTAGGTAAATTCAGTAAATGAGATTCCGGCATCTAAACGACTAGAAACCACTTCTTTATTTAACATCGTATTAATGTTAAACACCTTACCGTAGTCACGAAGAAAGTCTAATAATGAGAACTTAGAAAGCCAGTCGTAGTTATCAACAATTGTAAAGCCACCATCTTGACCAAATAGTTTCGTCATTTGTTTAGTAAGTGCTTCCTCATTATGTTTAACTTGTTCCATGGTTTGTAGTTTTCTTTCAGCCTTTTTACCACTTGGGTCACCAATTGAACCAGTGGCCCCACCAACTAAGATTACTGGGTGGTAACCAGCTAATTGGAACCGCTTTAAAATCATAAATGGAATCAAATGCCCAATGTGCATACTGTCACCTGTTGGGTCAATTCCAGCATATAAGCCAATTTTCTTTTCATTTACTAGTTTCTTTAACCCTTCAGCATCGGTTTGTTGGTTAATCGCACCCCGCCAGTCTAAATCTTCGATAATATCCATGTATGTTTCCTCCTTGTTTAACAAAAAATCCCCTACAGCTTAAATAAGCCATAGGGGACGAAATGAGTTCCGCGGTACCACCCAAGTTATCATCAATAATGATCACTCAACCATTAATAACGAAATGACCCGGCATAATTGCAAGCTCCATAGGTGTAATTTCTTAAATGTATCGCTTAGCTCTCATCCCCGCTAAGTTTCTGGATTCTCAAATACATTTAATACTAGAACTACTTCTCAGCATTTGTTTAATTAACATAATAATAATAATAATCAAATGCAAATTTGTCAATAAATGAATTACTTAACTTTGGCTAAGGCTGCCTTAACGTTTGGCATCATCTTAGCTAATGCAGCTTGTTGCGCCTTAGCTTGAACTGATTGCTTAGCTTCAGCGGTTGCCTTTTTGACCAATGCTTGTTGTTGACTAGCAGTCATATTTGGATTTTGCTTTTTAGCTTGCGCAACCTTTTGTTGTACCATTGATTGCACTTCTTGTTGTAGCATTGCTTGTTGTTGTGATTGTGAACTAGCAGCTTGCTTTTGCATGTTTGCTTGTTCTTGTTTCATAATCGTTGGCAATGCCTTTACTTGTTTACCGTTCAATACTAACCAACTCTTTGGTACATAGAGCGTATTGGTCCGGTGATAGATAGATTCCTTTTGCGCCAGTCCGTACATAAACCGTTGGAAGCTGTTCTTATATTCCCAACGAACTGTCTTCGTAACTAACTTAGCGTGTTTAATATTACTGCTTACTACTAAGTTCGTAACATCAGTATCGGGCTTGATCGTTTTCTTAGCACTGTCGCTCTTGTAAACGAGTGCCTTATCCTTACTTTGGCTTTCCCCGACTGGTTGTGAAATAACCATGTTCATTTCTGAAGAAAGGGAACTAACCTTAGTACTAGTAGTAGTTGAAGTAACCTTATGCATCCCATAGTGATACTTAAAGTTACCAACGGATAATCCCATTACTACCAATAATAAAACAGTCATAATCGTATTTAAAATAAAATGAAGCGGTTGCTTATTAACTAGGTTCCAAGCCAAGAAGAACAAAATCGCAACGACAATTAATAAAACGATAATCATTATTTACGACCTCCTTGTGCTGAAGCTTCAGGAACACTTTTACCCTTTTTAAGCATAAAGGTAAATGCTAATCCTACAATTCCAAAAATAAGGGCAACTAAGAATGCAGCATGGTATCCACTAAGCACGGCATCAATATACTTGCTCTTGTATTGAAGCGGATCAACTGTTAACAAGTGCTTAGCTGGTTTTGCGTTGTTAGTAACGTTAGTAAGCACAGATGTCATCACCGCCGTTGCCATCGAACTAGCAACTTGTCTTAAGGTATTATTAGCAGCAGTTCCATGGTTCATCATGTTAACTGATAATGCGTTCATACTATAGGTAGTAATCGTCATCATGGACATTGCAATCCCACAAGAACGAATAGCGTAAATTACTACTACGTAAGCAATTGGCATGTCAGTTGTTAAGAAGAAGAATGGTAGTGTTCCAATCGTAAGTAATAAGAACCCACTAATTCCAAGGTATCTAGCTCCGTATTTATCAAAGATTCGACCAGTAAAGGGACTTAGAATCCCGATCATCATCGCTCCAGCTAATAACGTTAATCCAGAATGAAATGCGTTATAGCCACGCACGATTTGTAGATATAATGGAAGAATCATTTCGAAACCGATCATGGACATCATTGCTAATGCCCCGATGATGGTTCCAATCGTAAATTGTTTGGACTTGAACACATTTAAGTTAACTAATGGATTGTCAGTCTTGAATTCACGAATTACAAATAAGATTACAAAGATAATTCCGATGATTAAAGTAGTAAGCACAGTGGCACTGCCCCAACCCTTATCACCAACGGCTGAGAATGCATATAATGCACTTCCGAATCCAATCGTAGATAGTAATAATGATGAGAAGTCTAGCTTAGTCTTACTATTTGGTAAGATCGGCTTCATCGTCCAAAGACTAGCAATAATAACCACTGCCATGATTGGAATGATCATTCCAAATAAATCACGCCATTGAGCATTAACAATGATCCAACCAGAAACAGTTGGTCCAATCGCTGGTGCTAGTCCAATAACCACTCCGGATAATCCCATTGCAGTCCCCCGCTTTTCAGCTGGGAAAATGGACAACATAATTGTTTGAAGCATTGGCATTGAAATCCCAACCCCAACAGCTTGAATTAGCCGACCGGCCAATAATGTTGAAAAATTAGGCGCAGCAAAACACATGATCGTTCCAATTTCAAAGATTGACATTGCTGAGATGTAGAGCCACTTTGTGTTAAAGCGACTACTCAACCATGCAGTAACTGGGATCAAAATCCCATTAACCATTAAGAAACCACTGGTCAACCATTGAACAGTGGAAGTATCAATGTTAAACACACTCATCAATTTAGGATAAGCAGTGGCCAATAGCGTTTGGTTTAAAACGGTACAAAAAGTCCCGATTAAAAGGAAAATCACTAGTAATATTCTGTTATAAGGATTTCCTTTTTGATCTAACGGCTTGTCCATTAGAGCATTCCTTCTTTCCATCTATAAAAATAATAAATATTTCATTTCAATAAATAATTTAGCACTATCTAAACTACTTGTCAATAAAATTGACATTAACTTCAAATGTTATATAATCATTATATGTTATTGAAAGTTAGTTATATATCTTTTAGAAAAGAGGAATCAAAATGGATAGTCAAATTAACTCATTTGGGGATATGAATCATCGCCTCTTCGAAATTTTCAAAAAAGATGATTTTTATTTTGGCATCGGTGATATTTCAAACTATTCTAAATTACCCCAAAGTAAATTAAGATATTGGGAAAAATGTGGTTATATTAAGTCAATGGACTGTAATAAGAACCAAAATCGTAAGTATTCATATAAAACGTTAATGAAAGTTTTGGTCATTAAATCATATTTAGAATCCGGATTTACGTTAAGCGCCGCTGCTAAAAAAGCTGAAACGTTTAGTAAGTATCAATCAATCGTTCATCACATGTTAAAAAGTCGGGTCACTGGCATCGGGACCATTGATGGTAAGGCCGCCGTAAATATGGGGCCATTATCTAAAGATCCAACTAAATCCATTTACTTCGTTGAAGATGAAAACGGTATCAATGCATTCATCAAATCAAATCAATAAAAGGACTTCCTAATCATTTAAATATGGTGGGAAGTTCTTTTATTTCACTAATCATTAAATTATGTAATATAACACGATAAGCACTCTGAAATATGGTATGATAATAAGGATTATTGTAATAATATCTATACATAACTGTAACTTCTAATTAATAGTCGTTTAAGTTATGAATAGGAATCTTTCATCGGGGAAGTTGATCCTTCCCAGTTTTCAAGGAGGAAAACTATTTATGTGGTTTAGTAAAATCATTAGCGATTTTATCTTCGGTTATCCAGTAATGGTATCCGTTGTTTGGATCGTTGGTTGTATTTTCAAAGAGTGGACTTTAAAGCACGCTCCAGTGGATAACACTAATCGCAAACCGTTAGTTTCCATCTTAGTCCCTGCCCATAATGAGCATGACACTTTAGAGGAAGCTGTTAAATCGCTTGCCAATTTGACCTACGATAATTATGAAATTGTACTGATCGATGATAAAAGTTCTGACGATACGTTAGAAATCATGCATCGACTAAAAGAACAATATCAATCACAATTTAACGTTCAAATTGTTGCAATTCCGGTTAACCAAGGTAAGGCCAATGCAATGAACCAAGGCCTTAAAGTGGCCAATGGTGAATATCTACTTGGTATCGATTCAGACTCAGTCCTTGATCCGGATTCACTTAGCTACGTTGTTAAAACGTTGAATACACATCCAAAAGCTGGAGCAGTTGCTGGAAAACCAGTGGTGCGGAACCGAACTACCATCTTGGGACGTCTTCAACTATTGGAATACATTGGTGTGATCGACATCATTAAACGGGCCGAATCATTCCTAACTGGTCGTATTACCACTGTTTCTGGAGTTATTGTCGGCTTTAGAAAAGCCGCCGTGGAATCAGTTAATGGTTGGAATACCAAGGTTATGACCGAAGATATTGATATCACTTGGCGGTTATACCGCAATAATTGGGATGTTGAATATAACCCTAATATCGTATGCTGGATTTTAGTTCCAGAAAGTGTTCGTAATTTAATTAAACAACGTCAACGTTGGGCACGGGGTGGTTTAGAAGTCCTCGCTGGTAATCGAGATATGTTAATTCACGGTAAGTTCAGTGAAAAATTCTTACTATCAGAAACAATTGTCAGTAACGCCTGGGCCGTAATTACGACCTTAAGTACAATTACTTACTTCTTGACCTTCTTCTTAGACCATAACTTAACGCTTGATGGTAACATCTTGTTATTCATGTTACTTGTTAGTTTTACTCAGTTCTTACTTGGATTTGCTTTCTCAAAACAATCCACATTCTTGAACTGGAGTGACTTTTTATTGCTCCCCGCTTACATTGCCTACTACTGGATCATTAATTTAATCAGTTGTATTTCAGCAATGATTTCATTTTTCTTGGATCCAGAACACGTTGGAACTTGGCGGAGTCCAGATCGGGGGAAATAAGAGATGGAAAACGAACCACAACACAATTTTGTAATTAGAAGAAAACTTAGTCCTGGTCGTAGAATTTGGCACTTTTGCCTGTTCGCCTTATTATGGGCAACCGTTTTATTTGTATTCTATGTTAACTATGGGTTTATCTTCGACTTATATACTGATAACTTAGTTACTTATTATTTACTACTCAACTTAGATTATGGTTTTTACTATGGACTACTGGGCACGGTGTTAGTCTTTGCCCTTGGAACC
The DNA here is from genome assembly GCF_037546185.1 of Nicoliella lavandulae. NCBI lineage: Bacteria > Bacillati > Bacillota > Bacilli > Lactobacillales > Lactobacillaceae > Nicoliella > Nicoliella lavandulae. The sequence goes on along the minus strand of NZ_JAWMWH010000001.1, from coordinate 649,075 downwards.
ACCATCTTTGGGTTCTATAGAATCAAACAGATGCGGAGGAATCAAGAAAAATGACACGAAAAGTACGTAAAATGATCGTGTGGATTATTGCGATTCTAATCGTCTTTGGAATGGCATTAACTATCCATCGAACCGTTCAATACGATAAGGGTGGTAACACTAACTATGCTTTAGATAGTTATTCTGAAAAGCAAAAGAACGGAATCATGGTCTTTTGTTATCACCGTATTATCGGTGATGACTTAGGAATCAACGTTGTCAAATCACTTTCTGATAACTCACAGTTACATGATTTTGCCGTAACAACAACGCAATTTAAGAATCAAATGAAGTTCTTAAAGGATCATCACGTAAAGATAATCAGTGGTCAACAAATGTATAAGATGGTTACCAATCATGTACCCATCAAGGGAAAATATGCCGTGCTTACGTTTGATGATATCGACCGTTCTACAATTGAGAACGCCATGCCGGTAATGGAAAAATACAAGTTCCCATTCACCACCTTTATCGTTACTGGTAACACTGGTCGTTATCGGGAAGGTTCTAAGTTCGCTACCTGGAAAAACATCCTAGCAGCTAAGAAAAAAGCTGGTAATTTACAAAGTATTGAATTGCATACCAATGACATGCATTACCTTACCAAAAGATTGATTCCAATCATTGATTTACCAAATGAATATAATCACTTCAAAAAAGACTTTGTTACTAGTCAACGGGTATTGCATAATAAGACTGGTCACTTTGGAACTTCGTTTGCCTACCCTTACGGTAGTGGGACAACTCAAACGACCAACTTCTTAAATTCACAAAATCTACAATGGGTGGCCACATTAAATACTGGTTTAGTTAATGACCAAACCAACTTAATGTACACACCAAGAATGATCATTAATAATAACAGTTGGCCAAGTATTCAAAAATGGTTCTCAACTAAATAAAAAATAAGACTATGAAATTATTCATAGTCTTATTTTTTTACGCTTTACGGCGGAATATTCTGATGCCACCATAGCCAATTAATATGATCCAACTAGCAATTGAAAGCCAAATCAATGCTTTGAACCATCCCGCACTTTGGTAACGAATGGTCAAATGATTATAGCCTGGTTGCAACTTAACAATTAACGCACCAATGGAACTAATTTTAACGTTTTTAACTTGCTTACCATTCAAAGTTACAATGGAATGCCCATACTTAACAACTGGTAATTGCTTAGTCGTAGTCTTACTTGAGTTATTAACCCAATTAACGCTCATAACACCGTTTTTAACCTCACGATGTGCATTTAGGTTTGGTTCAATAATTTGTTTGCGATATCTCGTATATGGCTTGAATTTTGCATATTGATAAACCGAAATCTTCTTAGTTGTTGGCATATAATCAGGGGTTGCCTTACTATCCAATCTTAAGAAAGCCCGTAAATTATTAGAACGCAACGCACTTCTTAATATGTCGGGATTCTTCGTCCGAATGGTTGAAAACCGATTACTAATGACTACTTGTTCGCCTCTAAAGTGACGGACTTTGGCTTGGACATGACGCACATCCTTATAAACTAATAATAACGCTACTAAACATACCACTATCCCACTCACTAACCGGCCCCACTTAATTGTTTGATCCGATAGCATGATACCTAGTGCTAAGTACAATAGCGCATACGGAATCACTAAAAAGCGAATTGGATTTTGAATTACCGAATCCACCGCCGGCACTAGCTTTGAAAGCAATGCCCATGGGAAGAAATGGGATGATATCCATAGGAACACAGCGCCATCCAAAATAATCACTTTCGTATCGATGCTTATTTGACGCCACCGAATGACCAAGTATAAAAACGCAATCCCAAATAGAATCGCTGCCGTGTATGATAACTTAGTATCCCCATGGATAAAGTAGAGCGAATCAGCTGCCAAGTGTAAATCAGGAACCACCGGCAGTAAGTGATTAGAACTAAATAGTTCTAACATCCCGCCCCATACATTCGCAGATAGGATCAACGTTAATCCAATGGCTTTTAATAACGCAAGTCCCATTTGTTTTCGTTGATCAGACTTTAGCCACCCAGTAACGAAAAATGGTACCAAAGCTAACGCGCAAATGGCACTCGTTACATTGTGAATCTGCAACACTAGCGTCATTGATAGCGCTAATTTAATCCAGGCAATCCGTCCATTCCGCATCATTTCAGTTCCCGATAACATTAATAATGGAACGAATGCAGCGCCCCATGCAGTAAATTGTTGGCCATTGATCCAGTATAAAATAGGCGTTGAAAACATGTAACAAACCGCCATGACTATACTCCACACCATTTGCACATGGTTTTTGATCAGTAATCGATACATTAAAAATCCAGCAATAATAAATAACAAGTAGGTACTGATCAATTGATAATTCACCCAGTTATGGACAATTAATAGAATAGCTCCATTTAAATATGCAAACAACGGTCCATAAACCGCGTTCACAATTCGCCCAGATTGGCCAAACCCAAAGAATGATTGAAAGTAACTGTAATGGCCAGTTTTAATCTGCATCATGGTATCATAAAAACGATTCATATGAAAAACTGAGTCTAAGCCGATAAACGCCGCTTGAGCATGCCATTGAGGAACCATGACGATTAGTGATAATAAGATAATGAATAAGTATGGCAGACCCGTTTGCCATTTTATTTTGTATTTTGCAATTGTTTTCATAAAATAATTACCCTTATTTAAAAAAATTAATATAAAAAAAGGTAATTGAATTTGGCTAGCAAATCAATTACCTTTTTTATAAATTAGTTATCTAATTTAGTCTTGTTAGTAACCTTAAGTTTATCATCAAAATCATAAACCACTGGTTCACCAGTCTTCATTTCTAAGTCCATGATGTCATCATCACTGATTCTTTCAATGTACTTACTTAAAGCCCGTAAGGAGTTACCATGTGCAGCAATGATAACGTTCTTGTTATCTAATAACTTAGGTGCAATTTGGTCTTCCCATAAAGGCATAACTCTTTCAAGCGTAACCTTAAGGTTTTCACCAGCAGGAATTAAGTTTGGATCTAAGTCAGCGTAACGACGGTCCTTCTTAGCAGAGTATGGTGAATCATCTGGAAGAAGTGGAGGAAGTGTGTCGTATGAACGACGCCAAATGTGAACTTGTTCGTCACCGTATTGTTCAGCAGTTTCCTTCTTGTTTAATCCTTGTAACTTACCGTAGTGACGTTCGTTCAAACGCCAAGTCTTTGTTTCTGGAATCCATAATTGGTCAGATTCTTCTAGCGCATAGTGCAAAGTCTTAATCGCACGAGTCAATACGGAAGTAAAAGCGTAGTCAAATTCTAATCCGTGTTCCTTTAGTAATTTACCAGCGTTCTTAGCTTCTTCTACACCCTTGTCACTCAAGTTAACGTCAACCCAACCAGTGAATTGGTTAGAAAGGTTCCATTCACTTTGTCCATGACGAATTAATACAAGTTTTGCCATAAGTTCCAAACCTCTTTCTTTATTATATAATAAATAATTTCATAACAATGATACACCATTCACCATTAATTTTCATCAGATTTAGATGAATGATTATACTTTTTTACAATTTTATCATTTGCTTCCGGTTCATCCCCTACCCGTTGCACGTTCAAAACATGCAAAATGAAGGTAAAGATAGGAACAGATACAATCAATCCCCAACCACCAAATATTTTTTCACCAACAATTAATACCACGAAGGTATAGAAGATGGGTAACTTAGTTCGTGATGACATAAATTTGGGATTCAATACGTAGGCTTCAATTCCATGGACTACGATGATTGTAATAATCATGTAGATAACATCATAGATGCCACCAGTTGAATAACAAACTAGTGATAATGGAATGAATGAAATAATCACTCCCGCCACTGGAATTAAACTCAAGAAGAATACTAGGATTGCTAAAATGAGTAGTTGTGGTAAGCCCATAAATGCCATAACGATGGTTGTTAAAACCGTATTACAGATTGCAATAAAGAGTTGGGCTTCTAATACGACCCCAAATGTTCGTACGAAAATTTTAGCGAAATAGTAGATATCTTGAAATAACCAGCCCACATTACTAGTTAAAAACTTCTTTGAGAAACTCGCCATCCGGTCGGATTCAAGCGTGAAGAAGAAGCTTAAAATTAATGACAGAAAGACCGATGCACTAACTGACCCAATGCTAGCTAGATAGTCAAATGCAGTATTAGCACTCCCCTTTAGGACTGATACAACATTAAACTTAGAGATAACATCACTAATGTATTTTTGAATTTGCGTATCATTGCCCGTAATGTTATTTGGATTTTGATAGAAATTAACCATTGAACGAATGCCAGCAATTGCTTGATCAATGATTTGGGGTACGTAAATGGCAGCTGCCCAGGCCACTAGTAGAATTGCCGTTACATAGATAATACAGACTAAAAGGGGTTTCGGAATTTTTAAGTATTGGCGAACCCAGTTAACTAATGTCGTCACCAAGAAGGTAAAAATAAACGTCAGCAAAATGATTGTCATCATGCCCCGTGCTAAATACAACACCGCAATGATTGCTAATAAAACACACAATCTGCGGAGTCGGATGTTATTTATGAATTTATCCCATAAATGCATACAAAAACTTCTCCTCTTCGTATTTTGTTAATTTAATTGTTGTTGGTTACGTCTGGTCGAATTGCTAATCGATTCGTAACGGTAGCCTTATCGATTCTTTTAGCTGAATTAGCAGTGTGTAATGTCTTGACCCTAGTTGCTATTTTTTTAAAGTATGGGTTATTTAAATTTTGATTTTGCAGTGCTGCTGCTAATACCTGTGAAGATTGCTTATATTTCTTCAAATGGTTAAAACGCAATGCTTGGTTATAAATATTGGTCAATGTAATCGCATTGCTTAGCAACGTATCAGTTGTTTGCTTTTGTTGCGTTGCTCTTGAAACCAATGTCTTTGATTGCTTTAGATCAATTACTTTTTGGTACTGTTGAGATGCAGTTACCAAATGTTGAACTTGATAGAATGAATTAGCCGCTTGAAAGGCTTGTAATTGTTGAAGCGTGTTTACAGCCACTTGATTATTCGGTTGGGCATCTAATGCCTGCTTAAAATCAACTACAGCGCTATGGTACTGCTGGTTTTGGATATCTTGATTTCCGCGGTCAATTGCGGAATTAACATCCGTTACCGTTGTCCGGTGGTTATTAATCAACCACCCACCAAATATCCCAATTATAATAATCGTAATAATGGCTCCCAAAATTTTTTTCATAATGATCCCTCTTACTAAATGATTTTATTTAATTATAACATTATTCATTCAATAATTTGGAAGCATCCCTTACAAAAATTTAATAAATAAGCGTATAATACTATCCATAGTCAATTATTAGGAGAGGATTTGTTTACTTATGTTAGAAAAAACTTTTTATCGACAATTTTTAAAAAGAAGCTTTAACATACCAGTTAAAGTGACTTATTGGGACGGTAAAAGCGAAAACTACGGTGAAGGCGAACCAGAAGTTCACATTACCTTTAAAGAACCAATTCCAATTCGTCAAATCACCAAAAATGCTTCCATTGCATTAGGGGAAGCCTATATGGATGGTAAAATCGAAATTGATGGCAATATTGAAGACTTAGTTACGTCTGCATACGAAAGCGCCAACAGTTTCATGCGTAATAAGAAATTCATTCGATTCTTACCAAAACAATCACACAGTGAAAAGGAAAGTAAAAAGGATGTTCAAAGCCACTATGATATCGGAAACGACTTCTACAAGATTTGGCTTGATCCTACAATGACTTATTCTTGTGCATACTGGGAAAGCCCAGATGACACCCTTGAACAAGCTCAAATGAACAAAATCAGACACATTATTAAAAAGTTAAACCCAAATCCAGGTCGTACACTATTAGATATCGGTTGTGGTTGGGGAACTTTAATGCTCACTGCTGCTAAGGAATTTGGTTTAACGGTTGCTGGAATCACCCTTAGTCAAGAACAATATGATTACGTTCAGAACCGGATTCAACAAGAAGGCTTAGACGATGTTGCAACTGTCTACCTTCGTGACTACCGTGACTATCACGATGAACAATTCGACTACGTTACTTCCGTTGGAATGTTCGAACATGTTGGAAAAGAAAACTTGGGTGAATACTTTAAATACGTTAACAAGTACTTGAAGCCAAACGGGGTTGCATTAATCCACGGAATCACCAGACAACAAGGTGGCGCTTACAATGGTTGGATCAACAAATACATCTTCCCTGGTGGTTACGTTCCAGGATTAGATGAAAATCTTGATCACATTATTGAAAATGGGATGCAAGTTTACGATATGGAAACCCTTCGTCGCCACTACCAAGTAACCCTTGAACATTGGGATGTTAATTTCAAAGAACACATTGATGATGTTAAGAAATTATTTGACGAACGATTCATTCGGATGTGGGATCTCTATCTACAAGCCTGTGCCGCTTCATTCAAGGCCGGAAATATTGATGTTATTCAATACTTAATTTCCAAGGGTCCTTCTGGTCATGGTTTACCAATGACTCGTGAATACATGTACGAAGATCAAAAAGGGATTAAATAAAGATAATAAAAAAGTCATTTCCGAACGGAAATGACTTTTTTGGTTTTTTAGAATAAGTTAACGATACTACGCCAAATTCTAACAAATAAATTCGCTTTATCCACGGATGCAGCTGTATCCATTGATACATGTAAGGTTTTGCCATCTAGATTTGTAAAGTCCTTGAAGACCAATCGACCAATTTTTTGGTCACGCTTAACTGGTGCATCAATGCCCTTGCCATCTCTGAGCTGCTTATTGATTACTAAATTAACGTTAGCACCAGAAGCACTCATTGGCGCCCAATAGTGAAAGGCCTTTTTGGTCTTAATAGCAACCTTAGTATCTGATCCACTTGGGACTGCCACGTTCTTATACGCGGTTTGAGCACCCGCCGCCACATTTACATACCGGTAATTATCATAAACATAGTTCATAATTTTCTTAGTTTGAATAAACCGGCCCGGATCAGTAGGTTCAGTATTAGATGCGTGCATTACCACCGTAATAATGCGATGGCCATCGCGATTAGTGGTTCCAATGAAGCTACCACCACAAGTGGTTGAAGTTCCTGTTTTTAAACCTTGTACTGGTAAGTTAGGATCTGCTTGAGTTCCACCAGGTAACATATAGTCACCATTTCGCAGTGTTTTGCCACCTAACGTGTATTCGCTAATGGAAGTGTGTTTTAATACATCTGGAAATTGCTGCATAAACTTAGACGCAATTTTAGCCATATCCTTAGCTGACATCTTGTTTTCAGCATTATCATCAACGCCAGGCATTCCTAATGCCTTCCCCACTTCACCGTTCGTTAATCCGCAGGCAGTGTACAACTGTGCATCTTTAATTCCCAGTTGCTTAGCCGTCTTACGCATCATTAGGACGAAGTTTTGGGTCGAGCCCCCAACTAAGTTAGCTAATGACATCATTGCAGCATTCGCTGATTCAAATGAAGCTTGGTAAATTTGTCTTACCGTGTAGGTTTTACCAGTTGGTAATGGTACGTTCGCATAATCAGTGTCGACACTTAAGTTATGTAATGCAGAGTTTACTGGCACCTTTTGATCCCAATAAATTTTACCCTCTGCAATTGCTTTGCGAACAATATATAAAGACATTAATTTACTCATCGACGCTAATGGCATGGGCCGATTGCTATTCTTTGAATATAGGACCTGACCATTGCTAGCATCCACTGCTAGCCCAACTGTGGCATCAATATCTGGTTGATTTGTGTTTTGATAAACAGAGCTTGCACTAGCCGTAACTGGCAATCCCAGTGTCATCAACACCATTCCGATCATCACGATGATTTTGGAGAATCGGTGAGTAAAATTCATAACTAATTTTCCTTCTTATCTTTAGATTGTAGTTTTTTAAAGCCGGTTTTTTTCAACGGATGGTTAGCATGGATTGGTAAATGAATCGCAAAACTAGTTAACTTTTTGTCAGATTCAACCTTAATAAAGCCATTGTGACTATCCACAATGTTTTGGACAATTGCTAAGCCCAATCCAGTCCCACCGGTTGATTTATTTCTAGATGTTTCCACCCGATAAAATCGTTCAAAAATTTGATTAATGGATTTTTTCGGGATTGGTTCACCGTCATTAGCAACGGTAATTACCACTTCATTTGCATTAGCTTGCGAAGCACTTAGAAAAATATGCTTAGCACCCTTACCGTATTTCAATGCGTTAGTAATTAAATTATTAAAAATACGGCCTAATTTTTCAGCATCTGCTTCCACAAAGAGTTGATTGTCATTACATTCAGTAACGATTTGTAAGCCCTTTTTCTCGGCTTCCAATTCTGAACTAATTGCAAGTTGTTCAATCAATTGTTTTACATTGACCTTATTGTATTGAAGATTATTTGAAATCGTCCTTGCTTTTGAATATTCAAATAGGTCATCCGCTAATGACTTCATTTGTTTAGACTTAAAGAAAGCGATATGGGTGTATTTAAGCAATTCTTCCTTACTCTTATAGCCACCCGATTCAATTAGGCCTAAATAGCCAATAATCGAGGTTAGCGGGGTTCTAATATCATGTGAAACATTCGTAATCAATTCATCTTTAGAACGTTCAATGGACCGTTCTTCCTCCATTGATTCAATTACACTATCCACGAGTGAATTAACACTGTCTACCACTTTTTGGTTTTCACTATTAATCTTAAATGGAATTCGATGGTCAAAGTGGCCATCAGCAATGTAGTGAATTTCATCAATTACATGCCGGAGCTGAATTAAATTATACCGCCGAAGTAGCCGCCAGTAAATCACAATTAAGTCAACTATTCCCATTACACCAGCTAAAATATTTTGCCAGGTTAATAAATCCATCCACCAGGGTCTAGGGCCTGCTCCGTGATTTTGAAACGGCGCACCAGGATTAGTAAAAATCGAATGTTTAATTGTAATAAAACCAAATTTCAAACCGGGATTATTGAATAACGCCTGACTGAATAACACAATCACTGATAAATTCAGTAGTAACAATAGGATTAGGGTAATGACCCCTTCACCGAATAACTCTGTTTTTTCACGCGTTGTTAATTTCAATATTCTAGTTCCCCAGTCTGTTAACTTTCAATCTTGTATCCAACACCCCAAACGGTTTGGATTACCTTTTCACCATTAGTAGCATCTTCAATCTTATCGCGCAAGTGACTTACGTGCACCATAACGGTCTTAGCCGATACAACACTTTCTTGACGCCATACCCGTTCAAAGATTTCATCAGCGGAAAAGACACGGTTGGGGTGACTAGCAAGAAGGTATAAAATACCAAATTCAAGGGCCGTTAATTGAATTTCTTTTCCATCTGAAGTCTTTACTTCATGGGAGTCTTTATTGATCGTAAGGGAACCAATATTTAGGATATCTGGTTCATCATTAGTCATCTTGTCTTGACTTCTTCTTAATAAAGAACGAACCCGGGCCATAATTTCAAGTGGGTTAAATGGCTTAGTAACGTAGTCATCAGCACCACTAATTAATCCTTGAATCTTATCCATATCAGTCGTTTTAGCAGATAAAATAATAACTGGTAGCTTGGAATCACGACGGAGTTCCTTTAATACTTCAATCCCAGTCATATTGGGCATCATAATGTCTAAGATCATTAAACCAATGTCATTTTCAGTTCTTAAAATTGATAATGCATCTTTCCCATTGTGAGCAGATACTGGTTCGTATCCTTCGTTACGGATGTAAATTTCTAATAATTGTGCAATTTCTTTATCGTCATCTACAACTAAAATTTTCATAGTGTCATCATCCTTATTTTTCATAGATTTATTTACTAATAGTGTAACAAATCATTACTGAAATTATTTTCTTAAGGTTTATTCTTTAAGACTACTTTACCCGATTTACAAAAATTTAAACTTATACACTTATTTTAGCATATTCTACCCATCCAAAAAAAGCTAAGGAGTGAGTAAAACCCAAATCCTTAGCCTTTATTAACTAATTTATTTTATTTGTAATTAGGAGCTGCCTTCGTAATTTGAACATCATGTGGATGTGATTCGATCAATCCAGCATTTGAAATTCGAACAAATTGAGCACGGTCAATCATCGTTTGGATATCCTTAGAACCAGTGTAGCCCATTCCAGAATGTAATCCACCAGTCATTTGGAAAATAACATCCTTGGCACTACCTTTGTATTCAACCCGCGCTTCAATTCCTTCTGGAACTAACTTTTGAGCTTCATTAACTTCACCTTGGAAGTAACGATCCTTAGAACCATGTTCCATTGCAGCAATACTACCCATTCCACGGTAAGCCTTGTACTTCTTACCATCTTCTTCGAAGACCTTACCAGGTGCTTCATCAGTTCCGGATAGCATACTACCAAGCATCACTGCGTTACCACCAGCAGCGATTGCCTTAACAGCATCACCACTGTACTTAATTCCACCATCAGCGATGATTGGCTTGCCCCACTTGCGAGCTACTGAAGCAGCATCGTAAATGGCAGTTAGTTGAGGCACCCCAACTCCGGCAATAACACGAGTGGTACAAATTGAACCAGGACCAATTCCAACTTTAACTACGTCAACTCCAGCTCTGAACAATGCATTCGTCCCTTCACCAGTAGCAACGTTTCCGGCAATTAAAGTAGCCTTTGGATAAGTATCCCGAATTTCTTTGATTTTCCGTAATACTCCAGCTGAATGACCATGCGCAGTATCGATTACGATAGCATCAACACCAGCATTTAACAATGCTTCAGCCCGCTTGAAAGTATCGCTAGTCACACCAACGGCAGCGGCAACTAATAGATGATTATTTGCATCTACAGCTGCATTAGGGAACCGTTTAGCATCTTTTTCAACTGCTTTAACCTTTTCTACTTCCTTGGCTTGGGCATCGATTAACATGTTCTTGTGAATAACCCCTAAACCACCAAGATTAGCTAAAGTGATTGCCATTTCATGTTCAGTAACAGTATCCATACTGGCACTTAAAAATGGTAAATTTAACTTCAAATTATCAGCTAATTGGACACTAGTATCAACTTCATTCGGTAAAACGTGACTTTCTGCAGGTATCAACAATACATCATCAAATGTGATTCCTTCTTTTGCAAATTTTGTATCCCAATTAGACATAATTTAAAGCACTCCTTTGTGATATATTCCAACGTTTTAAAATTATATTGTTTCTAACTTTACCAAAAAAAAGCTAAGTTGTAAATAAAACTTTCAAAATCGCTAAAAAACTAATTTTTCTCACATTTTTGCATTAAATTCCGAACAAAAAAACACTAACAATTCTAAATGTTAGTGTTTTGGTAAGATTATTTTTTAGTCACACGGTTTCTAGCCATGAATAATCCAGTAGTAATTGTGTATTTACTTTTAATCCAAAATGATGCTGCAAATGATAGTACTGCAAGGATAATATCAACAACTGCTGGCAAGATTGGATTAATAGCCGTTGGAATTAATGCAGTGGAATAAAAGACAGCAATCCACACGATAAACATCCCAATCATCAATAATGCCCTCGTATACCATTTGTGCGTATGAATCACGTTAACATCAAATAGACGCGTAATAATTGGCATCCCAGCTCCAGTTAGCGCAGACGCAATTAAAACGGCCACTAGTCCGGCTGAATTTTCTTGGCCGGTAGCAGGTTTGGAAATCATGAACGTAATCCCGTATAGCACCATAAATAATGCGAAAAAGACAAAGAAGTTATAAACCGCATTTGGCCAGTAATTAGCTAAAATGGGTTCTTTTTGCCGGGGTGGGTTCTTGATCGATTCAATTCGTTCTTCTACGGTTCCATAGAGATTCCGCGCCGTTGCCCCACTTTTTTGATTATCAACTAACTCCTTAACCATTGAATCAACGGTTTCACGCTTCTTTTCGGCCGTTAGGTTAAGTTGATCTAATTGTTGTTTGAAACGGAACATGTATTCAGCATTGCGCTTGGTTAGTCCCATATCATCGAACGCATTGCGTTCTTCAATTTTAGCAGCTGACCGCTTTTGTTGCGCAGCAGCAGCGGCATTTCGTTTTCGATTTTCGTTGCTCATGAATTGCCTCCGTTATTAAACGTTGAATCTAAAGTTAACAATGTCACCATCTTGCATTACGTATTCTTTTCCTTCAACCCGTAGTTTTCCAGCTTCTTTAACTGCGCTTTCACTACCTAATTGGTCCAAGTCATCGAATGACATTACTTCTGCTCGAATAAATCCACGTTCGAAATCAGAGTGAATAATTCCGGCTGCTTGAGGTGCTTTAGTACCCCGTAAGTAAGTCCACGCCTTCGTTTCTTTACCACCGGCTGTGAAGAACGTTTCCAAGCCTAATAGCTTGTATGAAGCCCGAATTAACTTGTTTAGGCCTGGTTCTTCAACGCCTTCTGCTTCTAAGAAAGTTTGTTTATCATCATCATCTAATTCAGCAATTTCTTCTTCAGTTTCAGCAGCAATGCCAATTGCTTGCGCACCATCCTTAGTTGCGTAGTCTTGAACTAACTTAAAGTACTTGGAATTTTCAGGATCAGCCATGTCATCTTCACTGACGTTAGCAACATATAGCACTGGCTTAGAAGTAAGTAAAAATTCACCCTTAACAATTTTTTGTTCATCTTCGTTAAAGTCAATTGAACGAACGGAACCACCATTTTCAAGCACTGGCTTAATCTTTTCAAGTACTGCCTTTTCAGCTAATGCATCTTCATCCTTACCCTTGGCAGCACGTTCAACTTTACCCAACCGCTTGTTAACGGCATCTAAATCTGCAATCCCTAATTCCAAATTGATGGTTTGAATATCAGCAATTGGATCAACTTTTCCAGTAACGTGGGTAATGTTATCATCATCAAATGCCCGAACAACGTGGACAATCGCATCAACTTGGCGAATATTTTCTAAGAACTTATTTCCAAGTCCTTCCCCTTTACTGGCACCCTTAACGATTCCGGCAATATCAGTAAATTCAAAGGTCGTTGGCACTACCTTCTTGGCTGGAATTAATTCTTGAATCCGATCTAAGCGCTTGTCTGGTACTTCAACCATCCCTACATTCGGATCGATCGTAGCAAATGGGTAGTTAGCCATTTCTGCTCCCGCATTTGTAATGGCATTGAATAACGTCGACTTTCCAACGTTTGGTAATCCGATAATTCCTGCTGTTAATGACATAAAAAAATTCGCTCACTTTCTATTATTCTTGGTTATGTTTTTCTAAGACCTTTTTGAGTTTATGGTCAAATTGACGGCGTGGCAACATTACAATGTGCCCGCAATTAGTGCATTTAATTTTGATATCAGCACCCATCCGAATGATCTCCCAACGGTTAGCACCACATGGATGGGCTTTTTTCATTTCCACAATGTCATGTAATTCGTACATAATGAGTCCTCCATTCTAGTCGATATGGATATCTAGAAGCTTTAAAATCCGGTTCAAGTCCTCGTTGGACATATAATCAATTTCAATTTTACCATTCCCGTGCTTATTCGGGGTGTTATTGATTGAAACCGACGTGCCAAATCGATCCTGTAATTGATCTTCAGTTTCCCGCAAGAATGGTGATTTACGCGTAGCACGCGACGTTTTCTTAGCCCGTTTCGGCTTCGTTGATGTTCCCATTTCTTCAATGGCCTTGTTAATCTGGCGCACCGTTAGGGTTTGGTCATATACTTTCCGTGCTAATTTACGCAGAGCATCCTTATCACTAACTGACAATAATGCCCGTGCCTGCCCCATTGATAATTGCTTTTTTTGTACCATTGTTTTTACTTCGTTGGGCAACCCTAATAAACGTAAGTAATTGGCAACATATGACCGACTCTTACCTAGGCGACTGGCCACTTGGGCTTGCGTTAATTTAAGGTTGGTCATTAATGTATTATAGGCTTCTGCCTCTTCAATAGCGGTTAAGTCCTCCCGTTGCAGGTTTTCTAGCACCGCGATTTCCATCATCTGTTCATCTGAAACATTGCGCACGATTGCTGGAATGGTTGTCTTATGCGCCTTTTCGGAAGCTCTGAATCGACGTTCGCCCGCAAGAATTTCGTATTGCCCATTCATCGCTGCCTTACGGACAATAATGGGTTGAAATACACCTGACTTACCAATGGAATTAGCTAAATCCGCTAGCGCATTGGAATCAAATTGTTTCCGTGGTTGATAGGGATTGGGTACTAATTGGGTTAATTTAATCTCGCTGACCGTTTCTTCAGATTGAATATCACTATCAGAAAATAATGCTTCAATCCCACGGCCTAATCCTTTATTACTTGCCATGAGCAGCCAACACTTCCTTCGTAAGTTTCATATAAACGAGTGCGCCCTTTGACTTAGGGTCATAGTCGCTAATTGGTTTACCGTAACTTGGCGCTTCAGATAGGCGAACATTTCTAGGAATTACGGTATCGTATACCTTATCCTTAAAGTAATCGCGAACCTGTTCATTTACTTGCCGCCCTAAGTTGGTTCTAGAATCATACATCGTAAGTAAGATACCCTCGATTGCAAGATTCGGGTTGAAATGCTTTTTGACTAAGTTAAAGGTATTCAACAATTGACTCAGCCCTTCTAAGGCATAGTATTCACTTTGGACTGGAATCAAAATGGAATCGCTAGCCGTAAATGCATTCACCGTAATCAATCCTAATGAAGGTGGACAATCAATAATAATGTAATCATAATCATCTTCGACTTCCGCAATTGCTGTTCTAAGAATTGTTTCTCGTGCCATCTTGGAAACTAGTTGAATATCAGCCCCCGATAGATCAATGGTCGCTGGTACTGCATCGAGTCCCGCGTGTTCTGTGTGGACGATGGCATCTTTGATTGGTGCATCTTCTGCCAAAATATCATACATCGTTGGTAGATTGTCCTGCTTGATCATCCGTTTTTCAATATTAACTCCACTGGTAGCGTTTCCCTGTGCATCGGCATCAATCAATAACACTCGTTTGCCTAAAGTGGCTAAGTCAGCACCTAAGTTCACAGCTGTGGTCGTTTTACCAACCCCACCCTTTTGATTTGCAAGTGCAATTACATATGCCATTTTAACCCCTCCTTTTATTCACCAATTGGCTTTTTATTTGGTGTTCCTGCTTTACGTGGATATTGTTTTGGCGTTTGCTTCGTTTTTTTCACAACTACGATATTTCGCTCATCACGTGAAACTGGTAATTCAAATTCATGATCAGCAATTAATTTTCCCCCGAGGATCGTAATTGCATGTTCTCCGACGGTTAACTCACTAGCAGCCTTGGCAGCTTTAAGTGCAATTAAATGACCGCCTACTTTCACTAGTGGTAAACATAATTCAGCTAATACGCTCATTCGAGCCACTGCTCTGGCGGTCACGACATCAAAAGATTCGCGTGCCTTTGATTTTTTTCCACCAAATTCTTCTGCTCGGGCATGAACGGTCTGAACATCGGTTAATCCCAGGGCCGTCACTAAGTCATTTAAAAAGTTAATTCGCTTATTTAGTGAATCCACAATGGTAATTTTTAATTGCGGAAATAAAATCTTCATCGGTAATGATGGAAATCCAGCCCCAGCACCTACATCACATAGGGTTAGCGGTTCACTTTGTAATGCCTTGAAATAAAATGCGGGGGTAATTGAATCATAGAAGTGCTTTAAATACACATCATCTCGGTCAACGATGGTCGTGAGATTGACGTGTTCATTAGTGGCTACCAATAGTTGGTAGTATGTATCAAATTGTTTCATTTGGGTGGCAGTAACTGTAATGCCCTGGTCAGCTAAACGCGCTTTAAATTCTTCTGGATTCATGTAATTACTCCGTTATTTATTTTCAATTCTGAATAGATAGTCAACTCTTATTTTATCATAAATCAACCCGTATAGATAAATTCATGTGGTGGTTTAACCAAAAAAAATAAGCTTCCAACAAAAAGGTTAAAAGCTTGTAATGATCAACTATGTATATGCAGTTTAAGCAAGCCACCGCACAAAGCAAATTCATGACACGAGCACCTAATCCATCAAAAGGTGACTCCAATCACGACACGAATAGTATTGTAACACAAAATCTAAATATTTAAATACGTTTTTTAAAAATTAATAAAAAAATCATCCCGCAGGATGATTTTTTCTATTCATTGTATCTATTCATTATTTGAATTATCTTGATCAGTTAAAGAACTAGGAACAACAGAATGATCACCATCTAATTTAAAGTATTCACCAGTATTCCAATCCTTTAAAACATATCCCATCCCTAATCCTAATACATTAGTTCCATTCATGTATTTGGCTTTCCATTGTTTAATTGGAACATTATCAGGGATTTTAGTTCTTGTTGATTTAGCTTTAGCTAAATATGCATCGCCATCACCATTATCAGCATATTTTTGAACATAATAATCATATTGCTTAGCCTTAAATAGATCTGGATACTTTTGTTTAATCGTCTTTAAGAAAGCGCCACCATATTGCTTTTGATACTTACCACCACCAACTGAATTAACAACGTATAGTTGTTTACCAAAGCCTAGTGGAACTGAATTACCAGTCACCCCAGCTCTAGTGGTCGATACGACTTCTTGTCCCTTTAAGTCATAAAGTTGGTTATATACCATATCAGCCATTACTTGAATGCCTTGGTGATGTAACTTAACAATTGCCTTTCTTAAATCAGCATCATTACCGTACTTAGTTGGGGACCCATAACCTAAATCATATCGATCAGAAAATGCATATCCATTACTAACGGTAGAGTCAATAAAACTATGGTCATTACTAGAACGGTATGGCGGTGCCATTTCAAAACTAGTAACGCCCCACTTTTTAAATTGCTTAGCATTTTTAGCAATTACTACGTCTGTGTTCTCAGCATGATTAGTTGGCATTGGCTGGAAATTAGAAAAACCTTCATAAATAAGATTAGAATCCAATGCCGCATTAGAATGAAAGACTTTGCCATCATTATTTAGCTTATCAGATGGCTTTGTCCTTGCATCTTGGCTATCTTTAGCCCCAACCGGAACCCACGCAGCTAGATATCCCGTCACCTGTGGATTTGAAAAACCATGAATTGAGGTATTGCTTTGTCCATTGATATCCTTTTGACTAAACCTTAAGATTCCTTTATCATCAGTTTGCACAACTGGTGCATCTTGATCCAATGAATAAGTTTTTAAACCGTCATTAGTGGTTAACATTAAGGCCCGATATTTCTGATTACGGTGAGCTAATCCCATATTTAATGTAACCACATCATTATTATCTAAATTTAGCTTAGGATTATTGCCAACAATCACGCCAATCCCTTCAGTCCTTGAAGTTCGATTTCCCTTAGCATTAGCATTCATAATTCCCTTACCAAATCTAACGCTTTTCAATAAACCATATTTGTCAACGCTCATTGTTTGACCGCCACCAACATACCGTTTTCTAGCTGTCATTAACGTATCAATTGCATCGTAGTATAAACTAGGCGTTTGCATATACTGACCATCATCTTGATACATATCACCATAATAGATTCGCGGAACCGTCCCCTTATTAGTTAGCATTAATGCATAGGAACTTGGAATATTATAGCTATTGTATTTTTTAATGGTCGAACGTTGATCTTGATAGTATGCCTTTAATCCAGTCAGTAATTGGGCAGGCGTAAAGTTAGTCCAATTAGCACCAGTCGCATCAGTAATTGCAGCACCAACATTTTCCTGAATTCCCTTGTCATGAGCATGAACGATTGAATAGTTAGGCACCCCACCATCAGATTCATTGTTGGCATGATTAGCAATAGTAACCCCACTATCAGCATCCTTAATTAATTCACTTAGCGATTCATTCTTACCAGGTGCATTATTTAACGCTGTCGTAATTGCATTTCTAAAATTGGATTCAATTAACGCATCGCTATTAGTAAACGTAGTTCCAGCATCAATCCCAGCTTCAACTAGTGATAAGTGACTATTAGCCTTTTGATCACTTTTAGCAACACCATATGCATCCCGTAAATAATCATAAATCCGTTGAATCGTCTCATTACTGATAAAGTCCACCGCATCAATTCTAATCCCATCAAAGTTCGCATCTTTGGTCTTACCATTGGTACTGATGTTTCCAAAATTCAACATATAATATAGCCAATTCAAATCTTCTGCTTGAACAGCCGGATTCGAATTATCAATATCATTGGCTAATAAGAAGTCAAAACTATTATCTGCCTTACGATACTTAGAATTAGTGGTTGGCGTTAACGGACTATTACCATATTTTAAGTATCCACCCTGGAACCATGCATCCCCTTGGCCTTGATATTCTGAATTGCGATTCCAAATAAATTGTTGTTGAACAAACGATGGCGTTTTGCCATTACCCTTGAACAATAAATCATTCAACCAACTGGTTCCCCGTTCTTGCTTAATTTTACGTTCAATTTCTACCTGGGCTAACTGAGCAGCTTGGTTTAAGATCGTTTGATCTGTAAACAAACTATATTGAGTTTGTGTTGATAACAATCCATTGGCCTGCATTAGCTTCAAATAGTTAACTTGCACATTTTTATTTGGCCACCAATTCATAATAATGGGGCGGAAGTCATTGCTAGTAGATGCTCGCCAAGTATTGCCACCATCTAAGATGGCCTTAGGTCGATACCACGAGTCAGCAGTTAAGAAGCCATCCACCGTATTTTTATAGTCACTAGGACTAGTGCTATTAACGGCATTATTTGAGGCGAAATCAGTTGTACCTGATTTATCAGTGTTAGTAAATAAATACTGTCCATTCCCCTTTGCATCAAAGAAATAGGTTGCACCATTAGTGTAAACTTGTTTGTTCTTAACTAAGTGACCAGTATTTAAATCAAAGTATTGAAGTTTACCATTAATAAAACTTAATCCTTTAATTATATTCGAATGACTATCAACGTACTGGGTATTCCCATGTTCAGTTATATACTTACCGTTGCTCAAATTATTATTTACGGTCCCTACTAAATCACCATTTTGCGGCTCGAAGTAATAATAAGTACCTCCAATATTGGCTGTGCCACCCTTTAGCTGCTCACCATCAACCGCATCAAAATAGCGTAAATTGCCATCAACAACTTGAATGCCCTTTAAGACATTGCCGTCATTCGTTTCATACAACCATTGGCTTGAGTCATTAGTATTTTTGCCATTTGACTTAGTCTCAATGTATTGACCACCACTAACTGAATTGATTAAATTTCCTTGGCCATCATTACTATTAAAGTAATAATAATTACCATTAACATCTACGACTTGGCTCTTTGCCTCGGTCCCATCATCATAGTTAAAGTAATATAAATTACCATTACTACTGTATAAACCCTTAATTGGTTTATCTTGATAAATATACTTTTGCGTTTTACCACCATCATCAGATGTATAATGGCCACCATCTGGTAATGATTTAATTTCTAAATCATGGGGAACCAACGATAACGTACTCTGCTGGATTGAGCCTGTATTAGCGTTTGCAATCTCAGTGGCTTTTTTGGTTTCTTGATTCTTATTCTTTAGCGAATAAACAATGCCAGATTTACTATCGGTAAAGTACTTTTTACCATTCACTTTAATTGTCTTACCCTTTACTTGAACTCCATTTTGATCAAAGTAAAGTTTATTGCCATTAACAGTTCGTAATCCCGTCACGATATTACCTTTTTGATCAACATAATACCAAAGGCCATTAACGGTTATATAGTCATTAGTAACTAAACTCCCATCAGTGCCACTGTAATAATGCTTTTGACCGTTACTAATGCCAAAATTACCCTTTACTTGAATTCCATTTGAACCAAAGTAGTAATACTTACCATTAATTTTAACCCGACCTGTTACATATTTACCGTTTTTATCAAAGTAGTACCAATTATTGTTAATCGTTGCAAATTGACTAGTATCTTCATTACCTGTATCAGCATCGTAGTAGCGTTTACCGACCCACTCGCCGAATGCTTGATCACCATTTTCAGTATCAAAATACTGATAAATGCCGTTAACTTTAACTCTTCCAGTCGCCATTACTCCTTTATTATTGAAGTAACGATTATTATTAGTCTCTGGATTATCATAATAACCATTTTGATAAGCAGCACCATTAGCCCCATAATAATATTGATCACCATTCTTAGCACGGAAAACGGAGTTCGTTAATGCCTTTCCATTTGGTAAAAAGAAGTAATAAGATTGGTTAATCTTTTGTTTACCAAGGACCATATTGCCATTGTTATCAAAATAATATAAGTTGCCATGATTATCCTTTACAAATGAATTAGTGACTTTATATCCACTAGTCGAGTAATAATTAGTATTTTTGCCAACCTTAACAAACCCGCTAGTTGCACTACCGGACAATAACTGTTTTGGTAAGTAATTAATTCCATTAATACTGAAGTATTGATTATTAACGCCGTTGGTTAAAACATAATCGGACCCACGACCTTGAATGTTGGTCCCATTCATATACTTAGCTGACCACTGAGTTATCTTTTGGCTAGCATCAATTGGTTGCCCCGTTGATAATTGATTAGTTGTAAATAATGATGGATATGCTTGTTGTAGCTGTGCTAAGAACTTACCACCAAACTTAGATTGGTAATCAGTTCCATTGCTGATCGTTTTAGCAACGTATAATTTTTTATAAATGGAGTCACCGTGAATATAGTTACCACTTTGATCCACTCGAGTAGCTGAAACGACCTGTTCACCATTTAGACTATATAGTTGGTCTGGCACAAAGTCAGCAATCGCTTGAATTCCTTGCGTGTGCAAAGATTTAATGGCTGTCGTTAATTGATCAATCGTACCATACTTAGTTGGCGTCCCATAACCCATATCATAACGATAACTAAATGCATACCCATTTTGAACAAGTGAATCTAAAAAGTCATTCCCAGTAACGGAACGATATTGTGGTGGCAACTGAACGGAAGTAATTCCCCACTGCTTAAAAGTTGGTGCCATTTTAGCTACCACTGCATTTAAATACTGATTATTATTTTGGGGCATTGCTTGGAAATTAGAAAAACTTTCAAAGATAACGTTTGAGTCCAAAGCATCATTAGAATGAAGGGTATTCCCATCAGTACTATTAGTAGTGCTTGACTGGGTTCTAACGTCTTGATTGTCACTAGCTCCTACTGGGACCCACATTGATAGATATCCTGATACTTGTGGATTGCTATATCCTTTCACTTGATCGGCATTTAAAGTTAAGTTCCCATTGGCATCTGTATAGATGACATTATTGCTAGCTTCAGCATCACTATTGAACTCTTGAATTCCATTATTAGTTGTTAACATTAATGGTCGGTAAGCTTGATTCTTATGGCTGGCCCCCATTTTAATCGTTACGCTAGTGTTCGATAAATTCGGGTTATTGCTTTCCACAACTGCAATTCCTGAATTCCGGGTAGTAGCATCCCCTACTTCAGTAGCTGTATCAGCACCCTTACCATATCTAACCGAAGTCAAAACACCATTGTTCATTGCCATGGATTGACCACCAGCTACATATTTAACTCGCGCAGTTAACATTGATTGGATTGAATCAAAATACGGCGACTTAGTAGCCATATATTGGCCGTCGTCTGTATACATATCACCATAATAAATTCTAGGGACTGTATCTTTATTCGTTAACATTAATGCATAAGAAGCTGGAATATTGTAGTAAGTATACTGTTTATTCGTTGCATTAGTGTCTTGATCATAGTAGGCTAACGCCCGGTTAATTTCATCGGTCGTAAAGTGAGCCCCATCTGAATTAGGGTTAATTTTATCCTTAATAATTTGGAATAAAATATCTTGCACTCCACTATCATGAGCTCTAACAAAAAAGTAATTTGGAATTGCTTGATTTTGAGTACTGTCATTCGTTCGATCTACTAAACTACCATTAATTAGGGTATCAAGGCCTAACCGTTGGCCTGGCTTACCGTTCAATGCTGACATCATGTTAAAGTGGAGTAAATCATCAATTGTTAATTGATTTTGACCATGCTTTTGTAAGTAGTAAGCATCATTTTTACTCCAATCTTCTAAAATGGATAGATGGCTATTCGCATTAGCATCATTTTGATTGGTCTTATAGGCATCCTTAAAGTAGTCAGCCGTAATCTGAAGTAAATCAGCATCCATATTATCAACTGCATCAATTCGTAATCCATCAAAATTAGCATCTGGATCATTTTTAGCAATGGACCCAATGTTCATCATGTAATAAAGCCAGTTCAAGTCTTCAGCCTGAACGACTGGATTAGAGTTATCAACATCATTAGCTAGTAAGAATTCGGAACCATTCCATAAATCATAATTGTATAATTGCACTCCCGTTTGATTAGCTGGGGCTCGATTAATCAATCGATAATTTGAATTAGCACTTGGGGTATAGGCGCTGTTATTAAATAACAGTGATCCACCTTGCAGGGAGTCAGTTCCTTTATTTTCACTATTAATATTCCATAATGATTGCGAATCCACAAACGTATTGATTAAATTCTTTAACCATGTTGTATCACCATTATTTTGAGTGATTTTTTGTTCAATTGCCTTTTGAACATCCTGGGCAGATGAATCTAATAAAGTTTGCTCATCATTAATTTCATGTAATGAGAAATTAGGTCCAATCCCATGTTGATTCATGTAGTTTAGATAGTTAACCTCAATTTGTTTATTTGGCCACCAAGTCATTAATAGTGGCCGCATATCAGTATTCGTTGAGGCCGTCCAAGTCTTACCATCTTTTAAAATATCCTTTGGTCGATACCAAGAATTAGACGTTAAGAAACCGTCCGTTGTTGTAATACTATTTGAATCAACACTATCAAATGAATTATGTTCAGTATATTCATTATTTAACTGATTCAAACCATACTCAATATCATTTTGGTTACTATCAACTAACGCACCGTTTTTACCAGTAAAGCTAAGCACATATTTACCTAGTTGGACCGTCACATTCGTATGCGGATCACCAAATGAATCAACATAGTAATATTTACCATTAATTTGCTTAATATTATCAACATTATTTTGCTTAATTAACTGTTTAACTAGTTTGGTATTCTTAGCACTAATTCCGACCACGGGCTTGGACTTCACATTGATATTTTCAGAAGCACTACTAGCCATTGCACTAGAACTACTTTCGTTAACACTGCTGCTAGCCGAGTCACTACTAGTTGAATCACTACTAGTTGAATCACTACTAGTTGAATTACTACTGCTATTTGAATCAGCACTCGAACTAGTAACAGCACTGGAATCAGCATGATTAGTATTAGCTGATGATTCACTGCTAGTTGCGCTACTAGCAACCATAGAATCGGCACTAGTTGAAGTAGCTGCACTTGCACTACTGCTTGAATCACTGGCACTGCTATCACTATTTAAACTAGCACTTGTTGATGGTTGATCATCAGCAGCACTTACAAGTAATTGATGATTAATTTGGTATCCAATCCCTAGTGAAATCGTCATTAAGGATGCAATCACCCAATTTTTACCAGATTTATATAATTTATATCGTGATTTAGATTGATTCTCTTTCATTCAATGAAACTCCCTACTTAATTGATGAAGGTAAGTAAATATGTTGATGGTTAACCATATAGTAACGTTTATCAGCAGGATTTTGTAATACATAGTCGGCTCCACGTCCTTGAATATTACTTCCGTTTAAATACTTAGCACTCCACTGTTTCAATGGTTGATTAGCAACTAACCGTTGCCCATTCGAAATTTGTTTCGTTTTAAATAATTGGGGATGTTGTTGCTTTAATTCACCTAAAAATGCCCCACCATATTTAAATTGATAGTTATTTTTACTACTAATTGCATTTGCTACGTATAGGCGTTTGTTAATGTTAGCACCCTTAATTGGCTTACCATTCATATCCACCCTGGTAGCGGAAACAACTTGCTGCCCGGGGAGATTATAAAGTTGGTTGGGCACAAAATCAGCTAATGATTTAATGCCATTATTATGAAAGGTTTTAATCACGTTGGCTAACTCATCTGCCGTCCCATACTTAGTCGGACTGTTAAATCCTAGATCATACCGATCATTAAATGCGTATCCATTTTGGGTCGTCGCATCAACAAATGAATTCCCGCTAACCGAACGATATTGAGGTGGTAGTTGCATATACGTAATGCCCCACTTTTTGAAGTCAGCAACTCGATTCGCTAACACCACATTTTCATATTGACTGTGATTTTTAGGCATTGATTGGAAATTTGAAAAAGCCTCAAAAATCACTTGAGAGTCTAATGCTGCATTGGACCGAAATGTTTGCTTGCGACTGCGCTGGGCATTGCTGCTATTCGTTCGAACATCCTGATTAGCGCTGGCGCCAACCGGGACCCAAACCGAAAGATAGCCTGATAACTGAGGATTACTATAACCCTTTAATTGCTTACCAGTAAGAATTAATTGTCCCTTTTGATTTGTCTTTATCGATTGATTATCAACTAAAGCGGCATCATCATTCGAGTAAGTTGCTAATCCATTACTAGTGGGTGTAATTACAGAACGATAGTCTTGATTCTTATGGGCAGCGCCCATGTTCAATACGATCTTATCATTAGCTTTTAACTTTAGGTTCGGTCGATTGCCAACTATGACCCCAATCCCAGAAGTCCGTGTTTTGGCATTTCCAGTAGCCTTTACTGTATTCGCACCACTCCCAAAGCGAACGGAAGTCAATAATCCTGATTGGACCCGCATTCGTTGACCACCAGCCACATACTTAATTCTGGCCATTAGCATCGCTTCAATCGCATCATAATATGGTGACTTATGGGCCATAAATTGGCCATCATCAGTATACATATCACCATAATAAATCCGTGGGACGGTATCCTTATTAGTTAACATAAACGCATAACTGGCAGGAATATTGTAATAGGTATACTTTTTGTTAGTTGCCTTTTCGTCAGCATCATAAATTTTTAACGCCTTACGAAGATAAGTTGGATTGATCTTACCCCCGTTAAACTTAGCATCATATTTATCTTTAATAATTTGAAATAGGAGCTCTTGCACCCCACTATCATGGGCCCGCATAAATGAATAATTAGGAATTGCCCGATTTTGAGTCGTATCATTACTACGATTATCAACAATCGTATATTCATTTAAATGCTTCATGCTTAATCGCTGTTTCAATGGCAACGCTAATGAATTAATCATTGCAAAATGTTGATCCCCATCCATCGTCAATTGGTTATTGCCATGGTCTTCAATATAGTTAGGATCCTTACCAGCCCAATCTTCCAAAATAGACATGTGATTGTTAGCATTTTGATCACTTTGGTTAACATGGTACTCCTGCTTAAAGTAGTTAGCGGTAATATTCAATAAATCAGCATCGACATTGTCAACTGCATCAAACCGAATGCCATCAAAGTTTGCATTTGAATCATGCTGGGTAATATCACCAAAATGAGTTAAATAATAAACCCAGTTCAAGTCTTCAGACTGAACCACCGGATTCGAATTATCAACATCGTTACCCAATAAAAATTCATTGCCATCGGATTGACCTTCATCATCATAGCCAATTTTACCAGTCTGCATATTTGGATAACGATTGATAATGCGGTACTTAGAATTAGCAGCAGGGGTCAATTTACTATTGCCATACAGAAGTGAACCGCCTTGGAATCCATCATTATAGTTATAATTTTCACTTTTAATGTTCCATTGTGGTTGTGAGTTAACAAACGTTGTAATTAACTTTTTTAACCAACTGGTATCACCATTTTCACTAGTAATTTTTTGCTCAATTGCTACTTGAACTTGACGACTCGCAACGTTTAAATCATTTTGAGAGTCATCATTATTATGTAATGAAAAATTAGGACCAAAACCATTATTATTCATAAAATTCAAATAGTTAATTTGAGTCTGCTTATTTGGCCACCAACTCATTAATAACGGCCGCTTATCGTGGTGCGTAGAATTTACCCACTGTTTTCCATTATTTAAAATTTTCTTAGGCCGATACCATGAATCAGCAGTTAAAAAGCCATCTACTGTGGTAAATGACTTGGCAGTATGGTTATAAGCGCGATTGTATTTTTTTATTTGGGTGAAACTAATTCGAGCGGCTCTTACTGGTGATGAATTAATCATGCCACTAGTTACAAACAAAGTAGCAGCGGTAAGGAACCAGGTAATTTTTTTATTTATCATGAAAGGATCCTATCTTATTAAATCGTGTCATCTTAACTTATTTTTAATAATATCTTATTGTAAATATAATTGCAATTTTTCATAAAATAAAAAGGCCGCCAAATGGCTGCCTTCGTTAGTGATTAAATGTAATTTTACCAAACAAATAATCCAACAATTCCTGCTGACATTAGAGAAACTAGAATTCCTGATAGTAATAGGTACCCAACGTTCTTACTGATTAAGTCGTTGTGGGCCTTACCAACAATTCCCTTAAATGCTCCAATGATCATTCCAACAGTACTTAAGTTCGCAAATGAAGTAATAAATACAACTAATTGAGCTTGGTAGTGAGGAGGGAAAATACTGTGATTATTAATGTTCTTAGTGATTTGTTGCATAATTACGAATTCGTTCGTAACTAATTTTTTACCCATTAATTGAGCAAATTCAAAGGCATGGTGAGTGTCAAGACCCATTAACCATGCGAATGGGAACATTACGATTCCCAAGAGATGTTCAAGTGAAATCCATGGATTAATATATCCTAATAACTTATCAATCAATGCTGCTAAAGCAACGAATGCAATCACGTTAGCAGTGATAATTAAGATCAATTTACCAGCACCTAAGATGGAATCACCTAAGAATGAGAAGAATGGTTCGCGACCATTTTCTGAATCCCCATTATCCTTTTCAGCAGCTTCTTCAGCAACTGAAGAACTGGAACCCATCTTAGCAATCGTATCTTCTTCTGGTGAGACTTCGATTGGGTTTAAAATACTAGTAACAATAACGGCGTTTAAAATATTCAATGGAACCGCAGTCAAAACAAATTGTCCTGGTACTAGTTGGACGTATGCTCCTAAAATAGAAGCCGTCACACAGGACATGGACATCATCGCAATCGTTAAATCACGATTAGCCTTCATTTGCTTTAATTGTAATTGTGAAACGGCAAGCGCTTCGGTGTTACCTAAGAACATCATTTCAACTGAGAAAAATGATTCGAACTTTGGTTGACCAGTAACGAAAGAAAGCCCCCGGCCAATCCACTTGATCAAGAATGGTAATACCCCAATGTAAGTTAAAATATCAAACACTGGAACGATCAAGAGGATTGGAAGTAATGCACTAGTGACAAAGTCAGGTGTCTTCAATGCAAGCCAACTAGGTAACGCAAAACCAATCCCAGCATTTGCAACTTCTACTAATCCACTAAATCCATCGGCAGCCGCTTTAACTGCTTCACGACCCCATGAAAATTCAGTCAATAGGAAGGCAATTACTAGGTTCAAAATTAAAACAGTAACAACTGAACGCCAGTTAATCTTTTTCCGGTTCTTTGAGAATAGAACCGCAATCGCTAGGAACACTAAGATTCCTAAGATATTAATTAAGAGATACATTAATCTAACCCTTTCCGTTAAATAAATAAGAATTGTGATAAAAACAAGTAACATCGCAACAAATCACCAATTTGTCACACATCACTCCCTTCAAATTGAAGTATTATTTGGTTAATTCATTTAATAAGCTATGTTTAAAATCATTCTTATTTATTGGATTAGTGAAATTATCCATAATGGTAGTAGCCACATCCCCTAGCGTTCTACGAATGCCAAGCGAGTGCCCCTGTTCAATTTGTTTAGTGTACAGAATAATTGGTAAGTATTCCCGCGTGGTGGGTTGATCAAAGTCAACATCCTTAGCAAAACTGGAAGTAATCATCAATAAGTCTGTATCTAACATTGTATCCATTAATAATTGAATTTGTTTGTCAATGATCATTAAACGCGATGCATACTCTTTAGCATGGTGCTTACGCGCTGCAATGGCTAGCTCTGGAACTTGATTATAAATGATTCCTTCACCAACCTTCTTTAAGTGGTTGAGAACTTCAATAAACGACAAATCATCATTCGCACATTGGACTTGCTTACAAACATCTTGCGTTTCTAAGTAATTCACGAACCGCGATATTAAAACGTTTGAAAACCCCTGCCGCGCTAAGTTATTAAAGATACTGACCACCCGAAGCGGTTCAGAATAATCAAACATTTCACGTAATGTTGATGAAGCATGGCTAGCATTTACTCTAGCGTGCATCTTGCCGTAAAAACCTTTGGGATGCTCAACCATGGGCACTGTTTGCAACTGATGGTCCCAACGAATATTTCCAAAGCCAAGTGACTCTAATGTTGGTAATTTCAACATTTCTGAAAATTGTTCGTCCAAATGACCGATGGTATCAGCACCAATGGAATGATAACGATTAGCATCACCTGCTTCACCCATTCCGAGCGAGGCAATATCGATAATGATAATTCTGCGAAAGTTCATTTGCCGTTCTCCTTAACCTTTAAAAATTCTTAAAATCTTTAAAATAATTATAGCAGCGTATTAAAAGTTAGTAAATAGCATTAATCACTCCTAAATAAAAAACCAACTAGCTTAATTGCTAGTTGGTCATGACCGAAATAACGTGGCCCCTGCCAAGGAACTATATTATAGCATGTGCAATTATGTTATTTTAAACGAGCTTCATATATAATAGAAACAATCTACTAATTTGGGAGGCATTATTTTGAAAATTTTAGCACTAGGTGATTCAATTACCAATGGTTACGATGGTGATCGTGACTTAACATCAGGTACATATCCACAAGTATTAAGTAAATTACTGCATTGCCCCGTTGATAACTACGGCGTCAACAATGCGATGATTACGCGCCACCAAGATGGTGACTTAACTCCACGGGTCAATTCAGTTGACTTTAAGCAATACGACTTGGTCATTATCTTCTATGGCACCAATGATTATGCTCACTTAACCACATCATTGTCCGAAATTAAACAAGAATTAAGTGCCGATATTGCAATCATTCGCAAGCACAATCCACAAATTAAGTTGTTAGGAATCGTCCCAATGAATCGCTGGGACTTTAATCACAATGCGGACCAAATAAAACGGGCCGGGGGTTACACATTCCGTGATTTGCAATCTGGTATTGCCGATACCTATCGTCAAAATAAGGTTGCATGCCTTGATTGGCGCATTGTTGCTCCTGATTTACTAACTGATGAAAACTATCAAGAGCGGCTTCATGATGCTCATTTGCATCCCAATGCCAAAACATATGCCATGATGGCCGAGATTATTGCCAAATTCATTCAAAGTCATGATTTAATTTAAGGGAGGGTCGTTATGATTTCGTTTGCTTATCGTGCATTCAGTACTGTCGTCCAGGAAAAAAGTTTCTATAAAGCAGCTAAGGCCTTAGATGTGACCCCCTCAGCTGTTAGTCATGCCATTAACCAGTTGGAAAAGTTCTTGGGTTTTTCAGTATTTATTCGTAACCGGGCTGGAGTAAAATTAACCGCTGATGGTAATGCGATTCTCCCCATTATTCAAGATATCATTAATAATCAACACCGGCTTGAACAAGAAGCTGCTAATATTACTGGACTTAATGCAGGTTCAGTTCGCATTGGTGCTTTCAGTAGCGTCTGCATTAACTGGTTACCTCAAATCATTAGCTCATTTCGGGAACAGTATCCAGATATTTTACTTAGCGTGGACCAAAATTCATACGATAATATTGGAACCGATGCTAAAATCGGTA
Source organism: Nicoliella lavandulae (assembly GCF_037546185.1). Classification (NCBI taxonomy): domain Bacteria; kingdom Bacillati; phylum Bacillota; class Bacilli; order Lactobacillales; family Lactobacillaceae; genus Nicoliella; species Nicoliella lavandulae. The sequence goes on along the minus strand of NZ_JAWMWH010000001.1, from coordinate 619,169 downwards.
CCATTGATATCGGATTTACCTGTGATCCCATCATTGAAAAACTAATCAAGGTGCCATTACTGCGAGATCAAATCTATTGCATAACACCAGAGTCATTTCAGCCACTAAACGGTAAAACCATTACTGTGGATGACGTTGAACACCAAAGCTTTATTTTACAACGAAGCGACTACTATGGAGATACCAAAAAGGTATTGGACCGTTATAACGTTACCAATGCCGCATTACAATTCAGTATTGATGATCAATCAATGCTGGCAATGGTGAAAAGTAAGCTTGGTATGGGAATCTTGCCCAAACTAGCGTTATCCGATATTCCTGATGGGGTTTCGATTTATCCATTCGACCAAAAATACTACCGGACCATTTACTTAGTCATCAACTCAGTTCAAATTAAAACCCCTGCTACGCGGCGAATGTTAGACCACGTAAAAGCATTTATCCAGGCTAAGTATCCTAATGGCATTTTAGACTAAAAAAGACTGCTCGATTTTGAGCAGTCTTTTTTGCGTAATATTCTATTCAGCACTTAAACTTTCGATTGGATCTAATTTAGCAGCCCGACCAGCTGGTAGTAATGCGGCTAAGAGGTTAATAATCACTGCAATCACAATTCCAAAAATGGCATTGCCCGGCGTAATTTGAATAATCGAATAATCAATTGCACCGCTAGCAGCAGAATTAATTCCCCATTGAATTAGATATGCTACGATCGTAGCTGAAATGGAGGAGAATAAACCGAGGAGTAATGCTTCACTGAAGAATAATCCCCGTACGTTCCCCTTGGTAACTCCAAGGGCCCGTAATATTCCAATTTCCTTAGTCCGTTCAGCAACACTAATGTATAGCACTACGATAATCATAATGGCAGAAACTAATAGTGAAATTCCGGCAATGGCAGCCAATACATTCACTGCTAAACTAATGTAGGTATTTAATGTAGAAACGATTGAACCGGCACCAGTAATTTGGAAGTCCTTCTTACCATTTGATGACTTCAAGGCCTTAATCTTGTCTTGAGTTGGGTTAACGTTAGCAACACCACCCTTAATATCAGCAGTCACAAAGTTAGTCTTAAGCGTTTGCTTATTGTCTTTGTAGATTCCCTTTAAGGTATCGTAACTAACTGAAATAATTGGGGAGGCACTGTCGTAAATTCCACTCACCTTAACAGATTTCGTCATTAGACTTTGTTGCCCATTATTGCCAAGAAATGCAAAGGAAAGCTTGATGTTCTTACCAACTAGTGACTTGTAATTACTCTTAATCTTTTGAGCTACACTCTTAGGTAGTAAGACCGTATTCAATGCAGTTGGTTTCGTACCTTGCTTAATGGTGTTACTTAAAATTGTTGAGTTATAAGTTTGTAAGATTTGTCCTTGAGTGGTCTTACCGTTATAAGTTAATTGTGGGGAAACAGCCATGGCACCCTTTTCCACTTGTTTAACGTTTTTAACGTCCTTTAACTTGCTGATATCCTTATCAGTAACGTTGGATTTCAGCATGGCACTAGTATCAGTACCACTACCATTTTTCCCCTTAGTGACTTGAACCGAATTAGGATTAATTTGACTATAAATTTGGTGGTTAATATAGCCCTTAATTCCATTTCCAAGCCCCAGCATAAAAATCACACTGAAGATTCCAATGGCACCCCCGAAAATAATCAAGAGGTTACGCTTCAAGTTATATGACATTTGTTGGAACGCCATCTTAAAGGTATCGATCATCCGAAGCGGATGTAATTTCATCCCATTAGATGGTTCCTTATCGTATGAATCACGAAGTTTTTTATCACTATCGATTTGCCCATTGGCCATATGAACCACACGGGTTCCATATGCAGCCACCTTATCAGAGTGGGTAACCGTTAATACTAATTTACCTTCTGAAGCAATTTCATCTAATAACTTCAAAATTTCATCAGTATTTTGGGCATCCAATGCTCCGGTAGGTTCATCAGCGATGATGATGTCAGGATCAGATGCTAATGCACGTGCAATGGCAACCCGTTGCTTTTGACCACCAGATAGTTGGTTCGGGTGCTTATGGATATGTTCACCTAAGCCAACTCGTTCTAGTAATTGAGTTGCCCGCTTAACTTGTTCGGCATGTGATAAATCACTCATTTCAAGTGCAACTTGCACATTGCCCAAAATAGTCATGTGTCCAATCAAATTAAAGTTTTGGAAAATGAATCCAATTGTCTTTCGACGGTATTCATCTAATTGCTTATCAGTATCATGCTTTAATGATTTACCATTTAAGAACACGTCCCCTTGATAATTACTATCAAGACCACCAATAATGTTCATTAAAGTCGATTTCCCACCACCAGATTCTCCTAGTAGGGAGACAAATTCACCATGGTTGAATTTCAAACTAATGCCCTTTAAAACTTTGAACTCTTCTTTGCCCAAGTAATAGGACTTTTGAATGTCTTTTAATTCTAATAACGCCATTGTCTTGCTCCTCTCGGCTTAAATATATCATTTGTTAACTTTGTTTACAACAGTATAGCATAACCTATAATTCATTGAAAGTAATATTACACATAAAAATGTTTAAGAAAGTTCAAAGTGTAAAAAATTAAATATTTTGTTTGTAAAAGTTAGCATAACAGTGTACCATATAAAAATCGTGCATTTCACGTTTTGCTTTGTAATTTACAAAGCATCAGAATCATCTTAAAATAAATTATAATTAGATAATCTGTAAAGGAGCGAGTAACATGGAAATTAAATGGCACTTAGAATCATTCGAACACTTAATGAACGACGAAATTTGGCAGATCTATGCCCGACGAATTCAAGTGTTCGTGGTTGAACAAGACCGTGCATTCCAAGAAATTGATAAATTGGATAAGCATGCCTTCCATCTTTGGGCAACTGACGAAAACAACAAGGTCGTTGCTTATGCTCGAATTTATCGCGAAAAAGATTACATCTCCTTTGGTCGGGTTTTAACAACTCCTGATACCCGTGGAACTGGAATGGGTAAGGAATTAATGAACCACGTTTTAAAGGCCATTGAAGAAAATTATCCTGGTGAACCAGTTAAGATTCATGCACAAGCTGATAAAAAGCTTTTCTACGAAAAATTCGGCTTCGTTGCTTATGGTGACGAATATACCCATATTCATACTCCGCATATCTTCATGGTAAAAGAAAAATAATGAGGACTAAAAAAACGATTCCGACAGTTAATTGTCGAAATCGTTTTTTTGATTAGTTTAATTCATTGGATTGCTAGATTTAAGAATTTCTGGCTTCCAAAGGGATAGTAAGTAGCCATATCCTTGGGAGTCAAAAGTAATATCTTCAAATTCCCGGCCACTATTAAACGCAAGGTAGTGAACATCACTAGGATCCACCGTTCCTGCACCTAGCTTATCAGCTGGGACTGAAGTAATAATATCATCTGAGACAATGTAAAGCCGGTTATTAACTGGATTATAAGTCAATCCTTGGTTGTGCTTACCACCCCAGTTAATTGTTTGTGGCACTGGTGCAAATGAAACTTGACCTGAATTTTCATCAAAGGTTCCCTTAAAGATTTGATATTTGCTACCAGACTTCCGGCCAAAGTAAGCATTCCCTTGACTATCAAAGGTTAGGGTATGCAAACCGTAGTTCTTATTATCATGCCATAGTTGGAAATTAAATTGTTTAATTGGTTGTAATGAATTAGAATCTAACTCGGTCACAACATTGTAATCATTAGTGCCTAAGTCGCCACCACTATCATCTTGAGCTAAGTAAAGGTTCTTAGTTACATAATTATATGAAAGGGTTTGGCCATGTCCAATATTAATTAATGGACTAATTTGAGCCACGTGGGCAATTGCAGAATACTTACCATAGTCAACTTGATTTTGTTTTAAGTTATCAATTGCCTTTTGGGCAGTCACTACATCTTGTTGAGCACTTTCAATGTCCTCATTATCTTGATCGACTAAATCCTTAGCATCTGAAACATTTTGTTTATCAGTTGCCATCTTCTTGTAGTATTTATTGTTAGTAAACGTCTTGATGTAATTCAATCCAGTAGCCTTAGCTGTCTTATAATCAGTTTTTTGTGATTTTAGATTAGCCAATTTCTTTTGCAATGATGCTAATTTCTTGGTGTATTGTTGCTTAGTCATCTTTTTAGTGGTCTGATCTTGACTATCATCAGACTTTTTAGTTTGGCTATCGGACTTGGTATCCTTACTATCAGCCTTTGAAGATTGATTATCAGACTTAGCGTCCTTGCTAGCAGCTTTTGAAGTTTTGGCATCACTAGTAGCATCAGCACTAGCCGATGCAGCCTTAGAACTGCTATCACTAGCCGATGAAGCTGCATCGCTAGTCGTTGCATCTGATGCTGCTGAACTATCGCTAGTATCGTCAGCTGATTTAATCTTTTTACCAGCGTATATTAACTTCAAATCTTGAATTTGTTGTTTAACTTGTGATTGTTTATCAGTATTTTTTTGAATCTTTTTACTGTAATCATCATTTAACGAATTAAAATAGTCCGTGAAGTTATCAATTGTTAATTTATCAGGTTTGGTAACTTGCTTCTTCATCTTCTTGTCTTGCTTATATTGAGCATTTATTTCTTTTTGCACTTGGCTAACGTAAACATTTAACTTTTGCATCGTATTATCCAAAGTCTTTTGGTAATCATCAACTTCTTCTTGATCACTCTTACTTTGATCTTGAGCAGCCTTAACGGAACTTTGGCTTGCATTTAATTGATTAACCGCATTTTGCATATAAGTATTGTAGTTATTGTATTGAGCAGAGTGGGTATTTCCAGTCTTAGTGTATGGTGAAACGTACTTTAAAGCTTTCCATACCAAGTCACGGCCTTCACCACTATCAGTGATTACCCCTAATTGCTTTAAATCATTAAGGTTATATCTCACAATGGCCCCTTGGTTAGTCCCAGTTCCCATTGATTCAACTAAGTAAATGTTATCACCTACTTGAACGGAACTTTGGTAGTTACCATGTTCAGTATTCTTAACATGAAAGCCTTCTGGTAAGTAGTAGTAAGTACTAAATGTATTACTGCCATCCCGAGAAGTGTAAGTATTAGCAGGATTATCAGCAGTAACACTTAATGAAGTCCGGACATACTTTGCTGGCGGTTGGACTGCTGGCGCTACTGTATTCACATTTTGAATCCTGTCATCGCTAAAGTCACTCATTCCATTAGTGGCATTACTTTCTTGTTGGATATTAGTATTAGTAGTTGGCACGCTGTAGAATTGTTCAGCAGCAGAAACCTTAATGTCAGAGCGATATCCCAACACTAACATTCCCATTGTGACTGCTGAAATTGCACCAATCCGGACCCATTTATTCATTACTAGTAACTCTCCTATTCTGTATATAAATCTTATTATATATTTTACATCATATTTTATTAAATATCCTGATTTGCCAGCAAATGTTATAATATAGTAACAATTAAGTAAGGTTAGTAAGAAAGGAATCATAATGAAACGATACCAAAACACAAATGACCAGTTTCAAGTTGGTCAACAGTTCACTTTAAATACCAAACCCGAATTTGATCGGATGGGCGTTAATGGTGAAGCTGTTGGTTATATTGACCGCACGCTGGTATTCATCCAAGGGGCGCTGCCTAAGGAACGCGTTACTATTGAAATTACAGACACCTATCACCATTATTTAAGGGCTAAGGTAGTCAACGTCGTTACCCCTAGTCCATATCGCGTAAATCCTCGGGATGACTACGCTGAATCAGTTGGTGGCTTTGAGTTAGAAGCGATGGAATATTCCGCTCAATTAAGATATAAAAAAGAACTCGTTCGCCAATCGATTAATAAGTACCAACCATATGGATTTGAAAACTACAAAATCCACAACACCATGGGAATGAAAGATCCATACGGCTACCGCAATAAGGCCCAATTTCAGGTCCGCCAACGCGATGGTAAGGTGATTGCCGGTTTATACAAGACCCGTAGTCATGACCTCGTGGACTTAAAAACCTGTTCGGTTCAATATCCTGTTACGATGAAAGTAATGCGAGCCGTAGTCGATATGATTCAAGAATTAGGGATTCCTGTGTATGATGAATCCAATCACTCTGGAATCATTAAAACAATTGTAGTCCGGGCTGCGCTTCATACAAATGATGTTCAAGTTGTGTTCATTACGAATACCCCTAAATTTGTTAAGCAACACCGGATTTTAAGTAAAATTGCACTCCAATTACCAGAAGTAACTTCAGTCATGCAAAACATTAATCCTGGTGAAACTTCATTAATTTGGGGCGATGAAACCATCTTATTAGCTGGGGATCCATTCATTGTGGAAAAAATTGGAGGCCTAGAATTTGAATTATCCGCCCGTGCCTTCTTACAACTCAATCCATTTATGACTCCCCAACTATACGAAGTTGCCATCAATGCATTAAACCTATCTGGAAACGAACGGCTAGTCGATGCTTATTCTGGAGTGGGAACCATCGGATTACCATTAGCTAAATACGTTAAGGAAGTCCGGGGGATGGATACCATTGCTGAAGCCGTTGAAGATGCTAATCAAAATGCTGATATCAATGGTATTAAAAATGCCCAATATTATGTAGGTAAAGCCGAAGACATCATTCCTGAATGGATTGATGAAGGTTGGGAACCGGACGCATTAATTGTGGATCCACCACGTACTGGCTTAGCAGAACCATTATTAGATGCTATTTTAGATGTGGCTCCTGAAAAATTCGTTTACGTTTCATGTAATCCAGCAACGATGGCACGGGACTTAGTCGATTTAAGCAAGGTTTATCACATTGACTTCATCCAACCAATTGATATGATGCCACAAACTGCTAGGGTCGAAGCGGTCGTTAAGTTTACGAAAAGATAAGCGCAATGTTTTTAAAATTACCCATTTGGTGTTAATCTATTCTAAGATATTAAAAAGAAAGTAGGCATCGAATTGCAAAATCCATTTGGTAATGGCATGATTCCAATTCCACCTAATTATGCAACCTTCAAGAATCCTAAAACTGGTGAACTAAAGTTAAGTAAGGTTGGGTTCTCATTTACCGCCCTAATTTTTTCATTCGTCCCAGCGATTTTTAGAGGTGATTGGTACAACTTCTTCTGCATTATTTTAGTTGATGCTGGAGTTGCAATGCTAGGATCAGTGCTGTTTAATCAACCACTTCAAACCATTTATCAATACACTGAGCCATTAACGCAAATTATGTGGGGCTTTTTATATAACCGGATGTACTGTAAGCACATTACAAACATTGGCTTTGTCCCCACTGACCAACGTTCAAAAGATTTATTAGTAAAAAATAAATATATGAAACCATAAAAAAAGCGCGCCTGTTGGCGAGCTTTTTTTATTTCAATTAACGCTTGATTTCAACACGAATGTCAACATCAACGTTTGGGTTTAATTGTTCATTATAAGTGAAGTTAGCTTCTTGGAAGTAGTGCTTAATTTCCTTATTGATTTGTTCTAGTGGGCGTTCATCATTATCTTGACGCCGTAACACTAATGTATATTCTTTATTATCATCATCAGTGTGTTCAAAATCATATAATACATCTACTGTATTCAAAATTTCTTGAATTAATTTACGTTCTGAATTTTCCATAATCAAATACCCTCTTATTCAATGTTATACCCTTAATTGTAATCGGTTAATCATAATTTAGAAAGTAAAACGTCCTACAAATTAAACTAACTTGGCATCGGTGGTCCTAACAAATTGACCCTTACCATCCACAATTTGATAGTTACGATCTACGTATTGAATCAACCTAGCATCATGCGTAATTAACAACACCGTCTTATGATTATCATGGGCTAGCTTTTGAAATATCCGCATTACTTGTGCTGCCCGGTTTCCATCTAGTGCTGCAGTGGGTTCATCCGCTAAAATGATGCTCGGGTCCGTATACATTGCCCGAGCAATCGCCACCCGTTGTTTTTGTCCACCGGATAATTCATCTGGATATTGGTCCATTAAATCACCAATTGCTAATTCATCGATCAACTGGTGAAACGCTTCTTTAGATAAATTGTGCTTTGGCTTAACGTGATCTACTAATTCAAATTGTTCACGAACCTTGAGATATGGGACTAAATTATATGCCTGCAAAATAAAACCAATTTGATCTAGTCGAAATTGACTTTGTTGCTTTTGATTCATCTGGCTATAATTATGCCCATCAATAGTTAACGTCCCACTAGTTGGCGATAAGATTCCCCCAATAATTTTTAAAAAGGTACTCTTTCCAGAACCTGATGGACCAGTAATCGATACTAATTCCCCTGCATTGGCATTAAAATTAATATTGTCCAAAGCGACCGTTTCATTAGCCCCTGGATTATAAATTTTTTGAATTTGATCTAATTTAATGGTTGTCATAATTAACCTCCAATTACTGTTGCTGGATCGATCTTAGTTACGGTACGAATTGGAATTAACGCCCCAACAATGGTCATTATGACCAACAGCACGGCAATCGATCCCATCAATAGATAGTTAAATTGAATTGGAACACTACTTGGTATTGCAATAACTGTAATAGCCGTTAGTCCCCCACTGATAAGGACACCAATTACACCTAAAATTGCTGCTTGCCCAATGATGCTCCTAACCAAGTATCCATTACTAATTCCCTGTACCTTCATTACTGCTAAGTATGGAATCTTTTGAATGGTCAATACATACAAGAAGATGGCAACAATGAATAATGTAATTACTAGTAAGAAACCAATCATAAAGTTAAACGTATTATTTTGAGCTGTATAACCAGGTAGTTTATTAATGAAATCATTCATTGCTAAAGTTGTTGTCCCATTAACCGCTTTATGATGCGCATTATCTTTTATAACTACTGCACTAATCGGTGCTTGGCTGGTCGTACCAAACTTCATTTGTTGGACAGCCGTTAGTGAACCATAGATTACTGGAGCAACACTAAGCTGATTGTTACTAACGCTACCTACAATTTGATATTTTTGCCGATGACTGGCAATTTTAATAAAATCGCCAATTCGATAGCCATCATTTTTCAACAAGCTATCGTCTACCACCACTTCGTGATTGTTTCTAAATTTTCGTCCCTGTTCAATCTTCATCTTTCGGCTAATGAACTGGTTGGCTTTAATTCCTAAGATCTGAGCGCCTGTCTTTTCCTGGTGGCCAACTCGATTAACATTAGCATTTAATTGCACGAGGGCGGCTTGATTAGATTGATTAAAATGATCCGCCTGTTGTTGATTTAGCGTTGATTGAGTTAGTGAACCATTAGCATCTTCGTTTAATACAATTTGGTTTGCATCCCACGAGTCAATCGCCGTCCGATTAGAAGCGGCTAATCCATTCGCCAATCCCGTTAAAACAAAAATCAAGTAAGCAATCAATACTAATACCACGCCAATTAAACTATAACGTAATTTATATTTTCTAATTTCACGAATTGCTAAAAACATGTTAAACCGACTCCTTCACTACTCCTAAGCTCAAGACCTTAAAGAGGGTCTTCAAATCATTTAATTCCTCTGATTGATCAGCACCTAATAAAACAGCTCTAATGACGTTATGACTAGCATCAGTCGCTGTCTTATAAATTACCGCAATGCTATTTAGGTCATCGATTTGCTGACCATTAACGTACATTATCAATGCATCCTTAGCTAATTGATGATAATCAAAAGATGGTGCTTTTAAATCATACTGATTGTAAGCAACGTACATTCGGTAAAATTCACGATACTTAGAATGATTAATTTCATCAATAAAATTAGCTGTAGCTTGATAAAAACTATCTAGGGTATTATTTGTTTCATGTTTAATCATTGTGAAAACATCAAAATGGACTTTATCCAACACACGCTTGAGTGTGTAATTATAACTATCAGTAATATCTCCAAAATACTTATAAAATGAACCACGAGCGATATCACAATCTTTAATTATTCTAGCCACTTGGGCTTCGGATAGTTTGTACTGAGAAAATTCATTTAACAATGCGTTGAACACTGCGTCTTGTTTCGTTTGATTTAAATTAGTAAATGTTTTAGTTGGCATAAGTAACTTCCTTTCGTGGTGACACTATGTCATATGTTAATTTAAAGTTTATCATCCTGGTGACACGGTGTCAATATTTAACCTTTTTTATTTTATGAATAATATTAGTATCTTATTTAATGTATTTCTTTTAAAATGGAATTAGAAGAATTTTAGATGATTACGAAAGAGTGAATAATAATGACAGAGAATAAACGGTTATTAGATATTAAGAATGGTTATAACTTCCGTGACATCGGTGGTTATCCAACCAATGATGGTCACACTACCAAGTGGCATAAGATCATTCGTTCCGGTAATTTAGCGGAGCTAGATGCTAAAGACCAGGCATACTTAAAAAACTATGGTATTACTAATGATATTGACTTACGTTCTAAAATGGAACGTGATTCAGAACCCGACTTAGTGCCTGATGGCGTTAAATACTCACAAAACCCAATTTTTGAACAAAAAGAACGACGCACAGCAGATGTAATGTTGCAACGCTATTCCGAAGATCCTACAATTGGTAAATTACACATGAAACACGTTTACGAAAACCTAATTGAAAGTCCAATTGCGCGTAATTCATACCGCAACCTTTTCCAAAGATTATTGAAGGATCCTAACGGATGCTCATTAATGCATTGTTCCCAAGGTAAAGACCGAACTGGAATGGGTATTGTAATGCTACTATTTGTATTAGGGGTTAAGGAAGAAGACATTAAAAAAGATTACTTAGCGTCTGCTGAACAAATGAAACCATATGTGCAAAAACAAATTCAACACTATGAACGTTACAATATTAATAATATTTTTAAGGAAAACGTAAATGCTCTTTACACCGTCTCCATTGATTATTACAATGCTGCTATGAATAAAATTAAGGAGCTTTACGGTAACATGGATAACTTTATTCATGAATATCTCAACCTAAGTGATTCAGACGTCCAAAAATTACGGGCTGAATACTTAGACTAATTTCTATTTTGGGAGGGATTATTATGGCTAAACACTCTAAACTACCATTAGTTTTAGGACTACCGATTGCAGCTGCCGCTGGTAGCTTTGCCCTCAGTGAGTACTTTTTCAAAATTGGGATGGCTCGGCGGACTAAAAAACCCCGTCCATCCAAAACGCTATTGCCATATGCTAAGGAATACTACCATGGTTTAAAGTGGTACAAACACATTCATAAAGAAACCTGGCATAATTTTGAGCCTGCCACTGGTGAAACGATGGTAGCCACTTACATTCCAAATGAAAACAAGACAAAGAAGACCGTTGTAATTGCCCATGGTTATAACGGAACTCGTGAGACCATGTCTGGCTACGCTAAAATGTTTTACGAAATGGGCTTCAATATTTTAATGCCCGATGATCGTGGACATGGTGAAAGTGCTGGTAAATACGTTAGTTTTGGCTGGTTAGACCAAAAGGACTACCAATCATGGTTCAATAAATTAGTTGATCGGCTTGGTAGTGACTGTCGAATCCTATTATTCGGGGTTAGTATGGGAGCTGGTATTGTTTCCATGCTTAGCGGGACTAAGCTCCCCGTTCAAGTCGAAGCCATTATTGCTGATTGTGGGTACTCTAGCGTGCGTGAAGAACTTGGTTACCTGCTCAAGTTCCGCTACAACTTACCGAAGTACCCGTTCGAAGCGATGGTTAGTTCGATTAACAAACGGCGGTTGGGCTACTATCTGAACGATGCCTCTACCACGAAGCAATTAAAGAAAAACCACTTGCCAATTCTAATCATCCATGGCAGTGAAGATACGTATGTACCAACTTATATGGCATACGAAAATTATCGGGCTTCCGATTCACCAAAGCAACTTTGGATCGTTAAGGGTGCTAAGCACGCTGAAAGTTTCTGGTTCAAACCAAAGGAATACCGACAACGAGTTAGTAACTTCTTAAAAACCTACTTTAATTAAAAAAATGTGAACTGAGTATCTGCTCAGTTCACATTTTTTAGTTAAAGCGATACGCTGAAACAGTCGCTTTATGTTCCGTATTAAATTTTAATTGTGAATCAGTGGAAAGTTTCAAAATAGTATAAACCTTTCCTAATTCAGGAATCGAAACTTCAATTGAACTCTTATCAATGTAGAAAATAAACTTCTTTGCCGGTCGGTCTAACAAGTTCGAAAGGTCCTCAGCACCACCAAGTTGACTAAATGGTTGTGAGATTGTTACGTTTGTTTGTTGATTATTTTTCCCGTTCGAAAAGACATTGACGTTCGTTGTCGTATCACTTTGAATCATCGCAAATACGTTTTGTTTCACTGGCTTTTTAAACGTGACCACAATCTTACTACTGGTCTTGGTCCCCTTCAATGTTAGTCCATGGGTATTCTTCTTATGGAAGTACCGTTGACTGGCTGGCGCCACTAACTGTTCATTTAAAACGCCATTATTTAGGGTAAGCGTCCGTGGTAATGTGAATGAACCAATGTGATAGTTATTATTCGCCTTCATGAAATCACCATAATCCCGATTCCAATTCCCGATCCAACCAATCATCATTAGTTGTTTGCCTTCATCATCCAGCGGAGCATAATTGGCAGCATAATCATCAGCACCATTATCGATTCGGCGCACTGTTTTACTATCCGCTACAAATAATCCGTTATCATCAACGTGACCCACTTGATAGAAGACACCCTTGCCACCATTACCGCCATCCCCACTAAAAAAGAGGACGGCTTTTTCCTGCCCAGTTGCATGGTCATAAACCTTAGGGATAACAACTGGACATTCTAGCATACTAGGAGCATCGTCACTCATTGATGGGGTAAAGGAAGCACTGTTACCAACATTCTTCCAAGTGTTTGGCATCCCCGTTGGACTCGTAAAGGTCGCAATTTGATTCCCACCAGAATTAGTGTTCCCCTGTGCAATATACATAATTAACTGATTATTTTTAGCATCCCACAATACTTTAGGGTCCCGAAAGGCACCCCCTTGATTATACTGGGTCATTAATGCACCATCTTGGGCTGGTTTAAACGTAACTCCACCATCGGTAGAGTATGCTTCATACACATTTTGCAATCCGTTTGAAAAACCAGTAAAGAAGGCCAAGAGTGCATTATCAGGCACGTTATTATTAATAATGTGTCCATTTTGATTATTCATAATAATGGAACCAGTGGCTGCTGATTCCCAACCGCCAGTGTTGCGGGGAATTGCAATCCCTACATTGCGAAAGGATTTAAAATCCTTAGTTTGAACCAATGCCCATTCGGTATTACTCCCCGTATCCTTTTGATCATTTGAAAGGTAATAGATGTTCCATGTATCACCAATTTTAATGATGGACTGAATATCATTCATAAATCCAGTTGGAATATTATAGTGATAGCGCTGAGTAAACGTATTGTTATTCAGGGGGGTCGATGTTTCTTGAGTCTTCACTTGGTCTTGGTTAACGTAGTATAAATTATTATTGTACATGGTTGGAACCTTATTTTTAACCAAGTAATTTGCTGTTTGAACTTGCGCATTATCAGCCACTACCGAATCACTAATATCACTATCAACTGGGTTGTTATATAGTTTAGCATCAGTATTAATATAGGCATCGTTAAACTGCTTATTCAAAACTACTCGATTCACAATGTTAGTAGCGGTTTGAATAATTGAATTGGAGGCATTCTCACCCAATGGAACTGCATTTAACGGGTCCGTGGCAATCACGTTATTCGCAGCATTAGCAGAAATTGCAAACTGGCTTTGTTGACGTTTATCAACTTGGCCAACTACCTGAGTACTAAGGCCTGCTACACTGCTTACTTGACTTTGAGCTAGTTGTACTGCGTTTTCACCTAAATTAATGGTTGGAAAAATATCTGCTGATGCAGATGAATGTGCATTTAGCTCTGAATTATAAAACGTTAGAATTGCCATCGCCGTTGTGGATGCGATTAACCAATTTAAGTTAAAGTGATGGTGCCGTTTAAAATGATATTTAAATTTCATCCAATTACCACCCTTCCATTTTAGTTCTGATTTTGTGTAAATGGACTTGTGGTGTTCGCCATTGTATTTGTAGTTGTCCCAGTGGTGCCACTGGTATTAGCAAATACCCCAGCAGTTAATGCCCCTTGTGGCAAGATTGAATTAGCTACAACACTAGTTTTATCACCATTAATATTGATCAAGAAACTAGGGGCAAACGTTGAGTGACCACCGTACCGTTTAGCATTTCCGGCATGGGTCATATAACTAGTGACCACGAGATTATTACTATCTTGGTTATTAATTACAAAGTAAGAATAAGTATACGTCCGACTGCGTTGGTTTAAATCAGTCGATGATAAGACCACGCCGCTACCATTATTCAATGGTTTGTATGGGCCGGTTAGCTTATCAGCCACAAATCCTAACATATAAATACCTCTTTTATTAGCTGTCTTCTTTAAGAGACGGCTTCCTCGCGTGTCGGTAAAGAGATACCACTTGCCATCCTTCTTAAAGACGTTTGGGCGTTCGGCTTCATCATCAACCCCGTTAAATGTCACTAGCGGCTTCATAATTTTCTTAACGGTATAATCATTATTTAACTCAATAATTCCCAGTGCACCATTCGCATATTGGTTCCGAATTCCGTTCCAAGTATTCCGATTCTTAACTAATTGTTTTTGAACCTTCTTTTGGTACTTCTTACTGCCACCAATATTAGCATAATTATAGTTATTATTGTCACTATATGCTGCGCCACTAAACTTAGTTCCAGTATTTCCTTCAAAGACTAAGTACTTGTGACCATTGTCTTCAATAAAGTGTGGATCACGTAATGTATGGTCATCAGCAGTGAAGCGCATGGCTTCACCTTGGGTTTGCTTCATGTTTTGATAGTACTTTCCATCACCATAGAAAATTGGTTTATGATCAGTCGTCTTACTGTGATCAATTACTAATCCATTGCTAGTTGCATTAACCGTTAATTGAGCCGTCGAAAGCACTTGTTGGTTTTGACCATTTCCGCCGTACTTTTTAGCACCAGAAAAGGCAGTATAGAAGAGTCGCATGGTGTTATTACCAGTTTGAATACTTGATCCGGACCATTCTTCCGTTTCTTCCTTCAAATACTTAGAGCCAGTACTACCTTCAGTCCGTGTGTTAAATACCTTTCCAGCATTCTTCCAGGATGAAATATCACTGGTATCGCTATTCACACTTTGGTAGAACATGTAAATGGAAGCTCCCCATTCAGCACCACTATCATTAAAGTTAGTCACTGGATCACCGGCCATTGCAAAGACCACATGATAACCGTGGTAATTAACTAAATTACCATTTTTATCCTGTAGGGGCCAACTGTCCCAAACATCCAGTTGATCAGTTTTACTAGGGTGATGCCGATTAATTCCACGGGCGTTGGTAATATCTGAAATACTCATTCCCTTAAAACTAGGCACTTGATACTTCTTCTGCTTAGCAGCAGCAGCAATTTTCTTCATATTATAACGAGTATAGTGATTAGTCCCATAACTATCACTAAACGTCACCGGCTTAGCAGTTAGCTTACTAGCATCTACATATATTTTATTCCCATCATAATCGGTAGCCACTTTTCCGGAAGTTGCATCGGTGTGAACTAACACGTTATGATCAGTAATCTTACCGGCAGTGCTAGTTGCATCAGCACTCTTATAATAAGCAGTGCCCTTTTGAGCATATTTAAAGCCAACTTTTGAAAGTTTCGTACCAAGAATATACCCATGCTTCGTTCCATAGGCACCCTTGTATGTAACTTTCATCCATTTGGAATATCCCTTTCCTTGCCGTGTCACTGCTGAATTACGTCCAAGATAGGATAATGGTTTACTGTTCGTGTCTTCTTTTGCATATAAAATCGCTGAACTGTTAACGTAGTAAGTATTCACTGAATACTTTAAATGATAATAGCCAAATGCCCCACCAATCACAACGGCTGCTAAAACGATTCCGCCACTAATCCAATACTTTAAGTGACGCTTTCGTTGGGTTCTCTTTTGCAAATTAATTCATCTCCGTAATCATTAAACTTTTCAATAATTAATATTACCATAGAAAAAACGACTCATCTCGGTTTAATGAGAAAAGTCGTTAATCTTAATAAATCGGACAGCTAATCACTATGCATTTTGTACAAATAAGTATGAACATATCGTTACAATAATCATAATTAAGACGGCTGAATTGAAAAGCATGTTTTGTTTACAAGTGGGTTCACCAGAAATCATTGCAAATCTAATGAACATAACGATAATTAATACCAGAACCAGTATAAACGCCCATGCCAAAGATAAAGACTGTAATTTACCCGCTAGCAAAAGCACAAGGGCACATGTTAATGCCATACTGCTGTTATCAATAATTTTAATTAAGTATTTCATAGCCGCCTTCCCCTTTATCAATATGTTTACTATGTGTATCCAATTAAATCGATATTTACTACAACCTAATTGTAACATATTTTAATTCACAGGTTTAGTATACTAACTACTGAATCATTATTTATTTATGTAAAAAAACACTTGTATCATATAATACAAGTGTTTTTAAATTAACTAATTATTTTAATAAACCAATTCGTTTCATTACTTCATCCGCACGACGAATGTGATAATGATAATCAAAGGCATCTTCAATATCAGCTTTAGAAAGATGACTAGTGATTTCCTTATTGTTTTCAACTAGTTCTTTAAATGGAAGACTTTCATCCCATGACTTAGCAGTTAATGGTTGAACTAAGTCATAAGCAGCTTCACGAGTCATTCCACTATCGATTAATTTCAACATTACTCGTTGGCTATAAATTAAGCCGTGGGTAATTTGCATGTTGGATTTCATCCGATCTGGGAATACAGTTAAGTCTCTCAAGATACCAGTAAACCGATGGAGCATGTAGTCTAATAGGATGGTGGTATCTGGCATAATAATCCGTTCAGCGGATGAATGGGAAATATCCCGTTCGTGCCATAGTGGAACATCTTCAAATGCAGTAACCATGTGACCACGAACTACCCGTGCTAGTCCACAGATGTTTTCTGAACCAACTGGATTCCGCTTATGTGGCATTGCAGATGAACCCTTTTGACCAGCATTAAAGTGTTCTTCCACTTCGTGAACTTCAGAACGTTGAAGACCCCGAATTTCAGTCGCAAATTCTTCCAAACTAGTAGCAATCAATGCCAATGTGCCAACGTAATCAGCATGTAGATCACGGGGTAGAATTTGGCTAGAAATTTCTTGAGCACGAATGCCTAACTTTTTACAAACGTATTCTTCCACAAATGGAGGAATATTAGCAAAAGTTCCCACTGCACCCGAAATCTTACCAGCTTCTACTTCTTTAGAAGTTTCTTCAAACCGTTTTTGGTTGCGTTTCATTTCTGAATACCAACGAGCAATCTTTAGTCCAAAGGTCGTTGGTTCGGCTTGGACCCCATGAGTCCGACCAATCATTACCGTATCTTTGTACTTAACTGCTTGTTTAGCAATCACATCGATTAATTCTTGAATATCTTTTCTTAAAATTTCGTTTGCTTGTTTGAAACGAAGTCCATATGAGGTATCAACAACATCAGTACTAGTAACCCCAAAGTGAACCCATTTCTTTTCAGGTCCTAATGATTCTGATACATTTCTGGTAAACGCGACAACATCATGATGCGTAACTGATTCAATTTCAGCAATTCGATTTTCATCAAACTTAGCATTCTTTTTAATCTTCTCAACATCTTCAGCCGGAATATGGCCTAATTTTGACCAAGCTTCGTCAATCGCAATTTCTACTTCTAACCAAGCTTTAAATTGATTGTGCTTAGACCAAATTTGGCCCATTTCACTTCGTGTATATCGATCTATCATTAGCTAATCACCTTTTATTTAAATTTCATTTACGCAATTATTATAACACAAAACCACGTTAATTTTCGGAAAAAAGTGAATATTTATTATTCAAGCTCTTAAAATTGTTTTAAATCCGAACTTTATTTTTTAAAAAACCTCCATTGTTCTTGATTTTTTATTTTTTAATGGTAAAATCTTATAGGTTGCTTAATTTTAAGCAACTCAAAAAATTCTACGAGGTGTTTATATGTCATCAATTGTTATCGTTGGAAGCCAATGGGGAGACGAAGGAAAGGGAAAAATTACTGACTTTTTAAGTCAGCGTGCCGACATGATTGTTCGCTACTCTGGTGGGGACAATGCCGGTCATACGATCGTTATCGACGGGAAAGAATTACATCTTTCCTTAATTCCTTCTGGAATCTTCTTTAATGACAAGCTAAGTGTGATTGGAAACGGGGTTGTTGTTAACCCTAAATCACTCCTTAGTGAATTGAAGTATCTAAATGATAATGGAATTGATACTGATAACCTTCGCATCTCCAGTAGAAGTCACGTAATTATGCCTTATCACATTTTATTCGACGGCTTACAAGAAAAGCTAAAGGATGAAAAAATTGGAACTACTAATAAGGGAATCGGTCCTGCTTACATGGATAAGTTGGAACGAATCGGAATTAGAGTTGCTGACTTAATTGATAAGGACACTTTTGCTGAAAAATTACGCCAAGCCCTCAAGATTAAGAACCAATTTTTAACCAAATTATTCGACGAAGAACCTTTAAAATTTGAAGACATTTTCGATGAATACTATGAATATGGTCAACAAATCAAGAAGTACGTTACTGATACTTCATTATTAATTAACGATGCCTTAGATGAAGGCAAGCATGTCTTATTTGAAGGTGCTCAAGGTGTAATGTTAGATGTCGATCATGGGACTTACCCATTCGTTACATCCTCAAACCCAATTGCCGGTGGTGCCGCAGTTGGTGTAGGTGTGGGTCCTAGTCGGATCAATGAAGTCATCGGAGTATGTAAAGCATATACTTCTAGAGTTGGAGATGGTCCATTCCCAACTGAACTTCACGATGAAGTAGCTGATCGGATTCGTGATATTGCTCATGAATACGGTGTAGTTACTAAGCGACCACGGAGAATTGGTTGGCTTGATGCAGTGGTTTTACGCCATGCTAAGCGTGTATCTGGATTAACTTACCTATCATTAAACTGTTTAGACGTTCTTTCAGGATTGAAGACCATTAAAATTGCTACTAAGTACAAAGTTGATGGTGAAATCATTGAAAACTACCCCGCTAATAATTCAGTGCTTGAACGTTGCGAACCAGTATACGAAGAACTACCTGGTTGGGACGAAGATATCACTAAGTGTAAGACGGTTGACGAATTACCAGTCAATGCACAAAATTATTTAAAGCGTGTTAGCGAACTAGTTGGTATCAAACTTGATACCTTCGCGGTTGGTCCAGATCGTGATGCTACTAACATCATGATTAACGCATGGGACACTGCTGACAAGTAACCCCCATTGTTATTATTGTTTTTTATTTAACGGAGGCGTACAAAATGAAAGTATTTGACTACGAAGATATCCAATTAATCCCAAGTAAGTGTATTATTAAGAGTCGTAAGGAAGCTGACACGACTGTAACTCTTGGTCCCAAGACATTTAAGTTACCAGTCGTGCCTGCTAACATGCAAACGGTAATTAACGAAGAATTAGCTGAATGGCTAGCATCTAATGACTACTTCTACGTAATGCACCGTTTCCAACCTGAAAAGCGGGTTGACTTTATCAAAGACATGCAATCAAAAGGTTTATTCGCATCCATTAGTGTTGGAATCAAAGACAGCGAATATGACTTTATCGATGAACTAGTTGAAGACGGTTTGAAGCCAGAATACATCACTATTGATGTAGCACATGGTCATTCAGACTTTGTAATTAAAATGATCAAATACATCAAGGCCAAATTACCAGAAAGTTTCTTAATTGCTGGTAACCTTGGAACTCCTGATGCAGTCCGCGAAATTGAAAATGCCGGTGCTGATGCTACTAAGATTGGAATTGGACCCGGTAAGGCATGTATCACTAAGCTTAAAACTGGTTTTGGAACTGGTGGTTGGCAATTAGCTGCCCTTAACTGGTGTTCCAAAGCTGCTCGTAAACCAATCATTGCCGATGGTGGTTTACGGACTAACGGTGATATCGCTAAGTCCATTCGCTTTGGTGCTACGATGACAATGATCGGTTCCATGTTCGCTGGTCATGAACAATCACCTGGTAGCGTACTTACCATTGAAGGTAAGCAATACAAGCAATACTGGGGCTCTGCTTCAGATACCCAAAAGGGTGAATACAAAAACGTTGAAGGTAAGCAAATGTTAATCCCATACCGTGGTGACATTAAGGATACCCTTCGCGAAATGCAAGAAGACTTACAATCATCCATTTCATACGCTGGTGGTAAGGATGTTTCTGCCATTAAGACTGTGGATTATGTAATTTTACACTAATTAAAAACTAAAAAACCTCGTTAGCATATCATCATGCTAACGAGGTTTTTTAGTTTAGTGAAACTATTTTAATAGCTTAGCCATGCCTTCGGATAAAGCTTCTAATTTACCGTCTAAGACATCATTTAAATCATTTGATGGGACGTCTAATTCACCATCTTTAATTAAATCTTGAACCCCAATGATAAAGCCAGCAGTTTGTTCATCCAAACCACCCTTTAATAATTGATCCCGATAATCAGCATCAGTTAATGGTACTGGTGAAATTTCTTGACCACTAGCTGCTGTCAATTCTTCAATCAATTCTGGGTATGAAACCGGCTTACCACCGAATTCATAAACGTCCTTAGGGTTATCTAACGTTAAGACCTTTGCGCCCGCCTTAGCGTAGTTTTCCTCACGTGTCCAGCCTGCTTTTCCATCTTCTGCAGAATATGGGAAATTACCAGTTTGAACTGCTAATTTAATGGTACTAAGTTCATTTTGTAAGTACCAGTTATTACGCATAAATGAGTGCTTAATTCCTGATTCCTTAATCCATTGTTCAGTTTTTTTATGGTCTTCAGCTAAGAATGACTTAGCATGATCAGCATCTGGGAAACTAGTATATGCGATAAATTGAACTCCGGCTTGTTTAGCAGCTTCAACAACGTTGTGGTGTTGTTCGCTTCTAGGCATGCCAGGTCCCGGTTGAGATGATACAAATAATAGCTTATCAATGCCCTTAAATGAATCGTTTAGTTGGTCTAATTGAGTGTAATCAGCTGGTCTAATTTCAGTGCCAGCAGGTAGCATTTGCTTAGCCTTATCAACATTTCTAACTAAGGCAACAATGTCTGATGATGGCACTAATTTAGCTAATTCTGCAAAAGCAGTTTGGCCAAAGTGACCGGTCGTAGCAGTAATTCCGTATTTCATAATTAATTCGCTCCTTTATTGATTAAGATTAACTACCTATAGTTTAGCTTACTTTTTGTAAGCAATCAAGTAAAAAGCCAATAAAAAAACGACGAAATTAAATTCGTCGTTTCATAAAATGTATTTTTTAATTAATTGGTTTGATCCTAAATCTTAGTACCAACCGTGGCTTTGCCAGAATGACTTAGCAGCAGACCATGAACCGTAACGTGAAGCTACGTATGAATCAGCAACCTTTTCTTGGTTAGCAGCAGAGTAATCACCATTTAAGTATGATGATGATAATTGATACTTACCAACGTATTGACCATTAGTAGCTGAGTATGAACCACCAGATTCTTGGTTAGCAATCCAAGCCTTAGCAGAAGCATCATCACCAGTAGTAGTACTAGTATTGGTAGTAGCTGTGTTAGCAGTAGTGTTAGCACTAGTAGTGCTGTATGAGCTAGTAGTAGTGTTGTTGTATGAAGAACTAGTAGCTACATTTGGTTGGTAGTTGCTAGCATTACTACTTTGTGCTGCAAAGCTGCTTTGAGGAGCAGCTGAATTAGTAACAGTGGTATTGCCGTTATCTGGTAATACTAAAGTTTCACCAACGTAAATAACAGAATTGTCATTTAAGTTATTTGCACTTTGTAAAGCCTTTAAGTCAACGTTGTATTGACGTGAAATACCCCAGAGCGTATCACCTGACTTAATAGTAACCTTAGTTGATGCATCTGCCTTAGCGGCACCAACACCAGCAACAAATAATCCGGCAGCAACAGTAGTTGAAGCTAAAATTCTCTTTAAGTTCTTATTCCGTAAGATAAAAATCTCTCCTTTGTAAATAACAAAACATAATCACTGGATATCGTTTCCTTGATATCGTTTTCTAGTTCGTTCGCTTGAAAAACGTTAATCCAAATTGATTAACTGTGAGTATTCTACCTACGAGTTATTACACCAAAATATCGTGTATATTAAATAAATACGGGGTTTTTGTAAAATTGTAACAGTTCTGTAATAATTTAAACTTAGTAAGCCGGTATTACTGATTATTTAAAAGCCTAAAATATACAAAATATTGTCTCATTTCTGCATATTTTGTAATATTTCTCAGAAATTAATGATTTAAAATGCTTATTTAATCAGTTTTTAATCAGGCATCGGTCTTGCAAAACTGTATATTTTACTCTGATTCCATTCAGTTCAAACAATTCGAATCAAAATCAATCATTTACCTATTGACTTAAAAAACATTGATTGGGAAATATTCACAAGTACACGATACTTTATTTATTAACAATTATGGTTTATTTATGATCTAAAAGATGATATATTGTGAATGTATTAACAATGTATTGAATTTTATAGGAGGCTACGCTCATGAAAGCAGCTGTCGTAAGACCAAACTCAGATGGATATGTTGATATTAAGGATGTTACGCTTCGTCCTATTAAAAACGGTGAAGCATTAGTAAAAGTTGAATACTGTGGCCTTTGTCACACTGATCTTCACGTTGCCAATGGCGACTTTGGTGATCAACCTGGCCGAATCATTGGCCACGAAGGAGTGGGAAAAGTCATTCAAGTCGCAGATGATGTTGATAGCCTTAAGATTGGCGATCGTGTCTCAATTGCCTGGTTCTTCAAAGGTTGTGGACACTGTGAATATTGTTTAACTGGTCGTGAAACGCTCTGTCGTAACGTCTTAAACGCTGGATTTACAGTTGATGGAGCCATGGCTGAAGAAGTAATCGTTGATGCTAATTACGCCGTTAAAGTTCCAGACGGCCTTGATCCAGTGGAAGCGACTTCCCTCACCTGTGCTGGAGTAACAATGTACAAAGCATTAAAGGTGGGTCAAACTAAACCAGGTCAATGGGTCGAAATTGTTGGAGCTGGTGGACTCGGTAACCTCGGGGTCCAATTCGCTAATAACGTATTTGGCGCTAACGTAGTTGCAATTGCACGTGGCAAAAACCTAGATGAAGCTAAAAAAGTGGGCGCCAAGATTGGCATTGACTATCGGGATGATGATTTAGCAGGTGAAGTTAAAGCCCAAACCGATGGTGGTGCTCATGTATCCGTCATCACTGCCGTTACCCCAGTCGCATTTAACCAAGCCATTAATGCCCTAAGACCAGACGGCCACTTGGTCGCAGTAGCATTACCAAAGGGTAACATGGATCTAAACATTGCTAAAACCGTATTAGATGGAATCCACGTTGAAGGGTCATTAGTTGGAACTCGTGAAGACCTCCGCGAAACGTTCCAATTCGGAGCTGAAGGTAAGGTTAAGCCAATTGTTCATACTAGAAAATTATCAGAAATTAACGATGTTATCGATGAAATGAAAAATGGTAAAATTGTTGGTCGGATGGTCATTGATTTTACAAAATAAATAATAATTAGTAATGAAAAAACACGCTAAATCTAAATTGACTTAGCGTGTTTTTTCGTTATTTAACTGGTTTTAAGTGTTTGATACCAATTCCAGTGTAAGCACTAATAATGGAAAAGACTGGTGAGAACAAACTAACGAACACAAATGGGAGGTAATGAATTGTTGGAACGCCCAACGCATTCGTAACAAACGCACCAGCAACTCCCCATGGTACTAAGTAGTTAATTACAGTTCCCCCATCTTCTAAGGCCCGACTTAAGGCCACTGGGGCTAAATTATTTTCAGCAAATGTTTTCTTGAATGCATTTGCTGGCAAGATAATTGATAAGTATTGTTCACCAATGAAGATATTTACACCAATACAAGTGGCAATTACTGTCGTAATTAAATTACCATCTGATTTCAAACGTTTGGTAAGCGGACTAATCACTGCATCCACAATTCCTAGATGCATTAAAATTCCACCTAACGCAAGGGCAACAAAGATTAAGGACATGGTTCCCATCATCCCTGCAATTCCCCCTCTAGTAAGTAATGTATCAACTTGTGGGTTGTGAGTTCTAGCAACGTATCCATTTTGAATTACGTCGTTCAAACGAACTAAGTTTAATCGATGGTCTTGAATCATTCCAATTCCAGATGACACCACAATGTTAATAAATAACGTTGGAATCGTTGGAATTTTAGACCATGCACAGATGAATAATAAGATGACTGGAATGATTGCCCATGGTGTAATATTGAAGTTTTGATGCAAAGTTTGAATCGTTCCTTGGATGCGATGTAAATCAGCATGCCCATTTCCTTGGCTCATCAATGCGTATAGGATAAACGCCACTACACTGGCCGGTAATGTGGACCACATAATATTTTTAATATGATCAATCAAATCTGCATCAGCAACTGCTGCAGATAGGTTATTGGTTGCAGATAATGGAGAAGACTTATCCCCAAATACTGCTCCAGATAATACCGCTCCAGCAACCATTGCTGGATTGATGCCCATGGTTAATCCAATCCCCATGAATGCAATTCCTAAGGTGGAAATGATTGTAAAGGCACTTCCAATGATCGAACCAACAATTGCACAAACCACAAATACTGACGGTAAGAACCATCGAATACTAATTAATTTAAATCCAAACACCATCAGACTAGGAATGATTCCAGTTGCAATCCAAACCCCAATCAATGCTCCAATTAATAGGAAGATAAATAATGGAACAATCCCATTTTTAATCCCAATCGAAAAACTTTCGTGGATATCATCCCAAGAGAACCCGCGTAACCAGGCCCAAAAAATTAATAACATAATGCCAAATAAAATGGGCACTTCAGGAGTGATTCCAAGTCCAATAATTCCGGCGGCCATAATTGATAATAACGTCAAGAGAACGATAATCCCCTCTTGTAAACTAATCTTTGGTCGTTGCTTATTCATAATTGCCAAATCCTTTCTTAAAAAACAAAAAGTCCCAATTACAAATTAATGTAATTGGGACGACTTTTAATACCGTGGTACCACCCAGTTTAACAGCACAAAAGGCTGTTCACTCTACTAGACGATAACGGGTCTATATCCGTTTCATGCATGAAAATAATTCCGGTATTTCGAATTCATTATCCTGATCGGTTCGCAGCAACCACCGACTTCCTGACGCCCAGATAATGCTCTACTTAAATGGAATGTAAACATTTCTTAATTGATTATTAAAAATATTAGCATTTCTTAATCTCAATGTCAATTTAAGATTTAATCTATTTCCGCAATTTTTTGTTCGATAAATTCAGCTAATTTAGGTTCTGGAAAAATGCCAGACACCTTTTCAACACCCTTACCGTCTTTAAATACAACTAGACTAGGGATACTAAACACCTTATACTGCTCTGCAATATCTTGATTATCATCCACATTGAACTTACCAAATTGTACCTGGTCACCATATTCGGCTTCTAAATTCTTAATAATTCGATCCATAATTTTACATGGTCCACACCATGGGGCCCAAAAATCAATAATCGTTAGTGGATTATCAACAAATTGATCTAATGTATCCCTCGTTACTTTAGTGGTCATTAGGATTCGTCCCCTTCTTTTTTCTAATCATATGAATAATCAATGTAATAATCACCGTTGCAAATACCACTCCACTGAATAAAAGCGGTGGCAATTCAATATCAATGGCTGGAATTGATATGAATAGTTTAATTGCAATAAAGCCAATTAATACATATGCCATGGATTTTAATTCTGGAATTTTCTTCATTAATATCATGATAACTTCGGCAACCCCACGCATTGACAGAATTCCAATCATCCCACCAATTAAAACAATTACGGGGTTGGGCGATACTGCTAATGACGCCAATACAGAGTCCACTGAAAAGACGATATCCATCATTTCAATTTGTAACACTGTCATCCAAAATAACTTCCGATGGTGCTTTGGATCAGTTGATTTTGTCTTTTTAACCTGTTGTTTTGACTTCTTTCGACTAAAGAAGTGTTTATAAACTAGATAAGCTAAGTAAAGACTCCCAATTACTTTAATTTCCCATAAGTGAATTAGGAACGTCCCCAATCCAATTACGATAAATCTGAAGACATAGGAACCCCAAATTCCATAAAATAATGATTCTTCTTGAAGTTTCTTAGTCGGTAAGGACTGTGTTTGAGCAGCTAATACCACCGCATTATCAACAGATAACAAACATTCAATTAACACCAACGAAAGAATAATTAGCCAATCATTCCCTGACGTAACCACCGTTGCCCAGTTGTGGGGGTCAAAGAATGGACCATACATTTTAGATAAAATTTCCAGCATCGATCTTCCCTTCTAAAAATAATAATTTAACAATTAAATTATATTATACCTTGCGTATAAATTGCTAGTGTTAGACTAATTTTTATTTAGCGCTTGAATATCATACCGACTCAAATTATAAACTTTAATGACCTTAATGAGTTTTTCAGCATACTTAGGATCAGTGGCATATACATTCTTTTGTAGTAAGTTAGCTGCTTCCACATAACTCGTTACATTATCATCTTTAATAAAGTGGGTCTTAATTGATTTATCGTGGTCCTTAATTGCAGCTTCTAGGCTTGGATACTTTCTAAACTTAGCTGCAACGGTAATTTTCTTGCCGTTAACATATTCAGCAGTGTCATATGATACTGATTGGCCTTGGTATTCACCCTTAATCCCGAATGGGTTTTTAGCAACTTGATATAGTTTAGAATTTCCCCAGTCAGATTCCAAGATGGCTTGCGCAATTACGATACTAGGCAATACATGAAAATCATTTTGATAAACCCGAATGGATGGTTCAGCAACTTGTTTAACGAAGGCCCGTCGTTGTTTAATTTGTTGAATTTCTTCTGAAGTTAATTGGCTACTAGACTGCGATTGCGGCTGGGCGCTTTCCAATCGGTTACTAATTTTACGGATTGCAAACCCAAACACTAATACTGCCAAAACAACGACAATGATTAAAATTGCAATCCAATGACTGTGCTTCTTTTTATTTAGTGGGTTTTGCCGGGGTGAGAAATTATCTTTTTTAGATCTTTTATTATTCATTAGTTATCCTCGATTCATCATACGGTCAATTTTATATACAATATATTTAATTATAGTAAGAAATTTACAAAACGAAACAATATTTTTAGATTTTTTCAACTTTTTTATAAATTTCATACGCAAAACACGCCGTTATAATCTATAATGATAGTTAATTATATATATAAAGGATAGATCATTTTGATAAACACTCAATTAGTCAACAACAAATTCAACTGGATCAAAGTTGAAAATCCAGATGAGAAAGACCGTGCTAAACTAAGGAATAACTATCAAATTCGTCAAGATATCCTAGATTATGCGATGGATATCCATGAACGGCCGCGGATCGAAGTTGATGAGGAAAAAAACTATCGCTTATTTATTTACGATGCGCCTATTCACCCCCGTTTTAAAGGTGATATCAGTGTTGAGCCAATCGGCCTATTAATTACTGACGATACACTATTTACGTTCACTAGAAAGCGAACCGCGTACGTAGTTCCACTGATTAATGGCATTTTACAAAATCCTAATATCAAAGATCCAACTTTCATTTTTGATTTAATCCTAGAGACGTTATTTCAAATTACCACTAAGTTCTTTGATTTCATTAACAATGCCAATCGTGAACGAACTGACATTCAAACGCACTTGACCCATCAAGCCAACCGTGACTCGATTAACCAGCTACTAGGGTTACAAACTAAGACGGTTTACTTCTTAACGGCATTAACTGCTAACTCTGAAATGCTATCGACTGTTCAACGTTTATTTAAAAATCAATTCACTGATTTTCAAGCAGCTCGAATCGAAGACATCATCATTGAAGCTAACCAAGGACTTTCAATGGCTCAAGTATCAAGTAGTGTGACCCGTGAAGTTGCTGATGCTTATTCTAATTTATTAGATAGCAACCTAAACTCCACCATGAAATTTTTAACAATTTTCTCACTAATCTTGTCGGTGCCTAATATCGTATTTGCCTTTTATGGAATGAACGTGAACCTGCCATTTGCAAGCTCACATATGGGATGGGTAATTACTCTCTTCATCTCAATTATTCTATGTATCATTGTTTGGATTTTCTACCATCGCCATTTTTCATAAGTTTAATCTATTTTAAAGGAGTCTTTATATGCACTTACTAAAACGCATTAGTACTAATTGGTTAATCGTAATTGTATTATGGATCGTCGCAATTTTCTTTGCGATTACAAAGTTACCTAATGTAACTAACTTAATTACTAATTACGGTCAACCACAATATAATAATACATCCCAAATCATTAAGGCTGATCAGCTCCAAAATAATTGGGGCCGGGGGATTTCAGGTTCCACTAGTTTGAACGTGGTTTACAATAATCCACAAGGTAAAATTACCAGTCAGCAACAAACTAAGATCAATCAAGCTGTTACGAATCTACAAAAGAATCGTAGTTTAGGGATTCAAAAAATTAGCACTATTAATAATAATCCAAATGGTAAATTACAGTTATTTTCTAATGACCAAACCACTCAAATCGTTAGTTTGAATGTTAGCAAGGCTTATAATACCAACGGATCATTGGTTAATAAATTACAAGAGCAAATGAATGTATCGGGACTAAATACCTATGTTACTAGTCCTAGCATCATTCAAAACATCAATGCTCAACAGGTCGCAAAAGTAACTAAGACGGTGACGATGATTGCCTTCGTGATCGCAATTGTCCTAATGGCCATTTATTTCCGGTCAATCATTGCACCACTAGTTTCAGCTATAACGTTAGTCGTTACCTATATCACATCACTTAGTTTAATCAGCAACCTCACTGTACATCGTAACTTTGCATTTTCAGAATTCACCCCGTTATTAGTAACACTAATTACCATTATTTTAGGTAGTATTTTCAACTTTATCATTATTAAAGCAATTAGCGATGAAATGGGTCAATATCGCGACTCATTTAGTGCTACAAACAGTGGGATGCGTAAAGTAATGTATCCGATTATGGCAGTTAATTTAGTCTTAGCAATTAGTTTTGCCAGCCTTTACTTTACATCATTTTACTCACTTAGAGCATTGGCTTCACTAGCAATCGTTTTCGTTATCTTAATGATTGCAACATTAACTTTAAATCCAATCTTTACTAGTTTATTAGGCCCAGAAATTATTTGGCCCCGTCACAATCCGATTAACGTTGATGGTCACCGTGGTTGGTATCA
This sequence comes from Nicoliella lavandulae, assembly GCF_037546185.1. Lineage (NCBI taxonomy): Bacteria > Bacillati > Bacillota > Bacilli > Lactobacillales > Lactobacillaceae > Nicoliella > Nicoliella lavandulae. The sequence continues at coordinate 589,644 of NZ_JAWMWH010000001.1, read as the reverse complement.
GTTAATTCGGTTATCATTATGGCAACCATTGGCAGGAATTATCCTAGTGGCTTACATTTTAGGCCCATTCGCTTATTCATACCGCAATAACGTTACTTATACCGACTTAGACAACGCTAAGAGTACCAACCAAGCGGTTGTGGGGGCCCGGGTCTTACAAGCACACTTTAGTCAAGGTAAGGCAACGCCAATTACCATTTACATTCATAATCAACAACCGCTTAATCAACAAAGTAACCTAGAAAAAATTGATGCTCTTACGACTAAGCTTAAATCACTAAATGGAGTTGATGCTGTCTACTCCGTTACCCAACCAAGCGGGATTCCAATCAATAAATACTATGTTCAAAGCCAATTAAACAGCATTACCAAGAAAATTGATGCTGCTCAAATTAACTTAGACACGACCTTAAAACAAGCAAAAGTAGGTCAAAAGAACATTGATCCATCCGGATTAAATAGTGAAATTAGTACCGTTAGTGAATTACAATCAACCGCTAACAGCTTAGTTAGTGAGAATAGTAAACTAGCTAGTCAATTATCAAACGCAACGACTCATTCTAGCTTTGGCAATCAAAAGACGACCTCGAATAATATTAAGAACTACCAATCAGAACTTAATAACTTAAATTCAACACTAAAGAGTGCTGCAAATGGATTAAATTCAATTCAGTCACAGGGTCAAACGATTGCGGATTCATCTGATCGACTAAGTACTAAAATCAGTAAATATGCTGCTAAGCTAGAACAAGCTAAGGCCATCTTTGCAGAAATTAGCACCGTTACAAAAGCCGTTAACAGTAAGTTAAATTCCATTTATGATTACTTAGATGGGCTTTCCAAGAGTAGTGTCGGTGCTGTTTATTACATTACGCCTGACCAACTAGCTGATACTGATTTCCAACAATCACTATATAACTACAATAGTGCCGATAATAAGACCACTCAAATTAGCGTTATTCTCCAAGGCGATCCAACAAATGCTCAAGCAACTAGTAAGGTGCTCAATAACATCCAAAAGGACGTTGACGTTATGTTACAAGGAACTGCTATTGCTAATTCAGAAGTGGCAATTACCGGCCAACCAGCACAACAAAACACCTTAAAGAATCAATTCTTTAAGGACGGCTTAATCAGCTTAGCATTAATTGGTTTGATTGCCCTATTAACGCTTTTTATTGCCAGTCGTTCAATCTTGCATCCTATTTATTGGCTCGCTGCATTTAGCTTCAGTGTCATTACTGGATTACAACTAACTAATCTAACCACTAGTTTCGCATTGGGAATTGCTAAAACTAGTTGGTCAACGATCATCATTAGTTTGAGTATTGCCGGAGCCGTTGCATTCACTGAATTATTAATGATTGCAACTAAGTATCGGAAGCGGCTCGATCCATCTTATGACTTCTTAGCAGGTGTCATGAGTCAATTTGGTCAAATCATTCGTTATATCATCGCATTTACAATCATCATTGCAATTGGGATGGTTACTGTTGATAACCAAGTTATTAAACAATCCGGCCTAGTCATTGCTTACACCATCGTAATCTTTAACATTGTCTTCCCATTGATTGCTGTGGCATTAAATAAACTAGCCGTTAGACTACCACTTCACAAGAATGATTAATTAAATAACCACTAAAAAAACACTTCATTGGTCGATTACCAATGAGGTGTTTTTTAGTTGTGATCCAGTTTATCAACCGGGATCACTTTATATTCAGTTTCATCATTTTCATCCAAACGCCCATACAAATAACTAGTTTTGGCTTTATCAAAGTAGCCCATGTTAATCATTAATTTACCATCAATGTTTTCAATGCCACTAACTGAATGGTAAATGAAATGATGCATTGTTTCCATCATATCTTGGCGTTCATTTGTTTTTTGAACAGCGGCCTTTAAAGTATAGCCGTTGTCTAGATACTTTTTAATTAAGCCGACCCGAAAAAGATTTAACAATGTATAAACTCGTGAACTACTTGTATCATGACGCTGTGATTTAATAAAGCCCTTTTGATCCCAATAACGTAATTGGCGTGGTGAAACACCCGTCATTTTACTGACTTCGCCAATTCGGAAAATAATTTTATGGACATCAATCGGGGCTAATTTCAACTTATCTTCATCCATATTATTCACCCACTATTCGTGTATAAACATACTCTATCACATTATCCTTAAAATAAAACTAAAAATTTAAATTACAGCCTGTTATATGATTTAACTGACTTGCAACGCCTATGTTATCTTTCTGTAACATAAAATTGGTAATCTTATAACTGTTGTTTAAACGAATTAAAAATAAATTAAAAAATAAATCAAAAACCAAAAAATAAATTTTAAAAATCGAAAGGAATTAATTTATATTATGAATAGTCATTTGAAAAAAGCAATCGTAAGCATCGCAACCGCATTTACATTATTTACCACTGGATCAGCAATCGTCGCTAACCAAAGCGCACATGCTGCTACTAGTGACGAAGCAGCTTCATTAATTGATGAAGCTAATGATCACATGGGTGTAAGATACGTATATGGTGCTACTGGTCCTTCTTCATTTGATTGTTCAGGATTCACTAAATATGTTTACAAGCAAGCTTTAGGTGTTAACTTACAACGCACTGCTCAAGCTCAATATAACTCTAACAAAAAGGTATCAGTAAATTCACTTAAGAAGGGTGACCTTGTATTCTTCGGATCAAGTGCTCGTAGCATTTCTCACGTTGGAATGTACATTGGTGATGGTAAGATGATCGATGCCCAAAACCGTGGTGTGATCAAAGAAAGTATTTACTCATCATGGTGGAACCTTGTTGGTGCCGCACGTGTTGGTGACTAATTCATAATTATAAATTTAAAATGACTATTAAAAAGCCTAGCGCAATTAAATGCGTTAGGCTTTTTAACTTATTGAATATTATAATCAGTAACTTCAGTCCCTGAATCACTAATGCTTAACTTAGTAATACTGCCATTTGCAGGTCGTTCGGTAACGTCATATTTACCATTTCCAAAACGTTCTACAATACTAAGCACCGTATTACCATGGCTAATCATTAAAACATTATCGCCATCTTTTAGCTTAGGGTTATTTTTAATTAAATCTAACCCTTGATCTAAACGTTGCCAATACTCTGCATTGTTTTCAGCTTGATGAAATGGGTCGGCTTCCTTAAGATAATCCTTAGCAGTCCCAATGGAATCACTTTCGACAATGTCTTTAAACGTAGGCTTGCCATGTGGCGCTCCCGCTAAATACCAAGCTTGGTTCATATCAGTTCCTTCGAAGTAACCGTAAAATTCTTCTCGAAAGAATGGCGAAACGGTTAATTCCGGATGATTCCGTTGATTGGCTGATAAAATAATATTCGCAGTTTGTTCAGCCCGTGTAGTATCACTACAATAAGCAGCGCTAAACTCAACTTGCGCCAATTTATCAGCAGTTTGTTTGGCTCCATCGATTCCCTTTTGAGTCAATGGAGAGTTGCTCCATCCCTGTAACTTATTATAAATGTTGTAGTAAGTTTGTCCATGGCGCACAATATATACATTAATAGCCATTGGTTCATCCCCTCAAATTATCAGTCTATCCTTGATTATAATTCATGTGATAACATCTTGCGATAATATTGATTGGCAATTTTAGAATAGCGCAGTTGCCGAAGGGTGCGATAAATAATACACTTTAAGTCAAACAGCTTAATCGTACTATATGACAGTAACTGAGCAAAAATAAGGATTTCGGAACGTTTAACAACATCGGGATTATCTGTGAATTCGTACAATGTTGCCCGTAATTGATCCGGGTGAAATTCAACTGCACTACCATCATTTTGGACGACTTTTAGCTTAGCATCAGTAATTGATTTAGCTAAATCCACGGATAACCCCTCCCTTCCATTCGATTCTTTCCATATATGGGTATTTCATCTCTAATTATAACAATATATAGTATTTAAAGCACTGATAAGATTAATTTTTTTAATAATTCGAAACATTTCATGCTATTTTAGACAGATTTTGATAATATTAAATAAGTTAAAAGCACAAAAGGAGATCTTCTATCTTGCGAATCGTGAAACGACTTTTTCAAAAACTTAGCACTCGTTTAGGCCTGTTTTGGTTATTAGTCGGCTTATTCTGGATTAAAACCATTGCTGCTTATTTTATTGACTTCAAATTAGGCATTAGTGGTGGATTTGAAATGTTTGTAGCGCTTATTAATCCTGCTGCAACTACCATCTTAATATTTGGGATTGCACTATACTTTAAAAAAGCGCGCTTTTTTTACCCGTTAATTTTCATTTTAGACGTTTTAAATACCCTACTATTATATTTAAACGTCATTTACTACCGTGAATTTACTGATTTTATGACCATCAGTACCATGACCGGATATTCAAAAGTTAATCAGGGACTTAGTGGTAGTTCATTAGCATTAACCAAGCCGCATGACGTCATTTATTGGCTTGATATCATCTTAGTATTACTATTCGTTCTATTTAAGTTAATCAAGATCGATAAACGCCCACTAAAACGCAAAATGGGCTTTACCATTACCTCGATTGGAGCGTTAGCACTAGCATTTAACTTAACGTTAGGTGAAATGGATCGTCCCCAATTAATTACTAGAACGTTCGATCGGACTTACATCGTTAAGTATCTGGGCCTCGATGCTTTTACGGCATATGATGCTGCCAAATCACAACATACTAAGGACCTGCGTGCAATGGCTACTAAGTCAGAACTAAAGACCGTACTTAAATTTACACGCAATCACTACGCCCCGGCTAATCCTAAGATGGAAGGGATTGCTAAAGGCCGGAATGTAATTGTGATCCACTTGGAAAGTTTCCAACAATTTCTGATCGATAAAAAAGTCAATGGAAAAGAAGTTACTCCATTCTTAAATAAGCTCTATCACAGCAAGTCCACCTATGCATTTAATAATTTCTTCCATCAAGTTGGTCAGGGAAAGACCTCCGATGCTGAAAATATGTTAGAGACTAGTACGTATGGTCTCCCCCAAGGTTCACTATTTGCCCAATTGGGGAATGATAATACCTTCCAAGCTGCCCCAGCCATTCTAAAACAAAATGGTAACTATACTAGTGCTGTTTTTCATGGTAATGTTGCTAGTTTTTGGAATCGGAATAATACGTATAAAAATATGGGTTATCAATACTTCTTTGATGCTAGTTACTATGATGTTTCTGGCGATAAATCCACTGGATATGGGTTAAAGGACAAGCTGTTATTCAATGACTCAGTGAAATATCTCGAAAACTTACAACAACCATTCTATGTTAAATACATTACGGTTACTAACCATTTTCCATACACCCTTGATTCAGAAGATGAAGATAAGAATTTCAAGACTGCTGATACCGATGACTCCGTGGTTAATAATTACTTCGAAACAGCTCATTATCTAGACCAATCCATCAAAGAATTCTACGCTTACCTAAAGAAAGCTGGATTACTAAAGAACTCACTGATCATGTTGTACGGTGATCATTACGGAATTTCTGATACTGAAAACCAAAACTTAGCTAAACTCCTAGGTAAGAATCCAAATGATTGGAATGACTATGATAATGCCCAAATGCAACGGGTTCCGCTGATGTTTAACATTCCAGGTGAAAAGCATGGTTACATTAGTCATAAATATGGTGGTGAAATTGATGTCTTACCAACCCTACTTCATTTACTAGGCGTTAATTCAAAGCCATTCGTTCAATTTGGAACCGACCTCTTTTCCAGTAAGCACGACCAAGTGGTTGCATTTCGGAATCGAGACTGGGTCAGTCCCGAATACACATCAGTTAGTGGTACTATTTACAGTAATCACACTGGTAAAGTTGCTAAACTATCTAAGCAACAGAAACAACAAATTGCTAAGATTAAAAAGCAAGTGGCCCAAGAGCTATCCCTATCGGATACCTTAAATGAACAAAATCTATTGAAGTTCTATAAACCAAAGGGATTTAAAGCCGTTAATGCTGACGATTATAACTATTCTGATGGTTTGAAAAAAGCCCAGGCAATTGAAAAGCAACTCGGTAAAAAATCGACTAGTTTATTGTCTAAGGACGGTGGTAAATCAACCACTAATCTATACAAGACTAATGCGCCTGAAGTTGGTCACAGTTCTACTGACTCCAATCGACTTAAGGTCACTAATCAAGATGCTAACAAATAGCAATCATCATTAAGAGGTGAATTCCCATTACTAAGTCAACTAAACAAAAATGGCAGCTCCTTTATAACATTGTAATTGTTATCCTAGCTGTCACCTCAATCGTGATGGTAGTCTTAGACTACGTCCATGTAATTTATCTATACCGTGGCTGGATTCAATTCATCTACTATGGGATTTGGATTACATTTATTGTTGATTATGTCTGTAACTTAATTTTTAGTCATAACAAGCGCCACTTTTTAATTTCAACGTGTTTGGATCTGGTGTCGCTAATTCCTGGGCATCCCGTCTTTGTGTTCTTTCGAATTTATCGAGTAATTCGAATCATTCGTGGTTATCATATTTTTTGGCACCTAGGATGGGACGGTAAATTAACCAAAAAGATCCATCAATTTATTTATGATACTGGTTTTATATACATCTTTTCAGTCAGTATCATCATTTTAATCATTAGTGCCCTTATCTTCTCGCACTTTGAACACTATCCACTTAAAACGGCCATGTGGTGGGCCATTACCACTGCCACAACCGTTGGATATGGTGATATTGCTCCCCAAACCGCTGGTGGCCGTTTGGACGCCGCCGTCTTAATGATTGGTGGGGTTGGTTTTATCGGTTTGTTAACCTCATCGATTACCGACTTCTTCACTAAGAATAATGCGGCCAATGATGATACTTCAGATAAATTAGATAAGTTAATGCGCGAAGTTGACTTGTTAAATCAAGAGGTTCGTTACATGCGCAAAGAGTTAAATCAAAAACAAAAAACCACCGCTGCCAGCAAAAAGCCTAAGCAACGGCGGTCTAAAAAATAATTATCGTTTAATGGAAGTACTATGAACGGGATCATGACGGTCGGGGTACAGCGTTTTAACAATGTGATTGATTGCCAATGGTACCTCACCAAAGCCAGTGGCAATTAAAGTATCCTTGCCAGCGTATGTGGCCCCATCCCCAACGGCATAAACACCAGTTACGTTCGTTTGCATCCCCACCCCAGTTTCAAACATGTGATGATTTTCAGCTAAGTCAATTGACCATGTCTTCGACACCTTATTACTGGCAATAAAACCATAGTTAACCAATACCTTATCCGCTAAGATATCCACGGTATCATCAGCTGTCCGCATCTTTTTGGCAGTTACTAATACCTGGTCACGCTTAGCGGATATTTTTTTAATCAAATATGGAGTCACTAATTCAACGGAGGATTGATTTAAAACATCAACCATGTGTTCTAAGCCCCGAAACTCTGCGCGACGATGAATCAAATAGACCTGCTTAGCCACCTTTTCCAATAATAAGGCATTATCAACAGCAGAGTTACCACCACCAGCAACTACCACCGTTTTACCTTCAAAATCAGCTAAATCCTGAATGCTATAAACAATGTGACTGCCCTCAAGAGGTTCAATATCCTTTACTGCTAACTTCCGTGGTTCAAACGAACCACCACCAGTAGCAATTAATACTGATTTAGAACGGGTTGTTTCAATCGGGGTAGTGATGGTAAATTCACCATCAGCCTGGTCAATATCAGTAACGGCTTGGCCCGTTTTAATGTCGATATCCATGGTATTCATTTGATCATCGAGGTGGTCAACTAGTTGCTTGCCAGTTAATCCGGTAAAGCCAGCCACATCCAAAATTGTTTTTTCCGGATAGATAGCGTTGACTTGGCCACCTAATTCATCCAAGCTTTCGATTAATTGAACTTTTAAATTACGTAATCCAGCGTAAAAGCCCGCGAACATCCCAACGGGACCGCCACCAATGATTGTAATATCGTAAAGATTATCTTTCATTTTATTATTCCCACTTTTCTTTCATAATGTTTTATAATATCATGTTAATATTATATTAACATAGGTGTAAAACCTACGATTAAAGTAAAGGAAGTTTATCCATGCGTATTCGTAAAAGACACATCGGGATTGGAATTGTCCTGGTGATTGAAGCAATTATTTTCTGTTTTACAATTAATTGGCAGTTCCGTGGCAATGTTTTAAATAACGTGCAAGTGAATAAAACACGTACTGCGACCGTTTTTATTCCAGGATTTGCTGGAAATGCCGTTTCTACTGATGACTTTATTCAACAGTTCAGTGAACACAATATCGCTAGTCGGACTTTAAAAATTTACATTTCTAAGAATGGTAAGGTCTCGACCAAGGAACAGTATAAACAAGTGGAAAGTGACAATCCCCTTGTTCAACTGGTGTTCCAAGATAATACCCATCCATATAAAGAAAGTAACCAAATGGTGAACGTAATGCGGTATTTGAAGAATAATTACAATATTACCCACGTGAACCTATTAGGGCACTCTTCTGGTGGTAATATCGCTTATTACTACATGGTTAACCATCCCCATCTAAAAGACGTTCCAACGGTATCTAAGTTCGTATCGATTGCTGCGGATTATCCAACTAATGATCCATATGCTAAGGGTGGCCCTGCCAACCTACCAAAGAATCTTGAAATTTTAAACATCGCCGGTGAAATTTGGAATCTAAAAAGTGATGCCGAAGAAGCTGTCGACATTGTAAAACCAATGGGTAAGTTAGTTCAACCCCATGTTAAATCATATCAATTCTGGCTCTATCGTAGTGATCCACTAAGTGCTGAACATTCAATGCTCCACGAAAACCCAGTCATTGATAAACACATTGCTGGATTCTTATTCGGTTTTAAAAAGTAATTATTAAACGGTTAGTGAAAATCACTGACCGTTTTTTGTATGCTTAAACGCCCTGTGTTATAATGTTTTTATCGAATACACAAGAATGGTTACGTATCATAAGGAGATAAATAATGTTTAAATTAAGAACTAGCTTAGCTATTTCAGTAGCAACGATTGGTTTCATTAGTGGCTTAACTGCAATCCAACCTGTAAAAGCTGATGGTATGAATAACAAGTGTGTATATATTCGTAAAGACGGCTTTCACTACTCACCTAATCGTAATCAAGCTGATGGTAATGGTAAAGTATATCGCATTCCATTACAACAAGCTCAACAACGGGGCTTTACTAAACTTGGTGTAAAACCACAACGCCATATTAATCGCTTTATTAGATAATTAAATTCAAAAAGGCATCTCACCATCAAACAGATGATGAGATGCCTTTTATTTACGTCGATAGTGCCGCCGAATCACTTGTCCTTGAAGCGTCCGGACTTCCCGTAGTCCGGCATCAATCAAAATAAAGATAACGATCCAACCAACTAAGATCAAAAAGATTTTCTGTAGATAGAAATCATCGACCCACCCAATTGGCAGATTCCAGTCCCACATGGAATGTAAAAAAACGGCCACTAAATAATAGGTCATAAAGTGAATATTGGTCAATGCATTGCGGAATTTAAACTGTTTAAACCGTTGCTTACCAAGAATAACAGCTGCCCCCACAATTGCTGACCAAATCGTATGCGTACCAATTGCTTGCCAGCTTCGAACGAATATCGTTACCAACCCGTATTCATTAGTATAGCCGGATGTTTCAAACACAGCAAAGCCAGCACCAATGGCAGCCCCAATTAACATCCCATTCAAAATATAATTTAGCTTTAGTCGATTGATAAAAATCACAATAATGATTGTTTTAGCAGTTTCTTCAATCAACCCCACTAAGATTGCAGAACCTAATGAGATTCCGTTTCCCGATGGAACAATATCGTATAGGATCATGGTAGCGACTAATGATGCCACCCCACCAACCAGAAATACGGTAAAGACCGTCATTAACGAAATATTGCGGTACACATTCATTTCAAAAAACATGATCAGAATTGAAAATGGAACTACCAATGCCCCGACCACCATCATTCCTGGGACTGCCTTATCACTCCCAAAAACCAGGTATAGGGCCGTTAATAATGCGAATGTAAAGCCCAGTAATGAAAAGAAACGGGAAAACAACCATGGTTCGACTGGGGCTGATGAAACCTTCGTTAAGGCTGGCGTCGTTGTTTTCGTCCCGGCAATCATAATTCGATCAGCTTCGTCACTAGAATGACGTTCAAACACCCGCTGAAAAATTCGGAAAACATGAATTTCCACGAATTGATTTCCCTTAGTTGCTTCATCCTTAATTCGAGCATAATTACGCTGCACCCCTAATAATGAAGTGGAAGCTGTAATTCGCCGCCATAAATTTATCATTGTGCTTTTTACTAACAATTTTCCACCTACTTCATTTTTCGTTTGTGTTTAAGGCCATTTTAAAGTATTATTACATTAAATAACTAGTTTTAATTATTAAATTACGGGGAGTTTAAAAATGACAAATAAAAAAGTGATTTTAGATCTAGATACAGGAATTGATGATGCCATGGCCCTCGCCTATGCTGTTGCTGCACCAGGTTTAGATTTGATTGGGGTAGCTAGTTCCTATGGAAACCTAGTTGCTGAAGGGGCTGCTGAAAATTCGTTAAAAATTTTAGAATTAGTTGGCCACACTGACATTCCAGTATACGTGGGCGAAACGCATCCTTCTACTTCTGATCATTTTGATAGATTGCCAGTGAGTGCTCATATCCATGGTGAAAACGGAATTGGGGATGTTGAACTACCAACGCCAAAGCGTAAACCCGAAAAGCAAGGCGCAGTTGACTTTATGATTGAATCCGCCCATAAATATGGTAAGGATTTAATTATCATCCCAACCGGTGCGCTTACCAACGTTGCAGCTGCGATTAAAAAGGATCCAGCCATCGTTGATTTAATCGGTAACGTGACTTTAATGGGTGGTGCTTTGACCGTCCAAGGTAACGTGTCCCCATTTGCAGAAGCCAACATCAGCCAAGATGCAGAAGCTGCAAACGAAGTATTCACTAGCCCCCTTCATGATACAATGGTGGGCTTAGACGTGACATTACGGACCCTACTCACTAAAAAGGAAACTCAACAATGGCGTGATCTAGGTACTAACGCTGGGGCTAAGTTCGCTGATATCGTTGATTATTACATTGATATCTATGCCGAACTATATCCACACTTAGATGGCTGTTCACTTCATGATCCCCTCGCGGTTGGGGTGGCTGAAGATCCATCATTTGTCCGGACGTTAGATATCGATATGATCGTAAATACCGATAAGGAAAAGTACGGTCGGACGATTGGTGATAATACTAGATTAGATGATCCAAACCCTTCCGTCAGTGCTGCAATCGAAGTTGATGCTGATCGGTACTTAGAAACATTTATGAACTACCTTACTAATTTATTTAAGAACAATCAATAAATTGGAAAAGCTGCTAAGTTAAAGCCTAGCAGCTTTTTTAATTATTTAAAATATCTAGTTAAAAATTCAGCAACACCATCATGATCATTATCAAAGGTCGTAGTGGCATTTGAAACGGCTTTAGCTTCCGGACTACCATTTTGCATTGCAACGCCCATGCCAGCCTGCTTAAGCATTTCTAAATCATTTTCAGCATCACCAAATGCCATTAAGTTATTAAAGGTCCAGCCAAAGTGAGTTAATAATGCTTTGAGTCCGACTGCCTTGTTCATATGCGGTGCTAAAAACTCTAAGATGTTTGGCTGGGAGCGAACTACATGGTACTTACCAGCTGAATCAAATGCTGCCCGGGCTTGATCTAAACGACTTGGATCAGTCGACATAATGGCCTTACTATACTCAATCTGGTCTGATAAATCAGCAAAAGTTGTGGGAATGAACTGAACATCCGCCTTCATAATTTGGTGATATTGCGAAGGTGCTAACTCCGTTAATTCGTAAATTGAATCAAAATCTAAAATGTTTAACGGATCGTTATTAGCCTGGACAAATTGCATTAACGGAACGAAGTCTTCCTTAGTAAGCCCGTGTTTAAAAATGGCTGCCCGCGTAGCATTATTAATAACCAACGAACCGTTAAAGGTAATCGTATAATCATTAACACCAGTTAACCCCAGTTGATTTATGTAGTCTTGAATTACATTAATCGGGCGGCCGGTACAAATGACAATTTTCAGCCCAGCCGCATGCAATTGTTTTAATATTTGTGTATTGGCGGCACTAATTGTTTTATCACTAGTTAAGAGCGTGGCATCTAAGTCCAACGCAATCATTTTAATTTCCATTGTGGTCTCCATTCTACAAAAAAGGCATTAATTCCCATACAGAAATTAATGCCTTAGTTTTAATTACGGAATTATGCACCCAATTGAGATTCTAATTGACGTAATTCTGCTTCTCTGACTTTACGTGGTAAGAAGCGACGAATTTCTTCTTCATTATAACCAACTTCTAGGCGTTTATCATCAAAGATGATTGGACGTCTAATTAAATCAGGGTATTTCACAACCAACTTAATTAGTTGTGAAACTGATAAGTCGTCTAGGTTAAGGTTTAGCTTCTTAAAAATGTTAGAACGAGTAGAGATAATATCTTCACTACCATTTTCAGTCAAGCGAAGAATTTGCTTTACTTCATTAGCATTCAATGGGTTGGAGTTGATATTGCGTTCCTTGAATGCAATATCATGTTCCTTAAGCCAAGCCCGTGCCTTCCGACTTGATGCACTACTTGGTGCGACATAAAGATTTAACATGAACATCCACTCCTTTAAGTGTATTGGATATATCGAGATTATAGGACAAAAACATATAAAGTGTGATACATTTTCACTTATAATCATTTTTATAGTATCATAGTTAAATAGATAGTCAATACAAAGTTCAAATTAATTAAAAAAAGATAGAAGTTCTTAAATTATAATCTTTATAATTAACAATTCCTTAATTTATTAAGAATATTAAAATTTACATTAAAGTTAATAACGACTATAATTTTAGATAACTAAAATTAATGCAACGGAGGTGTATGTATGAAATTAACGATTCTATCCACCAGTGATACTCATGGGTTCATTGAACCAACTAATTACGTTAGTGCTCAAAATGATAAACCCTTTGGTCTAGAACGAGCCGCTTCATGCATCAAACATTTACAATCCGAATGTAAAAACACCATTACAATTGATAATGGTGATTATCTTGAAGGATCACCACTAGCTTATTACATAGCTAAAATTAAAGATCAATCCGGTCCAGACCAGATTGATGCATCGTTCAACATGATCAATTATGACTATGGCGTCTTAGGTAACCACGAGTTTAATTATGGATTACCATACTTACAAAATTCAATTAAGCATACGCACCGTCAGGATTTATGCGCAAACATTGTGGACCAAAATGGCGACCACGTGTTAGGTGCACCGTATGCGATTAAAGAAATTGATGGCGTTAAAGTTGGCATTATTGGAATGACGACCCGTGGTGCTACCAAGTGGGAGTCATCTGAAAACATTATTGGCTTACAATTTCTCTCCGTTGCCGAAACCGCAAGTAAATACGTTCCAATCGTTAGACAACAGGCCGATGTCGTTGTTATTGCCTATCATGGCGGATTCGAACGGAATAGTGAAGGCGTCGCGACCGAACCACTCGAAGGTTCTGAAAATGAAAGTTATGCGATGCTAAAAGACGTTCCTGGGATTGATGCACTTGTAACGGGCCATCAACATCGTAAGATTGCTAGTAAACTGTTTAACGTTCCTATCACCCAACCTGGTCATCGCGGTGAATTTGTTGGTAAAATTGATTTAAACATTGAAAAAGTGGATGGCAAATATCGAGTGACTAGCAGTGATGCTGAACTGGTCAAAACCGCTGACTATGCTCCCGACCCAGCAATCAAAAATTACATTAAGCCCCTTAGTCAACAGGTTAATCGATGGCTAGATGAACCCCTTTCTAAAATTGATGGTTCCCTTTACTTTGATGATGCGTTCGAAGCACGGGTGCATAAAACTAGCTTTATTGAGTTCATTCAAAAGGTTCAAATGGAAACAATGGGTGTGGATATTTCGGCCACTGCCTTATTTAATAATGAAGCTCATGGGTTTGAAAATCCAATTACCATGCGTAATATTATGACAAACTACGTGTATCCCAATAAATTGGCGGTCTTGGAAATTACTGGCGCCGATTTAAAAGCCGCAATGGAAATTAGTGCTAAGTATTTTGCACTAAAAGATGGTCAAATCGTGGTAAACGAGGCATTCATCTATCCGAAAGCTCGGCATTATAATTATGATATGTATGAAGGTGTCAATTACACCATTAAGGTGGGTAATCCAGAAGGCCAACGCATCATTGATTTAACATATCATGGTGAACCGGTTCGCCCAGACCAGAAGCTAAAGATTGTTTTGAATCAGTATCGGGCTTCTGGTGGCGGACACTTCCCCATGTTTAGTAACGATAAGGTCATTGCAAAGGATTCAGTGATGATGAGTCAATTAATCGCCAATTACTTACGCAACCATCCCCATATTAAAGCTACTAATAACCATAATTTCAAAGTCATTAAATAAAGAAAAAATCAGCCTGATCTACAGGCTGATTTTTTAGTTAGCGGCATTTGCATATCGCCGTCGCTTAGGATGATTAGGGTTATACCCTACATATTGAACTGCACTTAATTTTCGAATTGAAGTGACTTTAATCTTACCAGGGTAAGTTAAGTCCTGTTCGATTTGGTCGCGAACTTTTTGGGTCATCTTAGACATTTCTTCATCGTTTAATTCCTTTGGATTAACAATGATTCTAATTTCACGACCAGCTTGGATTGCATAGCTTTCTTTAACACCCTTTTGAGCATCAGCAATCTTTTCTAAGTTCTTAAGGCGACTAACGTATTCTTCCACTGATTCACTTCGTGCCCCTGGACGAGCTCCAGAGATGGCATCCGAAGTAGATATCAAGGTGGCAATTAAACTAATTGGCTCTACGTCACCGTGGTGCGCAGCAATTGCATTAACCACAATTGGGTTTTCATGGTAGGTTTCCGCAATTTTAACCCCTAGTTCAACGTGAGTGCCTTCGACTTCATGGTCAATTGCTTTTCCGATATCATGTAACATTCCAGCACGCCGTGCCATTCTTGCATCTAGGCCTAATTCACTAGCTAACACGCCAGCAATTTGAGCAACTTCAATGGAATGGTATAAAACGTTTTGGCCATAGCTAGTTCTAAACTTGAGCCGCCCAATGATTTTCATTAGGTCGGGATGCATTGCACCTAAGTGCAGTGATAGGACAACGTCTTCACCCGTTTCCCTTAGTTCATCGTTTACATTGTGTCGCGCATTATTAACTTGCGTTTCAATATTAGCATTATTAATTTGCCGCGAAACAATCAATGCATTTAAAGCCCGCCGAACAATTTCACGGCGGATAGGATCGTGGGTAACAATATGAAGTAATAGATATTCATCAGGATCAAACATTAATTGGGTTCCGGTTAACGTCTCAATCAAGCGTAAGTGTTGTTCGTCATGACTCAATAACCGATTTCTAGTTTCAGCATTGGGCACATTCACCGTTCGTTCAATGTGACTACGCGGAACGTCTTCAGGACCCCGTTGAATCGCTTCAATAATAACATTATCAGCGATTCGATTTGCGTATGTTTCCGTTGATTCAGTCATGTATTTAACTTCAACATCTCGTTCACGATCTAATTCGGTCTTGGTATCATCTAGGACCATTTGTTTGACCGTTTCATCATCTAGTAAACTTCGTTGGTTTAACACTGCGTGTCGATCAACAATCAACTGATCAGCGTGCGCTAACGTTTCCTTCACGTGTTGTTTGTTTTGAGCATTGGTAGCTTTAATTTCATTAAAGCGGATTTCATCATCATCAATGCGATTAGCTAATTGACGTAAATACTCATCATGTTGGCGAATGCGGGTTTCTCGCGTAACATTATCCGCTCTTTGCGTATTTAAATCTTCTAGAATCGTTTGTTGATATTCAGCGGTACTCCGGTGGTTCTTCTTAATAATTCGTTGCTTTTTATTTTCGATATGCGCTAATTTGGTTGCTAAATAATCATCTGCATCCCGCTTAGCTTGAGCCAACTTCTTGCTGGTTTGCTTATTACTGGCAACTACTCCACCCGCAATGCCGACGAATACCATTACGATTCCAAATAATGGAAACACTAATTACGACCTCCCTTCCATGATTAGTCAATTAATAATATGATAACACATTTATTTAGTGATGGAATCCAATAGTTGGTATAGCACGGCCCGATTTTCATCACTGCCCTTACCATTACTAATTTGTTCAGCCGTTTGTTGGACTTCATTTGGTGCATCGGTCGCATCAATAAAGTCACGATCAAAATCAATCAACCGGTTTAAATCATCTTGTCCAATTTCAAAATGGAATTGTAGACCGATAATGTTATCACCAAGCATGAACCCTTGGTTACGATCTAAATCATCTTTGAATAACCGTACGCCATCTGCTGGAATCGTAAATTGTTGATTATGCCAATGTAATACATTTAATTCATCTGGTAATTCAATTGATGAATTAGTTGATTGAACCGGCATCCAACCAATTTCCGTAGTAATCAAGTTATCAACTAACGCCCCAAAAGCTAACGCAATTTGTTGTGCACCTAAACATACCCCAAAAATAGGTTTATGCGCATTATGAGCTCGGTGAATTAAGTCTCGTTCGTCTGCTAACCAATCGAGCGTATCTTCGGCACTATTGCCACCACCCATAATGACTAGTAAATCAAATTGATCAGGTCGAATCTTGGCAATATTTACCCCTAAATCAGGACGTAAGATTTCAATATCATAGTCATGATCATCTGCCCAGTCAGCAATCATTGCTGGCCCTTCTACTTCATTGTGTTGTAATACTAACATTTTCATTTTAATTAACCCTCTTTTAATTTTGTATCGACTAACTTAATTATAACTAAATTATGTTAATAGGTCGATTACTTATACTCTTTATAGTATTCATAGTGACAAATTGACGGTATAATAAAGTTAAGGAGTGATTTTATATGATGTTAAAAAACTTTGGTAAGCGACTCCGGACGCTAAGACGTGGTCGGCATCTAACCCAAGCTAAGTTAGCTGCGGCTTTAAATGAACAATTTGGTACCCACCCACGTGCAAATAGTGTAGCTCAATTGGGCAAATGGGAATTAGGATTACGTTCCCCATCAATCCCTGAATTAATTAAGTT
This sequence comes from Nicoliella lavandulae, assembly GCF_037546185.1. Lineage (NCBI taxonomy): Bacteria > Bacillati > Bacillota > Bacilli > Lactobacillales > Lactobacillaceae > Nicoliella > Nicoliella lavandulae. Next base: position 572,360 of record NZ_JAWMWH010000001.1, on the reverse strand, counting down.
AGCAACCTTTTTCAACGTTAGCATTGATTTCTTAGTCGACCGGACTGAAAACGATGCCAATGTGGTTGAATTATCTACCATTCTCGTTAGCACGAACGAACTTAAATTTAATAACCAACCCCTAACCCAGGACGATAAAAGTCAAATCTTCGAATTAATCACTGCATTCATGAAGGGTAAGGCTGGTCGTAAACCAAGCGAACAACCAAAAAGTATGCAAGAAGAGTTATCCCTAGACTTAGACTCAAAAGATTAAGGAGGCACTCACAATTAATCGCAAAAAATTAATTAAAAAGCTTAAGAAAAATAATCAAATTAAACAAACACCAGGCTATATTGAAGAATTAAAACAATATACCAACTTATTTAGTGATTTTGGTGAAATTAAGTTTTTAATTAACAATGTGTTAGTTAGTAATCGATTGCTTAGCGAAGGTAATTTACCCCAAGATCTACCTAACCTATTGTTACCTGACGACATTCAAGACCAAATCTTTAAGAAGGTTAACGAACAATATCCAGCCAATGATCCAAAGGGCGATCAACTTTGGAATCAATATTCAGCAGCATTACCTAAGCTAGACCAACTTTTACGTTCCTACCGTGACTACTTAGAAAAGCAATATGGAATGTGGGCCTACATTTCAGCTCCATTCGTCAAAGACATTGCTGACTTTGTAGGTAATGACAAGGTTTTAGAAGTAATGGCTGGCAACGGCTACATTTCAAAGGGCCTGCGCAATAATAATGTCGATGTTATTGCTACCGATAGCCTAGAATGGGTCAATGAAAATGAAACCGGTAAGCACCTAGTCACTAACGTGGAGCAACTAAGTGCCATTGACGCATTCCATAAGTATGAAGATCAAATTGACGACATTATTATGTGTTGGTCCCCTGATGGCGTGCCCGTTGACTGGGAGTTACTACAAGCCATCCGGAAATCTAACCACCATATTCGCTTGATCGTCATTGGTGAACCAAATGGTGCCACTAATTCAAAAGCCTTTTGGCAGAACGCTAAATTTATTGATAATGATGAAGTTAAGCGCCTAAACCGTCATCACCAACCATTTGATTTAATTCATGATCAGTTGTTAATTGCTGAATAAAAAGACTTGTCTGGGTAGACAAGTCTTTTTTGAACTATTCAGTTTCTTCAGCTTCTTCGGTCCCTGCCGCTAAACTAGCATCAATTTTGGCTAATTGTTCATGCATCCAATCTGCAATGCGAGTTACCGCAGCAGCTTGTTGGGCAACAAATTCGTCTGCAGTTGCTACTTCATCAATGCGTAATTTGGAACGGTTCACATCTGGAGATTCAACAATCATGTAAACATTAACCGGTTGTTGACCATCACCAGACATAATTTTGCTGATTGCCTTAGCGTAACGCAATGGTAAGTTAATGATGCTAGTTTCTAATCTAAATTGAGTATCAGCATCAGCAACTTCTAAGCGCGCCTGGGCAATAGCACCAGATTGAATTTGTTCAGCAATAAATTGCACCATTGGGCCTACGCTTTGTTTAATATCTTGTTCTAAGTTTGCGCGTTCAACCGTAAAGTTGGTTGATTTAAAGTCTTCATCGGTTATTTGATCAATAAATTTTTGTGCATCAATTTCCATTTAATATCCCACCAATTTCTATTTATCTTTTTGTTGTTGCTTTAGTTTTTCAGCAACCCGTCGTTTAGAATTATTAAAGACCAATCGGAACCAAACTACGTTAATAAAAATACCAAATATTCCCAGGCATAAATTAACGATCCGCAGCCATAAACTAATGGACCCATCGGTAATTAACGTAACTGATGTAATAAAGCTTAGGGTATAAAAAATCATAATTAGCCCTAAAATATGGTATGCCACTTGCACTCGCCAATATGCTAATAACATGGGGATAAAGTATAACACCGCCGCAATGATAATCGCCCGTAGCAACCCAGCACCAGTAATTAAAGATGAGCCTAACCACATCATAACGTTAATTAGTACAAACACTAGTAACGAGCAACTAGCACCGATATTTAAATTTTTATTTTGCATTTTGTCCATCCATTCTAAAAAGTTTATCTGATAATAACTTTGCCACATTCTACGGTGATAAACAACTATTTTTCATTTTTTCAGTTAAAAATTAAGGAGCGTGATTCAATTGAGTTGGCACTACCACCTCACCGCTACTAAATCTGGTGATGTCCGCACTATCTTAAAGCAACAACTTTTAATCCCTAAACATCTCATTTATCAACTGCGCAAAGCAAAGCGCGTTCAAATCAACCAACATTACTTACCCATGAATTTTACAGTGGAACAAGGTGCCAGCATCGACTTAACGTTTGAAGCGCAGGACTTTCACCAGGTTCAAATCCCAACTCCAGATGATGCGCAAAGCGTTGAACCCCTTTATGAAACCAACGACCTGATTGTCGTTAATAAACGACGAGGTGATAAAACCCACCCTAATCAACCGGGTGAATTAGGCGCTACCATTAACCATGTTGCTGCCTATCTAAAGCCACAAGGCCAAGTTCCATATATAATTCACCGATTAGATCAACAAACATCTGGAGCCATTATTTTCGGTAAGAATCCATCAGTTGTCCCCATTCTAACGCGCTTGATTAGTACTAAACAAATTAAACGCACTTATCTAGCATGGGTTACAGGGATTATCAATCAAGATCGTGGAACCATTGACCAGCCAATCGGAATCGATCCAACCGACCAACGCAAACGTCAGATCAACGGACCCAATGCTGCCCCAGCGGTTACTCATTTTACAGTTCAAAAACGCGACGTAAATCGCACCCTAGTTAAAATTGAACTAGAAACCGGGCGGACGCATCAAATTAGAGTCCATTTTGCATCCATTGGTCATCCATTAGTTGGCGATCCGTTGTACAACGAAGGTAGTCCGGCCCCACTCCAATTACATTCAGCTGAATTAACTTTAATTCGCCCCTTTTACATGCAAACTAAGTTTATCACCGCCCCGCTGCCTGATGACTTCATTATGTAAAAAAAGTTCCGAACCATAAATGGTCCGGAACTTTTTAATTATGCTTTAATTGTAATTATCGAGATGAAATTACTTTAAAGGCTTCCAAGTCCAGTCGTTAACTTCTGGTAAGTCAGTACCTTCATCACGGATAAAGGCATTGTGCTTAGCAATCATATCGTCCATGTGTTGTACGAATGATTGACCCTTGATTGAGTATTCTGGGATGTCATTAACAACTTCCTTAGCAAGACTGAAACGGTCAAGTTGGTTAAGAACACGCATGTCAAATGGAGTAGTAATATCACCATTTTCACGGTAACCGTGTACGTGTAAGTTGTGGTTATGACGATCGAAGAAGAATCCTTTGACCATGTCTTCAAAGCCGTGGAATGCGAATACAACTGGCTTATCAGTAGTAAATAATTGATCAAATTTTTCGTCGCTAATAGCACGAGGATCCAACTTAGGTGAACGAAGTCTCAAGATATCAACAACGTTGATAAAACGAATCTTCATTTCTGGGAATTGGTCGTGCAATAATGAAATTGCAGCTAATGATTCCCAAGTAGGTTCAGTGCCAGCAGCAGCGATAACTACGTCAGGTTCTTGACCTTGGTCAGTTGAAGCCCAGTCTACGTAACCTAAACCATTGTGAACAAGGTTAGTAGCTTCTTCAATTGAGAACCATTGTGGACGTGGGTGCTTGGAAGTAACGATTAAGTTAATCTTTTCGTAACTTCTAAATGCAACGTCACCAACAGCTAATAAAGTATTAGCATCGGCTGGCAAGTATTCACGAATGAATTCTGGCTTCTTTTCAGCTAAGTGAGTAAGCATACCTGGATCTTGGTGAGTGTAACCATTGTGATCTTGTTGGAATACAGTGGAAGTATCAACAAAGTTCAATGATGGGTATTGCTTACGCCATGGTTGTTCAGCAGCCTTACGTAACCACTTGAAGTGTTGAGTTAACATTGAGTCAACAACACGACCGAATGATTCGTAAGTAGCAAAGAATCCATGACGACCAGTTAGAACGTAACCTTCTAACCAACCTTCAGCTTGGTGTTCTGATAATTGAGAATCAATTAATTGACCATGGTTAGCCATGTAAGCATCGTTTGGTTCTTCAATTTCTTCCATCCATTGACGGTTAGTGTTTTCGAACACACCGTAAAGACGGTTTGACATTGATTCATCAGGACCAAATGCACGGAAGTTAGTTGGGTTTAACTTAACAACTTCACCTAACCAGTTTGACCATACAACCATGTCTTGAGCAACTGGCTTTCCGTGACCTTCAGCTGCAATATCAACAGCGAAGTCGCGGTAGTCTGGTAACTTCAATGGTTCTGGCTTAAGACCACCATTAGTAATAGGGTTCATAGCCATCCGTTGGTCACCCTTAGGTGCCATGTCGATAACTTCTTGCTTGATAGTACCATCATCGTTTAAGAAGTCTTCTGGCTTGTATGACTTCAACCAGTCAACAAGCATGTCAGCATGTTCCATATCATTGGCATCAATAGGTAGTGGAACTTGGTGAGCACGGAATGAGTTTTCGATTGGTTCGCCTTCAAGGTTCTTCTTAGGACCAGTCCAACCCTTAGGAGTACGAAGAACAATAACTGGCCAGATTGGTTCCTTAACGTTATCTGGAGTTTCGTTTTCACGAGCGTTCTTTTGGATAGCCTTGATTTCTTCAACAACAGTATCTAAAGTCTTAGCCATCTTTTCGTGGTAAGCCATGTGATCATCGAAGTCATTTCCGTTTTCAACGAAGTAAGCCTTCCAGCCTAATCCCTTGAAGTAATCAGAAATTTCTTCATCTGACATACGGTTTAATAGAGTTGGGTTAGAAATCTTGAAACCATTTAAGTTAATGATTGGTAATACGGCACCATCAGTGATTGGGTTGATAAACTTGCTTGAGAACCAACCTGCAGCTAATGGACCAGTTTCGAATTCACCATCACCGATTTCAGTAGCAGCGATAACGTCTGGGTTATCTAAGATAGCACCAACACCGTGTGATAATGAGTAACCAAGTTCTCCACCTTCGTGAATTGAACCTGGAGTTTCAGGAGCAGCATGTGAAGCAACCCCACCTGGGAATGAGAATTGCTTGAATAATTTAGCCATACCTTCTTCATCTTGTGAGATGTTAGGGTAGATTTCTGAGTAACTACCATCAAGGTATGAGTTGGAAACCATAACTTGGCCACCATGACCGGAACCTTCAATGTAGAACATGTTAAGGTTGTACTTCTTAATTGCACGGTTTAAATGTGCGTAAATGAAAGTTTGGGAAGTAATAGTACCCCAATGTCCGATAGGTTTAACTTTAACATCATCAGAAGTCAAAGGCTTCTTTAATAATGGATTGGCACGCAAGTAAAGTTGACCTACTGATAAGTAGTTAGCAGCACGCCAGTACTTGTCAACTTCTTCCAAATATTCTTTGGAATCGAAATTTTCTGCCATTAATAACACTCCTTTAGTAATTTAAATACATAGATTAATAACGTCATTCATAAAATTAATCACAAAGGACTAATTTTATTTACAAACACTATGATAATAGATTTTGATTAAAAGTCAACCTTTTTGCAAATTGATACGCACCAATTGCTCAGCTCACTATTAATCGTTGCTTATATTATGAATGAAAACGGTTAAATAGTCCAACATTTTATGGGAATAATTAACCTTTTTTAACTAATTTGCACAAACGTATTATACTTCAAATACTTATAATGTAAGCGCATGTTCGATACTTCAAACGGCGTCCCGTCATCTAAAAAGAAAATGCCTTCCATTACCCCAACTGGTTCCGTTGGTTTCAACCCCAATAGTTTTTGATCGTCTGCAGTTGAAGGTTCAGCCATGATCGACATAAATGACCGTGTCACCGTTTTACCAACTTCTGATTCTAAATAATTAAAAATTGAACCTGACACAATCTGTTTGGTCAGCTTAGGGGTAATTTGAATTGGAATATATCCCGTTTCAATCATAAATGGTTGGTCGCCAAACGACCGCAACCGTTTAATTTCATAAACAAATTCATCTGGTTGTAAAAACAAGTCCTGTTGCAGATCAGCACTTGCTGGCACCACTTTAAAATCCAACAGTTTAATCTGGGGGGTCTCCCCTTTACTTTCCATACTATCGGTAATACCGATATTGGAACCATCATAATGAAAGATGGTTTTAGATTTCATATACAATGGATTAACGAAGGTCCCCGACCCCCGCTTTTTAAATATAATTCCTTGATCAGCCAAAAAAGCTAATGCCCGTTTAACTGAACTTCTACTAACGCCATAAGACTCACTTAAAGAACGTTCATCTGGCAAGCGGTTGTTGGGAAATTCGTTCCGGCTAATTCTGGCTTTTAAATCTTGCATCACTTTATGATAAACTAAATCTGCCATTTTACACTCCTCAAAACGTTCATATTATAATTTATTCTAGTATAACAGAATCTAGTTGGCTTTTTAAAAACCAAAATTGGGATATGCTAAAATATAAATAAAAGGTGGTTATTAAATATGTCGAAAAAAAATAAAATTAAAAAAACGCTAGTTGAAAAAATCTTAGACAAGGCCAAAGTGGATTATAAACAATTTGTCTTTGAAACCCACATGAAGGGTGACGTTGCTCAAATGGACGTCCAGCATGGCGATGTGGATGAACACAAGGTCTATAAGACCCTAGTGTTAAGTGGTAAGGCCACCGGCCCTGTCGTTGGCGTGGTGCCAATTGATAAGCATTTGGACGAAAAAGAACTCGCCCGTGTTTCTGGCAATAAAAAGGTGAATATGGTCCCACTAAAGGAGCTCGAAAAGACTACTGGTTACGAACATGGTGCCAATACCCCCATTGGCATTTGGGAAAAATTCCAATACCCAATCTACATTGATACTTCTGCCCAAAAGCAGGGTAATATCTTAGTTTCTTCTGGTAAAATCGGGCGGTCCGTGGAAGTTAATGCAGAAGACTTAAAACAATTAGTGCATGCTGAATTTGCAGACATTGCCACGGATAACTAATCATGATGGAAAATATTGGTTCACTATTAATTCAAAATAATCTAACCGCCATCATTGAAGTCATTGTTTTCCCAATCCTATTCATCATTTGTTTAAGACGGATCAGCCATAGCTGCAAGCAACTAATTGCTAATCGCTACGGGCTACGGGGCCAGATCTTCTTTGGCTGGTTCGGGGTGGTCATCCACGAGTTTAGCCACTTAATTGTAGCGCTCCTGTTCGGCCACAAGATTACCGGATTTCGCCTCCTTCATGTGCCTAATGGTGACGGCGATAATAAATTAGGCTACGTCAATCATTCCTATAATGCCAAAAGCAGTTATCAACGCACCGGAAATCTATTTATCGGGATTGCCCCCATCTTTGGTTGTGCAATTGCTCTAATTATCGCTACTTCCCTACTAACCCCATCGTTGCTTCAACAAATGCATGCCCTTCCCAACTTTCAAATGGATTGGCAAATATTTAAACTGGATCGCATTTGGAAACTCCCGGTCCTAATCATTATTGCTGGTAACATCTCAATTGGTGGGTTTGATTTAAGCGATGCTGATTTAACCCACATTAAATTTGGGCTAATTATCATCATTGGCCTAATTATCGTTGCTACTTCCTTTGCAACTCTCCTAGGGGTGGGGAGTATTTACATTAATTGGCTACATCTTTTCAGTACAACGGTCAATGGAATTTTATTCTTCTCATTAGTGGTGGTTTTAATTAGTAATGGTGTCATTCGCCTGATCACTAACTACTAACTCCCCCACTCAACCTTAAATTCAGTTAAAAATTCTTGCATCACTCGTTGCCGGACCCGGGCCATTTCTTTGGCGGTATCAGTATTTAACGTGTCCTTAATCCGCAATAACTTTTCGTAAAAATGATTAACGATCGTAGTCGGTTGACGATACGTTTCAGGAGTTAATTGCTGGCGGGGTTTTATCATGGGGTCATACATGCTTTCACCAAAGTGGCCGCCATAATAAAAGGCCCGCGCAATTCCAATTGCACCAATCGCATCTAGGCGATCAGCGTCTTGAACAATTTGCCCTTCAATCGATAAGTGATACTGGTGATCTAAATTCTTACTAAATGACATGTGTTCAATAATATCCATAATTTGGTCAATCTTATCTTCTGAATAATGCCATTTAGCAAGCTGTTGCTTTACAACCGCAATTTGTTGTTCGGGGTCATCAACTAACTTATCATCAATTAAGTCGTGGAGATAAGCCGCGGTTAATGCGACTAGTGCATTGGCCTTGGATTCATTAACAATGATGGCTTGAACGTTATTTACTACTCGCTCAACGTGATCATAGTTATGGCCAGTGCTGTCATTTTGCATTCGGGCCTTTACGTAAGGTTCGACCTGGTCAAATGCGATTTCCATATTTTGATCATTCCTTCTGTGCATAATAAATACTTACTAGTTTACCATGATTACAATTATTATTTTATAAGGTAAACGCATTCCAAAACAAAAGCAATTTTTACGGTCGTTGAACAGTAAAAATTGCTTTTTTAATTATTTCCTTAATTGCATCAATTGATGCTCAATCTTTTGAAAGCCGATAATCAACGGATAAGCACTCAGTGCAATCAATAGTGCTACAATCCATAATGGGCTGACAAATATTGATACTAACGAGAAGAAGTTCCCTACTACAAAGAACGTAAATAGAAAAATTAGACCCGTAACAACTACTACTGAAATCTTGAACGGATTCAACGGCTTAGAGACCATAATTAACGCGATCCAACAACAAATCCCAGTAGCCAAAACACTTAGAGTCGAAGTTTGTGCATAACTCATTGGCCAGTAGCGAGCCGCAAATAAAATGGCTAAGACGTAAAATACAATGCTTAACGCAACTGGAACGGCCACTTCAATAATCTTAGTAATGAATTGGTTAGTAACCCGTTGGTAGTTAGGTTCAAATGCCAAGACGAACGATGGAATTCCCACCATAAATGTAGAAATTGGGGTTAATTGAATCGGCAAGAATGGATAGTCATGCGTCGCAAAAATAAATAGAATCGTCAAAATCGTGGAGTAGATGGTTTTTACTAGGTATAGCGAAGCCACGCTCCCGATGTTATTAATGACCCGGCGTCCTTCCTTTAAAACATCGATCATTGAGTCAAAGTTAGAATCAATTAACACGAAGTTGGCAATACTCTTAGCACTTTCGCTTCCAGACGCCATTACAATTCCACAATCAGATTGTTTTAATGCTGGCATATCATTGACCCCATCCCCAGTCATGGCAACGGTGTGGCCATTATCTTGGTACCCCTTGATCAACTCACGCTTTTGGTTGGGTGTAACGCGGCCGAACACGGTGTAGTCACGAACCAGTTGATCATAATCTGGATTATCACCAACGGTCGACATATCAATGTACTTATCAGCATCCTTAATTGCCACCCGTTTGGCGATGCTAGATACCGTTACTGGATCATCCCCAGAAATCACGTTGATATCAACGCCTTGGGATGCAAAAAATTTCAATGTGCTTTCAGCATTTGGTCGAATAACATCTGAAATTAAAATTAATCCTAATAGTTCAGCATTAACGGGATGTTCTCCATCGAAGCGGTCCGCTTTAGCAACTGCTAAGACCCGATTGCCGGCAGCTGCGTATTCCTTAACAGTTGCTTGTTGATGGGCATCTAGTTGATCGACTACAAACTGCGGAGCTCCGATCATGTAGCTACCATTATCAAAAGTGGCCCCACTCCATTTACGAGCGGATGAAAAGGGGTGAATTTCAGTCGCCTGCCATCCAGGATCTGGCAATGCTTCCTTTAATGCCATCGCGGTTTCATTGTCATCACCAATTTGATGAACGGCAGCACCAATAATGGTGTCCAATTGCTCTACTGAATGATTAGCAAACGGAACCACCTTCTTAAAGGCTAATTCACCACTTGTAATCGTTCCCGTTTTATCTAAACAGATGGTATCCACCCGCGCTAGGGTTTCAATAACTGGTAAATTACGTACCAACACCCGTTTACGAGCTAATTTCATTGCGGATACTGCTAATGTCATCGATGAAAGTAATACTAATCCTTCTGGAATCATCCCCGTGGCAGATGCAACTGTTCCTAAAATCGCGTTGTTAACATCGCTTCCCCGTAAAATCTTAGAAGTAAAGAGAATAATCCCTAATGGAATGATGATAAACGTCAAAATTTGGATAATTTTATTAATGAGTTTCAACATTTTACCATTGGAATCTCCATCATCTTTAGCCACGGCTGAAATCTTATTCACAAATGAAGCCGCACCGACTTTAACTGCGACCATCTTAGCGCTACCACTAACGACCGAACTAGCAGACGTTATTTCATCGCCGGCTTGTTTTGAAATTGAGTCTGATTCACCGGTAATTTGCGATTCATCAACTTCTAGTGCCCCATTGGTCAACACGATTCCATCAACTGGAACCTGGCTACCACGTTTTAGTTGAATCACATCGCCCACTACAATTTGATTCGGATCAATCGTAAGTTCTTTACCATCGCGAATTACAGTTGTTTTATCACGCGATAACAAGGTCATCTTATCGATTTGGCGCTTGGAACGAATCTCTTGAAACGAACCAATGACCGTATTGATGACTGCCACCACTAAGAACAACAAGTTCTTATAACTGCCGGTGTAAATAACAAATGCCGCAAGCACAACGTTAATTAAATTAAATAATGTAAACGTATTGATTTTAATAATTTGACCAACACTTTTGGTCAACGTTTTCGGCGAATGATTAATTTCATCTGCCTTAATCCTAGATTGAACCTCTTTTTCAGTCAATCCACGATCAGCATCAACTTTTCGCCAATCGATAGCCATACGACCACCCTTCCTAAATGTATACTTTAATACCTATTGTATAATATTTTAGCTTAAAAGTGATAATGTTTGCAGTCATAAAACCACATGTCTTATCATATTCTTATAAAGTGTAAGGAGGAAATTAAATGCTCAATTCAATTCAAGATACTTTTAAATTACGGGATGGTAATGAAATTCCAATGGAAGGCTTTGGAACTTATAAAATTACCGAACAAGCTGATATGGATGCAGCAATTAAAACGGCTTACGAAAATGGTTATCGGCTTTTTGATACCGCTCAACTATATAATAACGAGGCGGTTTTGGGCCAAGCCATTAAAAATAACCACATCAACCGTAATGACATCTTTATTACCACTAAGATTCCAGAAAATAAGCAAGGTTATGAATCAACGCTAAAAGCCGTTGATGAATCACTACAACGACTCCAAACTGACTACCTTGACTTAGTGCTAATTCACTGGCCAATTCACTCTGAGTTTTTCAATACTTGGCGGGCCCTAGAAGATGCCAAGGCCGCCGGTAAGATCAAATCCATTGGGGTCAGCAACTACCACCGGGCGCATTTAGAACTGCTCAAAACTAAGGCTCGTGAAATGCCAGTTGTAAATCAAATTGAATTGCATCCCTACCTTAGCCAACCTACGATGGTCGACTTCGACCAACAAGCAGGCATCCTAACCCAAGCTTGGAGCCCATTTGGTCGGGGAGCAGCGTTAAAAGATGAAACCATCCAAAAAATCGCTGACGCACATGGTAAATCAGTCGCCCAAGTTATTTTAAGATGGCACTTACAACGGGGAGTGGCAATCATCCCTAAGTCCAACACGCCTGAACGAGTTCAACAAAATACTGATGTTTATGATTTCAAGCTATCAGATACTGAAATGCAAGCAATTAATGCATTGAATCAAAATAAACGTAATGGTGATGATCCTGAACTAGTTTATGAATTAGAACATCAATACCACTAAAAAATTAAAGAAATAGGTCGATTGAAGCTACTTAAATGCAGCATCAATCGACCTATTTTTTAATCGTTAATATTAATGAATATAAATTGTGATAAATGTAATTAACCCGAAAATAACTCCAGGAATATTAGAAATAATTAGTGGCCAATCCCGGTACGTCTTAGCCCAACCATAGTATACCCAAAGGGACGCATTGATCGTCGCAATTGCATATTGAATTGGTGAACCAGTTTCACCACGGAAGTTAGCGATGATTTGTGGGAAATAAAAGATGTACATTAATGAACATGTCACAATCGCTACCTTACTTAATTTCTTTAAACTTTTTACTCGTTTTTCAGGAACTTGTTTACGTTTGTCCTTTGGAACATAGTTATCTACCTTCACTTAAGCACCCTCCTATTCAGAAATAATTTCTAAATCTATATAAGATAATTATAACATAAATAAAAGGACGCATTTAAATCACTGTTAACTAAATTAACAATTATTTAATGTGCACAGCATCATCAACCACTTCGCTGTGTTCTGAAAGGTCCATTCCTTCTTCTTCTTCCTGCCGTGAAGCCCGCATTGGCGTAATCATACCCACTAACTTAGCAATTGCAAATGCTGCTACAGCAACGAAAACAACCGTAAAAATAGTTGCGCCTAGTTGAATCAACACTTGGTGCAAACCACCACCATAGAATAAGCCATTGTTAGCAATCGTTGGGTTAGCTAATTTGGTTGCAAATAACCCAGTAGCAACACTACCAACCATTCCACTAACTCCGTGGCATCCGAATGCATCTAGGGTATCGTCTAATTGAATCCGCGGTTTAATGTAGTTAACAAAGCAATAACTAGCAATCGTAGCAATGATTCCGATCCAAAAGGCACCCGCAACCGTTACATATCCTGCGGCCGGCGTAATCCCAACTAGTCCACATAGAGTTCCAGTACAAACGCCCATTAAGCTTGGCTTACGATTGAAGAATGTATCTAATCCAAACCATGTCATCATTGACGCAGCAGTAGCTACCGTAGTGGTTACAGCTGCTTGCATTGCAATATTGTTAATTGCTAAGGCTGAACCGGCATTGAAACCATACCAACCGATCCAAAGTAACGTAGTCCCAATCAAAACTAGTGGAACGCTATATGCTTGAACTTTCTTACCATAATTAAGTCGTTTGCCGATTAATTTTGCTAACACAAAGGCGGTTACCCCAGCATTAATATGAATAACGGTTCCTCCAGCGAAATCTAGAGTACCCATTTTAGCTAGAAAACCAGTCGTGCTCCAAACCATATGTACCATTGGATAATAAACAACAATGGACCAAATAAAGATGAACAATAGAATAAACTTTAATTTAGTCCGACCAACAATCGCCCCAATGAATAACCCGGGGGTAATGATTGCGAACATCATCTGAAATAGCATGTAAACGCCAGTTGGAATCTTAGTAGGTTGAAGTGAGTTCAAATCAATTCCATTTAAGAAGAAATGTTTAAAGTCACCAATAAAGGCCCCATTCCCAACAAAGGAAAAACCATACCCGAACAAAATCCACATTAACGCAACCATCCCAGTCATTAAGAAGACCAAAAACATGGTATTAACCACGTTTTTCTTTGAAACTAGGCCTCCATAGAAAAATGCTAATCCAGGAGTCATCAATAATACTAAAATTGCAGAAATTAAAACAAACACCGTACTCCCTAAACTCATCATCGCCACATCCTTTTAATCTTTATGTAAGATATTATAACACCAGAATAATTATTTACCACTGTTTTTACCGTTTTTTTCAATTTTATGTTATAAGAAATAACATGTGATGTTTTAATAACAGCATTAAGTTCATAAAAAAGTCATTTTGGTGGGGCTATATTTATTTTAATCTTAATATCTTAGCGTTATAATAGTAGTATTAACTTTAAATATAGTAGATTCAGAAATGAGGGAACTTTATTGTCTAGTGGAATACAATTAATAATTATTCTAATCACATTCTTCTTCGCTGCCTTCTCCGTTGGGAGTGAATTTGCGTTAGTCCAAACGCGATTAAGTTCATTAGAGGACGACAAAGCCAATGGGAATGGTAATCCCAAAAAATTAGATCGACAGATTTACATGGTTACCCATTTAAACGATTACTTATCCACTACCCAGGTGGGAGTTTCATTAGCTGGAATTATTTTAGGTTGGATTGGTGAACCATTCATCGACCATCTATTATCCGACGTACTTAACTTGGTAAATATTGGCCAAGCATCCGCACGTGGAATTAGTGTAATTATCGGGGTTGGATTATTGACCTACTTGGAAGTGGTCTTTACTGAAGTAGTACCAAAAAACCTTAGTACTGATAAGCCAAGACAAATGTTAGATATTGTTTCTAGTCCCCTTCACTATCTTCACACCTTATTCTATCCATTCGTATGGCTACTAAACATTTCTGCCGGTGCGGTGGTTAAAATGATGGGAATTAAGATGGCAGACGAAAATGATGATTCATATTCACAAAATGAAATTTTAATGCTATCTAAAAATGCCGTTCAATCCGGTGAACTTGAAAAAAATGATTACCTATATATGCAACGAGCATTTGACTTAAATGATAAGGTTGCAAAGGATATTATGATCGACCGGACTCAATTAGTCGTATTAGACATTAACGCTACCGTTAAGGATGCAATGAAGCTTTACTTACAAAAGAAATTTAGCCGAATCCCAGTAGTTGCCAATAATGATAAGGATCGCATTTTAGGGTATGTTTATAACTACGATATTGTTCGTCAATCTCGAGTTGATCCAAACATCGGAATCGATCGGTTGCTACGTGATATCACAACCACGTCTGAAACCACACCGATTACTGAAGTCCTTCAACAAATGATCAAGAACCGGGCTCCAATCGTCGTGGTCGTGGATGAATATGGTGGTACCTCTGGAATTATTACCGATAAGGATATCTATGAAGAATTATTTGGAACGGTTCGGGATGAAATTGACCCTGCTACGAATGAATACATCTTCAAGCAACCAAAGGGAACTTATCAAGTTAATGGTAAGTTAACCACTTATGACTTTGAACGGTACTTTAATACTGATATCAAAGCCTTTGATAACTCCGATATCGTAACCATTGCTGGTTACATTATCGACAATTATGATGACTTGAAAGTTGGTAAAGTCATTAAAATTATGAATTTTGAATTTAAGATTTTGGATTATGAAAATTCATTTATTAACTGGTTCGAAGTAACTAACTTAAATGAAGCTAAGCCTAAAATCAAAGCATCAACGCTTGATTTAGCTAAGCAAGGAAAATCTAAATAGACTGGTTGGTGTTGTTTAACACCAGCCTTTTTATTTGGATTCAACCACTGTAAAATATAAGTACTAAGAAGGTGATTTTATGAATTCGATGCGGGCTTTGTTTATTTCAATTAGTGGGAATACGCGTAGCTTTATTAATGATTTGGTCGAATATGCTTATCAACAACATGCAGCTAATCACACGCTGCCAACCATTGAACCAACTGAAATTAGTGATGCCAGTGATTTTGAAGTCGAAACCAGCCCATATTTTGCTTTCGTTCCTACCTATTTAGATGGTGGTAATGGAATTGATAACGGGGTCAAAGAACTAATGACCAATACACTTGGTGAATACATTGGTTATGAAAACAACCGTAACCTCTGTTTAGGCGTCATTGGTAGCGGTAATAAAAACTTTAACGAACAGTATTGTTTAACCGCTAGACGCTATGCTGATCAATACGGATTTCCATATTTAGATAACTATGAACTACGCGGAACCACTGCAGATGTTAAACGCATTTATCAACACATGGTTGACCGCGTTAATACCAAATAAAAAAGAACGCAATGCGTTCTTTTTTATTTGTGATAATATTTATCTTTAATCGGCGTAGCATCTGAAATCACAGATGCAACTTTATAGTGATGTTCATGATCTTGTTGAACTTCTGCAATTGTCCGGAAAATTTGCACATGGACCTGATCGCCACTATCAAATTCATATTTCAAATTATAAACAATATGATAACGATGTTGTCCATCGCGCTTAAAGGTCGTAATTTGCGGCGTATACTTCGCTTTAAATTGATATTGGTTAAATATCAATGCTAACTTCTTCATGCTTTGATAATAATGATTATTATTCCCATATAAGAAGTAATTACCTAAGTCCATATCAGTTTTTCGTTGGTTCGTTAATGATTGAATTCCAGTGTAAACTTGATTCAAAGTAGCTTGCGCTTGATTTTGATCAAAGCCACTTTCATTCCGAATTAAAGTAATTGTACGTCCGTTATCATTCTTATTAACTTTAATCGGCTCGGTAGTAACACCATGGTCATCAACGTGGTACTTAGCATTCAGTTCAAAATGATCAGTTGTTAAATGGGTTAACTCATAGTTTCCGTTTTCATCGGCATAACTCATTAACTTGCCATTTAATAAAATCAAAGCATACGGCTTCGTCTTTATCTTGATCGAATAGGTCTGTTGTTCAAGTTCTTGATTGTTTAATACAACTTGATATTTAGGAAATATCCCAAAATGAGTCCCAGTCTTTTGATATGTAAAGAAGCCATCACTAGTATGGCCGTTTGATTTTAATTCACGCTTTAACCGATCAGCAGCTGCTGGATTCGCTTTAAAATACTCTGCAATGACTTTAGTAGCTTGGGGTTCATTGTGCTTGGTAACAAAATAATCGTCCAGTTGATCCTTAGCAACACTGCTATCAACCCGATTCAATGTAATGGACTTGGAATAATAAAATTGTCCATAAGTATATCCACCAACCACAAAGATTAAAGCTGCAGCAGAAAATGCCCATCGTTTCCGATGCTTAAAGCTATGAAATGTTAGCTTAAACTTACGTAAATCTAGCTTACTACGATCAATCGAATCTTTCTTGCTGTATTTTTTTAATCGCGATTGGTAATTGGGAATCGTATATGAATCAGCAACAGTCAATGTAGGCTGAACTTCTTCGCCATCATCAAAGTACTTGGCTAAATCCAATCCACAATAATCACAAAACTCATTTGTCGCATCATTATCATGGTGACATCTTGGACATTGGATGGTAGTTGGTTCTGCCATTTTGATTCCCCCCTTCGCTAAAAATTGAACTATCGTAAATTATTATACTATGATTTACGACAAATTACTTACTTTGTTTCAAATAATGGTTACGAATCAACACCAACATAATGGCAACCATTATTAATGCAAATGAGAATATAAATAACGAATTATAATTAAAGTATTCTACAAATGCGCCCGCATAAAGTGGCCCGACTGCGCGGCCTAATGACATTGAAATGCTGAAAAAGGCTTGATACATCCCCTTTTGTGAATCACTAGCCAGTGAATCAATCCATGCTGGTAAATCTGGCAGTCCAATCATTTCACCCACCGTTAGAAAAATAATCGTTAAGATAAACGTACTATATTCGTGGTCAAATACTAAGAATAGAAATGAAACGGCAAATAAAAAGACCCCAAACGATACTTGCTTGCTAATTTCAAATCGCCGGCCAATTTTACTAACCAAGCTTTGGCCAAAAACAATCATCAATCCGTTGACCGTCCAAATCGTACTGTACTGTTCAAATGACATTCCTAATTGAGTCATATGAATTGGCATCACACTTTCCCAAATTGCATAACTTAAATAAATACTGAAAATTAGAAAGCAAATTGCTAAGAGTAACTTCAAACTATGAAAATCACTAGAGTCAGATGATTTAACTTGGCGATTGTAGTCATACTCTGAAAAATCAATATCAAATAGTTTTATTGCCATTACTAATAGTACTAGATAAAATGCAGCGGTAACTGCAAAAACGGTTGTGACCCCAAACTTTAGTAGATATCCCACCATTGCCGTTCCGATTACAACCCCAATGTTTAATCCTACATATAACGTATTAAACACATACCGGGGGCTCTTACTTTTAATCGTAGATGCATAGGAATTGATCAAAGTTAAACTAACCCCATCCCCAAACCCATGGATAATCAGTAAAATTGCAAAATATGGCCAACTATGTAGAAACGTTAATGCAATGATTGAAACCGTTGAGATCAAAATACTAATCAACGCCGTTTTATAAGCTGACCAGTGATCAAATAGATAGCCTCCAGTATAGTTTCCAGCAATCATGAATAATGACATAATAAATAAAATTAATCCTGACTCCGTTAATGAACGATGCAAGTAATCATGCATATACATTGTTGTAAGTGGCCATAAACATGATGACCCAGCGTTCAACAACGTTGTGTAAATCAAAACTGGCTTCATGCCAATTTCCTTTGCTTTTACTTTTGCCATTTTAAACACCCCTTCTATTTTTAGTTACAATTTAAAACCATTCTAACAAAAAAACCGCTCTAGGACACACCAGAGCGGTTTAAATCTTTTATTATTTAATTATTTAATTTTAGTGAATGAATAAGTGGCAGTTGGTGCATTGCCGACTTTAAGTTTTAATAATTTATTGTTCTTATCAACTAAGTAGAACTTCTTACTACTTACTAAGCGGATGTACATAGTACTAGTCTTCTTAACACCCTTACCACGGTAAGTCATCGTAATGACGTTTCCGTTAACGTTTTTAACGTTATATACGGCGTTACTAAGAATCTTACTATCATATTTCTTGTTTTTATATTGAGTTTGGTTTAACCCAGTATCATTATTAAATGTCCATAGTTGAGTATATTTACCACTAGCGCTAGACTTCCAGTTACCAGCTAAGTCGCTGACCTTAGCTACGGTTTTAGTACTAGATGAACTGGAACTACTAGTTGTACTGGTTTTGCTACTACTGCTACTGCTGCTACTACTAGTGCTGCTAGCAGAGTTACTTGAACTGCTACTGCTAGTATCATTACTCTTAACCGTTATGATTTTGTAGAAGTAGTAATTAGCTTTACTTGGTTGAACATATACATATAAGTTCGTGTTTGCAGCATACTTCTTTGGTAACTTAAGGGTATATTTACCATCACTAGATGCAGTGGTAGTAGCAACCGTTTTCTTATTGTCTAACTTAACGTAAACGGGTGTATTCTTCGTTGCAGTTCCAGAAATTTCTGTTTGTTTGTTCGTTACAGTTGGAATCGTTAATGAGAGTCCGTGAGTATCGACTTTGGCTGCATCAGCACTAACTCCGAGTGTAACAAAAGTTAGTAATAATACGCCTAGCGTATAAAAAATTGATTTTTTCATGAAATGGCTTCCTTTCAACATCAATAAAATTAAATATTAAACATATCTTATATTAAACATTTTTTATGTTAATAGCAATAAAATTGTGATAAATCATTAGACGAATTAAGCAATTTTAATCAATTTAAAATTACCTTTAATAGTTTTGTCGAGAGCCATAAAGATAGCGTTTACATAAATTAATGTAAACACTTTCTTTGATTTTGCATGTGGTATATAATAAGCAACGTGTAAGTATGTATATGAATTTTGAATTAATAATTTAACTTTAGGGAGTGTGACAGTATTGGCAACTGAACAAACTGCTTTGCTAACGCTTTTTGGTGCAACTGGTGACTTAGCCTCACGTAAGTTGTATCCTGCCCTTTTTAATTTGTACAAAAAGGGAGAAATCAAGGAACATTTTGCATTGATTGGTACTGGTAGACGTGAATGGGACGATGATAAATTCCGTTCCGTTGTCTCCGAATCCGTTAAAGATGCTGCCGAAAGTGATCAACAAGTAAATGACTTCGTAAGTCATTTCTACTACAAGTCACACGATGTTACTAATCCTGAACACTACAAGGTGTTAAAGGGATTAGCAGACGAATTAGATGCTAAATACGACCTTAATGGTAACCGTATTTTCTACATTTCATTAGCCCCTCGCTTCTTCAGCTTGGTTGCTAATAACTTGAAGGAACAACAAGTCTTTTCAGAAAACGGCTTCAACCGCTTAATCATTGAAAAGCCATTTGGTCATGACTTCGAATCTGCTGAAGCATTGAACAATTCATTAAGTGCAGCATTTAGTGAAGACCAAGTCTTCAGAATTGACCACTACTTAGGTAAGGAAATGGTTCAAAACATTGCTGCCCTACGTTTTGGAAACCCAATGATCGAATCCGTATGGAACAATAAATTTATCGATAACGTTCAAGTAACCCTTGCTGAAAACATGGGGGTTGGTGAACGAGCTGGATACTACGATACTTCTGGTGCCCTTCGTGATATGGTGCAAAACCACATCATGCAAATTGTTAGTCTACTAGCAATGGATGAACCTAATAAGTACAAGGACGTTGAAATCCGTGCTCAAAAGGTAAAGGCATTACAAGCCCTTCATATTTATAATGAAGACGAAGTTGCTGAAAACTTCGTTCGTGGCCAATATGGTGCTGCTGATAACCAAAAGGATTACCGTCATGAAGACAATGTTCCAGAAGATTCTAATACCGAAACTTTTGTTGCCGGTAAGTTAGAATTTGAAAATAACCGTTGGGCTGGCGTACCTTTCTATGTTCGGACTGGTAAGCTACTAGCTGATAAGTTCGCTCGAATTGATGTTGTCTTCAAGCAACCTGCTTTGGATGACTTTGCTCGTGCTAATGGTACTGATCCTCAATTAGTGCCAAACCGCATTTCAATTAAGATCGAACCAGATTCTGGTTTTGAAATGAAGTTAAACAAGAAACACGTTGGTCAAGGTTACACTACTGACAGTTTCCAATTTACTCACGACTTAACCACCGAAGAAATGAAGGAAGTTCCACTTCCATACGAACGGTTGATCAATGATGCCATGAAGGGTGACCACACTAACTTTGCTAGTTGGGCTGAAGTTGCTCAAGCTTGGAAATTCGTTGACCAAATCGAAAAGGTTTGGAACACTACTAAGCCTGATTTCCCTAACTACACTCCAGGATCAATGGGTCCTAAGGCAGCTGATGATTTATTAGCTCGTTCTGGTCGTAAGTGGGCATTCAGAGCTCAAGATTAAGGTTTCGTATAATTAATTCACTTTTAATGCACTAAATGTTAAAATAGAAGTGTATTTAAATAAATAATTCTATCTAAAGTATGAATGTACTATTAGATTACTCTTTTATAAAGGAAGGTTTATTTCAATGGCTGATCAAAAAGCAAATATTGGTGTTGTTGGGATGGCTGTTATGGGTAAAAACCTTGCCCTTAACATTGAAAGCCGCGGCTACACTGTAGGTATCTACAACCGTACTGCAGAAAAAACAGAAACTGTTATGAAGGATCACAGTGACAAGAAGTTAGTTCCAAGTTACTCTGTAGAAGACTTCGTTAAATCACTTGAAACTCCTCGTCGGATTCTTATCATGGTTAAAGCTGGTAAGGCTACTGACGCTGTTATCGATGAATTATTACCATTGCTTGACAAGGGTGATGTTTTAATTGATGGTGGTAACACTAACTTCCACGATACTATGGCTCGTAACGCTCGTTTAGACAAGTCCGGTATTAACTTTATCGGTATGGGTGTTTCTGGTGGTGAACTTGGTGCATTACACGGTCCATCATTAATGCCTGGTGGTCAAAAGTCAGCTTATGACTTAGTTGCCCCAATCTTAGAAAAGATTGCTGCTAAGGCTGAAGATGGCAAGCCATGTGTTGCTTACATCGGACCTAACGGTGCTGGTCACTACGTAAAGATGGTTCATAACGGTATTGAATACGGTGATGAACAATTAATCGATGAAAGTTACGACATTTTACGTCGGGTTGCTGGAATCGATGTTGATGAACTTTCCAACATCTTTAAGGAATGGAACAAGGGTGAACTTAACAGTTACTTAATCGATATCACTGGTGATATCTTAAGCCGTAAGGATGACCTTGGTTCAGGTAAGCCTATCGTTGACTTAATCTTAGATGAAGGTGCTAACAAGGGTACTGGTAAGTGGAGTTCAGAAGATGCATTAGCTCTTGGTGTTCCACAATCAGTTATTACTGAATCAGTTTATGCTCGTTTCATCTCCATGCTTAAGGATGAAAGAGTTGCTGCTTCTAAGGTATTACCTAAGCCATCACTTACTGTTGACTTCGACAAGAAAGAACTTGTTGAAAAGGTACGTGAAGCCCTATACTTTGGTAAGGTTATGAGTTACGCACAAGGTTTCGAACAATTACGTTTCGCTTCCGAAGAATACGACTGGGACCTTAAGTTTGGTCAATTAGCTCAAATCTGGCGTGAAGGTTGTATCATTCGTGCACAATTCTTACAAAACATTACTGATGCCTTTGAAAAGGATCCTAAGTTAACTAACTTATTATTAGACCCTTACTTCACTGACATTGCTAAGAAGTACCAAGATTCTGCTCGTGAAGTTGTTGCCCTTGCTACTAAGGTTGGTATTCCAGTACCTACCCTTTCAGCTGCAATCGCATACTACGATTCATACAGAACTGAAGTTCTTCCAGCTAACTTGTTACAAGCTCAACGTGACTACTTCGGTGCTCACACTTACAAGCGTGTTGACCGTCCAGGTACTTTCCATTACCCATGGTACAAAGAACAATAAAATTAAACATTTAATTTTCAAGAAGAAACCATTTTTTGGTTTCTTCTTTTTTATAAACTAAATTTCTGCTAACCTAAATTTTTTATTAAATTATAAGCATTATAAGTTGATTATCATAATTAGTAGCGTATCATTAAAGTTGATAATAATCGAAAGGATGATCAAAATGAGTGAAAGACAACTATTTACTGATTATTTTTACAACCAAGAAGATTATGATACCCAAGATGGTGGCTACGTTCCGTTAGTCGCTCCTGACGTACCACAACAAAAATTAAACATTCCAGAAATTCTCGCTCCTGATAAGGAAACTGACACTGATATTTACTACACAGTTGTTTCAAGAACTGGTGAAGTCCAATTAATGCCTGGTCGTAAGACTAAAACTTGGGGATACAATGCGCCCCTCCTTGGTAAGACCATTATTTTTAAACGTGGTAAGCATATCCATATCACTTTAAAAAATGAATTACCAGAACTAACGACTTATCACTGGCATGGTTCAGTAATCCCAGGAGTTGCCGATGGTGGTTGTCACACTCCAGTTTATCCTGGCGAAACTAAGCATATTGATTTTGATATTGATCAACCAGCTGCTACCCTTTGGATGCACGCTCATCCATGTCCATCTACCGCTGAACAAGTTTGGCATGGGCTTGCAACCGCAGTCGTAGTTAAAGATGAAGAAGAAGCTAAATTACCATTACCACGTAACTATGGTGTCGATGATATTCCATTGATTCTTCAAGACCGTCGTTTCCATGAAGATAACCAATGGGATTATCAATCTGATTATGATCCTGATGGTGTAATGGGACCAACTGCAATGATTAACGGAACCATTAATCCTTATTTTGATGTTACGACCCAAAAGGTAAGATTTAGAATCTTAGATGGTGCTAACCGTCGTGAATGGCGTCTCCACTTTAGTGATGATTTAAAATTCACGCAAATTGCGGGTGATGGCAGCCTTCTTCCCCATCCAGTAGACTTCACCAAGTTGTTAATTGGATGTGCTGAAAGAATGGAAATTGTGGTTGATTTTGGCAAGTACAAGCCTGGTGATGAAGTCGTATTGTACTCAGACGATACGCCAATCGTTCATTTCAGAATTCATGAATTTGCTAAGGATGATTCTCAAATTCCAGAAACATTAACTGATACCCTACCAGATCCTGAAGTAACGCCAGATGCTCCAATCCGTAAGATTGTAATGTCTGGAATGGATGAATCAGTTGAAATTAACGGTAAGAAGTTCGATATGAGCAGAATTGATACCAAGACGAAGCTTAATAATGTTGAATATTGGGACGTTACTAACTCTAATGATATGGAAGGCGGTATGTTACATCCTTACCATATGCACGGTTGTGTATTTAAAGTTATTTCTCGTAACGGCAAGGCCCCTTACCCTAACGAACTAGGTCTAAAGGATACCGTTGAAGTTCAACCTGGTGAAACGGTTCGATTGAAAGTATGGTTCCCATGTGTTGGAGTCTTTATGTACCACTGCCACATCATTGAACACGAAGATGGTGGAATGATGCTTCAATACGAAGTTCCTGATCCTAAACATCCAGATGAACTTCCCCAACCATTAATGGATCATCACACATTAATGAGTGCCTTTGCTAAGGAACGTGGCGTAAAGATGGAAGATTTACATCTTGGTGGGATGGAATCATATCATAAAATGAACATGAAAATGTAATAATTGTTTGACAATCATTTAGAATTAGCATAAAATTTATAATGTATGGAACAGAAGAAGATAACATATCGGAGGTGGCAAAAATGACAGAATTAACATTTGATCCTGGAGCGACGAGTGAGTCGATGATGGGAAAATTGCAGTCATTTAGTAAATCACCAAGGAGTTTTCATGGTAGATAATTAATGACGACCGATTTTCCCGTAAAACTAATTATGAATTATTTTAATCTAATAAATCTTTTTCACTTTGAGAAAGTTGATACCAAGCAATCGTTGGTTAAAATAATTTTGAAGCGTGTAATATAGGAAAATTAGTTGTTGTTGATTATCTCGGTATCTTCAATTATTCCAGGTATTGACGTACTTATAATTGAAAAGGTAATCAAGTTGCTTATGATGCTTTACTTCGTGGGGAACCACTTGGGGAGGTACTGAACAACATTCTAATTATAATTAAGTCATATTTAAGTATAAATTCGACATTTAAATCTGATGATTAATGGCCATCATTGGCCCACTAAAATAGCGTTCTTAGTAATAGTTACTGAGGACGCTATTTTTATATAATAAAAACGCCTATGAATGTTATTATTCATAGACGTTTTTTTACTTTATTTTGAATTAGGTAAAAACTCTCTAACATATTGTCTTGATTGATCAGCATTAAATTCTTTTTCTGATTTACCAATAATTACCGTAGCTAATGAATTTCCAACCACGTTAACCGCAGTTCTACCCATATCAACAATCCGATCAATTCCGGCAATAAATGCGAGTCCAGTTACTGGAATTCCAACGGTTGAAACAGTTGCTAATAGTACCACAAATGATGCTCCTGGTACCCCAGCCATTCCTTTAGAAGTAATTACCAATACCAATAAGACCATTACCTGTTGACCAATTGATAGGTGAATATTGTAAGCTTGGGCTAAGAAAATCACGGCTAATGATTGATAAATTGCAGATCCATCTAAGTTAAATGTGTATCCGGTTGGAATTACAAATGACACAATTGATTTGCTAACCCCAAACCGTTGCATCTTATCAATCAAACGTGGCAATGTTGCTTCAGAACTAGCAGTTGAAAAAGCTAGCACAATTTCATCTTTAATTACCCATAATAAGTTCTTCAAACTGAATCCAAAGATTCTAGCAGCAATGCCCATAAAGACAATGATAAATACAACCATCGTTGCATATGCTAAGAATACAAAGTAACTAAGTGGCGCAAGTGCTCCCACTCCCATTTGAGCTAATGTAGCACCAATCAATGCACATACCCCGATTGGCGCTAAACTCATTACCCAATTGGTTACTTTAAACATTACTTCAGAAACTGCCGTTAGGAAATCAACGATGATCTTACCTCGTTCACCAATAGCGGCGGTTCCTAATCCAAAGAAGACTGAGAACACAATTACTGGCATCATATTACCATCACTTAGTGACTTGAAAATGTTTGTTGGGATTAAGTTCATAATAGTACCCCAACCACCACTTTCTTTTGCGGCATTAGCGGTAGAAACATACTTACTAATATCTTCACCCTTTAATGCATGAATATTAATAAAGTCACCAGGATGAGCTAAATTAGCAACTAATAACCCCAATGCAATTGCAATGGTAGTCATTACTTCGAAGTAAACAATGGTTTTTCCACCAATTCGTCCTAACTTCTTGATATCACCAATGCTAGCAATTCCAACAGTTAAACATGATAATACAATTGGTAACACAATCATTTGAATTAAATTAATGAACATAGTTCCAATATTAGACATTGCAGTAATCGCAGTTTTATTTTGATAGAATACGATTCCTAATATGATTCCTAATACCAGACCAATCATGATTTGCCAACCAATTGTTAACTTAAATCTTTTCATACTAATCCTCTTCTCATATTATGTATCCATTTGGATATTTATAAATGATTCATACTCCATTCTATCATAATTTAGCATGGTTATTCATCATTACTTACTTTTATATGCAAAAAGACCCTCGTATCAAATACGAAGGTCATTATTGGCGTGGCAACGTCCTATCCTCGCAGGGGGCGATCCCCCAACTACTTTTGGCGTACAGAAGCTTAACTGCTGTGTTCGACATGGGAACAGGTGTATCCTTCTGGCAATCATCACCACACTATTTAACTGTGAGAACTTCGTTCTCTCAAAACTAGATAATATTTTATTCTTCCGTGAGAACTACCTTACTTGGTTAAGTCCTCGACCGATTAGTATTGGTCCGCTCCATGCATCACTGCACTTCCACTTCCAACCTATTTACCTGATCATCTCTCAGGGGTCTTACTTCCATAAAGGAATGGGAAATCTCATCTCGAGGTGGGTTTCACACTTAGATGCTTTCAGCGTTTATCTCATCCATACATAGCTACCCAGCGATGCGCCTGGCGGCACAACTGGTACACCAGCGGTATGTCCACTCCGGTCCTCTCGTACTAAGAGCAGCTCCTCTCAAATTTCCTACGCCCGCGACGGATAGGGACCGAACTGTCTCACGACGTTCTGAACCCAGCTCGCGTACCGCTTTAATGGGCGAACAGCCCAACCCTTGGGACCAACTACAGCCCCAGGATGCGATGAGCCGACATCGAGGTGCCAAACCTCCCCGTCGATGTGAACTCTTGGGGGAGATAAGCCTGTTATCCCCAGGGTAGCTTTTATCCGTTGAGCGATGGCCCTTCCATACGGTACCACCGGATCACTAAGCCCGACTTTCGTCCCTGCTCGACCTGTATGTCTCGCAGTCAAGCTCCCTTCTGCCTTTACACTCGTCGAATGATTTCCAACCATTCTGAGGGAACCTTTGGGCGCCTCCGTTACTGTTTAGGAGGCGACCGCCCCAGTCAAACTGCCAACCAGACACTGTCTCCCACCACGATGAGTGGTGCGGGTTAGAGTGTTCATACAGCGAGGGTAGTATCCCACCAATGCCTCCATCGAAACTAGCGTTCCGACTTCTATGGCTCCTACCTATCCTGTACAAGCTATACAAACACCCAATATCAAGTTACAGTAAAGCTCCATGGGGTCTTTCCGTCCTGTCGCGGGTAACCTGCTTCTTCACAGGTATCTCAATTTCACCGAGTCTCTCGTTGAGACAGTGCTCAGATCGTTACGCCTTTCGTGCGGGTCGGAACTTACCCGACAAGGAATTTCGCTACCTTAGGACCGTTATAGTTACGGCCGCCGTTTACTGGGGCTTCGTTTCTGAGCTTCGCCGAAGCTAACTCATCCACTTAACCTTCCAGCACCGGGCAGGCGTCAGCCCCTATACTTCATCTTACGATTTTGCAGAAACCTGTGTTTTTGATAAACAGTCGCCTGAGCTTTTTCACTGCGGCTGCACATAGTGCAGCACCCCTTCTCCCGAAGTTACGGGGTCATTTTGCCGAGTTCCTTAACGAGAGTTCACTCGCTCACCTTAGGATACTCTCCTCGACTACCTGTGTCGGTTTGCGGTACGGGTAGTTAACTACTAACTAGAAACTTTTCTCGGTAGTGTGACGTCAACGACTTCCCTACTAAATTTCGGTCCTCATCACACCTTGTCAACCCGGTATTAAGCATTTGACTCAATACCTGACTTAGTGCTTGAACATCCATATCCAACAGGATGCTACGTTTAGCCTCCTACGTCCTTCCATCGTTCAAACATAGTTAACTAGTACAGGAATCTCAACCTGTTATCCATCGCCTACGCTTCTCAGCCTCGGCTTAGGTCCCGACTAACCCTGGGAGGACGAGCCTTCCCCAGGAAACCTTAGTCATTCGGTGGATCAGATTCTCACTGATCTTTCGCTACTCATACCGGCATTCTCACTTCTAAGCGCTCCACCAGTCCTTACGGTCTGACTTCATTGCCCTTAGAACGCTCTCCTATCACGTAACAAAGTTACGTCCACAATCTCGGTAATATGCTTAGCCCCGGTAAATTTTCGGCGCAGGATCACTCGACTAGTGAGCTATTACGCACTCTTTAAATGGTGGCTGCTTCTGAGCCAACATCCTAGTTGTCTATGCAACTCCACATCCTTTTCCACTCAGCATATATTTAGGGACCTTAATTGGTGGTCTGGGCTGTTCCCCTTTCGACGGTGGATCTTATCACTCATCGTCTGACTCCTGGATATAAATCAATGGCATTCGGAGTTTATCTGAATTCAGTAACCCAAGACGGGCCCCTCATCCAAACAGTGCTCTACCTCCATGATTCTCGACTCCAAGGCTAACCCTAAAGCTATTTCGGAGAGAACCAGCTATCTCCAAGTTCGTTTGGAATTTCACCGCTACCCACACCTCATCCCAGCACTTTTCAACGTACACGGGTTCGGCCCTCCGGTGTGTTTTACCACACTTTCAGCCTGGACATGGGTAGATCACCTGGTTTCGGGTCTATCACAACATACTAAAACGCCCTATTCAGACTCGCTTTCGCTACGGCTCCGATTTTTCGTCTTAACCTTGCATGTTATCATAACTCGCCGGTTCATTCTGCAAGAGGCACGCTATCACCCATTAACGGGCTCTAACTGCTTGTAGGCACATGGTTTCAGGAACTATTTCACTCCCCTTCCGGGGTGCTTTTCACCTTTCCCTCACGGTACTGGTTCACTATCGGTCACTAGGGAGTATTTAGCCTTGGGAGATGGTCCTCCCGGATTCCGGCAACGTTTCACGTGTATTGCCGTACTCAGGATCCTGAACTGAGGGGATTAGATTTCGTCTACAGGGCTATCACCTTGTGTCGCAGAACTTCCCAGATCTTTCGACTATCTAATCCTTTGGTAACTCAAATGTTCAGTCCTACAACCCCATCGAGTAAACTCAATGGTTTGGGCTGATCCCCGTTCGCTCGCCGCTACTGAGGGAATCGAATTTTCTTTCTCTTCCTGTGGGTACTTAGATGTTTCAGTTCCCCACGTCTGCCTCTTAATGAGTATGAATTCGTCATTAAGTAATAATCGATAAAGATTATTGGGTTTCCCCATTCGGAAATCTCCGGATCAAAGCTTACGTACAGCTCCCCGAAGCATATCGGCGTTAGTCCCGTCCTTCATCGGCTCCTAGTACCAAGGCATCCACCATGCGCCCTTAATAACTTAACCTATTACCACGAAGTGGTATTTGGTTAATTGAGTAAATACGAATAAACTATTTAAAAAACTCAAAATAACGCGGTGTTCTCGGTTGAAATTGTATTTAATACAATTCAATTTGGAAAAATTAAAATATTATCTAGTTTTCAAAGAACCAAGTATTATGACACTTACGTGTCAATGGAGAATAGCGGGATCGAACCGCTGACCTCCTGCTTGCAAAGCAGGTGCTCTCCCAGCTGAGCTAATTCCCCATACCATTTAAATCTAATCACTAAGATTAGCAATGGGCCTAAATGGACTCGAACCATCGACCTCACGCTTATCAGGCGTGCGCTCTCACCAACTGAGCTATAGGCCCAAAGAAGCGTGGTTCTATAGTTTGAGAAGTAGACCTCTCAAAACTAAACAAAACTATGACTGTATAAGGTTCCGAATTATTCCTTAGAAAGGAGGTGATCCAGCCGCAGGTTCTCCTACGGCTACCTTGTTACGACTTCACCCTAATCATCAGTCCTACCTTAGGCGGCTTGCTCCTCAAAAGAGGTTACTACACCGACTTTGGGTATTACTAACTCTCATGGTGTGACGGGCGGTGTGTACAAGACCCGGGAACGTATTCACCGTGGCATGCTGATCCACGATTACTAGTGATTCCAACTTCATGTAGGCGAGTTGCAGCCTACAATCCGAACTGAGAACGGCTTTAAGAGATTAGCTTAACCTCGCGGTTTTGCGACTCGTTGTACCGTCCATTGTAGCACGTGTGTAGCCCAGGCCATAAGGGGCATGATGATTTGACGTCGTCCCCACCTTCCTCCGGTTTGTCACCGGCAGTCTCACTAGAGTGCCCAACTTAATGCTGGCAACTAATAATAGGGGTTGCGCTCGTTGCGGGACTTAACCCAACATCTCACGACACGAGCTGACGACAACCATGCACCACCTGTCATCCTGTCCCCGAAGGGAACGGCTAATCTCTTAGCTTTGCAGGAGATGTCAAGGCCTGGTAAGGTTCTTCGCGTAGCATCGAATTAAACCACATGCTCCACCACTTGTGCGGGTCCCCGTCAATTCCTTTGAGTTTCAACCTTGCGGTCGTACTCCCCAGGCGGAATGCTTAATGCGTTAGCTGCGGCACTAAAGGGCGGAAACCCTCTAACACCTAGCATTCATCGTTTACGGCATGGACTACCAGGGTATCTAATCCTGTTTGCTACCCATGCTTTCGAGCCTCAGCGTCAGTTACAGACCAGACAGCCGCCTTCGCCACTGGTGTTCTTCCATATATCTACGCATTTCACCGCTACACATGGAGTTCCACTGTCCTCTTCTGCACTCAAGTTTCCCAGTTTCCGATGCACTTCTTCGGTTAAGCCGAAGGCTTTCACATCAGACTTAAGAAACCGCCTGCGCTCGCTTTACGCCCAATAAATCCGGACAACGTTTGCCACCTACGTATTACCGCGGCTGCTGGCACGTAGTTAGCCGTGACTTTCTGGTTAAATACCGTCACGATATGATCATTTCCTATCATACCCGTTCTTCTTTAACAACAGAGTTTTACGAGCCGAAACCCTTCTTCACTCACGCGGCGTTGCTCCATCAGACTTGCGTCCATTGTGGAAGATTCCCTACTGCTGCCTCCCGTAGGAGTATGGGCCGTGTCTCAGTCCCATTGTGGCCGATTACCCTCTCAGGTCGGCTACGTATCATTGCCTTGGTAGGCCATTACCCCACCAACAAGCTAATACGCCGCAGATCCATCCTAAAGTGATGCAAACGCATCTTTCAAACAAAAACCATGCGGTTTTTGTTGTTATGCGGTATTAGCACTTGTTTCCAAATGTTATCCCCCGCTTTAGGGCAAGTTATCTACGTGTTACTCACCAGTTCGCCACTCGTTTCGATGTTAAGTCAAGTTAATGCAAGCATCAACTATCATTAACGGAAACTCGTTCGACTTGCATGTATTAGGCACGCCGCCAACGTTCGTCCTGAGCCAGGATCAAACTCTCATCTTAAGATGAAAAGCTTAACTTAGCTCTTCTAATATTGTTACTTTTAAGCGAATTGACTTCGCATAAGATTTTGTCTTCATAATTAATTATGAAGTTCCTTACACATCTTTGTCATAATTTTGTTCAGTTTTCAAAGATCTACTTGAGTGTGTCGTTCGTAACGATAACTATTTAATAATAACAAATTGATAACTCAATGTCAACAACTTTTTAAAATTAAATTTTCGAAGCAACTTAAGTAACGCGTTTGCGTTTACCAAATTGACAACGATTAATATAATACCAACTACTTCAAAATAAGTCAACAACTTTTTTTAATTTATTTTGAAATGAACTGTAATTAAATTATTTTTACTATTATATTCTTCAAATTAACTTTTTGCAAACTTATTCTTGAATTTATATTTAACCATTCAAAATAAGGTATACTATAGAAATTAATTAACAATCAAAGGAGAATCTTTAATGGAAGAGATCGTTATTGCAAGTGCCACTAGAACCCCTATTGGAAAATTTGGTGGTGCTTTAAGTAAACTATCAGCTGTTGATTTAGGAACCATCGTTACTAAATCAGTGATCGAACAAGCCCACCTTGATCCAACTCAAATCGATCAAGTCATTTTCGGGAACGTATTATCGGCCGGCGCTGGACAAAACATCGCACGTCAAATTGAAATCAACGCAGGAATTCCAAATACAAATACTGCCTTCACCGTTAATCAAGTATGTGGATCCGGATTACGTGCCATTCGTTCCGGACAAGCAGCAATTGCGATGGGTGACGCTGAAATCGTAGTAGTGGGTGGAACAGAAAGTATGTCCAACGCTCCATTCATTAATCGTTCAATTCGCTTTGGTAATAAACTCGGTTCAGTTGAACTAGAAGATACCATCTTAGTTGATGCGCTCCAAGATGCATTTTCCAATCAACCAATGGGGCTTACTGCAGAAAACGTTGCTAATCAATTCAACATTACTCGTGAACAACAGGATCAATTTGCATTCCATTCATACGCTAAAGCAATTGACGCCCAGGACCAAAACTACTTTGATGATGAAATCACTCCCGTACCATTATCAGATGGATCAATGATGACTACCGATGAAAGCGTCCGTCGTGATACAACACTTGAAAAATTAAGTCGGCTCAGACCTGCTTTCAAAAAGGACGGCACCGTTACTGCTGGGAACGCGGCTAGTTTAAATGATGGTGCATCTGCATTAATTCTAATGACTAAATCCAAAGCCAATCAACTTGGGATTACGCCACTTGCTACCATTAAAGGATACCGTGAAGCAGGCATTGATCCAAACATGATGGGATACGCCCCTTACAAAGCCATCAAAGCTTTGACCGACCAATCCGGCATTCAGATTGATGACTTCGAACAAGTAGAACTAAACGAAGCGTTTGCCGCCCAAGCACTGCCAATCATCAATAACTTAAACATTGATATTAATCGAGTTAACTTAACGGGTGGTGCCATTGCCTTAGGACATCCCTTAGGTGATTCAGGATCTCGAATCGTAGTGACCCTAATCAACAATTTAAAACGAAACCATCAGCATCGTGGACTAGCTACATTGTGCATCGGTGGCGGAATGGGAATGGCCATGGACATCGAAGTTCAATAAAGAATTAAAACCACTTTGCCAAGTGGTTTTTTTGTCCCTTTTGTTGCTGTTAAGTCGACTTTTTGCATGGTAAAATTAAATTAGTAACAGTGCTTGGTAAATTTTTTGCGAGGTGATTATCTGCATGCCAATCAATAATAATTTTTCCGCCATAATTGTAATGGGAGCTCAAAATATCTATGTTCAAGTAATTGATATTGAACATTCAGAAATTGTTGAGAATACTCGTTACGATATTGACCTCGGGGAAGATGTCTTTTCAGAACGGGTCGTCCATAGTGACACCGTTAATGAAATTGCAATTGCCCTGGGCGTAATTCAAAACCTACTTGATGAATATCAAGTTAAAAACTACCAATTCTACGCCACTCATGCATTCCATGAAGCCAAGAATTCAGAATTCGTTCGTGAACAATTGGAAGAACGTAGTCATTTTGATATTAAATGGATTAGTCAAAGCCAAGAAGCGCTTTATCGCAATCTAGCGACTAATACTTATTTAAAAGACTTCGATAAAATCACCCAAAAGAACACCTTGTTAATTGATATTAGTTCAGGAAGTGTCGAACTGATTGCTTATAAACACGGTAAGTTCACTTCTTCTAGGACCTTAAAGTTAGGTCCGCTACGGGTGTATGAAGTAATGCGTGATATTAAGGAAACGGCGCCTAACTATGCTGCTATTTTACGCGATTATGTTGACAGTCGACTCGTTGACTTCATTCGACTCCTGCCAAATATTGAAGCAATTGAAAATGTCGTGCTAATGGGATCATCAGTATCCATTATCAAACCATTAATTAGTGATTTGCATAAAACACTAAAGATTTCAATTGATGAGTTCAATGACATCTTCAAAATGGTTAAAGCTAGCAACAATCAATTATTAACGAAGAAATATGACATCGATGAATCAGACGTGCCACAATTGCTACCATTAATGATGCTTTTAAGAGAACTATTGAAAAACTTTAGCATCAAACACATGTGGGTTTCAGACCTTAAGTTTATTGATGGTCTTAGCTATGACCTCATCGCAAGTAGCCATGGTAATGGGAAAGAGCAAATTCTAAATCGCCAGATTTTGATTTCTGCTAACAACCTTGCTAAGCAATACAAAGTCGAACCCAAGCACCAACAGTTCGTTGAACACTTTGGCTTACAACTATTTGATGACTTACAATACCTACATGGGCTAGGCAAACGGGATCGGTTATTACTAGAGATTGCGACCATCGTTGATGACGTGGGTTCGTTCATTAATAATCATAATCACTATGTTCACTCTGAATACATCATTAAGAACTCTGAAATATTAGGCCTTTCTGAATCTGAACTCCGCATGGTGGCAGCCATTTCTAGATATCACAGTCACAAAGCCACCTCATCGGCCTTAAAGCGGCTTGATAATCTAAGTCTCGATCGCCGAATGCGTATCATGAAACTAGCCTCGATTCTGCGCATTGCAGATGCACTCGATGCAAGCCGGAAGCAAAAGATCAAATCAATTGACGTGGATACCGATGACCCCACGCAAATTACGATTAATGCTACGGCAGACCAAGATATTTCGCTGGAAAAGAATAATTTCCTTCGTAAGGGTGCATTCTTTGAATCCGTATTTGGTGTAAAACCTAAATTGAAAGGAAGATTAAAACTATGAAGTTCGATAATCCAAAATACTTTAATAGTCGTGAACTAAGTTGGATTGACTTCGACTCACGGGTCCTAGAAGAAGCAAATGATAGTGGCAATCCACTATTAGAACGACTTCGGTTCCTCGGTATTACCCAAAGTAACCTTGACGAATTCTTCAACATCCGGGTTGCTTCACTCCATAAGATGGTCTCCGTCAACTATGAAAAACCAGATGCTGCTGGCTTAACGCCCGCCCAACAATTGGCAGGGGTTGCTAAAAAGGCCCACCAACTAGTTAATCATCAATATGACCTCTTGTTTGACAAGATTCTACCTAAGCTAAAGGACCAATCCATTAATCTGTTAAAGATCAATCAAGTTAACGACCAACAAATGGAATTCTTGGATGACTATTTTCACCAAAAGTTATATCCAGTGCTGACGCCCCTTGCTGTCGATGTTTCCAGACCATTTCCATTCATTGCAAATAACACGTTGAATATTGCATTGATCATTACTAAGCATGGTAATACGAGTCAAGAATCATTTGCAACGGTGCAAGTGCCAGAAGTATTTCCAAGAGTAATTAAGCTGCCGAACGCTGATAATGATTTCATCCTATTAGAAGAAGTTATCAAATACTTCATCGGCGAATTATTCGTGGGCTACACGGCACATGATATGGCATGTTTCAGAGTAACGCGGGACATGGATATCGAAGCTGACGAAGATACCTCTGATTTAATGCGTGAAATCAAGCATGAGTTAAGAGAACGGGAACGTGGACAAGTAATGCGGCTCGAAATTGAATCGGGGATGAACAATCAACTTCGCAACCGCTTAGTCGATGAATATAAATTAAATGACGATGCCTTATATGTGGTAAGGGGGCCAATTGACCTAACATTAGTTAATAAGCTAATTAAACAAGTGAGTGGTCATCAAGACTTATTATTCAAGAAGTTTACGCCATACCTACCTAAACCACTCCAGGATGAAACCATGTTCGAAGCCATTAGTAAGAGTGATGTTTTTGTGCACCATCCCTACGATTCCTTCGCTCCCGTGCTAAACTTCATCGATCAAGCAGCAAACGATCCAGATACGTTAGCCATTAAGATGACGCTATACCGAGTTTCACCTAATTCACCAATTATTAAATCATTGAAACGGGCTGCTCAAAACGGTAAACAAGTCACGGCATTGGTTGAATTAAAGGCTCGCTTCGATGAAGCTAATAACCTGCACTGGGCTGATGAATTGGAACGGGCTGGTTGTCACGTTATCTATGGATTAGTTGGTCTAAAGGTCCACTGTAAACTAACCCTAATCGTGAGAAAAGAAGCTGATGGAATCAAGCGTTACATGCACATGGGAACTGGTAATTATAACGACTTAACCGCCAAATTATATACAGATATGGGAATCTTCACTGATAACCAAGAAATGGGTGTGGATGCCACTAACATCTTTAATATGTTATCTGGATTTTCAGAACCACCTTACTTTAATGAGCTTACCATCTCACCATATGGAATTCGTAACCATTTAATGGAAAAAATAGATGAAGAAATTAAAAACGTGCAGGCTGGTAAAAAGGGATTCATTCAAATGAAGATGAATTCGCTTTCTGATACCGCAATGATTAAAAAGCTCTATGAAGCTAGTGCCGCTGGGGTTAAGATCAACCTAATCGTACGGGGCATTTGTAACCTTCGGGTTGGCATCAAGGGCGTTAGTGATAACATCACTGTCCACTCCATTGTTGGTCAATTACTTGAACACAGCCGGATCTATTACTTCTATGCGGATGGTGAAGAAAAGGTCTTCCTATCCAGTGCTGATTTAATGAAGCGGAATTTAAGCCGGCGGGTCGAACTCCTCTTCCCAGTTTTACAAAATGATATTCGTGAACACATTATTCACATCTTTAATATCATGTGGCGTGATAATGTAAAGACTCGTCAATTACACCCTGACGATACTTGGCATCACATCCACCATGAAAACAAGCAACGGCTAAATGCTCAATCATTCTTAATTGAACACCGAAAGAAAATTGCCGATAAGCTATTTAATCATGATTTTCCCAAGGTAAAGCCTAAGAAGGCTAATAAGTTTACACCGATTCGCAACCAGAACGAAAGGAAGCATTAATTTATGGAACATTACGCTGTAATTGATTTAGGATCTAACTCGGCTCGGCTTGCCGTAACTAAGATCATGGATGACGGAACTTTTGAAAACGTGGTTGAACGTAAAGAAGCCGTCCGCCTCTCTGAAAATATGGGGCCAGAAAAAGTCCTTAAACAACCAGCAATCGATCGGACGATCAATGCACTTAAGTCGTTTAAGGAGAACTTTGAAGACCTTCCAAACGTAACCGTAAAAGCAGTTGCCACGGCTGCCACTAGAATGGCGACCAACCAAAAAGATTTCTTAGCGGAAGTAAAGGCTGAAACCGGCATTGATTTAGAAGTGATTCCTGGAACAAAGGAAGCTTACTATGACTACCTAGGAGTCATTAATTCACTTCCCATCGTTAACGGAATCATCATGGATACCGGTGGCGCTAGTACTGAATTAATCTTGGTGCAAAATAAGCGGATCATCAACTTAATTAGTCTTCCGATTGGTTCCGTGACCCTATCCGAATCCGACGTCATTGAAGATCGCCCTTCTGCAGGTCAAATGTATAAGGTATTTGACCAATTAAATGAAATCTACAATAACATTTGGTGGCTATACCGGGGCACTAACCTACCCATCATTGGGTTAGGTGGTTCTAACCGGACGCTAGCTAAAATCAAGCGCCGAAACGATCCAGATCGAAAACATTGGGATGATATCCATGGATTCCACCTTAGTGCTCAAGAAGTTAAGGATATCTTCTTAAAGATCATTGACTCCACCCTAGAAGAACGTAAGAACATCCCCGGCCTTTCTAAAGAACGGGCTGACATTATCGTTGGTGGTCTGGCACCAGCAATGTCGCTTATCTGGCGCCTCAATTCTGACCGGATGATTTTTTCTAAACAAGGCCTCCGGTTCGGAGTCCTATACGAACACATTTCTGAGTTAAGAAACAATGGCAAATCAACTTCAATTAACTTGGAAAACTTCGAAGCCCCTGAATCTGATGAATAGGAAGTGATATGATGATTGCTTCAGATTTTGACGTTCAAGTTAAGCTAATTATTATGTACGTTGTCGGCCTAATCGTGGTCCTTTCGTTAATTGGTTATTTAATTTATAAGCATAAACAAATATTAACGAAGTTCACCGCGCCCCTAATGGTGGTAGGCTTGATCATGTTATACATGCTAATTACCGTTACTAGACTATCATAAATAAAAAGCCATCCAACGCCGCTTAAGGCGTATGGATGGCTTTTTTAATTAAATTAGATGTATTGAATAATCGTCATTAAGATCGGAACAACTACAATAAACAATACCGTTGAAGTCGTTACGATGTTCGTAGCGTACTTCACATCCCCATGTGATTCAGAAGCTAACACCGGCAATACGGCTAGCATCGGGGTCGCAGCTTGCACAATCATGGTTTGTGATAACATTGCTGGCACGTTAGCATAGTCCTTAGCAATCATCATCAAGATAATCATAACGACTGGTGATAATACGAACCGCCCTAATAATGCAACCACGGTATCCCGATCGAAGTTAATACTCTTCAATCCGGCATCGGCTAACACAATTCCGATATAGATTAGTGATAGTGGCGTTACTAAGTTCCCCACATAGGTTAATGATTGGGAAATAAAGTTAATTTGTAAAATTGGGATATTTAATAACAAGAAGACTAATGCCACGATAAAACCAACTAATGGCATTGGAAGAACTTGCTTCCAGTTAATCTTGTTATGTCCCTTTGGTTGATCCTGCTTAGTTGGATCATCGTTACTAATCAAGAAGACCCCAAAGGCCCAAGTGGAAACCGTGTTAATAATGTAGTAGACCAAGAAGTAAGTCATACTATCGTTTCCAAACAACGCAATGTTCAATGGTAATCCGATGAAAATGGTATTCGCATTGACGATCGCATTAATAAAAATTCCCCGCCGGCCTGGCCGTACTTTTAAGACTTTGACCAGAATAAACGAAATAATGTAACCAATTACCACCGAGACAATTCCCCAAATTAAATAACTGGAGAAGCTAATTAGTTTATCCCGAGTTAATCGCGTTAAAACTGACACAAAGATGGAAGCTGGTAGCGCAATATTCTTAATAAACTTGGAAATGTTTTTTCCAAATGAATCGGCGAACCAACCAGTGTTTCTTAAAATGTATCCTAATGCCATGATTAATACCACAACTAGGACACTTTGAATCGAGCTCCATAAGACACCCATTAAATTCAACCTCCTATTAAAATAAAATTATTAAGGTATTCTTAAACCACTTTCGAATACTATAATTCCATCATTGCGGTATAGTCAAAGCATCACTCATTAATAAATAAAAATTATAAGCACCCAATAATCATTGATTTATCAATCATTACGGGTGCTTATTTTTTGTTAGCAGTTATTTATTTAGTTTCAGGAGCATTAATATTTGCTAATTTAGTAACTTTAATGTCTTCAACATCGGTCCAATTTAAGTTTAGGTGCGTATCTTCATGGAAGAAGAAGCCAGTCATTGTTTGGTAACCATCGTTAATGAATAATTCAAAAACAGTGTTATCAAAGTATAGATGACAGTTGTTAATCTTACCATCATTTAAACGAATGCTTCTGGTTTCATCCTTACCATCGTTTTCAACGTCTTTCCGATGTAGCGTTAGTTTTTGGCAATCGTTATCAATATCAATTACTAAGTGGGTGTTGCCAGAAGTAATTGCGATTTGATTATCACTATCATGATTAACATCGAATTCAATTAGGCTTTGCTTAGGTAATTCCATCCCATTGAACGTGCTTTCAGTATCCAAGAATAATGACTTCGTTTCTTGAACGGGTTGTTGAACTAAATTTCCATCAACTACTCGTAATTCACGAACTAAGGATAAGCCACCTTCCCAGCCTTCATCATCTGAAGGATAAGTGGTATCTGGAAGCCCTAACCAAGCTGAGATCAATGCCCGACCATCAGGCGCATTCAATCCTTGGGTCGCATAGAAATCAAATCCTTCATCCAATTGACGCATCTTAGAAGGGTTAACTAATTTCATAGTGTCCCAATTAATATCATCAGCGATAATGTAGGCATTTGGATGCACATTATCATAGCTAAAGGAATCTTTATCGGCTCCTTGTGGACAGAAGATCAATACTGGATGCCCATCAACAAATAATAGGTTTGGACATTCAGCCATGTAGCCCAAGTTATCGTTGCCAATATCAAGTTTGCTGTAGAATTCCCAATCACGGTCAACATGATTAGAACGGTAAACAACAATTTCACCTTGTTTATCAGTGGTTTGCGCCCCTAGAAAGGCATAGTAATAATCACCATGTTTGATAACTTGTGGATCACGGAAGTGCCCGGTAACCCCCTTAGGTGGGTTCGCAATCAATGGCTGGTCTAACTTAGTAATGTTGTTTTCCTTATCCATCCATGCGCCGACTTGGTATGGGTGACGAACTTCATTCATCTTTTCCCAAACGTTTCCGGTGTACATGAGGAATAACTTGTCATCAACGTTAATTGCTGATCCGGAATAACAACCATGCCGGTCGTATTCGTTATCAGGTACCATTGGTTTGTGAGTATTTGACCAATGTACTAAGTCATCCGATACTAAGTGCGTCCAGCTCTTTAAGCCGTGAATGCCCCCAAAGGGAAATGCTTGATAAAATAAGTGCCATTGTCCATTGAAATATGAAAAGCCATTGGGATCATTTAACAAACCAGTTTCTGTTTGAATGTGATACCCCATCCGCCAGTCAGACTTAGCAATCTTAGCTTTTAAGTTATCGATGGTTTCAGCTGGCCAATCTTTATATAAACGATTGAGACGTTCTGTTGTCCAGTATTCTTTATCCATGTTTTAAGCTCCTTTATAAAAAATAAATTTAATTATATTTTACCATAATTATACTTTAAGTCCCTAGTAATCATATAAATATGATAGGATAATGGTAATTAAAACTTACAAAGAGGGCTTATCATGCCGCATCACGAATTATTAAAAATATTCTTAAATCATCAAAATGAATGGTTATCAGGAAACCAATTAGCCGAAAAATTAGCAGTTAGTCGGACCATGGTATGGAAACGCATTAACGCCTTGAAGGCTGCTGGACACCAAATCGAGGGGAAGCACAACCTAGGCTATCGGTACTTAGGTAGCTTAAATTTGAATGCTGATAACATTAAGCATCTTGTTCACACCCCCATTGACATCGAATGCCTATCCACCGTGGATTCCACGAACAAATATGCTAAAGACTTGGTTAACCAACGGATTATTGACCATCCGATTGTAGTAATCGCTAATCAACAAACCGCTGGTTATGGTCGACGGGGCCGGCAATTCTACTCACCAGCTAATTCTGGGTTATACATGACCATCGCCGTGCCGGTTAATCACGATCATCCTCTAAACCCCGGTCTATTAACCACCACCACCGCAGTCGCCGTGGTCAATGCACTTAAGCAGAGTTATCCCACCACTGATTTTAAATTAAAGTGGATCAACGACATCTGGGTCAATGGCAATAAGGTGGCCGGCATCATGACTGAATCCATTATGAACGTTGAGTTGATGCAGCCATCTGCCATCATTGTTGGCATTGGTATCAACCTGCAGACCGCTGAATTTCCAGCGTCCATTAATCAACCGGTCGGCTCCATTAGCTCCCAGCAAATAGACCGTAACCAAATTGCTGCGGATATTATTAACCAATTTCTAGCTGAATATCCCCACTATCAAGATGGTAAGCGCATGGATGAATACCGCAAATTATCGGTTGTTATTGGCCACGAAGTCACCATTAGCACTAATCACGCGCCCTTGGTCGGCATAGTTGAAACCATTGATGATAATGGAGCACTAGTTTTAAAAACTAATGATGGCAAGCGCCATCACGTCATGACCGGTGAAGTTACCAAGGTCAGATTAAATCACGGTTAATCACTTTTACAGGTGGTTAACCGTTTTTGCTTTTATGGTTAACCTTATGTATAATAGTTAACTGTTATATAAATAATGGTTAACTACTTCGTGGAGGAACTATGAAAAACAAAAATTTAACGCAAATTGCATTAATGATTGCCCTACTAATCGTCTTGGGGGCCATTCCTGGGATTCCAATTGGCATTATCCCCGTCCCAATCGTTCTCCAAAACTTTGGGATTATTCTTGCTAGTCTATTATTAGGTGGTAAAAAGGGAACCATCACCATTGCCATCTTCTTATTTTTAGCTGCCATTGGACTCCCCATTTTATCAGGCTTTCGCGGTGGCCTAGCAGTATTCTTAGGTCCCACCGGTGGTTATTTACTAGCATGGCTACTTACCCCCAGCGTGTTAGCCGGGTTAACTCAACTGACCCAGCGAATCTTAGGGCGGCCACTAAACTGGTTCTCAACCACGGCTGTAACGCTAGTGGTCGGGATCGTTTTTATTTACCTAATTGCATGCAGCTGGCTAGCCGTGCAAAGTCACATGCCATTTAGTACTGCACTTTCAGCTAATCTCCTTTTCATTCCAGGAGACGTCATCAAAATTATTATCGCGGTAACGGTTGCTAAACGGTTGCGCAAAATCATTCCCATTAATAACTAACGTAAAAAAGACATCGCCGACTTACGGCGATGTCTTTTTTAGATTCGAACTAGGGTCTGTGAAATGCTAAGGAACATAATTAATATCACGATTGCTC
Organism: Nicoliella lavandulae; assembly: GCF_037546185.1. Classification (NCBI taxonomy): domain Bacteria; kingdom Bacillati; phylum Bacillota; class Bacilli; order Lactobacillales; family Lactobacillaceae; genus Nicoliella; species Nicoliella lavandulae. The sequence continues at coordinate 529,897 of NZ_JAWMWH010000001.1, read as the reverse complement.
TGACCATCATTGCTCGTTTTTCAACCAGCATTTCTAAATCGTCATCTGCTAATGCATAGCGATCATGTAATGCATCCCAATCAACTAGGGATGGATCAACCGTTAAGTAGGTTTTAATGGCCACGGCCACTTCAATCACCACTAGCAATCCAATGATAATTAACCCAAATGTGCCACTAAGCTTCACAAATGTGAGGCCAACTATTAATAAAATTAATAGTACTAGTTGAATCCACGCCCACTTTTGATACTGATTATCATCCATTGGTAACCGTTGCGCCTTGATCTTAAGGGCCCTGGTCAATTGAAAATACTTCATGGCTAGCAGTGCAAATACTACTATCGCAATGATGGGGCATACAAATGCTAATGACAACAAAATTAAATAAAATAACACGAACTATTCCTCCTCAGTGGTCTTTGAATCATGAATCGGTACTAATCGATCGATTGAAAGTAGGTATAAGAACCGCTTGGTCACCGGTCGATTTAAAATCCGACTTAGGGCTAATGCATATAAGTTTATTTGGCCTTGATACTTATCCACTAATTTGGCAACCTGTTGATCTTGGTTACGGGAACCCACGTAGTCAGTTTTATAATCGAATAATACCACTTCATCATCTAAATTTAAATATCCATCAATAATCCCATGAATCAGAATTTGTTCAGTTGCATTCGGACTAAAGCCCTTAAATAGCTTGTTGGCGTCCATAATTAGTGAAAATGGCGCTTCGCGATGGAGTTGGTTTGGATGTTGTAAAATTAATTGGCCTAATTGACTGGCAAAGAACTTTAAAATTGCTGACCGGTTAATTTGATTGGCTACCCCTTCAGTAATGATGTGATCAGCCACTAACTCTGCAATCTTAGCATCAATCGTATCCTTGGTCGGTGGCGTCGTTAGTGCTAGTTGTTGTAAAACTAAATGCGTCGCCGTCCCAATCTCTGCTGGTTGTGGTTTTGCCACTGTCTGTAAGAATTCTGGTTGGGCAAAGTCAGCAGCAACGTATCGATTGCGTTGCCGGTCACTGTCGTCCAACCCTTCGAATTGCCCCATCTGCACTGCATCAGGATCATCGAAGACCCGCTTGATTTCAGAAACCGCTTGATAGGCAGTCGTTGTTGTAGCAACTTGGTTGGGATATTCATAGTTCATGAGTGCTTTAATTTGATCGGCATCATCAACATTTAAATCCGTATCAAGTGAAGCGCTTAACTGGTCAATATAAGCATGGTCCTTAGTGGGTGCTGATTCAGGCAGATTTAGTAATAAATCATCTGGATGGTAGAAACGAAGCGTCAACTGGGTAGGATCATCAGCTAACGCTTTTAAGGCATCGATGCTAGTAAATACCGATTGCATTTTGGGATGCCGAGCCACTGCTGGTAAAATCCAGTCCAGATAGCTCTTAGCGCTACGCCGTAAAGCTGGATCCAATAATAACTGGTTACTTTGGGTGGCTTTATTCCCCCATGTTTCAATGATATCTTCATCACTATGTTTGGCATCCTTAATCGCCCCAACAATAAATAATTGTTGTTCAGTCCGCGTTAAAGCAACGTATAGTTTCCGCATTTCTTCATCTAACGTGGCATTATCAATACTGGTTTTAACGATTTGCTTTTGTAAGGTGTCCACTTTTTCTCGGTTAGCCGAATTAAAGTAGGTAATCCCGAGGCCGAGTTGATCATCTAGGACGTATTCACCCTTTGAATCCTGCAGGTTAAATTGATGGTTCGCATCCAACAGGAATACAACTGGATATTCCAATCCCTTACTTCCATGAATAGTCATGACTGAAACGGTGTCATCATCGGGATTCGTTGCTGGTTCGGCTAAATCATTATCACCATCTTGCATCCGTTCGATAAACCGAATGAATTGGAATAACCCTTTAAAGCTACTCTTTTCATACTGGGCTGCTCGGTCGTATAGCGCATGCAGGTTCGCTTGGCGTTGTTTTCCAGCTGGCATCCCCCCGACATAGTCTAAAAAGCCAGTCGTTTCATAAATGGACCAAATTAAGCTGACCAACTCTTTTTGTTGTGCAATATCTCTAAACCGCACTAGTTGTTCCAAGAACCGGTTGACCCTAGCAAATACCTGGTTCCCAAATTCAGTCGGTTGTTGTGTTGGATACTGTTTGATAAAATTTTGCACCGCTTGATAGTAATCACCCGTCTTCGAATTAATCCGCAGATAGGCCAGCTGATTTTCGTTCAACCCCACGATGGGTGACCGCAGCACCGCAACCAGTGGAATGTCTTGATACGGGTTATCAATAATCGTCAATAATGCCATCATGATTTGAATTTCAGTGGTCTTAAAATAGCTTTGGGTCCCATTAATGGTTACTGGAATCGAGTGTCTTGAAAAAACATCAGAGATTACTAGGTTGTTGTTCCGTGTGGCTGAAATTAACGCAACGTCAGAATACTTCATTGGCCGTAATTTGCCTAAGTGCCGGTCAAAAATCATTTGCCCCTGCTTTATTAATTGTTTAATCTTTTGGGCCACTAGTTCAACTTGGCCGTGGGCACTATCTTCAATTTGAAATTGTTCATCGACTGGTTCTTGATCATCAGCAGCTTGGTCATTTTGATTACGGTACAACAAAATATTGACGTTGGATGGTAAATCAGCTGGATAATATTTCGCTCCGGCAACTAAATTATTATCATCCTGGTACTCAATCTTTCCCACGGATCTACTCATGATCTGATTAAAAATTAAATTCACGAAGTGGTCAATGTTAGGCATGGAACGGAAATTTTCTTTTAACAAGATATCGCAATCATCGTTGTCGGCTAATTGATAGTGGTCCATCCGATTTAAAAACATCTCGGGGGCCGCTAGTCGAAACCGATAAATTGATTGCTTCACATCCCCAACCATAAACATATTTTGCGTTGCACCATCAGCATCCCGCCGGGCAATTGTAGTTAAAATTGCATCTTGCAGCCGGTTATTATCCTGATACTCATCCACCATAATTTCGGCGTATTGCTTTTGTAGCTCTGCTTGAACGCTCTTTTCGCTATTAGGATGGGTAAAAATATCATAAGCCGCATGCTCGATGTCGATGAATTCCATTACGTGACGCGTTCGCTTTAGTTCTTGGTACTTCTGACTGAACGTTTGCACTACCGTGACTAGCTTCTCGATCAACTGTTCTGAAGCCCGCATGGTGGCCACATTGGTCGCTTCATCGTTCGCAAAATAATTATCTGAAATTGTGCCTAGTTTTTTCTTCCCCATTTCTCTTAGGTCTTTAACTTGATTATGCAGTTGTTTTTCTAACGGCTCTGCCCCCCGTTTAACACTGGGGAATTTATTTAGCTTGGTGGCAAACCGCTTGCGTAAATCATCCCATGAATCCGTATCAAGGGCGGCAATCAAATCATTAACGAGTTTAACTTCATCGCTTTCAAACGCCATTTCTTTTTCTAATTGATGTTCATTCGCAAAATCGAATGCCGCTTGAAAATTCAACCGAGCTTGATTCAACTGATCCACTAGGGTGGGCTTTAAATGGTGTTGATAAAATGGACTGTTCACAATTGTGTCGTTAATTTGATACAACGTTGGCAGGTTTTCCAGCCATGCTTTGGGATCGCGATTAACATTTGCATAGTCATAGAGATGGTAAACTAAATCCGTTAATCCATCATCAGAACGGTCATCAGAGAAGTTCTCTGTTAACTGGGCAAAGCGCCCATCTTGGTCATCAGCATACTCATCTTCACGCACATTATCCCATACTAAATCCCGCAGCATTTCCGTTTCCGTGCGGTCCGTTAGAATCCGAAAATCAGGGTCTAAATTAATGATGTAGTAGTAACGTTGCACCATTTTTTGACAGAAGGAATCTAGCGTACTAATGTCTGCGACCGGCAGTTTACGAATCTGTAAGTTGAGGTGATTTTTTAGTTGCTTATCGCTAGTTTTTCGCACTTGTTCCTGCAATGCCACCAAAATCCGGTCCTTCATTTCCTTGGCTGCTGCCCGTGTAAACGTCACAATCAGCATTTGATCAATGGTTTCACCATGAATCAACTTGTTGATCACCCGATCGACTAGCACCCGCGTTTTTCCAGAGCCAGCTGATGCTGATACCAACACGTTGCCCGCAAAGTTACCATAAACCGCGTCAGACTGTGCTTTAGTGTAGTCCATTTTCCCGTTCCTCCTTTAGCTTTTTAATTACCGTTTGCATATCCATTGACTGGACGTTGCGATAGTTATTTTCAGTTAACAACGGATCAAATTGCATGATTGACTTATATGGTGAATATTGTAATGCGGTAAAGTTTTGTTCCTTAACCGGCGTTAAATCAACATTTCCACTAAATATTTTGATTCCCGCTGATTGAATTAAACGCTCAGTATGTTGCAAAATTAAATCTAGGTCAGCCGGCTGAATCACCTTACTATAACGGTTCAGCTGATTATCCTTCTTCAAGCCGATTGGATAAACTAAGGAACTATCCCCTGCTTGCATTCCTTGATCAATTAATTTAATTAACTCAGCATCATCAACTAAAATTCCGCTATACTTTTGTTTTTTCATCATCGCTGCTTTTAACCCGGCAGAACCGATATCCTTAGCTGATAGTTTCGGATTAAAGACGTGGAAGTATAGGGCTCCTGCTAACTCAGCCTTTTGGTCGGCATTAAATCGGTCTAAGTTATGCTTGATTACATCTAAATAGGTAATTAATTGCATCGATGTCCCATCATAAACCCGGCCAAAGTCAATCTTCTTATCACCTGATTTATAGTCAACTAACTCTAAGTACCGCTTATCATCAGTGTCCATTGTATCAATTCGATCAATTCGCCCGCGAACATTAATCTTATGCAAGCCTGGAATCACAATTTGATCTGAAACATCAAACGTCAACGGCGCTAAGTTATTCGTTTGCCCGTTTTGGCCGAACGAAATTTCCGTTTGCCGCGGCCGCATTGGCGTCCGTTGGCTTTGCCAGTGCATTGTCAATGCCATGCGCTTAACCGTTTTAATCAATTGTTGTTTTAAATAGCCCATGCGATAAGAACTTTGTAAAATAGCATATTGGAAATTATCGGGATCATCCAAGATTTGGGTGGCGACTTCATTCACAAATTCATTCAATGCTTGTTCATCCAATTTACTAATGTCAATGTGTTCTTCACGCATCCGCTTGACCATTAGGTCTAATGCAGCATGGAAAAATTCACCAGTACTAGCTGGTGATAGTTCAAAGACATCGCGTTCCCGTAGTTTCAGCCCATACTTTAGGAAGTATTCATATGGGTTCGCGTAAAATTGTTCTAGTTGTGAAATGGAGGTGTTAATCGTATCTCCATATAATCCAGTGATAATATCAGCATTTAACTTAGTTGGCGTATTATTATAATCTAACCCACCCAATAACTTTTCAGTTAGCGCCTTTAGTTCATCATTCGTGCCTACTAATTCCTGATAGATAAACCGCCAGTGCTTAGCTAATGGATGTTGATGGTATTGATTATCATAACTCGCTTGGACTAAGTGGCGTAACGTGGTGCGCTTAGTCCCTACATAATCCATAACCGCTTCCGAACTCGCATTCGGGGTATCCACATAGTGGTACTCATCAATGTTAAAGTGATTTTGAATTCTGGCAACGTATGGTGAAAGTTTAACCCCGGTCTCACTATCACTATCGTTGGCTAAACAATACGAAAAAATCAAGCGCTCACTGCCCGTCATAAATGCTAAGTAATTTAAGTATGGATCATTGGCCATTTGAGTCTCACTATTATCCCGCAAGTATTGATCAGCATTGAAATACTGGGTCAAATCATCGCGGTCACTATCATTAAATAAATCATCATTAGTAACTCGATCTGGCATTACATCATCCGTTGAGCCAACCATAAAAACGACCCGATAGTCGGGCATCTGAACGATTCCACTTTCTGAGATGGTCACTTGATCTAAGGTGGATGGAATTTGAGAATAATTAGCGCCTTCGAATCCCGCCTTCAATAGGGCCAAAAAATCATCAGATTTAAAATGTTGATGATCCCCCAAAATGGTTACGAAATCATCTAATAAATCACAAAAGGTCTGCCATACTTGTTCTGGCTGGGCCGCTTGTGAGAGGTCACCGGAATCAACTGCGGCATCCCGCCACTGTTGCATTCGTGCTACCACGCCTTGGTCAACTAAGAATTGATAAAGCACTTTTGCACCTTCCGCTACGGTCTTAGCCCGTTGCATCCGTTTGAAAAATGGTGGCAGGATATCCTTTACGTAGTGGCGAATGCGATTGATCTTAGTATCAATAACTTCGTCTGGTTGCGACTTAATCCCAAAGTCACTTTCGTTCAACCATACATATTGCCAATCATCATCTTGAAGCCACTTTCGTCCTTCATACCCATTCTTTAGAATCACGTTTTCCGTTAACGCTAAATCATCACGGAATTCTTGTAGATCCATGAAGTTTCCCTCAGCATCCCGCGGAATTAACAGTTCTGTTTTTAACAACCGCATCACGTCATCATACCGATACGTCCGCCGCGCTCCTTCTGGCGCAATTTTAAATAATGCATCGATCAATTGAACCAGCGGATGGTCAATCATTGATTGCTGCACATCGTTAAAGTATGGAATTTGTTGCATATTAAAAATCGGTTGAATAATATTTTGGTACTTATCCAAATGCCGTGTCATCACCAAAATATCACGGTAATGGTATTGCCCACTAGCGACCAGCTGCCGAATTTTAATCGCCACCGATGCTAGTTCTGAATAGTAATTATCTGCTTTTAACACTTGAATTGCATCTGGATCTTGTAGTTGACTAGGCTGGATGGGGTTTAACCCCGTCGATTGGTTCCAATAGCGGCCTAGTGCTAATAAATCAGCGTTAACTCGATCTTGATCAGCATATAAGTCGGTCATGATGGGCACTTGGTTATCGCGGGCAAATTGATATAACTGATGGTATAGATGCGCTGATTGAAAGAATAAATTGGGTTCATCTGGCTCCTGCTTAGCGGCAGGACGGTCTAAATTCAAATCAATCACCACGTTGGCAGCGCGTTTTACTAAGACCATTACTAATTCCCGTTCTTGGGCGGTTAATTGAGAAAAACCACTAATGTAAAAGTGCATATGCGATAAATCATGGTCAGCTAAATAACCACATAGCATCTTCAACGTATCATTTTGGTGAATGAATCGGCCCTGGGTCGCAGCTTCAAAGGCTTGATAAATAACGATAAAATCATGCAATTTATCACGCAAATTAGCGTTTAAGTGGTCATGGTTATCATCATAAATCACTTCTAAGTCATCAACGGTCACTTGTCCGGCTTCCATTTCAGCAATTTGGCTAGCAATTTGATTGATAAATCCAGGTTGCCCACTTTCGCCGCGAAAAACGGTTAGTTCAGCTTGGTGTTCAGTGATGATTTGATAAATTAACATGTTGACCCCAGCAGAGCTTAACCGTGGAATCTGATATGCAGCTTCATGACTTAAAAAGTACCATGCTAGTCGCGTTAGTGAGAATACCTGGACGTTGGTTTGCGCATAGATGCCATCTTGGTTCGGGTTTAGCCGTGAGAGGGTCTTTACTTCTGATTCAAACTTAATGTGATTGGGGACTAGATAAAAAAATTGATCATTGGGATGTTGATCAAAATTCGTGCGTAGGTGTTTGATTAACGTTTGGGCGTGATCCTTACCAGCTGGTCCCAAGATAAATTGCAATGCCATTTACAGCGCTCCTTTTTAGTATGTAAAAAGTCATTGACGACCGGTCAATGACTATTTGTTTGGTTCAATTTTATTTTCAATTAATACTTCGTTAATGCGTTCATCCATAGTTTGAACTAATTCATCTAAGTTCGGGTTATTCCCCATGCTAGCAGTAGCAGCATCGTGTTCGGCTACTGCCCAACGTGCCATGGCATCCGTAATTGGAATAAAATCACGAATGATCTTCATTGGAATATCTCGCTTCCGAGCTTGCTTCATGTTTTGGAATGCGTTGTAATCCGTAATCATCCGAACCACGTCATCAGAATCGGGATCCTTAGTTTCAAAAATTACAAAATGGGATACTTGTTGTGCTTTTTCTAATTGTGCTTTGACTTGATCTAATTGTTCTTGGTTCATTATTCATTCACCTCTGTTTTAGTTTGGACCAATCCAATGGACTGGTTTTTATACTTGCCATCAACGGCAGCAGCCACTGCAATTTCCGCAACTGTTTCACGTGAAACAGTCCCCGCTGGCATTGATTGACCTTCATCATAAATCGTTACCGGAGTTGAGTCTTGATTAACCATTGTAACTGGGCGTAACACCGTGTATGGAATTTCAGCTTCATCGACAACCTTGATTGCATATCGTTGTTGATTAAAGTATTCGCGAACATTATCAACGTCTTGATAGTGCAATTTACCAACAACTTCGTTATCAATGCCGGCCGTTGATAAAATCACAAAGGCTTCAATTTGAACATTCGTGGCACGAATTGCATCAAATAATCCTTCAAATGCTAAATCAACGTCCAATGGTCCTAAGAACGAAATAATCACATTAACATCTTTAATCATTGGTAGATAGGTCTTTTCGTAAGTTAAATCCACTGCTTCATCATCTAATTCTACCACTCGGACATCCCGTTGGTTAAGCAACTGAATTGCTAGTCGTGCGATTGGCTTTTGACTACCTAGTACTAAAACTGTTTTCAATTCAATCCCCCTCCAATAACTAATTTGGTTTTACTACTATTATTATACATAATTTACGACCAACATTTAACTATCGACTTCAATATCAAAATATTTTTAAAAATTATTTATTTGCGTGATAATAAGGATAGTATCAAATTTATTTAACGGAGGTTGTCATTATGAAGGAACAAAATGTGCAAATCGGTAAATCAGGAGTCTTAAGTACGCCACTTGGCTTAGGTGCGAATGCCGTAGGGGGAACTAATTTATTCCCCAATTTAAACGATGAAACTGGAATCGAAGTAGTAAAGAGCGCTTTGGATTCAGGAATTAAATTAATCGATACCGCATTCATGTATGGCCTTGGTCACTCCGAAGAACTAGTGGGTAAAGCGATCCAAGGCTATGATCGAGGTAGTTTCGCCATTGCTACTAAGGGGGCTCAAGAAGTCGTTAACGGTCAAATCAAGTTGAACAACGACCCTAAGTTCCTTAAACAAGCTGTATACGATAGCTTGAAACGCTTGCATACCAACTACATTGATATCTTCTACATTCATTTTCCAGATGACCACACACCCAAGAACGAAGCTATCAAGGCATTGAACGAATTAAAGGTTGAAGGCGTCATCAAGGCCATTGGGGTTTCGAACTTCTCATTGGACCAATTAAAGGAAGCCAACCAAGATGACCTAGTAGATATTGTGGAAGACCGTTACAACCTTGTTCATCGAGAAGCTGAAACTGAATTATTCCCATACCTAAAGGAACACGATATTTCCTTTGTACCATACTTTCCACTTGCTTCTGGTCTCCTTACTGGTAAATACGATCAAACTAACGATCATTTTCCTGAAAATGATTCTCGGAGTAAAAATCCTGATTTCCAAGGGGATCGGTTTAAGAAAATTTTAGCTGCAATTGACCAAATTAAGCCATTAGCGGACCAAAAACAAATTACGTTAGCTCAATTGGTCTTAGCATGGTACATCAAGAATCCGAATATCTCAGTCGTTATCCCAGGTGCTAAGCAACCAGAACAAGTGGCAAGTAACGCGAAGGCAATGGACGTCACACTAACCGATGCTGAATACGATAAGATTGATCAAGCTTTTGCTGCATTTAAGGCCTAACCAATAAAATATTGTTCGTCAAATTGCTATTTTTTTAAGAATATGTTAAGATAGCGTTTGTATTTTTTATAAAAACCGAATATTTATTAAGGAGTGCCTATAATGGGAGCTAAAATAGCTAACTTTTTTCACTTTGACGAATTAGGGACCAACTTTAAGACTGAATCAATTGCTGGTCTGACTACGTTCGTTACGATGGTTTACATCTTATTCGTAAACCCAAACGTCTTGAGTGCATCTGGAATGGATAAAGGAGCTGTCTTTACCGCGACGGCCTTGGCAACGGCCATTGGTTGTTTCTTAATGGGAATGATTGCTAATTATCCAATCGCCCTATCCACTAGTTTAGGGATGAATGCATTCTTTGCTTACTCTGTCTGTGTTGGAATGAAGGTTCCTTGGCAAACAGCGTTAGCTGGTGTATTCATTGCTTCTTTGATTTTCTTGATCTTAACGTTATTTAAGATTCGTGAAATCATCATCGATGCAATTCCAAATGACCTCAAGAGTGCCATTAGTGGTGGGATTGGTTTATTCATTGCCTTTCTTGGTCTTAACCAAGGGGGTATCATCACCGCTAGTAAGAGTACCCTAGTTGAACTAGGTTCGTTCCATGTTGGAACCACTTGGTTGACCATCATTGGATTAGTATTGACGTTAGTATTAATGTCCGCACGAATTCCAGCTTCAATCTTTATTGGAATGGTCGTAACCGCCATCTTGGGGATGGTAACTCATTTAATTCCAGTACCTGGTCAATGGGTATCATCAGTGCCAAGTATCAAACCCATCTTCTTAGAATCAGTTAAACATATTACTGATATCAACTCAGCTCAATTAGTAATCGTTGTATTGACGTTCTTATTAGTTAGTTTCTTCGATACTGCCGGAACCTTAGTTGGGTTAGCTCAACAAGCTGGTTTTATCAAGGACAACAAGATTCCAAGAGTTGGGGGCGCATTGCTTGCTGATTCAACTGGTATGGTAGCCGGTTCACTATTAGGAACTTCTCCAGTCGGTGCTTTCGTTGAATCATCTGCCGGAATCGCCGTTGGTGGTCGTTCAGGATTTACAGTAATTGTGACTGGAATCTTATTCCTACTCGGAACTTTCTTCTCACCATTGCTGGGAGTAATTACTGATCAAGTGACTGCTCCCGCATTGATCATTATCGGAATTCTAATGGCTAGTTCACTTAAGAACATCCATTGGGAAAACTTCGAAATTGCAGCACCAGCGTTCTTAATCGTACTTGGAATGCCATTAACTTACAGTATTTCAGATGGGATTGCGCTAGGATTTGTTGTTTACCCTGTTACCATGCTTGCTGCAAAGCGTGGTAAACAAGTTAACCCCATTATGTATGCGTTAGGGATCATCTTCCTAATCTTCTTCTGGGTCTTAAATGAATAATAATTATCAATAAAATAAAGGATAGTGGTCGCTGCCACTATCCTTTTATTTTTACATATAATGATATTTTTATACTTAATGTTAACACTAATTATTAAAATAAGTCCAAAAACGATTGCTAAAAATTTATAATTCCGGTATACTACTAGCGATGATTAATTATTAGGTAAACCGAAAATATTTATAATTGTTATTTAACATAACCATTATGTATAATCGTTTTCTAATAATTTGACCCCCTGTATCCATATTAAAGGAGTGCTATTTATGCTAAAGATTAGGAACCTATCAGTTTCCTATGGTAACACCCCCGTATTTTCGAACTTATCATTGGACGTTCGTCCTGGTAAAATCACTGGAATCATCGGGCCCAATGGAGCCGGTAAATCGACCATGATCAAAGCCGTCCTCGGTTTGATCAAGGCACAATCCGGTACCAGCGAGTACAACGGACAACCGATTAAGAACGTTAAAAAGAAGATTGCCTACGTTGAACAGCGTAAAGATCTAGACTTGGCGTTTCCAATCAATGTCTTCGACCTAGTTTTGACCGGCAGCTATGGTCGCTTAGGACTATTCAAAAGCCCCGGCAAAACTGAAAAACAAGCTGCACAGTCAGCGTTAGAACAAGTTAAGATGCAAGACTTTGCTGATCGACAATTTGGCAATCTTTCTGGTGGCCAGCTACAACGCGTCTTCGTTGCTAGAGCCATTTTACAACAGGCTGACATTGTCATTTTAGATGAACCATTCGTGGGCATCGACTTGCAAAGTGAAACCGCCATTATGGACATTTTAAAGCAATGGCGTGATCAAAATAAGACCATCTTAGTGGTCCATCATGATTTAAATAAAGTTTCGAACTACTTTGATGACTTAATTATTATGAACCATGGCATCGTTGCCGCTGGGCCCGTTGATCAAGTTTATAATCCTGAAAATATGAGTAAAGCATTTAGTGCTGACCTCTCCTCCGTGTTATTCAACGCAAAGGAGGCCCAATAATGAAAATAATGGAATTTATTGAAGCGCTTGGTAAGTATGACTTCCTTCAAAGCGCGATGATTACCGCCATCATGGTCGGTATAATGTCTGGAATCGTAGGTAGTTTCATTATCCTACGTGGAATGTCGTTGATGGGGGATGCCATTTCCCATTCAATTCTGCCTGGAGTGGCGGTGGCTTACATGCTAGGGATTAACCTCTTAATTGGGGCATCCATTTTTGGAGTCATCGCTGCACTATTAATTGGTTTTGTATCATCCCACAGTAAAATCAAAGTTGATACTTCCATTGGGGTTGTGTTCAGCGCCTTTTACGCACTTGGATTTATTCTCATCTCAATGGCTGAAAGTTCGACGAGCTTACACCACATCCTATTCGGGAATATCTTAGCAGTTAGTAACTCCGATATGATTACTACGGCAGTGGTGCTAGGCATCGTAATCATGTTCGTTCAAATTGCATACAAAGAACTGTTAATCACTTCATTCGATGAAACATTTGCGAAAACATATGGTTTAAACACCCAATTAGTTCACTACTCGTTAATGCTCGTCCTTACTTTAGTAACGGTATCTGCACTGCAAACAGTTGGGATTATCCTAGTGGTGGCAATGCTCATTACTCCTGCTGCTACGGCCTTCTTCTGGACGGAAAAGCTATCAACGATGCTAGTATTCTCCGCCATCTTCGGTGCCGTTGCATCCATCATCGGCCTTTACTTTAGTTATACATTTAACTGGGCTTCTGGCCCGGCAATTGTAATTGTCGCCGCAATCATGTTTGCAATCTCATTTATTTTTTCACCAAAACAAAGCTTGTTGAAGTTCAAAAAATAATTATTTAGAAACGAGGCCTTTCGAATGAAGCGAATTATCATCTCATTAATCGCAGTCATTATGTTAATTGGTGGCGTAGTTTTATTTGTCAATCAACGTAGTGCTAAGCAATCTAACTCCGCTGAATCCAAAAATGATAAACTCCACGTGGTCGTTACTAACTCGATTTTAGAAGACATGGTCAAAAATATTGGTAAAGACCGCATCGATGTCTATAGTATCGTCCGACGTGGAACTGATCCACATGAATACGAACCAAAGCCAGAAGACATCGCTGCTACTACTAATGCGAATGCCATCTTTTATAATGGTTTAAACTTAGAAACTGGTGGTAATGGCTGGTTCAATAAATTAGTCAAAACTGCGCACAAGAAATTTAATCGTGATGTTTTTGCCGCAAGTAACGGCGTAAAACCACTTCATTTATCTACCAATAAAGATGAAGTTGATCCCCACGCATGGCTTAGTCTGGCGAACGGAATTCAATACGTTAAGACCATGACTAAGGTCTTAAAAGATAAGGATCCTAAAAACGCAGCCTACTATCAAAAGAATGCTAACGCATATATTGCTAAATTAAGCCGATTAAACCAAAGCGCTAAGTCCAAATTCTTAGATATCCCTGCAAAGCAACGACTCTTAGTAACATCAGAAGGAGCCTTTAAGTACTTCTCTAAGGCTTACCATGTTACCCCTGCTTATATTTGGGAAATCAATACTGAATCCCAAGGGACCCCTGAACAAATGAAGGCCGTCCTAGCTAAGATTAGAAAATCAGATGTTAAACATCTATTCGTTGAATCATCAGTCTCACCAAAGGCAATGGATAAGGTCGCATCAGAAACCGGCCTCAAGATTTACTCTAAAATCTTTACCGATTCATTGGCTAAAAAAGGACACCCTGGTGATACCTATTACAGTATGATGAAGTGGAACTTAGATAAAATCCACGATGGATTAGCCAATTAAATAACAATGCCAATGGCATCATAAAAGCCCCTAAGTTTGTAAAATAAACTTAGGGGCTTTTCGTTTTATTCAGCGAGTTTCGTATCGATTTGTTTTAAAACCGTTGCTAAGTCAGCGGGGTTATTAACAAAGTCGTACTTATCACCATCAATTTTAATCTTGGGACTGATGTCGTAGTTCTCAAACCATTCTTGGTAAGCTACCCGTAATTTTCGATAATAATCTAATAATTCATCGGACTGTTCAAAATCACGGCCACGCATCTGAATCCGGTTCAACTGGGTTTCTAAACTAACTTCAATGTAAACGAGCAGATCGGGACGTTTCTTATTGGCTGCTAGTGGTAACTCCTCTAGCATGTTATCCAATAAATCATGATAGATTGCTGCTTCGGTATCGTTAATGTTACCTAGCTGATGATTTAAATCAGTAAATAAAGCATCTTCATAAATTGAACGGTCCAAAACATTATTATCTTCCTGTTGGGCCTGTTTAATCATCTGAAATCGTTTATTCAAGAAGTAAATCTGCAATAGAAATCCATACTTTTCCTTATCTTGATAAAAAAGTGGTAACACTGGATTATCATTAACTGGTTCATAGAACGCCTTAGTGCCTAAATGCTTAGCCAGTCGACCCGTTAATGATGACTTGCCAGCGCCAATGGTTCCCGCTAATAAAATCATTGTCATAAAATCCCCCGATCAAAAATACATTATTACTCAGTTACAATTCGTTTAGCAAACCACGGACTCTTCGTAAATGCTAAAATATCATTTCCAATGTATAGCATGTAAGTTACGAATAGCACTGGTGATGCACCGCCCTGGGCGGCTGTAATTCCCCATAGAATAACGGATAAGATCCCTTGGGCAAACCAGAAATAATACGTTTCCCGCTTCTTCAATGTGGTTAAGACCGCTCCTAAAATTCCAGTAGTGGCAGAAATTGAATCAATCAATGGCCGTGGACTGTCCGTAAAACTAGTTAGTAGTGAATGCATAATGAAAACGACTACTACAAAGCCAATTATATATGGCAACCAGTTTTTTAATGTAGCTGCCATGCTATCGCCACGCAATCCTGAAATCTTGTTTTCAGCATCTTGATTCCAACTTGGCATTAGCAGCACTGGTACATCAAGTAAAATAATATAGCTAAGTTGCATTACAATTTCCATGTAGTTCTTAGCTGTAAACGCCACACTAATTAACAAGATGGCACTAATCAACCCTAGCCAACCATTAACTGGCTTAGCATTATTAATTGCTAGCACACAGGTAAGCCCAAGCGCCCCGGCAATAAAAGTTACAATGCTAACCATGGTAATTGGACTAGTCAACGTTAAGGCTAAATTAAAGCCCAACCCAAAGTATAACAAGATGTACGATTGGACATTCCAACCTAATAGTTGATTCCACAACCATTTTAAGTAATTCATTTAAAAATACGCTCCCTATATACAATATATAGTGTTTATATTAATATATAATATCTATATATTGTTATTTTAGTCAACTCGTTCTATTATACAGATTTAAAATGTAAATTCAATCATGGTTTGGCAACGATATAATATTGAACGTTTTAGTGGATCGTGATCTTTATATTAAACACTAAACTAAAAATCATAATCATCATCGTTCATCGCTTCCGCATTTCCCATGAGATATCCTGCACCAACTTGTGAAAAGAAATCATGATTAGCAGTCTCAGTATTGATACCGTTCATAACAATCGGATTGATATCCTTAAGCTCAGCATTTGGAAAAATAGAGTCAAATCCCATGTTCTGCATTGCTTTATTGGCGTTATAGCGAACAAATTGTTTTACATCTTCAGCTAATCCAATTGGCCCATAAACAACATCTGTAAATTTAAATTCATTCTCTAGTAACTCATCTAATAGGTTGTCCATCCACTTCCGGAATTGCTTTTGTTCTGGTTCGGATAATTCGTCAAATCCTTGATGAAATTTATAACCAAGATAGGTCCCATGCACTGATTCATCCCGAATTACTAACTTGATGATTTCAGATAAATTAGCCAATTTATTATTACCTCGATACCATAATGGCGTGAAAAAGTTGTCGTAGTACAGAATTCCTTCTAAGAACACACTGGCAACCTTTTTTTGTAGGCCCGTTCCATTTTGATAAACTGCATTAATCTTTTTAACTTTAAATTGCATTTGTTCATTGTTATTCATCCAATGAAACGCGTCTTTCACCACTTGTTCATCATTTAAAGTCGTTAAGATCGTGCCGTAACTCTTGGCGTGAATCGATTCCATCATCAAGAAGTCATTGATCACAGCCATTTCCTTGCGGGTACGGACATCTCGACGCATTACGTCGACCCCTTCTTCTGATTGCAAGGTGTCTAATAGTGCTAATCCACCAACTACTTTGTTGATAACATCCCGTTCAGTTGCTGACAGATGTTGCCAATCTAAAATATCATTAGAAACTGGTACTCGCGTATCTAACCAATATTGAGCAGTCGCTTTATCAAAAACATATTCGTCCAATTCATCTTCATCAACGTTCCAATTAATTGTTGTATAAGCCATAATAACCCCTCCTAAAAATCGTAATCACTATCATCCATCGATTGTTCGCTAACGACATTCACTGCTTTTTTGTGACTAGCAGCTATTGCGTCCACTTGCATCAGATCATCAATCATGGGTACACGGTGACCAGCTAAATCAAATCTAGGATCAAAGCCTAATTGAGTTAGCGCATAGTTAATTCCATCCTGCAATGCTAATAGTGCTGGTTCAACATCATCGCCTAATTGAGATTGTAAGACCTTAGATTCCAATTCATATAGTTGATCAATAAAGTGTTCTTGCCATTCTACATAAATTGCGTGTTGATTAGGGGCAAGACTATTAATTGCGGTTCTAAACTTGTAGCCAACGTACTTAGTAAAAATAGCGCTACCTTGCAAAATGTTTTTAATAACTTGATTCAGATTACTTAGTTCAGAATGATTAATTACAGGTAAATATTCACCAAAGGTGGCGGCACTTTCCGCTAATACAAAGGCCGTTTTCTTTTGAAGCGGATTACCATTTTGATAAATAGATAGTAATAGATCCGCCTTTGCTTGTAGATATTCATCATGATCAGCAAATGCAAATGCTGACTCAGCCTCATCATTACTAATTAAATTCCGGAAAATAGTGGTACAACTCTTCGCATGAATTGTCTTCATGAAGGTAATGGTATTTAATACTGATTCTTCCTGCTGCGTCATAATTTCATGTCGTAATGCAGGGGTTCCCCATTCAGATTGAAGGAGGTTCGATAATGACGCACTAGCAAGGAGTTGATTCAAATTTTGTTGCTCAGAATCATCTAGGGCTTGCCAACTTGCTTGATCATTATTAATTGGAATTCGAATATCTAACCAAAAGTTAGTGGTGAGTTGTTCCCAAATTGTTTTATCAAATGGATCATCGACTTGATCCCAGTTAATTGCTTGATAGTATAAATAGTCCATTGTTGTCCTCCTAAATCATGCAAGATTCACATTCGTTCGCCCCACTAAATTCATCATCTTCAGTGTAGGTCCGAACATAGTACAGTGACTTAATCCCCTTAGTCCAAGCATAGTTACGCAGTCGGTTTAAATCACGAGTGGTCATCTGATTATCACCTGGTCGTTTCCATTCATATAAGCCGTCCGGTAATTTAGAACGGAGGAATAATGTTAAACTCATCCCCTGATCGATATGCTTTTGGGCCACCGCATAGGTATTAATGATCTTGCGTTGATCCATATCATATGCGGATTGATAATATTTAATTGTTTCATTCGACAGGTAAGGTGCTGGATAGAAAATAGAACCGACCTTATTTTCTTGGCGTTGCTCTACCAATTGCGTAATTGGCTGCAACGATGCACTCGTTTCATTCACATATGAAATGGATCCGTTCGGTGCCACCGCCAACCGGTTCCGATGGTAAAGGCCATCTTTCATTACTGATTCCTTAAGTCTTTGCCAATCACTAACCCGTGGTAATTTAATATGGCTAAAGATGGCAGCTACCCGTGGCGATTTAAATGTAAAATCAGCTGTTAAATATTGGTCAAAATACGTTCCATCGGCATATTGAGAATATTCAAACTGTTCGAACGTTGCATTCCGTTCCTTGGCGATTTCATTACTAGCCACTAAAGAATAATAATTAAGGGCTAGGAAATACGCATCGGTCAGTTCTAGCGCCTCGGGTGATCCATATTCAATCTGATGGCGCGCTAACGCCGTGTGCAAGCCCATTGCACCTAATCCAATCGTGTGGTACTTGCGATTTCCATTTTGCACCGTTGGTACTTCTTTGATGTCCGTTTCGTCGGTCACCGTAGTTAATGCGCGAACAGCAGTATTAACTGATTTGCCGAAATCATCAGAATCTAGCATATTCATAATGTTGGTAGATCCCAAATTACATGAAATATCGGTGCCAACGTGTTCATAAGATAAGTCTGGATTAATTTTAGAAGGCGATTGAGGTTGTAAAATTTCACTGCATAGGTTACTCATAATGATTTTGCCATCAACTGGATTATCACGGTTAGCCGTATCAATATTTAAAATGTATGGATAACCAGATTCTTGTTGTAATCTAGAAATTTCTTGTTCTAATTGACGGGCGTTAATTTTGGCTTTTTTAATATTGTCATTTGCAACTAGTCGATCATATTCCTTAGTAATGTCAACGTAAGCAAATGGTTTCCCGTATTCACGTTCGACATCATATGGACTAAATAAATACATTGGTTGGTTCGTTTTTAGTAATTGATAGTACTGATCTGGAACTACTAACCCTAGCGAAAGGGTCTTCACCCGAATTTTTTCATCAGCGTTTTCCTTCTTCGTTGCTAGGAATCGCATAATATCTGGATGAAAAACGTTCAGATAAACCACTCCGGCACCATTTCGTTGCCCTAATTGATTACTATAACTAAATGAATCTTCCAATAGCTTCATTACGGGGATGACACCAGATGAAGCATTTTCAATTTGCTTAATGGAATCCCCTGAAGCCCGCAGGTTCGAAAGGTTCACCCCAACGCCACCGCCTAACTTAGATAGCTCTAGTGCCGAATTAATTCCCCGGCCAATTGATAACATTGAATCATTCAAGTCAAGCAAGAAACAAGATACCATCTCGCCCCGTCGCTTCTTGGCAGCGTTCAAGAACGTAGGGGTAGCTGGTTGATAACGTTGATGGATTAACTCATCAGCAATCGATTCTGCTAGCTTTGCATCACCGTGACCTAAGTACAATGCATTAAAAACAACTCGATCTGCAAAGTTTTCTAGGAATTGTTTTCCATCATTGGTCTTCATTGCGTATTGCATGTAGAACTTATACGCACCCATAAAACTTTTAAAATAAAAATCAAAATGATGCATTTTTTCAAATAACGAACTGATAAATGAATGACGATACTGCGATAAAATATTGGCATCAATGTATTCGTGATCAACTAAATATTCCAACTTATCATCAAGTGACGCAAACTGCATTGTTTGGGGTTGCACGGTTTCCTTGAAGAATGCAGCTAGCGCCTCTTGGTCATAATGCAATTGAATTTGACCACCGTCAGGGACATTGACCATGTTATTTAAATAAAAATAGCTTTTATCAAGTTCTGCAGTACTCTTTTTAGGCATTAGTGTCTGCACTCCCTTCGATAGCTAAACTATTTTCGGATTGTTTCTTTATCAAAAGCGCACTAATTTTAGTGACATCGCTTTTCGACCCTTTTAGTTCAAAATCAGTTAAATATGGAAATCCGAAGTCATTCGCATATTGTTTAGCGGTCAGTGCAAACTGCTTATTAAAGTTACGATTACCACTACCAATAATGCCGTAGCATTGTTTATAGTTATCTGCAAATTCCAAATAGCGACGTAATGGCGTAGTCAAAATTTCTTTGAAGCCGTTATCAATTCCGTTACCACCCTTTAAAAAAGCTGGTAAAAACGTTACGAATGGTTCTAACAACTTCTTTTGGGTTGGTCGTTCACGAACGTTAATTGAATTTACAATAATCGATTGCTTCGCTAGTTCTGTCGTTAATTTCTGAATAAACGCTTTAGTATTACCGCTAAGACTGACGTATAGAATGTTAATATGATCGTTCATTACAAAACCCTCTTATACTATATATTGTGTTAAGTAATGCATTACCGCTATATATTGTGTTAGTCGACAAAAACCATTATACATTTGTCTTTTTTTAGGTCAATGAATCATCGTGCACAATAAAAATAGTTAAAAATCATCAAACCATTATCATCACTAAATAAAATGCACAAAAAAAGACTGAAAAAAATTTTTTTCAGTCTTTTTTGCTTTTTATAATGCCATCCCCACAAGCGCTGCCGCAATCCCCAAAATCGAAGTTCCAAAGAAATACAGCATTGAAAGTGAATAACTCCTAAATTGGAGTCGAACGGTTTCATTCATGTATGTTGAAAATGTGGTGTAACCACCCATCACTCCACTACCAATCAAATATGATAACGAGGCAGTGGGTAGATGACCGGCCAGTAATCCTAGGATAAATGCTCCTGAAACATTGATCACTACCGTTGCTAATGGAAAATCTTTCCACCCCCACTTATTACCAATTAATTCAATGAGTGCATAACGAAAAACCGCACCGAGTGAGGCCGCTAAACCGACAATTATAATTTTGGTTAGCATTATTTTTCACCCACCTTTGCATTAACATAATCAGCTAATTTAATTCCAATCAATGCGAATATATATCCAACAAGTAAACTAATTAAAAGATACCAAAATGAATTAATTAGTGAAGACTTGAACAGATTAATAAAATCAACTGTAAACGTTGAAAAAGTGGTAAAGCTACCAATCAGACCAACACTAATGCCACTTAATAGATCAGCGGAAATGTTAAATAATAGCGGTAAAATGCCAACTAAGAAGGCTAATAAGAAAGTCCCAATTAAATTAATTGCAATAATCATTGCGAAATGGTCGTTTCCAGATAGTATGGTCAACCACTCACGAATGGCACCACCAATGAATCCAAATCCAATAATATACATTAATCTACGCACGCGAATCATCCTTCCCTTTCATAACCAATTTAATCGTACCATAAATTATAAATTAGCTAATTAAGTTAATAAATTCACAAATTAAATAAAATTTAATGATTTTTATTTAATATTCATGCAACCGGTTGCATTTTGCATATTTAATAAAAAAGCTAGAATTAAGCTATTAATGATTGTGAAATGATTAACTATCCAGTGCATTAAATCAACGTTTCCCCTTGCTTACCAAGTGTTAAACTAATGTGATTTTATTCGTTTATTGATTAATTTATCGTTATATTTAGATAAAATAGCAGTTGATTATTTAACAATAATCATTAGTATTATAAGTGTAATCAAATGAGACCAATAATAAATGTTTGGAATCAAATGATTATTTCATATAAAATAGTTATTGAAAGCTAGGTCATCTGTCCTAGTTAAAAAATTTATTATATTCACAAAGGAGATATTTACTCATGAAAGCATTAGTATTAACTGGTACTAAACAAATGGAAATCCAAGATTTGGAAACTCCAACTCCAAAGCCTGATGAAGTTTTAGTTAAGACTGCATACGCAGGTATTTGTGGTACTGACGACGCATTATACAACGGTCTTCCAGGTTCAGCAGATGCTGTTCCTCCTATCGTTTTAGGTCACGAAAACTCAGGTGTAGTTGCAGCTGTTGGTGCTAACGTTACCCAATTCAAGAAGGGTGATCGTGTTGCTGTTGACCCTAACATCTACTACCCTAAGGACAAGTACTTCCGTGTTGACCGTCCACAACTTGCTGAAGACTTATCAGCTGTTGGTGTTACTCGTAATGGTGGTTTGGAAGACTACTTCACTGCTCCAGAATCAGTTGTATACCACGTTCCAGCTAACCTTTCATTAAAGGCTGCTTGTTCAACTGAACCTGTTTCATGTGGTGTTCACGGTATCCGTCGTCTTAGCTTACAACCACATTACAAGGCTCTTGTTATGGGTGATGGTTACATGGGTCTTCTATTCGTTGAATTATTAAAGGCTTACGGTGTTCAACACGTTGACTTAACTGGTCGTCACGATGACAAGTTAGCTGAAGAACAAAAGCTTACTGGTGCTGATCACGTAATCAACACTGAAACTGGTAAGATTGACGAAGAATACGACATCGTTATCGAAGCTGTTGGTCGCCCAGAAACTCAAGAACAAGCAATCGAAGTTGCTGGTAAGGGTGGTCAAATCTTAATGTTCGGTGTTGGTCGTCCAGATCAAACTTTCACTGTTAACACTTATGCCGTATTCCAAAAGGAATTAGACATCAAGGGTTCATTCATTAACCCATACGCATTTGATGACTCTCTTGCATTAATGGCAAGTGGTAAGATTGATGTTGAACCACTTATCAAGAACGTTCTTTCACTTGACCAAGTTGTTGGTAAGCTTGATGGTTCAGACAAGCGTCCTGGTAAGTCAGTTGTTGAACTTGACGGTAGCTTAAAATAATTATCTGCGGAGGCATATAAAATGGCTTTAAATGATTACTTTACTGGACTCCAACACATTGGAATCCCATCAAAAGACTTAGACAAAACAATCGCTTTTTACAAGAAGTTAGGTTTTGAACAAGCTGGATTATTCCATAACGGCGAAAACCGTTGTGCTTTCATGAAATACAATGACTTAGTAATTGAAACTTGGGAAGGTGACCCCGTTACAATGAAGAACGGTGCCATCAACCACTTCTCAATGAACTGTACTGATGTTGAAAAAGCTTTCGAAGCTGCTAAGGCTGAAGGTTTCGACATGGTTAATGATGAAATCCAATCAATACCTTCATTCTGGGACAACGGTATTCGGTTCTTTAACATCTTAGGACCAAACCATGAAACTATCGAATTCTGTCAAATTCTATAATTTCAATCAAAAATAACCGGCATGGTAAACATGCCGGTTATTTTTTTGCATTAAAATCATAAAAAAGGAGTTGCTCTGCATACAGAGCAACTCCTTTTAAGTTATTTAACTGCTTTAATGTAGTTTTTATTAGCAGTGAAGTGCGTCCCATTATTACTAATTGCGATCGTCTTAGTTCCTTGTTGTTTGAACGATAAGACCTTTAGGACTTGACCCTTCTTGTAATGTTTAAGACGGTGATTAACGCTGTTATAAACGTAAATTCCATTCTTAGCAGTGACCTTCACCCGCTTAATCTTCTTTGATGAATAGTATAAGCTCTTATTAATCTTTGGCTTCATCACTTTAATGGTAGTGACCTTTTGCTTCTTAGTAGCCTTCTTTGAAACATCATTTTTCTTGGCAGTACTAGAGCCAAGATTGTCACTACTATCACTGAAAATCGCGTCATCATCATCAGATGAACTGTCATCATTAGTGGTGGATGCGGCAGCAGATTGCGTTGATGTACTTGAACTAACACTAGTTGCACTACTACTGCTAGCAGCAGAGCTACTTGCACTTGAAGTAGCACTAACGGAGCTGGCACTAGAACTAACCGCACTGCTAGTTGCTACTGATGAGCTAGCAGATTGGCTGCTGGCACTGGATGCTTGGCTGCTATCAGCAACTGAATCATCATCGTCATCATCACTACTAGTCGTTGCGCTACTGCTCCCAGTCCAAAAGGCCATTGATTTACCACCATCTGGAATCACAGAAGCATCAATACTCTTGTTCAAGGCCTTACTGTAATAACTACTGGTAAATTGCCATAATCCATAAGTATAGGAAGGATCTGGTTCACCACTTCCATAAGATGCTAACCATAAGGTATCATAATCATTTTTAGAATCGCCAATGGTGTTGTTCATAAAGTACAAGCCACTGTATAACACTACCGGGCTACTAGTTAGCGTGCGCATTTTAGCTGCCCACGCTGACGTAGCAGCATCTAAAGTAGATTTAGACATCCCATTGGTTTGTTCCAAATCATTAACGTAGAATTTAGCGTTTGGCACACGATTATAGAGCGTTTGCGCTTCACCCTGTGCCTGAGCCACGGAGTTATATAAACTATAACTATACACTCCATATGGCACACCATACTTGTTCAATAGGCTAATGTTGTTTTGATAAACTTTATCAGCGTAATTACTACCATATTGAACACGAATAATGACAAAACTCGCTTCGTTCTTCAATTTTTGAACTTGAGCGTCGGTCAATGAGCTCTGCCATTCTGACAAATCATAAGCCGGATTCATGTTAACTGAAGCACTTGCGGTGTACTTAGTACGTCCAGGATTAGTTACATTTAAAATGCCTAACGTAACCGCACTTGTGGATAACACTAATCCAGCCGTTGTTAATACATGTTTTATCTTCTTCATAAATCAGGATCCCTTTTTTGCTAATTATTATCTATCCAAATTAAAAATTACTTAGCATCAATGGCAGCTTGTAGTGCTGCTTCTGGTGTGCTTCTGGAAACAGAGTGAACTGCGTTGCCATCTTGCCACTTAACAGTTGTAACACCAGAGTCAATATCAGCCATTACCCGACCGACCGTGTTTGGTACGGGAAGGGTATGAGTTTGTAGATAAGCAACAATTTGTTTAGCAGCTGGAGTAGCAGTGTCACTGGTGTTAACATCAGTTCCACGAACTGCAATGGACCAACGACCCATGTTAAAACTAACGAATACTTGACCAGCACCGCCATCTTTAGCACCCTTAATGCCGCTACCTAAATCAACAGTTGGTAATCCTGCCGTATCAGAAGCAGATTGGTAACCAACCTTGTTTTGAGCAGAATTATTACTTGAATAGTTCTTAGTCTTAACGCCATTACTCATTTCAGAAGCGCTACTTGCACTAGAACTACTAGTGTCACTGCTACTTGATGCTGAAGATGAGGATGAGGATTCAGATGATGAAGCCTTTGAGCTAGATGAATCTGAACTACTCTTAACTGATGTTGATTCACTGTTTTTCATTGAAGCATTTTGATTATCACTATTTTTGCTTCCACAGCCAGCTAGTAATAGACCTAGCATAGCGATTGGAATTAATTTTTGGTAAGTTTTCATTATTAATTTCCCCCTGGAAAATATCCTTTTCAAATAGTATAACAAATTCAATTATAAAATAAACATTAATCGTGATTTCTTAACTTATCGTAAGTAATGGCAATAATGTAAAAGGCACTTTCAATTGCGGCGATAAAGAAACTAACTGGTAAGTTGGTAATATAACTCAATGACAAACCAGCCCAGGTCCCAATTAATGAGAAAATAAACGTTAACAGGATCATACCCCAGACATTATGCACAAAGTACTTAGCCGCTGATGCTGGAATGGTCAACAACGCGAAAATTAACAGCGATCCAACGATTTGTGCCGTCACACTTACGGTGGAGGCCAATAAAATTAAGAAGATGATCGAAATGGCCGTATCGTATCCCGCATTAAAATGCGAACCAGTTCCATCAAAAGAATTATATTTCAAACGCCGATAAATTAACAGAATGGCCACAATGATTGCAATACTTAAAAAGATTAACGTCTTTAAATCATTGACCCCAATCCCAACAATACTCCCAAATAAAATATTAGTTGCATAGCTAGACTGGGTGTTTGAAATCGATAGGAACAAGATTCCGAGGCCGATAAACAATCCGGAAAACACACTAATGGATGATTCACGACGACTTACTCGATTCCCAACCGTTCCAATCATTAGGGAACTTAAAATGGTAAATATTAACATCCCAATTACTGGCGATGTTTTTAAGAACAATCCAAATGCCGCTCCCGCAAACCCAATTTCAGATAATGTATGGGTGAAAAACGACGTCTTTCTAGAAACAACGAAGACGCCCATGAATCCACATAAAATTGAGATGAAGAAGCTGGCAATAAAGCCATATCTCATAAATGCGTAATCTAACATTATGCATCACTCCTCTCAATTTTATGCATCACACCACGGTGGTCAGCGATTTCTAAATTATAATCACCAAAGCGATTGATCAATTCTTGATCATGGGTAATGAACATTACCGCCGCTCCCGTTCGTTTGATGATATCAACAACCACTTGTAAGAGGTATACACGTGATTCCTTATCTAAACTAGCAGTCGTTTCATCCAAAATCAATAATTCTGGATTGGTCACTAATGCTTGCGCTAGATAGGCCCGTTGCTTTTGACCACCAGATGCTCGACCTAATGGTTCATTCTTAATTTCATTTAAATTAGTCATCTCAAGCACTTTTTGGATCCGGTTCTTTTCAGATTTTGTTAACCATGGTAAAAAAGAATTTTGCAAGCTTAGGCTCACAAAATCCTTTATTTTAAGTGGATAATCATCGTCAATGTTCCGAAATTGGGGAACATATTGAATCTGATCAGGACGAACCAAAAAGTGAACCTGCTTAGTTGGATGCCGCTTGCACTTCAATAAAGCCTTAACTAACGTGGTCTTTCCTACCCCGTTTTCACCGGTCACGCAGGTTAATACTCCACGATTAACGGAAAATGAAAGGTCTTTGATTAAAGTTCGGTCTTCAACTGCAACATTAAGATGCTCAACAGTTAACACTTTTGAATTCAATCTTATCTATTCTCCCTTTTGAAATGCCAATAATTGCTTGTATTGTGATGCCATCCATTCTTGATAGTCCATTCCATTTGGCATTGTTTCAGTTACCTTAAGGACTGGAATCTTGTGTTGGTTAGCCATCTTAACTAAGTTTTCAACAACCTTGTCACTAGCTTGGCTGTTATCAACGAAGAAAGCAATTTTCTTATTCTTGATATCATCTTGAATTTCCTTGATATCGGATGGTGATGGGTCAGTTCCATTTTCAACTGACTTAGCATAACCATTGTCAGCGACCTTGTAACCCATTTCTTGTAATGAGTAATCAAAGACTGGTTCACTAACTCCCACCATCTTGTTCTTAGTGTTGTTCTTCTTAATTTGGTCAATTAACTTATTATTTGCTTCTAAAGACTTAATGTACTTAGCAGCATTCTTTTTGAATTCTGCCCTGTGCTTAGGATCTTTTTCACCAAATTGTTTAGCTAATTCATTAACCAATTTTGGCATCGTCTTACTTGAATACCAGATGTGTGGATTGTCGCCAGTCTTTTTGCCCATTAAACTACCGACATTCACAGATTTCATATCATCTGATGCGTTGGTAAGCAGTTTCTTCATCCATGAATCATAGCCCAATCCATTGTAAATTGCGAAATCTGCCTTTGCAACGTCCTTAGCAGTTTGTGCAGAGGGTTGATAATCGTGGGGGTCAGTCGTTGACTTCGTAATAATTGAAGTTACGGTCCCGTGATTGCCAAGCACTGCGCGTGCGGCATCACCATAAAAATTAACTGAACTCACCACGTGAATTCCCTTGCTACTGCTGTCGTTCTTTGAACTACAGCCTACTAAAACAAACACCATGCTTAGGACTAACACTAAGCCCAACATTGATCTCTTAACAAATCTAAACATTATAAAATGTCCACTCCTTCAATCTATTATTACCCCCAAAAGCAATAAAAATTGATTTAAAGTATTATTTGCTAGATAATCTTAACAGAGGTTAAAATTATTTTAATTATATTTAACCAATCATTACTATTTTACTTGAAATTGACAAGGGTGGCAAAGATTATGAATAAAAAACTACATTCTTTTTTAGTAGCATCACCTGGGGTGTGGCTGGTGCGACTAATTATTTTAGGATGCATTTTCGGAATTATTTTCATTGAAATGGGTCTTTACTACGCACGGCCGTTAGTTACAGCTCATTCAGTTAATTTACGAACTAACCCTAGTTTAACTGCTAAATTAGTTGAACGAATCAATAAGGGTACCCGTCTTAAAGTGCTAAAAAAAGATGCCCAAACCGACTGGTGGTATGTTAAATATGATGGTCATACCGGTTGGATTGCATCATGGTTAATTGATCAACCAACCTATAATACTAAAACTGCTAATCCAATTTCGGAAGCAACCATTGTTTTAGATCCTGGGCATGGTGGCCAAGATACTGGAACCCTCTCCCACTTTGGTAGTGGTGCCGATAATGAAGAAAAGACATATACCTTGCCGCTAGCGTTGCGGGTCAATGAGTTATTAAAGCCTACGTTCGCTCATGTGATTATGAGCCGGACAACTGATAAAACTGTTGGATTACAAGCTCGCGCAGATTTATCAAATAACTCTAAGGCTAACTTATTCATGAGCTTTCATTATAATTCTTCTCAAGTTGCTGATGATGCTTCTGGAATTGAAGTATTTAAGTACCATAATAATGCGGATACATTTGCTGGTATTTTAAATAATAATTTTACTAACCTCCCACTGACCAGTCGTGGCATTAACTTTGGTAATTACTTAGTGCTTCGAAATAATAAGCAACCAGCCGTATTGATCGAAATGGGCTTCATGGATAATTCCAATGACTTAAAATACATTCGTGATAGTAATTATCGCAATAGCGTTGCAGAAGATGTCGTTAAATCAATGAAACAATATTTTGAAGCGGAGTGATTACATTATGATGAAACTATGTACATTCATCTTAAATCAAGCTGAAATTGAATTAGTCATGCCCGAGCCACGATTTGCCAGAGCGTTATATGCCACTATTGAACGCGACCGAGAATCCCTGGCTCAATTTTTACCATGGGCTAATGAAATCAATAGCGTCCAGGATGAACTAAACTTTATTAACTTTGCCCGGCATCAATTTATCGATGCTAAGTTATTTTTATTCGTAATCACTTACAATGGCAAACCCGTTGGGATGATTGATCTACATAACATTAATTACGACAATCATTCGGCTGAAGTTGGTTATTGGTTATCAACGACCGCCCAGGGCCATGGCATTATGACCAATGCCCTCAAACAAATGATTATGAACTTACAACCAGAATTACAACTACACAAAATTACCGTAGTGGCCGACGTTGATAATTTGCCTAGTCGTTCAATTCCACAACGATTAGGTTTTACCCATGAAGCGGTATTACATGACCACATTTTCTCTAATGGGCGCTACCATGATGCAGATACTTTTATTCGTATTTTTAACTAGGTTATTTAAAATTTGTCAATTTAATTTACTAACTGAACAAAAATAATATATAATTAAGTATGTGAACAATTTAATTAATTAAAAAAGGAAGGTTTTTCATGGCACTTTTAATTGGACTTTTGCCTGCTATTCTTTGGGGGGTCGGTCCGCTAATCGCCACCAAGGCTGGTGGACGTCCCATCGATCAATTGATTGGTACCGTTTACGGGCAAATTATCGTTGGGATTGTATTATTCATCGTATTTAGACCCTCGATTTCACTAAGTGGTTTCATTTGGTGTTTCGCTGGGGGAGCACTTTGGGCTATCGCTCAATTAATGCAATTTGCTGCTTTCACGAAGATGAACGTATCTACCGCAATGCCAATTTCAACTGGACTTCAGTTAGTTGAAATTCCGTTAATCGGTGTGATCGTTTGGGGTGAATGGGGTTCAGCAACGGCTAAGTTAATTGGTTTCATCAGTATCTTAGTCCTAATTGTTGGAATTTCACTTACTAGTATCCAAGATGGTAGCGTGGTTCGGCCAAAGATGGACTACAAATCTGGTTTAACCTTGTTAATTGTTGGTTCATTAGGATACACCGCTTGTTCAGTCTTTCCAAGAGTCCCAAATGCTTCTGGATTGGCTAGTTTATTCCCACAAACATTGGGAATGTTCTTCGGTGGAGTTGTCCTTGGTTTGATTTTGAAGAGTCGTGATCATAAACCACTATTCTTCACTAAACCAACTATCAAGAGTACTTCAATCGGGATTGCCGGTGGTTTCGGGGTATTAGCATACTTAACTTCATTAAACTTAAATGGAGTTGCAACTGCCTTTCCACTTACGCAATTAAACGTTATTATTTCTACTTTAGGTGGAATCGTAATTCTTAAAGAACATAAGAATAAAAAGGAACTTATCTTTACTGTAATTGGATTGATTTTAGTTATCGCAAGTGCCTTTATGATTAGTCGGCTAGACTAGGAATAAGCTAAAAGAGTTAGCAGAATGCGTTCTGCTAACTCTTTTTTTAATGGTTTCGATAATGATAAACTATATAGATAACTAACATAAATGTTATTCCACTAAACAATCCGCTTAATAAGCTTTGCTTGTGAATCCAAAGATAAAGTGACAAACCAATCCCAAGTACTATTAATAAAATTAATACTGGGAACAGAACGTTCCATGATTTCTTTGGAAAGCGGCGGCTTAAATTATAATAATTGATATTTAATGTATTTTGATCTGCAAAACGTTGTAGCGAAAGCATTGTAAATACATTAATGAATGTTAAAATCGTTACAATCAACATAATTAAATGCTTAGAATTAATCAAGCCTGAAATATCTCCAATAAGTAAAACTAAAAATAACAAATCATTAATAATCATGTTTCGCATCAATGGTTTCAAGCCATTTGCAACTGTTTTCTTTTCTAAAGTTTCTCGCATTCCTGTATCCTCCTTCAACAACGTATCCAATGAAATATGATAGTAATCACTTAACTTAATCAAACTTGTCATATCTGGATAGGTCTTTTCATTTTCCCAACTTGAAATTGTCTGTCTAGTAACAAAAAAATCATTTGCTACTTGATCTTGAGTTAAGTGCATCGTTTGTCGTGCCTGCTTTAAACGTTCCCCAAATCGCAAAATTTTCGCCTCCTTATATACCCAATATTATGATAAAAGACTATAACCTAAGCAAGCAATGATCCCTTGCAACCCCATGATAACAGGGATTATAGCTAATATACCCAAACAAAAAGCCTATCCATTTCTGGACAGGCTTTTTAAATTATCTATTTAATTATTCTTCTAAATCTTCATGGAACGTTTTCAATGCTGGAATTGATAGCATTGTAATTAAACTAATTAGGTATAAAACAGATAGGCTCGCCATTACGATGGTAAGGGAGTAATGTTCCATTAAAATTCCGATTACAACTGGTGAAAATCCACCAATTGCCCGACCCACACTCATAATTAAGTTATTGGCAGTAGCTCTAATTTCAGTTGGGTATAAGCGACTAATGATGGCACCATAGCCACCGTACATCCCATTGGAGAAGAATCCAACAACCGTACTAGCTAATAGCAACGTCCAAGCATTGAACGCAAAGACAATGGCATAAACTGAAATGGCAGCGATAAATAAGAAAATTCCAAATGCGCGTCTAGGTCCAAAGAAATCCATGATGGAACCAAAGGTCATCATTCCAAGACTCATTCCAACAATCGTTACGATCATCCAAGTTGATGAACCAGATACGCTCAATCCTAATTGCTTTTGCATAATGGATGGTAACCAGTTCATTAGACCAAAGTAACCAGCAATCTGTACAATGACCATTACGATCAATGCAAAGGTTTGATAAGCAAGCCGTGGGGTTGCGAACAAGAGTTTCAAGGAACCCTTAGTTTCCTTTGGATTATTCTTCACTTCCGTTTTAAATTCGTCAGATTCCTTGAGGTTCCGCCGAACAAAGAATGCGAATAAGACTGGAATCAAGCCCACTAAGAATAACGCATGCCAACCAAAACGTGGTAGGACAAATGCGGCTACTAATGCGGCTGCGATGGCCCCAATTTGGCCTCCAATCGAAGCAATCGACGTCCATTTAGCAATCTTGCCGTGTCTAAAGTTTTCTGCAATCAACGTAATTCCAGCACCGTATTCACCACCGGCACCGATTCCGGCAATGAATCGGAACAAGAACACTAGGTAAATATTATTTGCAAAGAACATTGCTGCGGTTGCAAACGCAAAAATCAAAATGGTGTGGGAGAAAATCTTTACCCGCCCATATTTATCTGCCAGAATACCGAAAAGAATCCCGCCCAGTAACATTCCTAAATTAGTAACTGATGAAATCAACCCCGCTGCACCGGCACTAATGTGTAGGTCAGCAATGATTGATGTTAATGCAAAGGATAGGAACATGACATCCATGTTTTCCAATCCAAATCCAGCCGTACTGGATGCAAGCGTCAATTTCTGATTCGATGTTAACGAACGAGATTCGTCTTTAAATAAGTCCATATTAAATTAATTCCTCCAAATGAGCGCTCACGGGCACTCTTTATTTCTCGGTTTTCTGCGAGATATCAAATTGTATTTATCATGCCACAAACAAAATGAAAATGCAATCACAATTTTTATTTCACAAAGTCACGATACCATTCAAATATCTGTTGAACATCTGATTGCGGTAAGTAACGATATTTAAATTTACGGGCCTGCGTTCCGCTTCTAATCGATAATTCCAAGTGGGCCCGTTTGGTCTTTAGCATCCAAATTGATTGACGATAATTAACACTTTGAATTTGATGCCAATTCACAATCGTTAATCGTTTCAATAACCGGCGGGAGCTTTGTAATGCCACTTGGTCGGCACTAATTTGTTTAACCGCCGTAACGGAGCCCTTGTAAATTCCGTTCACGATCAAAAATGCTATGACTAACGCACTGATTCCTAGTATCGCCCAATTCCAAACTACGGAATGGATTTGATAAATCGCAATCATGATCAACGCCATCATTGGTAACGCAATTAATAGCGCATTCCGGACAAATAGCCACTTACTGTAAGCATCCCCACGTTTCATAGTTGGTGCTTGCTGTGGCACAATTCCAGTTAACCGGTTAATCATTTCAAAGGCTTGTTGTTGCTTAATTACCGGCATAATCGTAACGACGCCAATACTGTCATCATCCTTTGCATTCGTAATTAGTCGTAACTGAACCGTTGTTAAGTGAAACCAATACCGCACAATATTCTGCGTAAAATCCACTCCCTGAACTTTGGCTAAGGGAATATTATAGGTTTTACGTTGCAATAGCCCCTTTTCAATCAACAAATGGTCAGCTTGTTTCGTAACGGTAAACCCATAAAAGCGGACAAACGTTTTTATGACGCCGATCGCCATTAAGATAATCACGACTGATACGACCGACGTGATAATCATTGTGATGCTATTGAATAAGAACTTAAGACGCCCAATTTCAGGAGTTAAGGCCACGTTCAATCGATCAAGCAATGCGATTATAACAAAGAACTCCGCGACAACATTTACGCCGGTAATGCCAAAGACGAACATATCGCTATCTTTAATCCGATATTGCAATGGCTTGGGTGATTCCGATGGTTGATCATTTTCATGATGGGTGGCGACCAGTTGGCGGCGTTCCAACTCAGGCGCAATCGACGTTCCAACGGCTGGTAAATTCACCGTTTGTTCC
Source organism: Nicoliella lavandulae (assembly GCF_037546185.1). Classification (NCBI taxonomy): domain Bacteria; kingdom Bacillati; phylum Bacillota; class Bacilli; order Lactobacillales; family Lactobacillaceae; genus Nicoliella; species Nicoliella lavandulae. The sequence continues at coordinate 496,444 of NZ_JAWMWH010000001.1, read as the reverse complement.
TCACTGCTATTCGATGCATTTTCGATGATCAATTCTTCAATCCCAAACGGCCGTAGATAAAACCATTGCTTACGTTGCACCGATTGAATACGTTCATAAGGAATATGGCGGACTTTGCAAACAATCAACCCACTTTTGATAACTAATTCATTCGGCAAGATTGAATACGTAAATGGAATATATTGTGACAACGCATACAGCACGATAATTCCCAATACAATCAACACAGTAAGAATGGATAAATGTTGAAATAATAGCGGCAAAAGCACAAACCAAGCAATTTTGGCAAAGCGGATCATGTACACAATTAACGCCAATGGATTCAAATGTTTATTGCGCATTTTTAGCCTCCAATGCTAGTTGCATGACCCGTTCCTTTACCCGATCTGCATCGTTTCGATTCAACCCATCGATTGAATGCGTTGAACCGCCCGTTGCAATATCCACTTCAAATAATTTTTGAGTACGTAGTAACGGTCCTTGGTTAATGTCTACGTTTTGCACCCGAGCGATTGGAATTGAAACGTGGCTGCGAAAAAAGAACCCATTCTTAATTTCAACTTCCGTCTCGTTCACCGCAAACTGATGGAACCGGTAACGGTATGGAATCAATGCCAATTCAAATCCAATTATGACAACGATAATGAATCCAATTACGGATAGCCCCCATTTAGGTGCCCAGCTAACGTTGTTGGTTAACCAAACGTATCCACCAGCAATGATAATTAAAATCAACAACTGCACCATCGTACTTAAGAACCAAACTTTTTTGACTCGTGGTGGTAGGTTTTGCATTCAAATCCTCCTAAAACTCACCATTTGCACTACGGTTAAAGTAGTGAATGTAGAAATTATCTTTAGCTAACGTAATTTTAGTAACGGAAGTATTGTCAGGTTCTTGAATGACCATTACATCATCTGGGTGCCCCATTGCCGCTAGCATTGCAGCCTTGATCGTAAATCCATGTGAGACTACAATGATTTTTTCATCTGGGAATTGAGCGTTCACGTCATGCATAAATTCATCGACCCGGTCAATCACACTTTCAAAGGTTTCCCCATCAGCTAAACTAGCGTATGACGGTAATACATCTTGCATCACATCATCAAAAACTGCTGGATACTTCGCATGTAGGTCCGCATTTAATTGGCCATCCCATTTTCCATATGAAATTTCCAACACCCGTTCATCCAAACTAACTGGTAACTTAGCAGTTTGATTCAAATAAGCGGCTGTATCTTGCGTTCTTTGTAGCGGACTTGCAATGATGCGGTCTGCAAATGAAATATCAAAGTGGTCATGTAATGTTTGTGCTTGTTGCTTCCCCTTTTCTGATAAGTGGGTAATTGGCGTGTTGATTACACCTTGCTTTAATCCCTTTGCATTTGCTGTGGTTTGTCCGTGACGAACAAAATAAAATTCAGTCATAATGATGCCTCCAATGGTTTAATTTTCTTTTATTATCTCATAGTTGTGAATTTGAAACCAAGTTAATTTAAGATTTTAATTGCAATCAAAAAAGGAATATGTTAAATTTGAATTATAAAGAAGGGGAGGATTTCTAATGAATATTTTGTTTAATCATTATTTCAATATTAGCGAATCAAACAGTTCCTCTCGGTCTACAGTGACATTTATGTAGGCCTATTTACCAATGACAAATTAGTCTGGTCTTGCATAGATGTCTAGCATCCACTGTGAGGCCGGGAATAATACCCGAGAAAAGCCCTCGCAGTGGATCACTGTGAGGGCTTTTTGTGTACTCAACTTTTTTATAAAAATCCACATACTTAATAAGGGGTCTTATTCTGATGACAGTTTATAATTTTTCGGCTGGTCCGGCAGTAATGCCTAAACCAGTTATTGAGCAGATTCAACGCGAGCTTCCTTCACTACAGGGAAGCGGCATGAGTATCTTAGAAATCTCGCACCGGAGTCAACGGTTCCAAGATATCATCGATACTACTAAGCAAGACTTAAAGGACTTGCTAAATGTGCCAGATAATTATGAAATCTTGTTTTGCCAAGGTGGTGGAACGGGGCAATTTGCAGCCGTTCCATTAAACCTTGCTAATCATCACCGCAAAATTGCGTTGCTAGATAGTGGCCACTGGGCATCCGGTGCTGCTAATGAAGCAACTAATCTGGGTTATGATGTTGATATCGTTGGTAATACTAAGGCTGACAATTATCAATCACTTCCATACCCAGACCATGAACTGTCATCTAGTCAGTACGACTATTTATATACCACCATCAATAATACGATTGAAGGGACTACTTATCACAATGACATTCTCCCTGACCATAAAGACATCACATTAGTTGGCGACATGTCATCTAACTTCATGGCTGAACATTACAACGTCAGTGACTTTGGTTTAATCTTCGCTGGTGCGCAAAAGAACCTTGCTCCCGCTGGGGTCACAATCGTAATCGTTCGCAAGGATCTAATCGATCCAGCTGCGCACACCCCTAAGATCTTAAACTACGAACCATACGTTAAAAAGGATTCCATGTTCAACACCCCACCCGTTTTTCCAATTTATGCTGCTGGCTTAGTTGCCAAGTGGCTCAAGGGCCTTGGCGGTATCGATGCAATGGAAAAGATCAATCGGCAAAAGGCAGCTGTGTTATACGACTACCTCGATGAATCTAAATTATTCAAGAACCATGTTAAACCAAGCGAACGTTCATTAACTAACATCACATTCACCACTGGTGATGCTGACTTAGATGCTCAATTCGTTGACTTTGCAACTCAACACGATTTGATCAGCATTAAGGGACACCGGAGTGTCGGTGGCCTTAGAGCCAGTTTATACAATGCCATGCCAATTGACGGTGCCAAGGCATTAGTTGATTGCTTACACCAATTCGAACAAACCCACTAGGAGGAATTTCATTATGTACAACGTAAAAACTTATAACGCTATTTCACAAGCTGGATTAGACCGCTTAACTAACAACTACCAAGTGAACAAAACTGACGATGCAGACGCATACTTAATTCGTTCAGTTGACCTTCACGAAGCTGAATTTCCTAAGAATTTAAAGGTTATCGCAAGAGCCGGAGCTGGTTTTAACAACATCCCACTCGACCGCGTTACCAAAGCTGGAATTGCTGCATTCAACACACCTGGTAGTAACGCCAACGCCGTTAAGGAACTAGTCATTGCCATGCTCGTTGCTTCTGCTCGTCACATGTTCGCAGTTGCTAACTTCTCAGCTAAGAACATTCACGCTGATATTTCATTGATGAAAAAGACTGACGACCGGTTCAAAGGAACTGAACTCCTTAACAAAAGGTTAGCCGTAATTGGACTTGGTCACGTGGGTTCACTAGTTGCTAATGCTGCTAATGACCTTGGTATGAAGGTTACTGGATTCGACCCATTCTTATCTTCCGATGCTGCTTGGAACATTTCCAACCAAATCGAACGGGCCGCTTCAATGAAGGCCGCCATTCAAGATGCTGATTTTGTAACGGTCCACGTTCCCAAAACAAAGGAAACCACTGGTTTAATTGGTGCCGAAGAATTGAAGCAAATGAAGGATGGCGTGCACTTACTAAACTACTCACGATTAGGAATTGTTGATAACCAAGCTGCTGTAGACGCGCTTGATGCTAAAAAAGTCGCTTCATACATCACCGACTTTGGTGACAAGGTCCTATACAACCGTGAAGACGTTGTCGTAACTCCACATATTGGTGGATCAACTGAAGAAGCTGAAGCTAACGGTTCCATTCGTGGTGCTAACATCATCATGAAGTACTTGGAAACTGGAAACGTAAAGAACGCCCTAAACTTACCAGACTTGAACGTGCCATTTAACACCCCTTACCGGTTAACTTTAATTCACGAAAATATTCCAAACATGGTGGGTCAAATCGCAACCAAGTTAGCTGATAATGACTTAAACATTGAAGGAATGAGCAATGCTGCTAAGGATAAAACGGCCTACACCATTATTGACTTAGACCAAGAACCATATGAAGACTTAGTAAATGAATTAACCCAAATCAACGCGGTGATTCGGGTCCGGATTATCAAAAACCAAAAATAATCCTTGCGTTTGTTCGCCAATCACGTTAGAATACATGTAATTAAACAAGGGTTTTAATTTAGTCCTGTGAGGCTAGCAAATTTACGGTATATATGTATCAGTCTGTCCATCCTTAAATGCGGACAGGTTTAAAGCCGGCTAGTCGACAGACTAGTCGGCTTTTTGTATTGAAAGGTGAAGATGATGAGACCAATTATTATTGCGCTAGATTTTCAGAATCAACAAATCGTAATGGACTTTTTGAATCAATTTGACCATCCAGAAACACTATTCGTCAAGGTAGGCATGGAGCTCTTCTATTTTGAAGGCCCTGCCATCGTTAAAAAACTTCGGCAAATGGGCGTTAAGGTCTTCTTAGACCTCAAACTATACGACATCCCCCACACCGTTGAAAAAGCAATGGAACAACTTGGTCGCCTCGATGTCCAAATGACTACGATCCATGCATCCGGTGGTTCAGCAATGATTCAAGCTGCCAAGCGCGGGTTAGTCAAAGGGAGTCAACAAGTTAATGGTCAACCAGCGAAATTATTAGCGGTAACGCAATTAACGTCAACTTCTGAACACCAGATGCAAGAAGAACAACTAGTGGACGTTAGCTTAACTGAATCGGTAACCCACCTAGCTAAGCTAGCAGCAGCTAATGGTGCGGATGGGACGATCTCATCAGCATTGGAAACACCATTAATTCATCAAGCGGCGGGGGATGCCTTTTTATGTATTAATCCTGGAATTCGGTTGCAAAGTAACAGCACGGATGACCAAAAGCGGGTTACTACTCCGGCTCAAGCTCGTGAATTAGGCAGTAACGGCATCGTCGTTGGGCGGACCATTACCCAAGCTAAGGACCCCCAAGCGGCATATCAAATCGTTAAACAAGAATGGGAAGGATAATCAATATGGCATTAAAAATTGAAAAACAAATTGCATCAGGACTTCTAAAAATTAACGCAGTGACCCTATCACCAAACGACCCGTTTACCTGGGCTAGTGGTATCAAGTCACCAATTTATACCGACAACCGGTTAACCATTGGCTATCCCGCATTACGGACCCAAATTGCAGATGGACTGGCCAACATGATCAAAATCGCCTACCCGGAAGCAAACGTAATCGGGGGAGTCGCAACCGCTGGGATTCCCCATGCTGCACTGGTTGCTGATCGACTCAACCTTCCAATGGTCTACGTTCGTTCTAAACCTAAGGATCACGGTCAAGGGCGGCAAATTGAAGGCCACCTCCCTGACAACGCCAAAGTTGTTTTAATCGATGATTTAATCTCAACTGGTAAGAGTGTTTTAGATGCTGCTAAGGCTGTTGATAAGGAACCAAACGCAGAAGTAGTTGGCGTGGCTGCTATTTTCACATACGAATTAGCAGATAGCACTAAGAACTTTAATGCAGCAAATAAGCCATTGACCACGTTAACAAACTACTCTAGTTTAATTGGCCAAGCAATGGATGAAAACCTAATTACCCCAGATGAACATGCATCATTAACTAAGTGGCGCGAAGATCCATGGCACTGGACCAAATAATCTAGACATTAACTAATACAATTAGCTTGATTTTGTATTGGTTTTGTACTATGATTTTGTTTGTGCATTATTAATGGTAGTGCACAGAGCTAATTATTACTATCCTAAAAACTTTCTTTCGAAATACATAAAAAGACCACACGGGCTGTGTGGTCTTTTTATATCCAACATATTCAAGGAGGCTGATCAAATGAGTAAAGCTAACATGGAACGCCAAGAAGCTCAAAATAAACAACAAAATAATAATGCTAATTCCCGGCACTGTGATTGTGCCACTAGAAAACAAGCCTAAAAAACAACTTTCGCACTGAAAGCTGTTTTTTTGGTTAATCATAATTCAAGTAAAAATCTTTCGCAGCCATAAATTGCGTCTTATGCATAAAGAACCACTTGCTGATAAATGCCAAGATCAACGGCACTACTAAGTAAATCAACAATAACGTAAACACATTGGAACCAGTCTTTAATGCATTGATTGGCCCCACTAGGCCAGCTGAGCCAAACCCAGCACTTAATGGCGTGCCTTGAACCCTTAGTAAGGCGCCAATGCCACCCACAATACAGGCGTTAATTGCAATTGGGATGAACAACTTGGGCTTTTGCATAACATTAGCCATTTGAATTTTCGGCATCCCAATAAAGTGCGCAATACAAGTTCCAAACGCGTTCACTTGGCTACCATATACTGCCAGTGCAATCGCGGCAGCCGTAATTCCTAAGTTAGCAGATCCAGAAGCAACGCCGCCAAGTGAAATGGCAGTTGCCACCCCAACTGAAGAGATGGGGCTTAAAATTAACACTGCGAATAAAATTCCCATCGCAATCCCCATCATTTCTGGTTGTAGTGCCGTCGCCCAACTCGCGATGTCACCAATCGCTTTTGTGATCAACCGAACTGGCCCGAGGGTCAATAATCCAATTCCACCACCAATTGCAATCGTAAGCGTCGGTAATAACAATACGCTATAGTTACCTAACCGAGGAGCTAACAACTTAATTAAAATGACTGCCACTGCAATCGTCACCATCACGTTAATTACGTCGCCGCTTCCCTTAACGATGAAGCCACCGGTGGGAACTAGCGTCCAATTCCCCGCTCCCATTGCTGCAGTCAGGGCCAACGTAGCCGTTTCCATCGGCTTAAATTTAAAGTACATTGCGACACACAGACCCGCAATTACTGGTAATAATCCCATCGCAAACGTTACTAACGATTTTAGAATTCCCAATACTGGCCACATTTGTTGACCGTAATCTAGGACTTCGTTTAATAATGCGGAGGGCATTAATGCAACGATAATTGCTATGCTCACTCCGTTCAACACATTCAAAGCGCCCGCCTTGAACTGCTTCGCGTTTATATTCATAAATCAACCTCATCAATCTTATTAGTAAATATTATTATACCATTAGTACATGTTTAAATAAATTAATTTTTTAATTATAATTGTCATGATCGATAAAATATTGATTTTAAAATCGATCATCATTATCAAAATTAATACCAAACGTACGAGTAAATATGAGCATAATAAAAAGCCACGATTGCATCGTGACTTTTTATGATTACTATAAAATTGGCGACAATAATCGACTAAATTGTTGTTTAAAGCGCAACCAGCGCGACTGTTGTCTAAACATTTCTGGCGTAATCAATTGACTATTCTTAATATCGTTCTTATAAATTTGCACTAGTTCTTCTGAGATCTTTTGATCATACATAAATGCATTAATTTCAAAGTTCAATTTGAAGCTACGAAAATCTAAGTTAGCAGACCCAACAGAAGCAACCCGGCCATCAACGACCATCGTCTTAGCATGGATAAAGCCATCTTGATAGAAATAAATCTTAATCCCATAATCAGCCATTTGTCGAGCATAGTATTGAGTAGCACGATAAACAAAGGGATGGTCTGGTTTACATGGTACCATGATACGAACATCTACCCCAGACATTGCAGCGATTCTTAGCGCATCCACCATACTATCATCGGGAATTAAATATGGGGTTTGAATCCAGCAGGTCCGTTCAGCCATTTGAATTAACTTAATGTAGCCGACCTTGATCTGTTCCATGTCTGAATCCGGCCCACTAACGACAATTTGCATATTCGTACTACCTTCCACATCCGTCACGGGGAAGTTCTTTGGATTATCATCATCTAGTTGATGCTTATCATCCGTTGCGTTCCAATCCAAGATAAACTGAGACTGAAGCCCGAAAACGCCGGCTCCTACAATGCGCAGATGCGTATCCCGCCAATGGCCAAATTTCTTCTTACGGCCTAAATATTGATCTCCAATATTAAATCCGCCAACGTAACCAATGCGCCCATCAATTATCACGATTTTACGGTGATCTCTAAAATTAATCCGAAAATCAAAAATAGCTGAATGAGTATGTAGAAATGGCTCAGCTAGTCCGCCAGCATCCGTTAATGGCTTAAAGAATTTCGCAGTCGTGCCCATCGAGCCCCAACTGTCATAAATTACCCGTACGGTCACGCCCTGTTTAGCTTTCTTAACCAACAAGTCGCGAACTTGGGTGCCAATTTTATCGCTATAAAAAGTATAAAATTCAATGTTAATGCTTTCCTTAGCATTTTCAAATTCGGCTAGCATTTGCTTAAAGAGATCGTTCCCGTCTGTAAAGACTTTAACTTGATTTCGGCGGGTCAAAAAAGAATCATCCATATTATCAAACAATCGAATCAACCCCCGTGAATGATAGGCTACCCGGTCAGCAGGAATTCCCTGAATATTTTTAAACATCCCTAACTGCTTATCTAATACCTTCCGCATATTAGCCACGTTTTGTGCTTGAAATCTAAATAACCGCTTCTTAGGTAATTTACGTCCTAAAAAGGCATATAAAATAAAGCCCACAACTGGTAAAAATGACAACACCAATAGCCATGCCCATGTTGCTGCAATATCACGTTTTTGTCTAAAGACAGTTAACAATGCCAATGCCGTATTCAACCAAATAACTACTTCAATTACAATATATAGCATTTAGTTCCACCAACTCCCTATTTTTAATTAATAATGCTAATTATACGCTAATTCATGAAAATGATAAGATTGATTATGAATAAAAAAGAGATTAACGATTAAGTCAATCCCTTCGAACAACTAACTAATTAATTATTTACTTTGCTTATCATTAGCATCCCAAATCTTTTTCAAACTAGCTAGTCGACCATATTGATCTGCTTGATCAATTGGGGTCACGATCAAATTACTATCTGACTTAGCAAGTTCGGCAAAGGCATTAATCGATTGATTTTCAAAGTATTTATTCCCAGCATTCTCTAACCCTGATTGTAAGGTATCGATGCGGTACTTTTCAGCATCCGCTTTGATGCGAGTCGCTTTGGCATTCGCATTCGCTGTTGCGATCAAGGCTTCATTTTGTGCCTTGGTCCGTAATTGGATCGATTGAGCGTCTCCTTCAGCCTTTGAAATTTCCGCCTTCCGTTCTCGATCAGCCGTTAGTTGTTTATCCATTGCTTCTTGGATGGCAGTCGATGGTGTTAATTCATCAATATTAATGCGGTCAACATTGATTCCATACGTGTTAGTCAAATCACCAATTGCTTCTGCTAAGTCTTGATTAATCTTAGCAGTCGACCCTAAGACCTCGTTTAGATCCATTCGCCCAATAATATCACGCAGATGGCCTCGCACTAATTGGGACATGGATTCTACTGAATCCGTATTTTCATATTGGTACTTAACAGAGTCCGTAATATGATAATTCAAAGTCACACTAGCTGAGACTTCCGCATTATCCTTAGTGATGATGGAATAACGCTTTAGTGCTTTTGGTTCCATTGCTAAGCTAACCGTTCGAATTTTTTGAATAAATGGGATGTATAGATGTAATCCGGACTGGACCGTCCGGCTATACCGACCTAATGTTTCCACTAGTCCTTCACAATTTTGTCTAACTACTTTTAATCCAAATGGCATTTGAAAGTCCTCCGTATTATTTTTGCCGCAACATTAAAACATTGCCGTTCGTACTCACAATTTCATAATTAGCATCGTGATTAGGGTGAGATTCATTTAATAAGTCGTAGCGATAATAAATCCCCTGCATTAAGACTAAGTGACTCTTAGCACTAATATCAGCTCCACTGACCGTTCGACCAACGAATTGCCGTTGTTCTAAGGTGCCACTTTTGACCACGTTACTTAAAACATTTTTTACATATTCATCAACGCTGCGGTGCTCTAAATCTGCCGCCCGCTGAATTTGTTGTGCTAGTTGAGCATCAATGTCTAACGATATATGCATGGCATAGTCCCTCTCATTTAAATTTGTTTCACGTGTAACATTATGCATGATAACCCTTATTGTTACAACCAAAATATGTTTCGTGATATACTAAAAGTTAATAAATCATAGACTTGGAGGACATATGGATGGCTACTAGTTTACAATTACGCAAAATGTTAATGCTTGAATCACAACCAGGACCTTTCTTTTCAATTTTTATCCCACTAGAAAGCGCTAAAAATCGTGACTTTATTAAAAATTTAGGACGACGTAGTGCGGAAACTTTCAAGCAAAAGTATCCTGATAAGGATTGGGAGCCATACCAAGATAAGTTTGATAAAATTAAAGTTCCCCGCTTGATCAATCCAAGAACTACCAAGGGCCTTGCAATTTACGTTGGCCCTACGATTCTAAAAATCTATAAATTAAATCACGAAGTTAATGAATCCATCGTAGTTGGTGACACCATGAAAATCATTGAATTGATTTTAGATACTCAATTCAAACACGTCCAAGGTTCTCACCATCTATTTAAGGCGGCGATTAAAAACATCAAAGTGCACTACCACGAATCTAGTCAAATCGACCTAACTAGTGATAGTCTTGATCAAATCGTTAAGTTAGCCCCAGCTGGCCGCGTAGATGCACTCTTAATTAATAGTGCCGCATCCCAAGAAGCCAAATATAATATTTTAAATGACCTTGCCATTACCGTAATTGGTTTTGGTGGCAATGTATTCATTTTAAACAACGAAGAAATGCCTGAAAATAAAGGGGTTGCCGTTATTAAACGGGGCTAAATTAAAAAATGCATGATCATTAATTGATCATGCATTTTTATTATCTAATAAACGGCCGGCCACCCGCTAACAACAGTCCAACTATAATGACAACAATGAATGCTAATACATCAATCACAATCCATTGTTTAGTTAGTTGATTCCGCTTGCGTTTAGCGAACGACACTTCCAAAATTCCAATTAATCCAATCGCCACAATAATCTTAACAATGGTCAAGAATGGATCACGTGCCCAAGCATGGGAAAATAATAAGATTCCACTAACTATAAACACTAAATAGCATACTCGAACAATCATAATGTAAAATTGATTTCCACTTCGCAATAGTAAGCCCATTGAAGCGGAGATAATTAGAATTAGCACGAAAATTAAATGTAGCCATAGCAACATCTTAATTCCGCCTTTCTGATCTATTCACCCTTAGGTGTTTTTTTCTTTCTTTTATCTGCTAATAATTTTTCAGCAGTTTTTGCATTAATTTTAACCGAACCATTTGCGTCCAATAACGGAATTAGTGAACTACCGTAGCCGCCATATTCAACCCCGGTTTCACGGTCAACATATACAGAAACCCCTGTAAATGATTCTTCTAATAACTTAAATCGTTTAGCCAACAATGGTCGCCTCCAAAACTATTATACCAATATTTTAACACAAAAAAGTGTAGAACCACGACTAACGTTCGTTCTACACTTTTTAATTAGCTTAATGAATCCCAAGGTGCCAATTCAACTGGCGTTTGTGATAGTAATTGTTGTTGGTCAGCTGATAGGTACTTCTTGTTAATTACAATTTCGTAAACAAATTCATCTAACCAGCCATCAGTCATTGAGAAGTAACCCTTTTCACCGTTATCTTCTCCCCAACTATTTTCAACCTTCCATCGAATTGGTTGGTCATCAATTAAGTCGACTCCAGTTAATACCATCGCATGTGAAACATTTGCTTGGTGGTATTGGAACCGTTCCGCCTTACTCATCTGTAAGTCCACGTTAAATAATTCATCAAAATGATAAAGGTGATTATCTAAGATGCCGGCTTTCCGTTCTGATTGTTGAACCACGTCATTGCCAAACCAAACGGTCTCACCATCTTTAAGTTGTTTGATGGCTGCATCCTTAAGGGTTTCCATTGGTAAGTTCAAAAATTGAATTTCTTTACCACCAACCACGTTATTTTGACTTGGTAAGCTGTAAAGTTGGTTGAACTTCTTATCTGGCGCATTAGTAGCAACAACATAATCATCCAAGTTAAAATCAAAGTATTTATCATAGAATTGCTTAGGAGTTAAACCTTGATCCAAATGATAGTTATGTTTGTCATCACGATATTCAAAATCAAAGGTTTCTGGTGGGACTCCGACGGAATAACCAGTGATTCGATATACCTCAGCTAGCATCTTTTCTCGGGCAGCAGCTAATTCTTCATCAGTTGCACCATCATTGACCAAGTTACGTAATTGCATTCCATCACGCCGTAGTTTTAAGTTTAAAACTGAGTTTAAATCACGGGTGTTCTTAGTAACGTTACTTTCTGGGAAAACGCTCTTTGGAACCACTCCATATTTTGCAACTAACGCTGCTGACATTGCCCATTGGCCACCGTCAGCACCAGGATTACTAAGGTAAAAATCAACGGTCCAATCAGTAGTTGGTAGGCTAGCCGTTTCAATCATCCGATCAAAGAAAATGTTGGCTCGTTCAATTTTATCCCAGAAAAAGAGGTAACTTTGTGATAATTCAAAGTCCTTTACGCCGTATTTTTCAGCAAATTGATGCCGTAATACATTGGTAAGGGAGAATAACCAACAACGCCCACTTTGGCGTTGGTTAGTTACACCACCAGTTTCAACTTCAACGGAAAAGACATGTTCAGTGCGCACGGCCGCTTTAGGGTCACGGGCTACATTATTAATCCCATTTTGTTGAATGGCACGTGAGATAACCGCTGATTGAGGTTGTTTATCAAAGTCAGCTTCCAAGGCTGCGATATCAGCAGCCGTTAATTGTGATTGCTTATTAATCATTTAATTCCCTCCGTTTCGTAATTAGTCCCAGATTTCAAGTTCAACTGGTATTTGTGTTAGCATTTTTTGTTGATCAGCAGTTAGATAATCCTTCTTTACGATCACTTCGTAAACAAAGTTATCCATCCAATCATCAGCCATTGTAAAGTAGCCACTTTCGCCAACTTTGCTTCCCCAACTGTTTTCAACTTGCCACTTAGTGGTTTTACCATCAACAACGTCAACTCCAGTAAAGGTCATTGCATGGGAAGCTTGAGCTTCATCATATTCAAAGCGTTGCTTTTTGGTCATGTCCAGGTCAACATTGAACAAACGATCCCGATGATAAAGATTCCGGTCCAATAATCCTGGCTTAGTTGCTGATTGAGCACCAACATCATTTCCGAACCAAACTGGTTCGCCATCCTTTAGTTGTTGTAATGCCATTCGTTTTAATTCGGTCATTGGTAGGTTTAAGTAATGAATGTGTTGACCACCTAACACGTTGTCAGCCTTAGATTGTTGGTAAAGTTGATTGTACTTACGGTGTGGATAATTACATACCGCTATATATTGGGTTAAATCAATGCCAAAGTACTTATCGTAAAATTGCTTAGGGGTTAAATTCCGGTCAATATGATAATTATTTTTGTCATCCCGATATTCGAAGTCAAAAGTCTTTGGTGGTACCCCAATACTTAGGGCAACCATACGGTAAACTTCTGACAACATTTGCTTACGCGTCTGCTTAATTTCATCCGGATTGGCACCGTCATTAACTAAGCCCCGTAGCTTCATCCCATCACGCCGTAATTTTAACGACAAGACATTGTTAAAATCACCCGTATTATTTGCAACTGAAGTCCGTGGAAATACAGCGGCTGGCATGACGCCATACTTTTGCACTAACGCCACAGCCATGTCCCATTCGCCACCATCTTCATCTGGATAGGCGAGATAAGATGCTACTTCTCGATCGTTAGTATCCTTAGCAGCAGTTCTAAGGATTTGTTCATAGTAAGCGTTTGCCCGTTCAATCTTATCCCAGAAGAATAAGAAATTGGCGGATAGTTCAAAACCCTTAATGTTATGTTGCTTAATAAATGAATGTCTTAAAACATTCATTAATGAAAACATCCAACAAAAACCAGCTTGTTTTTGATCAGTAATCTTGTCGTTTTCACTCGCTTTTAAATCGATTGAAAAGGTAGGATTGAGGCGAACTTGTGCCTGACTATCAATTGCTACCTTATTGATCCCGTTTTCTTGAATTGCTCTAGCAATTACATCAGCTTGGGGTTGTTGGTAATACGCCCCTTTAAATTTAGCGATATCATTAGCGGTTAATTCTTTTCCCATTGATTAAGCCCCCTAAAAAATTAGTTAATTAAATCATACTCGAGCAGATTTTCAAAGTAAAGTTATTGTAATTAAGCCAACAAAAAAAGCCCCTGATAACAGGGACTTTATAATGATGATTAATTAAGCTTGCGTACTTATGATATCGTCATAAGTACTAGTCATCTTTTCGATAACATCAGTTAGGTTAACATCATTTAAATCAACCGTAGTGGTTAAACAGTGGTATGGACGGTAGTAATAAATCTTGAAGTTACTGCCATCAACCCGGTGATTAGGTAACTTTTCAAAGTAGTTTTCAACAGTCTTTAGTTCAGGGAAGTGTTCAAGATTAAAAACACCCCAGTCTTCCAATTGAAGTGGAATTAAGACCCGTACTTGGTGGTCGTTGTGAACTTGGAATTGAATTTCGCAATCGCCATCATTAACTAACCCTACCATTGCCCAGTAAGGAGTTTCGGGGATAATTTTTAAGTCGGAAATGCTGTATTTGCTGTTTGCTTTTACTGAATTGACAGCACTTTCAATCGTATCAATCATCTGCATGAAATCATATCCTTTCCTAATATTAATAATACGTATTAAATTATAACATTATAATTCAAGACCGATTACTATTATATCCTATTCTACAACCAGTTTTATAGTTATTTCAGAATAAAATATAAATAATTGTATCATTAACGAATGTGTTGATTAAGTTTTGATTGTAAACGAGATCAAACAATTTGACCCCATCAGTAATTTATTTTGAATAGATTAGTGCTAATTAGATTGGTTATGAACAAATATTGGTAAATATTAATATCTAATTTAATCATTGATATGAAATGCGAAACCCCCTACTGCTATCGATACATCCGTTGGTCAAATGTCTATTTTAAAATAAAATTTATAGAAATTATTCATAAGTATTCAATGATACATATGTTATTTTTTTGTTAGTTGTGATATTATATTAACTTGTGAATAGTAGATACTTTTTGTTAGTGAAAACATTAGGACCTTTTTGTTAGTTAAAAATATGTTTTTAATATAGAGAGGTATGTTTATGTTTTTAGGAAGTAAAATTGCCCAACAGCGAAAGGCAAAGAATATTACTCAAACTGATTTAGCAAAGGACATTTGTACGCAAAATACGATTAGTAAGATTGAAAAGCACAATGTGCCACCAACTACTAAGATTTTAATTAAGCTATGCAAGCGCATTGACTTAACTTTAAATGATGTATTTTCCGACTTTAGTCGTCCTGATAGTGACTTAGATAATAAGTTAATGCAAATTGAAGATGATTTATACAATTACGCACCAGAAGATCAACCATCAATTGAAAAGCGCATTAAATCACTATCAAATGTTAAAATGGATGCTGATCAACTGGTCCAATACCACTTTGTGATTGCATTCTCAAAATTCCGTCAAGATCACTACGAAGACGCAATCTTTGAATGTGATAAGGTGCTCGCAAGTACTCACAGTGATGACTTAAATGTGTATACAACATTAGCATACACAATTAAGGGTGACTCATACAAAAAGCTTGATAAGCTTAATAAGGCCGACTACTTCTTCAATTTAGTAGATGACTTTATGGCCAAGCAACAAAAAGATGGTGATGAATTTAGCTATCGTCAAATTCAAATTATCTTTGTATGTAACCAATTAGCTCATTACTATGTTTTAACAAAGAATTACAAGCGAACAATGGATATTGTTAAGGTTGGCATCAAATTAAATAATCAAATTAATACTACTCACTTCATGCATTCATTATTTAGCATTGCATATGAAGCTGGCAACGGTCTCGATTTAAAGCCAGATGTATTACAAAGATACCAAAATTTTGCTAATTTATTTGAAGAATACAACAGTTTTAGTAAGGAAAATAAACTTTTTTAATTTCCGACACTAGAAAGGTAGTGTTTTCATGATTAACATCAAACAACACATCCGTAAGTATGCTGAAATCGCCGTTAAAAACGGTGACTTAAGTACTACTGAAGATGTCCAATCACTAGCGCAGGCTGATCATAAAACATGGTTAGTTTCGGTAGCGAATTTTCAAAATAACGGCAAGCAAATTAAAATCGTTCTTGCTCCAATTGAAAATACCAATGAATATCAAGTATCAGATGAACACAATCATATTATTTGGCAAGGTCAATTCACAGAAGCAAACTTTAATTCTATTATTCAAAACGTTCTAATGAAGCTAAATATTATTGATTAATATAAAAAGGACGCCCAACATTTTAGTTGGACGTCCTTTTTTGAACTTTAATATGCTAATGAATTAATGTTATTACGTTGTTGATCATTGGTGTTATTTCCATTAAATGGCCATGGCCATCCGTAAGCATGAACAACCCCCATGATTTTATCCTTTGGTACAAAGCCCCAGTAACGACTATCATTAGAAACACTCCGGTGATCACCTAAGACGAAGTATTCGCCCTTAGGAACGGTCACTGCTTGCTTATTCTTAGGCCAATTAGCTGCTAGTTTCTTAATGTCCCAATTGGTAATCTTATAAGCTGGCACCTGCGTTCCTGAAGTCCGTTCATATTTACTAATGAAGGTTTGCGGAACCTTTTTGTCATTTACATAAATAGTGCCATCTTTAAATGCCACCTTATCACCAGGTAATCCAATCACCCGTTTTACGTAATAGTCTGGATTCCCACTAGCTTGTGGGTCTTCACCTGAGGCATTAAACACAATTACACTCAAATGCTTAATTTGTGCTTGGCGCCATACAATAATCGACTGGTTATTCTTTAAATTAGGTTCCATTGATGGACCACTTACCCGGACCTTAGTTACTAAAAAGCTATTAATTAGCCATAGTACTAATAGCGTCACTACAACTGGCAAAACATAATCCTTCATGAAGCCTAGTAATTTATTCTCTTCTTTTTCCAAAATCAAAATCTCCTGTACAAATCTACAATTTATTCACATTATAACATTTTCTAAACGAAGTTTGGTCATTTAATCATTTTGTAAATAATTATCCACAGTGGATAACCTGTTAATAACCTAATGAATTAATATTATAACGTTGTTGATCATTAGTATTGTAACGGAATGGCCATAGCCAGCTTTCAGAATTCACAACCCCCATGACTTTATCCTTCGGCACAAATCCCCAATAACGACTATCGTTGGAAACGCTCCGGTGATCGCCTAAAACAAAGTACTTCCCCTTAGGGACCGTCACGGCGCCCTTATCTGCCGTCCAATAATTAGAAAGTTGCTTTAAATCCCAGTTCTTTAATGCTGGAATTTTAGATACTCCTGGTTGAATCTGGGTCCCATTAGTCTGTTCAGTCTGACTAATAAACGACTGGTTAACCTTTTGGTTATTCACATAAAGAGCACCATCTTTAAATGCCACTTTATCCCCAGGTAACCCAATTACCCGTTTTACATAGTAAATAGGGCTTGCTTGCGCATTAGGATCCACTCCCGCCGCATTAAATACGACTACACTTAAATGTTTAATCTGTGCTTGACGCCATACAATCAACGACTGTTTATTGTTCAAATTAGGTTCCATTGATGGTCCACTAACGTTGACCCGGGCAAATAAAAATAGATTGAGCAACACCCAAATCACAATAATTGCTAATATCAACAGGACGTAATCTTTAATAAACTGAACTACCTTATTGTTCTTCATTTTTTCACTCCTAATTGCTTATGTAAAACTATTAATAATATATAATAATTTTAATAGTTTTTCACAACTTATCCACAGAAATTAATTTTTAACAATAAAACCACTGTGGAAAAGTTATCCACAGTGGTTTTATTAACTGTTAATTATTTTGTTTTAGCAATGCGTCCTTGTTGAATATAGACACTTAAAATTGCGATATCGGAAGGATTAACCCCACTAATTCGTGATGCTTGTGCAATACTGTGTGGTTGAATCTTCTTTAATTTTTGATGAGCTTCAGTTGCCAATCCATCAATAGCGTCGTAGTCAATGTTTTCAGGAATCTTCTTAGCTTCCATCTTCTTTAACTTTTCAACGTTTTCTTCCGCCTTCTTAATGTATCCAGCGTACTTAGTCCGGATTTCAACTTGTTCGATCACCCGCCGACCAAGTGGTTGGTCAGGGGCTGGAATAAATTGTCTTAAGATATTGTAGCTAACGTATGGACGACGTAGAAAGACAGATGCTAATACCCCATCTTGTAATGGTTTATCCCCATGTTCTTGAATAAATTGATTAACTTCATCATTTGGCTTGATGCGAATGCTGTTTAACCGATCAATTTCGTTATCCACAGCTGCTTTCTTAGCCAAGAACTTTTGGTAACGTTCATCTGAGATTAATCCTAATTCGTGTCCCTTTTCGGTTAAACGAATATCAGCATTATCGTGCCGTAATAAGAGCCGGTATTCAGCCCGACTAGTTAGAAGTCGGTATGGTTCGTTAGTTCCCTTTGTTACTAAGTCATCGACCATTACCCCAATATAAGCTTCGTTTCGCTTTAGAATCATTGGATCTTTGCCTTGGGCTCTAAGTCCAGCGTTAATTCCGGCATAGATTCCTTGTCCAGCAGCTTCTTCATATCCGGAAGTCCCGTTAGTTTGACCAGCTGTGTATAAGTTCTTCAACACTTTTGTTTCAAAGGTTGGTTTTAATTGATATGGATCCACAACGTCATATTCAATCGCGTAACCAGGCCGCATTAATTCAGCATCTTTTAGCCCTTCAACGGAATGAATCATGTTTTGTTGTACTTCTTCCGGCATGGAAGTGGACATCCCATTCACGTAATATTCTTGGGTTTCACGTCCTTCTGGTTCCAAAAAGACTTGGTGATGATCCTTATCTGCAAACCGAACTACCTTATCTTCAATGGAAGGGCAGTAACGAGGTCCGATTCCTTCAACCGTTCCGTTAAACATTGGCGCCCGACCAAGGTTTTCACGAATGATTTCGTGGGTCTTTTCGTTGGTATAAGTCAACCAACACGATAGTTGATTCTTTAAATCTAGATATTGACTATCTGGAGTTTCATAACTAAAGTGGTTCACTTCTTTATCCCCAGGTTGTTCAGTAGTCTTACTAAAGTCAATCGTATTTCCATCAACCCGTGGTGGCGTTCCAGTCTTAAACCGCTTTAACTTAAATCCAAGATCTTCTAGGTTTTTGGATAATTCTAACGCTGGTTGGGTGTTATTAGGACCTGAGGAGTATTGAAGTTCCCCAATGATAATTCGACCCCGCGCAGCAGTTCCCGTACATAAAACGACCGTTTTGGCGTTATATTTGGCACCGGTATTCGTTACCACTCCGGTACAAACACCATCCTTAGTTAACAATGAATCCACAATTCCTTGCCGTAACGTCAAGTTTGGTTGGTTTTCAATCGTTTCCTTCATTGCGCGATGGTAAGCATGCTTGTCGGCTTGGGCCCGTAAAGCACGCACTGCAGGCCCCTTTCCAGTATTTAACATCCGCATTTGAATGTAAGTTTTATCAATATTACGACCCATTTCACCACCAAGAGCGTCAACTTCACGAACAACGATTCCCTTAGCTGGTCCCCCAACGGATGGATTACATGGCATAAAGGCCACCATTTCCAAGTTAATCGTTAGCAATAAAGTCTTATTGCCCATTCTAGCAGCAGCTAAAGCCGCTTCACATCCAGCATGTCCAGCGCCTACAACGATTACATCGTAGTCAGGGCCCTGGTAGGTTTGCTTAACATGACTTAAAATTTCACTCATAATTTCCTCCAAAAGTTATCCACATGTTAATTACTTTTTAATTTAAAATAGTTATCCACTAGTTATCCACAAATTACTTTCCTAAACAGAACTGACTAAAGAGTTGGTCCAATAATTCATCGTTATAGCTATCTCCGGTAATTTCACCTAAAAGCTCCCAACATCTCGTCATATCAATTTGAACTAGATCCACAGGCATCCCACTAGCAATTCCATTAGTGACATCTGATAGTGCATCCATCGCTTGATTCAATAAGCTAATGTGCCGTGCATTTGTTACCATGACATTCGACTGTGAATTTTCGATTCCTTCTTCAAAGAACAACTTTGCAATTCGTTCTTCTAATGGTTGTAACCCATCTGCCTTCATAGCAGAAGTGGAAATAATATTGTCGGCTCCCACTAACTCTTTTACCGTGTCCATTTCAATCTTTGGAGTTAGGTCGGTCTTGTTCAAGATCACAATCCGCTTCGTGTGTTCAGTCAACTTCAATAGTTCGCGATCTTCATTCGTTAGTGGTTCACTAGCATTCAACACTAATAATACTAGATCAGCACTATTGATGGATTTACGTGATCGTTCCACCCCGATTTTTTCCACTTGGTCATCGGTTTCACGAATTCCAGCCGTATCGATCAGCTTCAACGGGACTCCTCTAACGTTAACGTATTCTTCCAAAACATCCCGCGTGGTCCCAGGCACATTCGTCACGATGGCCTTGTCTTCATGCAAGAGGTGATTTAAGATACTGGATTTTCCAACGTTAGGCCGCCCCACAATAGCAGTGGCTAATCCATCTCGTAATACCTTTCCTTGCTTAGCAGTTTTCAATAGTTGTTCGATGCTAGCATGAACTTCATTAGCTTTATCCAACAATAATTTAGTCGTCATGGTTTCAGCATCATCGTATTCTGGATAGTCAATATTAACTTCAACATTGGCCAAAACGTCTAAAATATCTTGGCGTAAATTCCGAATTAAATGAGACAAATTTCCATCTAATTGATTTAAAGCTGCCTTCATTGATTGATCAGTTTTAGCTTCGATCAAGTCCATAACCGCTTCTGATTGTGATAAATCAATGCGCCCATTTAAAAATGCCCGTTCAGTAAATTCACCGGGATTAGCCATTCGAGCCCCGTTACTCAATACAATCTGTAAAATCCGATTGGTTGCCACAATTCCTCCGTGACAGTTAATTTCAATGACGTCTTCCTTAGTATAGGTATTAGGGGCTTTCATTACTGATACCATGACTTCATCGACCGTTTCATTATTATCAGCTGGGTCTACAATGTGCCCATAATTAATGGTGTGACTATTTACTTGGTTTAAGTCCTTGCCCCGATAAATTTTGGTGATAACCTTCATTGCATCTTCACCACTAATTCTGATAATGGCAATTCCACCTTCACCAGGTGGGGTTGAAATCGCAGCAATCGTATCAAATTCAGTTGTGGTTAATCCCATATTGATGACTTCCTTTCGTTGTAATTACAATACAAAAAAAGTGCCCACTCCACGCCTTAAGTCACGTGGACAAAGCACTTTCACTACTTCATCTAGCATATTAATTTTTTTCACGACAAATAAACATGTATATCATATAGTGATATCCACGGTTTGTCAATTTGTCTGTTTTATTTTTTTAATTTATTTTGGAACGACGACGACCGCCCGGTAAGGTTCCCGGCCAGCTGAGTAAGTGCGGACATATTGGTGATTTTCTAGTGTCTTATGAATCTTCTTACGTTCAAATGATGGCATTGGATCGAGATAAACTGGTTTACCTTCCGCAACTACATCACGAGCTGTTTTTTCCGCTAATTTTTCTAATACATCTAAGCGGCGTTGGCGATAATTGGCCGTATCTAATTCAACTACTACGTGGTAAATTCCTAATCGATTTAAATAAATCTCTGCTAATGTTTGAAGCGCATTAATTGTTAATCCATGTTTTCCAATCAACAATCCCTCTTCTTGCGTGTCAAAATTAATTTTAACGCTCTTACTATTTTTGAACACTATTTCTGATTTTGAGTTAATTCCTAATTGAGCAATGATGGCATCTAAATATGTTTTTAGCTTATCAATTGCTTCATCTGCATCCGCAGCTCGTTGACTTGGTTTAGCATCCGAGTGATTATTGCGGTTATATTCAGCACTAGCAGATTTGGCAGCATTCGATGCCTTTTCATTAATATCTTCATTAATTTCAGTATCTTCAACTGGTGCTGGTTCAGTTTCTTTTTTGATTACTTCGACAATGGCTTCACGTTTGCCAATTCCGAAGAATCCCTTTTTGGCTTTTTGAATTACTTTAATTATTGCATCATTTTTATCGATTTCTAGTGTGTTGAGAGCTTTTTGAATTGCTTCATCAACAGTTTTTCCGGTGAACGTATTCATGAATGTGGAGCCTCCAGTAATTTTTGCTTAACATTATAATAATAGCACATGCAAACCAAAAAAAGACACCAAATTCAATAGAATTGGTGTCTTTTAATTAAGCTTTAATGTTATTTCCGACGGCTCTTCTTCGCTTTACGAATTGCCTTTGCCACTTTATGTTCACGTTCTCTACGTGCTTGTTCTTTAGCATCACGTTCGCGTTGCATTTTCCAAGGATTTTGTAATACCAAGGTTTGTACAGCTTGGAACGCATTGGTAATTACCCAGTAAAGTGAAAGGGCGGATGGCACATTTAGCGCTGTAAAGAAGATAATCAATGGCATCCCAATCGTCATCATGGTAGCCATTCCATTCGTTTCTGGTTGTGACTTCATTGCTAACCAGGAACTAACGAACGTCAATAGGGCAGCTAGAATTGGTAAAACAAAGAATGGATCTTTATCCCCAAGTCGTAACCATAAGAATTGCCCTGATTTCAAAATCTCAGTCCGTGAAATCGATTGGTAAAGTGCATAGATAATTGGTAATTGCACTACCAATGGTAAACATCCAGCAATTGGATTTACGCCAGCTTCTGAATAAAGCTTTTGTTGTTCTTCACGCAACTTTTGCATTGTTTCAGTATCCTTAGATGAATACTTCTTTTGTAATGCTTTTAATTGTGGTTGGATTTCTTGCGTCTTCTTCATACTGCGAGTTTGGAAAATCATCAATGGTAAGATAATAATCCGAATGATAATCGTAAACACAATGATTCCGATTCCATAACTGGATCCAAAGATATTGGATAACCAGATAATTGCCCGCGAGAAGTTTAAAACAATTCCACCATCCCAAATCCCAGTACTGTGATTAGTAATTGGGGTCGTGCTACAAGCACTTAATAGAAAGGCCAAACTAAGTACGGAAGATAACGCAATTAATTTTTTAAGTTTTTTATTCAATTTTTTGATCCTCACTATAATCAGGATTAAGTAAATTTGCTAGTTTTAATACATGAATCAAATTATACTTGATGGCTTTCATCGATTGGCCAGAAGCATGGGGACGGGCAATCACCAAGAAATCCACATCACTGCGCAATTCTGGTTTTAACTCTAAAAGTGACTGTCTAATCCGACGCTTAACCCAGTTTCTATGAACTGCGTTCCCAATTTTTTTACCAACAGAAATCCCAACTCGAAAATGAGGCTGGCTAGGCTTGTCCAATTGATAAACAACAAACATCCGATTAGCCACTGAGTTATGGTTTTCAAATACCGTCTGGAAGTCAGCTTCCTTTTTAACGCGATATGATTTTCGCATAATCCATCTCCAAGTAACGATTCAAAATATACATTAATAATGAAAAAGACCACTGAATGGTCAGTGATCTATACAGACAATGATTTTCTGCCTTTTCTGCGACGACGTGCTAACACCTTACGTCCGTTACTAGTTAACATACGTTTACGGAAGCCGTGTACACGAGCACGATGACGTTTCTTTGGTTGGTAAGTTCTCTTCATTACTAACCCTCCTTAGACTTGTTTTATTTCTATTTAAGTTTAAATACAATTCCTAAATATAATAACACAACTCCCAATAATTTTAAATAGTTATTTCGATTCCAAGCCACTATTTTTTGTTCACAGTGCGGTTAATAAAAATTGTTACGCAACTTTTATGTTCCCCAATGTTTTTAAGTTATTAACAGTTTATCAACAGGTTATGCACAGGTTTATCCACATATCCACAGGGTGTGGATAACTTTATCCACAGGTGTGGATAACTTTTACTAAATCCTATAATAACAATGTTTATAGCGTCTTTTTTATCCACAACCCCTGTTGATAACTATGTTATTAATATTTTTTATCCACAGAATTATGCAAATGTGGATAACTTTAGCCCATTTCTTGTGAAACAAATTTTTATCACTTTTCAACCTGTGGAAAACTCCCTAATTTAATGCTAAAATATTTTTTGTATTTTTAGGAAGGGAGGCACTTTATTTGGATGCAAAATCACTATGGGACAAATTAGATGAAGAACTAAAAAATGATTTTACACAAGTCAGTTACCGAACATGGTTTAGCAACGTTAAACCCATTAAGTTCGAAAACAACAAACTGACCATTCAGCTTCCTTCCCCTTTGCACGTTGATTATTGGCAAAAAAACATTACTAGTAAGGTAATTGAGTACTCATTTCAGATAACTGGTAAGGACATCACGCCCGTATTAGTAACTGAAGATCAAGTTAATGATGCAAAACAGGAACAAGAACAAAAGCAACCATTTCCAGTTGCTGATGATGAGAATAACCAATTAAATCCAAAATACACATTTGATAAGTTCGTGGTCGGTAAACCAAATATGTTTGCCCAAGCAGCGGCCCTATCAGTTGCTGAAGACCCTGGAACTACTTATAATCCCCTCCTAATCTATGGAGGGGTGGGCTTAGGTAAGACCCACTTAATGCAAGCCATTGGAAATTATATGTTGGAACAGGATCCGAGCAAAAATGTCGTATTTATTACTAGTGAGAAATTTACTAATGAATTCGTTAGTGCTGTTAAGAAAGATAGTAACGGCGGCAATGAAATGGAAAAGTTCAAGGAAAAGTACCGCAACGTGGACTTATTATTAGTAGATGATATCCAGTTTTTCTCTAGTAAGGATAAGACCCAAGAGGAGTTTTTCCATACTTTTAATGACTTACACAAAGATGGTAAACAAATCGTAATGACTTCTGATCGGTTACCGAATGAAATTGCTAAGTTACAAGATCGCTTAATTTCTCGCTTCAATTGGGGACTAGCGGTGAGCATTGACGAGCCCGATGTGGCCACGCGAACTAAGATTCTACAAAGCAAGGCTAAGTATGCCAAAATCTCCATCACTGATGAAGCGTTAGAATACCTAGCTGAAAAAGTAGATTCAAACGTTCGGGAGTTAGAAAGTGCCCTCTCAAGAGTTAAAGCGTATTCTAAGTTCCAAGGCACAAAAGCCGTCATCAATACACAATTAGTTGAAGATGCAATGAACGGCTTAGATTATTCAACTAAAATTGACCGTAATGTTGATATCAATGAGATCTTAGAAAAAGTTGCATCATATTACAACGTTCAAGTCAAAGATATCAAAGGTAAAAAGCGGTTCAAAGAAATTGTGGGGCCGCGCCAGGTCGCCATGTATCTTTCTCGTGAGTTAACTAATGCTTCGCTACCAAAAATTGGCAAGGCATTTGGTGGTAAAGATCATACGACTGTTATTCATGCTTACGATAAAATCAAAAAAGCATTGAAAAATAATGATCCCCAAATTAAAGACGAAGTTGGGGACTTAAAAACTGAGTTGCTAAGATAAAAAATGTTATAATTTTAGTAACATTTTCAACCAAATTATGACTAGTCGCTGAAAAAAGATATCCACAGGTTATCCACAGAAAATCGAGTTTATCCACAGGTTATCCACAGGCACTATCCCAGTGGTGGCAAGGGATGAGGTCCAAAATCGCGACTTTATCCACAGCCCTTACTACTACTGTTTTATTATTACTTATTGTTGTAGAGCGCAGGAGGCAAAAATTAAACTATGAAATTCTCAATCAAAAGATCAGCATTTATTCAAAGTTTGAACACCGTTTCAAGAGCAATCTCTTCTAAAACCACAATTCCAATCTTAACTGGAATTAAAATTACTGCAGATGCTGAAGGATTAATCCTAACTGGTAGTAATGCAGATATTTCAATCGAAACCCAAATTAAAACTGACAATCCTGATAACGAACTAGAAATCACAGAACCAGGTTCAATCGTGCTAACCGCTGGTTTCTTTGTAAACATCGTTAAGAAATTACCTGACACTACCATGCAACTAACGGTTGGTAACGACTTACAAGCAACCATTACATCTGGCCAATCAGAATTTACAATTAAAGGACTAAGCGCTAGTAATTATCCCCACCTACCAGAAATTGATACTGACG
This sequence comes from Nicoliella lavandulae, assembly GCF_037546185.1. Classification (NCBI taxonomy): domain Bacteria; kingdom Bacillati; phylum Bacillota; class Bacilli; order Lactobacillales; family Lactobacillaceae; genus Nicoliella; species Nicoliella lavandulae. Next base: position 470,250 of record NZ_JAWMWH010000001.1, on the reverse strand, counting down.
ATTCTGTAACGTTTTCTGGTGATATCTTTAAAGAAATCATTAGCCAAACTGTAATCGCCGTATCAACTCAAGAAAGTCGGCCTATTTTAACTGGAGTGCACTTTGTATTAAAAGATGGGCAATTATTAGCAGTTGCTACTGATAGTCATCGTTTAAGTCAACGTGTCATCAACTTCTCTGGTAGTGATCGTGAATACAACTTCATCATTCCAGGAAAGAGTCTAAGTGAACTTTCGCGGATGATTGAAGACCATCAAGAATTACAAATGCGGATTGCTGAAAACCAAGTATTATTTATTTTTGGTGATACGTACTTCTACTCCAGATTACTTGAAGGAAACTATCCTGATACTTCACGGTTAATTCCAGAAGAATCAAATACTAGAATTCAACTAGAAGCACCCGTCTTATTGGCATCAATTGAACGGGCCTCACTACTTTCCCATGCATCTAGAAATAATGTCGTTAAGTTAACCATCGACCCAAATAATGCTATGATTAAGCTAACTGGTGATTCACCAGACGTTGGGACTGTTGAAGAAGAATTAGAACCAGAATCTGTTGATGGAGATGCATTAGAAATTTCGTTTAACCCGGATTACGTTAAGGACGCCCTACGTTCATTCGGCAAGACCATGATTCAAATTTCATTCTCATCAGCATTACGGCCATTTACACTTAAGCCAACTGAAGATGGGGACAGCTTTATTCAACTAGTAACGCCAGTTCGGACGTTCTAAGATCCAACGAACAAAATTATTTGTGGGGTGGTTTAATTGTCAAAACTAACATCGATTCAAAAATGGACTGCTGAACAAGGCGCTGATTTTACTTATATCAGTGATCCTAAAACAATTGAATATTTAACTGGGTTCTATAGTGACCCAGTTGAACGGGTTTTAGCGTTAGTCGTGTTTGCAGATCAAGAACCATTTATGTTTGCACCAGCTTTGGAAGTAGAAGTCATTAAGGGAACTGGCTTTAGCCACCCTGTTTATGGCTATTTAGACCATGAAAATCCATGGCAAATGATTGGAGACCAAGTTAAGAAACGGGTTGCTGATCCTAAACGAATTGCTTTGGATAAGTCATACTTACCAGTTGCCCGCGAAGAAGCATTACAAAAAGTCTTCACTGATGCGGCCTTTGACAAGGATGTAACTTCACTAGTTGAACACATGCGCTTATTTAAGACGCCAGATGAAATTGCTAAGCTAGAAGCAGCTGGCCGTGAAGCAGACTTTGCCTTTGAACAAGGTTTTGCTGCCGTTCATCCTGGAGTAACTGAAATGAGTATTGCCGCTAAGTTGGAATATGAATTAAAATTACGTGGCGTTAGTAACATGAGTTTTGACACCTTGGTGCAAGCTGGTGCCCATGCGGCGAATCCACATGGTGACACTAGTGAGATTAAGGTGCAAAATAACCAATTAGTGTTATTTGATCTAGGAACCGTTCATGATGGTTATATTTCAGATGCCTCTAGAACCGTTGCTGTTGGGAAGCCAACCGATAAGGAACTTGATATTTACAAGGTCTGTTTGGAAGCTCAATTAAAGGCAATGGATGCAGTTAAACCAGGCATCACTGCCGAAGAATTGGATTTTGTAGCCCGTGATGTTATCAACAAGGCCGGCTATGGCGAATACTTTATCCACAGACTCGGTCATGGAATGGGGATGAGTGAACATGAATTCCCATCCATCATGGAAGGCAATAAGATGGAATTACAACCGGGAATGTGTTTCTCAATTGAACCCGGAATTTACATTCCAGACGTTGCAGGAGTTAGAATCGAAGATTGTGTGCACGTGACTGAAAATGGTGCTGAACCATTTACCCACACTTCAAAAGAATTAACCTACGTTGATAAATAAAAATTAATAATCAAATTCAAAAAACATGGACTCAATTGATTTGGGTCCATGTTTTTTTGCGATTTATACCAAAATTAACGATTTAAGGCGATTTTTTATTTTTACGACTAAATATACTGGTTGAACTTAAAATTGCTAAGAAAGCCTGATAATGTGAATAAAGTGTACTTTTTACCGTTTTAAGGGTATAATAGACATTGTAAAGAGGGGTGAAAATTTGAAAAAAACTGTTTTTATCTCCACTCCATATATAACATTGGGACAAATGTTAAAGGAGGAGACAATCGTAGGTTCAGGTGGTCAAGCTAAGTGGTATTTGCGTGAGCATACCGTGATGCTAAATGACGAACCTGAAAACAGACGTGGTAAGAAGCTATATGATGGTGACAACGTCACAATCCCAGATGTGGGAATGTTTTTCATTCGGACAAAGCAGGATGATTAATGAAAATTGCAAAGTTAGAATTGGATCACTTCAGAAATTATACCCATGTGGAAACTGAGTTTTCGGATGGGGTTAATGTTTTATTAGGGGATAATGCCCAGGGGAAAACCAATCTTTTGGAGTCCATCTACGTGTTGGCATTGACCAAAAGTCATCGCACTAACAATAATGCTGATTTGATTCAATGGAAACAATCGAATGCCCAGTTAAAAGCCTTAATTACTAAGCAAAATGGGCACTTGAATCTAGAACTAGACCTAGGTAAAAAGGGTAAACGCGCAAAGGTCAATCATATTGAACAAGCAAAGCTGTCATCATACGTTGGTCAGTTAAACGTCATTTTGTTTGCGCCGGAGGATCTTTCAATTGTGAAGGGTTCACCGCAGGTACGGCGCCGGTTTATGGATATTGAGTTTGGTCAGATGAGCAATCTCTATTTATACAACACCTCGCAGTACCAGCGAATCCTGCGCCAAAGAAATAAGTATCTAAAGTTATTGCAGATCAAAAAGGCAAATGACTTAGTTTACTTAGACGTCTTATCTGATCAACTGTCGGCTTATGGGGCCCAAATTATTTATCAACGGCTCCAGTTATTACAAAAACTAGAGCAATGGTCGAGTCAAATTCATGCAACGATTTCGCAAAATAAAGAACAATTAACGTTTAAATACGTGACAACACTAAAACAAAAGCAATTACAAAGCGTAGATGACATTTACGCTGGGTTAAAACAAGCGTTCCAAGATGAACGTGACCGTGAGATTAGAATGGGGACGACCGTCTTGGGGCCGCATCGGGATGATTTAAAATTTAAGATCAACCACAATGACGTTCAAACATTTGGTTCGCAAGGTCAACAACGGACGACGGCACTATCAGTAAAGTTGGCTGAAATTGATTTGATGAAGTCAGAAACTGGTGAATATCCAGTATTATTACTAGATGATGTTTTGTCTGAATTAGATGATGCACGGCAAACGCACCTGTTAAAGGCGATTCAAGATAAAGTTCAAACGTTTTTAACCACCACTAGTTTAAGTGGGATTGCTAAGGATTTGATTCATGATCCGAAGGTGTTCAATATCACCAATGGTGATTTGGCAACCGATTGATCGTGACTCGCACAAAGGAGGAGTTTAGGTTGACTGACGAAGAAAAGCGCCGTGAAGCTGAAGCAGAAAAATATAATGCCAGCCAAATTCAGGTCTTAGAAGGCCTCGAAGCAGTTCGAAAACGTCCAGGAATGTACATTGGTTCCACAAGCGTGCAAGGACTACACCACTTGGTATGGGAAATTGTGGATAACGGAATTGATGAAGCATTAGCTGGATTTGCCGACACAATTCATGTAACGGTTGAAAAGGACAATAGTATTACCGTTACTGATAATGGACGTGGAGTGCCAGTGGATACAATGACTAAGACTGGCAAACCAGCCCTAGAAACGATTTTTACAATCTTACATGCCGGTGGAAAATTCGGTGGTGGCGGATACAAAGTTTCTGGTGGACTACATGGGGTTGGGGCCTCAGTTGTTAATGCGCTTTCCACTGAGTTAGACGTAACTGTCAAACGTGGTGGTAAGGTTTACTACATCGACTTCAAGCGTGGTCACGTTCAAGATCCAATGAAACAAATTGGGACGACTTCAGAAGAAGACCATGGAACTAAGGTGCATTTTGTACCAGATCCAGATATTTTCACTGAAACGACTACTTATGACATGGATACCTTAACCAATCGGGTTCGTGAATTGGCATTCTTAAATAAGGGCTTGCGGATTACGATTAGAGATAATCGCCCTGACGAACCCGTTGAACATGACTTCCACTATGAAGGTGGAATTAAACACTATGTTGAATACTTAGACAAAAATAAGGACACGCTATTTAAGACGCCGATTTACGTTGAAGGAAAAGAAAATGACATCAACGTTGAAGTAGCACTTCAATACACTGATGATTATCACAGTAATTTATTGACCTTTACGAATAATATCCACACGATTGAAGGTGGAACCCATGAAGAAGGGTTTAAGCGAGCTCTTACACGGGTAGTCAATGATTATGCACGTAAAAATAACTTACTAAAGGGTAAAGATGCCAAACTAACTGGTTATGATGTCCGCGAAGGATTGACGGCCGTGATTAGTATTAAGCATCCAGATCCTCAATTCGAAGGCCAAACTAAGACAAAGTTAGGTAACTCTGATGCGCGGATTGCAACTGATCGTATTTTTAGTGAACACTTCAGTCGGTTCCTATTGGAAAATCCAAGTATTGCTAGAAAGATCGTCGAAAAGGGTTCAATTGCTTCTAAGGCCCGGGTCGCTGCTAAGCGGGCTCGTGAAGTAACCCGTAAGAAGAGTGGACTTGAAATTAGTAACTTACCTGGTAAGTTAGCTAATAACACTAGTAATGATCCCGAAATTTCAGAATTATTTATCGTCGAAGGGGATTCTGCCGGTGGTTCTGCTAAGCAGGGTCGTTCTAGATTAACGCAAGCCATCCTACCAATTCGGGGTAAGATTTTGAACGTTGAAAAGGCAAGTATGGATCGAATCCTAGCTAACGAAGAAATCCGGTCCCTATTTACTGCAATGGGAACTGGATTTGGGGATGACTTTGATATTTCCAAAGTTCATTATCACAAATTGATTATCATGACTGATGCCGATGTCGATGGTGCGCACATTCAAACGTTATTATTAACGTTGATCTATAACTACATGCGGCCACTATTGGATGCCGGATATGTATACATTGCCCAACCACCTTTGTATCGGTTGAGACAAGGTAAGTTACAACGGTATATTGATACTGATCAAGAATTACAACAACTATTAAGCGAACTCCCAGGCTCACCTAAGCCACAAATTCAACGTTACAAGGGGCTTGGTGAAATGGATCCAGAACAACTTTGGGAAACAACTATGAATCCAGATAACCGCCACTTGTTACGGGTGGATTCAGAAAATGCTGCCGATGCTGCCCAAGTATTCGCCATGTTAATGGGGAACCAAATTGAACCACGGCGCAAGTTCATCGAAGAAAACGCTAAGTTCGTTGAAAACTTGGATGTTTAAAATTGTTTCACGTGTAACATTTTATGATTAGATTTGATTGTGTTTCACGTGTAACACAAATCAACAAGACTGGGTAACTATGAATGGAGGCAAAGAAATTGGCCAACGGAGATATTGTAAATCACCGAATTACGGATATTGATTTATCTAAAAAAATGCAAACCTCGTTCTTAGACTATGCGATGAGTGTTATCGTTGCCAGAGCATTGCCTGATGTACGAGATGGATTAAAACCAGTGCACCGTAGAATTTTATATGATATGCACGAATTAGGGGTTACCCCTGATAAACCATACAAGAAATCTGCCAGAGTCGTTGGGGATGTCCTTGGGAAGTACCACCCCCACGGTGATGCTGCGGTTTATGGATCAATGGTGCGGATGGCACAGGACTTCAGCTATCGCTACATGCTAGTTGATGGACACGGAAACTTTGGGTCCGTCGATGGTGATGGTGCAGCCGCAATGCGTTATACCGAAGCACGGTTGAGTAAGATTTCATTAGAGATGTTACGCGACATCAACAAGGATACCGTTGATTTTCAAGATAACTATGATGGAACGGAAAAGGAACCAACGGTGTTACCTTCTCGCTTCCCTAACTTATTAGTTAACGGAGCTTCTGGAATTGCGGTTGGGATGGCTACCAACGTGCCACCGCATAATCTAAGTGAAGTAATCAGTGCGCTTCACATCTTGATGAAAAATCCAGATGCGACAGTGGCTGATTTAATGGATGCACTCCCTGGCCCTGACTTTCCTACTGGGGGGGTCGTAATGGGTAAGTCTGGAATTCGGAAGGCTTATGAAACCGGTAAGGGAACCATTGTATTACGGGCCAAGGTTGACATTGAAGAAGTTAGAGGTCATCAACAAATTGTAGCCACTGAATTACCATACATGGTTAATAAGGCTAAATTGATTGAACGAATCGCTGACTTAGTTCGTGAAAAGCGGATTGAAGGCATTACTGACATCAAGGATGAATCTGACCGTGAAGGATTACGGGTTACCATTGATGTTAGACGGGATGCGAGTGCTGAAGTTGTGTTAAACAACCTTTACAAGCTAACCCTATTACAAACTTCATTTAGCTTTAACATGTTAGCGATTGTTCACGGGGCACCAAAAGTGCTTAGCTTAAAGGAAATCCTCCAAAACTACTTAGAACATCAAGTTCAAGTAATCAAGCGGCGGACTCAACATGACTTAAAACGGGCTGAAAATCGTGATCACATCTTACAAGGATTGTTGATTGCGCTAGATCATATTGATGCCATCATTAAGATTATTCGTGAATCTAGAACTGGGGCAGTGGCAAAGGCCCAATTGATTGATAACTATGACTTATCTGACAAGCAAGCCCAAGCAATCCTGGACATGCGACTAGTTCGATTGACTGGATTAGAACGTGAAAAAGTGGAAGATGAACACCAACGTCTTTTAAGCGCTATTCAGGAATACAAGGCCATTTTAGCTAGTCGTGAAAAAATCAATGAAATTATCTACAATGAATTACTTGAAATTCAGGATAAGTTCGGTGATGAACGTCGGACGAAGTTATTAGTTGGTGAAGTGCTCAGCATTGAAGATGAAGATCTAATTGCTGAAGAAGACGTGATGGTTACATTGACTCACAATGGTTACGTAAAGCGCCTACCAACTTCTGACTTTAAGACTCAAAATCGTGGGGGTCGTGGAATTCAAGGTATGGGTGTGCACAATGATGACTTCATTGAACACTTAGTTGCTACTTCTACTCATGATACATTGCTCTTCTTTACGAATGCCGGTAAGGTTTATCGAATGAAGGGGTATGAAATTCCTGAATACGGTCGGACTGCAAAGGGAATTCCAATTATTAATCTATTAGGCATTAAGCCAGAAGAAAAGATTGAAGCGGTCATTAACGTTTCTGAAAAGGCTAAGGATGAAGATAAATACCTCTTCTTCACCACTTTAAACGGTCGTTCCAAGCGAACTGCGATTAATGAATTTTACAATATTCGTAGTAATGGGCTAAAGGCAATTAGCTTAAAGGATGACGATGAGTTAATTCGAGTATCCGTAGTTGGAAAAGACGATAATATGATTATCGGAACCCACCTTGGGTATGCAGCTAGTTTCAAGGCATCCGATGTCCGTTCAATGGGCCGTACTGCGAGTGGGGTTCGAGGAATTAACCTCCATCCTGATGACTATGTAGTTGGTGCCGATGTTTTAGCACCGGATAGTTATGTTTTCATTATCTCTGAAAAAGGGTATGGAAAACGGACGCCAGCCAATGAATACGCAATTAAGGGCCGTGGTGGTAAAGGAATCAAGACCGCCAAGATTAGTGCTAAGAACGGACCAATTGCTGGATTGGCAACGGTTGATGGTGATGAAGACATTATGTTGATTACTGACAAGGGTGTCACAATTAGATTTGATGCAAACAACGTTTCTGAAAGTAGTCGGGTGACCTTAGGGGTTCATTTAATCCGAATGGATGATGGCTCTAAGGTGGCTACCATGGCCAAAGTGGCTAAGGAAGATGACGCAGAAAATGATGATGAGTCTGCAAACTCAGACGAATAATTAATGTTTTAAAATAAATGAACGACTTTTGGTCGTTTTTTTATTTGCTTTGCGTATTTAAATGGGTATCGCAATTCTTTCATCTCGTTATGAGATTTTATTGATTAATGCTAGTAAGCGTGCTATAATTTTAATTTGTGAATATTAGCAGTTGTCTGCTTTTATTCTCCTTGCTCTCTAGAATTGGCTAGAGGGCCAAAGACCACAAGGAGGTGTAACTCATGGAAGAAAAGAAATATGAAATTACTTACATCATTCGCCCTGATTTAGACGAACCAGCTAAGAAGGAATTAGTTGACCGTTTCGACAAGATCTTGACTGATAATGGTGCTAAGATTATTGATTCAAAGGATTGGTCAAAGCGTCGTTTTGCATACGAAATTGGCGGTTTCAATGAAGGTACTTACCACATTGTTAACTTAACTACTGATAACCACGATGCATTACTTGAATTTGATCGTTTATCCAAGTACAGTGACGGTATTTTACGTCAAATGACTGTAGTAAGATAATTAGACATTTAAGTTCTGATACGAGAGGAGTTTTTCAGCATGATTAATCGAGCCACATTAACTGGTCGTTTGACCCGGGATGTAGAATTGCGATACACCCAAAGCGGCAGAGCTGTTGGTAGTTTTACTTTAGCTGTTGATCGTCGTTTTAAAAATGGAAACGGGGACCGTGAAGCTGATTTTATCAACTGTGTCATTTGGGGCAAGTCAGCTGAAAATTTTGCTAACTATGTGCATAAGGGTAATTTGGTCGGCATTGATGGTCGAATCCAAACCCGAAATTATGAAAATAATCAGGGAACCCGTGTTTATGTCACAGAAGTAGTTGTTGAGAATTTCTCATTCTTAGAGTCACGTAATTCTGCAAACTCCAGAGGAGGCGCAGCTAACGTAAATAACTTTAATAATGGCGGAATGAACAATAATGCTCCTCAACAAAATGGTGGAAACATGAATAATTCATTTAACCCCGGCAATGGTGGTGGCGGTTTTGGCGGTAATAACCAAAATCAAAACCAAAACCAACCATTTAATACGAACCAACCTAATAATAACGGTAATGGTAGTAATAGTAATGGAAATCCATTTGCTGGTAATGGTGAAAATATTGATGTTTCAGATGATGATTTACCATTCTAATTTAAAATTAAAATGTAGACCTGAAAAAAATATAGAGTAGAGGAGTGAATATAATGGCACAAAGAAGAGGCGGACGTCGTCGCCGTAAAGTAGATTACATCGCTGCTAATCACATTGATTACATCGATTACAAGGATGTTTCCTTATTAAATCGCTTCACTTCAGAACGTGGTAAGATTTTACCTCGTCGTGTTACTGGTACTAGCGCTAAGAACCAACGTAAGTTGACTGCTGCTATCAAGCGAGCACGGATCATGGGCTTAATGGCCTTTGTAAGTGAAGACTAATCTTAAGTTAGTCTAAAAAGGGAGTGGGATCTTTTGGTCCTACTCCTTTTTTACTATCAAAAACAGATTGTGATAAAATGTAGTTATCTCAAAACATAAGAGGTATTAAAATGAAGAAAAAAATTTCATTTAAGAATACACCCCCGTTTTTGAAAAATAGACATCTACGGTGGGTAACATTCTTTATTTCACTTTTATCGATTTGCGGAACTGTAATTGCATTTCTATACGGCAGTGTAGCTGGAACCATTATGCTGGTCCTTACTTGTATTGGGCTTGCTTATGTTATTAATTGGATGAACCATTTAAGTATTAATCGAGATGAGTATATCTCTGATTTGTCTTATCGGATTCATCGTGGTGAAAGCGAAACAATGCTAGAGATGCCAATTGGGGTCATGATTTTGAGTGACGACCAAAAAATCGAATGGGTTAATCCGTACTTACAACCATACTTTGGTGATCAAGATGTGCTTGGCAAGTCCGTTGTGGATGTGGCGCCAGGGCTAAACTCGTTGATTTCAAAGTTCTGGGATTCATCAGATACGAATGAAGTTACTTGGAATCACCATCATTTTTCAATGTTGGTACAAAAGGAATTTCATACGGTATATTTAATGGATGTTACTAGTTATTATGACATTGAAGAACGTTATAATAACGAAAAGGTTTCAATTGGTGAAATCTTCTTGGATAATTATGATGAAATTACTCAATCCATGACTGATCAAGAAATTTCAAACCTTTTGAACTACGTTACTAATGAACTATCTGGTTGGGCCCGTGAGTTTGGGATGTATCTCAAACAAATTGATGATGATCACTTTATGATTATTGCTTATGCTAGTTCATTGAAGGAAATTGAAGAAGATAAATTCAAGATTCTAGATAAGATTCGCGAAAGCACGTCGAAGCAAAACTTCCCATTAACATTGAGTGTGGGAATTGCCTACGATGACAGCAATTTAAATAGTTTAGCTGATCAGGCCCAAAGTGATCTGGACTTAGCATTAGGCCGTGGTGGTGACCAGGTAGTTGTTAAGGCTAAGGACCAAGAAGCTCGTTTCTATGGTGGAAAGACCAACCCAATGGAAAAACGGACGCGGGTCCGGGCTAGAATGACGTCACAGGCCTTGCAAGAAGTGATGAAGGAATCAGATCAAATCTTCGTTCAAGGGCATCAACGACCAGATATGGACGCAATTGGAGCTTGTTTTGGAATTCGGCGCCTTGCACAAATGAATAACAAAAAGTGCTGGATCGTTATTGATCAATCACAATTACATTCAGATGTAAAACGGTTGTTGGAAACTAGTAAGGAATATCCGGAAATATTTGATTCCATCATTACACCGGATGAAGCCCTACAAAAGGCAACTGATAATAGTTTACTAATTATGGTAGATCACTCGAAGCCATCTATGAGCATTTCAGAACCACTGTATGAACGATTAGCAAACCGAGTGGTAATCATTGATCACCACCGGCGGGGTGAAGAATTCCCACCTAATCCAATCCTAGTTTATATCGAACCATATGCATCTTCTACTTGTGAATTGATTACTGAAATGTTTGAATATCAATCTCAAGATGCAGAACCAATTAACAAGCTAGAAGCAACTGCGATGTTGACTGGAATCTTCATTGATACCCAGTCGTTTTCAATGCGAACTGGGACGCGGACCTTTGATGCTGCTAGTTATCTTCGTTCAGCTGGTGCGGATTCTGAAGAAATGCAACAATTTATGGAAGAAAATGTTGATGATTATCTGGCTAGAAACCACTTAATTTCGTTAGTTGAATTTATTGATGAGGACCGGCGAATTGCATTGATTGCTGGTGAAGATGATCATCCATACGATCCAGTAACGGCAGCGCAAGCAGCTGATTCAATCTTAACGGTATCAGGAGTAGAAGCATCATTTGTTGCAACTGAGCGGCCAAATGGTGTGGTTGGTATTTCTGCTAGAAGTAATGGTGACGTTAATGTTCAAATCATCATGGAACGACTCGGTGGTGGTGGTCACTTATCTAGTGGGGCAACTCAAATTAGTGACAAGAAGGTCTCAGAAGTAAAGCCAATTTTAATTCAAACGATTAAGGATGTCCTTTCAGGCGAGACGGAAGCCGATAGTAATGATAAAATAGATGAGTAGAATTTAAAACAAGACATTTACCAGTTTTTCTGTTAAATTAGAGTTGGTAAATAAAGGAGTGGATTTTAATGAAAGTTATCTTCTTAGAAGATGTTCGCGGAAAAGGAAAACGCGGCGAAGTTAAGGAAGTTCCACAAGGATATGCACAAAACTTTTTAATCAAGCATGGTAAAGCTAAGGCTGCTACTGGTTCTGCAATTGGTCAACTTAAGGCTGAACAACGGGCAGAAGCTAAAAACGAAGCCGAAGAACTTGCTAATGCTAAAGAATTAAAATCAACTTTAGAAAATGAAAAAACAGTAGTGGAAATTACTGCTAAAGCTGGTGCTGATGGTCGACTATTTGGGTCCATTCCAAGTAAGCAGATTGCACAAGCACTAGATAAACAATACGGGATTAAGTTGGACAAGCGTAAAATTGAAATGGCTCAACCAATCCGCTCAATGGGATACACTAATGTACCGGTTAAGCTTCATCCATCCGTTACTGCAACCATTCGAGTACACGTTAGCGAAAAATAATCATTGATTAATTCGTTTATATGATAGTTGGAAATAGAACTGGGGCGCCCGCTCCAGTTCTATTTGATTATAGACAAGGGGAATCTAATGAGTAATGAAGTAATGAGTCAGGTCCCACCGCAGAATATTGATGCGGAAAAAGCAGTCTTAGGGGCAATCTTCTTAAATACTGAATCCTTACCTGAAGCAATGGAATACATTGAAGCAGATGATTTTTATAAAAATGCTCATCGCATTATTTTTCATGCAATGGAAGCACTTAGTGATCGGGATGACAGAATTGACTTATTAACCGTTTCCGATTACTTAACGTCGCAACATCAAATTGATGATGTTGGTGGCGTAGCATATTTAACTGAACTAGCTCAATCAGTTCCAACGGCATCAAACATCGTTTATTATGCTAAGATCGTTCATAATAAAGCGATTGCCCGTAAACTAATTGAAGCAGCAACTAGTATCGCTACCGAAGGATACAACAATAACGATGATATTACGACATTGCTAGATGATGCAGAAAGTAAAATCCTCAATGTCTCTGAAAATCGAAATGAATCTGGATTTAAAGCAATTAGCGATGTATTGAAAGACTCATTTAATGAAATTAGTGATTTATCTAAAAATCAAGATACCGTGACGGGCCTCTCAACGGGATATAAAAAGTTAGATGAAATTACGACTGGATTACATGGTGGTGAATTGATTATTTTAGCCGCTCGTCCAGCAGTTGGTAAAACGGCGTTTGCATTGAACGTAGCTCAAAACGTTGCGACTAAGTCTGATGCTACCGTGGCCATTTTTAGTTTGGAAATGGGTGCAGAACAGTTAGTTAACCGGATGTTATGTGCAGAAGGTAGCATCGATGCCAACCATTTGCGAACTGGAAACTTAAGTAATGAAGAATGGCAAAACCTAGTGATTGCAATGGGGAGCCTTTCCAATGCCAGTGTGTACATTGATGATACGCCAGGGATTAGAATGTCTGAGATCCGAGCAAAAAGTCGGCGCTTGGCTAAGGAAAAGGGTAACTTAGGGCTCATCGTAGTTGATTATCTTCAACTAATTGAAGGTGGCAATCGTGAAAATCGGCAACAAGAAGTTTCCGCGATTTCACGGCAAATGAAAAAATTAGCGAACGAACTAAGTGTACCGGTAATTGCACTATCGCAACTATCCCGGGGTGTTGAACAACGGCAGGATAAGCGACCAGTGCTATCTGACATTCGTGAATCAGGGTCGATTGAACAAGATGCGGATATCGTTGCATTCCTATATCGTGATGACTATTACGAACGGGATGGTGATGACGATGATGATAACGGTGGCCAATCCGATGACAATAACGACATTGGTGAAGTTGAAGTCATCCTAGAAAAGAACCGTTCTGGTCCACGAGGCACTGTGAAATTATTATTTGTAAAATCGCACAATAAGTTCTCATCAATTGCATATAATGATGATGGACAATGATGAAAGGGATTGCTAACTTAGCAATCCCTTTTTTATTTTCACTAATGTTACACGTGAAACAATATCATTAAAGAACGTTAAAATTAGTCGTAATTATACAAATCCTTCTGTTATAATATCATTAGTTAATGAATCGAAACGGAGTGATTAATAATGAATCCAATTTATAGACATCCCGAATTAAAGGACGTTGACGGGATGCTAAATGTCGAACAAAGTTGCTTTGAACCAGATGAACAAATGGATCGTGATGACTTTGTTGAAGTGGTTAACAATGTTTCGGCAATGTCATTTGTAATTGATGTGGATGGTGAAATTGCGGGGATGATTTCTTGTCGGACGACTGACAAGGATGTTTTAGATAACGAGAGCTATTACGAAGATTTAGCCCCTAAGGCCACTGACACCAACTTAGCTGTTTTAGGATTAGCAGTCCTCCCTAAATATCAAGGGGCAGGATTAGCAACTGAGCTCTTAAAGCGAGCGGAAGCGGTTGCAAAAACGGATGGATTAACTAGTTTAATCCTTGATTGTCGTGATCGATTAATACCATTTTATGAAAAATATGGTTTTCAATTATTACGTCGATCTAATTCTACTTTCGGTGACATTAAATGGTTTGGTATGCAAAAAAAGTTAAAATAAATTGATTTTTCACAAAGTGGGACCAATCGCCATCGTGACGGTTGGTCCCACTTTTATGTTTTTACATACTATATATTGTGCTATCTAAATTACATATCACATACATGTTGTGTTTTGTAGTCTTTCATTCTAAATTTTTTTGTTCTAGGATAAATGTATCGAATTTTTTAGGAGTGAGCGTTTTGGAAGAAACAACAAAGTTATCATCATTGGATGATGATCAGCACGGAATTAGTGATCGAATTAAACTGTTCTTAAAGGTGTGTGGACCAGGACTAATCGTAATGTTAGCTGATACTGATGCGGGATGCTTAATTACCGCTGCCCAATCTGGTTCGCAGTTCGGCTACTCAATGATCTTACCGCAGTTACTCTTGATTCCGATTTTATTTATGGCCCAAGAGATGACAGTGCGACTAGGGATTGTCACTAAGCAAGGGCATGGCGAATTGATTCGAAAACACTTTGGTGGTGGCTGGGCCGTTTTATCCGCAGCAACCCTCTTAATCTCGGTCATTGGTGCGTTATTAACTGAAATGATTGGGATTGCTGGTGTAGGTGAGCTATTTGGAATTTCTAAATGGATTACCGTACCGTTCGCAACGTTGATCTTACTAGTGGTTTCGTTTAAAAATTCATATCACAAGGTCGAACACATTGGAGTAGCAGTGGGATTATTTGAGTTAATGTTCATTATCGCTTTAATTGTAGTTAAGCCAGATCTAAGCAGTATGTGGAATGGCATCAAAACAGTGCCATTTGAAAACTCATCGTATTTATACTTAGTTGCGGCCAATGTGGGAGCCGTAATCATGCCATGGATGATTTTTTATCAACAAGGAGCAGTGATTGATAAGAAGTTAACACCGAAGATGATTAAGCGTGAGCAATTGGATACCGGAATTGGAACGGTAATTACGCAGGGCATTATGATTGGTTTCGTTGTTTTATTTGCTGCTGCAACTGCCAAACACAGATCTAGCCCGTTAAATACTGTGGGCGACTTAGTTAATACCCTGGCGCCATTTTTAGGTAGTGACTGGGCTAAATTAATTATGGGTGCCAGTATCTTAGGTGGAGCCTTAGTGGCAGCCATCGTGGTTAGTTTATCTGGAACCTGGGGAATTACAGAGGTATTAAATATCCGGCATAGTTTAAATGATCGGGTGAATAAACAAAGTGCTGGTTTTTACACGACGCTAACGTTGATTTATATTGTGGGTGCTGCGGTGGCCCTATTTAATAACCATACGGTGGAACTAGCGGTGTTAGTGGAAGTCATCAATGCATTAATGTTGCCCATCGTATTAGGATTCTTATTACTACTAGAAGCAAAGGCACTGCCAAAGGAATATCGCATGAAAGGAATTTATCGTTGGACGGTCATTATTTGTAGTTTAGTGGTAATGGGATTTGGCTTATATATGGTTGGTCCCATGCTGAAACTCTGGTAAAAGCTACTATCATTGATTAAATTAATGTAAAATAAGGGCCAACGGTGGTGAAAAATATGATTGTATTCCTATTATTGGCCTTTTTTATTTTGATGGTAATCTGTGTTGCGTTATTTTTTGGTTGTATAAGCTCAATTTTAGTTCTAATCATGCTGGCAATATTATTTGCAGTAGCTACCTGGCTAATTTTATATGCCGGGTTAGTATTAATCGTCTTTTACTTGATATTTATCTTTTGGCGGTGGTTATTAGAACATCATCCTAAGCTATCCAAGAAATTGGGATTATATATTATTAACAATTGGTTGATGGGTGTGAACAATGGTCAAACAAAACGCAACGTGATTATTTTATTCATCATTGTGTTAATTCTAATTTGGTTGGTTAAAAGGTAAAATACTATAATCTTGTTGTACAATTGTGCTAGAATTAAGTTGCAATTAACTGAATTAGAAGGAGAAGTTTAAAATGTTATGTATAATGAATTTTAAGACTTTAATGCCTGTTAAAGAACAACAATCAATGATGGCAGATGTTGAAAAACACACTTTCAAGCCTGATTTGATTATTTCACCAGTAATGCTACAACCAAACAAGTTTAAGAACTTCCAAGAAGCTGCACAAAACATTACCATTACTAAGCGGACTGTCGGCGAACCATCTGCTGATGAACTTCACTACTTAGGAATTAAGTATGCATTCGTTGGTCATTTGGAACGGCGGATTCAACTTCACGAAGATTATGATGTAATTAACAACAAGCTTGAAAATGCTTTGAAACATAAGATTACACCAATTATTTGTATGGGTTCCGAAAATGATGAAGATGGAATTCAAGAAGAATTTGATAAAATCGTGGGGGACTTAGACTTAAGTAACCACGAAGTAATTATTTCATGGGAATCCATTAAATCAACCTTGGAAGGAAAGCGGCTTTACTCAGATGAAACTGCTGCTAGAATCTTCAATGAATTAAAAGAAATCCTTTCTAAGTACGAAAACGTTAAGTACCGGTTAGTACTAGGAGGTCACGTTGAACCAAGAGAAGCTGAATTAGCTAAAAAACTTGGTATCGATGGGGTACTAGTTGGTGATCGCTTCAAACACTTTGATCAACTAAAAACAATCTTAGATCCATTATCATAATAAAAAAAGCTCAGCTAACTGAATTTGGTTAGCTGAGCTTTTTTAGTATCAATCAATGACGATTGGTTTACATATTTGAATTAAATAGTGAAGAATATTTGTAAATGGCTGTAATCATCTTAGCTTGATCATGAGAACCATTTTTATCATTTAAAGTAACAACGATTAAACGATGATTGTTCTTCTTACTGGTACTGACTAAACAATAACCAGCTAGTGGGGTATAACCAGTTTTAAGGCCATCAACCTTAAGCGCTGGAATATAGCTGTTACCACCTGGTAATAGTTCATTTTCATTTTTGAGGGTTTGACCATCTAGGGATGCATATCGATGATCAGCATCATTTACAATGCTAGGGTAAAGGCTCAAAATATGGTGAGCGATGATTGCCAGTGCACGAGCACTAACCTTATTGTAATCATGCTTGCTACCATATTTAAATCCATAGCGATATAGATCTGAATTTTCTAGACCAGATGCAGATACAAAGTGAGCCTGATTGTTAATGTCCCAAGCATCAGCTTGTTTATTCATCATGGTAATGAAACGATTATTAGAGCCAGCAACATATTGACCAAGTGCAATGGCGGCACTATTAGATGACGCAATTAAAGCAGCTTTATATAGACTATGAACGGTATAGTAACTACCAGTATTCATTCTAAAGTTCCCTAAGTCTGAGCTCTTACTCATCTTACTTAAGCTACTTGAAATCCGAACCTTGTGATTCCATTGCCCTAATTGCTTAGCCTTTTGGATTGCTAAGTATAGAGTCATTAACTTAGTCGTAGAAGCAATGGCATACTTAGTAGTACCATTTTTAGAATAAACAAATTGGCCTGAATTATAATCCATTGCAGCAGCAGCCTTGGCACTATTTTTTAACTGGTTAAGGCCAGTAGCAGAAGTAATTAGCTTATTAGTACCAAGTGAGTCAGCATTGTCTGCATAATCATAATTAGGGACATAACTAGCATTCGCAGTGTTAACTGCGGTCATCCCAAAGGTAAACGTTGCCAGTAAAAGGATGACTCCCTTTTTTATACTTTTTTGATGAAACATCATATCCACCTCGATAATTTATGTAATCATTATTAATCATATTCCTAAATAAAGATTTATTTATAAATGTTATAATTTTGTAACTAAAAAGATAATATTATGAAATAATAATTTATTAATGCTGATAATTGACAAGGATTAAATAAAAGTGCTTAACTATAGGTATTAATAGGACACGATTGAAAAAGGGGATTGATAATTTATGTATGATAAAAAACATTTAAGAGCGCAAAGTATACATAAAAAAATGTATAAACGTAAAAAAATGTGGATCGTGGTTGGAATCACCACCTTTGGATTATTAGCTGGTGGTTATGAAGCCAATGTAGCCCATGCGGACTCAGTTACTAACAATGCATCTAATAATGTGACTCAAAGTAGTGCTACTGAATCTCAATCCTCAAATAATGACAGTAACTCAAGCACTAACCCTAGTTCTTCGGATACTAATTCAAAAACCAGTACCCAATCAACTAATAGTGGTGCTAATACTAGCTCAAGTGGTAACGTTACTACGACTAGTAGCAGTAATGATAATACTAGCTCGAACAGTAATACAACAACTAGTAGTGGTAGCACTGGCTCAAATAACAATACTATGAGTAGTGGCAGCACTGGTTCAAATAGCAACACAACAAGCAGTGGCGGTACTGAATCGAGTGGCAACACTACAATAAGTAGTGGAAATACTAGCTCGAGTAGCAACACAACTAATAGTGGCAGTACTGGCTCAAGTAGTGATACAACAACTAATAGTAACAATACTACAAGTGGCAACAATAATAATGATGCCGCATCACTTGCAGCAGCAAAATCATATGAAAGTGTAATTAATGGCTATTACCAACAGGCGCAAACAACTGTTAGTTCTGCTAATGGCCAGTTAACGAATGTTCAAACCCAAGCGTTAGTATTATCTGGGCAACAAGAATATGAAATGGCAAACAGTGTGTCTTCACTTGCTAGTCAAATGAGTAGTTTACTTGCTAGTGAATCGCAATTGTCCACTAGTTCGTTCAGTAGTTATGCTAGTCTATCAACATCAATTGCTAGTACCGCCAGTGAAACTTCAATTATATATTCATCTCAAGCATCCATATATTCTAATGCAAACAATGCTTGGAGCCAGTTTAGTAACTATAATGATAATTTTAACTCGTTATTCACTCAGGCCAGTTACACTGCTAGTGTAGCTTTTTATAATAGTAGCGTTGAGGACTACGCATCTAGTGCAGCGGATTCAATCGGGAACTCGTTCTTTGATTTAAATGATAATCTGGAAAGCATTGAATTTATTTCTGATCAAGCTAGTTCTTATGCCACGGATGTGCAAGGATTAACTTCATCTGCCCAAAGTCAAATGAGTAGTTTATCATCAGCTGCTTCTCAAATTAGTATTTTATCTAATTCGTTGGCTAACTTAGGTTCAATGATGATTGATGGAACTGCTGCTAAATCATTGGTAACAAGTCTTGCAATCCTTTCGCAATCAATCCCAACAATTGCCAGTCAATGGAGTGCAGTTAGTGCTAACCCGGGGAGTGGGATTCAATTTGATAGTGCTGCCAGTAGTTTTAATTCAATTGTAAACGAATTACAAAGTGGTTATGCAGAGGGGTCTGATGGGGTAGTGCCAACGATTACCTCTTCAACTGCTAGTTATGGATTATCAATCGAATCATTTTCTAGTCAAAATACCGCTGATCTAAGCAGTGCGATTCAAAATTCACCATCACTAGCAAATTCAGCAGTGTTAATTAATAATGATTTGGTTAGTGCAATTAATTCGTATTACACGTCATTAACTGCATATACAAGTGCAGTTAGTTCAGTGAGTGATCAAGTTAGCAGCGCTGCTCAACAATATACTAGTATATCAAATGATAATAATTCACAAGTTAATTCAGCTTCACAGCAGTTTGAAGATATGATTGCGAGTGCAAATCAAGCTTCACAAGCTGTTTCTAATTATGCTAGTTCAACGAATGCGATTATTAGTAGTTATCAAAATTTATTATCATCTGCTAATGCACTTTCATTGACTAGTTCAGATTTAAGCAGTGCTCAGTCGCAGCACTCCTTATTACAAAGTGCGCAATTATCTGCTAATGTTATGGATCAAAGTGTTGCTAGTGTTGTTGCTTCGATTAGTGCTGACAGCGGCTTCGTCCAAAACATTGTGCTCCAAGGCAATACCAAGCTGTTAGTTTCGGTGGTTAGTTCGGATGCAGTTTATCAACGATCCGTGACTACGACTGCTAATACGATAGCTTCTAGTGCTCAGGTTTACGAGTCTGGACTACAGAGTTTATCGACTGCTGTTAGTTCTGCGTACGATAGTTCCGTAGCAGCAAGTACAGCGAAGTCGGAATATGATAGTTCGGTCGCAGCTAGTTCAGCAGCGAAGTCAGCGTATGACAGTTCAGTTGCGGCTAGCACAGCGAAGTCAGTATACGATAGTTCCGTCGCAGCTAGCACAGCGAAGTCGGAATATGATAGTTCCGTCGCAGCTAGTTCAGCAGCTAAGTCAGCATATGACAGCTCGGTTGCAGCTAGTACAGCAAAGTCGGAATATGATAGTTCAGTTGCGGCTAGTTCAGCAGCTAAGTCAGCATATGACAGCTCGGTTGCAGCAAGTACAGCGAAGTCGGTTTACGATAGTTCCGTCGCAGCTAGTTCAGCAGCGAAATCAGCGTATGATAGTTCAGTTGCAGCCAGCACAGCAAAGTCGGTTTACGATAGTTCCGTCGCAGCTAGTTCGGCAGCGAAGTCGGCGTATGATAGTTCCGTAGCAGCCAGCACAGCAAAGTCAGTATACGATAGTTCCGTAGCAGCAAGTACAGCAAAGTCTGAATATGATAGTTCAGTTGCGGCAAGCACAGCGAAGTCAGTTTATGATAGTTCCGTAGCAGCCAGCACAGCGAAGTCGGAATATGATAGTTCCGTAGCAGCTAGTTCGGCAGCGAAGTCGGCGTATGATAGTTCCGTAGCAGCCAGCACAGCAAAGTCAGTATACGATAGTTCCGTAGCAGCTAGCACAGCGAAGTCGGAATATGATAGTTCCGTTGCAGCAAGTACAGCGAAGTCGGAATATGATAGTTCAGTTGCGGCTAGTTCGGCAGCGAAGTCAGCGTATGATAGTTCGGTAGCAGCAAGTACAGCGAAGTCGGAATATGATAGTTCCGTAGCAGCTAGTTCAGCAGCGAGATCAGCATACGATAGTTCGGTTGCAGCTAGCACAGCTAAGTCAGTTTATGATAGTTCCGTAGCAGCTAGCACAGCAAAATCAGCATACGATAGTTCCGTTGCGGCAAGTACAGCGAAGTCGGAATATGATAGTTCCGTCGCAGCTAGTACAGCGAAGTCGGAATATGATAGTTCCGTCGCAGCTAGTACAGCGAAGTCGGAATATGATAGTTCCGTCGCAGCTAGCACAGCAAAGTCAGTATACGATAGTTCGGTTGCAGCTAGCACAGCGAAGTCAGTTTATGATAGTTCCGTCGCAGCTAGCACAGCAAAATCAGCATACGATAGTTCCGTTGCGGCAAGTACAGCGAAGTCGGAATATGACAGTTCCGTCGCAGCTAGTTCAGCAGCTAAGTCGGCGTATGACAGTTCAGTTGCAGCAAGTACAGCGAAGTCGGAATATGATAGTTCCGTCGCAGCTAGTTCGGCAGCAAAGTCAGCATATGACAGCTCGGTTGCAGCTAGTACAGCGAAGTCGGCGTATGACAGTTCAGTTGCGGCTAGTGCAGCAAAGTCAGCATATGATAGTTCTGTAGCGGGCTAGTACAGCGAAGTCGGCGTATGACAGTTCAGTTGCGGCTAGTGCAGCAAAGTCAGCATATGATAGTTCTGTAGCGGCTAGTTCAGCAGCGAAATCAGCGTATGACAGCTCGGTAGCGGCTAGTTCAGCAGCAAAGTCAGCGTATGACAGTTCAGTAGCGGCTAGCACAGCGAGATCAGCATATGACAGCTCGGTTGCAGCTAGTTCGGCAGCGAGATCAGCATATGATAGTTCCGTTGCGGCTAGTTCGGCAGTAAAGTCGGTGTATGATAGTTCCGTAGCAGCTAGTTCATCAGCAAAATCAGCATACGATAGTTCCGTTGCGGCTAGTTCTGTAGCTAAGTCAGTTTATGATAGTTCCGTAGCAGCTAGTACAGCGAAGTCAGTGTATGATAGCTCGGTAGCAGCCAGTTCATCAGCAAAATCAGTATATGATAGCTCTGTTGCGGCAAGTTCATCGGTAAGCTCAAACGATGATCGTTCTAGTACCACAGTTTCATCAACAGTTGATGTATCGGTCAGGGCAACACGAAAAAGTTCTGCTAAATCTACTGCGAATGAAAATAAATCTTCGTCAAATAGCTATAATTATGTTTCCGCTAACAAAGCCATTAAGCTAAAAGTGGATGGTAAAGAAGTAACGATTAAGCCATCGAGTGAAACAAATATTAAACTATTTAAGGTTACCCGTAATAGCAAAGGATGGCATTATCTACTAGATATTAATGGTAAGAATGTAAAATTAACAACTAAGAACGATGCATTTAATTCACTGTACTATCACAGTAATGAAGCATTTAAACGTTCTAACGGTAAATTAGTTGTTTATATTAAGAAAAATATCCGAGAACATTCTGATTATAAGTTTAGTAGTGGCAAAGATCTTAAAGTTTATCATTCTGGTGATAAATTATTGGCAAAGAAGATTATTGCTTCTGGACACACCTATCGCATTGAATTAACGAATGGTAATTATATTACTGCTAATCGCTATTTTGTTAGTCACAAAAAATAATAATATGTAGAAAAAGGCAACCTATCACATAAATAGGTTGCCTTTTTGGTTATGAATATTTTATTATTTTAGCTTTAAATTTTAATTAGCCTTGGTCATTGTGGAAACGTTTGTCTGCAGGCTTAGTTTCAGGAATTCCACCCATAGCTTCTGGATCTTCTTGGTATTCGAACTTGTGGCCATCCTTAGCAGTTTGACCTTCGAATGCACGTGATCCTTCACCATCAGAGAAGTTCATGATAGTGTGGGCGAATTGCTTGTGTTCGATATCACCCATGTCACCAGGAACGATCACACCGTATTTTTCTTCAAGTTCTTCTTGAGCCTTCATGAATTGTAATTGGTGTTGAGTTTCACGAGCCAATAGGAACTTCAACATGTCACGAACACCTTCGTCTTCAGTCATGTAGTAAAGACGACTAACTTGTAAACGAGCTTCTGATTCACGAACAACGTTGAAACGCATGTCGGCAACTAAGTTACCACTTGAAGTAGTGTAACCAGCATTCCATGCAGCACCGTTAGGGTTGTTAAGACTGGCAGTCATACCATGAACAAGACCATGTTCAATGTCCATTCCACCCATTACAGCAGCTAATGAAGGGTCTTTCTTCATTTCTTCAGCAGTTGCGTGGATTGGAGCGCCTTCTAGTAGGTATGCAATCATAGTTGAAATCATTTCAACGTGAGCGATTTCTTCAGTACCTGTATCTAGTAATAAGTCTTTATATTTTTCATCACCAGTTGATGACCAACCTTGTGAAAGGTATGACATCATTCCAGTTACTTCACCCCATTGGCCACCTAATGATTCTTGTAACCGGCGTGCCATCAATGGATCTGGACGATCTGGCTTAGCGTTGTATTGTAACTTACGAGTGTGCTTAAACATAAAATATACCTCTTTCTTTTAAATCCTAATTAGACAGAGCTATTGCTAGATTGTCTTCATCACTACAATTTACATATTCTACGAAAAAGAAGTTTGATCAAGGCTTCGATATATCGTATACGATATAATATAGCACGACTTATTTTTTGTGTCTACCAATGCAAGCCATTTTTTATGATGATATAAATTTGAATCCGTCTAATTGTTTGATAAATCAACGTTTATGGCAATGAAATAAATTTAAAGATTTTACAGCGATAGTGGTTTGAAGCCATTTAAATACTAATCAACCATGTTAATTAATAACATAATAGTCATAAATCCCTCTAAATATCACTTAAAATGCTGATTATAGCGTGTTTTACTGCTAATAAAAGAGAAAAATGTATCGTATAATATGCAATTGTAACGAAAAAAGCATCCACACAATTACCATTTAGGTAGGCGTATGGATGCGTATGTTATTTTAATCTAGTCATTTTATCATTTTATTATTCTGATCCAACTGTATTTTCAATTAATAATTATATTATTAATCTGGTTGATACTATATATGACTAATGATTCAAATATATAAATGATTGTGGAGCCTGCTTAACATCTAAATCACTTAATGATAAAGGCTCCTCAAGTGTTTCTAATTTATCTATTTTAATAGCTACCGCCTTATTTGAGTTTTGATAGTACCTAGAAAAATCACTGAGGTTCATTCCAGAAACAGAACTACATTTATTCCAAATGTTATTAGGGGTATCTATAATTACATCAGTCAATTTAAATTTGTGTGTTACTTTCATAATCGGGCGGGTTTCATATATGTATATATAGTCCACTGGTTTTTTAAAGGCATGTTTTCGAAATTCGTATTTTTTGTTTCCGTTTATAATTTCATTAACGTACTTTGGTTTAATTGATATTAATACATCCATTGATTGCATCTCCTTTTTTATATTATAAGATGATATATTGAGAGTGTTAAGGGCACATTTGTCGTCCTATAAAAAGGCGTTGCATTGATTAGTAGGTACTTGGATAGGCTATCTTAAAGTAGTTGTGGTGTTTCATGGTATTGCAACTATTTACGAAGAATGCTGATATTGGTGGCTCAGTTTTGAACAGTGAGATTTATAGGGAATTGCGAAAAAGTACGCAGACTTATGTATGAACTAACCATAATATTTCGTAGACCAATTTTGGTCTGCTATATGAGAATATCTTTCTACTAAGGATTGTGCTTAATTTCATGCTCTTTTTTAGTATCATGTAAAGGTAGCCTCAATTTAGAGTTTCCTAGATAATAACGCTTTAAATCAGGGTGGTATTATACCTAAAAATAGATATAATAGTTGAACATTAACCTAAAACTGTTAAAATGTAATTGTGATGAGTATCAATAGTAACACCAAAAAGAGTTACCAAACTAGTGCAATAGTAAGGTAACTCTCTTTTTATCTAATCATAAGCTAAGCAATTGTCGACACCATTATTTGTCTAGCCAATGATTAAACATACTAACGACTACACCAACGATAATTGGCAATAGTAATTGTGTGATGAGTATCATAAGTAACACCTCCAATCTTTGTCAGATTGGGCACAGTGCCGACTTGATTATATTAACATATTTTATTTAATAAAGGGTACCCAATTGATGATCCCTTATAAAGTGTAGAATACTACCTTAAAAGTCTTGAAAAGATGCTTTATTCATGATCTAGTTACAATTCAATTTAAGTAGTTTACCGAAATCCATTGATTTAGGATATACTAGACTAGCAATTATGGTTAATTGCCAAAATCATAATTAGAAACTATCTAATGAATGCTAATGCTTACATATCTGCACAAATCAACTATTACTTAGTTAGATATTGAAAACTAATGTAAAATGAAAAGGCTACTCAATTAAGAGTAACCTTACATTCCACTACACCCACGATATCATTTATATTGAATAATACTGACTAAGCGAATGCCTAATAAACGAAAAAAGCTATCATAACAAGGTTTTGATACCCTATCACGATAGCTTTTTATCAGTTAGTGGGCAGTCGGGGTTTTGAACACTAGATTTTAGCAAATGCTTTCGTGACGCTGTATATAGGCGTTTATAGCATCATGTAAAATTAGAATGACTAGGTAAATGACTAAGTTTTGTCAGAAATCAAGATAATTTACTAGTTTATTTACAGCATCTTTATTCTGCTGTTTAGTAACGTGAGTGTAGACATTCATAGTAGTTTGCACATCTTCATGCCCTAATCTTTCTTGAACCTCTTTAATTGATGCACCAGATGCAAATAAAGCTGATGCATGTGTATGCCTAAAACCGTGTACTGTTATTTTGGTTAATCCATTTTCTTTTATGATTAGGTTTAACCATTTAGCAGGCGTATTTAAACATTTATGCGTGTTGGTAGTCGTTGCAAATACTAGTTGGGACTTCTTAAATGTGTTAAAGCCAAGCATTAAATAACGTTGCTTTTGGGCAGTCCGCCACCGTTTTAGATAATTGATTGTAGAACTATCTAAAATGATTGTACGCCGTCCTTTTTTAGTCTTTGGTGCTTGTACAATCTGCTTACCTCTTAAACCTTGAGTAAGTGTTTTATTAACTCTGATTGTGTTTTCACTAAAGTTAATATCATCCCACGTCAGTGCCAAGCATTCGCCACGCCTTAAACCCGCAAAAGCTAGAACACGGAACAGCGTAAACTTTTCTAACTCTTTGTTAGGATCAATACATTTAAAAAATCTTGCTAGTTGTTGCTTATTCCAGAAATTAGCAAATTTGTCGCCTTTTTCATCTTGTTTTTTAGGGATGCTGATTAACTTACATGGATTAGCACTAGCAGTATTGTCTATATAGCCCTCTTTAATAGCGTAATCGAACACCATTGAAGTGTAATGATACCATTTAGTAAACGTAGCAGGGGCTATCTTGAACCATTGATTTACCGCTTTTTGAACATCATTGATTTTAATAGTCCGAATACGTTTATCACCGAACGTTACTAAAATATGATTTTTAAACATCCCACCAGTCCGAGCATAAGTGGACTCACGAACCGTGTTTATATAGGCTTGATACCATTGTTTATATACATCTTCAAACTTAATATTATTCTCTTGTTTTATGCCTCCTTGAGCTATTTCTAGTTGCAATCTAGATAACTCAAGCGAGGCTTCTTTTTTTGTCTTAAATCCACGTCTAGTGGTTTGTTTTTGCTTACCTGTTTGTAAATCTACACCAAGGTAAAGTTGAAACTTGTAACGCTTTGAACCGTCCTTTGTTAGATACTGCTTAATCGTTGCCATTATTATCATCCCTCTACACAACCGTGGGTGCGGTGGTATGTAGTGGGGGAACAATAGATTATTAGTTTATATAATGTAATTTACACTATCGTTATCGTTATAATCATCTTTTATTTTCAGTACAGGCATTATATGTTTACCTGATTTTGTAGCAGTAAAGTTAAAAGACCAAAAATTTATATTAGGTGTAACTGTAATTCCAAAATTCTCGCTATCAAACGGAACATCATATTTAAAATCTATTTGTTTAAAACATTTTTCAATTAAATTCATAATGAAGTTTTGATTTTTATATGATGAAGCTGTAGAAAGTTTTCTGTAGAAAGATGATGTGTAAAAGTCTTCATCCATACTTAATGTGAAGGTAACATTATTGTAGATACCATTAATTATTAAGAAATTAATATATATATACAATTCAAAATGCTCTTCATGCTGAAAACTATCCTTAGCTTTAACATCTGAAATTATTAAGAATTTTGTTTTATCAGATTTATCTAATCCTCCAAATGTGTCTATTTTAACTGATATTTCAACTGTATCAGGATCATCAACAAGTAGCTTATCTCCTGGAACATTTAAGTAATTTGCGATTTTATTTATTGTGTTTAAATTTAGCATGGTTACAGAATTATTTGATATTGCAGATAAAGTTTGTCTACTTATTCCAATATCCCTAGCCATTTTTGTTAATGTTATATCTTTTTCTTTAAGATATGGCTTTATTTTAAAAGTCAGCATTAATTTCCCTCCTTCGATGTCAACTATAATCATACAACTTTTACAAATGAGTTGACAAGGCTTGAAAACAATATTAACATATTAACGTAAAGCAAAATGATACATTATTCAATTAATGCTTTACGAATAAGGAGGCGAGCTACTTTGTATATTCCAAGATTAATGACTTATAAACAGGCAATGAAATATTTAAATATTAAATCTTACAATACTCTTTATGTCTACATTAATAATGGTTTGCCCGTTACTCACTTAGGAAATACTAAGCGTATTGATAAGAATGAACTTGATAAATTTATTGCATCAAGAACTAAAAAGGAAGTGATCTAAGTGGAAATTACTTTAAGCGAAAAGCAAGAGCAAGAGTTTAGTAACTATGTAACTGGATTATTAAATACTGCTATTGAAAATGCTGAGCGTAAAGCTAACTTGAACAGTCCCTTTTTAAAGGGCAAAAGAGCGGCAGCTAAGTATCTAGGTGTATCAACTCAAACACTAACCAAGATGATGAGTAGCGGGCTTGAATGCCACTATATTGAGGGATTGGAAAATGTAGTGTTTTTTGATAAGCGAGAAATTTCAAAATTCATAAAACAACAATAAATTAATGCCGTGGGTGCGGTGGATGATACAAAAAATAGCCCTTAATATGCAGGCTATTAGGTGTTTTAAATATTGGAGGCAATAAATGAAAGATGTTATTAAGTATGATCCATTTAATATTGGATTTGATTTGTTAAATATCGGTTTTGTATTTGTTAAATCTAACAGTGAGAATGAAGAACCATTTACGACTAGTGATGCAATAGCTAAAAATGCAGGTGTTGATGAAGAGTCTGTTAAAAGTTTAGCAAGAAATAACAAGGGGGTTTCCAGATTTAAAATCCGAAAACTTCATGCTAAAAACGGCAGACCTAGAGAAATATTTATATTTAATGAACAGCAAGCTATTTTCATTATTACGCTTTTAAGAAATACATCACGTGTAATCAAGTTTAAATACAACTTATCTGTTGCTTTTGTTAATACAAGAAAGTTATTAGATAGTCGGAAGTTATCTCATGAACAGAGCAAACCAGTGTCAAAGTCATTAGGGGAGAGCATCAGGGATAATCCTAATATGAATGGTAGCCATGATTATGCCAATCTAAATAAGTTGATTTATAAGATTGCCTTGAATACTACCACCAATCAATTAAGAAAACAGCGAAACATCCCTAAAGGAGCGGTTTTAGCTGACTATCTAACAGTTGATGAACAACAAGCAGTTAATAAAGTTAAGAATGCTGTAATTGCATTAAATGGCTTGAATATGGCGTATGCAGACATTAAGAATGCTATCACACCTAAGCAATACAGATTACTTGAAAAAGTGAAAGGAGATGAATAATCAATGCAAGGATTTATTAATGCACATTCACAACTTGGCTTATTTTGGGTTTTTGTCGTTATTTTTATATCTTTTAAGGTAGGTAAGCAAGTACAAAAGTTTGACTCATTAAAAGCATATTTTAAGTATTTAATTGAAGATTAGGAGTAATTGTTATGAATAAATTAGGGTACAAAAAAACCGCTTTAACTTTGGCGAGCAAGCGGTTTATAAAAGTCTTAGCAATAGGCTTTACATCCCTAATTATATCAAAATTAGGAGGACTATTAAATGAATAGTGAAAAGAAAACACAATCAAATGAATTGAAATTAACCAAAGAAATTAACGAAAGAAAACTAGATGCCTTAGAAAAAGGATTGAGCAGTAGTTTATCAGCTGTGAACTTCATCAGGGACTACATCAGCGTGTTAAATCTTAAATATAACAATAAGAACGATCCTGAGAGCTTAACAGAAGTTATGGCTTTATTGTTTAGTGGTGGAGCGTTGATGCACATTGATAGCATGCTTGATGATATGCGACTATCGATTGATGATGCTTTAGTTGAGATGATTGAAAGTAGAGACACTGACAACAAGTAAGGCTGAATGTTGATTGCACCAAGACCAAGAGAACATTAATTAATTGGTTTTGGTGCTTTTTTGATTGATAGAAAGGCGGGATTTAATGAATAACCAATTAGCAACTAAACAAGTAAGCTCAGTCGATAACTTAACACCTTGGGAATACATCAAGCAAGTAGCAGACCACTATATTTACATGTACCCACTTATAAAAGGTACTAAAAAGTCCGCTATTAAGGATTGGCCTAACAGGGCTACTTATGATATTGAACAGCTAAAAGAATGGCTTAAACCTGATGAAAATGGCAATATTTCATGTGATGTTGCAATGATACCATTCAAGAGTGAACTCATCACGATTGATGTTGATAACCATCACGGAAATAACAACGGTAGTAAATGGATTACTGAAAACATCAAGAAAGGTAATAGACTTAATGAGAACAGTGTTGCTATGGAAATTACTAGGAACAATGGCTTTCACTATATTTATCGAAACGATTTACCTTATGAAAGCATACCAAAAAAAATAAATTTAAATGATTTTGTCGAAGTCAAGACTACATCAACTATTATTTTTCCCAGTGATAATTATAGGCCTGCTAATGAAACTGAAAATATCAAACCATTGGTAAGTGATGAAATTGGTATAATGCCTGATTGGCTTAGGTCTCAAGTGATTAGTGCTATTGAGAAAGATAATGCTAAGCACAAGCATACAAACAAAAACAATAATGTAAACGTTAATGCTAAAGCAGTTGATTGGCTGATTGAGCTTAATGATAATCTATTGAATGGCATTTCATCAGGAGATAGAAATAATAAGCTAACTAGTATTGCAGGAAAGTTATTTGCTACTGGAGCAAGCAATGATCAAGTATGGAATTGGATGCAACTAATTAATGATAAGTACACTTTTCCATCATTATCAAAAAATGAATTAAAATCTATTTTCAACAGTATTTCTAAAAGTAATCACAATTTAATTAAAGCCACCTCATTAGATGAACAAGCAGAAGTAAATCGTAGTAAAGTGCCATTGAAATATAACAAGAGTGGCAGTCCTAGAACAAATTTTGCTAGTAATTTTGCCGTTATTTGTGAGTATGATGATAAGCTAAGACAATCTATTAAGTATGATGAATTTATTAACTCAGTTGTTATAAAACATGCAAATGAGTGGAAACGGTGGAGCGACCTAGACGAAACAAAGATAAGAATTTACATTGAAAACCAGTACAATGTTGTTGCTAATAATCCTAAAACTATGTATCAAGGCATTGAAGAATACGCTGTAAAACACTCATTTAATCCAGTTAAGGATATAATCAATGAACAACAGTGGGATAACGTTAAACGGGTTGAAACGCTGTTTATTGACTATTTAGGAGCAGATGATAATTCATATAATAGAATGGTTGCCCGTAAATTTATGGTTGGTGCAGTATCTAGGATATTTCATCCTGGCATCAAGTTTGATTTAATGGTAATTCTAACTGGAAAGCAGGGCTTAGGAAAAAGTACATTGTTAAGTAAGCTATCGCATGGATACTTTTTAGATAACCTAGGACGAATGGATAGTAGTAACAAAGATGAAACCATGAAACTACAGGATAGTTGGATAGTTGAATTAGGAGAGTTAGCACCACTTAAAAACTCCAAAATTGATAACATTAAATCTTTTATTAGTGCTACATCTGATATGTATAGAAAGCCTTTTGGGCAAGCTAATAGCGTTTATAAGCGTAATAACGTATTTGCAGGAACTACTAATGAACAACAATTCTTATCAGATAAGACGGGAAACCGTAGATACTTAACTGTTGAATGTGGTGTTAGCAAAATTAAGCACAGTGCAATGAGTATTGATGATAATACACTACATCAAATTTATGCCGAGGCTAAGTATTTAATGGAACAAGGCGAGTTATTGTATCTAACTAGTGATGAAGAGGCATCCGCTAATGCTGAACGCTCTAAAAATGAAAGCTATGATCCAGTAGATGAGTCGATTAAATCATACATTAACATGCTAGTGCCTAAGAATTGGGATGAGTATTCAGAGTTTCAAAGAGAACAGCATTATAAGCGTGTCTTTTATGAAAATAGGTATTCTACTGGTAAAGAGGATGAACCTAATTTAACTGAAGATGATTTAGTATCAATGAAAGAGGTATCAACTAGAGAATTGCTTAGCATCCCACTTAACAAGGATAACAATAAGAGTATTCAAGGCACTTCAAGAGCATTATCCAAAAAGATAAGTCTCACAATGAGCGGATTAGATGATTGGAAACAATCAAATACCGTTAAAAGTCTTGTAAAAGGAAAGTACGCTAGAGGCTACAAGAGAGTTTAGTACAGTAGAGTACACTAAGTACGCTTAGAGTACACTTAATATCGGCTTAGTGTACTCCGAGTTATGATTGTTATGGCGGTGTTTATAAGGGGTATAGTACACTGAGTACACTAAATTACTCACGTGTATAAGAAAAAGTATTTACTATGTAATAGTATTAGTTATTAACTATATATATTAAAACCCGATTTTTAGTGTACTTAGTGTACTCTAGTGGCTGAATGCCTTGATACTAAAGGGCTGATGTAGCGTACACTAAGTGATTTTCTAGTGTACGCAAGCGTACTCTAAAAATGATTAGCGTACTCTAAACTAAGATTTGCTGATAATTAGTTAGTAAAGTTAGCGTACTCTAAATTATGAAGAGGTAGAAAAATGGAAAACAAATTAGATCAAATAAATAAGCAGTATTTAATTAATTCTGAACTTTATAACAGCTTAAAATATATGGTAATTGATTTTATGGCTGATACTGAAGATGTAAACCCTGATTGCAAGGAACGAAAGTCCGAAATTGATGAATTGATTAATAGCATTGATAGAACCAAGTGTGATTACCAATTAAATCGAAACCACGTAAGTAGAACAATTAGAAGCAAGGTTAGTGAAAAATATAGAAAAGAATTTAATCAGTACCAAAGAGATAACTTCTTAGATTACTACAAAGACTTAAATGGAAACATGGATGCTATCGAAATAGAAATGGCAGAAGATTTTAAGCATCTTAAAATGGTTGATTGGGAAAACAAAAAATAGCTATAAACGTTGTTATATAGGTGCTTGTAGCTATAATTATGTTACTAAATATGGTATAATATAAATGTTAGATATTTAGTTGCTAATTAATTATCCTAATATACAACCGCTAGTGAGAGCAGTGTTTTGGCACTGCTTTTACTGTACATATGAATTTCAGACTTAGTTATTGTTGCTTTGGAGGGATGAGAGTGGATAACACGATTATTTATGATTACTTCAAATTACCAAGTAAGATTGAGCATGCTAGAAAGCGTTATACCTATTATGATTGGCTATTTTGGCAACAGTCGTTTATGAGTTGTCCGAATGCTTATGATGATAATGGTAATAAGATTGGTTTCATCCCTTTTCAAAAGCAAGTTGATAACCTATTGAGCTATGAAGATTTGAACGATAATGTAGTTGATATGCTTAACTTCAAGTGGCAAGAGTTTAATCGCTATTTAGATGATTTGACTGGTAATGAACACGACTACTTAAGAACTAAATTCATGCTCCATACAGTTAGCAGTAGTAACGCAGGCTTAGAACAATCGACAATCAATGAATGCAATCAGATTGAAGAGGCTAGTGGATACCGCTATGGTTTCATCAACGATAAAGCAGTTGATCTAACTAATGATTTTGAAACTAACTTTGATAATATTTTAAGTGTATTAGAGTGATTGATTATGTATAAGCATGAAAGTTTAGAAGATTTATTCAATCCAATGAAAACAACGTTTAATAGTCATCAAATTAGGCGTTTGTTAAAGTGTTGGTATTACTATGAGCATAACTTAGGTAAGCTTGAGGGGATTGAATTTTTAAGAGCTAAATCACTATTCTTTAGATTGTCTTACCTGACTAAAGATGAACGGGCATTCTTAGCTTACAGATATTACTATGCTAGTAAACAGGAAATGCCTAATATTAAACAAGTAGCTAAGCATTTTTATTGTTCAGTCGATAAAATGTATGCTAAAGAATATACAATACTTATAAAGATGTTTAAACCTGTTTTAGAGCCGTTTAAGCAATCTAGTATGGATAATGATAAAACTAATATAAGTGACAATGAAACACCTGACGGGGCTATTATTGAGCAATTATTCAATGAATTACAGAAATTACATTCTAAGTAAGATGATTGTTCAAACATCAAAGGTAAATTTATGTAAGCAACCTTTACCATCTAACACTTATGTGATTTAATTTAAAACAAAAAAGATGTAAGCCATGATTGGTAGCTACATCCTTATTGCATTACTTATTAGATTTTCTTAGCTTAGCATAGGTTAGATTGATTATCTATTGTGCCTATCAATTTGTAAGTGCTTGCTGTTAGCAGGTACTACAATACATACTGTTGAAAGGATGATTACATTGTTACCAGTAGCTGATTGGGATGAGGCTAAAAAGAATTATGATCATTGCATGACTGATGATGAGATAGCTTTTCTACACGGTATTTCAGTTAATACTGTTAAGGTGTATCGTAATCGACACGGTTGGGGCAATGCTAATCACGTTAAACGGAAATATTGGAACACTAAGAGCAATCGTGAATTGTTTCAAGTTGATGAGCTACCTAGTGGAACTGTTATTGCTAGTCTTTTTTCACAACGTAAGGTGGAAATACAGGCAAAAAAGTATCGAGCTTATCAACGAAAGTTAAAACGTAAACACAAAATATCACTTAGAAATTCTTAGCAATCTTCACTAGTGATTACTAGTGTTTTTAAGAACGATTAATGACAAAATAAGGTTAGTAAATGTTAGTGACTTATGGTAACATTTGATAACATTTTTTATGGCAATTTATGGCTAGATAATACTGGTAATTACTGGTGGCATATTATGGTATAAGTATTATATTTAAAGACTTTAAAAGTGCTTATTTAATTGAATTTTGATACTTAAAATTTTGTCACTAAATGTAACGGAAAAAAAGCGTAACGGTTACAAAAAAGTGACAAATGGTAACAAGATTTAATGGCACACTTGGCACCATATAAAAAGGCGTTGCATCTACACGATATTGCAATGTGTTGCAACACAGTTTTTACTGTTTCGTTGCAATGATTAGCACATGCTTGAATAGGCTATTTTAAAGTAATCATGGCTTGTCGTAGTATTGCAACTCTTTACAAAAAATGCTGATATTGATTGCGCAATTTTGAGCAGTGAGATTTTCAGGGATTGCGTAAAAGTTCGCAACCTATTTAAACTGCCCAGTATTGAGTTGCCGGCTGTCCAAAATTGGGCAGCCGATTATGATATTACTTCAAATGAGGAGATGTTTAATATATATAAACATTTTTTAAAGATAGTCTTTTTAAGTTATGTTAAATCATTAATCTTTCTCTTTTTTAGTTAAATTTGTTTATGAATACTCTTTAATAGCATTCATATGTTTTATTGTTATTCAATAGATGCCACCTTACTTTTTTTCGCTTTTTAACATCATTAAATTGATTCTATTAAATAAAAAGATGAGTTTTTAAAAAAAATTATATAATATCATTGATTATTCATATATTTAATGATATATTCTTATTTGAAAGATCATGCTCAGTAGCCTACGAGGCGCTGAGCTCTTTTTGTATTAGGAGGTATTGCGCTAAAATGAAGAATAAACCATTTAAAACTTATAGACAACAATTAAGTATACTAAGGGATAGAAACTTAGACGTAGGTAACACAAGTAAAACAATGAGATACCTAGAGGAAGAAAATTACTATAACATCGTTAATGGATATAAAAGACCCTTCCTAAAAAGAGACATTGATGGGAAAACAATCCACCCTGAAGAATTCAAAAATGGATCATCTCTAGATGAAATGCACTCTCTTTATATGTTTGATAGAGAACTAAGAACAATATTTCTTAAATACTTTTTAACTTTCGAGAGCAATTTAAAAAGCAGAGTCTCCTATAGATTTTCAGAAATGTTTAAAGATCGTAACTCATATCTTGACTTTAATAATTTTTCTTCTAGATCAGAAAAACTGAAAGACGTTTTAAAAACAATAAATATACTTTCTAGCACTATATCTAACTACGCTACTAAAAGAGGAACGTCAATACAACATTACATAGACGCTCATAATGAAGTTCCCCTATGGGTTTTATCTGGTTATCTTACTATGGGAAATATAGGTTATTTTTATTCTTGCTCGGTAGATTCTTTAAAAAATATAATTGTACAAGATTTTAATAAACAATATAATAGAGATTACAGAAGGGAACACAAGAAGCTATCCCTAAAATCTGACGACTTAGATGGAATAATACAGACTATAAATTCATTTAGAAATGTATGTGCTCACGAAGAAATACTATATACGCATAAAATAAAGCGTCCAAGACGAAAATCTGGGATTAAAAATTATATAAACGTTGAGCTTCCTACTCAAGATAATTTATTTACAGTGTATTTCATGTTAACCCTAGTATTAAGAAAAAAAGATAAGAAAAATCTTCAAAAAGATTTAAAAAATGTTTTTTCTAAATTCAGTAACAATTTTAAATCAATACTTTTTAGTGATATAAAGGATTTGATGGGATTCCGTGATGATTGGGATAATTTATAAATTTAATTATTTACCTAATCGTAATCATTAGTAAATTATTATTTCATATCTTTTAAACTACCTGAATAACCATATATAGAGTTTTAAAAAGTTCTTAAAGTTTTAAACCTCATTAACATAATTCTACTTCAACTGATGGTCTGCGCAATTTTGAGCAGTGAGATTTTCAGGGATTGCGTAAAAGTGCGCAGACCTATGTATGAACTGAACCATAATATTTCGTAGACCAATTTTGGCCTGCCATATGAGCATATCTTTCTACTTTGAGGATAGCTGAATTTTCAGCTATCTTAATTGCTAACGATCATTAATTTATGTAAAATAACTTTTGTAGTGAGTGATGAAGTCCGCTACTATAGGTGTTTATCACTTTTTCTAATATATTCATTTTAGTATGTTATGCAAGCAAGAATTGTCGTAATGCACTATATCTAAGAGTAAAAGGTAAGGCATGCTAAACATCTTAAATATATAGGCTGATTACCTGTATTTATCCATGTTATTGGCTTGTCTTTGGTGGTTGAGGCTTTGTCTTGACTGCTTTACATATAAGAGTGTGATTAATTGCATGCTCTTTTTTAGTATCGTGTAAAGGTAGCCTCAATTCAGGGCGTCCTAGAGAATACCGCCCTAAAACAGGGTGGTATTAATATATTAGGCCGAACCGCTTTTGCTTTAGTCGTGAAAAAGGCTTTAAATCAGCAATCACACCTACATTGGAAAATCCAACTTTGGTATTAAATCTTGTGCTAATGGTGCTTATGCTATTGTTGAGAATTGTTGAAACTAAACTAGATAAGAATTGAATTAAAGATTTATATAAAAAGGGGGTGTCCATTTTAGACATCCCCTCTACTGTGTATGAAACCTAACGAATATAAACCATGTAATCTAAAAATTGACTATCGAATTTTCGACAGTCCAAAATTGGACAGTCAAAAGATGCTTTATTCATGATCTAACTATAATTCAATTTCGGTAAATTACCGAAAGCCATTTATTTAGGGCATACTAGACTATTAATTATGGTTAATGGCCAAAATCATAATTAGGAACTATTGAAGATGTGTCCAGTCGTGGACATATCTTTTTTGTTTGAATAACAAAACGTTATCTAGTTTCATATTATCAGCGTACCTAAATCGAGTACGCAGGTCAAACGCATATGAGTGTATAAGTACTGCTTGATAGGTTTTAGACATCTTTAGCCAAAACTATATATATTGAATACAGTCGCAAAACACGACTGTATTACTGTATTATGGAGTAACGATTTGTTACCTCATATTAGATTGGTGTAGTCCTAAAACGGGACGCAATGATTTATTTATGGAGTAGCGTTTCACGACTCCATGTTATATAGATTAGAATGCTGATATTGTCGGTTTTGACAAAATTGTCAATAGCCTTATATTCGGGCAAGCCCTTAGTAGAGCCATTCTTGAATACTGCTACTGCCGTTTTTCATAAAATTGTGAAGAACGTAAAAAAATAGAATATGTATCTTATCAGACAAATTCGCTTTACTTAATTTAGGGAAAGCCGATGAGATAGGCAATAGTCGCTTGAAAATCAGAGCTTAACGTCTTGATGATGAAGATAAAAAGGGGGCGTCAATTCAACGCCCCCTTGTATGCAGTTTAAACAATGCTGACTACATCTGAAGTACCAATTAGGTATCTCAGGGGGGTAGCGTTTCACGACACCCCTTGAAAGATACTTCTAGGGGTGGTGTTTTGCCACCCCAGTTATGTACATATTTTTCACGGCTTAATTTTCAGCCACGAGATTAATAACGATCATTACATTTATCATCTTCAGTTTTTCTCTTTTTTGAGAATTACTGGTGTTGATTATAGTTTGCTTTAATTAATACGATTAATCACTGATTTAATGAACTTGAGCAATGAGAGCGTCTGAATGAATGCTAGTGCTTACATATTTACACCAATCAGCTATTAACTATCAATCAACGCAAAATGAAAAGGCTACTCAATTAAGAGTAACCTTACATCCCACTACACCCACGGTATTATTTTATTTTTATTGAATAAGACTGACTAAGTGAATGACTAAGTTTGAATTCATAATATTTATTATTAATAAATGCCTAAGAAATGAAAAAAGCTATCATAACAAGGTTTTAACCCCCTATCACGATAGCTTTTTATTAGTTAGTGGGCAGTCGGGGGATCGAACCCCGGACCCACGGATTAAGAGTCCGTTGCTCTGCCAGCTGAGCTAACTGCCCATAAGAATTGCTTTTTGATATCTCTTAAATATCAACGATTTATATAATATCATCTGGTCTAGAAAAAGACAACCCCTTTTTTGAAAAAAGTTCAAAAAAAGTTTAAAAAACATTTTTGTTAACTGTTATTCAATGAATCAAGGGGGGCGACCGTGATATAATTTAATATGAAGCTAGTAGACACTAGCTGTTAAAACTTACTAGAAATCGAAAATCAATATAAATATAAAACTAAACCAGAAATCGAAAAATTAAGAGGTATTTTAATTATGAAAAAAATCCTTGTAGTAGACGATGAAAAGCCAATCACTGACATTGAAAAATTTAATTTAGTGAAGGAAGGCTACGATGTATCCGTTGCATATGATGGAGAAGAAGCCCTTGAAAAGGTCGATGAAGAAAATCCAGATTTAATTATTTTGGATTTAATGTTACCAAAAGTAGACGGACTAGAAGTTGCACGCCAAGTGCGAAAGAATCATGATACACCGATTATCATGGTTACCGCTAAGGACTCTGAATTAGATAAGGTCTTAGGGCTAGAATTAGGTGCTGATGATTACGTTACTAAGCCATTTTCAAATCGAGAACTAGTTGCGCGAGTTAAGGCTAATTTACGACGTCAAACGGCAAATGATAATTCATCTGATGATGATAACCAAGATATTAAAATCGGTGACTTAGTAATTCATCCCCAAGCCTACTCCGTTACTAAACGGGGCGAAAACATTGAATTAACGCACCGTGAATTTGAGCTGCTTCATTACCTAGCTCAACACATTGGACAAGTGATGACTCGTGAACACTTGTTACAAACCGTTTGGGGTTACGATTACTTCGGTGATGTTCGGACCGTGGATGTTACCGTAAGAAGATTACGAGAAAAAATTGAAGATAATCCTAGTCATCCCGTTTGGCTAGTGACCCGCCGTGGGGTTGGTTACTACCTACGTAATTCCGAAAGCGAATAATTTTGGGAACGACTAGTTGTTAAAGGGGTATTCCTGTTTTGAATAAGCGATTTAGATTCTTTCAATCAATTGATTTTAAGATGGCGTTAGTGTTTGTGTTAATGCTATTGGTAACATTGGAAATTGTGGGGGGCGTGTTCGTTACCCAACTGGAAAAAAAGAATGTGCAAACGTTTGAAAACCAACTCCAATTGCCAACCTATGTTAATAATTCGTTGACCAACCAACTTTCTAGGGATAATACTAAGAAGGCTGATACTACCATTCGTTCACTGCTATCTGATGTTGATAATAATAATGAAAACCAAGTTCAAGTTGTTGATAGTAAGGGGACGATTCGGGGAACGAATCAAGTTAATAATCAATCGATTGTTGGACAAAAATCAGTGGTTACTGATATTAAAGCTGCCATTCATAATAATAAGACTGTTACAAAAACTGTGCAGTCGGGAAGTACTAAGTACTTTATTAAGGTAACGCCACTTTTACGGAGTCAAAATGGTGATGTTGTCGGGGCTACTTACATTAAAGCAAGCCTAAATCCAGTTTATGCTACGATTAACAACATTACGATCATCTATTTAGCTGCCGCTGCAATTGCGGTGTTACTAGGGATTTTGATGTCAATCGTGATTTCGCGTGC
Organism: Nicoliella lavandulae; assembly: GCF_037546185.1. Lineage (NCBI taxonomy): Bacteria > Bacillati > Bacillota > Bacilli > Lactobacillales > Lactobacillaceae > Nicoliella > Nicoliella lavandulae. The sequence goes on along the minus strand of NZ_JAWMWH010000001.1, from coordinate 430,102 downwards.
CATCACTAGACCAATTGATGAAATGAAGAAACAAACCCTCCAGATTGCCCGTGGAGACTACTCTGGACAAGTTCAGGTATACGGAAAAGATGAATTAGGGCAATTAGCAATGGCCGTTAATAACCTTTCAGTAAAGGTTGAAGAGTCCCAAGAATCAACTGAATCTGAACGCCGGCGGTTGGACTCAGTTTTGTCTAACATGACCGATGGGGTGCTAGCAACTGATCGTCGAGGCAATATTATCATTGTTAATTATGAAGCTGCTAAGTTTTTAGACTTGGCTGAAGAACACATTATTGGCCATTCTATCTTGGATATTTTAGGCATCCAAGATGATTATTCATTGCGTCAATTACTTGAAAAGCCAGAGGAAATTTCACTAGATTACACCCATGAGGGGCGTGATTTAATTTTGCATGCTCATTTTTCATCCATTCAACGTGAATCTGGCTTTATTAGTGGATTAGTCTGTGTGTTACGGGATGTAACTGAACAACAAAAGATTGATAAAGACCGGAAACAATTTGTTTCCAACGTTTCCCATGAACTAAGAACGCCACTAACTAGTGTGCATTCTTATATCGAAGCATTGCAGGATGGGGCATGGAAAGATGGCGAAATTGCTCCCCACTTTTTGAAAGTAGCCCAAGATGAAACCGATCGGATGATTCGGATGATTAATGATTTATTGACTCTTTCACGAATGGACTCTGGAACCCAAAAGATTAACAAAGAAATGGTTAACTTAAACGAACTATTTACGTATATCTTGGATCAATTTGATATGATCATGAAAAACGGGAATAAGACTGAGCAAGGAATTGATGTTAACAATAACTATAAAATCATTCGTAAGTTTACTAAACAAACCCTATGGGTCGAGATCGATACTGATCGGTTTACCCAAGTGATTGATAATATCATGAATAATGCCATGAAATACTCTCCAGATGGTGGAACGATTACCTGTGAGTTATATGAAACTCATAATCAGGTAATTTTAAGTGTGACCGATCAAGGGCTAGGGATTCCTAAGAATGCGGTCGATCATATCTTTGATCGTTTCTACCGGGTTGATAAAGCTCGTTCAAGAGCCCAAGGTGGAACTGGATTGGGGCTTTCAATTTCGCGTGAAGTGATCGAAGCCCAAGGTGGCCATATTTGGGTGAAGAGTGAAGAAGGCAAGGGTTCGACGTTCTATATCTCGCTCCCTTATGAACCAATGGAGGAGGATTTATGGGATGAAAATTAATGGTCTAGGTAAATATTTGTTACCCACTTTGTTAAGTGTAGCGGTAGCCCTAAGTATTGGACTATCGGCTTCGCTGTGGTTGAATCCATCTCACTATAAAAATGATGCTTCAAGTAGTGCTGGAACGAATATTAAGACGCAGTTAAACAACAAACCCATCTCAGAGATTTATGCGCCAACTCAATTGATGCATAATGATGATCAAGGGAACCAACATTTGCTAGTTAATCAATCGGTTAACCTAGTTGGTGAAATTAGAGAATATATTCAAGACTATCAAGATGTAAAGTTAGACTCTAGTGGCTCCGTTTCTAAGGACCAATATGTAGGATTACTGCGGCGCAAAGACTCGTATATCTTGAACTATTCGAGTGCAGTAACGATGCCAATCGTAAATCAATTTTTAAATAAACGTTTGAATGGGTTACCTAACTATCGCGTGAATCGGATTGTGTTGCCACTAAATGATGACCGACACATTTATTTGTTGCGCGATGATGGTTATCGTGTTTATACCGTTAGTGTTCGTAAGCATAGTTTGCAATTATTGAATCAGTTTTTAGCCACTAAAATGCGGAAAATTAACGTAGAATTTAAGATATTTAATGACCGGCCGTTGATCTATTTTAAAAAGGATCAAACGATGCCTCAGTATGCCTATTTAGTCAATGTTCAACAACAAAATTACTACATTATTCGACTATTAGGGGAATCGCAGAACTTCAGTGTTAAACACCGCAGTAATGCTACCGTTTATAATGATCAGGATTCTAAACAGGTTTCTTTTTATGATAATAATGATGTTAAATACGTTGATGAGCGACCTAAGTCCATCCCAAACAGCTATAATGCATTACTATTTAATAACTATAACGAGTTAATCAATTCAGGAGTTTCCTTAGATAGCGTTAAGTTTTTTGGCTATGATGCTAAAAGACAACTAGCTACTTATCGTGGATATGTTGAAGGATTCCCAATCTTTAATAACGTTAATTATGGTTTGATCAGTATGCAGATTGTTGAGAATTCATCCATTCGCTATGAATTCTCATTAGCTAGTTTACAAATTCCAGTGCCAAGTGGAGTTCCTGATGAAAAGGTACCAAGTACTACTGATGTTTTGAAAACGCTTAAGGCCTTAGGGTATAAGTCTAATAAGATTAATGGAATTGAACTAGGTTATAGTTGGCATGGGAGTGCCAAAACAGATGTCTTGGTTAACTTGATTCCAACTTGGTATATTCACTATGGTAATGATTGGTTGAACTATAATAATATCGTGGCTGGCGGTAGTAAATAATCGGGGTGGCACAGAATGAACTTTAAACGAATTCAAATTATCTTTTTAATCACGTTTGTAATTATTGATATTTTGCTCTTTTCCATCATGAATCAGAATTTGAATTTGCAAACGGAAGGTGACGGGTCTGGTGGCTCTAATATTATTAAGGAAATGCGTAACGACCAAATTACGTTAAAGACGCCCTCAAAGGACAATGGAAATGGTTACTATATTGCTGGTTCTCGTGATGATGTAATCAATCAAGAGGCATATAAGTTAACTAATCAAAACGTGAAATTTAGTAACCATGTTTTGCAAAGTACATTTAAACGGCCATTGGCAATGTATTCATCCCACCCGGAAGATAAATTGGATCAACTAATTAAGAGCGAGTCATTTGTAATTAATGGCAATAGCTATCAATACAATAAACAACTATCTGATGATTCCACAATTGTCTATGTTCAAAAAGCTTATGGCAGCCAACTATATTCTAGCTATGGTGAAATTAAGTTTAACATTAGTAACGATAATGGTGATAAGCGATTATTAGGATATACGCAAACCTACTTAGACAATGTTAATTCACTTCGGGAAAAATCACAGACTATTTCGGAAGAACAAGCATTGAGTGCACTATATCAATATAATGAAATTCCGAATAATACTAAAATTGAATGGACGCAATTAGCTTATACTAAATACATCGCCATTAAGAAAAATTACATCTTTATTCCAACTTGGATTGTGGCATATAAAACGGCTAATTCATCTGATATTCAAATTAAATGCATTAATGCATTTAGTGGTTCCATTATTAATGACGACAGTGTGAAGGAAGCCGTCGGTGATTTGTAGAATTGTAAAAATGAAGGAAGATTAAAAACTAATGCAAGTTTCGATTCTCTCTAGCGGGAGTTCTGGTAATGTCACCTATCTTCAAACTGATCAGCATCAAATTCTATTAGATGCGGGACTAAGTGGAATTAAGATTCGACGATTGCTAAAACAGATTGGCCGCACGATTGAAGATATTGATATGATATTTGTTTCACATGAACACTCAGATCATGCAAAGGGTGTGGGGATACTAGCACGCCGTTGTCCTAACATTCAGGTGTATGCTAATCAAGAGACCTGGGATGCAATGCCGGCTTCGTTAGGTAAAATTCCAAGATCACAACGGAACGTGTTCCCAATTGGTTCAATTGAAACGTTTGGTGATTTAACGGTTGAAAGTATGGGCGTTTCCCATGATGCCGCTGGCGAACAATGCTATTTATTTCGGCAAGCGGACAAGCAATTTGTGATGATTACTGATACTGGTTATATTTCAGAGTCAATTCAACACCATATTAAGAATGCAACGGCTTTAGCATTAGAATGTAATTATGATGTTGAAATGTTAATGAACGGTCCGTATTCATGGCCACTAAAACAACGCATTTTGTGTGATACTGGTCACATGTCAAATGAAGATGAGGCAGCCGTATTAGCGAACGTAATTGGTGATGATACGGAGGCAGTCTTTATTGTGCACCGGAGTCACCATAACAATACGCGTGCAGTGGCTCATCAAACCATTGATGATGAATTAACTAATCGAGGGTTAAATGTGGATAAGGATTTTATGTTGTATGATACTGACATTTGTGATCCTACTAAATTAATAAATTTATAAGATTATAAAAATAGATTAAAAATCTAACTATTTTTCCTTTAAATTGGGTATGATATGTTTAAAAATAAGGGAGGGAAGCGTTGTAACTAACGCGCTAACTATGAAAAAATCAAATTCTTTTCTTTTTAAAGTTGGTTTAACTGCTTTAGTATCAGGTTTGTTAGGCGGGGGGATTGCATATGGAGGAATTTCGCTGTATCAAAACTATAACCCGATAACAAGTGAAGTTGCTGCGCCGGTTGGATCTAACAGTGGTGGAACTACCAAAACAAGTAGTCTGAAAGTTAACGTCCAAACCCAAGCTGAAACTGCATTTAAGGATGTTAAGAATTCAGTGGTTTCCGTGATTAACTTGCAAAAGGTCAGTTCATCTCAAGATCCGTTTGCATCCTTATTTGGTGGCTCGTCTTCTAATTCTTCCAAATCTAGTTTAGAAACTAGCAGTGAAGGATCTGGAGTTATTTATAAGGTCAGTGGGAATGCTGCATACATTGTTACTAATAACCATGTGGTATCCGGTTCATCAGCGTTACAAGTGATATTGAGCAACGGTCAAAAGATGCAAGCTAAGCTAGTGGGGAAAGACTCCGTTACTGATTTAGCAGTTCTTAAGATTAGCTCTAGTAAGGTCACCCAGGTTGCTTCATTTGGTGACTCTAGCAACATTAAAGTTGGTGAAACAGCACTTGCCATTGGTTCACCATTAGGTACGAACTATGCAACTTCATTAACGCAAGGAATTATTTCGGCTACGAACCGGCAAGTACCACTTACAACTGAAAGTGGCCAAGCAACTGGTAATTATGCATCGGTTATTCAAACGGATGCTGCGATTAATCCAGGAAACTCAGGTGGGCCATTGATCAACCTTGCCGGCCAAGTGATTGGAATCAACTCCATGAAGCTATCTTCTGATACTTCTGGAACCAGTGTAGAAGGAATTGGTTTTGCCATTCCAAGTAACGAAGTAATCAAGATTATCAACCAATTAATCAAGAGTGGTAAGATTGTCCGGCCAGCCCTAGGAATTGAATATCTAGACTTATCCAATATTTCTAGTAGTGCCCGGAAGTCAACATTAAAATTACCTGATGATGTGACATCTGGAGCAGCAGTCATGAGTGTTACTGCTAATTCACCAGCTGCGAATGCTGGCTTGAAGAAATATGACGTGATTACTGAATTAGGTGGTAAAAAGATTACCAACCAAGATCAAATTAGAAACATCCTATATACTTATAAATTAGGTGATACCGTCTCATTAACTTACTATCGGGATGGTCAAAAGAAGACGACTAACGTTAAATTAACGGAAGAATCTTCACAATTAAAAGTAAATACGAATAGCTCTAGTAAATAGTGCAATCAAAAAAACTGCCAATTTTGGCAGTTTTTTTAGTTACCACTTCACTTGATCAGAATGGTTAGAAATGGTTTCAATGTATTTTTGGTTCTTATGCGTTTGAAATGCTTTGACGACCTTGCGATAAAGTTGATTATGACGATGTTGCTTGTTTACTACGATTACATTAGTGTATTGATTTGGAATCTGATTAGTAGATTCAGAATAAAGAGCCTTAGCCGGATTTAAGTGCTCAGCCATTGCAAAGTTATCATTAACTACCGCAATCGTTGAATCGGACATATCCCGTACAACTACCGATGCATCCACTGTAAAGTATCTAAACTTATGCCGGTTTTTAACAATATCACTTACTTTGGGTGTTTTAGCATGGTTTAGCTTAATGACTCCGGCCGCTTGTAGTAATTTTAAAGCACGGGCTTTATTGGTATCATCATTTGGAAGGGCGATTGAATCGCCGCGTTTTAGTTGTTTTAAGCTTTTGATGTGACTAGAGTAAATTCGCATTGGAGCAACATATGTATCGCCAATTGCCACTAGTTTACCCTGGTTTTCATGATTCCAATCTTTTAAGAAAGCCTTAGTTTGAAATGCATTCATATCAATTTCATTATGAAAAAGTGATCCATTGGGCTGACCATACGAATTAAAGGGGGTAATGACGAGCTCAATCCCCTCTTTTTTTAGTCTTTTAACCGTTGGTTGCCAGATCTTAATGTCAGTGTCCACAACCCCCATCTTGATTACAGTCGGCTGTTTACCACAGGCAGTTAGCAAGATGAACAAGACTAAAAAACTGATTAGTACACTAGCACGCTTCATTGTTTTAACCAATTTCATTTCCTCGATTTCTAGTAATATTATCCTTATTTTAACATAATTAATGCATTGTTATTGACAATAAATTTAAGTGAGCTATACTTAATGTAATGTTTTATAACATGAATGAATGAGGAGATGTTTTTAAGATGCGGATTGAAAAAGATTGTGTTGGCGAAATGGAAGTACCAGATGAGGCTTTATATGGAATCCATGCCTTACGAGCAGCGGGAAACTTCCCGATAACAAAGGAAAAGTTGCACCCGCTCTTAGTTCAGAGTTACATCGAAATTAAAAAAGCAGCAGCCCAGGTTAATGCAGATGCGCAGACGTTAGATCGACAGAAAGCTACGGCAATTATCGATGCATGTGATAAGTTATTACATGGCAATGATCAATCTGCATTTATTGTTCCAGCCATTCAAGGTGGTGCTGGGACCTCTACTAATATGAATACCAATGAAGTGATTGCTAATCTAGCAATGCGACTTCATCCAGATGTGAAAATTCATCCTAATGATGATGTCAATCAATCTCAATCCACTAATGATACTTATCCAACTGCTGGTAAAATGGCAATGTTAAAGTTATTATCGCCATTACAAGCGGCAGTAAAACAATTGGTGACGACGTTTACGGACTTAAGTAACCAATATGAACAGACAATTAAAGTTGGTCGGACCCAACTACAAGATGCAGTTCCCACTACATATGGGAAGAGTTTTCACGCTTATGCCACGCTATTTAACCGTGATTTTCGGCGAATTAGTACGACAGTGAGCGAATTAAAAGTAATTAGTCTAGGTGGTACCGCCATTGGAACTGGAATCAATGCGTCTCCTTATTACCAATCCCACATTGCAGATGCAGTAAATGCAGCGTCTGGACTCAACTTAACAATTGATGCAGATTTGATCGATGCAATTCAAAATAGTGATCACTTTGTAACGTTCTCCGGAGTTTTAAAGACGTTAGCACTAGACCTTTCTAAAGTTAGTAATGACTTACGGTTATTAAGTAGTGGTCCTAAAGCTGGATTGAATGAATTAGAACTACCTAGACGACAGGCTGGATCATCGATTATGCCTGATAAGATTAACCCAGTCATTCCAGAAGTGGTTAATCAAGTCGCCTTTGAAGTTGCTGGTTTTGATACCACAGTGTCAATGGCAGCAGAAGCAGGGCAACTAGAATTAAATGCATTTGAACCCATCATGTTCAAGAGCATCTTTACTGCTGAAGAACATTTAACGCGGGCGATTCATACATTGATTGATAACTGTTTAAAGGATATCAAGGTCAATGTTCAACAATGTGCACAAGATGTGAATAACTCTGCGGTGACGGCGACAGTTCTTAGTCCCAAGATTGGATATGAACGGGCTACGCAAATTATTAAACAGGCATTAGCTGAAAATCGTTCCGTTAAGGAAGTTGCCTTATCAGAACATGTTTTGCCAGCGGCTGAAATTGAACATCTCTTCTCACCAGCGGTATTGACCCATGAAGCTGAATAGTTAAAGCTAAAAAATAGCTTAGGTTAACTAAAATGGTTAACTTAAGCTATTTTTATACATTTTCAATAGTTTATAAAACAATTGTGAAATGCATAATGAAAAATGTTAAAATAAGCTAGTAATAATAAGAATGATTAATCATAATGATTGTGAAATATCAACATATAAGTTGTGAAACAATGCTGTTTCACTTTATGATACCGTTGATTATACATGTTTTAATGTTTAAAAGATAATCACGAATGGCCAATCTATATATAGAAATTAAAATGTCTGAAACCACTATATAGTGTGGGCTGAACGCAACTTATGCACAAGTTATCCACAGGTTATCCACAGGCTTGTGGATAAGTGTGAATAAATATTAAAAAAGGATGATTTCGTTATGAACGTCAAGTTAGTGGTGGTCGGAAAACTAAAGGAGAAGTATTTTAAAGCGGGAATTGCTGAATATGCTAAGCGGCTCTCACGCTTTTGTAAGTTTTCCATTGTTGAGGTACCAGATGAACAAGCACCAGAAACATTAAGCCAAGCTCAAATGGATGCAGTAATTGAAAAAGAAGGGGACCGCATCTTAAATAAAATTAGTGATCGAGAATATGTCTATGCCCTAGCTATTTTAGGTAAAGAACGGTCTTCTGAAGAATTTGCTAAGGAAATCGACCAACTCACAACGTATGGTCATTCCAACATCACCTTTGTAATTGGTGGTTCATTAGGATTATCCAAGGCGGTGTTAAAACGGGCGGATACTCAAATTTCATTTGGTAAGTTTACGTTACCCCATCAATTAATGCGGTTAGTCTTAACTGAACAAATCTATCGGGCCTTTATGATTAATGCAGGCTCACCATACCATAAGTAATAATAAAGCCAGTCAACGAATTGAGTGTTGACTGGCATTTTTAATGATTAGATTTAATTAATTAATTTGCTGTTGTGAGTTATTTATTCGTTATGCCGCCATAGGTAATACCCATAAATGGAGTTGATTAACTTCATAATTTGCAGGGCTAACATGGTGGTGGCAGCTGGGCTTAAAGCTTGAAATTGGTTAAACCAAATGATCAAACTAATGACATTCAATACAATCCATGCGACCCACTGCGAACTATAACCATAGGTCATTAGAATTTGCCCAACGATGCCTAATGGCAGAAGGGCAGCATCCAAGTAAATCTGCGTCCCATTCAATGACTTACTAAAGTGTAGGACGATTAAGTAACTAATGATGCAGACGATGAACCAACATAGGCCCTGAAGCGGCGTCATTCGATTAGCCTTTAGTTCTTGGTTTTGATTTTGTTGGTTGATTTCACGATTCCAAATCGAAAGGCCAACAAATTGCATCACCCAGTAAAATAACTGAGAAGCAATATCACCAATTAACCGATTTTCAGCGGCAATGATCAACCAGACGGTGACGCTGATTAGGCCCCAGAAATAGTTAGTAATGCGACCCTGGTCAACTAAGATTAAGTTCACCACGGTTGAAATGGTCGTGATTAAACCAATCCAGCCCAGCCAACTAAAGTCGCGAGCAAATATAAAGACAACGATATTTGTGATCGTCATCAACGTCATTAAGATTAGCGAAAATGGTTTCAACGTAACTATCTCATTGATAATCCGTTTAGGGTCAAAGATTACCCGTAAGTCACTTGGTAGGCGTAATAGCCCGTTCCAAAATGATGTAATACTAATGTTTTGCATAATTAAGTCTCCTTATTGTTTTTAGCCAGCCGTATTCGGAAGCAACGCTGGTTGTGTAATGTGAATTACAGCAAATTAATTGTTATTCATTATACACGGCTACACACAAAAAAACACACTCACCATTAATAATGATGGGTGTGTTCTTAACAGGGATTAATTTATGATTAACTAATGTAGGCCTTTGAGAAATCCCAAATTGGTCCGTTAGGGAAGTACTTAATGCCATGGACATTAGATTTAATTACTTCTGGTTGACTCTTTTGGTAGAGTGGGATTACTCCTTGGTCTTTCATAATGATCTTTTCAGCATTAACTAAGTCATCCCAACGTTTAGCTGGATCATTAGCATCTTGGTCTTGGGCACGACTAATGTAACGATCATATTCCTTATTTGACCACTTAGAAGTGTTGATTGGATTAGTGGAAACCTTCGTTTGGAGTGGTGAAATTGGGTCGGTAATGGATGGATTCCAACCGGAGATGATTAGTTGATACTGTGACTTCAATGAACGACCGGAAACGGTAACGTTTGGTAATAGTTCATTTGTGATCTTAAGCCCAGGTAGCTTTTGTAATTGACTTTGTAGGAATTCATTGAGTTGTTTGCTTTCGTTATCATCACTGTTCATTAAAGCAACGCTAACGGATTTAATCCCTTCTTCTTTCAATCCTGCAGCCCATAGTTGTTTAGCCTTCTTGAGATTGTAATCTGATGAACCAGGGACATATGATGCATCTGCGAAATCTTGTCCGTTGCGGGATGCTAAGTGTTGTTGAACGAAGCCCTTAGCAGCAATGGAGCCATCCCCAAGTAAGTCGTTAACAAGTTGGTTTCTATCGATAGCTAGGGACATTGCTTGTCTTAACTTAATGTTTTTAAATGCGGGCGCGCTGGCTTGGTGAATTGACATGTAACGAATTGAAAGTGTATTGCGGTTATGCAACTGCTTGCTATTCTTGAAGTTCTTCACTTGTTCCTTGCCAGAAAGTTGTAGTTCGTCTAACTTACCCGTTTGATATTGATTCAAGCCAGTTTGGGGGTCTTTAACAACGTGGTATTTAACTTGGTTTAATTTAGTAGCTTGTTTATCCCAGTAGTAAGGATTCTTTTTCAATGTCCATCGATCATTACTACCAGTCCAATCAGTAACAGTAAATGGTCCGTTAGAAACGATCCGATTACTGTTGGTTCCGTAGAGCTTACCGTACTTCTTAACGGCACTTTCGCTTTGGGCATAGAAAATCGGAAGAGTAACTAAGGTCTTAAAGTATGATTGAGGTTTAACTAATTTGAAGACCAGCTTATATTTACCGTCAGCTTTAACGCCTAGTGATGAAACTGGAGCCTTACCATTCTTGATGGCATCATATCCAGTGATATTAGCTAAGTAATATGCCATTTGAGAAGCAGTCTTAGGATTGGCGCTTCGTTGAATTCCATAAACGAAGTCCTTGGCTGTCAATGGCTTTCCGTTACTCCACTTGGATGCACGAAGGTTAAATGTATATGTCTTACCATCTTTTGAAACGTTGTAACTTTTGGCGATTCCTGGGGCCACTTTATTTTCACCAGCGAGGACCAATAGTCCTTGGTTGCTGTTGTAAAGAGTTTGATCACTAACTTGATCAACGGCTTTGGATGGGTCTAACGTAGCAATGGAAGCATTAATCATCCAATTTAGGGTCTTACGTGATGATGTATCTGCATTATTGTTAGTGCTACCACATCCGGCTAACACCAAGGCTGCAACTGCAGCGGCTAAACCTAATTTACTGAACTTCTTGAAACGCTTTCCCATTTATTTTCACTCCAATGATAAAAAATTATTTTTAACAAACACAAAAGGGGCGCCAACCGATGTCTATCGACATCGATCAGCGCCCCTTCTAAGTCTTAAAGTATCCTAATCTACACGTGTGTTCAACTAAGTCACGAGACTAGCACAAAAAGATTTTAGAAACATTGCTAACGTCAATGTCGACTAAAATTGAACACATACAACATTCAGTTTTTGAAAATCCAAATGACATCACAATGTTTCCTCCGTTCGTTATAAATTAAAATTAATATAACATTAAATTTTGATTAACACAAGCATTGAATTTAATTAAATTAAATTCTTCCATCCTTCATGCATGATTGATGGGAATAGTGGTGCGAGTTGTTCTCGTTGCTCACGATTGAGTTTTAATGCAATTGCAGGTAATAATCCGTTGATAAAGTCTTCCGCTTCTTCACTGACTTCCGTTGCTCCAACCAAGTGGTCATCCTTATCAAAAATGAGTGCTTGATCTGCAATTTTGTCCTGGGTGATTTGTCTAAACCAAGCACCAGTTACATCATTTTCAACTAACGTGTATTGATCTGGGTGCGCCTTAGCTTCTTCAATGGACACCCCAGCTTCTGCAATTCGTGGTGAAGTAAAAGTGACCGTTGGGATGATGTATGGCTTCATAGCAGCATTAGTATCCCCCATGATGAAGTGGGCAATGTAGTTAGAATGATGGGTGGCGGTTGGCGTTAGCTTTGGTTTATCGGTATTTGCAACGTCACCGGCAGCGAAGATATTTGGGATGTTAGTTTGTAACTTATCGTTAACGGTTACCCCATGTTTAGTGTATTCAATACCTAGTTCATCTAATCCGTAGCCGGTTAAGTTAGGATTTCGGCCCGTTGCATCTAAGATCCAATCTGTTGCTAACTTTTGGCCGTCGCCATATTCAACATAGTATTGATCATCATCCTTGCTAAACGCACTCACGTTGGCGTTTGGGATGAATTTTACGCCACGACGTTCTAAGTCTTTGATGACCTTATCAACATAAGGGACATGGAACTTGCGAAGGGCGCGGTCACCATGCATCATTACGGTAACATTGCTGCCAAAAGCATTCGCAATCGTTGCAAATTCCATACTAATGTAACCAGAACCAATGATTGTCATGCGGCTTGGAAGTGGTTCTAAATCTAAGAAATCCTTACTGTCATGGCCTAATTCAGTGCCCGGAATATCCAGTTGATTTGGATGCAGACCAGTTGCAATAACGAACTTATCTGAAGTATATTGCTTGCCATCAATGTCAACGGTATGGGCATCCTTTAACGTTGCCCAGCCACGGATCACGTCGATGCCAGCATTGACGAAGCGTTGTTCCATCTTCTTATCCAATGGGCGAATAACTTCGTGCTTGTGTTCCATGTTTGCATCCCAACTAAGTTTTAAATCACCTTGGGCAATCTTACTTAGTCGCTCTTGGGTCCGAGCTAACTCAACGGCACCGTCTAAAACGACCTTGGCGTTACATGCCCAGTTGGCACAAGTTCCACCAACTCGGTTGGCTTCAATTTTAGCAACCTTATAACCATTTTTAACTAATAGCGATGCGCCATCAGAAGCATGCCCAGCTCCGATGAACATAACATCGTAATCGTATTGTGAATTCTGCATAGTTGAATTCCTCCTTATGGGTGATGGTTCAAATGTTTCATAATTGTTAATTCAAGTTCATGATACCAGAGTAAAGAGTTGTACACAAACGAAATGGACTAGCTGTTAAATCTGGATTTGTTCTATATGTATTTAAATTTTTCTTAAGATATTATATAATGAAATCGTTATATTAAAATATTTATCAATTTTATTGATAATTTGGAGGAATTAAATAATGAAACAATGTCCTAATTGTGGGAAAGAAGTCCCAAGTAACTCAAAATTTTGTACATATTGTGGGTTTAAGTTTGATGAACAACCAGCTGGTGCAAATGTAAATCAGTCTAATGATAATCAGAAACAACCAGGGAATTCTAATCCGGGTCAACCAACGCAGAGACAAGAAGCGTTTAATGAAAAGACTGCAGAAGCTAAACAATTTTCCAGCAATTATTTTCAGTGGTTTATGGATACATTAAAGCATCCAACTCGCTTTAATCGTAATACTAATCAGTACTTTGGTTTAACTTCATTGATCATTTCAGTAGTGTTAATTGCCATCTTAATTAATCAAGCTTTAAAGAATATTCCAACATTTCTTTATAAACTATCTACGATGTTTGATAGTGGTTCAAATAGTAGTGATGCTTCATCAATTGCACAATTTACTAGTTCTAGCCAATATAATGAAGGAATTAGAGCAACGTTTACCCATGTTTTTGCATATTCAGTCGTGGCATTAGTATTGGCAGTATTGATTCCATTCTTAATTAAAAAGGTAGTTTACCACGATTCACAAAAGTTTTTGAGCTTTACTACTGAATTTGCGACAGAATCTAATTATGTTTTATTGATTGAAGTATTAGTTATTATCTTATTATCACTAAATATGTTTGTATTCGCTTCACTTGTATTAACTGCATTTATTTCAGTTGGTTATACAATCGCGTTTTATTACTCACTCTTTAGAAATAGTCATAGCAACCAGTTAGATAGTATCTACGCCGTCTTAATTGGGGTTGCTGTCCAATTCATAGTAGCATATTTATTAGTATCTGGATTTGCATTTTAATTAATTGAGGTGAATTTTAGTAATGAACGATAAAAAATTTTGTCCAAACTGCGGAGCCCAAGTTGATGCTAACGCAGAATTTTGTCCCAATTGTGGGTACAAATTTAGTTTAGAAAACGATAACAACCAACAACACATTTATGATCAAGCTGATGGCGGGAGCACTAGTAATAGTGAACCAACTTCATCAAATGATAATTTTAAACGTAAGCAACCAAATGACAGTAAAAATAAGTTAATTACATTCTTAATTATCATTATTGTGTTACTACTAGCCGGTGGTGGATATGCCGCTTATAAGTTTGTGCTAACGCCAGGCCATACCCAAACCAAGAAGGCAGCTTCTTCTAGTAGTAGTGCGAATAGCAAGGCTACCAGTAGTGTTGCTACTAGTAGCGCTACTAATAGTTCAAGTGCAAGTAGTGATACTGAAGATAGTGCTAGTTCATCTACTAGCGTTCAAACTATTTCAGCTGATGATGCGAACTCATTGTTTACTAGTTTGTTTAAAACCGTTTCTGAAAACGTTAAGGAAGACTCTTTTGATCAAAGCGATTTCGACTCAATGTTTGTCAGTGGTAGTGATAATAGTTACTACAAAGACTTAGCTAACTGGGTGGATGCAGAAAGTAACAATGTTGACATTAACTCAGTTGATGCGACAGTCCAAAACCTAACTACAAAGGGGAATGTGGCTAACTTCCAAGTTAAGTATGTGTTCTATCAAACTAAGAACCGGCCTAACCATGTGCAAGTATTTAATTGGCATGCTCAATTGAAAAAGGATGATCAAGGTAACCTAAAGATTATCTCTTGTGCTTCTAATAATAAGGCTGTAAAAGATTATGAATCAGATTAAATAAAAAGACCGCTATGATGTGCACCCCAAAAGTTGTACATTATTATATTGTTTTTCCTAGGCGGAAAGTTTCCGGTATTGAACCGGTGACTTTCCGCCTAGTTTTGTTTTAATACGATGATTATTGTAATAATCAATCCATATTTTCATTGACGACATTAAATCTTCTTTAAAGTCATAATTACAGTCCATGATTTCAGCTTTCATAATATGGAAAAATGATTCCATAGGTGAGTTATCTATACAATTCCCCTTACGGGACATACTTTGAAATATCTTATTCTTCTTAAGCTCTTTTTGCCAGATATGACTTTGATACTGAGCTCCCTGATCACTATGAATTGTCGTTCTGTATGGTAAATCCTTAACTAATTGAATAACTTCTTTCAACGGTTTCATAACACAGTTCATATTTGGATGGCTGCTAATGTTATAGGATATTATTTCACCAGAAAATAAATCCATAATAGGTGAAAGATAAATACGATGATTAATATCACAATTTCCATATCTGAATTCACTGATATCAGTACAGAGCTTTTGATATGGTCTGTCAGTATTAAATCTTCGATTTAATTGATTTGATTTAAGTTTTCCAACCTGACCACGATAGGAATTATACTTACGTGTTTTTCTTGAATATGATGAAGATAGTAAATTATTCTTTTTCATTATCTTTAATACTAGTTTGTGGTTAACACGGTATCCACGATTAGTTAATTCTAAACACACTCTTCTATATCCGTAGGATTTATTTTTATCTTTAATATCCTTGATAATTTTAGCGATTTCAGCGTGCTTATCAGGCTTATTTTGGATTGATCTAATATAATAATAAGTACTTCTAGATATCCTTAATGCCTTTAGTATTAATGTTTTAGTGGTATGGTATTTCAGCCTTAGTTCGTCGATTATTTTAATAATTACTTCTGGTCTTCTTCGTCGTCTAAGGCCCTCAATTTTTTTAAGAAGTCATTCTCTATTCTCAACATTAAATTTTCTTCTTCAATCTTCTTCAATTTTTCTTTATCGGTATTAGTATTGTTTGATTCGGCTTTGTTAGTTTTCCTTTTTGTCATGGCTTTTCTTTCCCTTCGGGACAATAAACCATCAATACCTTTTTGCTCTAGTCGTTTTTCCCAAGTCCAGATAGTTGATGGAGAAGGAATATTAAAATGATAAGCTGCCTCTGGATAAGATGATTTAGTCGTTTTCATCCAGTTTAATATATATTGTTTCTCTTTGGTAGAGTATTCGATTATATTCTTTCTTTTTTTAAGACCATTTAGTCCATGTTTTTTGTAACTCTTAACCCAACATAAAACAGTATTTCTACTTTTAACTCCAAAGTTTCTAGCCACCATTTGCGATCCCATACCGTTTAGGTATGCGTTAATTACATTTAATTTATCTTCTACTTTATATTTAGACACAAAAAAACACCCCAAAGTTTTGTACAAACTTTGGGGTGCAGTGCACTACGGCGGTCTTTTTTCGTATCTTTAATTATTAACCAGGTAATCCACCACTAAGCATTTGGAATAGTCCAAAGCTTTCATCTGGAAAGGCCATGATCATTTCATCGTCAATGGCATCTGGTGTCATGTGTTTGCTGATCATAACGGTCAACAAGTTTGCGAGTGGCACGGCTTGGTTACCCAAAATGGTAGCACCAACGATTTGATTTTGTTGGTTTAAGACAATGGTTGCTTCAGCCTTAGGTTCATTCTTAGTTTCAAAAACTACTCGGCCATAAGGAATCCGCTTGATTTGATAATCATCATTATCAATTACATCATCAACTTTAACCCCCACTTGAGCTAGTCTTGGCAGGGTGAATAGGGCTTCTGCGATTGGTGGGTATTTAATTGCAGCAGTTGATTGACCTAAAATTTGTTTAGCAATGTAGTTAGATTCAAATGCAGCAGTCGGCGTTAGCTTAGGTTGAGGTTTGTCAATTGCATCCCCACTAACAAAAATGTTATCCACACTAGTTCGTAAGTGATCATCAACTTTGATGCCACGTGGACTAGCCGCAATGCCTAATTTATCCAAACCAACTTGTTCATAATTAGCAACCCGTCCCGTTGCATCTAACACGTAATCAGTATTGATGGTCGTTCCATCATCAGTTTTAACGACTAATCCAGCGTCAGCCTTTTCCACTGATGTAACGGATTGATTGAAGTAGAACTTGATGCCCCGTTTTTGCATCTGCTTAGTTAGTTTTTGCACATATTTAGAATAAAAGGCACGTAATGGTTGATCGGAGTGTCCAATGATTTCGACTTCTGCTCCAGCTGCATGTGCTAAGTCAGCAAATTCATAAGTAATGATTCCAGTACCGATGAACGTAATGTGCTTAGGCATTTCAGGGATGCTCAAGAAGTCACGACTTTCATGAAGATATTCTTGACCAGGAATATCTAATTTAGCAGGTCTAAGGCCGGTCCCGATTACAATGAAGTCAGTTTCATAACTATCATCACCAACTTGAATGTGATGGGCATCAGTAATTTGACCCCAACCATCAATGATATCGATTCCCATCTTAGGAAAGCTATCCCGAATGGCATTGTGGTCTGGATCTGAATCTAAGATTTTGTGTTTGTACTTCATTAAGGCTGGCCAATCAATCTTTAACTCACCAGTTAACCCAGTCTTTTTATATGCTCCAACTTGATGTAATAGATCAGCTGGACCGTCTAGTAGCATTTTGGCATTACAACCATAGTTGGTACAGGTACCAAATAATTTGTCACCCTCAATTAATGCGACTTTCTTACCCGCTTGAGCTAGCTTAACGGCACCGTGCCATGCTGCATGGCCACTACCGATAAACATAACGTCGTATTTTTGCATTTGAAACATCCTTTCTCAATTTGAATAGCACTATTTTAATGGAATTATTTGAATAAACCAAATGATTTGCACAAGATATATTTGTTGATAATTTGTACATTTTTGATTTTAGATTAGAATGTTAATCAGATAGGAGGTGATTAACATGCAAATTAAATCATTGTTATTATCAATGGCCACTGCAGCTGTCATTTCAGTTAGCATGGCCCAAGTAACGGCACAGGCTAACGGGTATCAATATGCCCAAGAAGCCACCCGTTCAGTGCGGGTCATTAAGCGCGTGCCCGTTTACCGTGGTACCGCTGGCCCATATGAAGCAGCTAATCGATTTAAACTAGCTGGGTATATCAAACCAGGGACCCACTTAAAAGTATCACAGTATTTTATGAGTACCGGTGGGTACATAGTAAAGAACCATAAGTACACAGCAACTACAAAGCGGTTTTACATTGTGCCTAAGGATAATAGTAGCTGGTTTGAATAAAAAAGCTACTAACTCACATGGAGTGAGCTAGTAGCATGGTGATTAACCTTGGCGTTGTTTTAATTTAGGATTCTTTTTATTAATAATATAAACGCGGCCCTTACGGTGAACCACTTGACTATTTTCATCGCGTTTTTTAACAGATGCTTTTACTTTCATATGAATAGCCTCCTATAGATTGAGTTCTAAAATACAGTGCTTACCATTTGTAAGCACACAATATAATACCACAATTATTGTAGAATAGTTGGGATAAAGCTCAATATTCTTTATTTAAGCGATTTGTTATAATACATTTATGTAAGTTAGGAGATGTTTAATTATCGAGCCTTTGATTGAACAATGCACAGTTAATGATGTAAGACAATTACAAACGATTAGCCGTCAGACTTTTACCGATACATTTGGTGCCGAAAATACCCCAGCTGACTTGGCACGTTATCTTGAGTCCGCATACAATATTGATAAGTTGACTAAGGAAGTTCAAGACCCTAATTCGTTTTTCTACTTTATTAGAATTGGCCAAACCGTGGCTGGATACTTAAAGTTAAATATTGATGATGCCCAATCAGAAGCAATGGGATCCGATACTCTTGAAATTGAACGGATTTATATTGATAAGGAATTTAAACACCAGGGATTAGGTGGCATGTTGTTTAACAAAGCCATATCTGAAGCCAAGCAACACAATAAACATAAAGTTTGGTTAGGAGTATGGGAACATAATGAAGATGCCAAAGGATTTTATGAACATAAGGGCTTTCATCCCTTTAGTGACCACGTCTTTACAGTCGGAACAGATAAGCAACGGGATATTCTAATGGAAAAATTAATTTAATTAGACTCATTTCATTTGCGCTATAGTTAACTATATGGTTTATGCTATTAGCAACGAATGAAGGAGGACTTTAATTATGACTTTAAAAGATAAGGTAATTGTGATTACTGGTGCTAGTTCTGGAATGGGTGCCGCTACCACTAAATTAGCAGTGGATGAAGGCGCAAAGCTAGTAATTGGTGCACGAAATGCTGATAAGCTTGCTGCTTTAAAGAACAGTACCAGCCACCCAGAAAACGTAATTACTCAAGTAACCGATGTCTACGAATTAGACCAAGTCGAAGCGTTGGTTAAAACTGCAGTGGATGAATTTGGTCAACTCGATATCATTTACAATAACGCTGGAATCATGCCACAAGATACCATTGCCAATAGTGATCCTAAATCATGGCAACAAATGGTCGATACCAATATCATTGGGGTACTGAACGGAATTAAGGCCAGTTTACCTTACATGCATAAGCAAGGCCACGGCTTAATCATGGCGACCGACTCAGTTGCTGGACACGTGTTATACCCAGGTTCTGCTACCTATAATGGAACTAAGTTTGCTGTGCGGGCCATCATGGAAGGACTTCGTCAAGAAGAACATGCAAACGGGATTAAATCTGGCATTATCTCACCTGGGGCCGTTAATACCAATCTATTTGATAGTGTTGGTAACCAAGAAATCGAAGCTAATCTTAGAAAGATGGCTGAAGATAACAGCATGGTACTATCCGCTGAAGATGTTGCCCATGCAGCGATTTACATGATGAGCCAACCCGCAACGGTTGATGTCAATGAAATCATTGTTCGACCAATCGGGCAAAGTATCTAATGCGCACTAAAGAAGTGGCCAAGCACTTTGGAATTACCGTTCAAACGCTTCGTTATTGGGAACGCAGTGGCTTGTTGTCACCAGTGCCGAAAGATAGCAATGGTTATCGCGATTATGATGATGATAACTTAGAACAGGTTAAATTTGTGGTTTGTATGCGTGCTACTGGGATGAGTATTGCAGCATTAAAAAAATATATGATGCTATTTGCAGTCGGTCCCAGTACAATTGATGAACGCAAATCATTGTTAGCGAATCAAGTTAAATCAATTGATGCCCAAATGGAATCATTACGCTCAGCCAAGAAATTGTTGACCTATAAAATTGAACACTATGAAGAACTATTTGGTAAATAATAGTTAAATTCCAAATTAAAAAACCAGTCCTTTTGAAAGAGGACTGGTTTTTTACTATACATCCCAGCTACCACCAAAGAGGTATTTTCTTAAGTCTTCGGCTGTGGGTTGATCATTATCTTCAAATTCACGGTAGGGACGGAGCGCTTGAAGGGCACCATCTTGGTAGTCACGACCTAATTTAACGGCGTATTCCACTAGTGAATTGTTTTTAATGTGGCCTAATAATTGGCCACTAGGGGTTAATTCAGGGTACTTAACACGGAGTTCCATATCTTGAATAATTTCTTGGTATTCTGGTCCGGCTTGAATGGAATTAACAAAGAATTTGAGTTGCCGGATAAACGATTGGGCATACACCCGGTAAGTACATTCATTAGGTTTTTCCAACGCCACCGTATCATTCATTTGATTGGCGCGATCAAGGGTTTTAACCACTTCACTTTGCTTGATGGATGGACTCATAATGAAGTAACTAGCCATTAATCTTAAGAACCGAATCGTTCCAGTGCGGATACCGACTGAACTACTAGGGTCTAAATCCAACATTCTAAGTTCGATGTATTGGATTCCCTTCTTTTTCATTTCGTTTAAGTCATTGTCACCACGCAGTCTAACCGGTCCTTGACCTTCCGCAGTTGATAGGAGGGTCTTATTCTTAACGGCTTCGTTCATTGAATCCACATAGGTATTCAAATTCGTGTAGTCAGCAAAGAACTTAGCCCCAAAGCCAAAGCTGGTACTTTGTCTAAGGCTTCTAACGGGATGGTGAGGTCGATTTTCGTTATCAAAATAATTTTCTTCAGCAATTGGACTAGCACCAAAGAGGTATGTAATTAACCAACGATAGCGAATGAATCCTTGTGCCATGGTCATGTACAAGTAGTTTTTAACATCTTGTTCTGACTCAAATCGATTTTGAAAGTTATCGTAAATCATTTTAATAACATGGGGACGCACACTTAAATTAACGTGGGTTCCACAAGGGGCCCCTTCTGAAATGCTATGTTTTTTTAACCAAGTTTCAAAGTATTTTTGTTTTTTAGGGGTAGTATGGGCAATTAAAGTTTTGTCCTTTACCTTAGGCATAATTGGTGGCATGGATAATGGCCATAGAATTTCGCCGGGGGCGAGTGCCGTTCGTAATGCCGTGTTAATACTATATAGATAGTGAACCGCATCGATGGCATTATTTGCCGGTGGGGTCACAATTTCAGACATTGCTTCTAGAAAATCATTTGTGATCCAGGGATTAGTAGTTTCATCCCCGATTGTATTTGGGTATGGTTCGGTACTTAGATGACCGGTTTCATCTGCCCGATCTGATTCAACTTCAAGGCCCATCTTGAAATCAGAAGTTTTAGCAACAGCTTCATTATCAAAAATGAGTTGACCAATTTTACTTAGCATTGTAATTCCTCCTTGAAATGTTGAAAGTTCAACATTTATCATTCATCATAGGCTTGTTTGTTTAATTAGTAAAATTAATTTATTTAATTTAAAGATTAGATAACATAATACAAATGATATACCAATGGTTTATCAATTGATATTATTTTATTTAATTTTAGAATTAGTTTTTTTAATGCATTAAATCGATAAATTAGATTGACTTATTTAAAATCTCATTCTAGAATACTATCCATCAACTAAAATAAATATCCGTAAATTTTGAAGGATTAGGTCAATCGTTTTATCCAGCAAGTGTCGCAATGATGAGAGGACATTAAAACCGTTGGCTAAAAGTTCAAAATATTGGTTTCACTTTACGAGGTGAAATGGTCGTACCCATTAATGTACTTAGAGGAGTCAATATTTTGACTTGAAGATGGGTGGTACCACGTGAAAGCGTCCCTTAGTAACGATTGTTGCTAGGGGGCGCTTTTTAATTTAGAGGGGAGTGTTTAATTTGAGTAAGGTAGTATTTATAAATGCAAATATTTTTGACGGGATTCACGATCAGATTCATGAGGGGGCTTAGTTTTTAATCGATAACCAAACTGGTCGCATTGTTGCAATGGGTACCGATCAAAGTCAGGTTCCAGAAGCTGAGCAAGTGGTTGATGTCCATGGCCAATACATAATGCCTGGATTAATTAATGCTCATACGCACATTACAAATGATCCAACTAAGAGTGATGGTGGAGTTAAAAACATTGTTGAAACAACGGTGGATGCAATTAAGTTTTTACACCAACTATTAAAGTCTGGCTGCACATATATTCGGCAATGTGGAAGTACATATGGTGCAGATGTAGATATTAATCAACTTATTCAGCAAGGCAAAATTAAACAAGTGCCTAACGTTATGGCTTCTGGCCGGGCATTTACGATGACTGGTGGCCATGGCGACTATCCACACGGTGGTTATGTGGTGGATTCGCCTGATGAGATGCGGAAAAAGGTTCGTGAGAATTTTAAACATGGTGCTGAGTGTATCAAAATTATGGCCAGTGGCGGTGTAATGTCACCTGGTGATCGTATGGACGAAGCGCAACTTACAGTTGAAGAAATGAAAGTAGCCGTGTATGAAGCACACAATAAGCATGCCATTGTAGCGGCACATGCTGAAGGCAATCCAGCAATTCAAAACGTAATTGATGCGGGGGTAGATTCCATTGAACATGGCTTTTACATTACCAATGCCCAAATCGAACAAATCAAAGTACAAAATATTTATCTAGTTCCGACCATCGTAGCTGCTTGGTCGGTAGCAACGTTTGGTAAGGATGAACTACCAGCGTGGGAATATAACAAGATGTCTGAAGCAATGGATGATGCATATGCCAATATCAATAATGCATATCAAAAGGGTGCCAAGATTGCTTTAGGAACGGATGCCGGGACACCATACAACGATTTTGAGATGACAACGCCAAAGGAAATCGAACTATTGGTTGATAAAGAAGGTTTCACGAACTTTGATGCCCTCCATACTTCATATCATTCTGCCGAATTGATGGGCATCAGTGATGAATATGGATCAATTGAACCAGGCAAAATGGCTGATTTTATTATCATGCGCGCTAACCCATTAGCGGATGTTAAGGCTGTTCAACAAACTGATAAGCAAGTTTATAAAAACGGAATTCGTGAATTTTAAGGAGGTAGAACATAATGAAGAAAAAAGGATTTATTTTTGCGGCTGCCGCAATGATGGCCATTGGGATGGCAGCGTGTGGCAATCAAAATAGTAGTGATAATACTAAAACGAGTAATAATGGAACCACTAAACCAATTAATTGGATGGAAACTACGGAATTAGTTACGTTAGACCCTTCTAAAGCATCAGATTCAATTAGTCAAAATACGCTACAAAATACGAACCAAGGTCTATTGATTAATATTAATGGTAGCACTGTTAAACCAGGGGTAGCTAAGGACTACAGCGTCTCCAAGGATGGTAAGACGTATACATTTAACCTTCGTCACTCTAAATGGAGTGATGGCTCTGAAGTGACCGCCCAAGACTTTGTATATGGGATGCAACGAACGGTGAATCCCAAGACGGCCTCACAGACTGCATATGATTTTGACCACGTTGAAAACTACGATGCCGTGCGCAACGGCAAGATGCCACTTAGTAGCCTCGGTGTGAAAGCTGTTGGTAAGTACAAGTTGGTAATCAAGTTGTCCCAACCAGAACCATACTTTAAATACTTAATTACTGGTTCAGACTTCTTCCCCCAAAAGGAAGCATTTGTTAAGAAGTACGGTTCTAAGTATGGGACTAGTGCACAAACTAGCATTTACAATGGGCCATATAAGGTCACCAACTGGAATGGAACCAATGAATCCTGGACACTAGTTAAAAATAATGAATATTGGAATGCCGATCATACTAAGATTCAAAAGGTAAAAGTCAACGTTGAAAAGGATTCTGGAACTGCTTATAACGAGTATCAATCCGGTAAGTTAGATGAAATGATGCTATCAACGAAACAACAGGTTGATCATTATAAGAACAGCCCAGAATATCACCAACGGTCTAATTCAGGAACTTACTACGTTGAGTTGAACCAAAAGAAGGTCGCTGCGTTCAGAAATATGAACATTAGAAAGGCCCTTTCAATGATTATTAACCGGGCCCAATTTACTAATGACGTAATGGGTGATGGCTCATTCCCAGCTAAGGGGGCCGTAGGGAAAGGCGTTGCTAAGTATAATGGCAAGGACTTTACCGATGCAGCCTATGTAAAAGACGCCGTTTCTTATAATGAAAAGGAAGCCAAAGCCCTCTTTGCAAAGGGATTGAAGCAAATCGGTAAGAAATCAATTAGCGCTACGATTACTTATGATGACACCCCACTAGGTAAATCTGTGAACGAATTCTTGCAAAGTGCGTTCCAAAAACTACCTGGCTTTAAGGTGAATACTCAAAACGTACCACAAAAGACACGGATGACTAGAGCAGCAAGTGGTCAGTTTGATATTACCGTTGCTGGTTGGCAAACTAATTATCCTGATCCAATGGCATATCTAAAGCTATTTACTAAGGACAATCCTTATAACTTTGGTAAGTGGAATAACGCCGCTTATAACCAATACGTAAATGCTGCTGAGACGACGGATGCTAATAATCCTGGTAAGCGGTGGGATGATATGATCAAGGCACAAAAAATTCTAATGGATGAACAAGGGATTATCCCATTCTACCAACGTTCCCAACCACAAGTTATGAAGACGAACATTAAAGGGATTGGGTATTCCCCAACTGGTGCAATTTGGAACTTTACGGATGCATATTTAACTAAATAAATTCTATTAAAAAACGCTAATCAGCTGGAGCTGGTTAGCGTTTTTGGGTGTTATAATTTTAATTCGTATGCATATTGTGGTTGGGTAACATCAAAAGCATCATGAATGATACCGCAATATTTAAAACCAAAGTTGGTTCCTAAATACTGCATCCGGGTGTTGATAGGGCGGGTATCAAAGCGAATGTTTTTAAACCCGCTAATGCTAGAAATGGTGATTAGATTGGATAAGAAAAATGAGCCTAAGTGCATTCCACGATATTGACCTGAAATGGCAATTCGATGGATAACTTGATATGGTTCATCAGGATGCTGCCAACTACCGTCAATCTCACTGTAATTTGGTTCGGGTTCACTTGTTAAACAAGCAGTACCAGCGATTTTTCCATCAATAATTAATACGTAACTATTCTTTTTGATGATGTCTGTACTAATCGTGGATGCATTCGGATATCCAGCTTGCCACTGATTACTTCCATCGGCTTTTAGTAGTGCTTTAGCTTCATTAATGATGTTCATGATTGATGTTAAATCAGATTCCTGTGCAATTCTAACATAAGTCGTAGCCATATAAATTCCTCCAAATAATTATGAATATAATAAAAAACAGTGCGCATTGAATAAAATAAAGGGATAATCACTCCTTCATGATTTCAACGGCACTGTTCATTTGGTTACGCCTGCAATTACCAATATTTGATTATTTATATTCTAATTTAGATTAAGGCTAAAAGCAAATAATTGTAAGCACTAATAGAAAGACCCACCATCAATAAATCCTGGTGGGCTTTTCTTAATCCATTGTTACATCCGATGCCGAGTAAAATTCCTTCTTAGCTAGTGAAAGATTACCAACGATTGATAACTTCCGACTAGAATTGGAAGGGGCAACTAGGTAGTCATCGATAGGGCCAACTTCAACGTAATTGTTCAATAGTTTCTGAAATTGTTGTTTAATCTTTTGTAGTTCCACCTCATTAACAATGTCACCACCCAAGATAATCTTTTGTGGGCGCATCAATAGGGTGGCTTGAATGGCAGATTGAGCAATGTAGTAAGCAACAATGTCCCAAATGGGTTCGAACATGGAGATTTCCTTATAGCTCTTGCCAAACCGCGCTTCAAATGCTGGTTCAGCAACTAAGCCTTCTAGACAATCACCTTGGTAAGGACAGGTGCCCTTAAAGGTTTGATCGTCTGGATGGCGTTCAGGGTAAATGTGACCGATTTCAGGACTACCCTGATAACCAATGAGTTCACCATCGTTAACGATCCCAGCACCAAAGCCCTTAATACTTTAATAAAAATGGTCATTGCTTTTTTTATAAATAAAATGTATATTATTAACATCAACTATATTAATGATGTTAATATGGTTGATGTTAATAATATAAGGGGGATAATTATGAGAAGTAAGTTTTTTAAACATATCATATTTATGTTTGGTATTTTTATATGTATGTTGGATACCACTATTATGAATGTTTCATTGCCTTCTATTGCATCAGATTTTCATACTGGTCTAGATAGTCTTTCTTGGGCATTAAATATTTATACAATTCTTTTTGCATCACTAACAATTCCATTAACAAAACTTTCAGAAAGATTTGGTGAATATAAATTTTATATAATTGGTTTATTCTTGTTTGGAATTGGATCTTTACTATCTGGTATATCTAACGTGACTGAATTATTACTTTTAAGTAGAGCAATTCAAAGTATAGGTGCCGCTATAGTTTTTCCATTATCAATGACTTTAGGTATTAAGATTGTAGGTGATGGAGATCGTACTGGTGTTATTGCAAGTTTGGGAGTAACGCAAGGATTAGCAGCAGCACTAGGTCCAGTTATAGGAGGTATTATTACAAACTATCTTTCGTGGAGATGGATATTTTTTGTAAATATACCTATTGTTTTATTCATATTAATTCTTGGATTATTATTATTTAATTTCAAAGATGAAAAGAAGAATAAAGCTAATTTTGACTTATTTGGATCTTTATTAATCATTACTTTTTTGTTTTCATTAACATTAGGACTGATTAATGGGAGAACGTGGGGTTGGTATTCATATAAAATACTAATTACATTTGTAATTTCTATAATTTCTTTTATGTTATTCATATTCACAGAAATAAAACAAAAAGATCCAATGATTCCAATGAATCTTTTTAAAAATCGACAATTTGTGGGAGCAGCATTAGTAATTTTAATAAGTAATTTATTTTTAGTAGCTGTTACGGTTATTTTGCCTACATACTACTCAAATATTGAAAATTACGATTCATTAAAATCATCCATGATGCTTGTTCCTATAACTCTAATGATATTTGTAACAGCCCCACTTTCAGGATTTGCATTAAAAAAAATAGGTGCACGATTACTTATAAGTATAGGATTTATTTTTATGATTATTGGATACTATGGATTTTCGAATAATGGTTTAGATTCAGTAAAATTGGCAATTATATTTGGATGTTTAATGGGAATTGGATATGGAATTATTACAGGACCAATAACTATTATTGCTGCATCAGACTTTAATGGTTCTTTATTAAATTCATCTCAAAGTGTAGCAGGTGTGTTAAGACAATTTGGATCAGTATTAGCAGTATCGATTTTTGTAACTTTCTTATATATAAACCTAAATAATGCTCAAAATGAATCATTAAAATATTCCAATGAAAGTATTTATAATATACAAGCTCCATCAAATATTAAAAATAAAATAATTAGTGAAACTGATAAAAGTATTAAAAATCGGAACACTAAGAATGTTAAAAAAGTTAATACTGGCATTGTGCAAATGGACAATAGCATTAACAAACAGTTAGACAAAATAAAGAACGTTAGCAAATATAATTATTCATTAGCTTTTAAGGAATTGTATAAAAAGGCTTTACCTTTTATGATAATAACAATATTATCAGTATTCCTTTTTAAGAAAAAAAGTGTGGATAGGAAATGACATCTGTTATTACAAAGATTTCAATAACATCTTCATTAGGTGCAGACGTTAACGAAATAAGTAAAAATATTATTAACTATGATTCTTGAATATCAAAAATATATTTAGTGAACTAAAATATGAACTATTAAATAGTCAGCATCTAAAATTATTGTATTCGATTTAACTCATTGGATTAATTCAATTAAGATTATTAAAGCTAAAAACAATAAATTTGTTTTTAGCTTTAATAATTTACTATATACTGCAATGTTTAAATACTTTAAAATAAAAGACGGAATTTTATTATTAAGTGTATAATGCAAAAAGAGCGGGTGATTAAGTGAAAGGTAAAGATATTATACTAGGATTGCTTAATTCTAAAGGACCATTAACCGGTTATGAAATAAACGAAATTCTTCAGAATCAATTTGATCATTTCTATGAAGGTAGTTATGGAATGATTTATCCAACTCTAAGGACATTAGAGAATAATAAATGCGTAAAAAAAGAAAAGGTTTCTCAAGAAGGAAAACCTAATAAAAATATTTTTTCTATTCTCCCTTTAGGTGAAAAAGAATTAAAAAAAGCTCTTCATACAAATCTTGAGGAAGATGAATTTAAATCAGATTTTTTGATGAAAATGTATTTTGGTGTGAATTTTTCAAAGAATGAAAAAATAAAACTAATTGAGAAACAAATAAATATGAAACAACATAAATTAGATTTATTAAAATTAAATTTAAAAAAATGGAAAAATAATGGCATGAATAATAATCATAAATTTACATATGATTATGGAATTGTTTATTATAGTTCTAGTATTGATTTTTTAAAAAAAGAGCTAAGCAAATTACAAAATTACGATTAAGTATGGATATTAGTGGTAAAAAATCTTAATTATTTTAGTGCCAGAATTAAGGAATTAAATTAATATAATAAAAAACAGTTTCGTTAACTATAAAAGGAAGGCTATTCCTTATTACTATTAACGGAACTGTTTATTTATTATGCTTGTCATTATTAGTTTTTAAATGTGGATCGGATTTTCTTATTCAATCGTCACATCCGATGCCGAATAAAATTCCTTCTTAGCCAAAGATAAATTACCGATAATAGATAACTTACGACTAGAATTAGAAGGGGCAACTAGGTAGTCATCGATAGGGCCAACGTCAACGTAATTGTTCAATAGTTTCTGAAATTGTTGTTTAATCTTTTGTAATTCCACTTCATTTACAATGTCGCCACCTAAGATGATCTTTTGTGGACGCATTAATAGGGTGGCTTGAATGGCAGATTGGGCAATGTAGTAAGCAACGATGTCCCAAATCGGTTCGAACATGGAGATTTCCTTATAGCTCTTGCCGAATCGCGCTTCAAATGCTGGTTCAGCAACCAAGCCCTCTAGACAATCACCTTGGTAAGGACAGGTTCCCTTAAAGGTTTGATCGTCTGGATGGCGTTCAGGGTAGATGTGACCGATTTCAGGACTACCCTGATAACCAATGAGTTCACCATCGTTAACGATCCCAGCACCAACCCCTTTACTAATGGTGATGTATACAAGGGAGAGCACTGGATGGTTGGCAAGTACGGAAGTGATGTACTCACCATAAGCAGTACTGTTAACGTCAGTAGTGAATGAGATTGGGACTTTGAGGTATTGCTTAAGCGTTCCCAATAAATTAACGTTTGACCATTGGGGCCGCGAAGAATCTAGAATGTATCCATATTTAGATGAGTAATTTCTTAATTCCAATGGACCAAATGATGACACGCCAATTGCTTTAACATCATCAAATTTTTGAAAATACCGAATTACATTTCCCAAGGTGGTTTTAGGATCAGTCAATGGGAATTCAACTTTATCAATAATTTTAACGTGGCCATCACCAACGGCGCAGGTGACGTCTTCGTCACGAAATTCAATACTGCCTAATAATAACATATGCCAATCCCTCTTTTCAGGTTTGCTAAGCTAATTTACACTTTAAAAATAGCACAATGGGAAAGCGCTTTCAATGATTTTAACTAAAAAATAAAAATAAAAAATAATCGTTGTTTATTGTTGAAACCGCTTTCAATAAGTGCTATCTTTTAGTTGTAGAAAAGCAAAGAGAGCTTTCTACAGTGTATAATATAAGTTAAACGAGAATTAAAATTGAAGTTAAATAATCAGAGGTGATGGCAATGCTATTTGGAAGTATTGAAGCCGGTGGAACTAAGTTCGTATGTGCAGTTGGGGATGAAGATTTCAACATTAGAGATAGTGTTCACATTCCAACTACTACTCCAGAAGAAACGATTGGCAAATGTGTTGAATACTTCAAGAAGTTTCCTGACATTAAAGCCATTGGAATTGCTTCGTTTGGACCAATTGAAGTTCGGATTGATAATCCAAAATATGGGTACATCACGGATACCCCTAAGAAACACTGGTCAAACACTAATTTCTTAGGAACCATGAAGAAATACTTTGATGTGCCAATGTATTGGACAACTGATGTTAATGGATCTGCTTATGGCGAATACATTACATCGATTAAAAACCACAATCCAATTCATTCATTAGTATATTACACGATTGGAACTGGAGTTGGAGCTGGAATCGTTAATAACGGCCACTTTCTCGGTTCAATTGGTCACCCTGAAGCCGGACATGTTAAATTAAAGAGAGCTAAGGGTGATGAAAACTTCAAAGGGATTTGTCCTTATCACGGTGATTGTTTAGAAGGCCTTGCTTCAGGTCCTACGTTCGATGCGCGGACTGGTAAGAAGGGTAAGGACGTTCCATTGACCGATCCAGCCTGGGATTATGTTGCATACTACGTAGCACAAGCTGCGGTTCAAGCAACGTTATTCATTCGGCCAGAACGGATCATCTTTGGTGGTGGCGTGGTAAGCGAGCCATTCCTAGACATGGTCAGAGTCCACTTCAAAGAAATCTTTAATGACTATGTTGCAGTTGGTGACTTGAATGAATACATTCAAATGCCAAAGGTAGCCCACAATGGGTCTGCAACGGTCGGTAATTTCTCGTTAGCACTCAAACAATACTACAAAGAAAACATCGTTAAAATTTAACCACATTAATCACGAGGTGATAATATGACAAACGTATCATTTGATGAATCAGCATTAACTAACTTTGTTGAACCAAACGAATTAAAGGAAATTCAACCAATGTTGAACACGGCCCGCGATGAATTGATCAACGGGACCGGGGTTGAAAGCCAAATGCGTGAATGGTTAACCTTGCCAAAGGACTATGACCGTGAAGAATTTGACCGGATTAAAAAGGCTGCTAAACAAATTCAATCCGATTCCAAGGTTTTAGTTGTAATTGGAATTGGTGGCTCGTATTTAGGTGCTAAGATGGCACTCGACTTCCTACACGATAACTTCTACGAATCCACTCCAGATGATCAACGTGAATTCCCACAAGTTATCTTTGCGGGAAACTCAATTAGTGGTTCTTACATTCATGACCTCATTAAGTTAATTGGTGACCGTGACTTTTCAGTAAACGTGATTTCTAAGTCCGGGACGACCACTGAACCAGCCATTGCCTTTCGGGTGTTCAGAAAGTTATTAGTTGAAAAGTATGGTGAAGCAGACGCTAAAAAGCGCATCTACGTTACCACAGATGCTAAAAACGGTGCCCTTAGACAAGAAGTGAATGCGAATGGGTATGAATCATTCATTATTCCTGATGGCATTGGTGGCCGTTACTCGGTACTATGCCCAGTAGGGTTATTGCCAATTGCTGCTTCCGGAGTTGATATTGACGAATTGATGCAAGGAGCTGCTGATGCGCAAGACTTCTACACAACGAAACCATTAGCTGAAAATGGGGCATTAAAGTATGCTGCTTACCGGAATATCTTATACCGGAAAGGATACACTAATGAAATCCTAGAAAACTATGAACCTAACTTACGGTTCTTAGCTGAATGGTGGAAACAACTAGCTGGTGAAACAGAAGGGAAAAACAATAAGGGAATTTACCCTAGTTCCGCTAACTTCTCCACTGATTTGCATTCCCTTGGACAATACATTCAAGAAGGAATGCGGAATCTAATGGAAACCGTTGTTTCAATCAAACAACCACCATTTGATGTTGATGTTCCAGAAACTGGTAACAATGGGGATGGAATTCAATATCTAGAAGGTAAGACCATGAACTACGTTAACCAAAAAGCATTCGAAAGTGTTATTTTGGCGCACACAAACGGTGGCGTGCCTAATATGATGGTGAACGTTAAGGACCAAAGTGCTTATAGTTTAGGAGAATTAATTTACTTCTTCGAATTTGGAATTGCGGTCTCTGCTTACTTGAATGGGATTAATCCATTTAACCAACCTGGTGTGGAAGCATACAAGAAAAACATGTTTGCACTATTAGGTAAGCCAGGTTATGAAGACTTGAAACATGAAATTGAAATTAATGCTGCTGCCAAGAACCAAAAGGAAGCCATTAATAATCAAGAATCAAATAACTCAGTTAAATAATTAACCTTATGAAAAGTAACCGTCCATTTAAGGGCGGTTATTTTTTATGCAATTATTGCTTAAAAAGATTATAATATTAACTAAAATTAAAAGGAGGCGATCAAATGGCGATACAAGATCAAATTCATCGAGCAATCATTGCTAAAAAATTAAATATTATTGTCATTGTTATCGATCGCCTCAGAATGGTGTTAAGCCCAGCTTTGATTTCGTGTTAGTTGAAAAATGAAAGCAGAGGTTTAAATATGAAATGGATTTGTCGAAACTTTAATGATTTAACGAACTATCAAATTTGGGAAATGTATCACATTCGTGCTGAAACATTTTGTGTTCAACAGCACCGCACTTTCGTAGATGCGGATGAAAATGACTTGGTTGCTCAACACGTCTTAGGGTTTAATGATGATAATAAATTGGTGGCGTACGCGCGCTTTTATTCTGAAGGTGATCATTTAGACTTTGGACGGGTACTTACGGTCCCAGCTGTGCGGGGCCAAGGGATTGGTAAGCAACTGATGGATTATCTGTTGCACCAAATTGAGTTGGTAAATCATCCCCACCAATCAATTATTATTACGGCCCAAGCTGACAAGCAAGGGTTCTATGAACGTTTTGGTTTTGTTGCACAGGGGGATGTATTTATCCATGAACAAACACCACACATTATGATGAAAAAGGAATAACGGAGGAATGGAAATGGCTGAAATTTATGTACGACGGGGGACCGCTTCTGACTTAGATTCTATTATGCAGATTATTAATGAAGCTAAAGCACTTTTAAAGGCAGATGGCAGTCCCCAATGGCAAGATGGTTATCCATATGTAGAGACGTTACAAGCTGATATTGATAACCACACTAACTTTGTGTTGATTGTTGATGGTAAAGTTGCTGGTACGGCAACTTTGATTACGACTCCTGAGCCTAATTATGCAACAATTGATGGATCATGGAAAAGTGACGATCAATATGCCACCATTCATCGAATTGCCATTTCTAGTCACTATCGAGGGCAACATTTAAGCAGCTATTTCTTCTCTAATCTAATTACGATTACTACGTTAATGGGTGTGCACAATGTGCGTTTTGATACGCATCCAACTAACAAACGGATGCAAGCGATTGGCAAACGGTTTAACTTTAGTTACCGTGGAATTACCCAAGTGGATGAACCCAGAGATTCTAATCGCTATGCTTATGAATTGAATCTATAAATAAAATCGTCAATCATATTTTAGTTTATGATTGACGATTTTGTTTCACGTGTAACAATATTATTATTTGCCATGGCCCACTCCACGAATCACGTGGTCTGAATGTTCCAGTGCCTCGTTGATAATGTCAAAAATATGAGGATCATCGACTCGGTACTGTTTAGATTTACCAACTTGTTTAACGCTTACTAATTGGAAATCACGAAGAATACGTAGTTGGTGTGAAACTGCTGATTGTTCTAGACCAATTTTATCGACTAACTCGTTAACGGTCTGAGCTTCGTTTTTTAAGACACTTAAAATTTTAATGCGATTAATGTTACTAAGGATTTTGAAAATATCTTGAATTTCCAGCAGGTGCTGGTCATCAATATTAAATTTAGCTGTCATATTTTAATCACCTCATATGAATAACATATCATTAAGAAGATTAAAATACAAAAAACGTCTTAAATTATATTAAGAGATTTTTACATTCTCTTAATTCCTTTCGTTTGCGGCAAAAATATAGTATTATTATTGGTATACCAGTATGTTAATACAGGACATTAATTATTCATGGTATGTTTAAGGCTGTTTTCCGGAGAGGAATGCGGTCTTTTTTTCGTTTCTAGGGAAATTTGCGGTTAGATCTAGCGCGGCCGATCGAACTTTGTTAGAATTTAATTAACAAATATAATACGATTGATCCACATGTACATAAGGAGATAGATCATGGACTTTAAAGAAAAAGTAAACCCTAGTGTTCAAAGCATTTCTGATTTATTTAGTGCTAATCAGTATCGGATTCCAGTATATCAACGTGGCTATTCTTGGGGGAATGACCAGGTATTGGATTTATGGGAAGATTTAATGGAAGTAGTTAATGGTGGACGTGACTCTCATTTTTTTGGCCAGATAGTTACTTTCAATGCTGAAGATGATTTTCAAGAATTGATCGATGGGCAACAACGGGTTACGACTAGTCAAATTTTACTAGCTGCAATTAAAAACGTGTCAGGAGAAATAAAAAAAGAACTTGATGGTAAAGCAAAAGTAGGCTTTGAAGAATTATTACCGATCTATTCTCATAACTCTAAAACATATGAAGAGAGCAGTAGAGCACTAGATGACGGAAATCGATTAGTTACTAAAAAGTCCAGTAACGAAGAGAATATTCAAGCTGCATTTGTTAACTTAGTTTTGAACGGACGATTAATTGATAGCAAGACTAAGAACAAAGCAATTAATAATATGTGGGATGCATATGATAACTTCTATAAATGGATTAAAAAGGACTTGAAAGGGCTTAGTATCAATGATCAAATTAATCGACTAAGTGACATTTTTGATTCTTTCTTCAACAAGTTTTACATTGTTAAAGTCTTGGCACCCAACCGTCAAGATGCCTTTACAATCTTTGAAACTCTAAATAGTCGTGGTGCGGTTTTAACAGCGTCTGATATTATTAAGAGCCATATTATCTCGTTATTAAGCTTAGAACAAGAAAACATTGACTGGGCTAGTTCTAAGTGGTCTCAATTAGATGAAACTTTAGATAGTGATAGTAAAAAAATAAATAATTTTATTCGTTCTTATTGGTCAGCAAAAAATAGTCATGTTACTGCTAGTAAGTTATATAGAAAAATTATTCAAACATTGAATACCGAAAAAGAAGCCAAGGAATTTTTAAGTGACACTGCTGATTTGGTTCGAGTATATGCAAACATTCAAGGAACGGGTAGAAAAAATTACTTTAATAACCCACGAATTAACCATGCTTTAAATATTTTAGGTAAGATAAAGTTTACACTTTATTATCCTATTATTTTGTCTTTAGAACATCTTCGTGCTTCTGAAGATGTGATCCTTAAAGTTTTAAATAAAGTTATCTCAATTTTTATTAGATATCGACTCATTTGTAATCGAACAACTAACCTTATTGAAGGGGCTTTTTCAACAGTTGCGATTAAAATTTGGCGAGGTGATTTAGTATCATCTGAGTCTATTATTAATGAATTAGATAAATATAATGTTAGCGATGCAGAAGTTAAATCTTCGTTTATGACACTACAAAAAGAAGGTTCATTGACTGGACAAAAACGTTGGGTATTAAACTATTTGCTTGCTAGCATATATGAAGAAAGTTTTACTGACTTTAATTCTGATAAAGAAATGTATGAAAGGGTATTTAATAATGGTGATTATGTACCAATTCACATTAATAGTTCAATGGAATTTGAAGAACTTGAGAATTATCTAGGCAATTGGACCATTATTGAAGGAACCCTCCATGGAAATAAGGATTCCAAGTATGATATGGAAAAAATGGTTAGTTTATTAGAGGCTTCCAACTTAGAAACTAATCACCGTATTGCTGAACGAATTCGTTTGAATAACTACCAATGGACACAATCTGATATTGAGGAGCGCCAAAATGAACTCGGCAGAAATGTTGTTAATATTTGGCATTAAAGAGGGTAATTTTAGTTTATGAGTAATTACGATTATAAAAAAATGTCTTATAGTAAAGATTTAAGTGACATTAAAATCCCTAAATTTCAACGTTCATTAGTATGGAAAAAATCGCAAAAACTGGATCTTCTAAGAACTTTGCATAAAGATTTTCCATTCGGTGCTTTACTAGTCACTCCAGCTAGAGGTAGTGCTAGGGAATATAATTTATTGGATGGACAGCAACGACTTTCAACAATAAAAGACTATGATGAGAATCGAATTGATTATTGGAAAGAATTAGAACCAGTAAACTATAAAAACGATTTTTATAAGTTTAACCAAATGTTGAAGGATCATGATATTCATAAAGTAAGTGAAGAATTTTTTGATTTAATCTTGTTAAATCAGGATGAATTTGAAAAATGGAGAATTAATTTTTTGGATGAGATTAGTCAAGAGGGTGATGGCGAAAGTGTCCCTGTTAAATTTTTGAAGACATTTGAATCTATTAATGAATTTTTAAAATCAGCTCGATCAGAAATAAATGGATATATTGATTTAGAACATTTAGAAATTCCAGTATTAGAATTTACTGGAAATGAAGAAGATTTACCTGAAGTTTATGAAAATTTAAATAAGGGTGGAGTTCCATTAAATAAGTATGAAATTTTAAGTGCTTCCTGGTTTGATGAAAAAATTAAAATTCCAAGTGATTATCCATTAGGTGATACTATTTTAGATTTAGTGAAGAAATACTACAATCGATTAATCCAAGATGGCGTTTTTACAATTTCAGATTTTTCTGAAGATGAAATTACCAATAGTCGTGAAATAAATCTAGCTGAATTTTCAAAGGCATTAGGAGCGCTAGTAGTTAATAATTTATTTGCATTAGTAAAGCCAACTCAAAATAGTATAAATGAAATTGGGTTTGGAATTATGGGAATAATCACTGGTGTTGATAATAAGAAAATAGCCACTATTCATAATCAAAGAGACTTCATTCAAGATAATATAAAATCAATTCTGGACAAAGCAGATCGACTATCCAAACGTATTAATTCTAGATTTAGTAAAATATTAAAAAAGAATATTTCATTTTCGGGAAGATTTAATGCTAATCAAGATGAATATGCATACGGATTATCATCTACGTTTAAGATATTATCCTACTTCGCAAGTACTTGGTCTTTGGATGAAGATGATCTTAATATTACTTTAGAGAATATTCCAGCATATTACGTTTTTGATGGAATTAATAAATCTTGGAATGCACATGGTGATACAAGATTGTTTGATTATTATAGTGTAAAGAATACTAGGAGCTACTTAAGACCACTTAATTCCAGGGACTTTAAGATGGCTTTTAATAACTGGATTGAGGATAATCCTAATATCCATCAGAACTTTAATAATGAAGTAAGAGCGTTAATAACAATTCATTCTAATTTTACGTATTTGGCCAATGGCTTACCCGCTAGTGAAGATTATGAATTTGAACATGTAATTCCTAAAGCGCGGATTTTAGAAAATGATCCAGAGCCTCAGGTAGTTCATGCTGCTAGTTTAGGCAATGGCATGTTTCTTCCTAAGTCTTTAAATAATAAAAAGAATAATAAAACCCTATACGAATTCAACGATGATGATAAATTTGTTGATTACGATAATCTCCGGAAAGAGTCTGACTATTTTAGTGAAGCGCAATTTACTGAAATTTTTAACGATTTAGATCATAAAAACTTCACGGCGGTTAATCAATTTATCGATGACCGGGCACGTAAAATGGCTGATCAGATTGTTGCAGGTCTAGATCCTAAAAATGAATTGTTCCATCAGATGAATCCTAATCGAAACCGAGACCATTTAACCCGAAAGTAATGGTAATTAATTTACTATTAATTGCAAAGTCGATATAATTAGGCATATGTAAGGAGAGATTAAATCTATGCTTATTATAATTATTGCCGTTATCGTGATTATTTTTGCCATTGCTTTTTGGCGGACTAATCGCAACCAAAATGAACACACTAAAAAAGTTAATGATAGTGTGAACACGATTACAGACACTGATAACACTGAAGTTCAATTAAAGCACCTTAAAGAATTACTTGATACAGGTGTGATTGATCGTGAAGATTACGAACAATCAAAGCAACAAATTTTGCATAATAAACTTTAAAAAAACGGGCTAAGCCCGTTTTT
Source organism: Nicoliella lavandulae (assembly GCF_037546185.1). Taxonomy (NCBI): domain Bacteria; kingdom Bacillati; phylum Bacillota; class Bacilli; order Lactobacillales; family Lactobacillaceae; genus Nicoliella; species Nicoliella lavandulae. The sequence continues at coordinate 391,681 of NZ_JAWMWH010000001.1, read as the reverse complement.
TTATTCTATACATACTTTTTACAATCCTTTTACCTTAAATTTAAGCTAGTTTAATATAATAAAGCCATATTAAATTAGGAGTTGAGCTAATGAATAAACCATTTAAGAAGTTCGTCTATGTATCCGCAACATCCTTAACGTTATTCGCAAGTATCGCCCCAGTAGTTACAAATACACTAACCACTACGGCTAATGCGAGTGCAACTACAGCATTAAAGAAACAAGCTGGTAAGCAAATTAAGCTTTCTGGAGCAGTTAACGTTCGTGACTTGGGTGGCTACACTAACAGTAAGGGCCAAACCATCAAATCCAAGATGTTGATTCGTGGTGCACAGATGAATAACTTAACTAAGGCCGATATTAATAAACTAACGAAGGAATATCACGTTGGTGTTGATGTGGACTTTAGAACCCCTAAAGAAATAGCAAAAGCAAAGGATCCTAAAATTAGTGGTGTGAAGTACGTTAAAGCACCAGTAGTATCAGATGCTGAAAATGAAGCTGATATTAAGGTCTTTAATCAAGATGGTGAAAAGGGAATGATTCTCTACTACACTTACTTCATTAACAAAACAGGTCGAGCTGAATATCGGAAGCTGTTCAACGAACTATTGAGTACACCCCCGAATAAATCAGTGCTGTACCATTGTAGCTATGGCAAGGATCGGACTGGATTTGCAACGGCATTAATTTTAACGGCCCTTGGGTTTGATAAAAAAGCAATCTATAAGGACTACTTACTATCTAATAAGTATCGTGCAGCTTCAACCAAGGCTGATTTAGATGCAATGAAGAAAAATGGTGCATCTAAAAAGGAAATTAAAAACGAATATTACAATGATATCGTTGAAAAAGAATACTTAGATAAAGCCTATTCATTAGCTGAAAAGAAGTATGGTTCAATGATGGGCTACCTTAAACAAGGCTTAGGCTTAACCAATGCTGACATTCAAAAATTACAAAGTAAGTATTTAACCAAATAGTTTTAAATGGCAACCAATCGCCGCTCAACCCCTGGCGTTTGGTTGCCATTTCATTTGAACTTTATTAAAAGTGAGGTGAGTAATTATTTATAATCCAGTATTTATCGTTGAAGTGGCGGACAACGGTGAAATTGTCCTGCCCGCATCAATTAGGGAGCGTTTAAACATCGGGGCTGGGGATGAAGTCTCCATTCAAACTAACCACGATAAGATTATCATTGAAAAAGTGGTAAAACCGCTTAACTATCAACCTAGCGATGTTGAACGGGATGATGAAAACGATTTAATGTAAAACTAAAAAGGCGTTAGCAACTTCAATTGTTAGTAACGTCTTTTTTATTGTCAGCTTAAGCTAATGCAATTTTAATCCGTTCGATTGCAGTTTGTAATGCGGATTCATCAATGATCAATGGTGGTAACAATCTTAACGTATTGCCCCGTGCAGAAAGAGTAAGCACACCATTATCTTGGAGGGTGCTAATTACATCTGCGACTTTGATGTCGTCACTTAAGTGAATTCCAATCATTAGGCCCTTCCCAGAAATTGACTTTACATTCGCTAATGGTGCAATTTGGTCTGCTAATAATTGTTGTAATTGAGCGCCTTTAGCTTGCACTGTTTTTAAAAATTCAGGGGTAAGTTGCGTCAATACTTGGTTAGCAGCAGCCATTACGACCTTGTTGCCCCCAAAGGTATTGCCGTGTGAACCAGGGCCAAAAGCAGGGGCGATTGCTAGCTTGGCCATCATTGCGCCTACTGGGAGGCCGTTTGCAAGTCCTTTAGCAACCGTAATGATGTCTGGATCCATATCAAATTGTTCAAATGCAAATTTATAACCAGTCCGGCCCATCCCTGATTGCACTTCATCAATGATGAGTAACGTGTTAGTAGCCTTACATTTGGCTTGAAGAGCTTGGAGCCAGTCATAATCACCAACGTTTACGCCCCCTTCACCTTGAACCACTTCCATAATCACAGCAGCTGTATCAGCAGTAATTAAATCAAGCGATGCATTATCGTTATATTCACCAAAGGTAATGTCTGGAACGAGGGGACTGAACCCGTCCTTGATGTGTGGATATCCAGTAACTGATAGGGAGCCGTAAGTCCGACCGTGGAATCCATAGTTAAAACCAATTAGTTGGTGCTTACCAGTTGCCTTACGGGCAATCTTAATTGCAGCTTCGTTCGCTTCAGTTCCAGAATTACAGAAGAATGCTTGGTAGTCATCTGGACATAGTTTATCAGCGACTTCTTCTGCCTTACTGTTAATGTATAAATTAGAGGTATGCCAAATATGATTTAGCTGCTCACTGACAGCGTCTTTAATCGCTTGGTTGCTATACCCCAGGTTACAAACCCCAATTCCACTGGTTAAATCAATATACTTTTTGCCATTTGCGTCGACTAAGTGGTAGTCATGGCCATCAACAATTTCAATTGGAAATTGGGCATAGGTATTTAATAACTTTGTCATTATAAATCGCTCCGTTCTAGCTCACGATGGCAGTGCCGACGTGGCTTAAATTATTAGTAATCGAAATATTATCAATGCCATGATCTAGTGCACTAAAGGCGGCATTGACCTTTGGAATCATCCCATTCACCAGCTTTTTGCTTTCAAATAACTGCTGAGCAGTTTGATGATCTAACTGGGTAAGGACCGCATCATCTAGCATGACGCCTGGGACGTCCGTCAGCAATATGAGTTGGTCAGCATGGAGTAAACTAGCAATTTCAGCTGCTGCAGTATCCGCATTCACGTTCAATTTTTGGTTTTGAACGCCTGTAGCAATGGATGCACAGAGCCCCACAGAATGATTTGTCATTACATCAAAGTAGCCAGCAGCAAGTGATTTGATATTGCCAACTTCACCATACTTAGCGCGGTCGATGTAATCACCACTAACAAATGGAATTTCACTTGCATTCATCATATTACTGCTAATGCCGTGGGCGGCAAGTTGTCTATGTAATTCAGGTTGAATTATCTTTGTTAAGACATTATCCGTAATTGCCATCATTTGGGGATCAGTTACCCGAATTCCATTAATTTTATTGGCAGGGTGGCCGATGAATTCACCACATTGGGAAATTAATTTTCCGCCACCATGAACGATCAATATCGATTCTCCAGCATCCTGCAATTTAGCAATCTGTTGGAAAAAGGCATCGTCTAGGCTTTTAACTGAATTCCCCCCAATTTTAATTACAATCATGATGATCACTCCTCGTAAGCTGCGTTAATTTCAACGTATTTATAAGTAAGGTCACATCCCCATGCAACCCCGCTAAAGTCACCACTACCTAAATCCACTTCAATTAATATGTGGTCTTGGCCAAGCAACTTTCTTAATGCATCCATATTAACGGGCTGAAGTTGACTATTTTTGATGATTTGAACTCCGGCAATTGAAATGGCTAACCCAGTTAGGTTAATTTGGGCATCTGTTTGCCCTAGGGCTTGAACGACCCGTCCCCAGTTAGCGTCTTCACCAAACAACATTGCTTTAATCAAGTTAGAACCCACGATTGCCCGTGCAACGTGATTGGCATCCGCTTGGTTAGCAGCGTGGTGGACATCAACTTCAACGAACTTAGATGAACCTTCGCCATCTTTAGCCACCATTTTGGCTAAGCTAGTTAAAACGTAGGTAAATGCATCTACAAATTGTGCATACTCGGGATGACTAGCAGTAATGGTTTGGTTACCGGCAGCGCCATTCGCCATCGTTAATACCATGTCGTTAGTGGACATACAACCATCTACCGTAATTTGGTTGAATGAATTAACGATCTTAGCACTTAATAGTTGTTGAAGGGTGTCCTTATCAACTGCAGCATCAGTGGCAATGAAGCCAAGGGTAGTCCCCATGTTAGGGTGAATCATTCCAGAGCCCTTTGCAAACCCAGTCACTGTAACGGGATGACCATCGATTTGCGTTTCAACACAGACCTTTTTAGAAGTCGTATCGGTAGTGATGATGGCTTCTGGAGCATCAATGCTATCGGAGAGGGTGAGTTGATCTAAACCATCGGTAAAGGTTGTCATGTCCAGTTGCTTACCGATGATTCCAGTAGAAGCCACTCCGATTAATTTAGGATCTACATTCAACTTCTTACCAACTAATTCAGCTTCGCGATGGGCGTTAGTGATTCCCTGATCACCTGTAAACGAATTCGCGTTCCCACTGTTAATGATAATGGCTTTTAACTGGTGGACTAAATTAATGGTGTGTTTAGTCACTTGAACGGGAGCAGCTTGAAACTGGTTCTTAGTGTAAACACCTGCTGCGGCACTGATGGTATCTGAGACTAACCAACTAAGGTCTAATTGGTCGCCAGCTTTAAAGCCAGCATGAACGGCACCGGATTTAAACCCGTTGGGCCACTTAAAATCAATTACTTTCATGATGAATTCCTCCTATGGTAAAACTGGATTAAGTTGGAGGCCGAAGTCTGCATCAAATGCAAATAACTGGTTAAAGTTTTGAATGGCTTGCCCGGCGGCGCCCTTAATCATGTTGTCAATTACGCTATCAACTAATAAGTAATGCGTGGTTGGGTTATAACTTAATCCAATATGGCATTCATTAGTCCCAACGACTCCCTTGATGGTTGGAAGATGGTTATAAATTTTGACGAACTTACTACTATGATAGACATTTTCAAAATGTTCTTTAATCATAGCTTCAGTGACGCCTGGCTTAACTTTAACGTAGATGGAACTCATGATCCCCCGGTTAATAGGCACTAGGGTGGTCATAAATTGAATGTGGTCGACCTTTGGGTTCCACTGCTTTAGTTGGGCCATAATTTCTGGAATATGCTTATGCTCATTGGGTTTGTAAATTTGTAAGTTTTCATTTGATTGTATGAAGTGACTAGATTCACTGAGCTGTTTACCGGCACCTGATAAACCAGATTTAGCATCAATAACAATGCTATCTGGATCGATCAAATCACTTTGTACCAATGGGGCTAATCCCAAAAGTACTGAAGTAGCGTAACAACCAGGGTTAGCAATGTAGTTCTTGCCAGGATTGGTACTTAAGTCCGCTAGACCATAATATGATTTAGCCAGTTCATCGTTATCGGCAGCTGGTTTATGGTACCACTTTTCATATTCAGCGCCATTTTTTAACCGAAAGTCGCCAGATAAATCAATAACTGGAAAATCTGCGTCTAAGAATGGTTGGGCTAATTTAGATGTCACGCCCGCTGGTGTAGCAAAGAAAACCGCATCATTATTTTTAATGATTTCAGCGCTGTCGTATGGTTGGACCGCTTTATTTGTATTTTCGTATTGGGGAGCCAATTCTTCTAATGGAGTTGGTTCAATTAAGTCGTGTTGGTATAAGTTAATTTGAATGATGCCAGGATGCTTTTTTAAGAGACCGTAAAGCACCATGCCGGCATAACCAGTAATGCCGATAATTGCAACTTGCATGTGAAAACTTCCTTTCAACTAAATATGGGGGATATACATACTACCGAGTGTCGCTGCCATGATAGCTTTGATACCGTGCTTTCTGTTTTCAGCTTCGTCAAATTGACGTGCATACTTACTGTTGAACACTTCATCGGTGATTTCCATTTCTGAGATTTGATAATTAACGTAGATTTCTTTACCAACTTCCGTATTTAAATCATGGAAGGCGGGAAGGCAATGCATAACGATTAACTTGCCATCAAGATTACCTGTTAGTTCTAAGGCGTGCATGTTAACTTGGTATGGCTTGAGCATGCCAATCCGTTCTTGCCAGTTATCTTCACCCATTGAAACCCAGACGTCTGTTGTGACTACGTTAGCACCCTTTAGTCCAGATGCGAGATCACTAGTGATTTCAATTTTGGCACCGCTTTGTTGAGCGTATTGTTTGGCAATATCGATCACATCATCTGCTGGCATTAATTCTTCAGGACTGACAATGGCAACGTTAATGCCGACCATTGCACAACCAACTAAAAGACTGTGCGCAACGTTGTTACGACCGTCACCAAGATAAGCTAGTTTAATTCCATCGAAGCTACCAAAGTTTTCCTTAATCGTAATTAAATCGGGAATGGTTTGGGTTGGATGCCAAGCATCGGTCAATCCGTTCCAAACGGGAACGCCTGAATATTTAGCAAGCGTTTCAACATCTGATTGGTTATAACCCCGAAATTCAATTCCGTCATACATGCTGCCTAATACCTTAGCGGTATCAGCAACGGATTCTTTATGACCAATGTGAATATCGTTGTTACCTAGAAATACTGGATTAGCGCCTAATTCAAATGCAGCGGTGGTAAATGCAGATCGAGTCCGAGTTGAATTCTTTTCAAAAACAAGGGCGATATTTTTATCGGCTAAGTATTTGGTGTGAACGTTGCGTTTGGATTCGGCCTTTAAATGAAGACCAAAGTCCACTAAGTATTCCATTTCGCTAGGTGTAAGATCGGTTTCGGCTAACAAGCTTTTACCGTAAAATTGATTTGAAAAAAAGTCGAACTGATTTTGCATAATGTTACCTCCGTTTGGGTCATATATACAAATAAATTGTATATATCGTTGTTTATTTGAATTGTTATACATAATATAACACTGCCATTTTATAAAATCAACACTTTTTTGTATTTTTATTCTGATTATTTGAACATATTTGAATATATATGCTTTATAAATGAATAAAGCACTCCTGGATGTATATTATATTTATGCATTCAATATGATTGAGCTGCCAATTAAATTAGCGTAAATTATTAAAGAGGTGATATAAATGAATATTTTAGTTGCAGTTCCAAATTCTAATTTTAATATTGATGATATTAAGCAGAGTTTTGCTGCTAACCATAGTTTTGCGAATGATCATGTTTATTATAATGTGGAACATCCAGATATTGATTTAGATCAAATTGATGTACTGGTAGGTTACGATGGTAAATTATTAGATCAAATGTTAGCGAGTCCTAATTCACGTTTGAAATGGGTTCAAGCCCTTTCAGCTGGCGTCGACTACTTACCACTTAAGCAACTCCAAGCGCATAATGTGATATTGACAACCGTAAAGGGAATTCATGCCGAACCCATTGCTGAATCGACAGTGGGAATGATCCTAAGTCAATACCGGTTCTTAAATGAAGCAGCGCGTGCCCAAGGTTGGCTTAAACCAACCCATCAATTAAAGATGATTAAAAATAAAAATGCGGTTATCTTTGGAACCGGGCACATTGGGAGTCGGATTGCAGAACTATTAGATGCATTTGGAGCCAACCCAATTGGGGTGAACCACAGTGGCCATCCCGCTGCAGCCTTCAAACAAACCGCCAGCACTGACGATTTAGATAATCCACTAATTACTGGCGCCGACATCATTGTGAATGCATTACCATTAACGCCAGCGACAACTAATTTATACAATGCTGACTTCTTCAATCGATTAACCAATCAACCGATTTTCTTAAGTATTGGACGGGGGCCAAGTACAAATACTGCTGACCTATTAGCTGCCATTCAAGATCATCGCTTGGGGGCGGCTGGGTTAGACGTTACCGACCCAGAACCACTACCAGCTGATGATCCACTATGGCGTGAACCCAATGTGCTCATTACTTCGCATATCTCAGGACTACATGCTGAATACATGGATGAAGCGTTAGCCATCTTGGAAAAGAATCTACAACAATTTAAACAAGATGGTACCGTGGCAATTAACCAAGTTGATTTTAGTAAGGGTTATTAGGCAAACAAAAAGACGAGCGTTTGCTCGTCTTTTTGTTTACGCTTAACTACTTGATAGTAGCACTGTCTAATTGAAGACTGTTCCAGAAGTAGTTGTTAGCAGGAGAGGTAGTGTAGTTAACCACCCGCTTGTTAACTGGCGCCCAACTAAGTGAGAATCCGTTAGGTGCGTAAGCGGTTTGATCGTTCATGAACTTTTGCCAATCCTTGAATTGTTGAACTCTGTATGATTGGTTCCATGCTTTATCATTGTTCATGTTAGCTAGCAATTGATCGTTCTTCTTGTTAGCAAAGTGACCCATGTTAAAGGCTGCTGATGAACCGAACATCCCAGTAGGGGTTGGTTCACTGTTAGTACTAAATGCAGCAAAAGGGATGACTAATTTAAAATTGTGACATATAAATTGTTATAAAATGTGTTAACTCAGTTACTTGCACTTAGTGGATAATTTTAAAATTCATTGATGATTATGTATTTTGGATTATAATAGGATGTATAATTAAAAATTAATGATAATATAATGCATAATTAAATTTATGTTTAATATGTTAGAAAATGATGTTTACACTTAAATGGATGACGTTAAAATATAATAAAATTAAAGGATGTGATTATTATCGACTCCAGTAAAAAAGAGCTTAGTTATTATATGAATCTTATTAAATCAAATTCATACAAAGAAGCAGTTTATAAGGTTATACATAAAAATGGTAAGCCTAAAAGCAAAAAAGAAAAAATAGGCTTTTATAAACATCATATTATGGAATTTATTGTCCCAAATATTAATAAAAATAAAATAAGAAAAGAGAATAAGATTAATGGAGTAAGCAAGAATGAGCTAAAAAAATGGGATAGTAGTGATTATATGGTTAATTGTGATTTAGTAGAGCATTTGATATTACATGTGCTTATTATAGCTGATGAAAATAATACCTTTAGTTTTGAAAACCATGATTCACTTGAACGAGAACCACTTAAATATGAAGTCAAAGAAATCACAGCTCCAAGTAAAAGTAATGAAAATGATGATTGTTATAAAAAATTCTTTAATAATCAGAAAAATTTTAAATACTATCAAGTATTGATTAAATATAGCGATAATGATGAATACACTGAAAGTAGTGGTGTAAATTCATTATTTGGGATGGTTATGAAATGGTATCTTGTTTGTGAAGATCCACCTGAATGTGAAAAGATTCATAAAGAAAAATATGATTTATCTCCATCTCAGACTATAAAATTAATTGAACAAATTAATTATCTTCTTAAACCAAAACAAAAAAATGGTTAGTCACAATTTTTAGTTCATATTATTCTAATTATTAACTTATAAGTCAAAAAGATTACTAATTATAATCCATAGGTGTGATTGCCTGTTAATGCTTCTATATCAGCATTTATATCCATATAATGAGTTATCTTTAATGCTTGATCACAAATTAAATTAAAAAATAATTAGAAAAGTGTTGACATTCAATGTTAATGCTCATAGAATATAGTCAATTAATCAAATCGAATTCAAATAAACAAGATGATCAGGAGAGTAACGATTAAAGATGGTTCAGAAAGTCTACGTTTGCTGTGAGTAGACCGATTCGATAGTCGTGAAGATGGCCTGTAATTTGGCGGCATTGATATTTAAATGCCGATGGGGTGGCAACCATTATTCACTGCACACGTTGATAGACGTTAGTGAGGATAATTGTGTAAGCAATTATCGAAATAGAATGGTACCGCGGAATCCGCTTCTAGTTATACACTAGGAGCGGATTTTTTTATTTGAATTAAAACTGAAGGGAAGTTATTAATATGCCAGAATTTAAAGGACAACCATTACATTATGATATTGTAGGAAGCTTTTTAAGACCAAAAGAATTAAAGGATGCACGGAAAGACTTTGCTGATCACAAAATTGATCGTAATCGACTCCTTAAAGTTGAAAACGAAGAAATAACTAAGTTGGTGGCCAAGGAAAAAGAAGTTGGATTAAAGATTGTCACTGATGGTGAATTTCGGCGTAGTTACTGGCATCTTGATACTTTCTGGGGATTTGAAGGGATTCGGCACACTAAACAAGAACATGGATACATCTTCCATGATCTTGAAACTAGAAATGACTCAGCACAAGTTGAAGGCAAGATTAAATTTAATCCCAACCATCCAGACTTATTAGCCTACAAGTTCCTCTATGGATTGATAAAGGACGATGATTCAATCGTTGCTCGCCAAAGCATTCCATCACCAGCTCAATGCTATGCCGAATTAGTTCGCGGACCTAAAAACGTGGCGGCATTGAAACGAGTTTACGGTGATGACACTGATGCATTGATTCATGATTTAGGCCAAGCTTACCATGACCTAATCATTGCACTTTATGAAGTTGGTTGTCGCGATGTGAAGTTAGATGACTGTACTTGGGGCATGCTTGCTGATAAAGATTTCTGGAAGACGATGACTGATAACTATGAAGATGTTGAAAAACTTCAACAACTCTACGTTCGTTTCAACAACGAAGCCATCAAGGACTTACCAGATGACCTTAGAATCAGTACTCACGTTTGCCGTGGGAACTATGCATCCACTTGGGCCGCTAGTGGTGGTTATCAACCAGTTGCCCACACGTTATTCGCTGAAGAAAACGTTGATGCTTACTACCTAGAATTTGATGATCAACGTTCCGGTGACTTTGCACCATTAAAGGAAGTTACTCCTGGTAAGGAAGTGGTCCTTGGATTAGTTACCAGTAAGAAACCGGAATTGGAAGATTCCGCTAATCTAATCAAACGGATTCACGAAGCATCACAATATGTACCATTGGATCACTTATCATTAAGTACCCAATGTGGATTTGCTTCAACTGAAGAAGGAAATCACTTAACTGAAAAGCAACAATGGAAGAAGATTAAACTAGTAATTGATACTGCTGATCAAGTTTGGCAGACCGTAAATAACTAATTCGATTACGTTGAAGGGATGAGTAATCATATCATTTGGTTCAGAAAGCTGTGGTTGATGGGATGCAGCCCAAATGATTTGATGAAGATGGTCCTGGAGTAATTAGTTAATGAGTCTGATGATAAATTAACTACGGCTGGTCACCGTTAGTCGACGCGCATCGTAATGATGCCTAAGATAACAATCACGATTGTTAAGTAGGGTGGTACCGCGTATTAATGACGCCCCTAAGTTCATAACTGGACTTAGGAGCGTTTTTTAGTACTAACAATCAAAGGTGGGATAAAACAATGACAGAAACAAACGTGATTAATTTTAACAAAGTAAATAAATCATTTGATACCGATACGGGCGTCAACCACGTGTTGAAGGATATTGACTTAGCCATTCCCAAAGGCAAAATCTTTGGGGTGATTGGTTACAGTGGTGCTGGGAAGTCAACATTGATTCGTTGCATTAATGGATTAGAGAAACCGACCAGCGGTACGGTAACGTTCAATGATGAAACGGTTAATCAACTCAATCATCATGACTTGTTACAACTCCGGGGTAAGGTTAGCATGATTTTTCAACAGTTCAACTTGATGCCGGGGCGGACAATTGCTGAAAATATTGCCCTACCTATCAAGTACAAGGGACTAGATAAGCAAACGGTAACGGATAAGGTCAACAAATTATTAGAACTAGTTGGTCTCCCAGATAAGGGCAGTGCCTATCCAGCAGCGCTATCCGGTGGTCAAAAGCAGCGGGTGGCGATCGCGCGGGCGTTGGTTAATGACCCAGAAGTTCTCCTTTGTGACGAAGCGACGAGTGCATTGGATCCAGAAACGACCGATTCGATTCTAGATTTATTGAAACAATTAAATCACGACTATGGAATTACGATTATCATTGTGACCCACGAAATGCACGTGATTGAATCGATTTGTGATGATATTGCGGTCTTAGATAAGGGACGCATTGTTGAACAAGGAAATGTTTATGCTGTCTTTTCGAACCCGCAAAATCAATTGACGAAGCGCTTTATCAATACGACTTCGAACTTGAACATTTCAAGTGAGTTGATCAACAGCATTCATTTAAAGACCGGCCAACGCTTGATTCAGTTGAATTATCGAGATGGCGAAACCGTTACCCCGTTAATCTCTGAAATTTCACGTAAATTTTCCATTAATGCCAATATCATCATTGGTGATATCAAGTTGATTCAAAAACAATTCTTAGGTGGATTGATCATTGTGTTGGAAGGAACAACAGATAAGGTTGCTGCCGCACAAGCATACTTAGAACAACAAACAGACGTTGACATAGAGGTGATTGAAAATGCTAAGTAAGTATTTTCCAAATGTAGCTAGTAATTGGACCGCGTTTACCCAGTCCATTATTGAAACTTTAGAGATGGTGGTAATTTCAGGGATTATCGCATTTGTAATTAGTTTATTCTTAGGCATTCTATTGGTGGTAACGCAACCAGATGGAATTGCACCGAACCGAGTTGTTTGGAACATCGTTGATAAGTTAATTAACCTATTCCGGTCGATTCCATTCATTATTTTAATCGTTGCGTTGATTCCACTGACCACTGCCATTTCAGGAACTGCAATTGGAGTTAAAGGAACCATCTTCCCATTAGTCATTGGGATTACTCCATTCTTTGCCCGTCAAGTTGAATCAGCACTAAATGATACTGACGATGGCTTGATTGAAACTGGTGAAGCAATCGGCCTAACTAATCTACAAATTATTCGTGCTATTTATTTACATGAAAGTGTTGCCGGTTTAACTAGAATGACGACAACCACGATTGTCAGTTTGGTCGGCTTGACCGCCATTGTCGGCGTTGTCGGTGGTGGAGGATTAGGAAACTTCGCCATTCAATATGGGTATCAACAAAACCAATTTGACGTTACGCTTGCCTGCATCATTGTATTGTTAATCATTGTTACGATCGTTCAAATTTTAGGAACGTTAATTTCGGAAATATTAAGTCATTAGGGGATGGAATAAAATGAATAAAAAGAAACGTTTACAGTTAACCTCACTGGGCATCGTTGGGGTGTTAATCATTGTCTTAGGTGGCATTATCCTATCGGGGCATCAAAAATCAACCGCTACTAGCGGCAGCGTTAAGACCGTTAACGTTGGGGTCGTTGGCGCAACCGATGATCCAATCTGGAAGGAAATCAATAAGCAATTAGCTAAGGAAAACATTAACGCTAAGGTCAAGGTCTTCAGTGATGGTGAAGCATTGAACCAAGCAACGGCTAATGGCCAAATTGATATTAACTCATTCCAACACTACGCGTTCTTAAAACAAGAAGAACAACAAAAGCACTATAAATTTGCGGTAATTGGGCAAACCTACATCCAACCATTAAACATCTACTCAAAGAAGATTAAGAGTGTGAAGGACTTGAAGGATGGCGATAAGATTGCGATTCCAAATAATCCTACCAACGCTGGACGCGCATTAAAAGTTCTTGAAAAAGCGGGGTTAATTAAGACCAATCCAGCTAAGGGCTATTCACCAACACTAACGGATATTACCAGCAATCCTAAGCACTTGAAGATCATCGAAGTTGATCCAGCAGCAATTTTGAAACTATTACCAAACTTTGCAGCAGGAATTACTAATGCTAACTTTGTACAAGCTAACCATATGAATCCAGAAAAGGATGCAATTTATCAAATTGCACCAAACCTGAAGGATCCATATAACAAGCCTTGGATTAACATTTTAGTAACCCGTGAGTCTGAAAAGAATAATCCTACATTTAAGAAGGTGGTTAAGGCATACAATTCTAAAGCAGTTTACGACTTGATCAAGAAAGAGTATCAAGGCGTTGATGTTCCAGCATTTAATTATTAATTACAATAACAAACATTTAAATTTTAAAACACAGGAAGGTTGATTATTTATGGCTAAAGTAGAAAGTTTCACTCTCGATCACACAAAGGTAAAGGCACCATACGTTCGTTTAATTACTGAAGAACATGGGGAACATGGTGATACCATTTCAAACTTTGATTTAAGATTGGTTCAACCAAATGAAGAAGCAATTCCAACGGCTGGATTACACACGATTGAACATTTATTAGCAGGGTTACTTCGGGATCGATTATCAGGTGTAATTGATTGTTCACCATTCGGTTGTCGGACTGGTTTTCATTTAATCACATGGGGTTCTCATTCCACTGAAGAAGTGGCCAAGGCCCTTAAGAGTTCATTGGAAGAAATTGCTAACAACGTGGAATGGAAGGATGTCCAAGGAACCACTAAGGAAACATGTGGTAACTGGCGTGATCATTCATTGTTCTCAGCTAAGGCATGGGCTAACACCATCTTAGATCAAAAGATCAGTACTGACCCATACGTACGGAAAACGATTTAATTAATTTAACTTAGGAGTGATTAGATATGGCACTATTCGACAATTACATTTTTCGCGCAATTTTAATCGTTGGCTTCTGGGTGGCATATCTAGCGCTAGTTAGATTTGTATTTAGAAGTAAGAAGCCAACAAATAAAAAATGTAAAAATGATAAATAAGCAAAGATGAACCGGTTCCCAAATACCGGTTCATCTTTTTTATTGCGCTAAGCTGTTTGATTGAACTACATTTTAATTCCTGCATATAATATAGATAAATACTAATGATAAGTGAGGGATACTGATGAAAATTGGATTTATTGGAACTGGCGTTATGGGAACGGGCATGATTCTTAACTTAATTAAAAATAACTACGATGTTACGGTTTACAACCGGACCAAAGCACATGCAGCAACGGTAATCGACGCAGGTGCTAAGTGGGCAGATTCACCACGGGACTTAGCCCAAGTAGTCGACGTGGTGATAACCATCGTTGGCTTTCCACAAGACGTTGAAGAAACTTATTATGGCGATAACGGATTATTTAAGTCTGCTAAAGCTGGGCAAACGTTAATTGAAATGACCACCAGTAAGCCTAGTCTAGAGGCTAAAATTGCGCAAACGGCTGATGCAAAGGGCATCAATACCTTGGATGCTCCGGTATCTGGTGGTGATGTTGGTGCTAAAAATGGAACGCTTACCATTATGGTTGGTGGTGAACAAGCCGTCTTTGATCAAATGAAGCCAATCCTAAGTGCAATGGGTTCGAACGTGAACTTGTTTGGTGGACATGGCAAGGGTCAACACACTAAAATGGCGAACCAAATTATGATTGCTGGGACCATGACGGGACTTTCCGAGATGCTTGCATATGGGAAGGCAGCTGGATTGGACTTATCAGCATTGGTTAAAACCGTTTCGCAAGGTAGTGGTGACAACTGGAGCCTTGATAACTATGGCCCCCGTATTTTAGCAGGTGACTTTAAGCCGGGGTTTGCAGCTAAGCACTTCCTAAAGGATTTACGAATTGCATTACAAGAATCAGAAAAGATGGCGATTCCATTACCAGCAACTGAAAAGGCTAAGGAACTCTATGAAAAAATGGTTGACCAAATGGGGCTTGGTAATGACGGCACCCAAGGACTAGTTAAACTATATCGTGATATGAAGACGGATTAATTTGTAGAATGGATTTCAATTTGAAATTGGTCTTGAATTAATTTATAATCACGACGATAACTAATATTAATCATTAAAGAGGGTTGATTAACATCTCCAAAAGAAAAGACATTGTTAATATTAATAATAAACTGGTCAAGAAGAAGCCAGAAAATATTAATGACAAGACCACTGATGACATTAGTAAGGAGTCGCCAAAGCAACGTAAAATCACGCTCATCCTGTTAGTTATTATTGTTATTGTTGCCGTTGTGGCAGCTTTGATCGTACATTTCTTTAATATTCAATAATAATTAACACAAAAGCATCCCTAAGGTTAACCTTAGGGATGCTTTTTAATTTGGCTATGCATTCGTTAATTTACTTTTGTTTAACAACAGTGAGCTAGCAACAACTGAAATGGAACTTAATGCCATTGCTGCTCCGGCAATTTCCGGACTAAGGATGATGCCTAATCCATAAAAGACACCAGCTGCAATTGGAATGCCAATGACGTTATAGATAAACGCCCAGAATAAATTCAACTTAATGCGGTTGAACGTCTTACGACTGAGACTTAATGCTCGATCAACATCCCGCAAGTCATTGCGCATCAAGACGATGCCACCGGATTCAATTGCAATGTCAGTTCCGGCACCCATAGCAATCCCCACGTCAGCGGTGGTCAATGCGGGCGCATCGTTAATGCCGTCTCCTACAAATGCTACCATGCCATTGGCTTGGAGTTGCTTAACGTAGGTGGCCTTTTCACTAGGCAGGACTTCGGCGATTACATCGTCGATACCGACCTGACTAGCAATCGCATCGGCCACTCGTTGGTTATCACCAGTGAGCATAACGGTTTTTAACCCGCGCTGCTTAAGAGCTGCAATGGCTGCCTTGGAAGTAGGCTTCGGCGCATCTTGGATGGCGATTAAGCCCATGACCTGTTGTTCAACGCCGACATATACAACGGTTTTAGCTTCGTTTTGCAGGCGGGTTGCTTGAGCCGTTAGTTCATTTGGAACCTGATGTTCGTTAAACATCCGTTGATTACCAACTGCAATGTGTTTTTTAGCCACCACGCCGGTGATGCCTTGGCCTTCAATGGCCTTAAAATCCTGGACGGGTGCTAAAGCTAGTTGATCCTGTTTAGCCAGTTGATTGATTGCGATGGCGAGGGGATGTTCTGAAGCCGCTTCAAGTGATGCTGCTAAGCGAATGACTTCGTCACGATTACCAACCACATCGGTAACCTTGGGTTGGCCCACGGTAATGGTCCCGGTTTTATCAAACATCACCGTTTTAACTTCGTTTACCTTTTCTAAGACCTCACCATTTTTAATTAAAATCCCCATCTTAGCGCCCCGGCCAGTTCCGACCATTAAGGCTGTAGGGGTAGCCAGTCCTAATGCACATGGACATGCAATCACCATGACGGCTACCGCAAAAATTAATGATTGCTCGATTGAAGCCCCCAAGAAAACGTACCACACTAGAAAGGTAGCAATGGATACGATCATAACGATTGGCACAAAAATATCTGAAACCCGGTCGGTTAAATTTTGAATGGGCGCATGGCTATTTTGAGCTTTTTTAACTAGGTCTACGATTCTAGATAACATAGTATCGCTGCCAATCTTTTCAGCCCGGTAGGTTAACGTTCCGTTTTGGTTAATCGTTGCCCCAATTACGGCATCTCCCGCCTTTTTAGTTACGGGCATGCTTTCTCCGGTCACCATTGATTCGTCAATGGAAGACCCACCATCGGTGATCACACCGTCCACGGCAATTTTTTGACCAGGTTTAACGCGCAGTAAGTCACCGACTTGAACTTCGTTAATTGGCAGCTCAACGAATTGACCATTGCGTAAGACTTCGGCAGTGGTGGCCTGTAAATCTAATAGCTTCTCAATTGCGTTGGAAGCATTTTGCCGCATATTAGTTTCTAAGACTTGTCCCAATAGGATGAACGTGGTCACGAATGCCGCCGTTTCAAAGAACACGGCTTGCTTAGTGAACATGGCGTAGATACTAAAGAAATAAGCAGTAGCAGTCCCGACCGCCACCAGCGTGTCCATGTTAGAGTGGTGCTTTTTAAATGAAGCATAGGCACTCTGCAAGAATGGTCGTGCCGAGATGGCCATGATGATGGTGGTTAAGATCAACGAAAGCCAGTCTCCACTTGGTAGCATCCACCCCGTTAATGGCATCATCACCATTTGAACTAGCATGGGCAATGATAGGACTAACGAAATCCAAAAACGCTTCGTAATCGTCATTATTGAATCACAATCCTTCCTTTCACCATGTCCATTCCACAACTAAAGCCATATTCACCGGCTTTGCTGGTATCAACAGGCATTGTTTCGGCTTCGTTTAATGGTAAGGCGCGTTTAAAGTTAAAATCATTAGATTGAACCGTGCCTAGGCAACCCTGGTCACTAGTCCGAATAAATTTGATGGCAGCGGGTTGGCCTTGCTTAAAGGTGACCACGTTTGGTTGATACCCACCATTGACAGTTACAGTTACAACTTGTTTATCATTTTGCATATTGAATTCCTCCATTTATTTAATAATTACTTTTCCATGGAACATATCCATGCCACATGCCCATTGGTATGTACCAGGTTTATCAGTATCAATTTGAATTGATTCAGTTTGATTCTTGGGAAGCGCTTGGTTAATTCCCCAATCTGGGAAGACCACGTGATCCAAACAACTGGATGCGTCCTGTCTAGTGAAGTTTAAAGTCGCTGGAATCCCACGTTTTAGTGTCACTACTTCGGGGGAGTAACCACCGTTAACGTTGATATCGACATTTTGATGATGATTAACGACCTTTGAATCTGCTGCATCCGCTACGTGGTGGCCGAAGAACCACCAACTAATGAATGCAATTAGGGCTAACCCAATGATTAATACAATTATTTTAATCATTTCGCACCTCCTTAATAAGTTGTGTTTACATATGTAAACTTGATTAACTACAGCATAAACCTACTGTTTACATTTGTCAACGAGGATGAATTAGATTATACAAAAACAGTGTTCCAACGTTTAATTCGTTGAAACACTGTTTTTAATTTAATGGTTTAACCATGTTGTACCAAACTTCACCAGCGTGACTGGAATCTGATTCACCTTCGTTTACGTAACCATTTTTTTCATAAAATGGAATTAACCGTTGTAGGCAAGTGAGGGTTACTGCTTTTCTGTGATCACGTTTCGCGATTGTTTCGATATGAGTTAATAACTGACTAGCAATGCCGTGTCCTTGTTGATCAGGGGCGACTGCGATACTGAGTACGGTTTGATAAGCATCAGCTGGATCATTGGGCGTTGCCTTCTCATATAGCTGGTCGTCTAGATACCGTTTATTATAAGCGGCACCAACAATAAAGCCGACAACTTTACCATCTGCCTTAGCAACAATAAATGTATCGCTTAAGTTGTTGATCCGGTCTAACATGGTATTCCGTGAAGAAGCTTCATCGGCGTTAAAGCCAGCCTGTTCAATCGGCATGATTGCGTCTAAGTCGGCACTGGTAGCATGTTGGAATGTAATATTCATGATTTACTCCTTAATATGGTAATTTAAATTCATTAGTATTATAACATTGCTTAATGTAAGCATTATGAACTAACGTTTGTTATTATGATACTAAAAATGGAATTGGTTTAATGGAGGACTTTACTAATATGGATGATTTAAAAACATTTCAAGCAAAATGGCGAGCAGCTAATCCTAAATATGCAGATGAATTAAGAGCAATGGATATTGATCAACAAGTCGATCAATTACTTCAAATGATTAATCAATTTAAAGCATAGTAAAAAGGCTAGCTACCATGAACGGTAACTAGTCTTTTATAATTGATTGATTTATTTAATAACACCAAATCCACCGGTCCAGTTGATTTGCTTGCTAGCGGCGGTTGTCATTTGTAAGAAACCAAAGGCTTCTAATTCACGCGCACGTTTTAACTTTCCAGCATCAATTACTGCTAATTGGCTGTCAGCTAAAGCGGATTTGAATGATTGCTTAGCATCATCATCGTCACCAGCAACCATAACGGTTGTCTTAGTAACGCCATCAACGCTGCCACTTTCTAACGTAGCCGCAAAGTTAGTATTGAATGCTTTTAAGACCTTACTATCTGGTAATTTAGCTTGTAGTTCTTGAGCAGCAGAGCTATCGGCTGGAACGACTAAACTATCAAATGTATTGAAATCTAATGGGTTGGTAATATCAACAACGACCTTACCCTTTAATGAGTCACCATATTCATCAGCAATGCTTGCTAAAGCTGGATATGGAACGGCTAAAATTACGAGGTCACCGAATGAATCAACGTGATCCTTTGAAGTGTAGTAAGCAACTTGATTGCCAGCTGCTTCAAAATTCTTACCAATTGCAGTTCCCATGTTACCCTTACCAAAGATTGTAATATCCATAATTCACAAACCTTTCTGTGTATAACTAATTTAAATCTATCATATCGATTTTAATTTATAAATACAAAGATTTAGGCTTACAACTAAAAAATCAGCTTAGCAATATTGCTAAGCTGATTTAATTTGAAAACTATTTAACTTCTTGTTCAGTTTCAGCATCTTTTTCATCAGGAATTGGGGCATGTGAGTGCTTAATTCCATAAACGAAGTAGATGATAACCCCGATGATGAACCAAACTACAGAGTAAGTTTTGGCTTCGATATCAAGTCCCCAGAAGATAGCGAGGGAACCAAGGAATCCAAGTGCTGGAAAAACTGGGTAGAATGGAGCTCTAAATGGCGCCATTGGAAGATCCTTACCTTCTCGTTTTCTAAGTGGGTACATTGCAAGGGATACGAACATAAATGCAATTAGCGTCCCGGAAGAAATTAGTTGAGCCAAGAATGTGAATGGGAAGATTCCACCCATTACAATTCCAACGATGGTAATGATCCAAAGGGCAACACTTGGAAGGTGGTTCTTGTTTAGTTTACCAACTTGTTTTGGTAGCATCTTGTCACGACCAAATGAGTAAATCAAACGGGAACCAGCCATCATCATTGCAATCAATGCAGTGAACATCCCTAGCACGGCAATGGCTTGAACCACCGTAGCGGTAATCACGTGGCCTTGTTGTCTCAATGCCCAACCAACTGGTTCAGCGTTGTTAGCGTAGTTAGTGTACTTGAACATTCCAACAAGCACTAGTGATACCAAGATGAAGAAGATAGTTCCAATAATTAGGGAACCGATAATTCCTCGTGGCATGGTCTTTTGTGGATTCTTAGCTTCAGCAGAGTTAGAAGCAATGGAATCAAAACCAATGTAGGAAAGGAAGATGGTGGAAACCCCGGCATAGATACCGCCCCAACCACCAAAGGTAGTTCCATTAGCATTAAGGTGCGGCTTAGGAATAAATGGTACGTAGTTTTGAGCTTTAATTGCAGTTGCTCCAACTACGATGAAGACGATGATGGCAATCAGCTTTAATGCAACCAATAGGTTCGCAACCTTAGAACTCTTGTCATCCCCTAAGAAGAGAATAAACGTAACGATTGCCACGATGATTACGGCAATGATATCAACGACTCCACCATTAGTTCCAAGTGGAAAGGCTAGTGAGTTCGGTAATTTAAGCCCGAACGGTGAAATTAACCCTTGCACGTTTGATGACAGTCCAGCGGCAACGAAGGCCACCGCAATTAAGTATTCGGCGAGCAACGCCCAACCGACGATCCAGCCCCAGAACTTACCGAAGACCACGCTGATCCAAGAATAAGCAGAACCGGCAAATGGGAGGGAAGAAGCCATTTCAGCATAGTTCATAGCAACTAACCCAGCCACGATTGCAGCAACGATAAATGAAATTACAACGGAAGGACCGGTATAGTTAGCGGCCACAATTCCGGGAAGGGTGAAAATTGAGGTAGAAAGAATCGTCCCTAACCCAAGGGCTAAGAAATCCTTAACCGTTAGGGTCTTTTCAAGTGACTTATCCTTCTGAGCATAGAAATGAAAATCGACTTTTTCATTCATTCTTTTCCAAATTGACATAAGCAAAAACTCCTTTAATGTTTACCAACCAATCTCATTGAGATCAGACGGACTCTTTATTGTACCATCTTTCAACTCTTGCATGGCTTGTTCGATAATAGATAATCCACGATCTAAGTCTTCTTTTTTGATCACTAATGGTGGTTGAAATCTTAAAATGTTACCACGGACCGTAATCATCAAGGCGCCTAGTTCGAAGATGCGATAGATTAACTTAGTAGCAGATTCGTTATCGCCCTTACCAGTATTTGGATCAACGATATCAATTCCACCGTTTAAGCCGTATAATCGAACGTCACCAATGAAGTCGAATTTGGCTGCCAATTGATTAAAGAACTTTTCAGCATATTGGCCTAAGTCACGACTCCGTTCGACTAGTTTTTCATCCTTGATAACTTCTAGTGTCGCAATGGCGGCAGCAGTTGTTACAGGATTCCCAGCAGTAGTGTATACGTTACCAGGAGAACTAAGGGCATCAATGACTTCCTTACGTCCAATTACGGCACTTAATGGTAATCCGGATGCAATGGATTTACCTACGGCAATTAAGTCGGGATGTACATCTGGGAAGTGTTGAATTGACCACATTTTTCCAGTCCGGCCCATTCCTTGGTTAACTTCATCCACTGCGAACAAAATGCCATGTTCATGGGCGAATTCGTAGACTTGTTGGAGATAACGAGCAGGGGCCTTAGCAAATCCACCATCACCTTGAATAGCTTCGATTTCGATCAATGCAGTTTCATCAGCAGGGAGGTAGGTTTCAAATGGTAATTTAAACGCTTCGAACATCCGATCAATAAATTCGTCTTCGCTTTCATCAGGATGTCGATACCATGGACTTGGGAATGGAACTTTGACCACGCCTGGTAATAATGGCCCAATTTTGCGAGTCATATTAAGACTAACGCCAGATGTGGAAATTGATCCATATGTTGAGCCATGGTAAGCACCGGTAAAGCTAACTATGTATTGGCGACCGGTATACGCTCTGGCAAACTTAATAATTCCATCGTTAGCATCTGATCCTGAATTACCCCATGCAACCTTAACGGGGCCATCGATTGGGGCTAGTTCAGCGAGTTGCTTAGCTAACTTTACTTCTGGTTCGTTTGCAAAGTAAGCAGGGGTGTATTGAATTAGCTTACTTGCTTGATCTTGGATGGCCTTTACAACCTTAGGATGGGAATGACCAGTGTTAGTTGCCGAGGCACTAGATAGTAAGTCGATATACTGATTTCCATCTGCATCGGTTAAAATGGCTCCCTTTCCAGACTTGATGACAATGTCGAAATACTTAATTCGAGATGCCTTCGCATAGTATGTTTGTTCTTGCTCGTGTAGCTGTTGATTTGAATCTGGCACATTGATCACTCCTCTAAAATGATAAATAAAAAGGTCCTAATGGAATACCCATAGGACCATGGTAAAGCTATGTTTTAAATGGTCCACTCATTCAGTTTTTGAACGTGGACAGAGATTATTCGACAACTAAAACGCCATCTGATTATCCACATTGTGATTTAAGTTAATTAATAACGCAACGTTAGATAATAAGATGTTATTAATATTCGCGTTGAAGTTAATAGGTTTTAGCATGTCGATAATCCTCCTGAAATATGTGATAGGTAACTCTAATTGTTTTCTAATTATAAACTAATTTAATTTAATGTCAACACCCATTTTTTAATTTTTATTAACGGGGATATTGATGATTATTGTGATGCTGCTCTTTTAATTATCTCATTGAAAACTAAAAAAACAGATTAACAAGGTTAGTTAATCTGTTTTTGAATGGGTTAATTATTTTTATAAGCAGCAAAGATAATTGCAACAAAGGTATCATTATTATTACCATGATAGAAGCTGATTCCAACTTGGGTATTGGTAGGATCCATATCCTCTACATAGTGGCCGTGTTCTTTACCGTCACCGTTATCGGGACCTTCAGCTTGGAATTGATTAACAATTCGTTCTGCGGCAGTAGTTGGCGTGTCATTATCAAGATAATAACTTTCACCTAGGTTTTCGCTGATTTGGGAAGCCCATTGAGTGATGTTTAGGTTTAATTGATTGGCATCATCCATTGCAATCATGTAGTTATTAGAATCATAGTGGGTAAAATTGGTAACCACTTGTTTAACACGGGTTTGAGCAATCTTAGTTAATTCATCATTGATGGTTAGAGGTGCTACTCCAGCACCAGCCCGGGCCCGATTAATCGCATTGAATGTGGCTTGGGCAGCTGCAGATTGAACGTTGATGCTATTCCAGTTTACACCGGTTTGGTTCATTAAGTTAGTGACATCACTGGAAGGATTATTAGATGCTGAATAGGAATAGTCCATATTAGGAATTGATGTTGAAATGGTAGGAGTCGTACTGGTTGTCGTTGAACTAGTCGTGGCAGGAGTGCTAGTATTGCTGGATTGACTATTGGCATTAGTATTAGTAGTGGTCGTAGTACTGTTGCTACTAGTGGTATCACTGTCATCTTGGGCAGCACTAGTGGTTTGCTTATTATCAGCCTTCTTTTGTTTATCTTTAGTGGTTGTCGTTTTTAAATCACTAAGCTTAAACCAGCCAATGGTTTGACTGCCCTTAACTAGAAAGGCGTAGCGGACGCCATGGGCTGTCTTTACTGACTTAGCAGTATAATCACCACTTAGTTTGTAATCCTTTTTAGTTTTAACATTCTTAGTAGTGGGTAGCTTACGGTATAAAGTACTGCGACTGACCTTGGCGGTGTATGTAGTAGTTTTGGCGTTAGCTAATAATTGATAGGCGCCAGTAAAAGATAGCGCGGCAATTCCAGCAATCACTAATTGTTTAACTTTCATTTGTAAAAGACTCCTTCATTGTTTTTATCATAAGTATACCTTAAAAAAAGCATCAACAAAAATTTATTCAATATCATGGTAATCAAAAAGTAGTGGATGATAATTAAAATCATCCACTACTTTATTTACAATCTTGATATATCCAATATCCGCTTATCAACTACTATGATAAATAAAATATGATAAAAATCAAGTTTAAGCGTCTCATTTTTCAATATGAAGCGTCATTGCATTAATTGCAACGATGACTGTACTACATGACATTAAGATTGCCCCGACCATTGGGCTTAAGATAATGCCCGCAAATGCTAGTACCCCGGCTGCTAATGGAAGGGCTACAATATTGTAACCAGCTCCCCACCATAGGTTTTCGATGGTCTTAGCTTCAGAGGCCTTGGCTAACTTCAAGAGGGCGATGACATCAAGAGGGTCACTATTAACTAATACGACATCGGCTGAGTCGATGGCAACGTCAGTTCCAGAACCGATCGCAATTCCTAAGTTGGCCTTAGCTAAACTAGGTGCATCGTTAACTCCATCACCAATGAAGATTACATTACCATCTTGTTGGTACTTGGTAACTAATTTTTGCTTATCTTCAGGCTTTAAGTTAGCTTCGAACTTAGTGATTCCTAATGTGTTAGCTACCTTTTGGGCGGTCTTTTCATTATCACCGGTTAGCATTACTGGTTGAATGTGTTGTGATAATAAATACTTCACCATTTTATCTGAATTAGGCTTAATTTGATCACCTTCAGCAACGATGGCAAGCGCCTTATTATCAGCAACTAGATAACTAACGGTGTTACCTTGTGCAGCGACGTCGTCAAATTGCTTTTGATCAAATGCAATGTGGTGTTCCTTTAGATAACTGCTGGAAACAACTAGGTAATTCTTATTGTTAATTTCAGCTTGTAATCCGGATCCAGTAATTTGTTGAACGTTATCTGATTGAAGGAGCTTAATTGATTTCTGATCAGCAGCAGCTAAAATTCCGGTTGCTAGTGGATGACTAGAAGTTTGTTCGGCACTGGCAATTAATTGCAATGCATCATCATCGGAAAGGGAACTGTCAAGGCTCTTAACTAAGTTGACTTTGAATTGTCCCTGGGTTAACGTCCCAGTCTTATCCATTAATGCATATTTTAAATGTTTAGTACCTTCTAGGGCATCCCGATTTCTAATCAATAATCCATTCGTAGCTGCCAATGAAGTCGTCCGTGAAGTAACCAATGGGATTGCGAGTCCTAAAGCATGGGGACATGCAATGATCAATACGGTCACCGCCGTTGTCGTTGCAAATGAAACTCCATTAATGAAGCTCCAAACGATCCAAGCTACGATGGCGATACTAAGGGAAGCGTAAAATAGGTATCCTGAGACCCTATCGGCAATGTTTTGGTTCTTAGATTTACTATTTTGAGCATTGGTAACTAGGTCCTTAACCTTGGATAGGTAACCAGAATCACCGGTTCCAGTTACCTTGAATTGGATGGTTCCATCATCGTTATTGGAACCACCAATAACCTTATCATTAACGTTTTTAGTAACGCTTCTGGATTCACCAGTTACTAATGATTCGTTGACCTTACTACTACCATCAACGATAATCCCATCAGCTGGAATCTTTTCACCGGCTTTAACTAATACGATATCGTCATTTTTTAATGTATTTAGTTGGACAGCTTTGAAACTGCCATCAGCTTGTTTAACGTTGGCCGTATTTGGTAGAAGGTTTGATAACTTATCAACTGCAGAACCAGCATTCATGATCGTATTCATTTCAATCCAGTGCCCTAATAACATGATGACGATTAACGTTGATAGTTCCCAGAAGAAATTGCTGACGGTCGCACTGCTGTGCGTCAGGTTATTGTGAATTACTGAGTAGATACTGTAAACGTATGCTACTGAAATCCCCATGGAAATTAAAGACATCATGGCTGGTTTCTTAGATTGCAATTCACACTTAGCACCACTAAAGAATGGTTTACCACCATAAAAGAAGAGGATGCTACCTAAAATGGCTACGACCCAGTCCGAACCCTTAAAGAAGAATTGGAATGGTAAGCGCATGCCCATCATTGGGGACATGATCAAAATGGGAATCATGAGGATAAATGAGACCCAGAACTTTAGTTTTAGATTCCCCATGTTCATCATGTGACCACCATGCATCATCATCATGCCGCCACCACTCATGTTCATATTGCCCATATCATGGCCCGCCATTACCATTTCCATGACTCATGTCCATGCCTTGCATATTGTTATGATCATGATCCATATTCATATCTTTCATGTTATGGTCATCGTGGTTCATGTTGTTTTGATCGTGATGCATGTTTTTCATATCGTGATCATTACCGTTCATGTTTTTCATATCGTCTTTGTTCATTTTCATGCCCTTCATATCATCGTCTTTCATTTCATATCATCTCCACATTTCATATATTGATTGTCTAGACAATTGCATTTAACTTTATCCGGGGCAGTTTTTTGTTTTTCAGCTAACTTATCCATTAGCATTTGAATATCATCTTTACTAATCGCAAAGTGATCAATGATGGTGCCGATTTCATTACCGACTTTCATTTCACACATGTTATCAAAGAGATTAATGGAAACGGCATTCATGGCATCTTTTTCACTAACCTTAGGTGAATAAATATAGCCATTACCTTGTTTATCCACGTTCAAATAATCTTTATTTTTCAACCGTGTGATCAATGTTTTGACGGTTGACGGTTTCCAATCATTTTGATGCGCTAGTTCATCAATAATTTGATGGCTAGTACATTGCTTTAGTGTCCAAACAATGCGCATTACGGACCATTCGGAATTGGTAATGCTCGTAGGTGCACTCATTGAATCACTTCCTTTTATATATTTCGTACAATGATTAATATATCATCGTAGTCTACATATGTAAACTAATACGCTTGAACAGCATTTAAAGGCTAGCTATTGTAAAATGGAAGGTAATAATTACAATTAGGAGGGCTTATTTATGGATAAGAACACATTTCAGCCGCAATCGATTGACCAACTATCTGATCAATATGATTTGATAATCGTAGGGGCTGGTTCAACCGGCTTAGTAGCAGCTTTACAGGCGCATGAATTAGGGTTAAAGCCGGTCATTTTAGAAAAAATGGATCGATTAGGTGGTAATTCCAACCGGGCTTCGTCCGGGATGAACGCAGCAGAAACGGAGACCCAGTTGCATCACCACATTGTAGATAGTTATGAAGCCTTTTATAATGACACGTTCATTGGTGGCGATAAACAAAACAATAAGGCGATGTTACGCTATTTCACTACCCATGCGGCATTAGCTGTTGATTGGTTGTCTGATCATGGCATTGAATTAGACGATGTTACGATTACTGGAGGGATGCACACTAAGCGCACCCATCGGCCAAGCAGCATGGCACCAATCGGGAACTATCTAGTAACTTCGTTCTTGAAATTGATTGAAGCCGCGGGGATTCCGGTGTTTAACCAAGTTGATGTTAAGCAACTATTGACTACTAATGGCCGCATTGATGGCGTTAATGCCCAAGATCGTGATGGGAACGTTCATCAGATTCATGCTAAGGCCGTAGTATTGGCTACCGGAGGATTTGGTGCTAGTAAAGCAATCATTGGTAAGTATCGGCAGGATTTAGTTCATTATCGAACGACTAATCAACCTGGAGCAACTGGGGATGGCTTAAAGTTAGCCACTGATGTGGGGGCTGGATTAGTGGATATGAATAAGATTCAAGTCCATCCAACGGTGCAACAAGATAATGACCATGCATTTTTAATTGGAGAAGCAGTTCGTGGTGAAGGCGCTATTTTGGTTGATGCTGATGGTAAACGCTTTGTTAACGAATTGGATACGCGCAAGAACGTGACTGATGCAATTAATCGACTAGCACATCCAAGTGCATACCTAGTTTTTAACCAGGGCGTCCGCGACCATGCAAAGGCGATTGATT
Source organism: Nicoliella lavandulae (assembly GCF_037546185.1). Classification (NCBI taxonomy): domain Bacteria; kingdom Bacillati; phylum Bacillota; class Bacilli; order Lactobacillales; family Lactobacillaceae; genus Nicoliella; species Nicoliella lavandulae. The sequence continues at coordinate 363,609 of NZ_JAWMWH010000001.1, read as the reverse complement.
TCTATGATTCCATTGGCCTCGTGATTCATGGTGCAACTATTGATGAGTTAGCCCAAAACATTGGGGCACCTGCTTCAGAGCTAACCCAGACGATTAAACATTGGAATCAAGCGGTCGCTAATCATGATGATGAGCAATTTCATCGTTCAACGGGGATGGATCGTGATTTAAGTCAAGGTCCATACTTTGCCATTCATGTGGCCCCAGCAGTTCATTACACCATGGGGGGCATTAAGGTCAATCAACTAACCCAGGTGCTAACTGATGCTGGCCAACCAATTGCGGGATTATTTGCCGGTGGGGAAGTTGCTGGTGGTCTGCATGGTGATAACCGAATTGGTGGTAATTCAATTGCCGAAACCGTAATTTTTGGACGGCAAGCTGGCCAACAGGTATATAAATACATTACGGATTAAAAAAAGCCAAGAACGAATTGCATCGTTCTTGGCTTTTTTAGCTAGATTAGATTAATCTAATCCGTTTAAGTTATCAGTGTAACCGCTAAGCCGTAATACCGTCTTAGGATCAGTATGATCAGCTGAGACTCCGTCCTTGCGATCAAGCGCACTAATGGCTTTCATTTCATCGTCTGAAAGGTTGAAATCAAAGATATCAATGTTTTCTTTAATTCTAGCTGGTTTAGCACTTTTGGCAATTGAAACAATCCCACGTTGGAATAACCATCTTAGCATCACTTGGCCAACACCCTTATTATGGTTATTGCTAATTTCAGTTAACGTTGGGTTAGTAAAGATATGGTCATACCCTTGTGCAAATGGCGCCCAAGCTTCTGGTTGAATACCAAAACTCTTTAGGTAGTCAACAGTTGCTTTTTCTTGGTTCCATGGATTAATTTCGATTTGGTTAATAGCTGGTTTAACCTTATTAAAAGTGGCTAAATCAGTAATTTGATAGTCTGGGAAGTTAGAAACTCCAATTGACTTGATCTTACCGGCGGCTCTAGCTTCTTCCATTGCTCGCCATGAACCGTAGTTGTCACCATATGGTTGGTGAATTAAATATAAGTCTAGATAGTCCAATTGTAGTTTTTCTAATGAATTATCAATGGCTTGCTTAGTTTTTTCATAACCACTATCGTTAATCCATACCTTAGAAGTAACGAATAATTGGTCACGAGCGATACCACTGTTTTTAATTCCTTCACCAACTAAGGCTTCGTTAGTGTAGACCTTAGCAGTATCGATTAAACGGTATCCAGCACTAATTGCAGATTCAACTGCCTTTACAGTTTCATCAGGATCAGTTAGTTTATAAGTTCCAAATCCCACTGCAGGGATCTTGTTACCGTCATTTAATTCAAAGTATTCCATTTTATTTAATTCCTCCTATTAACTATTCCCACGCATCGGTGTCATCGGGATTATCAAAGTTTTGTTCATCTGAATCATCAGGATGTTCATCAACTGGATTATCATCATCATCGCTATCTTCGGCGGTATCAGCGCCTAAGTCATCAACAATGTCACGATCGTCATCATCAGCGGTGTCAGTATCAAAATCATCGGTAGTGTCATCGTCGTTGTCGTCCCAATCATCATCAGTATCATCGGGTGCATTATCATCAATGATGCGATTGCCATCACCAGATAGGTCTTCTAGTGGATCCTCGTCAGCATCGCTATAATCATCTAAATCATTTAATTCGTCTAAATCCATGTATTCGTCATCGTCATCTCTAGCCATAATTATCACCTTGCTTATTGATATATTATTTATGTTTTTAGTGTAGCACAGACATAACAAAGATAATATTAATATGCTTCTGTGATTTAATTTGACAAATAAATAAAATGCGGTATGATAGGAAGTAATCAAGAACGAATCGATTATATCGGCTAAGCTTTGTAACAGGTAAACGGTGTTAAGTCACTATTACCTGTTATTTTTTTACAATAATGGAGGAATAAATTATGCATTGGCAAACAGAATGGGCAGCCAATAAGTACTGGGTAATGGCGCACTCTCAACAAGCGTATAACCAGATTCGCCAACTGGCGAAGCATAACGATTGGACCCCTGCAAAACAGGCTGCGTATCATGAAATTATAGCAACCGCATCAGTTCAATCGCCAACACGAGCAACGTTAACCACTGCCTACCAACATGTTTGGGGTTATTTTAAAAAATTAGCAACGCCAGCTGAAAAGCAATTTTATTTAGCATCATTAGCTACATTGACCCCTGATAATGATCAACTTGGCCCGTTTTTAGTTCAACTAACTGATAAGTATAATGTTCAGTATTTGAAACAATCACGATTAATTCAAGAATTGAGGGATTGATAATGCGACTATGGCACCAGGATTTAATTAATCGGCTCCCCCGTCAACAGTTGTTAGGACAGCACCGCGAACTTTGTGCACTACGTGGCAATGGGTGGGGACGCCGTCACGCCACCGTTGATTATGTATTTGACTATTCACCATATAAATTGTTTCAATTTCATCAGTTGGTGATGAATGAAATGTAAATTCGTGGTTACCATCCAGATTTGCGTTGGTTAGATTCAAACTATCGCGGTAATAGTTGTGCGCCATATTCAGATTTGAAGCCGGTCGCATTAACAACGCCGATTTACATTGAGCATGACTTAGCTTATTTAATCGTTTGCCGAGACAATTTAAAGGCAAAGGGAATTGAAATTAGTTAAATAGATTGTGTGCTAATTAATTGATTAATATTCATTTATATTTATAATGTTAAAAAGATAGTTATGAAAGGGGATTTTAAAATGGATCAAGCAAGACAAACAGAGGTATTAACATCATTACGGAGAACCCGTTCCCATATTATTAACGCGTTAGACGGAACCAATGAAAATAGTAATGTAATTAAAGACATTGACCGATTTGTTAAATTTTTAAATGAAACCCCATTATCAGAAATTACTGAAAAAGACGTTGATTATAATTACTCAATCATTAAGGCTGAAATTAATTGTTCGCTCAATTGTTTCACCCATGCATTAAACGCAATTAAATAATTGTAAAACAAAAATCCCATGCCTGAGATCAACAGCATGGGATTTTTTACTGCCCCGGTTGGACTCGAACCAACAACCTACGCATTAACAGTGCGGTATTCTACCATTGAACTACGGGGCAAAAAGAGAGATATGAAGCCGTTCCCAAGGGGGAACGAACTGCTCAAGCTGGACTCGAACCAGCAACCTACGCATTAACAGTGCGGTATTCTACCATTGAACTATTGAGCAAAAAGAGAGAAAGAACGGATCCTAAGGAAGGATCAACTGCCCCGGTTGGACTCGAACCAACAACCTACGCATTAACAGTGCGGTATTCTACCATTGAACTACGGGGCAAAAAGAGAGATATGAAGCCGTTCCCAAGGGGGAACGAACTGCTCAAGCTGGACTCGAACCAGCAACCTACGCATTAACAGTGCGGTATTCTACCATTGAACTATTGAGCAAAAAGAGAGAAAGAACGGATCCTAAGGAAGGATCAACTGCCCCGGTTGGACTCGAACCAACAACCTACGCATTAACAGTGCGGTATTCTACCATTGAACTACGGGGCAAAAAGAGAGATATGAAGCCGTTCCCAAAGGGGAACGAACTGCTCAAGCTGGACTCGAACCAGCAACCTACGCATTAACAGTGCGGTATTCTACCATTGAACTATTGAGCAAGAAGTGAAAATGAACAGATCCTAAGGAAGGATCAACTGCCCCGGTTGGACTCGAACCAACAACCTACGCATTAACAGTGCGGTATTCTACCATTGAACTACGGGGCAATAATTGAAATTGAATCAAAGAAAAAGGACTCGCATTCTTAAGATGAAATGCGGGTCCTTTGGTATTGCAGAATTTTAAGAAAGGGTATCCACGCTTTTCATCAAAGTATGGATACAAGTTAGTTTTAGGCGTTTACCACGCTAAAGAAATACCCATACGAATTACAATTATTATTATTGCTATTATTATTATTATTGTAATTAGCATTGGTATTATTATTTGATTGAACTGCTGAAATCATCTTAGCCTTTAGCATGGTTTCGCCTCCTTTTAGTTTCGATTTAATTTATGTTTATATAATAATATGGTTAGAGAAATATGTCAACACTTATAATGATTTAATTTACTTATCATTTTATTATTTTGTTGCAAATGACTGTTAAGTCAACGATTGTTAGCATAAAAGAAAATTTGGAAAATCACAAATTAAATTAATTGGTTGTGTGCTTATTACATTTTGTTTACATCATAAAGATTTAGTTTATTGATTGTTATCTAATATTATATAATATTTATGTAAAGATATAGGAGTGATCGATAAATTATGAATAAAATAAACCAATTATTAGCGGTAGCTGGAATTACTACCGCATCAATTGTAGGATTAACACTTACTAATCCTACCAGCGCTGCTGCCGATACTACTGCTAATAGCACTAGTCAATCACAGGTAGCTAGTAGCTCATCTCAAGATGCATCCCAAAGCGCTAGTAGTGCATCCCAAAGTAGCTCACAGACTGATAGTAGTGCTGCGCAAAATCAATCTGCTGATGATACAACTAGTAGTTATTCAACCAGTACGGAAGAAAGTTCTACTACCACTGAATCAAGTGGTGCTTCAAAAACGGTTAAGAAGACTAAAACTACAACCAATGATAATGGAGTAACAAAAGAAAAACAAACTAAGTCGACTACATATAATCAGCCTTACAGTGCTACTAAGAAATTATATAAGACTAGTTATAACTTCTACAAGGATTTAAATAACGTTGATAAGCTTTCATCTGCCAAGGGTAGTTATGGCAAGAGCTTTAAGTTAAGTCGAGTAGCTAAGACTAATAAGGATACGTATTATAAAACTGATCGCGGTTGGATTAGTAGCGATGCTTTTAATCAATACGTGACAGAACAAGGTAGTATGAGTGCTAAGATGAAGGTCAATAGTAGTGATGCTGCAGTTTACTCTGCCCCTGCTAACACTAAGGGAGCCCAAAAAGTGGGAACGGCCGATAGTCTAGGATTAAGTGATCAATTGTTAAATGTAAACTATCGTAAGTATACGAATACTAAAGACGGTTACTTCCGGGTAACTAAAGATGGCCAAAACTACTACATTAATGGTAAAGATATGAAATTTGATTTAGATGGTTTAAAGAGTAACAACACCAAAATCGAAAAAGCAATTAGTGCCGGAATGGCATTAGTTGGTAAATCACCTTATTCATGGGGTGGTGGTCGGACTGCTGCTAGTATCGCAGCACGTCGATTTGATTGTTCCTCATTTATCCATTATATCTACGCTAAGGCTGGAGTGACTTTAGGTTCAGTAACTGCAACTACCTACACTCTTAAAAACGAAGGGCGCGCCGTTAATTATAAAGATATGAAACGTGGTGATATCTTCTTCTTTAATGATAAAAAAGAAGGAGCATTCTGTCACGTTGGAATTTATTTAGGCAATGGATTATTCTTAAACGATTCACCATCGACTGATAGTCATGGAGTTGACGTTTCTAGCTTGTCTGATCCACATTGGTCTAAGCGATTTAACCACGTTGTTAGACGAGTAGCTTAGTTAAAATGAGAATTACCATTTGGTGGTTCTTTTTTTAATGGTTTAAATTTTTGTATATTATAAATATATATGAAATAATAGTTACATAGTGTTGATTATTCAACACTACGGATTAGGAGGATGTAAACAATGAAAGATACTAATACATTATTTCAACATGGAACCTTAGCATTATTAGTTCCCGGATTATTAACTGGAACGATTAAGATTGCTGATTTTCTAAAACATGGTGACACTGGAATCGGGACCGGTGAAGGTCTTGATGGTGAATTGATCATTTTAGATGGCGTTGCTTATCAAATTGATGGTGATGGCAATGTTAATGAACTCGGTGATGACTTCACCGTTCCATTTGGGAACATGCACTTTGCTGATTACAAACCATTTAAGTCGGTTGATAACTTAGACTTAGCTGGGATGCCAGAAGCAGTATTAGGTGCTAAGAGCCTTGCTAACGCCTTTTTCTCAATTAAGTTAACGGGTGAATTTAAAACGATGAAGACGCGTTCTGTCTTTAAACAAAGTAAACCATATCCTACATTGGCAGAATGTTCAGACAAACAACACGTTTTTGATGGTGAAAATAAGAAGGGAACGGTTCTATCGTACTTCTCACCACAACTATTTAATGGTGCCGCTGTTGGTGGTTTCCACAGTCATTTCTTAGCTGATGATAAGTCTCAAGGTGGCCATATTCTTGATTTTACTGGCTTCACCGGTAAGATTGAATTACAAGTTTTCAGTAACTTGGATCAACAATTACCAATTGATAATGCTGAATATATGGATCATGATTTCTCAAAGGATGATATTGAAGGCGCAATTGAACACGCTGAATAATTAAAAATTAGCATCAAAAAAGCCATGCTTTCGATTGAAAGCATGGCTTTTAAATTTAATTTTTATTTTACTTTAGACCAGTTATTACTTTGAGCATTGTAAACGTAAGCACCGGTTGGAGTTACTTGGCTGGAGTTAATGTTGCTTGTAGTATACCAGATTGTGCCACTAGTTGGTTTAAAACTACTTGAAACAACGGCATCACTTGAGTCTGGTGAGTATGCTGATATGAAAGTATTACCATCATTACCATAGTTGTAAACATTAGTGGTTAGAAATACGAATGTGTTGTCACTAGTGTTACTGTATGGGACTGTAACAATGTTGTTATCAGATAATTTAATCTGATAAACAGCACTACCACCCATATCGATTAACTTTACACTGTACTTGTTTCCTGGAGTTATGGTAGTTCCATTAATATTTGCGGCATTTGAGTTAGGTGAAACAAATGCATCTTGGAAGTCAGTTGAAGATGGAACACTACTTTGAGCAGTTTTGTATGCGCTATTAACAGTAGTAACTGTATTTGTTTTTTTACTGCTACTGCTGCTATTACTACTACTATTTTTGTTGCTGGAATTATTACTATTACTACTGCTACTGCTATTAGTCTTAATTGCTTTTTGTAATTTGAACCAACTGGTAGATTTTACAAGGTTACTGTCAGTTACGATATAGTAGTTAGATTCGTTATTCTTACCACTGGTAATACATACCCAATCTCCATTATTATTCTTTAATAATGTTACAATTCTACCCTTTTTTAAAGTAACAGTTTTCTTAGTTAGGTTTAAACCTTTACCAGTAACATATGTTGCTTTAATTGCTTTAACATTTTTCTTGATTTTAACAGAGTAAACAGTATTTTTCTTACTCCAGTAACTTGATGTTGCCTTAGGAGTCGCAGCATGTACATTACTACTTAATGCTGGTGATAAACCTAAGGTAACTGTAGCAGCTAGTGCTACTAATGCGTGTTTATAGTTCATTATTAAATTCCTCCATGTTTATTATTATGACTTGGTACATTTTAACATGGATGCGGCGATGCGTCTAAGGTAGCGGATACATAATAAGTTGTGTACAATATATTTGCGTTAGGATTCTAGTTGGTCTACAATAGTAAACGTAAATTAGTTCTTAATAATGTGTAAGCTAAAGGAGTGCTTTGATTATGATCAATAAAAAATTAATTACCGGAGTGGCTACTGCTGCCGTTGCAGCATTGTTAGTGGTACCAGCCGGAGTAAGTGCGATGAGTCATTCAAGTATGAACAACGCTAAACAAACCAGTTCATCCATGAAAATGAGCAGCAGCTCTTCAATGAAGATGAGTAGTGGCTCATCCATGAGCATGAGTGGCATGATGATGAAGACCAATGGTGGAAAAGCACCTAAGGGGCTTAAAATGGCTACTAATGCTAAATATATGAAGGGCGCTAAAGTAATGATTAAGGCCAACCATATGTCAGGCATGAAGGGCGCCATGGCGACCGTAGTTGGTGCTTACAATACTGATTTATATACCATTGACTACACTCCAACTAATGGTGGCAAGGAAGTTAAGAACCACAAGTACTTAGTTGCTCCAGAAATCAAGACTGCTAAAAAGGGTCAACTTAAAGTGGGTGAACAAATTACTGTTGAAGCCGATCATATGACTGGGATGAAGGGTGCCAAAGGTAAGATTGTTTCAATCAAGAAGGGTCCTGCCTACATGGTTAACTTTAAGGCTACGAATAGTAATGTTACTTACAAGAATCACAAATGGTTGGCACAATCTGACTTAACTAGTATGAAATAGTATAATTAAATTTAAATTTTTGAAGTCATCGTTAAAATTACGATGACTTATTTTGTTTATAAAGATATAATTTGTTATGATAAATTTAATAAATACGAACGAGAGTGATTATAGATGACCGAAAAATTATTTATGTATGGGCTAGATAACCCGTATTGGTTTTACGTGAGCATAGTGTCTGCAATTGTTATGTTTGCGTCCGATTTTAAAAAGCTGTGGTTGATAGGCGTGATATTCATCCTAATTGCAATTTTGACTGTATTAAAAACAGCCCGTAAATTTCAAATTATAAATACGTTGTTAAGTGATCAAGCATTATTACCTGCTAAAAATGCATTGGATGTGAGTGTGGGGACGGGTTATTCTACAACCCGGCTAGCGCGAGCAGCATTAAATGCCAAAGTGACTGGGATTGAAGATGCTTACCAACATACCGCGAACCGAGCTCGAAATAATTTATTTAAGCGTCAAGTTAGTAGTCGTGCTAACGTTATTAGTGCTGACATTACGAAAATGCCATTTGATTCTGATAGCTTTGATGTAATTACCGGTAGCTATTCAAAACAAACTCAGTTGTTCACGCATAGTCGTAAACAACGCCAAGCCATTTGTGATGAAATCTATCGATTAGTTAAAAAAGATGGTAGTGGTTCGATCTTAATGGTTAATACTAGACGCCAAATTAATAAATATGCGGTCCTATTTAGTAGTAAACCCGAATTAGATGTTTATATTGCTGATCCAGAAATGCGAATTAAATTTGGTTATCGGGCTATGAAAATTATCGTGAGATAGCAAAAAAGATTGCCTTGGGGGAGGCAATCTTTTTTTATATTATATAACGAACATATGTTTGTTTTTCATGTATTATATTACTCTCAAACGATCACTGAGTCAATAGTTTTAACGAACAAGGGTCAATCTAACGTAAAATGATTAGGCTCAAAAAAGATTAGAATGCTCATAGCATACGATAACACTAGGATAAAACAAAGTAGACCAAACACATAGCCTAGTTCAAAAGTTTGGTCTAGGTTCATAAATGATGAAATTAAGGTATTGCTTAGGAATTGGACGGTAGTATTGAAGATGAACATCGTCAACCAAGTGAATAAGAAACGGTAATTGTAATTATTATCACTAGTAATAAGATGTTGATAATGAACGATTGCAAAAATTAATGATAGTCCAACCAAAACTATTGTAATTATCGGCAAGTGCAATCCATTAACGTGTAGGAATTCTAAGTAACTAGGGATAATCCAAATGGCGATTAAGTAGTATAGTATTTGTAATATTTTTTGTTGTTTAGTTATTTTAGGTTGATCATTTTCGATTTTTTTATCGGGTTGAATAATAAATAACACTCCTTAATAATACAATGCAAAATTATACAAGAAAAGGATTGCCGTATCAATGTTTTCATCAAATATTGTGAAAAGCCGAACAAAATAATATTCACTGTTTCATATCGATTTGCTAAGAACTAAAGGCAAATTATTGTGAATTAGACTATAATAAGAAGTAACTATTTTTTGAAACATGGAGAGTTAAAAATGAAACTGAAACAACTTAATATGAACTGGTTTAGTTTGCTGTTTTTATTAATTGCAAGCTTTATCATTATGACCTTTTTATCAACGTCATCGCCTTTGTATCTGGTCAATCCATCCCCAGATGCCAACATTATGATGACAGTTGGCAAGGGGTTTTGGCATGGTTTAATGCCGTATCATGATCTGTTTGATAATCGGGGACCATTAATTTATCTATTCTATTCTCTGGTCGCCCTAGTTAACTATCATTCGTTTACCCTGGTGTTTATTTTAGAAGCATTGTGGCTGTTTATTGATCTAATCTTAGGCTTTAAGATCCTGCGCCACTTTATGCGAAGTACGATTGCATATCCATTAACTTTCTTTATCGTCCCATTGATGTTTAATGAATTCTTCTTTCAACATGGCGATACGCCAGAAAGCATGGTCATTCCATTCCTATTGGCGATGATCTATCAACTGATTAAGCATCCTGATTTTCATTTTTCAAGATTGGCGATATTTTCACAAGGTTTATTCGTAGGAATTGCGTTTTGGATTAAATATACATTTTTAATTCCTTGGTTTGGCATTGGGCTAGTCATTGCATTAACCTACCTATTTAAAAAACAATTTCAGTCGTTATTCCGCTTGTTGGGTTGGGGTGGCTTAGGCTATGCAATTGTTACCGTGCCCATCTTAGTTCTGTACAACGTTCACCATATCCTATTTGAAATGTTGGACGTTTACTTTATGTTTAATCTAAAGTACTATAATCGTTCTAACTTTGATTTAATGCAGTTGATTCAGCTACCACAAGTTGATCCAGTCGCTAGATGGGTAGAAATAATGGTGTTAATTACAATTATTATGATTGCGATTATTCCTAAGTTGAATTGGCGTACTAAAGCTGCATTGGAGATTGGTTTAATTTTAGAAACTATTTCAATTATTACGGTCAAGGTAACGGCCACATACTATTACACTTTAATGGCTGTTTTTTCAATCTTTATCCTAGTTGGGATTGGAATTTTATTCCAGAAGATTTTGCCTAATATGGTCATTGAAAATCCATTCTTACCATGCTTACTAATTGTGTTATCAGCATGTGCTACATTGTTGATGAATCAAAACTATCGTTATTCGCGATTGTTTCCACATAATCCATTGTATAGTTTAGATCACCGGGCAACGGAGCCATATCAAATGCGTTTTGCTAAGGTAATTGACCGTAGTAAAGACCGGTCACTATTGGTTTATAAAAACATTGATGTTAGTTTATACACTAAATTAGGCACGTTACCGAATAATAAGTACTTTGTAAAAAACAATTTGAACTATCAACCAATGATTAAATCACAAGCCAAACAGTTGAAGTCATTAAAGAATAACTTTGTGCTAACGATTCAACCCACTAAGCCGCAAACACCAGCCACTAGACGCTTGGTTCGTGACTTAGCTAATAATAAGACGTTACGCACCCATTATCATTTAGTTGATACTACGAAGGCGTTGAAATTTACTTCAGCAACTAATTTATATGATGTTCAATATGATTTATATCAACGCAATCAATAATTAAAATCCATCACCGAAATTAAGGTGATGGATTTTTTATTTTTCATTTGACTTAGAGTTAACTCTAAGTAGTAACTTATAGTTAATCAATTGATTTCACTAACAGAGGAAGTTCATCGATGAAAAAATATTCAATTAGCGAATTCGCAACTATCGTTGGGTTAACAACTTATACGCTGAGATACTATGAAAAACAATCATTAATCGTACCAGATCGGGATGCAAATGGCCGCCGCTATTACACTGATCATGATATTAAGTGGGTCGGCTTCTTACTGCATTTGAAGGGGACGGGGATGACCATGAGCGAAATCATTAAGTATGTTCAATTACGAGCAATCGGCGATTCAACCATTAGCGAACGCCGTGAATTACTAGCCATGGTCCAAGCCCGTAGTTTAGCTGAAATTGCAGAAAAGCAGGCAAACCTAGCGGTATTATCACACAAGATTGATTGGTATGATGGCAAGCTCGATCATACGATTACAGAAGACTTTTCACATTATTTACAACGGTTAAAACGAAAGGATGATTTAAATGACACAAAATGAAAATGTAGCAAACGGAATTATCTTTGGGCGCGGGGCTAAAAACGATGCATACGCCCAATACTTTACTGGTCAAAGCTATTTAAATGGACTGGTTAGTCCATCAAAAGATGTCAATGTTGGGGTCGGCAACGTGACATTTGAACCAGGATGTCGTAATAACTGGCACATCCATCACGATGGCTACCAAATTTTACTGGTTACTGGTGGCGAAGGCCTTTACCAAGAGGATGGCAAACCAGCCCAACTACTAACGCCTGGCGACGTAGTGGTCACTCATGATGGCGTTAAACACTGGCATGGCGCCACTCCTGATAGCTGGTTTTCCCATATCGCGATTACCGCTGGAACTCCAGAATGGTTGGAAGCAGTTTCTGATCAACAGTTCCAAACCGCATTTGAACAAGGAAAGGGGAATGCATAATGGCTAAACAAACCGCAGGGCATGATAACTTGGGAGATTTTGCTCCTAAGTTCGCTGAACTAAATGATGATGTATTATTCGGTGAAGTGTGGTCACGGACTAAAGAACTATCTGCCCATGACCGCAGTATGATTACAATTTCCGCATTAATTTCTGGTGGCAATTTTGCCCAACTAGAAGCTCACTTAAAGATGGGGAAGCAAAACGGCATTACCCAATCTGAAATCGCCGAAATGATTACGCATTTATCATTTTATGTTGGTTGGCCTAAAGCATGGTCAGCATTTGGCATTGCTAAATCAGTATATGGTGAATAGGGATTATCAAAAGTCGCAATGTAATTGCGACTTTTTTATTTGTCGTTTTTGACCACTTACCATGGTTTTAATACCACTTATCCGATAATCGCCATTTACATAGTAGTACTTGCTATAATCAACATTAATCGAGATGGAGGGATCACCATGGAATTATTAACTGCTACAAATTTAACCCAACGTTACGGCAGCAAAATTGCCGTTAACCATATTAATCTATCAATTCACGCCGGCCAACTAGTGGCTTTCCTAGGTCCTAACGGTGCTGGTAAATCAACTACAATTAAAATGTTAACTGGAATTACCCAACCAAAATCAGGCAGCATCAGCCTATCGGGACTCCACCCAACGGATGCTAAATACCGCCACCAAATCGGCGTAGTGTTTCAAGACAGCGTCTTAGATTCAGAACTAACGGTGCGCCAAAACTTAATGTGGCGCGCTAAGATGTACAAACATGTTGATCAACAATTCATTGCTAGTTTAATGCAGGCCTTTGATATTGCAGCCATTGCTAATCAGAAGTATGGCTCCTTATCAGGTGGGCAACGCCGGCGGGTCGACATTACCCGTGCCCTTGTTAATAAACCCAATCTATTGTTTTTAGATGAACCATCGACTGGATTGGACATTCAAACGCGCAATAAGATTTGGGAAGTTTTAAACCAGTTGCGCAAGGAACAGCATCTAACGATCATTTTAACGACCCACTACTTAGAAGAAACCAATTTTGCGGACTATGTATACGTGATTGACCATGGTGAAATTATCGCATCGGATACGGTCACTAACTTAAAACGAGAATACGCCAGTGATTTACTTACGATTGATGTAACGGATGTTGATGCCGTAAAACAATTATTAGATGCTAATTGGATCGTCTCAGTCGATGCTAAGCAACTACAATTGAAGTTGCCAGACGTTAATACTGCGATTGAATTCTTAGCTAAAGCTCGGCCACTCATTACTGCGATGGAATACAAACGCGGTGATATGAATGACATCTTTGTGGCCCTAACCGGAAAGAAGATTCGCTAATGCTCAGCTTATTAAAACGAAATTTAAAACTATACTTTGCTAACCGGACGATGGTCTTTTTCTCAATGTTAGCGGCGTTGATCTCATTTGTGCTTTACCTCTTGTTCTTAAAGACCGGGATGCAACAAGAATGGCAACATATCCCAGGCAACACCAAGTTATTGGATCCATGGTTGATTTCTGGAACCCTTGCCGTAGCCGGACTAACGAGTACTGGTACGGCACTATCCCAAATGGTTACGGATCGCGAAACCGGACGGATTTATGACTTGAAATTAACGGATTTATCAACGTGGCAAATTCAAAGTTCGTACTTAATTAGTGCGATGCTAGTGGGAATCATTAATCAAATGGTTGCCTTTGGCTTGATGGGTGGCTACTTCCAATTAGTGGATAATATTAATATCGGCTGGGGCCACTTCGACTTAGTCCTAGCGATTGCAATCGGGAGTAGCTTAGTGTGGACTAGTTTTAACCTCTTGATCTATTCATTCATTAATCGGGTTAAATCAATTTCAACGGTTAATTCCATAATTGGAACGGCTTCTGGATTCTTTGCAGGAACGTATGTCCCAATTGGCACCCTCCCAAGCATTGCCCAAACGGTGATGAAGTGTACACCGGCGCCATACGTTTCAGCAGCATTTCGGCAAGTGTTGATGGATAATCAACTATCATCATCATTTAAACACTTACCAACGACAGTCTTAAAGAACTTCCGCCTATCAATGGGGGTGGATATAAAATTAGGTTCAACTGTATTATCGATGGCCCAAATAATCTTACTTTTGAGTGGTTTCTTATTGTTGTTTATTGTATTGTTAATAATAGTAAACTATCTCAGAAGAAAGGAAGTTTTGGTGCATGCAGGTTGATTTTCACCAAGATGATCAATTATCACCAGCTGAAATTAAACTAACGGTTAGTGCCAAGCAACTAACTCCGGACGTAGTGGCACTCATCAATAAACTATCCGACTTAAATGAAACCACGACGAATGTATTGCCATTGACTATTGACGATCGCGTCGATATGGTCAGTTTAGATGACATTATATCAATTGAGGTCTTTGGCACTGATTTAACGGTTACCACCACTGAACATGATTATTCATTTCGGGGGCAATTGAAAACCATCCTAGCGCGCATCGATGACCAACGCTTCATTAAGATTGCCCGGGGGACAGCAATTAATATTGACCATCTCAATGCGTTAGAAGCTGGGTTTTCTGGTAATATGGTCGCATTCTTAGACCATAACATTAAGTTGAGTGTTAGTCGGAAATACCTACCGGATTTGAAAGCGAGGTTGCGGATGTGAGACGAATCCTAAATCTAATTATTAAATATGCGTTGATTGGGATGGGGGCCGGATCGATTATCTTTTTAATCATTTTGGCAACTTATTCACACGCCCAAGTAAGCCAATCAGAAATTATCAGTCTGTTAGTGACCACGGCGTTAGTTGGTGAAGGCACATTTATTTTTCATATTTGGTGGTTGCCGTTTTCAATCAGGCTGCTGATTCACTACGGAATAATATTGATTTCAATGTTTATCCTAGGCGCTTATAATGGCTGGGCAACTAACAATTTAGCATATACTATTCAAGTGACCATCATCTACTTGATTGTATGGGCCTTTCAATACTATCTGAATCAAAAAGCCGCTAGTAGTGTTAACAAATTGATTCAAAAACGAAAATCAGACCACCATTAAACACAAATTGACTTTTAAATAGTAACTAGATATCATTAAGATATTCTTAACGATTGATTAGTTAGAGCAGCCCGCTCCTTGAAATCAAAGGAGCGGGTTTTTCTAGTGAAATGGAGGATTTATAATGAAGCGCAAGCATTTGAGCATTCGGACCGTTGTGGCAATTGGGATTGGAACGGCGATCGTGTTCTTATTAAAACGGTGGGTATCGATTCCAAGTGGGGTCCCGAACACCAATATTGATACTTCATACGGTTTCTTAGGCTTTGCTGCCGTGTTATTTGGGCCGATTGCCGGACTATTTATGGGCTTTTTGGGCCATGCATTAACTGACTTTACGCAATATGGAATGCCATGGTGGAGTTGGGTCATTGCAACTGGATTTGTTGGGCTCGGTATGGGGATGCTACATAACCGCCTGGGCATTGAAGATGGCATGTTTACCGTTAGTAAAATGGTGATTTATAACGTTTGGCAAGTGATTATTAACTTAATTGCGTGGACGTTGATCGCGCCCACCGGTGATATTTTAATTTATGCTGAACCAGCAAATAAAGTGTATCTCCAAGGCTTTATTTCCACCATTTCAAACAGTGTTTCGACTGGTGTGATTGGTACGATTCTATTAGCATCATATGCAGCGACCCGTTTGAAAAAGGGCAGCCTTAGAAAGGAAGATTAGATGACTGAACCAGCTGGAATTAAGTTTGAACACGTAACTTTTCAATACTATAGCCAGGCTGAACCCACATTGAAGGATATTAACTTAACCATTCAACCGGGGGAAAAAGTGTTGATCGTCGGGCCATCTGGATCCGGGAAGTCAACATTAGGCAATTTAATTAACGGGATTATTCCGCATAACTACCGTGGTGACTTATCCGGAACGGTAAACGTTGATGGAATCAACGTTGCTGAATCAAGCGTCTTTGATCTGTCATTAAAGGTCGGGACGGTATTGCAAAATGCTAATGAGCAGTTCGTTGGGTTAACAACGGCTGAAGATTTGGCGTTTGGTATGGAAAATGATGACACGCCGACTGATGAAATGCATGCGCGAGTTGCTAAGTGGGCGGATTATTTGAACTTAAATGATCAATTGAATCAATCGCCCCAAAACCTATCTGGTGGCCAAAAGCAACGGGTTGCGATGGGGGATGTTTTAATTGACGATGGCGATATTATGCTCTTTGATGAACCATTGGCAGCGCTTGACCCAGCTACTGGTTACAAGACCATTGAATTAATCGATCGGCTCCATCGTGAATTTAACATGACGGTCGTCATTATCGAACACCGCTTAGAAGAAGTGCTAACGCAATCCGTTGACCGGTTAATCGTGTTAAACGATGGTCAAATTGTGGCTAATGACAAACCAGATGCCATCTTAAAGACAGACATTATGCCTAAATTAGGGCTTCGTGAACCACTATATATCGAAGCGTTGAAGGCGGCTGACATTGACTTGAACCAAGTGGATAACTTATCAAATGTCGATCGCGTGGATACTGCTAATTTAGCAACGCAATTGGCACCACTAGCAAAGCCAACGGCTCAAGTGGAGCCTAATTCAGCCACCCCATTATTGAGCATTCATGATTTATCATTTGGGTTCGCAGATCAACCAAAACTGTTCAACAACTTAAATCTAACCGTTAACCGTGGTGATCATTTAGCATTGATTGGGCGGAATGGGATTGGTAAATCCACGCTCAGTAAGTTGATTACTGGTTTTTTAACCCCTACAAGTGGTCAAATTCAGTTATCTAACCATGACTTGGCGGATGATACTATTAAGGAACGGGCCGATAAAATCGGTTATGTAATGCAAGATCCAGATAAGATGATTAGCCAAGTGGGGGTAAAAGCCGAAGTTGGGTTAGGGCTAAAACTGCGTGACTACGATGCTAAAACCATTGAAACTAAGGTGAACCAAGTCCTTAAAGTTTGTGGACTTTACCCATATCGTAACTGGCCCATTGCAGCCCTTAGCTTTGGCCAAAAGAAACGGGTGACGATTGCTAGTATCTTAGTCTTAGAACCGGAAGTATTAATTTTGGATGAACCAACGGCAGGTCAAGATTTCAAACACTACCAATCAATGATGCAGTTCTTAGCCCAGTTAAATCAACAGGGCAATACATTGATTACGATTACGCATGATATGCACTTGATGCTGGAATATGCTAATCGTGCGGTGGTGTTAGGCAATCAAAATATCTTAGCCGATACCAAACCCGTCGCGGTGCTATCAGACGCTAAGCTTTGTCAACAAGCTGACTTACGGCCCACGAGTTTATACCAACTAGCCCAACGCTTTAACTTAGATCCACAGGCGTTTACCGACCGGGTGATTCAATATGAATTGGGGGATAAGTAATTATGAACCAGAATTTATTTGGTTACGATCGACAAAACACTTGGATTCACCGCTTGAGCGGAAGTAGTAAGTTATTTTTCTTTCTATTAGTATCCATTATTGCGATGATGAGTTACGACACTCGTTTTATTACGCTTGTGCTCGTGCTTTCGCTTGTTTTATTACAGCAATCCCATATTAAATGGCATCAGGTCCGACTCGTGGTGAAATTAATCGTGGTCTTTTCACTATTAAATTTAATTATGATTTACGTGTTTTCACCAGAAAATGGGGTTGCCATTTATGGCACTAAGCACATTATTTTTGGACATGGTTTTTATGCGCTTACCCAAGAACAACTATTTTATGAATTTAACTTGGCATTGAAGTACTTTGTCACCGTCCCATTAGCGTTGATTTTCTTGATCACGACGAACCCGAGTGAATTTGCAGCTAGTTTAAACCGGCTCGGGGTTTCATATCGAATTAGTTACTCCGTTTCATTAGCACTACGATATATTCCGGATGTGCAAAATGACTATCAAGAAATTAGTATGGCGCAACAGGCGCGTGGATATGAATTATCCAAAAAGGGTAAACTATCACAACGGTTGAAGGGGGCGGTACAAATCATCATGCCGCTGATTTTTACCAGTATCGCTAAAATTGATACGATTAGCCAAGCAATGGAACTACGTCGCTTTGGCCGTAACCGGAAGCGGAGCTGGTACATGCAACGACCCACTACATTGAACGATTGGCTAGTATGGCTATCAACCATTATTATCGTAATCATCGGCATTTTATTCTTTATGTTAGATGGCGGGCGCTTTTACAACCCATTTAAATAACAATTACAGCCACATTCATTAGGATGTGGCTGTTATGTTATTATTGATTATTAGAAAGGAAGATTGATAACGGTGTTTATCTTATTATTAGTCCTAGGCTTTATAATTGGGGGCTTTGTGATCGCAATGGGTGGTGGTGGCGCTGCCTTTTACTTAGGCATCTTGACCGGATTAGTGCATATTGCACCAGCCAGTGCCGCAGCCACTTCATTGTTTACGGCATTACCCTCACTATGTATTGGGGCTTATAGTCATTATCGAACTGGGAACATGCGGTTTAAATTCGGTAATCGAATGTTAATTGCAGCAGTTCCAGCCACAATTATCGGGAGTATCATTGCTGAATTTTTGGATGAAAATATCTATAAGTGGTTAATTTTCTTAGTCTTTCTATTATTAGGCTTACAAGTGATATGGCAATCGTTTCATCATCATGAATCAAAAAATACGCAAATGACGGCACAACTAAATCCAGGGAAGGCCTACTTTTTTGGGACCCTTAGTGGGTTAATGGTCGGCATTGCCGGATTGAGTGGTGGTAGTCCACTGGTTGCCGGGATGTTGTTGATGGGATTATCCATGCAAGAAGCCGCAGCTACGTCCTCATATGCATTGATCATTACCTCCATTGTGGGAATTTTAATGCATTCAACTGAGGGTAATATTGCGTGGGGAGCCGGAATTGCATTAATGATTGGGGCCATCATTGGTTCAGCGCTAATGCCTGCCTTGTTAAGCCGTTTTAATTCACGGAAAGTTACAAAGGTATTGCGCCCGTTAATGGGGGCCATCATGATTATAATGGCGGTTACTACCGTTGCTTAAGGGGATGAACTAAAATGAAGAAACATTTAACGTTTGGGGAATATTTTTCACGCGCAGTCCTATTCGCGGTATTATACCTATGGGTTGGCGCGGCGCAACTACCAATGTTGCATATTAAAACTTCTAATCCGCTGCTGGTCAATTTAGGGTGGGTGTTAGTCTACTTTGTTAGTTATGCCGGCTTAATTGCTGTTTTAATGAATCGTTATCGTTACTACCACCAAGCGCCGTTAACTAAGTTGACCAGTGATAACATGGGCTTAGTTGGGATTGCATATGTAATCTTTATGGCATTTCAGGTGATCATGTTAATGTTATTACAAGTGATCTATCATCAAGGTCAGTCTGAAAATAATGTAGTGATTCAAAAATTGGCAACTTCGAATAGCATCGTATTATGCGTAATGCTAGTGGGAATTATTATTTTGAGTCCTATCGTAGAGGAACTATTATTTCGTGGCTTTATTGTTGATGGCTTTTTCAAGGGTAGCCGCGTGATTTGGCCGATGTTAGTCAGCGGATTTATCTTTTCATCTGGACACTTAAATAGTAACATCATTAGTTTCTTAATTTACGCAGTGATGGGGGCACTATTAGTTTACTTGTACCATCGAACTGGTAACATTAAGGCAAGCATTGCATTTCACATATTGAACAATCTGGTAGCATCATTTGGGTTGATTCAATTATTTTTAACTAAATAGGAGCGTTTTGAAATGAAGAAAAAATTATATAGATCAGACAATCGGATCTTTTTAGGTGTGTTAGGTGGAATTGCTGACTACTTCGGATTTGATGCAACTTGGACCCGCTTGATTTATGCAGCATTGACCGTCCTTAGTTTTGGATTCCCGGGCGTGGTGCTCTACATCATTGCTGGTTTGATTATTCCGAATAAACCTAATTATCGTGATATTGATGCAGAAGAAATTGATCGAAAATAAGTTACAAATCATGAAAGGCTAAGCGAAATGCTTAGCCTTTTTTTGTTCCACAAGTCTATTTTGTAACTGTTTTGTAACATAAATGAAATTGCTCTGTATTACTTTTGTTTTAGTTTAGTATTATTTCGTCCCTATAATGAAAAATGTTAAATAAATTATAAATAAATTAAAAAATATCATTATTTGGGGATGAAGATATTGAATTATAAAAAATTAAGCAAGTTACTACTAGTTCCATTATTTTCAGTTTCAATGTTTTTCGGCATTAATAATAACCATCAACCAGCAGCACATGCTGCCAGTAAACGAGCAGTTAAAGTTGCGTATCAAGTTGCTGAATCTAAGCTAGGTTCACCATACACTTACGGTGCATCTGGTCCTACTACGTTCGATTGTTCAGGATTTACTCAGTACATATACGAACAAGCACATGTTAATATTGCCCGGACTGCTCAAGGTCAATATGAAACCACTAAGCCCATCCAAAGAACCCAATTAAAAAAGGGGGATTTGGTTTACTTCGGTGATAGTTCTGATTCGATTAGTCACGTTGGTTTTTACATCGGTAATGGTCAAATGATCGATGCGCAAAATAATGGCGTTATTACTGAAAACATTGATGCCCCTTGGTGGAGTATCGTTGGTTACTCTAGACCATAATAAATAAGATGACCCTAATTAATTTTAGGGTCATCTTTTATTTTGATGTAAAAAAGGACCCCTCATAAAAAATGAGGGGTCCTTTTTGAATTATTGAATGATTTGAACTAACTTTTTGTTGGCAGAGAAGTAAGTACCATCAGCAGTTTTGATCCGGTAAGTTTGACCGTATTTAACGGGCGTTCCACTAACTACTTGGCCCCGGTGTAGGACTTGAGTTGCTTTTTCAGATAGTGAAACATTCTTGTATTCGTTTAAGTTCTTGCTGAGAACCTTAAAACGAGTTCCAGTTGAAACGTAGTTACTTGGTGAAATTTGAATGACGTGTGGATTGTTAACTGGGTTATCAACCGTGGTGCTAACAGAAGAACTATCGTCATCATCACTATCACTGTCATCGGCAGTGGATGAAGTGGTGCTGCCACCTAACCAGAATGAAAGGGGCTTACCATTCGTTGGAATCCGACTAGCATCAACGCGTTTTCCTAATGCAGCACTGTAATACTTATCAGTGTATTGCCATAGGTCGTAGTGATAACTAGTATTTGGCGTAGCAGAAGTATAACTTGCTAACCAAATGGCATCGTAGGCACTCTTAGCAGTGGTAAAGTTACTCATGAATGATTGGTAACTGTATAACACGATTGGCCGCTTAGTTAATTGACGTGCCCGGTTAGCCCAAGCAACCGTAGCTGAGTTTAGTGAACCAGAAGTAACGTGGTTCGCTTCAGCATCATTAACGTAGAATAATGCATTCGGTGCGGACTTGATTAAAGTAGTTGCTTCGTTGGCAGCGTTACTAGCACTACTGTAAAGACTGTAACTATATACTCCATATTTAACACCATATTTGGAAAGGGTCTTAACGTTGTTTTGGAATACCTTATCCTTATATGATGATCCATATTGAACCCGTAGAATTAAGAAATTAGCTTCATTTTTTAATTTTTGAGCTTGACTATTAGTAATGGTTCCTTGCCATTCTGATAAATCATAAATCGGTTTGGTGTTGCTAGTATCTGCGCTAGCATTGACAACCGGTGCAATAATGGCGAGCCCTAAAACTACGACCATTGTGCAAAGCGCTTTGAACATTTTCATTGATTTGTCACTCCATCTTTATTATTTACTATTTGATAGTTTAACATTAAAAACGCCCAGAATTGCCATTGCAATGTATTTACAACCTGATTGTAATTGTTTGGTAACAGTTCTCTTGTTGATGCAAAATTGCAAGCAAAAAGCATTAAGTTTTATTAAAATAATTCTAAAACCTAATGCTTTTTTTCATTTAATTAGTTTCCAGCAGAATACTAATGCGGTAACGATTGCCGCCCAAATGAAACTTTCAATTCGATCCTTAGTTTCAACTTTGCGCGCTCGTTTTTCTTGATTTTTACCGGTGAAGTATCTCAATTAAATCCTACTTTCTATTTAGTTGTTATGGTCTTGATCAATATTGGTCATGGCTCTTGCGTTGACCCAATCATGGAATTCAGCTTCGGTAACTCCATTATCAAGAGCAGCTTGTTTTAATGTTAAGCCAGCTTGTTGGGCGTGTTGAGCAATTTTAGCACTGCGTTCGTATCCGATGTGGGGACTTAATGCAGTTACTAACATTAATGAATTGTTTAATAGTTCGCTCATTCGATCTGAATTAATTTCGAGACCTTGAACTAAATGCACGTCAAACGAATGAATGGCTTGCGTTAATAAATTACTGCTGTCTAAGAAATCATAAATAATGATGGGTTTGTAAACGTTCATTTCGAAGTTTCCCTGACTGTTAGCAATGTTAATGGTGGTATCGTGACCAATTACTTGGGCACAGACCATCGTTAACGCTTCTACTTGCGTTGGGTTTACCTTTCCCGGCATGATGGATGAACCAGGTTCGTTACTTGGAATGTTAAATTCATTGTAACCAGCTCTAGGCCCACTGGCTAGGAATCGGATATCGTTTCCAATTTTAATTAAATCAGTCGCTAGGGTTTTTAAAATCCCATGTACCATGGTAATGCCAGTGTGATTAGCTAGTCCTTGAAATTTATTGGGGGCTGGTTTGAAATCAATGCCGACCTGCTTGCTTAGTTGTGCAACCATTGCGGTATCGAATCCAGCGGGCGTGTTTAAGCCAGTTCCAACTGCAGTCGCCCCAATGGGCAATTCTAAGAGGGTGGCTCGATTAGTTTGCAAGTATTCTAGATCGTGTTGCAAAGCACTACGCCAGCCACTAATT
Organism: Nicoliella lavandulae; assembly: GCF_037546185.1. Lineage (NCBI taxonomy): Bacteria > Bacillati > Bacillota > Bacilli > Lactobacillales > Lactobacillaceae > Nicoliella > Nicoliella lavandulae. The sequence goes on along the minus strand of NZ_JAWMWH010000001.1, from coordinate 340,351 downwards.
TCTTGGCCTACCGTAATGGGCGTGGCGTCTTGTAAGTGGGTCCGACCGATTTTAACGACCGTTTGAAATTGATGGGCTTTAGCATCAAATGAATCGATCAGCGCCTGTAAGGTTGGCATTAACTTATCAATGGCCATTGTAGCAGCCATCATCATGGCAGTTGGAAAGGTATCATTAGAACTTTGGGACTGGTTAACATCATCATTTGGATGGATGCTAATTTGTGGATTGATTTGAGCTGCCATGTGGGCAATGACTTCATTGACATTCATATTTGTCTGGGTACCACTTCCCGTTTGGAAAACGACTAATGGAAATTCACTTTGGTAGTCACCAGTTAAAATTCGATCAATTGCTTGGGTAATTAAATCAGCCTTCGCCTTTGTTTGAGTCCCTAATTGATAATTAACAATTGCAGCGGCCTTTTTAATTTGCAATAAATTATGAATGATTGCAGTGGGCATTTGTTGCCCAATTTTAAAGTTTTCATGACTCCGTTGGGTTTGGGGCCCCCATAAAGCGGTTTTAGGTACTTTCACGTTACCTAATGAATCCTTTTCAATCCGATATTCCAACTAAACCAATCCCTTCAATGTGTTTATTACTATTATAATAATGGGAATAAAAGCATGTCAAAAGATTTTTAAGTTAAACAATCAGACACGATTTTTAGAATAAAATGAAAAAAATTTAACATAAAAATTAAAATTTTTCGACTAGCCTAAAAAAGACTTTAAATTTTTTTAAAAAAGAGTAAAATGTTCATTGGTTAATAAAACTTTATATTTTGTATCTCAAAAAATGATACCTTACAGAAAGGTGGAGTTTCACGTGAGTGAAAAACACAGTATGATTCACTACGCTAATGGTCCTTCGTTGGAAGAAATCAACCATACCGTTAGCGTACCTAGAGATTGGGGTTTTTGGAAGACTTTATTTGCTTATTCTGGACCAGGGGCATTAGTTGCCGTTGGTTATATGGATCCAGGTAATTGGTCGACTTCAATCACCGGTGGACAAGACTTTGGTTACCTATTGATGTCTGTTATCTTGATTTCAAGTTTGATTGCGATGTTACTGCAATACATGGCGGCTAAACTTGGGATCGTGACCCAAATGGATTTAGCGCAAGCCATTCGTGCGCGGACTTCGAAACCATTAGGAATTGTTTTATGGATTATGACAGAACTTGCCATCATGGCGACTGATATCGCCGAAGTTATTGGTGGAGCGATTGCGTTAAACTTGTTATTCCATATTCCACTTGTCGTTGCCGTTTTCATTACCGTTTTTGATGTTTTACTATTGTTATTACTTACGAAGATTGGGTTCAGAAAGATTGAAGCCATCGTGGTTTGTTTAATCTTAGTAATTCTAGTTGTCTTTGCTTACCAAGTAGCATTATCAAATGCTAACTGGTCAGCTGCATTCGAAGGATTAATTCCTACACCTGATATTCTTTCACAAAGTCGTAAGGCTGCTGATGGATTAACTCCTTATAATGGTGCATTAGGGATTATCGGGGCCACTGTGATGCCACATAACCTTTACTTGCATTCAGCAATCTCACAAACTCGTGATTATAATCCTAAGGATAAAAAGGATGTTGCTAGAGCCATCAAGTTTACTACTTGGGATTCTAACATTCAATTAACGTTTGCATTCTTCGTTAATGCATTACTATTGATTATGGGGGTTGCCGTATTCAAGACCGGTGCCGTTAAGGACTCATCATTCTTCGGATTGTTTGATGCCTTAAACAACACTGCAACCTTGAGTAACCCAATCTTGATTAGCGTTGCTAAGTCAGGAATCTTATCTACATTGTTCGCGGTTGCCCTATTAGCTTCCGGACAAAATTCCACGATTACGGGAACTTTAACTGGTCAAGTAATCATGGAAGGATTCATTCACATGAAGATGCCACTTTGGTTACGGCGTCTAATTACTCGTTTAATTTCAGTGATTCCAGTGTTGATTTGTGTGGCATTAACTAGTGGTGAATCAGAACTACAAGAACATACCGCATTGAATAACTTAATGGAAAATTCACAAATCTTCTTAGCATTGGCATTACCATTCTCCATGTTGCCATTGATCTTGATGACTGATAATGCTCATCAAATGGGGAAGGAATTCAAGAACCGCCTTTGGGTTAAGTTCCTAGGTTGGGTTTCAGTAATTGGTTTAATTTACTTAAACTTAAACGGTCTTCCTGGTTCAGTTGCTGGATTCTTCGGTGATAACCCAACTGCTTCTCAAACCAATGAAGCTAATATCATTGCATATACCTTAGATATTTTGATCTTAGGACTATTAATTTGGACGATGGTTGAATTCTACTTTGGTAACAAGCGCATTGAAGCTGAACAACAAAATCAAGCTAATGCTCAAAAGAACGCATAATTAACCAATTTTAAATAAGAGGTGCCTGTTATGGATGAATTTAAACGAATTTTAGTCGGTGTCGATGACTCTGACGATGCGATTTTAGCCTTTCGGTATTCCATCGAACGTGCTAAACGTGACGATGCTCAACTAGTGTTAGTATCAGTTTTGGAAACGGAAGAAATTAACGTTTACGAAGCACTTACTAAGGACTATGTTCATGGTGAAAAATCAGAACTAGAAGCTCATATGCAAAAGTACGTTAAACAAGCACAAGATGCTGGGGTAAAAGACGTTCAAGCAGTAGTTGCTTCTGGATCTGCTGGTGAAGCCATCGTGAAGGATGTAATTCCGCATGTTGAACCGGACCTATTGGTGGTTGGTTCTCATTCGAAAAAAGGGATTGCCCGTCACTTTGGGAGTCAAGCCGCATACATGGCTAAATATGCTCCAATTTCAGTAATGGTCATTAGATAATTATTATTAAATAAAACTGTCATTCCTGTTTGGGGATGGCAGTTTTTTAGTTATAATAGATGCAAAGGAAGGCTGATTATGTTTACGTTTAAAAAATGGCAAACGCAGTTATTACAAGTTCTATGTGGACTATACCTATTATGCGTCGCTTACATTTGTTTTACCCCGCGCTTTCCGGTTAGCGTTCAACTCGGTAGTTACCCGGATCTCCATGCACTAACCTATGGTCATGCATCAATTGTTTATTTACCACTGATTGAATTGGGCACCCTTGGCTTTTGGCTTAACGTGGTGATGACGATGCCGCTTGGTGGATTCATTAGCTTGTTGAATCGTCGCTATCTCAGTTTCTGGCAAGTGTTAGGGATTGGATTATTAACGGGATTATTTATTGAAATGGGCCAATTCTTCTTAGATAATTGGTTGAACTTTCAACGAACGGTGGATGTCAACGATGTCATGTCGAACTTAATTGGCGTGGTAATCGGTTATTACATTGTGCGGTATGGTGAAGGGAGGATTTACAAATGGCTGAAATCATTCAAGTCTTAGAGCGTCATCGTAACTTAATTAAAGTGAAGTATCGCGGTGAATTTGGTTACTTCTGGCCGACCACGAATCTGACTGGTAACCATCCCATTCAATCATTTGACGATGCTGACCAGGCGTTACTTCAACACTTAGGTCGATCAACTACCGATACGGTGTTAGTTCCATTGGGTTATGATCCGACGAATCTGATCTTTATTATTCAAGTTCTTGATAAATTAGCCATTCAAAATGGTGCTGATGGTGAAGTGGGCACCTTCAATATTATGGCAAATGGCGATATCAAAAATGCCACCGCTGATTAATTTCAGGGTGGCATTTTTTAATTATGAATTAGTTAATTGACGGTAGTAATTCATAAGGGTGATTTGGAAATATGGGTAAATAAAGATTCCTAGAATTGGAAATACTAGCAAGTTCGTTGATAAATATAATAAGAAGAACCAACCGATAAATGATAGTTGTAGGATAAATAGTTCACCCTTATGACCAACCATTAGTTTCCGACTAGCGGTAATGGCAGCGAGTGGTGAAATCGGATGACCATTCTTGATGGCATCCCGATAAATATAAACCGCCTGGGAGTATGAATAATTCTTAATGATCCCTGGCACAATGAATAATAACGTCCATAGGAACGTAAATAGGAATTGTAATAATACAATTGCCAGTACGCCTAGCACCATTCGATTGCCGAATAGGGCGGTCGACTTACCAATGGGGTTTTGATAATCGCTACGGTGTCGGATTAAATCTAAAATATTGAATGATAGGCCAATTAATACTAGGCCGCCTAAAATCCCAATTAATTGCGTTAGATATACTGGGCCTCGTGCGAGGGTAGCATAGGCATCCATGACGGAATCACCATTATTGACTGCAACGAAGAGGGCGTCAGAAACACTCCGGGCAATCATATTACTAAGGGTCACTAAGATTAAATAGGGTAAGAATAAGATAAAATAGAAGCGAAAGTGCTTCATGAATTCTTGATTGGCAGCTGTCTTAAGATTACGAATTTGCATGCTGATCCTCCTGAAATAGTTTAACCATATTTTACCATAAAAAAAGCTGGTGAATTTAAATTCACCAGCTTAATGATTAGCGGTTTGCAGCAAAGCGCTTGGAAATAATTTTATCAATTTCGGTAACACTTAGCACCACGATTCCGGCAATGATGGAAATAATCCAACCGGATGCAGGAATACTTGCGGTCTTGAACGCATCTTGCATGAATGGCACGTAAGTTAATAGCACTTGTAGTAAAATCATTAATCCAATAATCCAGAATGCAGCGGGATTACTGAAGAGGGCCTTTGAAAATAGTGGTTCACTTGTCCGAATGTTGAAGAGGTAGAAAATCTTACCAAAGACAATTACGTTCACCACGACGGTACTTGCGACTTCAACGCTCCAACCACTATTGGTTAACAGATCGAAGACCACAATCCCACAAATGGCCATTAATGAAGAAATGTAGGCGATGCGGTACATATCACCCTTGCCTAGTAATGAACTATTGTTATCACGCGGCTTTTTATCCATGATGTTCTTTTCAGCCGGTTCGAAGATAAACGCGAATTGAATCGTAATGGCGGAGACCATGTTGATCCAAAGTAATTGGGTTGCGTTTAACGGCATGTCATTCTTAGTCAAAATGGTAAAGGCAATGATTAAGCCTTCCGCAAACGAAGTTGGTAGTAAGAATTGAATACTCTTCTTAATGTTATCGTAAATCCGCCGTCCTTCACGAATGGCAGTGGATAACGTACCGAAGTTATCATCGGTTAAGACCATGTCAGCGGAATCCTTCGCAACGTCGGTTCCCTTAATTCCCATGGCCACTCCAATATCAGCTCGTTTTAAGGCGGGGGCATCGTTGATTCCGTCTCCAGTCATCGCGGTAACCTTACCACTAGCCTGTAATGCCTTGATGATTTGTAGCTTATTTTGCGGTGTCGTTCTAGCAAACACTTGGTTTTCTAAAACGGCCTTAGTAAAGGCGGCTTCATCCAATGCATCTAATTCAGCACCGGTAATGGCGTGAATCGTAGGGGCTAACCCTAATTTTTCACCAATGGCTTTGGCGGTAACGGGGTTATCACCAGTGATCATCTTCACTTCCACCCCAGCGGCATTCATTTCCTTCAAGGCTTGGACCACTTCTTCGCGTGGAGGGTCAATGATTCCGGCTAATCCCAGGAATTGAACTCCAGAATTAATTAGGTCATGTGAAATTTCGTTCACATCAGCGGCCACTGGTTTATAACCAACGGCAATGACCCGTTTTCCAGTCTTAGAAAGGGCGTGGACCTTAGCTTCCCACGCATCAATATCGAAGTTAGCGTCGGTCTTTTTCGCTAATGCTAAAATCTTATCGGGAGAACCTTTAACGAACAGGGTCTTTTGACCAGCTTCGTTTTGAACCACTTTCCCCATGTAACGAAAGGCGGAATCGAACGGTAGTAAGTCGACTTCTTGGTTCTTAGGAGCAGCTTTCGTTTGCATCCCCTTATGGTAAAGCGTTAGGAATGCACCGTCAGTTGGCTCACCGTTGATTTCCCACTTGCCATCTTCATGGTTCAACGTTGTATCGTTAGCCTCGAACCCAGCTTCTAAGAAGAGGTCTAAGGCTTTATTATGGACAACGGGTTGGTCTTTGTCATCTAAGATTTGCCCTTCTGGTTGATAACCAGTTCCAGTCACGTGATAAGTAGCATTTGGTAATAAGACATCGGTCGCAGTCATTTCATTTTGCGTTAACGTCCCCGTTTTATCAGTGGCTACCACGTCCACGGATCCTAATGTTTCCACAGCTGGTAGGCTTTTAACGATGGTGTGTTTGTTCTTAGCCATGTCACTCACCCCACGGGAGAGGACTACGGAAGTGGTAGCGGGTAATCCTTCCGGAATGGAACCCACGACCATTGCCACAACGGCTAATGCTAGGACGGAAACGGAGTAAGTTTCAAAGTATAATCCAATTAAGAATAGGATTACGGAAGCAATCATGATCACGTATGAAACCCACTTCCCTAATTGGTCTAATTCATTCATTAGGGGTGTTTTACGTTCAGTCGTGTTATTAACTTCCTTAGAAATTTGACCGATCTCAGTATCATTTCCAGTTGCGGTAACAATCCCCGTCCCACTTCCAGAAGTAACGGAAGTATAGGAGAAGGCCACGTTAGTCTGTTCGGCTAACGATGGGTTGTCCGCAGTAATGACATCGGCATTTTTTTCAATTGAATCGGATTCACCAGTCAATGCTGATTCTTGAATCCGAAGGTTATCAGTGTCAATCAACCGTAAGTCAGCGGGGACCCGGTCACCGGCTTCAAGGAAGACGACATCTCCTACGACAATGTCTTTGGTGGGGATGTCAATTCGCTTGCCATCACGGTAAACGGTAGAAGTAGTTGATAGAATCGACCTGATTTTTTCAAGTGCGTTTGAAGCGTTGGCTTCCTGGTAGTAACCAATAATTGCGTTTACTAATACCACTAATGCAATGATGGTGGAATCAGAGTAATGACGCATTAATAAAGTTAGAATTGCAGAAAGAATTAGTACATAGATAATGACATTATTAAATTGGCGTAGAAATAGCTTTAGCTTAGAATCCTTCTTGAACTGGAGTTCGTTAGGACCGTTTTGGGCTAATCGTTCACTCGCTTGTGAGCTAGTCAGTCCGCTTTCAATATCTTTAATCTGATACTTTTTCTGAATTTCTTTTTCCGATAATTTAAAATCCTTCATAAAAATAATCTCCTTTGTAAATGTAAAATAGCTGTTATGTTAGTCATAATAACTATTCCATTAGGAAATAATGAAGGGCAATGATGAACCTTGGTCTTATGAGATCAGGGCCACTATCCATGTGCTACACCTCCTTTAGATTAATCACTATCATACCAGAACTAGACGAATAATACTATTATTATTTACTAATTTTTAATAAATATTTTTGGTAAGTGAATAAATGCTAAAAAAAGGGTAAACAAAAAACCCCTGGTTCAAACCAGAGGTTCAGTGATGATTATTCAGCGCTAGTAATATTATTTTCAGTTAAATGAACGTAATAGTTAGCAAATGTTAAACGAGTATATGGGGTTACGTAGAAGATGTTGGCAAGGCCTAACGTAATGATTCCTAGTAAGTACCAAAGAATAAAACTAAGGATCAATAGGAAAAATTCCCCTTTGTGACCATCCATTAATTGCCGACTCTTCGTTATTGCTTGATTGTAGCTAACTGGTTGGTCATTGTCTAACCCATCCCGAAAGATAAATTGGGCTTGTGAGTAAGCAAGTGACTTAATTGTGGTAACCACTGAGGTAGCAATTAATAACAAAGCAGCAAGAAAGACAAGGGCAAAAAATGCCGCTTGATTACGATTCAATGTGACTGCTACAGCTACTGCAGCTATTGCTAGGATATAACCAAGTAGTGACCACAAGAAAATATAAACATACTTAAGTAGTCCAACCATAAAGGCGCCAAAGAAGTAATCACCACGAGTGAAGATATTGAAGGCCTTTTTGAATCCGCCCTTAAAGGTGGTATCTTGACCACGCATCACCTTGATCATGACGAAAAAGGCACTAAGTAATAATACATTGGCAAAGATGGAGAAAAGACCTCCAGAAGATGATACGTTTTGAGTGTTATAAACGCCATTAGCATTGCTAGTCATTTGGCTAACTTGAGATGAGAATTGTGTAACGTAACTTCCGCCACTAATAATGCTTAAAATATACGCTGGTAATAATAACAACAGAAAAAAACCGTAATGTGGGGCTAATTGTCCCTTGGCTTCCGCTTTTAAATCAGCAAATTTCAAAATAATTCCTCCTAAATATGTGTCATATCTATTATACCAAACTCATCTCAACTATTAAAGAATTCATTAAGTTACTAGTGATTGACTGACTTTAAAAGGGCTTGCATTTGTTGACCAATCGTTTGTAGTTCTGAAAACGGATAGTTAAGTCGATTTAATAGGAAGAATTGTCGTTCAAAATTGTGGTTCAAGCGTTCGAATGGGATCCCTGCGGGTAGGACATCTCTTGAAATGATTGATTGGCCAATGCCGGCTGCTAAGCAGCGGACGATTAAGTCATTATTGTCGATTAAAATCCGCTTCTTGGGTTTTAAATTGCGCTGTTTAAAAAATTCTTCTGTATAGTGATAAACGCCAGAACCATTTTCTCGTTCGAGCCAGGTATCACTTTTGGGATTGCCAGCGTGCACCAATTTATCAGTATGAAATGCAGTGCGTTGAATGTTGGGCGTGACGATTGCTTTTTCGATTAGGCCGAATTCTAGTTGATGATTGGCCATTTGTTCGGCAATCACTGTGGAATTAGTAACCGTTAGGCTGAGTTTAACGGCATTGGGAATTGCTAGGGTTTGTAGTAATTTAGGCACCACAACGTCAGCGGTGGTATTGGACACGCCGATTCGGCACTGGATGCGATGGGGATGATGGTTGGTCAACTGGCGTTGAAGCGCTTGTTCTTGTTCAAAGATGCTAACGCCTTCGTTGTACAGTTGATCAGCTAATTCAGTCGGGGTGACCTCACTGCGTGAATTACGGGTGAAGAGGGTGGCGCCGAGTAAAGTTTCTAACTTTTTGATTTGTTGGGAGACGGATGATTGGGACACAAAGATTTGCTTAGCTGCCAGTGAAAAATTACGGTTCTCATAAACGGCGCGAAACGCGGGGAAAAATTTGAACATGGTTAATGGCTCCTTTAATTCGTTTTGGTAATAGTAATTATTATAATTATTAATTTCTCTTATTAAAAGAGGCTTGCTATAATTTAAGCATAGTTCAAATAAGGGAGACGATGAAAGTGGTTAATACAATTAAACAACGGGTGCCAGGATTTGGGGTGGCCCTATTAATTGCCATTATTAGCCAACTCCTAACGCTGGTCATTCCAGACTTAGGAGCGGCAACGATTGCAATTCTACTCGGAATCATTTTAGGGAATACCTTCGTTCGCCAGCCAATTCTTACGGCCGGAACCAAGTTCGCAGAAAAACGGTTACTAGAGTATTCCGTAATGCTATTAGGATTAACGATTACGTTTCAAACCATTTTGCAACTTCATTGGAGCGGGTTATTGTTCATCATCTTACAAATGACGATTACCATTTGTGCTGCCATCATGATTGGAAAGTGGCTGCAATTCGATGATGGAATCTACCTATCCATGGCGGGTGGAAACGCCGTTTGTGGTTCGTCAGCCATTGCATCGATTAAACCAGTCATTGGGGCTAGCGATGAAGACGCCGGGATGGCCATCACGTTGGTTAACCTAATGGGGACCGTCTTAATGTTGTTGCTACCAATCTTAGGAACGGTTGTGTTTGGCAACGTTGACTTAACCCGCGGTGCGTTGATCGGAGGAACCGTTCAATCAGTAGGACAGGTAATTGCCAGTGCCACCATGGTTAACCAATCAACGGTTGAATTTGCGACGTTATTTAAGATTATGCGAATCATTATGTTGGTCGTAATTGTCCTCGTCTTTTCACGGATTCACCAACATAACGTGAGTGCTGAACAAACTGTGGAAGCAGTTGAAACAGATGTTAAAAAACACAAAATTGATTTTCTACCTTGGTACGTGCTTTGGTTCTTAATCTTTTGTATTGCCAACAGTTTGGTTCACTTGCCTAACTTTATCGGTACCTTCGCCCACTTCTTGAGTAGTTGGTGTGAAATCATTGCCCTAGCCGCAATTGGCTTACGGCTGAACCTAAGCGCCTTTTTGAAGGCCGGCAAACGCTTTGCAATTTACAGTATTGGGGTTGGGGCCATTCAAGTGGTCGCAGCGTTGATTTTAATTAAATTATTGATTCATGCATAAAAAAGATCGTGCTAAATAGCGCGATCTTTTTTTGGAATTTAATTATAATTTCTTCCAAACTTCATGGGTAATGGACGGGAAGAGTGGGATGATCGATTGAATTTGCTTAGGTGTCATCTGCAATGCGATGGCTGGCAACAATGAATCAATTGCATTATCCGCTTGTTCACTCATTTCAGTCACGCCGACCAACCGGTGGTCTTGATTGAATACCAATGCTTGTTTAGCTAGGTCTTGGTGGTCAACTTGGCGGAACCAATCCTTAGTTAAATCGGTAAAGACGACTTGGTAGCGGTCATCATCGATGGCTTTGGCAACGGGCACGCCGGCTTCAGCAATGCGTGGCGACGTGAAAGTCACGGATGGAATTACCGGATGGTCAATTGGTTCATTGGTTTCGCCACTGATGAAGCGGGCGATGTATTTAGATTGGAAAGTTGCTGATGGGGTTAAGTTAGGATAAACCGTATCGGTAATATCACCGGCAGCGAAGATATTTGGAACGTTAGTTTGCAAGTGGTCATTAACTTCGATGCCATGGCGGTTATACTTGATACCAAGTTCATCTAGACCATAGCCACTTACGTTCGGAACCCGGCCGGTAGCATCTAAGATCCAATCAGTTGGTTGGGATTGTCCATCCCCATATTCAACGCTAAGTTTTCCATCAGATTCCTTAAATGCACTGACGTTGGCATTGCGCACGAATTTAACACCGCGCTTCGTTAAGTCATCAACGATTGCTTCAGCAAATGGTTGATAGAATTTACGTAAGGCTTTATCACCATGCATCATAACGGTTACGTCAGCACCAAATTGATTAGCGATGGTTGCAAATTCCATTGCAATGTAGCCACTCCCGACGATGACGATGTGGGCGGGTAGATTATCTAATGCTAAGAAGTCCTTGCTGTTGTGTGCTAGTTCGGTGCCGGGAATATCAAGTTGGTTGGGATGAAGCCCAGTGGCGATGACGATTTTGTCGGCAGTCTTTGTGGTGCCATCAATATCGATGGTGTGGGGATCCTTTAACGTAGCCCAACCATGGAGCACGTCAATGCCGGCTTTAATGAACTTATTTTCCAGTCCACCGGCAAGTGGATCAATGACTTCGTGCTTGTACTTCATATTGGCAGCCCAATTCATGGCGAGGTCGCCGTTGACCACGTTTTTCATCCGTTCTTGGGTGCGAGATAGTTGAACGGGGCCATCTAAAACTAACTTAGCGTTACAGCCCCAATTAGTACAGGTTCCACCGACGGCTTCCGCCTCGATTTTGGCCACTTTGTAGCCTTGATTGGCGAGAAGTGGGGCTCCATCGGAACCATGACCGGCTCCAATGAATACAACATCGTAATCGTAGTTTGATTTTGACATAAAAATTCCTCCTAAGGTATTAAAAAAACGAAGTAGATTGTACTTCGTTTTGAATGTTTATTTATTTTTTAATAATGAATTAAATGGTACCCCAAACATCACTAGCAATTGATGGGAAGATTTGAATGATCCGTCCTAATTGTTCCTTAGTGTACTTAAATTCAATTGCTGGGATTAAGGTGTTGATTGAGTCAACAGCATGGGAACTAACTTCAGATGCCCCAACTAATTGACCAGCCTTGTTGTATACCAATGCGCGTGCAGAGTTAGTATCGTTATCAACTTGGTAGTACCAATCACCACTTAGGTCAGTCTTAACAACCTTGTAGTCGTCGTTGTTTTCAGCTTCGGCAACGGGAACCCCGACTTCGGCAATCCGAGGAGAAGTGAAGACGTTCGTAGCAACTACTGGGAAGTCGATTGCATCGGTGGTTTGACCAGTGAAGAGGGAAGTTAAGTAACTGGATTCAAAAATCGCAGTTGGAGTTAACTTAGGTTGGTCACTATCGATAACGTCTCCAGAAGCGTAAATATTGTCAACGCTAGTTTGAAGATGATCGTTAACGGCAATTCCACGGTGTTCATCGTACTTAACACCAATTTCATCTAAATTCATGCCGTTGACATTTGGTACCCGACCAGTGGCGTCTAAAATCCAGTCACTAGCAAGGGTTTGGTTATCACCGTATTCAACTGCGTAACCATCATCAGTCTTCTTAAAGCCACTAACGTTACTGTTCTTAATGAAGTGAACACCACGTCTTTGTAAGTCAACTAAGACCTTGTTAACAAATGGTTGGTAGAACTTACGAAGTGCAACGTCACTGTGTAATAATACGGTTACGTTAGCACCAGCAGCGTTAGCAATGGTTGCAAATTCTAATGCAATGTAGCCACCACCAACAATGGCGATGTTCTTTGGTAGGTGAGTGAGGGCTAAGAAGTCCTTACTGTTGAAAGCTAATTCAGTGCCAGGAACATCTAGTTTGTTAGGAGTTAAACCAGTGGCAATTACAATCTTGTCAGCGGTTTTCTTTTCGCCATCAACTTCAACGGTGTGGGCATCAGCAAACTTACCGTAGACCTTAATTACGTCAATGCCGGCATCCTTCATGAAGCCTTCGATAGCACCAGGAAGAACGTCAATGATGGAGTGCTTACGTGACATGTTAGCAGTCCAGTTAATTGATAATTGTTCACCGTTCAATTGATCTTTGATGCGTTCTTGTTCACGGGTCAATTCAACGGGCGCGTCAAGCGCAATCTTGGCGTTACAACCCCAGTTAGGACAAGTCCCACCGATTGCTTCTGCTTCGACTACGGCCACCTTCTTGCCGGCAGCAGCAAGGGGAATTGCACCGTCAAAGGTACCGTGACCGGCACCTAAGTAAAGAACATCATAATCATAATTTGTAGCCATAAGAAAATGCCTCCAATTAAGTTTTATTTACTATCTTTATTATACATTTTTCATACACAAGTATTCTAGCATTTAGTTCGGTTGTGTACAAAGTATTTGCTTAGCAGCTGATTATACAAATTAATTCAAATGTATTATCATTAATTTATATTAAAGATAAAGGTGGGTTTAATAATGAAAAAATATATTTATGCATTAACGGTATGTGCCGCGGTCATAAGCGTTAATGGTTCTTTGATCAACGTGGAGGCCAGTAAGGCTAGAACGCATGTTACTAAGTCGAAGAAAAAGGTGTCGAAGAAAAAGGTGTCGAAGAAAAAGGTTAAGTATGGCTACACGATTAGCGGCAAGAAGATCAATATTAAGAAGGCTAAGGCACACGGGTATATCTATTTAAAGGGGTATGGTTGGGCCACTAAGCATCAGGTACACAAGATCAAACGCCAACAAAAGCAAGCTGCACAAGATGATAGTAATCAGAATGATAGCAGTCAGAGTAGTAATGATACATATAATAACGCTGATGCTAACACGACTTCTAATACTGATACAACCTCTAACGCTAATGCTAACGCAAGTTCGAATAGCAACCAACAGCATGTCGTTGTGGATGGATTTGATCAAACGGATGGTAAAATCGTTGACTTGGATGCATATCGCAGTGCCTACCGCGCAGCAGCATTAAAACAAATTAATGCACTAAGAGCTTCATTGGGAGTGGCGCCATTACAGGATAATGCTGATTTAGATAAAGTGGCTGATGTTCGAGTTCAACAAAACATTGACCTAGGAAACATGTCGATCAGTCACTATGACAGTAATGGTAATTTCCTTGGTGATTCTGTTGCTAAGCAATTAGGGGTCAGTGCACCAGATGGTGAAAACTTAGCTGCTAGCGGTGGTGATCTTGAGACGCCGCAAAGTGCCGCCCATGACCTTACGCAAATGTATATTGATGAAGGGCCTGACAAGGGGGATGGCAAAGAACATGGGCATTATCAATCGCTAGTTAATCCATCCTATGGATCAATTGGGATTGGCTTTGGCTACACTAATAGTTCTGATTACGGAGCAGTAACTTATGATGCGGAAGATTTTGCTGATCAAAGTCAAAACAATTCTTCCAGTTCATCGAATAGTCCGGTAACGATCACTACTAACACTACTAATAATAGTAGTGATAACAGCACTTCTACAGTTAATAGTAGTGATAATAGCACTTCTACTGCACAGAGTGGGTCCGCAGATCAATCTACGATTCAGGCTAGTGATGTGCATACAGTTCAAGACATGGGTAAGTTTAATACTCAGCATGAAAAACAATATGACGCATTGGGGCAAGTACCTACCGATACACCATTTATGACCTATCAAGCCAATGCTGGTGGTGGTTGGGTCGGCACCCCAACTCAATTGGGATATAAGATTACCAATGACTACTTCTATTCTACGCATCATATTGAAACAGCGTCTGATGGCGTCAAAATTTACGTTAAAAATGGCTATCACATGGTTTACGATGCAAATGGTCAAGGCCATGAAGTGGCTAACTAAATAACCCAAACTAAAAAAGACTGAGCTAGCTGTAAAGCTAGTCCAGTCTTTATTTTTATAACTACAATTTAGTTTTCAGGATATTCAGGAGTCCACTTAGTATCTTGGATGGCTTGATCCACGTCCTTGATATCTTCGCGGGTAAGGCCTTGTTGAATAGCGCTATCAGCAACTGCTTTAGCAACTGTTTCTGAGAATACGTATAGCTTAGAAACAGGTGGTAATACGGCAGCTCCTGGTTTAGTGGTATCAACGATGCCACTGAGTGAGTGGGCAGCGGCTGAAATCATTTCATCGTTTAATACGCTGGCAGTTGAAGCGATGGCCCCTAGTCCTAATCCAGGGTAAACCAGGGCGTTGTTAGCTTGTCCAATTTGGTAAGTAACCCCATTGTATTCGATGTCGTCTACTGGAATTCCAGTTCCGATTAAGGCTTTACCATCGGTCCACTTCAAGAGGTCTTCAGCCTTAGCTTCCGCTAACTTAGTTGGGTTAGAAATTGGGAAGATGATTGGCCGGTCAGTATGGGCTGCCATGTCCTTAATGATGTCTTCAGTGAATGAATCTGGTTGAGTGGAAGTTCCGACCATGATCGTTGGATGGACTGCTTTGACCACTGCTGCTAGGTTAGTTAATTCATCTGGGTTGTCAAATTCGGACCGGGAACGAGCGAATGGCTTTTGTTCTGGGGTAAGGGTGTCATCATCGTCGAATAATAGTCCTTGCTTATCAACTAAGTAGAAGTGCTTTTTAGCTTCTGCTTCTGACATGCCTTGTTGAACAAATTCTTCACAGACCCGTGAAACGATTCCGGCACCGGCAGTTCCAGCTCCGAAACAAAGGTATTTTTGATCCGCTAGTTTTTCACCTGAGATCTTTAATGCGCCTAAAATTCCAGCAAGCACGATGATTCCAGTTCCTTGAATATCATCATTAAAGATGGTGTATTGATCTTTGTACTTGTTTAAGATGTTGGCAGCGTTGGAACGACCAAAGTCTTCAAAGTGAAGGTACATATCTGGGAACAATGATTCAGCACTCTTAACGAACTTATCAACGAATGCGTAGTATTTGTCACCGTAAACCCGCTTTTGGTGGTTACCAAGGTAGAGGGGATCCTTCAATAATTCTTCATTATTAGTTCCGGCGTCTAAGACTACTGGTAGCACTTGGGATGGATCAATGCCAGCCGCAGCGGTGTAAACCATTAACTTCCCAACGGCGATATCGACCCCGTTAGTTCCCCAGTCACCAATTCCTAGAATTCCTTCGGCATCGGTAACCACGATTAAGCGAATGTCACGACCATCGGCAGCGTTCTTTAATGATTGTTCGATGGAATCTTGATCATTAATAGATAGGAAGGTTGCGTTTTGTGGTTGGATGAATAATTCACTGTAGTTTTCGATTGATTCAGCAATTGTTGGATCGTATACGATTGGCATAAATTCAACAACGTGTTGGCTGAATAGTTTGTAGAATAAAACGCGGTTTTCGTTAAAGATGGTCATCAAGAAAATCCGTTTTTCAAGATCAGATGGCTTGGATTGGTATTGACCATATGCTTGAGTTGCTTGTTCGTCTAATGATTGAACGTATGGTGGCAAGAGGCCTTCAAGCCCTAGTGCCTTCCGTTCTTCCATTGTAAAGGCAGTGCCCTTGTTCTTAAATGGATCGTTTAAAATATTGTATCCCATGGAAATTTCCTCCTCTAAAGTGCTGCGTTGATTAATTAATAGCTTCATATTAAGCCTAAGGTTATTTTATAGTCAAAAATGTGATTTATGATAAAATATGCTTATAAGTAATTGCTAGATGCTGATACAAGGGGGATTTATGAACACTCGTGATTTAGAATATTTTATTAGCTTAACTTAAATTAAAAACTTTTCGAAGGTTGCCCACAAATTTAACGTTAGCCAACCTACGATTACGTTTGCGTTGCAGCGACTAGAACGGGAAATGAATAGTAAGTTAATTATTCGCCACCGCAATCAAGAATTAATAATTACGGATAGCGGCGATCAACTACTCCTGCACGCTAAGGCCATTATTAAACACTACCAATTAGCCCGTTCTGAAATCGAAAACATGAAGGAAGACAAGTTAGTGTTAGGCTTGCCGCCGGTAATTGAAAATAACTACTTCCCACAGGTTTCAACATTATTGAAAGATAATGGGCTCCTTGATAAGATTGAAACAATTGAAATTGGCTCAGAAGCGACATTGAAGGCCTTAAAAAATGGTGAAATTGATTTAGCCTTGATGGGCTCAATTAATCCGTTAGTGGAATCGACCATCTATGCAGAAGAATTTGATCGGCGACCATTTGCCATTTATGTTTCAAAAAAACACCCCCTTGCCAAGCAAAAAGGTGTATACTTTAAGGACTTAAAAAAAGAGGACTTCATTTTGTTTAAAGATGGCTTTATTCATAACAACGTGTTCAATGCAATGGCTAAACGTAATCATTTCCGACCTAAGGTGATCTTTCGCTCGGGGAGTTCGCATAGTATGTTGAAAATGATTGAAAATAATGTCGGCATTGGATTATTTAGTACGTTGATGTCAGATGCCAGCGACCAATTAGTCAAGCTAGACTTATTGGACCAAGATGTGCCTCGGTTTGTAACAAGCATTGTTTATCGCCGTTCACATAAATTTAATTCCCTACAGATGCAAATTTTAGAACAAATTCGGCGAGCGTTAATTTAAAATTAAAACTATAAATAAGTAGGTGAGAAAGTTGAAGGGAATTGTATATACTAAGTCTGGGCAGTTGGACGGGGTCAAAATGAATCAAGTGAATAAGCCAGTACCGGCTGAAGATCAAGTCTTAGTGCGGGTGAAGAGTTCCTCAATTAACTTTCTTGACTATGTACCGTTCGAAAAGCACTTTACTAAGGGCCGGCGCTTAATTGGGCCTAGATTGTCATTTAAACGTTTTTTGGATTCAGGAATTAACAATGTCATGGGCTGCGACTTTGCTGGAATTGTTGAGGCAGTGGGCAAGCAGGTACAAGATATTGAAGTTGGTGACAAGATCTTTGGCATCACCAATGACTTTCACTTTGGGGCCTGGGCTGAATATGTCTGCGTTAATGAGTCGCAATTGGCGTTTACGCCATCCAACCTAGGGTTTAAAGAATGTGCAGCATTACCAATGGCTGCCGGGACGGCGGTTAGCTTGGTAACTGGGGCTAAGGTATCGGTGAACCAACAGGTCTTATTAGTAGGGGCCACCGGTGGCGTTGGCTTATATGCGCTCCAGTTAGCTAAGTCCCTAGGTGCTGAAGTGACGGTAGTTAGTCGACCAGCTGGCTTTAAAACGGTTCAAAAGTTCGGCGCTGATCACGTCATTGAAGCACGGGAAAACTGGGCGAAGGGCGTCACCACTAAGTTCGATAGTATCATTATCTTAAATGGGCGTCGTTCACTCGGGGCAATGCGTCGATTATTGACCCCGAATGGGTACTATGTTGAAGTACATCAAAATAAAACTGAAATTAGTAAGAATCCGTTCGGCGATATGATGGAGACGGGCGTGCGCTGGAACCGGGGCCACTTTGAACGGTTAATCGTTCGTCCAGATTGGTTATGGAAAGTAGCGAACCTAGCTCAACGCCAATCCATTCGTCCCTATATTGAACAGACTTTTTCCATCAATGATGTTCAATCGGCCATCAAATACGCGATTCAAAATCATCTGAATGGTAAGGTAGCCCTAATGATGGATTTTGATGGGGAATATAATGAAGAACGCTAATTCAAACACCATTACTTTGAATGGTGTTTTTTATTTGGGTAAATTAATTTGCAATTAATGCTTGTCTTAAAGCTAACTTGAAGGTCTATCATAATTAATGCGCTATGAATTTAAAAACAATGATTAAACCAACAAGGAGCGAATTAGAATGAAAAATACTATTTTTAAACATGCCGGATTAGTAGCGGTCGAAGATACAGCAATGCCTAAGCTCGAACAACCAGATGACGTGATCATTCACGTTGTGCGGGCCAGCGTCTGTGGTTCAGATTTATGGGCCTACCGTGGCCTCAATGACAAACCCGCTAACTCAGCCAATGGTGGGCATGAAGCCATTGGAATCGTGTCCGAAGTAGGGAGTGCAATCACTACGGTGAAGCCAGGTGATTTTGTGATTGCACCATTCACCCATGGTTGTGGGCACTGTGCCGCTTGTCGAGCTGGTTATGATGCTAACTGTAAGAACAATGCTGACGCCATTTTCAGTAGCGGTTGCCAAGCTGAATACGTTCGCTTCCAACACGCTAATTGGGCATTGATCAAGATTCCAGGTCAACCATCAGACTACAAGGAATCCATGTTGAACTCGTTTTTGACCTTAGCCGATGTAATGGCAACTGGTTACCATGCTGCCCGCTCAGCACGGGTGCAACGTGGTGATACGGTGGTCGTTGTGGGTGACGGAGCCGTTGGGCTATGTGCGGTAATTGCTG
Organism: Nicoliella lavandulae; assembly: GCF_037546185.1. Lineage (NCBI taxonomy): Bacteria > Bacillati > Bacillota > Bacilli > Lactobacillales > Lactobacillaceae > Nicoliella > Nicoliella lavandulae. Next base: position 321,226 of record NZ_JAWMWH010000001.1, on the reverse strand, counting down.
CGCAACTACGTGGTGCTAAGCGGATCATTGCAATGAGCCGGCATGCAGACCGTCAAGCAATTGCTCGTGAATTCGGGGCAACTGATATTGTTTCCGAACGTGGGGATGAAGCAGTGGCTAAGGTTATGGAATTAACTGATGACTTAGGTGCTGATGCCGTCTTAGAATGTGTGGGAACTGAATTATCAACTGATACCGCCCTTAAAGTAGCTGCACCAGGTGCGATCGTGGGTCGCGTTGGGTTACCACATGGGGATGCTGATAATACGGTTATGTTCTACGGCAACGTTGCCCTAGCTGGTGGTGGCGCATCCGTAACGACCTATGACAAGGGCTTCTTATTGAAGGCCGTCTTAGAGGGTTCCATTAACCCTGGCAAGGTCTTCACCCAACAATTTACCTTAGATGAAGCTAATGCAGCTTATCAAGCGATGACTGATCGTAAGGCAATTAAATCAGCCATTGTAGTTCAACCATAGTTAATTAAATCCGTCGCTAAGTTAAGCGTCCTACCGTTGATGGGTAGGGCGCTTTTTGGCGTTGACAATGAATTTTTAAGGGTTGATAATTGGGATAATTTTATACTTAATTTGATTGGAGCGATTGAAATTATGCAAGTCGATTTATTAGTTACCGGGAATCATATTTTAAATGTCTTTTCCAGACGGTTTGAAAGCAACCAATTGTGGATTAATGATGGCCAAATTATCGCCACTGGTGATCAACCCTATTCAGCTAGGGATGCATTTGATGCGGGCAATCAATACGTTGTACCCGGGTTCATTGATAGTCATGTCCACGTAGAAAGTTCATTAGTCGTTCCATCAGAACTAGCGAAGGTAATTCTGCCAAGTGGGACCACCACTATTTTTACTGATCCCCATGAGATTGGAAACGTTAGTGGCGTTGATGGGGTTCAGTATATGATTGATGATGCCAGACAAACGCCGTTGGACGTGAACGTGATGTTGCCATCATCGGTACCAGCTACGCCATTTGAAAATAACGGGGCCACTTTAACGGCTGCAGATTTAAGACCATTTTATGATGAACCAGAAGTTAAAGGATTAGCTGAAGTAATGGATTATCCAGCCGTGTTGCACCGACAAAAGGGCATCATGGATAAAATCAATGATGCATTAAGCCGTGGCTATCAAGTCGATGGCCATGGCGCTGGATTTACCCGGTCGATGTTAGATACATACCGACAAGTCGGCATTAATACTGACCATGAAAGTGTTAATCTAGCCCAAATTCAAGATCGGCTCGCAGAAGGTTTCAATGTATTTCTGCGTGAGGGGACGGTAGAACGCGACTTGCAAAATACGATTCCGGTGGTCAACGAAGGCAATGCCCAACAATTTTCATTCTGTACTGATGATAAATTCGTGAACACGATTCTAGATGAGGGTGGCATTAATGACTGCATTCAACTGGCAATTAAAGCTGGGATTCGCCCAGAAATAGCATACACCATGGCTAGTTATAATGCCGCCATTGCCCATCGAGTGAAGGGATTAGGTGCATTGAACCCTAATTATGTGGCTGACTTAGTGGTGGTCAATGATCCCTATCAAGTTGATGTGCAACGGGTGATGAAACGGGGACACTGGATCACATCCGCTGATATGGATACTAAGCCACTACAGTTTAAAGCTGATACAGTGCATCATCACTGTCAACAATCCGACTTATTGTTGCCATTATCTGGCAGTCATCCTAAGTGCCACGTGATTGGAATTCAACCTAACCATATTGAAACTGATCACTTAATTGAACCGGTGCCGGTAGAGTCAGGACACTTTGTGGCTGATTTGGATCATGATATTTTAAAGATGGTCGTAGTAGAACGCCATCATGATTTAGGTAACGTTGGCATTGGATTGGTACATGGGTTCAATTTAAAACAGGGTGCAGTGGCAACTACGATTGCGCATGATTCACATAACCTAGTCGTAGTTGGTACAAACGATGCGGCAATTGAACGGGCCATTCAAGCAGTGACGAACGCTGGTGGCGGTATTAGCGTAGTAGATAATGAACGGGCCTTAGCTACGATGCCATTGGCTGTCGCCGGATTAATGTCCGCTCAACCTTGGCAGACGGCCAGTGCGGATTTAACTGCCATCACTAATGCTTACCATCAAATTAGTGGATCCGTTTCGTTCAATCCGTTCATTACCCTGTCATTTTTAACGTTAACGGTGATTCCAACAATTAAACTAACCGATCAGGGATTATATGATTTTGAGCAACAACGCTTCATTAAATTGCAAGCTGATTAGTTTATTTTATCCGGTCGTTTTAATTCTGATTTTTAGGCTATTAAATCCATGAAAAAGGGAGAAATAAGTGCTAGAATAAAGATTGTGTATTATACATTTATAATTTAGATTATAAATTAAGTTGGGAGGAGATTTTTCATGCTTTATAATAAATTTAAATTTAATAAAGTAAATGATAAAAAGGTTCTCCGGAAAGTAAAGAAACAATGGGTAGTCGTGTCATTATCCATGTTGACTTTACTTGGTGGAACCGCAGTTGCGATGAATAAGACAACTGTAAAAGCTGACGCTAATACTAGTTCTACATATAGTTCTAGCGCCGCTGATGATAGCGCTAAGACCAATAGTAGCACTGTTAATAATTCAGTAGCTGCATCCAGTAGCACTGATAATAACGCAACAACTAATACCACTAGTTCTGCATCAAATAATGTTGATGCTACTAGTACCAGTGCAAGCAATAATGATACTGTTTCATCAAGCAGTGATAACGTAAGCGCCAACAGTAGCTCTGCTGATAGTAGTGCCACAACTAGTTCAGACAGTAGCTCTGCAAGTAGTAGTGCCGATTCTAGTTCTGCTAAGAGCTCAGACAGCAGCTCCGCAAGCAGCAGTAGTGACACCTCTAGTGCTGCTAAGAGTTCAGATAATAGCTCTGCTGACAGTAGTAATGCTGATTCTAGCTCCGCTAAGAGCTCAGATGGTAGTTCTGCCAATAGTAGCAATGCTACTTCCAGCGCTGCTAAGAGTTCAGACGGTAGTTCTGCCGACAGCAGCAATGCATCTAGCTCTGCTAAGGGTTCAGACAGTAGCTCTGCTAAGAGCAGTTCTGCATCTAGCTCAGATCAAAGCTCTGCTAACAGCGTTAGTTCCGCTAGCGTAACTAACTCTTCTGCTGATAGTTTAACTAGTCGTTCTGGATCTGATGGTTCTAGTGGCAGCACTTCTGGTAGCTCTTCTTCAGTTAGTGTTGACTCATTAAAGGCCTCACTTTCTTCTGTTAATAGTAGTGCTGCCCAAATTTCTGCATGGTTCTCTGCAATGTCTTCAGCTAGCTCAGCAGTTAATTCATACAGTGCTTACGTTCAATCTAGTGGAGCTTGGATTGACTCTGCTAGTGCAATGAATAACAACGTATCCGTATTTACGTCTGCTTATAATGCTATTAGTGCCTATAATTCACAAGGTAGCTCTGCAAGTAGCCAAGCTGGATCTTATAGTAATCAAATAAATAGTAGTAATGTTAGCTACTTCCAAATAAATGTCGATAGTTTATCTAGTTTAAATTCTAGTTACTATGCTGCAGTTTCTTCAGCTTCAATGGCTGCAAGTAATGCAGTGGTTGCATTGAATAGTCAATATTCAGCTACTTCTAGTGCCTACGCTAATGCTGATACTGCGGGTAAAAATGCTGGAACTACTACTAATACGACGGTTAACGTTAATACAGCAGCTCAATTTGATGCAGCTGTGCAAAATCCGAATGTTTATCACGTTAATGTTTTAAGCAACATTAGTTTAAAGGATGCCGGATATAGTGATACTGATAAGACTGTAGTCGCTACTAAAAATGATTCTAGTAAAGATTTTGTAATTAATGGATTGCAACTTGGTAAGTCTTCAAATGATAGTAGCAACTGGTCGACCATTAACTACGTTGGTGTCGGTTATGATATTCAAAACGTTAAGACGTATACGATGCAGAATCAAAATGTATACGGTACTAGTGGATATGGATTTATTTCTGATAGTGGGACTACTTCACTAGGAAATACACCAATATATGTTGATAATATTAACTACACTGGTGGTCAGCCAATTTACGCTAAGTCAAGTAATGTATTTATGAACAATAGTGTTAATTTGTCTTCGGTTAACAGTTATACGCCTCAAAATATTCCAGGCGATACTAGTCAACATTCTGGTGTTGATACTGGCAATGACCAAAATCAACGAAACATGCAGGTTAACTCTTTAACTGTTAATTCTGGAGCAACTTATACAGGATCTACTACAAGTGGTAATGTTTTGGAACTCGGTGGTGGATTTAATGTTGCTAAAGGTGCTACGGTTAATTTAAACCCACAGGGTGATGACAATTCTAATGGTCCTGGTATTGCACATGGTTCCAATAGTTCTAGAGCACAAGGATTATATGTTACTGGTGGAAATGTTGTAATTAATGGAACTGTTAATATTAATACTGGTGACAAACATACTGGAAACCAATCAAATTCTGGAAATGGTAGTTGGGGAACTAGTGCTCTTTTTCTTGCTAAGGGTTCTAACATGTCTGTTGATGGTGGAACGATTAATGTTCTGATCAATAGTAAACCCGCTGCTTATCCAGTTGATGTTGAAGGTACATTGACTGTTCAAAACAATGGTAATCTTAATGTAATTGCTAATAATACTGCTGATTATCTTAATATTTTTACCTATGTTGCTGGGACTTTAACCTCGCAAACTGGTGGTTTAGTTCATATTTCTACTAATAAAGGGACTGCAACCGGAAATCCATACCTTCTTAAAATGAGTAGTGGTTCCACTGTTAATATTATTAATCAAGGGAATCTAAAGTTGGATTCTGATGGTACAACTAATCCGACCCTTCTTCAATCTGATGGTGACGATGTTACTGTTAATATTAATAACCCTGGAAAAACAGTTGTATTTGATTTGGATACTACTCACACAAATCCATCCGAAAAATCTCCTGCATCCGGATCTAAAATTTCTAATTTATCATTCAATGCATATTCAGTAAGTGTTAACAATAATGGTAATAATAAGGGTGCTTATTATGCTATTAATATTCCTAAGAGTGGGATAATTACTTATTACAACGCTAAAGATAAGACATTTGAGTCTTTACCAACTACTAATACAAACGATTCTAATTCCGTTAGTGGTTCAAATTATCTATCATTCTCCGCTTCACCATCTGCAAACTTTGATGGCCCATTAACCTTACAAAAATACGGAACTGATCAATATTTAGTTAGTGGTAAGATAAACATTAATAATATTAGTAATGTTCCAGATGATCTAGCGAACAAACCAATTTACATGAACATTTCTGTAAACGGTAATCAACAGTTAAAAGACGGTGGGGTTGTTGATAGCACAACTAATGATGACGATGGAGATGGGAATACTTACACTTATACAATCCCAGTTACCATTGATAAATCTAAGGGTGACACCCAAAGTCTTGACTTCTCATATCTCTTCCCAGCTAGTCAATTAAATTCAAGCAATAACACAATTACTGCAACTGCGCACTATTTCGTTTCAACTGTTAATAATAAGATTACTGATGGTTCCAATGGTTCCAACGCTAATCAAACAGAAACCTTTACTAACCCAGCTCCTAATTCTCCAACTATTACAACTAATAATAGTTCATTACCTTACAGTAGCTTAAAGAATCAAGCTGATGCGACAGCAATCATCCCAACGAACCAAGCTGCAATTGATTCAGCTAATTCAGCTGCATCATCTGCTGCTTCTGCACAATCTAGCATGAGTAGTTTTGCTTCAGCTTCTAGTGCCCAAATTAGTAGCGATGCAAGTGCAACTTCTAGCGTGGCAGATAGTATTGCAAGTGATAATGATAGTGCATCTAGCTTATATTCAGCTACTCTTAGTCAATCATCTGCATTAGCATCATCCGCTGCAAGTGGTAATTCTAATGCTGCAAATGCTGCTAGTTCAATGAGTAGTGCCGTTTCTGCTGCTTCTTCTGCTAATGCAGTTGCTAGTGCTCAAAACTCAATTGCCCAAGCTAACTCTAAAGCTGCTCAAAGTGCATCTGTTGAATACAGTGTTAAATCTAGCGCTGTTTCATCGTATGCTTATTTAGCTTCCTCATATGCTAACAATGTTACTTCAAATGACAATGCGGAAGCTAAGCCATACAATAATGACTTTGGACCATCTAATAGTGATGCGGCTTCAGCTTCTTCTTACGCAGCATTAGCTAGTGCAGCATTTTCATCTGCTCAATTTGATTCATCAGTAGCAAGTAGTGCCAGTTCAGCAGTTGTGGTAGCTGCAAGTGCTATGAAGTCAGCACTATCTGCTGCATCAAGTGCAGCTAACGATGCTGACAGTATTTATACTAAGAATGCTGATACAGCTAATAGTAAGGCTAGTTCAGCTGCTACAAGTGCCCAAGATGCTCAAACATCAGTTAATACGATTGTTAATAGTGCATCTGTATCTGCTTCTAATGCTGAATCATTAGGTAGTAAAGCTGACTCAGAAAATGCCTCATTTAGTGACTACCTATCAAGTGCTAATTCAGCATCATCTGCTGCTTCACTACTAGCTTCAATCTATTCAAGCAATGCTGATATTAAGAGTGCCAATGACTTTGATAGTAGTCAAACTGCAATTGTTAGTTCTGCTGCTATTGCTGGTAGTAACGCTAACGTAGTTGCTCAATCTGCTAGATCAGCAGCTAATGATGCAAGCAAGGCAGCTTCGACTGCATCCAGTATTGCATCATCAGCTGTTTCCGATGCAATCGCTCAATCAGAAGCTGCATCTAGTTATGATAAGTCTGACATCGCAAAGGCTTCTTCAGCTGCAATCTTAGCCGAAAGTGCTAATGCAGTTGCGCAAAGTGCAATTCAAAGTGCTAATAGCGCAAGTGCAAGTGCTAGTTCTGCTTACATTGCGGTTTCAAATGCTGAAGCTTCTGTTGCTGCTAATAGTACGGCTGCTTCTAATGCGAAGGAAAAGGTACTTAGTGCTACTAGTACTGCCAATTCCATTGCCGGAAGTATTGCTAACTCAACTGGATCTGAAGCTTCTAGTACCGCATCTAGTGCCAGTTCAGTTGCATCTAGTGCTGCATCTGGTAAGGATTCATCAGATTCCTCAAATGCCGCTTCCCGGGCAAGTATTGCTAATGCAGATGCGCAAAGTGCATCTAATAATAATTCTGATGCAAGTAACCAAGCTGCTAATGCATCAAATGCAAATACTAATGCTCAATCATACGCAAAGGAAAACTCTGGTAACTCGTCTGTAACTGATCAAGCATCAATTGCTAGCGAACAAAACTCAATTGCTCAATCCGCTGCTAACGATGCATCAGTTGCTAATAGTATTGCTCAATCGGCCAAGAGTGATGCAGATACCGCATCAAAGAATGCCTCCTCAGCTAATGTTGCTGCTTCTACCGCTAACGTCTCAGCAAACAGTGCTTCTGATGCTGCTGCTAGTGCTGCTAAGAGTAGTGAACAAAGTGCTGCATCTAGTGCCGCTAGTCTAGCTAGCTCATATGCTGAAAATGCTAAGAGTGCTGCTTCAGCAGCTGTTGATGCCAACAATGCCGCAAGTACCGCTGAATCAAAAGTTGCCTCAGCATCTGCTAATGTAGTTGCTGCGCAAGGTAAGGTATCGAGTGCTAATAGTGCGGTTCAATCTGCTAACGATGTAATCAATAATATTGCTGGGGTAACTGCTAGTGCCGTGAACGATGCTAAACAAAAATCAATTGCTGCATCGAATGATGCCGCTAATGCTGGCCAAGCAGTATCAGACAGTAGCAATGGTGCTAATAGTGCATCCAGCGTTGCAGATAGCTATGCCAAAGATGCAAGTAATGCTGTTGATAAAGCTAACACATCATCCAGCAACGCCAGTTCTGCTAACTCAACGGTTGCCAGCTTAGCTGCTGCTAAACCATCTAACACAGCAATCACTAGTGCATCAACAACTGCTAGTTCTGCTAATGCACTTGTTAGTGCTGCTAACCATGACGCAAGTGTTGCCAATGCTTCTGCATCGACTGCTAAATCAATTGCTGCTTCTGCTGCTACTGATGCTAGTCAACAAAGCAGTGTTGCTAAGTCTGCTGTAGACGCTGCTACAGAAGCATCTAAGTCCGCTTCATCTGCATATGCTGCTGGTGATACACTTGCTGGTGATCGGTATGCACGTCAAGCTAGTGCTGCTGCTAATGATGCTAACTCAGCCGTTAGTGCTGCTACTAACGATAGTAGTAATGCTGCGCAAGCTGTTCAATCTGCATCGACTGCCGCTGCTAGTGCTACTTCTGCTTCCGTTGTTGCATCGAATGCTGCTGCGCAAGTTAACTCAGCATTATCAGATGCATCCAATGCTGCTGCCAGTGCTGCTAAATACACCACCGGTCCTGCTACTGATGCTTCTAAGGCTGGCTCATATGCAGTAATTGCTAGTGCTAACAGTAGTGCGGTTAGTTCTGCTAGTGCCAATGCTGCTAATAGTAGTAATGATGTGAGTGGCTACAACTCAGTTGCAACCAGTGCTGCATCAACTGCTAATGCTGCTTCTTCAGCAATTGCTTATGCTAAGTCCATTGCTGACAAGAACGGTGGCAACAGTGACATTAATAACGATGCTAGCTTAGCTTCATCTGCGATTGCAGTTGCTTCATCAGCCTCATCAGTTACTAATAGTGCTTCAGCTATTGCTGATGCTAAGAGTAAGGAAGCTGCTGCTGCCAATAGTGCTGCAAGTAGTGCTAATGTAGCTGCATCGAATGCTGCTTCAATTGCTTCATCAACAGCTGCATTAGCCAGTTCTGCTGCTGCAAAGGGTGATACTGCTACTGCTAGTTCCGCAAGTGCCGAAGTTGCAAATCAAACTAGCCTAGCTAGTCAAGCTGCTTCTGCTGCTGCGCTTGCTACTTCATCAGCTAATGATGCTGCTACTAGCATGTCTAGTGCATCTGTAGTAGCTAGTCAAGCTGCTTCCGCTGCTAGATCTGCTGCATTAGCTGCTTCTTCAGCTACTGATGATGCTCAATCTAGAGCTGCTAGCATGGACGCTAGTGACGGTTCACTAAATGCTGGCCGGGCATCGAGTGCTGCTAATGCTACTGATAGCTACGCTACTGCAGCAAATAGTTATGCACAGGCTGCTTCTAAGGCTTCTAGTGGTGCTAGTCAATCTCAAAACCAAGTTAGTTCATTAGCTGATCAAACCACCACTGCTAATAGTGTGGTTGATTCTATCGCTGCTAAGTATCCAAACAACCCATCACTACAACAAGATGCAACTAACGCTTCAAATGAAGTTGTTACTGCTTCATCTGCTAGTGCCGATGCTGTGATTGCATCTAGCCAAGCTTCTGACGCTAAGGCCAAGGCTGATAGTGCCAATGCAGTTGCTAGTGCTGCTAAGGTTAGTGCTGATGCCGCTAATAGTGCTGCAGCTTCACTTGCTGCTCAAACGCCACTTACGCATGACAACGCAAACTCACTTGCTAATGCTGCTAGTGCTGCTAAGTCTGCTAATGATGCTGCTTCAAGTGCAGTTGATAATGCCAGTGCTGCTGCTGTTGCTGCTCAATCTGCATCAACTCGGGCTGCTTCTGACTTAGCTAATGCTAGTTCTGCTGCTGATGCTGCCAAGGCTATCCAAGCGCATGCAATTGCAACTAGTCAAGCTATTGATAACGTTGCTAATAACAAACCAGACGCATCAAGTTATGTAAGTGCTGCTTCAATTGCTGCAAGTAATGCACAACCAAACTTATCATCTGCTAGTTCCAATGCCGCTTCTGCAATTGCTAGTGCCGCATTGACTGGTAGTGATACGAATGTAATTAATGCTGCAAGTTCAGTTGTTAATAGTATTGCTAGTGCAAATGCTAGTGATTCATCTGTTGCTGCTGTATCTAGTGCAATTGCTAGTTACTCCGCTGCTGGTGCTAGTGCTTCTGCTAATGGTTCTACTGCCGCATCCAATGCTGCTAACGATAGTGCATCTGCTAGCGTTGCCGTTCAACAAGCTAGTGATCAATATCAATCAGCAATTGCTGCATCCAATGCTGCGAATAGTTATGCTGCACTTGCTAACAGCTTTGCTCAAAATGGTGATCCTGATAATGCTTCACTTAACACCAGCTTAGCTAAGTCAGCAGTTTCAGCTGCATCGAATGCCGCTGCTGCCGGTTCTGCTTATGCAAACCAAGCTAACAGCTTTGCTCAAAATGCAACTACTGATTCTCAAAATGCTGCTACTGCAAAGAGTGCAACTTCAGTTGCTGCATCGAATGCTGCTAGTGTTCAAGCTAGTTTAGCTGCTTCTGTTGCTAGCGTTAATAGTGCTGCTTCTAATGAAGCTAGTGCTGCACAACCAGTTGCAGGTAGTGCATCTACAACTGCTAGTTCTGCATCTGCTGGTACTTCTGGTAACAGTAGTGCTGCTGATAGTAGCTACAAGGTTGCTAGTGGGGCTAATGATACTGCTTCAGCTGCTGCATCGAATGCTTCAGACGATGCATCTGCTGCTGCTAAGGCTGCTTCAAATAACCCAACTGATTCATCCATTGCAAGTAATGCAGTTAAGGCTAGTTCAGCTGCTAGTCTTGCATCTAGTGCTGCCGGTGATGCTTTATCTGCATCTCACGATGCATGGGTTGCATCATCAACTGCATCTAGTGCTAATAACAATGCATCTAGCGCAAACGTTGCAGCTGGTAGTTACTCTGCTACGGCATTGAACGAAGCTAAGGCTGCTTATGATGCATCTGCTGCTGGTAACATGTCAGCTGCTAAGTCACATGCGGATGCTGCTTCAGCCGCTGCTTCAGCTGCTGCCGCTCAAGCCGTAATTGCTACTAACGCATCAAATGCTGCTGCTCAAGCTGCGAAGGATGCCGCTGCTGCTGCTAGTCGGGCTAATAGTTCCCAAACCATTGCCACTAGTGCTGCAACCGACGCATCCAACTACGGTAAGGTTGCTTCCTCAGCTAGTTCTGCAAATGCCAGTGATGCCGTAACTGGATCTTCTGCTGCAACTAGTGCCAACAGTGCTGCACCATCGTTTGCTAGTGGAGCTTTCGCTAGTGCGAAGGATGCAAGTGCTAATGACAGCCTAGCAGCTAGTTACGCTGCTGTTGCTAGTGCTGCTAATACTAGCGCTACTAACAACTCTAGTGCAGTTAGTGGTTTGAACACATCTGCTGCTAGCGTTGCTGCAAGCAACCCAAGTAATGCTGTAATTAGTTCAGCTGCTGCTAAGATCAGTTCAGCTAACTCAGCTGCCAACAGTGCTGCTGCTAGTGCTAGTGCTGCCAACTTAGTTGCCGCTAGTGCAAAGGCCAGTGCCGATGCAGCTAATAACGCCGCTAGTTATCAAAACTCACTTGCCCAAAGTGCAGTTACTGCTGCTAGTCAAGCCAGCTCCAATGCTGCTTCTGCTTATGCAGCTAAGGACTACGCTGCCGGTAATAACTATGCTAGTGCTGCAGTTAATGCTGCAACCAATGCATCTAAGGCTAGCGTTGCTGCTAGTTCCGCTGCTGCTGCCGTTAAGACGGCGACTGATAGTGCTTCATCAGCTGCTACTCAAGCTAGCCAAGCATCATCAGTTGCTAGTCAAGCCTTAACTGATGCGCAAAATGCTGCAAATGACTTGAACAATGCAATTACGAAGCAAAATGCACAAACGAGTGAAGCTGCTAGAATCGCTAGTTCTGCATCTGCTGCGGAACATGCTGCTTCTGATGCAAGTACGAGTGCTGGTAGCAACAACGTTGCTACTTCAAGCAATGCCAGTGCAACTGATTCAGTTGCTAAGAAGCTTGCTTCAACTGCTAACTTAGCTAGTTCTCAAGCTAATGATGCGAGTGAAGCTAATAGTGTAATTGCTTCCCTTGCTTCATCAATTAACAACGTTGATCCAACGGTTAGTGGTCAAATTGCTAGCGACAATTCAGTTGCTTCCAGTGCTGCTACCCAAGCTCAAAATGCTTACAGTAGTGCTAACCAAGCTAAGACTAATGCTGATAATGCATCATTTGCTGCATCAACTGCTGCTGCTAGTGCAAGTGCTGCTCGGAATAATGCAACTGCTGCTAAATCTAGTGCTACTAGCTTAGCTAGTCAAGCTGCTTCCGCTGCTCTTGCCGGTGATAGTGGTGCTGCTGATAACCTTAACCAGGCTGCGCAATCTGCTGCTGATGTAGCAAGTGCTGCCAATTCAGCTGCTCAATCTGCTGACGCGAATGCATCCAGTGCTGCCAAAGTCGCTGCTGACGCTAGTTCAACCGCTGATAGTGCTTCAACTGCTGCTAGTCAAGCTTCAGATACTGCATCCAGTGCTGCTTCTGACGCTCAATCTAGAGCCGCTAGTTATGATGCTAACCAAAGCAAGAAGCGGGCTTCTAACGCTTCATCTGCTACTGATGCTCATGCTAGTGATGTTGCCACTGATAGTAGTTCCGTTTCTAGCTACAGTAACAATGCATCACAAGCCTTAGCTTCAGCTCAAACTGCTGCAACCGACGCATCTAACGCTGTTGCCTCAGCTGCTGGCTTATTATCAGCCCATCCTAAGAATTCAACGATTGCGAGTGCTAACGTAGTTGCTAAGTCAGCTTCAGTAGTTGCATCGAATGCTGCTTCTGATGCTGTGATTGCTAGTGGAATCATCAGCAGTGCTTCTGGTACTGTTAGTTCCGCTGCTAATGCAATTAAGACTGCGCAAAGCGCTGCTTCATCAGCATATGCTAGTGCATCAGTTGCTGCTAGCCAAGCTGCTGATCAAAGCTTAACGCCAGCCCAACGTGCTGCTGCTACTTCGAGTGCTGCAGTTGCTGCCAATAGTGCTGCTAGTCAAGAAGCAATTGCATCACAAGCTGCTAACGATGCATCCAATGCAACCGATGCTGCCAATAGTGCTGCTGCTCGGGCAAGTCGTGATCAATCAATTGCTAACACGGCTGCATCACAAGCTGATGATGCTAATCGCAATGCTAGTGCCGCTGCCAAAGCTGGTAATGATGCTTCTTCAAATGCAACTAAGGCATCTAATAATGCTTCATCAGCTAATACTGCTGCAACCGATGCTGCTAACGGCGCTGATCAAAACGCTGCAGCTGCAGCTAAGTATGCATCACAAACTAGTGCATCTACTGATCAAGCTAGTTCTGGAAATGGAGTTGCTTCTGCTACTGCTGCTCAAGTTAACAGTATTGCCGCTGCTAACTCCACGAATGCAGTAATCAGTACGGCTGCTTCCATTGCTAATTCAGCTGCTACTAATGCTAGTTCAGCTAACTCAGTTGCTAACCAAGCAAATACAGATGCTCAATCAGCTAAGGCTGCCGCATCCGCTGCTGCTCAATCAGCTCATTCAGCTGCAGCTAACGCTAGTGGTGCTAATGTGAGCGCTGGTAGTTATGCATCACTTGCTGAAAGCTATGCTAATGATGGAGATACTTCTAATGCATCCAGTGCTAACGCTGCTGCATTGAGTGCTGCTCAATCAGCTGCTAGTGCTGCTAGTCAAGCCGTTGATCAATCAAATGCTGCATCGACTGCTGCTAGTCTTGCATCTAGTGCTTCTGTGGTTGCTTCAAATGCTGCTGCTACTATTAACAACATGGTTAACATTGAAACCAGTGCTAATAGTCTTGCTAGTTCAGCTGCCCAAGCTCAATCATCAGCTATTAATCAGGCTAGTGGTTACAACAGTAGTGCATCTGCACAAAACAGTTCTGCTAGTGCCTTTGCTAATAGTGCTGCATCATCAACTAGTCTTGCTAACTCATATGCTCAATCAGCTGCTAATGATCAAAACAACACGCAACGTAACTCAACCGTTGCATCACAAGCTGCTAGTTTGGCCAGTGCTTATGCAAGCAACGCATTTGTAAATAGTTCTGCTCGTTCATATGCAGCAATTGCAAGTTCTGCTAACGCAACGGTTAGTTCAGCTGCGAGCCTAGTTTCAAGTGCTAATAGTGTTGCCCAATCTGCACTTTCCAATGCATCAGTTAATAGTAGTAACGCTGTTCAGGCTTACTCCAATGCAAGTTCAGCTGCAAGCATTGCTTCTGCCTTTGCTAATAGTGCTGCTAGCTATGCTGCCAAGGGTGATAGTGCGAGTGCCAGTGCTGCCAATGCTAGTGCTTCCGTTGCCAATGCAGCGGCTGCTAGCTACGCTAATGCAGGAAGTCTTGCAAATAGTGCTGCATCTGCTAATGCTCAAATTGCCAGTGCTGCTCAAAATATCACTACTTCCGCAGCCGCAGTTGCTAATTCAGCTGCTCAATCAATTCAAAGTGCTACTTCATCAACTGATGTGGTTACCCACTACGCTAACCCAGCTAGCTCCTATGCTTCACAAGCTAGTGTTGCTTACAGTAGCTTAAGTCAAAATACTAGTTTTGCTGCTGTTCGTTATAACTTGGCACAAAGTTATGCTAACAACGCAAACAGTAGTACTTCTCAAACTGCATTGCCAATTAGCTCTGCTCAACAACAAGCTAGTCAAGCAATCAGCTTAGCTGCTCAATACAGCAACAACCCACAATTGGTAAGCTATGCTGCTCAAGCTAGTTCCGCGATTGCAGTTATTAATTCCGCTTCTGCTGATGCAATCATTGCAAATAGTCAAGCTAATTCTGCTGCTGCTGTTGCTTCCGCTGCAATTAACGCTGCTAACGCTGCAACCAGCACCGTTAATAGTGCAAACGTTGCGGCAAGCAGCGCCAACGCACAAGCTTCTGCTGCTTATGCACGTGGCGATAAGTCTGCTGGAGATAGCTATGCTGCAGCTGCCAGTTCCGCTGCTGGAACGGCTGCGAGTGCTAGTGTTGCCTTTGAAAATGCTAACATGACGATTGTAACGGCTACCCAAATTGCTAGTTCTGCTGCTAGCCGGGCGGCTAGTGACTACGCAACCATTATCAAGGCCGCTAAGATGATCTTTGTTGGTAGCAATAATGCTGCTGGCTCAACATCTAGCAATGGTAGTGGTAGTGGTGATTACTATGCTCAAGGATTATCTGATGCCAAGAATGGTTATCAATATGACACGACTCATGGTAGTCAACCAACGTATGCCGGTGCCTTTGATGGATATACGGACGCCTTTAACGGTAAGAAGGCCAAGACGGACTTCACTGGCAAGGCCGCTGAATATCAATCTGACTATGCGCGGGCATACCAAGTTGGTCATGAAGCTTACTTGAAGGCTGTAGCTGCTGGTAAGAAGGCTGCTAAGGCTGATACCGCTGCTAAGAGTTCACTTGCTGGTGAATCTGCCGGCTACAAGTATGGTTATGCTAAGGCCTTCAACGCTAAGTTGAAGAAGCATCCACTATACATCTACAATACCAAGACGGTCTATGTTCACAACAAGGCTACCTTCGGTACTGATAGTCGGATCAAGAAGTACAGCAAGCAACCTCGTAATAAGGTTCATGAATTCAAGATCAAACGGATCTCAGTTACGAAGAGTGGTTTGGTACGTTACTACGTTAAGAATCACTTGACTGCTAGTGTCAACAAGAACAAGGGTTACATTACTGCTAACCGGAAGTACATTGTCAACGCTTACTACAGCAAAGCTGAAATGAGTGCTGCCAATAGTCAAAAGGTGAAGGTAATTGCAACCAGTGGGGTTCGTGAACACGGTAGTAAGAAGTTCACATCTAAGAACGGAAAATACTACAAACAAGGTTCCGAACTAAACGTTGACCGGATCGTTAAATACAAGGGACTTACTCGGTTCTACATTGGCCATGGTAAGTACCTCACAAGTAACAAGAAATTTGTTAAATTCGTTTAATTAATTTCTGCTTAACTAAAAATAAACCGCTAATGATTAGAATTATCGCTAATCATTGGCGGTTTATTTTTTATACAATTATTTTCAATAACGATTTAAAAATAATATGAAAATTTAATAATGTAATTCTTTAATTTGAATGCGCTTATGATGAAAAAAATGTTTAACAGTGATAGAATAGCCGTGAATAGAGTTTTACATTTGTGTATTATTAGTGAATGATATGTATATTTATTAAACAAAAAGGGGGATTTTGTTGATGTGCACCCCAAAAGTTGTACATTATTATATTGTTTTTCCTAGGCGGAAAGTTTCCGGTATTGAACCGGTGACTTTCCGCCTAGTTTTGTTTTAATACGATGATTATTGTAATAATCAATCCATATTTTCATTGACGACATTAAATCTTCTTTAAAGTCATAATTACAGTCCATGATTTCAGCTTTCATAATATGGAAAAATGATTCCATAGGTGAGTTATCTATACAATTCCCCTTACGGGACATACTTTGAAATATCTTATTCTTCTTAAGCTCTTTTTGCCAGATATGACTTTGATACTGAGCTCCCTGATCACTATGAATTGTCGTTCTGTATGGTAAATCCTTAACTAATTGAATAACTTCTTTCAACGGTTTCATAACACAGTTCATATTTGGATGGCTGCTAATGTTATAGGATATTATTTCACCAGAAAATAAATCCATAATAGGTGAAAGATAAATACGATGATTAATATCACAATTTCCATATCTGAATTCACTGATATCAGTACAGAGCTTTTGATATGGTCTGTCAGTATTAAATCTTCGATTTAATTGATTTGATTTAAGTTTTCCAACCTGACCACGATAGGAATTATACTTACGTGTTTTTCTTGAATATGATGAAGATAGTAAATTATTCTTTTTCATTATCTTTAATACTAGTTTGTGGTTAACACGGTATCCACGATTAGTTAATTCTAAACACACTCTTCTATATCCGTAGGATTTATTTTTATCTTTAATATCCTTGATAATTTTAGCGATTTCAGCGTGCTTATCAGGCTTATTTTGGATTGATCTAATATAATAATAAGTACTTCTAGATATCCTTAATGCCTTTAGTATTAATGTTTTAGTGGTATGGTATTTCAGCCTTAGTTCGTCGATTATTTTAATAATTACTTCTGGTCTTCTTCGTCGTCTAAGGCCCTCAATTTTTTTAAGAAGTCATTCTCTATTCTCAACATTAAATTTTCTTCTTCAATCTTCTTCAATTTTTCTTTATCGGTATTAGTATTGTTTGATTCGGCTTTGTTAGTTTTCCTTTTTGTCATGGCTTTTCTTTCCCTTCGGGACAATAAACCATCAATACCTTTTTGCTCTAGTCGTTTTTCCCAAGTCCAGATAGTTGATGGAGAAGGAATATTAAAATGATAAGCTGCCTCTGGATAAGATGATTTAGTCGTTTTCATCCAGTTTAATATATATTGTTTCTCTTTGGTAGAGTATTCGATTATATTCTTTCTTTTTTTAAGACCATTTAGTCCATGTTTTTTGTAACTCTTAACCCAACATAAAACAGTATTTCTACTTTTAACTCCAAAGTTTCTAGCCACCATTTGCGATCCCATACCGTTTAGGTATGCGTTAATTACATTTAATTTATCTTCTACTTTATATTTAGACACAAAAAAACACCCCAAAGTTTTGTACAAACTTTGGGGTGCAGTGCATGTATGCCTTATGATAAACTTCATTTTAGTAAAAAGAATGAAAAGAAGATTCTTAAGAAGGTAAAGAAACAATGGGTCGTTGCATCCATGTCTGTATTAGCTTTACTTAGTGGTGGATTTGCACTAGAAGGATCAATTGTACATGCAGATGATCAAGGTGGTAGTGATGCCAACGTAACTTCAGCAGTTGAAAGCAAGCCCGTTGATAATGCTTCAGCCACTAATGCTAATCAAAGTGGTGCATCCAATGTTGAAAGTGCCAATCATTCTGATAGCGTGGCCACTATGAGTGCTAGTCAAAGCAATCTTCCCACGGCTAGTTCAACTAGCACTGATACAACAAATACTGATAATGATGCAACTAACCAATCGTCAGCTAGTGTTGATACTAATACTAGTTCCGCAGCAAACAGCAGCTCAAATAGTGCCAGCAGCACTAATGCGGAATCAAGTAGCGCTAGTAGTGATGCGCAAAGCAGTAGTAGTAATGATGTGCAAAGTAGCAGTAGTAGCAATGCCCAAAGTAGTAGTAGTAATACCCAAAGCAGTACTAAAGATGATTACATAACTGCTAGTTCATCGAATCGTGATAAGTCAACTAGTTCAGATTATCATTCAGTCACCAGTAGTGCTAGTGCCAAGTCGACTAGTGCATCTAGTAGTTCAAATGCTAGTTCAGAAAATAGTACTACGAGTTCATCTGCTAGCTCTACAAGTGGCAGTGATAGTAGTAGTGCGTCTGGAACTAGCTTGAACGGTAGTAGTAGTGCTAGCAGCAGTAATGTAACTACATTAAACGTTTCAAATGACATTTTGAGTATTGATGACGCAAACTTAAGTGTTCGTTTAGCAACTGATACGGGAAGTACTGGTTCACAAAGCTCTGAGACTGCAGCATTTAGTAATGGGTTCTCAGCTGCAGTTGCGGCGGCTGCCGGTGGCAGTTCTGTAGCTACTAGTGCAGATAGTGAATTTAATAGTGGGGTGCAAGCATTTTACGCCGCTAATGCGGGGGCAATTTCTGCATGGAACTCCTTGCATCCAGATGATTTAAAATCTGCTAACTCTACTGACACCTTTGCATCTAATAATGCTTACTATGCCAATGGATTTAATGCGGTTAATGATGCTTATAGTACTTATAATAGTTTGAACTCTGGTGCTGGAACTCAGTCTGGGTCATCAGTTTATGGCACTAGTGCATCTGCTACTACATCTAATTTTGCTAGTGGTAGTGTTGATCGGAGTAAATCCGCTGTTGTGGTTAATTCACCTTCTGACTCTGCGGAAGCCACTTCTGGTAACGATGTGCAAAGTGCATCATCTGGTAACATTAGTTTAGCTAGTGACTCCGCTGAAGGCCAATCAGCTGCCTATAATTATGCTGTCGACTTCTTCTTAAGTCGGCAAGGAGCTTACGATGCTGAAAGTGGGCGTTGGAATGGAACCGATAAGAATGGTAGTTTTTCAGCTCTTGATGCTACTAAAAATTCTAATAATCCATATGTTCAAGCATATAACGGGGCTCAGGCAGCCATTGATGATGAGAATAGTGGTGGCTATCGGTCTGTTAATGCCTTGACTGGCAATAATAGTGTTAATTATTCCTATGGATACAATGACGTTGCAAATAAGGTTAATAATGGCTATGTCGATGCGCAAGGCAATAAAACATATATTTACTTTGCGGCTAATCCAGTGATGCTTGATAGTTATCTAGCCGATTCTGCTAATAATGGCCACCAAAGTGAAATTAGAATTACCAAGGATATGCAAAGTACTTCTGGTAGTAGCTCTGCTAGTTTAACGGGGACTGATACCTACGTAACGGTGAATGGGCAAAATCACGTGGTTGATTTAACGACCATGCATAATAATCCTTTTAATATTAATTTGACGATTGAAAACTTCGCTAAGATGTATGGAACGAATGTTTATGGTCAAATCAATATGTATAACTCCACAACTGGTTCCCTAAAGTATAAAAACATCAACTATGAAGGCTCACAATTATTCTACGGGTCATCGGTACCCAACGTTTATATCGATGGTGGCGTCAACGTCATTAGTGAAGGGCAATACACTAGTATTTGGGGCTCTCGGAATACTGATAACTATAATCAACAAAACCTTGAAGTTACTAACCTGGAGGTATTACCAGGCGCTACCTATAATGGTGAAACGCAAGATGGTAATGTAATTGAATTAGGTGGTAATTTAATTCTAGATGCCGGTGCTAAGATGATCTTACGGCCAGGTGGTAGTGGCGGTGAAAATGCCGGAAGCTATGGTAGTTCAGGAAACAAAGGAATTGCGCTAAAGGGTTCTGGTGCTAATGTAAATATTAGTCAAGGGGCTGATTTATCAATCGTCCCCAAAGATAGTGGTGCTGATGCCATCTATACGGCTGCTGGTAGTAACATAAATGTTAATGGTGGTTCAATTAACATTGTTTATAATCAAAATCCGAATGATACTAATCCCACTAACATCCAAGGTTCAGTCACGGTCCAAAATGGTGGTTCGCTAACTACTCATGCTACAAAGGGAGTTACGAATTACGGTGGTAACTTGATTAGTGTGGCTGGGAACTTAAATGTTATTAATCGGGGGAACCTTTACGTTTATGCAGATGGTACCAATACTAATGGTGATTTGACACTGTTTAGTAATTCAGGGAATGTTTTAATCAACACCCCAGGAAATAACATCGTTTTTAGTAAAAACGGCTTGAATAATGATGGAACCGGTACTGCAGCAGGAACGTTCTTTAAGAACACTGGAAACATCGTTGCTTATTCTGCCAAGGGTTCACTTGACGGTAAGGATACCGGTTCTGCTCAATCCATGATTAAAGTCTTAGGTAATGGCAATGTTGTTTACTACAAATACGGCCAATCCGATAATCAGGCCCAATATACAACTTTAAATAATTTTAATAACAGTAATTCTAAATTCTTAGAATTTACGGCGGTTCCAACTGTTTACTTTAGTGGATTGCCACAATTAGCAGCAGATAGTAATACAAAGAGTGGCTATGACGTTGTGGCCAATGTAAAGTTAAGTAATGTTGAAGATTCAAATGGCTATGTCTACTTAAGAACCACTACTAATACTGCTGACGAAACACCAACGGGATCAACGACCATGTTGAGTGATCCAGATCAACAAACTGGTAATGGTAGTGATAGCGACTATCGGAATGCTTATACGGTAAAGGTTCCAGTTAGTGCCTTTACTCAAAATAGTGATGGTTCCTATTACTACAAATACGTACAAACTTTAAACACGACTAATACAGCCCCAACATCGGTTACGATTGATGCTCAATACGGAGTTACCAATCAAAGTGCCACCATTAGTGACAACAATGGTAATACCCAATTTACCAGTACTACGCATAACCCTAGTACTAGTGCCGTTACTAATAATACGGGGAATGCTACTGGGACATTAGCTGATAATGTAATCGTACCCAATGATTCTGATAAACAAGTTAGCGCTGCTGATTCGGCAGCTAGTGCCGCTGCACAAGTAGCTAATACTGCTGGATCAATGAATACTGGTTCATATTCATTAACTGCATCATCGGCTTCTGCTGCCGTTGGATAGTACCGCACAAGTGTTTAACTCAATGTCGAATGTAATTAGTAGCAGTTCATCCGCTCAACAGAATCCATCATTTGCTTCTGTTAAGTCAGTAATGGACGCAGCTAGCCAATCATTCGCTAAGTATCAACAGTCTGCTAGCGCCCAAAGTAGCCAAATCGTTGCCGATAATGATGCTGCAGCTAGTGCTGCAGCGCAAGCCAATAGTCAAGCGTTAGCCGCTAGTCAACAAGCATCAATTGCAAGTAGCGTTAGCGCATTGATGGCTTCTTATAATGCATCTGCCGAAAGTGCGAATACGTACGTTAACCATGACTCAATGGTGGCACTTTCGGAACAAGCATCGACGGCGGCAAGCAATGCTGCTGTTGATTCTAGTAATGCAACGGTAGCACTTTCTAGTGCCCATTCTTATCAATCTAACGCTTCAACGGCTGCTTCTAAAGCTATTGATAATCAAAATGCTGCTAATGCAACTTTATCATCAGCTCAATCTGCATATAATCAAATCATCAATCCAAGTAGCGAAGCAACATCAGCTAATTCAACTGCATCACAAGCCGCATCAGCAGCTAATTATGCAACTAACGGATCCTCTAATGCCGCTGCTGCCTCAAATCATGTTTCGAATTATAATCAAGCACGGAACGATGTTAATACGATTTTTAATAGTCTAAGCGTTATTTCCACAGGTATGAGTAGTGTTTCTACATCGTTAAATGATATTTTGGCCAATAATCCGGGCTTGGGTAGTATAGCTAATAGTGTTAGTGCCGCAGCTACGTCGGCAAACTTTTTGGCGTATAATGTTACAGGATTATCACTTTCTGACAGTGTTAATAGTACTGATAGCGGGATAGCTAGTGCTTATGCTGCAGCTAGTAGCGCTAATATCGCGGCTAGTAATGCGGCTGCGGCTGCGGCCAGTAATTCTGCATTAGCATCTTCAGCACTTGCTAATCATGATAGCTCAGCTGCTCTCAAATATGCGGATTTAGCTAGTCAAAATGCTAGTCAAGCTCAACAGGCCTCATCATCTGTTGACAGTGCGAATGTGGTGGCATCTAGTTATGATGCACTTGCGCAAAGTCAATTATCTGCTGCTAATAGTTATGCTAGTGAGGTCACTAGCTTACAATCGGATGTTGGCTCACTTACTTCTGCTGCCAAAGTGGTTATGAACGGTGGTTCTTCAACTG
The DNA here is from genome assembly GCF_037546185.1 of Nicoliella lavandulae. Taxonomy (NCBI): domain Bacteria; kingdom Bacillati; phylum Bacillota; class Bacilli; order Lactobacillales; family Lactobacillaceae; genus Nicoliella; species Nicoliella lavandulae. The sequence continues at coordinate 298,829 of NZ_JAWMWH010000001.1, read as the reverse complement.
CATCAAACGCTAGTAACTCAGCAGAACAAGCAATGAGTGCAGCTAGCTCAGCGGCATCAATTACCTATAGTACTGCTTCTGCAACTGAATCACTTATTTCAGGCATTACTCAATCGGCATCATCAATCGCAGCTTATGTTACTAATACAAGTAGTGCTAGTACAAACATTAATAATTTAAGTTCAAGTATTGCGGCATTGCAAAAGGCTAATCCTAGTAATTCAGTTGTTAATAGTGTGGCGTCCTTAATTAGTAGCGCTAGTAGTGCGATTGCAGCTGCTTCAGCAGATATTTCCAGTGCATCTTCAACTGCTAGTGTTGCATCTTCAACCGCTTCCACTGCTGGTTTAGCTGCCCAATCAGCTACTTCAGATGCCAATAAGCAAGCATCCATTGCTAGTTCAGCAGCTGTGTTAGCATCTAGTTATGCTTATGCTGGTAATTTATCATCTGCTCAATCGGCATCTAATATTGCTTGGGCTGCCGATTCAAGTGCACAAATTGATTTTTCAACTGCTAGTTCTGCACAATTAGTAGCGTCATCTCAAGCTAGTGTTGTATCTTCGGTATATTCGGTTGCTAGTTCTAACAGCATCATAATATCGAATGCCAATCAGAATGCAACTAATAATTATCCGACTGCTACTAATAATGTATCGGTGGTTAATTCCATTATGAGCAATGCTAGCTCTGCTTATCAAACCACATCTACATTTGCTTCTCAAGCTTCATCAGATTATTCCAATGCTAGTGCTCAAGCATCACTTGCTAGTGCGGATGTAATAGCCACTAAATCTTACTCTGCAGCGATGAATAGTCAATTTAGTTTATTATCCTCGGCAGTAGGTACGATTGAATCTCTTGCTAGTAAAGCGCCTAGTAACAGTGCACTGAAACAAGTAGCCTCAGTCGCTCAGTCTGCTTATCATGCAGGAAATGCAGTTTATGCATTTGCTAATTTGGATTATCTTAGAAGTGACTTTGCCAATTTATCAGCTGGCAATATTGATAGTAATACTTCAATTGCTAATAATAAGGCGCAGAGTCAAGCGGCAGAGGGATCAAATAGTTATGCGGCAATCTCTAATGCGGCTGCAAAGGGCGATAGTTCAACTGCGCAGTCTATTTATAGCTCACTAGTTAGAAATAATTTAAGTGGTGCATCTAATGAATCTAGTGTTGTTGCTAGCGCAAGTTCAGCTTCATCAGCTAATGCTACTGACATTATTAATTTTGCGAATGCATTTGCTAGTAGTGCGAATGTGGTTTTATCTGCTAATAGTCAGGTTCAGTCAGCGCTTGATTTTGCTAATTCAATTTTCAATGCAGGAGTGTCGGCTGCCAGTGCGGCAGCTAGTGATCGTGATGCAACTAGCTCAGCGGCTAATTCAGCAAATAGTGCCGTTAATGATAGTAACGGAGTGAATAGTTACAACAGTAGTGCCAGTCAGTTTACTAATCAGACTAGCACCACTGTAAGTAACACGCAGTCGAATCTGAATTCGATTGCTACTAATAGTACTGCAACCAGTCAATTAGCTAGTGATAATGCTAACAATACAGTTGTAAGTAGTGCCAACAGTGCAATTACTGCCGCTGCTAGTGCTGCTAGTACCGCTGCTCAATCCGCTCAGGCTGCTAATGATAAGGCTCAATCAAACAGTAAAGACGCATCATCATATGCATCCCAGGCCAGTGCTGCTGATGCTGATGCGCAAAGTCAATATGTAAAAGCATCGAATGCTGCTCAATCAGCTTCCGATATGGCTAACAGTGGTGACGTTAGTGGAGCGCAAGCACAAGTTTCCATTGCTGCGGCTGCCCTCAGTGCTGCACAAAATGATAATAACATTGCTCAATCAGCTCATACATCTGCTAGTACGGCAGCTAGCAATGCTGCTGATGCTTCCAATGCAGCGGTCGATGCAGCTAGTCAAATTGCTAGTGCAGCTGGAACCATTAGTAATGCTTCCAATGCCGCTAGTCAAAACGTAGCTAGTGGGAATGCTGCTAACCAGATGGCTAGTTCTGCGACCGTGGTAACAGCTAGTGCTGCTACGCATACTTCAGATGTTGCAAAGCAAATTAATGCTAGTTCATCAGCTGTTAATGCGGCGGTTAGCCAAACTAAAGCTGATAGTCAAACTACAAGTTCGAATGCCATTAGTGCAAGTTCAGCTGCACAATTAGCTAATGCGACTAATTCAGCTAATTCGAACAACTCCATCATTAGTAACGCCGCTAGTCAAGCCAATGATGCTGCTCAATCGGCTGCCAGTGCTAATACGCAGGCTTCCAATGCCTATGTCAATGCTCAATCAGCCCAAAGTGTATACATGTCACAAGCAGCACTAGCTGCCAGTGCGGCATCAACTGCTAGCTCTGCTAATGTTGCTGCTCATTCTGCCTCGGTTGCTGCTAGTGACTTTGCTGCTAGTGGGGATACTAGTCATGCTAGTTCGGCAGCCGACATCGCAAGTAATAATGCTGCAATTGCTAAGCAAGCAGCAGCGGATGCTGATAAGGCCAATGCAATTGCTGAACAGGCTTCAAGTGCAGCCAGTGCCGCTACATCAAGCGCTGATTCCGCAAGTTCTATGGCTGATCATGCTAATACAGTGGCTCAAAGTGCTAATCAGACTGCATCTAACGCTGCTGAAGGACTACGGGCTAGCGCCAATGCATCCAATGCAGCCGATACTGCTAAAACGGATGCCAATTCAGTTGCTGCGGCAACCGGTGATACTGATCAAGCTAATCAATCTGCTGCTAGTTACTCATCCGAAACGAGTGCAACTTCGCAGGCAACCAATGGCAATGTAAGTATGGTTAGCTCTGCTACCGATGCAATTACAGATATGCATAATCACAATGCTGATAATACAGTGGTTACGAGTGCATCCGATGCAATTGCTAGGGAATCAAGTGCAATGCGTTCTGCTTCAACTGCTGCCACTAATGCATCAAGTATTGCTCATTCAGCGAGTGTAGTAGCGAGTGAAAAAGCAGCGGATGCCGATCAATTACCTGCGTTTGCAAGTAAGCAGGCATCCATTGCCAATTCTGCTGCGGCCCTAGCTTCTAGTTATGCTAACTTAGGGGATGGTAGCAATGCCGCTAGTCAAGCAGCGATTGCATCTGCGGCCAAGGACCGTGCTGAATCAGCTAATGTAACTGTTCAAAGTGATCGGACGGCAGCCCAAACCGCTGCTAAGGATGCATCGAATGCATCGAGTGCAGCGATTGAAGCATCGAGTGCAATTGCCAGTGCCGCTAAAGCTGCTAGCGATGCCGCTAATTCAGCTAGCGCTAATATTGCAGCTGGCCAAGGTGCCAATGATGCCGCTAGTTCAGCGCATGTCCAAACTAGTAGTGCCGCCCCAACTGTATCTAAGGTTGCCAGCTCAATTAATGCCGGTTCATCATCGGTCGATGCTAATAAACAACAAATTAATAGTGATAGTAATGCAGTTAACAGCCATGCTAGTGATATCAACAGTGCTGCTGCTTACATTAACAGTTTAGCCTCCGTCCGGCCTGATGATTCTAAGATTGCTAGTGCCAATTCAGCCGCCATTAGTGCCAGTGCCGTCGTTAGTGCCGCTGCCAGTGATGCGAATACGGCGAATGCTGCTGCTAAGGATGCTCAGGATAAGTATACTGCTGCCAATTCAGCTGTTAACCAAGCTAGTTCCGCTGCTTCCGCTGCCGAATCAACGGCGGCGAGTGCTTCGTATGCCGCTAGTTCATATGCCGCTGCTGGAGATCCTAGTCGAGCAAGCTCTGCAGCTAATGCTGCCAGTGATGCGGCAAATAATGCTTCAACAGCTGTTAATTCAGCTAATTCGGCAAGTAGGGCCGCTAGTGAAGCCGCCAGTGCATTAGCAAGTGCAGCTGCTAAGGCGGCGAGTGCTAATGCAGTTGCTAGTGGTGCGGACCAAGCTGCTCAAAATGCTAGTCAAGCTGCTAGTGAAGCGGCTGATGCTGGGTATGGTTCTGCTGCTAGTGATGCTGGTAAGCAGGCAAGTAATGATAGCGTACAAGCCGGTCAAGCGGCCGGAAGTGCTACTATTAACGGTAATGATGCATCCCTCAAAGCCAGTCAAGCTGGCCAATCAGCTAGTCAAGCCGCGATGGCAAATCAACATACTAGCTCGGCGAATGCATTAGTTAACAGCTTAGCCACTAATAACCAGTCCAACAGTGTCGTTGCCAGCGCCGCTTCAGTAACGGCCAGTGCAATGACAACCGCTAGTTCTGCAGCATCTGATGCTAAGGTTGCGGAAAATGACGCTACCAGTGCTAAGAGTGCTGCAGATTCAGCCGTTGCCAGTGCCAAGGCAGCATCAACGGCGGCTTACTCTGCTAATTCCACGGCTCAATCCCTAGCTAAGGTAGCGGCCTCCGCCCATGGGGACAACGCTAAGCAATTGGCATCCCAAGCCGTTAGTGCTGCCGCTAATGCTGATGCTGCATTATCAAGTGCCCAAACCGCTTCGAATGCTGCTAACCAAGCGGATCAAAGTGCCACCAGTGCTGCATTACGGGATACCAATGACAATACGACTGCTTCTGCAGCCGCACTAGCAGCTTCCAATGCTGCCAATGACGCTTCGAATGCCGTTGCCAATGGAGTCACTAGTGCTAACAATCTAGTTTCAAGTGCATCCAATACGATTAGCAGTGCCGCTGGAGTTGGGAGTCAAGCCATCGTTGATACTGGTAAGGATCGTGACGCCACCACGGCTCAATCAAGTACGGCTAGTGCGGCGACCTCAAGTGCTAGTGATCACGCTAATCAGGCCAATGACGATGCTCAAGATGCGGCTAGTCTAGCATCTCAAACGCCTGATAATGGCCAATTGAAGAGTGTGGCCACGATTGCTAGTCAAGCGGCTTCTAACGCTAGTGCTGCCGTTGGCGTTGCTAACCAAGCATCTAAAGATGCCTCGACTGCATCGTCTACTGCAGCTAGTGCCGCCGCCGATGCTGCGAGTGCTAACGGCGACATTAGTAGTGCCAATGCAGACTTTAGTGCCGCCAGTGCCGCTGAAGCATCCGCTGCTAAGGCTAACAACGTCGATGCGGCATCCAGTGCCGCTGCAAAAGCCGCTTCGGCCGCTGTTCGGGCCCAACGAGATGCAGATCAAGCATCCGCTGCCATTGCTGCGGGATCATCCGCGATTGCTGCGGGTTCTGATGCCGCTAGCCGGGCCAATAGTGCCAACGATACGGCTAGCATGTTCGCAGCCCAAGCCCACTCCGCAGATAGTACCGCTAATTCGATTTCGAGTTCATTGGTCAGTTTGAACTCAGCTCAACAATCTGCAGCATCTAGTGCTGGTAACAGTACCGCCGCCAGTGCGGTCAGTGTTGCTAAATCAGCATCCAGTGCAATTAGTGGTGAAACGAGTTCAACGAATCCAGATGACAGTGCGGCTAGCCGTTATGCTCAATCAGCTAGTGCATCAGATAGTAATGCCAACGTTTCATCCAGCACGGCTAGTGCAATGAATCAACAAGTGAGTCAAATTGCGGCTGCTAACGCTAATAATCAATCGGTTGTCAGTGCGGCAACACAAGCTAGTTCCGCTAATCAAGTGGTTAGTTCTGCTGTAAGGACTGCCGATGTTGCTAACCAAGCTGCTGCGACTGCTAAGTCCACTGCTGATGCTGCTAATCATGACATTCAACAACAAAATTCACTTGCTCAATCAGCAGTCAACACGGCACAACAAGCCGCTAGTCAAGCTAGCTCCGCTTATGCCGCTGGGAATACGAACGCCGGTGATCGGTATGCTCGCCAAGCAAGTAATGCTGCTAATTCAGCCCAAGTTGCAAGCAGTGCCGCTAGTTCAGATTCCACTGCCGCTAGTCAAGCAACTCAAGATGCTTCGCATGCTGCAACTACGGCTAGTTCCGCTTCGGTTGTTGCAAGTAATGCGGCCAACCAAGTTCAATCAGCGTTGAATAATGCTGCCGCTGCTGCCAGTGCGGCCCAAGCATTGACCAACGGACCTAAAAAGGATGCCAGTGATGCCGCTAACGCAGCAGCACAGGCTAGTTCAGCCGCTGCTACTGCTAACCAAGCGCATCAAAGCGCTACTAGCAACAACACTGATACCAGTAGCTATCAACAGGTCGCTTCAAAGGCCGCATCCAATGCTAGTGATGCTAGCGTCGCTGCTTCGCGAGCCCAATCGATTGCCAACACGGTTAAACCAGGGGATGCTGCCATCAGTGGGGATGTTTCAGTTGCTAGTTCGGCTAAGCAAGTTGCATCTAGTGCCGCCCAAGTGGCCAGCAATGCCGCCAGTGCTGCGACGGTTGCTTCCAACGCGGTAAGTAGTGCTAACGCTGCAGCTAGTGCTGCTAAGTCAGCCGCCAGCAATGCTGCCAGTGCTGCAGCTAGTGCTGCTAGTACGGCCGCCAGTGCAGCTGCTACCGGTAACAGCTCTGCTGCCCAAACTGCTAGTGCAGAGGCATCCAAGCAGGCCTCCATTGCCACGAGTGCGGCCAGTTCCGCTGCAAATGCGCAGTCAATTGCTGATTCAGCTAACGCAACCATCAACACGGCTTCTAATACGGGTAGTTCTGCCGCCAGTGTTGCTAGTCAAGCCAATGCGCAAGCTAGCTCCGCTACCGACGATGCCCAATCACGTGCAGCTGTAATTAATTCTGCAGATGGAACACTAAATGTTGACCGGGCTCGTAGTGCGGCTAGTTCCGCTAATAGCTATGCATCTGCAATGAGTAATTATAACCAGGTCACTTCGAGTGCTAAAACGGCCACTGATCAAACTACTACGGGGACCAGTTCGGCTGCGAATACTGCTAGTTCGGCGACTGCTTTGACCAGCTCCATTGCCAAGGACTTCCCAAGTAATTCAGCCCTACAAAGTGACGTTAGTTCGGCTGCATTAGCCAATAGTGCGGCTAGTTCTGCTAGTGCCGACGGGCAAGTTGCCGCCAGTCAAGCTAGCGTGGCTTCAGATACGGCTAGTTCTGCTACGACTGCCGCTTCTAATGCGGCTTCAATCGCTAGTTCGGCTGCCCAAGCTGCCGCTTCAATCGCCAGCAATGCAAATCCATTTACGCCATCCGATTCAGCAACGGTTTCGCACTTAGCTTCACTTGCGAAGTCTGCTAATGATACGGCTTCAGCCGCTAATCGGGATGCTAGTAACGCCGCCGATGCCGCTAAGTCAGCATCGAACCGGGCAAACACGGATTCATCCCTAGCTAGTTCCGCTGCGGCTGCTGCCCAAGCTGCCCAAAGCAATGCCACTGCTACGAGCAACGCATTACGGGATGCTGCGAATGCTGATACGGATGCAAGTAAAGCGGCTAACCAACACCAGGCGGTTGCTACTAGTGCTAACAGTGCATCTAGCATTAATAACCAAGCCAATCGAGCTGCCAGTCAAGCTAGTGTTGCGAATAGTAATACCGCAAATGACAGTGCTTCGGTTGCAAAGGTTGCAACTCAAACTAACATCTTAGCAGCCGGGAATCCATCCAATGCAGCCGTTAAATCAGCGGCCACGGTTGCAAGCTCCGCAGTGTCAGTTGCCAATAGTGCTACTAACGATGCCAGTGTTGCTAATTCAGCTGCCCAATCGGCTAGCCAACAAGCTAGTGCTGCCACTAGTACGGCTCAATCAGCTAATTCAGCTGCTAGTTCCAATGCTAGTCAAGCGGCTAGTCTAGCTAGTGCTGGAAACGAACCAGCCGCTAGCCAAGCTAGTGCTCAAGTTGCCAGCTATGCTGCTGCTACTAGTGCTAATATGGATCAAGCCAGTCAAGCGGTTGCGACCGTTTCAGCCGCTAACCAAGCGGCTACTAGTGCAGCCAGTCGGGCCCAATCAGACGAAAGCCTTGCTTCCGCTGCATTAGCAAGTGCTAGTTCAGCGAGTGTCGCCGCAAGTAATGCGGCTGCCCAACAGTCCAGTGCGCTGAGTGCGGCTGATGGTTTGAACCACAGCGCAAATGCTGGTAATCAATCAGCCAGTGTTGCTGCTTCAGCCGCTAGTTCCAACAATAATGATGCGTCATCCCATGCCAGTGCTGCTAGTGACGCTAATAATAGCGCCCAGGACAATGACCGCGCCGCTTCAATTGCTGCTTCGAATGCCAATGGCGATGCCAGTGGGGCACCAGCTAATCATTCGGCTCGCTCATATGCCTACTTAGCTAACTCTGCATCGGCAGTGGCTAGCTCTGCCGCTAACCAAGCCAACAGTGCTAACTCAGTTGCGCAAAGTGCTAAGTCCGCTGCATCCAGTGCTAATAACCGGGCCAGTGCTGATTACAGTAACGCCAGTGCCCAATCGAGTGCGGCTGCTCATTACGCTTCAATTGCCACTAGTCAGGCCATTAATGGTGATTCCGCTGCTGCTTCAGCTGCTGAAGCCAGTGCTAACAGCGCTAATTCAGCAGTCCAATCCTATGCTAATGACGGGAGTGCCGCCAATACGGTTGCGGCTAATAATGCCGATATCGCTAGTTCAGCTCAATCCGTTGCGAGTGTTAACGCAGCAGTAGTTAGTTCTGCTACGGCGACTGCTCAATCTAACGCTTCATTAGCGTACTGGATCACGCATCTATCCAACCCCGCCATTCCATATGCCGCCCAAACTAGTTCAGCTTACAGTAGCGTCACTGCTACGACTAACGGCAACGGGCCCGCTGGATTTGCCGGCTTTAATCGTAATAACCTAGCTGCCAGCTATGCTGCGAATGCTAACTCAGTAACTTCGTTGACCGTTAATCCAGCAGACTCTGCTCAACAACAAGCTAGCTATGCAATTGCTGAAGCTAGTCGTTACAGCAACAGTCCATCCCTAGCTAGCTATGCTGCCCATAACAATTCAGTGGCCAACGTCATTGCCTCGGCTTCGGCAGATGCAGTGGTGGCTAATCAAATCGCTAGTTCGGCCGCCCAAGCTGCTGCAATGGCCATTGATGCGGCATCCAGTGCTACTAACGTGGTCAATAGTGCCAACGCAGCGGCTCAAGCAGCCAAGAATAGTGCTGCGATCGCCTACATGAATGGAGATATTGCCACTGGGAACAGCTTAGCGGCCGCCGCTAGTTCCGCGGCCAGTGTCGCCTTGAGTGCAAGCTCAATCGTTGACAGTGCTAACATGCAACTGGTCGATGAAACCTACATTGCAAGTAGTGCCGCTCAGCGTGCCCAAAGTGACTATGCAACCATCATTAGAGCTGCTAAGTTGATCTTTACGGTTAGTGCCACTAACGAAACGCCAGCAAATGCTAAGACTGTGGATTACTATCACATGGGATTAGCGGATGCCAAACGTGGTTATATGTATGATGATCATCATGATGCCCAACCAACCTATGCGGGTGCATACGATGGTTATATGGATGCGTTCAATGGGAAGGAAGCTAAACGGTACTTTGAAGACCGTGCTGCCATTTATCAATCCGATTACGCTAAGGCTTACCGGGTCGGCCGGGCAGCATACAATGAGGCTAAACGAGTTGGGGCCAAGGCGGCTCGAGCTGATGATCTAGCCCGCGAAAATCTAGCTGGTGAATCAGCCGGATTCAAGCGCGGATATGTCGATGCCTTTAACGCTGCTTTGCGTAAGAAACCGGTTTATATTTACAATACCAAACGGGTCTTCCTACATGATTCAACTGAATTTGTCCGGGGCAACCGGATCAAGAAGTATAAACATGAACCTCAAAATCAAGTGAATGAATTTAAGGTCAAAAAACTGGTCATGACTAGTGACGGGACCCTTCGTTACTACGTCGTTGGGCACTTGACCGCTGATGATAATCTCAATCGCGGTTACCTCACGACTAGTCATGAACGGATCGTGAATGCTTATTACCGGCAAGATGAAATGGACGCTGCCAATAGCCATACGGTTAAGGTCATTAACCGGGCTGGAGCGCGGTTGCATAACCATCTTAAGTTCGGCCAAGGTGGGCACTTTTATAAGAAGGGCACCAAATTAAAAGTCGACCATGTCGTTAGATATAAGGGCTTGACCCGATTCTATATTGATAAAAATCAATATATTACTGGTAATAAGAAGTTCGTTAAGTTCATTTAATGATGTTAAAAATAATATTGGTAATTTTTTACCAATATTATTTTTTTGCGCTAATTCATGTGTGCTATAATGAAAACCACAATCTTAATATTTTTTTAGAAAAGAGGGCATCATTCAGATGGCTGAAGCTGATTCTTGGAAAAAGAATTTATGGGTACTTTGGTTTGGTACTTTTATTGATGGAATGGGCTTTAGTGAGGTCATCCCATTTCTATCATTATATGTTAGTGACCTCGGCCACTATTCAAAGGGCCAATTATCACTGTTAAGTGGTTTGGTATATGCAGCTTCCTTTGTGGTGGTCATGTTTACGGCTCCGATTTGGGGCCGCTTTGCCGATCGGCACGGACGCAAGCGAATGGTCTTACAAACCGCATTGGGCTCGGCGATTACGCTGGGGTTGATGGGGCTCGTTACCAACGTCTGGCAGTTAGTCTTACTGCGGACGCTTCAGGGGTTCTTCGCCGGTGTAATTCCAAATTCCACGGCGCTGGTGGCAACGGAAACGCCTAAGGAACACGCTGGATACGCAATGGGGATTATTACGACCGGTTATGTCGGTGGTAACTTGATCGGGCCAATTTTAGGTGGGGTGTTAGCCCACATCTTCAACATTCGGATTACGTTCTTGATCACGGCGGGGTTATTGTTGATCTCGTTCTTTATTACCTGGTTCTTGGTCAAAGAAACCTTTAAACCAGATCCCAAACGAGCGAAGACATCGTTGTTCGACATTCATTTATTAAAGGGCTTTCCCAAACCGCACTTTGTAATTTGGATGCTATTGGCAACGGTGATCATTCAAGCCGGTCTATTCTCAATTTATCCAATCATTAGTTTGTTGGTGAAGGAATTAATGCATAATCACGGGCCAATTACGATCGTGGCCGGGTTAATTGCATCGCTGCCCGGAATCTCGATGTTCATGACGTCATCGATCTGGGGGCGGATTGGGGATGCCCGCGGAACGCATAAGGTATTGATTCTAGGAATCGTCTTTTCCGGGATTTTGTACTTCCCCCAAGCCTTTACGACGAGCGTTGTGATTTTAGGAATCCTGCGCTTTCTAGTGGTGCGGCCAACGCCGCCGTTTATCCCACGATCCAAACGATGTTAGCTAAGGAAACGCCAAGTTTGTTAACGGGGATGGTCTTTAGTTTGAACCAAGCGGCCCAGGCATTAGGTGCCGTGGTCGGTTCGATGATTGGTGGGATTATTTCCAACGTCTTTGATTACGGTGGTGTGTTTGTCTTTAATGCCATCATGTTGTTTACTGTGTTAGGATTAATTATGTGGCGGGTTCCTGAATTACGCTGGAGCTCCGCAGACCCACATCCAAAAAAGGAGGATTAATCGTGGCAAAAAACTTACGAATCGTTGAACTAGCTGATAGTGGCCTTCCCAGTGATTTAATGGCCCAACCAGCCGTGAATCAACCAGCTAAAAAACTACGCGAACTACTGTATAAGAGTCAGTATAAATCTGAAAACCAAGGCATCTACGTTGCTAAGTATGCTTCGTATCATAAAGATTCAGATACGTATGATGCGGAACAACCATATGACCAGTACTTAGATCAAGCCATCGATGCCTATCTCAAACAGTTCGATTCCATCAGGACGGATGCTAAGGCACATTTTCACCGGGAAATGTCAGTGGGCTACTTCATTGAACGCTTTATCGCCCAATTACACCGGAAGTTTGAAAATCATCAGGATGCTGATTCATTAGTAATGGTAGATGGTTATGAAAAAGAATTAACTGAATTAAAATAGGTTTGAAAAGTAATGCTACTTGCTTAGTATTACTTTTTTTATTCGCTCAAGCTTAGAGAAGGGGAATTGATGATATGCACTCAGCGAATCAAAACTGGAAACGAAATTTAATTGTATTATTGTTTGGAACTTTTATTACGGGGGTCGCGTTTAACGAGGTGATCCCGTTCATGTCGTTATACATTAGTGATTTAGGCCATTTCTCGTCTGGCGAACTATCGATTTTAAGTGGAATCGTCTATGCGGCATCCTTTTTAGTCGTGGCATTCACCGCACCGTTTGGGGGTAAGTTCGCAGATCGCCACGGCCGTAAACGGATGATTTTACAAACGGCATTGGGGTCGGCGATCTCGATTGCGTTGATGGGCTGTGTCACTAACGTCTGGCAATTTATCCTGTTACGGTTTCTCCAGGGGTTCTTTGATGGGGTAATTCCGAACTGTATTGCCCTAATTGCGACTGAAACACCGCGGGATAAGGTCCAATACGCCTTAAGTATTCTATCAACGGGATACACCAGTGGCTTTTTGATTGGCCCTATTTTCGGCGGGATTTTAGTTAGCTTTCTGTCGATTCGGGTCACGTTCTTCTTAACGGGGATTTTTCTATTCGCATTCTTCTTGATGGCATTGTTCATGGTGTCTGAACATTATCAGCCGGACCCAGATGCCGATGATGATGGTTGGCACCTGTTCAAACGCTTTCCTAACCCCCGGTTCGTGATTTACATGCTATTGACTTCCGTCATCGTCCAAAGTGGGTTGAACGCGGTCTTTCCCATTATTACGCTGTATGTAAAACAATTACTGGGTGGCCACGGGCCCGTAGCAATTGTGGCGGGACTAATTACCGCATTGCCAGGGATGGCGATGGTGATTAGTTCACCATTCTTCGGGCGCTATGGTGATAAACATGGGGCCTCACGGGTGCTTACGATTGGGTTTATCATTGTGATCCTATCGTATTTCCCCCAGGGGTTTGCTAGTAGCATTTGGATCTTAGGGATTTTCCGCTTTACCAATGGGATTGGGAACGCTGGAGTCTTCCCATCGATTCAGACGCTCTTTGCGAAGGGAACGCCTGCTAACATGACGGGGATGGCATTTAGCTTGAACCAAGGGGCCCAAGCAATCGGTTCGGTAATTGGCTCCATCATCGGTGGGGTAATCTCCAACTTTGTTGGCTATAGCGGAGTCTTTTACTTCGCTGCCGTGATGATCATTAACTTAATTATGATTAAATGGCGGGTCCCAGAAGTAAAACGGTACTAAAAAACGTTTGTGAGTGGTATTTCCATTCACAAACGTTTTTATTTTAGTATAGATCGTCGCTACTCTTTTTGGCCTTTTCAATGTCGCTTTGGTTGTACTTAGCGAAGTAGATGATCGTCATGATGACTAGGAAAACGATTCCGATAATCAATGGAATCCGCGTAGCATCATTAAAGAACATGAAAATTAAAGTTACGACCAAGAAGAATAGGGTGATGTAGTTAGTATAAGGTGAAAGGGGCATCTTAAATGGGTGACCCTTCATTTCATCTGGGTGGAGTTTTCTGAATCGGATTTGACTGATCAAGATCACGAACCATGGCACCATCCCAGGGAGCACACTTGAACTGTAAACCATTACGAAGATTTCGCCCGCATTCTTAAAGAATAATGGGAGTACAAAGTTCAATACGACTCCGATGAAAATCCCGAATGAAATGGATGCCACTGCATAGAATGGGACTCCGTGCCGGTTGATCCGCAAGAACCGCTTTGGTAACTTGTGATCTTCGGCTAGCAATAACGTCATCCGACTGGCACTGTAAATTCCAGAGTTGGAACCAGAAAGCGCTGCAGTCAAAACCACGAAGTTAATGATTCCGGCCGCCGCAGTAATCCCTAACTTAGCGAAGGTTTCCACGAATGGGGAACCAACTTGGCCTAGTTTATCCCAAGGATAGATACTTAGGATCACGAAGATGGCCCCAATATAGAAGATCAAGATCCGGCCAATCGTGGATTGAATGGCTTCGATCAATGACTTCCGTGGGTTTTCGGCTTCTCCGGCGGTTACCCCAATCAGCTCAATTCCTTGATAGGAACCTAGCACGATCGCTAGGGCAAAGAAGAATCCTTTGATGCCACCAGTGAAGAACCCGTATTTCCAGATGTTGCTAATGCCAACGGGATGCATTCCGTGACCAAACCCGAAGAGAATGATGCCGAGTCCGGCGATGATCATTAAGACGATCGTAACCACCTTGATCATGGCGAACCAGTATTCCAATTCCCCAAAGGCCTTCACTGAAATCAAGTTGGCGATGGCTAGTGACACGATTGCCACTAACCCTGGAATCCAACCGGGCAGCGATGGCCACCAGAATTTACAATAGGTCCCAATGGCAATCACTTCACTCATGCCGACCACAATGTATTGGAAAATATTACTCCATGCGGTTAAGTAACCGAACACGGGGTGCATATATTGGTTCGCAAATTGAGCAAAGGAACCAGTAACGGGGTGCACGTAAAGCATTTCCCCCAATGAACGCATAATTAAGTATAAAAATATTCCTGCGATTGCGTAATCAAGTAAAACGGATGGACCGGTCCAGCCGATCGTGGATGTAGAACCCATGAACAGGCCGACCCCAATCGTCCCACCTAATGCAATCATTTGCATATGGCGAGGCGCAAGGCCACGCTTCAAACCTGAATCTTTTTCTGCCACTTTAAACACTTCCTCAAATTTAAATCAACAAGTTCAATATTACTGAACAACTGTTCATTTGTCAATTATATAATAAAAAAATAACGCCCCCAACTTAATTGGGAACGTTATTTGCTGAACTAATTATTTATCAAAAACTTCTTTGCCTTGGTTTTTCCGGCGTTCTTCTAAGTCCGTTTTGTTGTACTTAACGAAGTAGATAATGGTCATAATTACTAGGAAGATGGCACCAATAATTACTGGGATCCGTGTATCGTTGTTGACTACCATGAAGATCAAAGTAACGAACAATACGAAGAGGGTCAAGTAATTTGAGTATGGTGAGAATGGCATCTGGAATGGGTGACCTTCTAATTCTTCAGGGTGTAACTTTCTGAAGCGAATTTCACTGACTAAGATGACGAACCATGGCACCATTCCTGGTAAAATACTAGAACTGTAAACTAACACGAAGATGTCAGAAGCGTTCTTAACGAATGCTGGTAAGATCACGTTTAGGATAACTCCGATAAAGATTCCGGCAGAAACCGCGATAACTGTGTAAAGTGGCACCCCACTCTTAGTTAGTTCTAAGAACTTCTTTGGTAACTTGCCTTCCTTGGCAAGTAAGTATGTCATCCGACTAGAACTGTAGATTGCGGAGTTAGAACCAGAAAGCGCAGCCGTTAAGACCACGAAGTTAATAATTCCGGCAGCTGCAGTAATTCCTAACTTAGAGAAAGTAAGTACGAATGGTGAACCAAGCGTTCCGATCTTATCCCATGGGTAGATGGAAACGATAACGAAGATGGCACCGATGTAGAAGATCAAGATCCGACCAATGGTGGATTGAATGGCTTCAACGATGGACTTCTTAGGATTGTCAGCTTCTCCGGCCGTAACCCCGATTAGTTCGATCCCTTGGTATGAACCTAACACAATGGCAAGGGCGAATAGGAATCCTTTGACCCCGCCAGTGAAGAATCCATACTTCCAAAGGTTACTAATTCCAACGGGATGCATGTTGTGACCGAAACCAAAGATGATCACGCCAAGTCCAGCTACGATCATCAATACGATGGTAACCACCTTGATCAATGCAAACCAGTATTCCAATTCCCCGAATGACTTAACGGAGAAGAGGTTGGCTAAACAAAGACTGATGATGGCAATAACACCGGGAACCCAACCAGGCAATCCTGGCCACCAGAAGTGACAATAGGTCCCAATGGCAATCACTTCACTCATTCCAACTAGCACCCACTGGAAGATATTACTCCACGCGGTTAGGAAACCGAAGACGGGATGCATGTATAAGGTCGCGAACTGGGAAAACGCTCCCGTTACGGGATGAACATATAGCATTTCACCAAGCGCCCGCATGATTAAGTAAAGGAAAATCCCGGCGATTGCGTAGGCAAGTAACACGGAAGGCCCGGTCCAATTAATGGTGGATGATGCCCCCATAAATAGTCCGACCCCGATGGTTCCCCCTAGGGCAATCATTTGCATATGACGAGGAGCTAACTTACGTTCTAGTTCTTCGTTTTTTTCTGACACATTTACACCTTCTTTAAAAGATTTTAAAAATTGTAATAGTATCTTACAAGAATAACCATAAAATAGTCAACCCTATAAAATTGTAAAATACAACGCTAACATCTTTTATTTTAACGCAAACGCGAATGAAAATAAATATTATGTCGATAA
This sequence comes from Nicoliella lavandulae, assembly GCF_037546185.1. Taxonomy (NCBI): domain Bacteria; kingdom Bacillati; phylum Bacillota; class Bacilli; order Lactobacillales; family Lactobacillaceae; genus Nicoliella; species Nicoliella lavandulae. The sequence continues at coordinate 282,553 of NZ_JAWMWH010000001.1, read as the reverse complement.
TATTCGGAAAATGGTTGCATAAATTCAATTCAATGCAAAAAAAAAGCTCCCGTAAACGGGAACTTTAATTAATCAGCTTGACGTTCGATCGCCATCTTCAACCGATTTTGAATATCTTGAACGTTAGCTAATGCTTGGTTGAATCCTTCTGGGGTGTACCCCATTTCGTTTAAGCACATTTCAGTACAATTAGTAATTTCACCTTGGAGTTGCTTACCACGTTCAGTTAAGGAAACGATTAACCGGCGTTCATCTTTTTTATCACGTTCACGGGTAATCCAACCAGCCTTTTCAAGCCGCTTTAGAAGGGGGGTTAGCGTCCCATTAGTGAGATCTAATTCACGACTTAGGGTGTTAACCGTTACGCCGTCTTCCTTCCATAGCGCTAATAACGTAATGTATTGAACATAAGTCAAATTAAATTGCTTTAAAGGTTTTTGATAAAGCTTATTATAAAGTTGGTGAGTACGCGATATTTGAAAACAGAGTTGTTTGTCTAAATCAATACTAAAGTTCACGATTTTCCTCCTTGATAATTCGAAATCCAAGTTCATGCAAACTTAATTATACCAGATTAAAAGTGAATTTTAAGGCTTTCTTAGCTTTCTAAATGAAAAGAGACAAAACGCTAAAATTAGGAACACAATCCCGTAAATAATACTCCCGGTGATGGCTTCGTTCATGTATAACTTAGTCAACGTGTGATTAATTGGCTTAACTAATTGGTTTTCGACCATTAGGAAGTTAAATGGTTCCCATTTGAGCATCCGGTGGTGGTAAACGAATAGAAATCCGATCCAGGCAAATGCCAGACCCACATAGTTGACCCCAATTCCAGTAGCAATTGCAGCCATTCTGCCCTTAATGCGACTGAAAATCATTAATACAAAGATGATCAATGCGGCCATAATGAACATATGAATCGCGTTAGCATAAATCGCCACATAAAATTGTGACATTGAGCTCATATCAGCGCCCTTGAAGAGGGTCACTTGCAAGAGCAACGTTAATATGACACTAATAATCATGAAAAATAAGTACGCCACGACCATGTGAATTAATTGGGCGATAAATATCACGGGTTTGGCAATTCCCTTTTGATGTAGACCATCGAGGAAGGTTCTCGAATTACTACTGGTAAACGCTAAACTAGCTAAAATCATGATGAATAATTCAATAATGTTACTAGCGGTTCCTAGTTGCCCCAAAAAATTATAGGCATTGATTAAATTACCAAAGGTACCACCGAGCGCTACTAAAATAATGTACGCGGCTAAAATGATGCCCATGATTAGGGTCATTTTATTCTTTTTGGCAAAGGTTTCTTTAAGTGCAGTTAACAAAATTTGGACCTCCTGATCCTAATATAATATTTAGAGTTTATCACTTTTTGGGGTCCAGTCAATAGCGCACTGGCGCAATCAAAAAAGCTTAAACCATTATTATGAAACGGCCTAAGCTTTGGTTAGATTAAATGTTCCGGTGGTTAAAAATCATGTACGCGATCGCGTAGAAAATGACCCCGTAGATTAATGCGCCGATAGTCATGGCATTTAGACTCAAGTGGGTAACGGATTTGACCGCATCGGATCCATATTGAGAACTAACTAAGAAGAAGTTGAAGGGGTTGAACTTAACTAGGTTCATTTTGTTGATCAACAGTGATAACACGGTGGCTAGGACTTGGCTAGCTAAAATGGTAGCAACCCCGATTCCGATGGCCCCGCCAGAACTTTTGGCAATGTTACTAATTAAAATAACAAAGGCGGTAATCAAGAATACATATAGGGTTTGCCCAATTCCGTTATTGGCAGTTGCGTGAATCATCTGCGAAGTGACCTGAGTGGAACGAAATAGGAGTACTTTGAAAATAAGGGTGAACAAGTAGTTAACCACCACAATTAATACATACATCCAAACAAGGGTGATGAACTTGCTTAAAAAGACTTGCAAGCGAGAATACTGACGGCAGAGTAAGTTTTTGATCGTCTTGTTCACGAATTCATTGGTAATGATGGTACTTGCGATAACGACCATGATGATTTCAACGATTTGTTCGGCATTCCCCGCCGTGGTGATAAATTCGTTCGGTGAAATAATGTGGTATTGCTTAGTGCCAAATGCAATTAACCCTTGGTAGATTAATAATAGAATCAATGAGATGTAAATGGCCTTGCCTTTAAAAGCCTTGTAGGCTTCCTGTCTTAATAACGTTAGCATTATTGTTCCTCCTTTTGATTATCGCTGGTCAATAGTTTTAATAGGGATTCTTCTAAGTCCGCATTGCTTTGTTCAACGTTCGTAATCTTAATGTGGGCGTTAACTAAGGCGACCAATCCGGTGTTCAACGCATCATCGGCAGCGGGAAATTCGACTTTGCGGTCGTTAACATGGGCATCTAACCCAGCTGCATTTAATACTTCAGCTGCTTTGGCTGCATCGGTCGTTTCAATTTTAACGAGTTGATTTCCAGTGGATAGAAATTCGTCAGCCGGTGCTTCTTGAACCACGCGCCCGTGGTTGATCACTACGTATGAGTCAGCAATCCGCGCGAGTTCATCTAATAGATGACTAGAGATTAAAATACTGATGCCACGTTGGGCTAACTTCAATAGTAAGTCCCGTAAATCATGGGTGGATTGTGGATCGAGTCCGTTCATGGGTTCATCTAAGATTAATAGTTTGGGATGGTTCAATAGGGTAATTGCGATTCCTAGTCGCTGCCGCATTCCCAGCGAATACTTCTTTGCCTTGCGCTTGGCGAACGATGCAATTTGGGTTTCTTGCATAATTTGCTCAATTTCTGCGTTCGTAGTTTGGCCTTCATTATATAAGTGGAGGTGTTCGATTCCACTCAAGTTATCATAAAGGGCGGGGGTTTCGATCATGGTCCCTACACTAGCTAGGGCCTTGCGGTTATGCTTGGTTAATTGCTTGCCATCAATTTCAATCGACCCAGAATTAGCGCTGGTCAAGCCAACGATTGTCTTCATGATCGTTGACTTACCGGCTCCATTAGGACCGATTAATCCCAAGATGCTCCCCTTAGGAATTGCAAAACTAACGTTATGCAACACCTTTTTGCTGCCGTATTTTTTATTTAAGTTTGCAACCTTTAATACTGTCATTTTAGTTCTCCTTTAGTTAATTACTTATGTAACTAACTATAACAGTTTTTGATGTCACGTCAACCCCCTTTATTGCATAATCGTAATATCATGTAACAAATCTGTAATAGTCTGATAACGGTTGCGTAAGAATTATGATGTAAAGTACTAACTATTGAATCAACGAACGAAAAAATAAATCGAGTGTCACATCAAGGAGGATCTTGTTTCTTATATGTCAATTCAAAAAATCGTTTTAACAATCCTAGCTTCTGTATCAATGATGGGAGCCTTCATCACATCAACTAGTCAAGTAACCGCAAGTGCAAGTACAACTAAATTATCCAGCAGTGACTCTGCTGCTAAAAAATGGATTGCATGGCGCGAATCCAAAAATTCATACAGTGCTAATAATGGTCGTTACTACGGTAAGTACCAATTAGGAATTGGTTTATTACATGGTAATTATTCTCCTGCCAACCAAGAAAAAGTTGCTGATAAGTACGTTATCAGTCGTTATGGTAGCTGGTCCAATGCTAAGAAGCACTGGTTATCACACAACTGGTATTAAAATTATAAACTTAACCATAAAGAATCATGTTTCTGTTGAAAACATGGTTCTTTTTTTGCGTTTTTTTGTATAATAGAGATATTAATTTGGATTAGAGGGGATCTTGGTGATGGAAAACATGCCTAGTTTTTTAACCAATAAAAAATATCTAATAATGAACGAAATCTTCAGTGCCATCACCCACGGAATTGGGGTCGGATTAAGTATTGCCGCCGCCGTGGTGTTAATTGTGCATGGGGTCCATAAGGGTGGTGCGATGCGGATTACGACCTTTTCCATTTATGGGGGTTTGTTAATCTTGTTTTATCTAGCGTCCACGCTATTTCATAGCCTCTACTTTACCAAGGCGGAGCGTTTATTTCAGATTTTTGACCATTCGGCCATTTACCTCTTGATTGCCGGGACCTACCTCCCGTATTCACTAGTGACCATTGGTGGGACCCTTGGATGGGTCATCTTTGGGGTCATTTGGATCATGGCCATTTGTGGGATCATTTATAAATCGATTTGGATGGGGAGATATAAAGTCGCCTCGACCGTCATTTACGTGGTCATGGGCTGGTTTTGTCTCTTGGGGATTCAACGCCTATGGAGTGGCCTCGGCCCTACCGGGTTTGGCTTATTGTTAGCGGGTGGAATTGCGTTTACAGTGGGTTCGGTCATCTACAGTTTCAAACGGATTCCGTTTGGCCATGTAATCTGGCATCTATTCGTTTTATTAGGAACGGTATTAATGTATTTTTCAATTTATTTTTATGTATAACGAAAAAGGCAAGGCCCGGTAAGGTGCTTTGCCTTTTATTTTGGCGTGAATAAGTTTAGAATGATGACGCCGGCAACGATGAGGGCTAATCCAATGACGGTCATGAGTGTAATTTGATCTTTCCAAATGAGCACGGAAATGGCGGTGGCAAGGATTAAACCGACTCCGCTCCACGTTGCGTATGCTACGTTCAATGGAATCTTCACCATGGCTAATGATAAGAAATAAAAGCACAGGGTGAATGCGACGATTGAACCTACGGCAGGAAGCCAGCGGGTAAATCCGAGTGAGGCTTTCAGGAGGTTCGTGCCGATCATTTCACCAATGATTGCCAGCAATAAGAATACGTAATAATACATCTGCGAACAGCTCCTTAGTTGAGATTGTAACGCTTTCATTATAGTACAGAATAATTATTTTGTACGATTTAAAAACTTTTTGAGCAAAACACTTACAAAAAGTAAGCACGTGTGCTACAATAGATTCATCAATTAAATATTAACCCGTTTGAGGAGGAATTTATTTATGAAAAAAGAATTTTTAGATTTACAAAAGAAACGTCGGACCATTTACGCTTTAGGGGACAAGGTTGATCAAACTCCTGAAGAATTAGTACCATTCTTAGAAGATGTAATTAAGGAAGCCCCTTCAGCTTTCAATAGCCAAACTACCCGGGCTATCTTTGCATTTGGTGAAGCTCAAGACAAGATCTGGGACATCACTGCTGCTAACTTAAAGAAGGTTATGAACAACGACGAAGCATTCGAAGCTAACACTAAGCCAAAGATTGACTCATTCAAGAATGCTTACGCAACCATCCTTTGGTTCACTGACATGGATGTTGTGCACAGCTTAGAAGAACAATTCCCAACATACAAGGACAACTTCTACGACTGGTCAGAACAAGCTCAAGGTAACGCTCAATACGCGGTTTGGACTGCCTTAGCTGAAAACGGTATTGGTGCGAACTTACAACACTACAACCCACTAATCGATGCTGAAATCGATAAGGAATTTGATGTTCCTAAGAGTTGGCGTCTTCGTGCTCAATTAAACTTTGGTTCCATTGAAGCCCCAGCTGGCGACAAGGAATTCATGGAAGATAGCGAAAGATTCCGCGTTTTCAAATAATTAAATTAATGCTTTAAAAATCAGGTTCAGTTAATGAACCTGATTTTTTTTGCGCAAAAAATAGCAATGATTGAAAGTTTGTATTATAATCTTATTTAACATGAATAAATTTCAATTTAGGAGGTTCCAAAATGACAAAATATAAATTTTCCAGCCGCGTTCCGCTAAGTAATGACAACCCATTTGGTGAGGTGTTGACTGTCGCCAGCAAGCCTAGCATTATTTCATTTGCTGGTGGCTTACCCGCCCCAGAACTATTTCCAGTTGCTCAATTGAAAGCCGTTGCCGACCGCATCTTTGACGATGATGGGCAAAAGGTCCTTCAATACAGCGTCGCGCAGGGGAATTTAAAATTGCGTCAATTAATCGCTGCGTACATGCAAACGCGCGGTTTAACCGAAGATCCTGCTAATATGTTAATTACGACTGGCTCCCAACAGGGCTTAGACGTGATCGCTGAAATGATGATCGACCCTGGTGACAAGGTCATTAGCGAACGGCCCACTTATTTAAGTGCCTTAGACGTCTTTAAGACCTATGGTGCCGAAACCCTTGGCGTTGGCATGGATGCTGATGGGATGAAGATGGATGAATTAGAAGCAACGTTAAAACAAAATCCTGACACTAAAATCGTTTACGTGGTGCCAAACTTCCAAAACCCAACTGGCAATTCAATGTCACTAGCCCGGCGGAAGCGCTTAGTCGAACTAGCCGATGAATATGATTTTATCATCGTCGAAGATGATCCATACGGGGCCATCCGCTATGCTGGCGAAGCAATTGCCCCAATTCGGTCACTAGACGATGCTGGCCGCGTAATCTATACGGGAACGTTCTCTAAGATTTTAGCGCCCGGTTTGCGTTTAGGATGGGCAAGTGCTGATCCTGCATTGATTGCTAAGATGACGCTACTAAAACAATTTGAAGATGTGCATACTGATAACCTCACGCAATGCATTATTGCACGTTACATGCAAGATTATGATATGCAAGCCCACATTGATCAGATTACAGCTGCCTATAAAGAACGAGGCGCTGCAATGATTCAAGCAATTCAAGATTACTTCCCGGCTGAGACTGAATTTACCCGTCCAGAAGGGGGCATGTTCATTTGGGCTAAGCTACCAAAGAACATCGATATCGACCAACTATTTGATGAATGTATTAAACACGACGTGGCATTTGTGCCCGGCGCTCCATTCTTCCCTGACAATCCTGAAGTTAACACAATGCGGTTGAACTATTCCAACCGTTCCGTTGAAGAAATTAAATCAGGGATGAAGACGATGGGGACGGTCATTGCCTCATTAAATCAATAACACCAAAATAAAAAGCCAATCCGTAAATGGATTGGCTTTTTATGTTAGTTTTTACGACTACTGCTGGTTAAATTGTGGTTATTAGCGAAATCAATTAATTGATCAGTAATCCGTTTCTTGTGTTGTGGATATGGCACAATTACGAATTGACCATCAATGATTTGGGCTAGGTAAACTTGTTCAATGGTAAGGTTTTGCTTGTTAACCTGTTCTTCAACCCAAGCATGGTCTTTTTTGAGACGCTCTAGCACGGAATCGTCAACTTTTCCATCAGTAATGATGGGGTATTTGATGGACTCACTACCGTAACCGGTAATGGTCAATTGACCATTTTGTTCGAGTGTCGCGCTCTTAACGTCTTTGAAACTACTGATGTTTTCCAACCGCAGCTTAAATGCAAGGTCGGAAGCAGACATCCCATTCTTCAAGGCATTATCAACAATGATATTTCCGTTCGCAATAATCTTTTGCGGATTCCCGGTTAATATGCGTTTGAAGAAGTCCGATTGTCGAATCAGCAGCTTACTACCGAAGATGATCAATGACCAGATCAACAAGACGATGAAGAATTGGAGTACGGTGATGGCACTATTGTAAATCATCCCCCCGATGATACCCCCTAAAACATAGTTTTGGAGTTGATCAATCGCATTGGAAGGCATTAAATTACCCTTCCCGGAGAGGTTGATTTGAATTACTAACATGATAAATCCAATGATTAGTTTAAATGCAATTTCAACGTACTCATTATTCAAGAAGTTTAAGCTAAAGTGATTAGCAGTGATGTAATTAGGTTGGTTATAAACCAGCGCAGTTGGCGTTAATGTATAACCGCTTTGGTCATTATTAAAGTCAACTTGGTAGTATTGCTTACCAGCCTTAATCGTCATCCCATTTTGCAAGGAGGTCGAATTAGCGTAGACCTCGCTTAGCGGCACGTGCTTTTGCTTACTGATGTTTTTCAACATCGTTGCTGTTTGGCCGGATTGGCTATTACTAGATTGAATATTCGCTAGGTTACTGACCTGTAAACTAGCAAATAAGATGGCCAGAAAACCGAGGAAGATGAAGAAATCACGATACTTCAAGTTCGTCCGGTTTCGCATGTACATCAGACCTAGAATAAAGAATCCAACGACAAAAACGGCCGCAATGATTACCATCCATAAGCCAGCCTTACTAAAGTTTTGGCTTAGGTAGTGATACGAATACAGATTCATTAAACTCACTTCTAACATAAAATATTTTGGATATATGTACATTATAATTGAAATGTATCAAATTTACTACTCGTTCAAATGGGCGAATGTTACAAATGTGACTGAAACCCGATTTTATGTAATCTTTCTTTATTGAATTGAAACCTGACTGCATCCTCGCTGTATCATTGGTTGGCTATAATGAAGTCATTCAATTAATTAAGGAGCGAAACATTCAATTATGACCACTTATTTCAAGCCCCGCTTGCTAGCCGTTTTAACTGCGGTATTATTTGCCACCGTTGCCATCTTTAGCATCAACACCATTTCTGCCAATGCTGATGCAGAAGGTGCCCATCCAGACTATGACAAGATCTATAGCGCCGCTAAGTCTAAATTGGGTTCGCCATATGTATACGGTGCCGTGGGGCCGAATCGATTCGACTGTTCAGGATTCACAAAATACGTTTATAAAAAAGCTAACATTAATATTGCGCGAACTGCGCAAGCTCAATATGATACTACGAAGAAGGTCTCGCGCAAAAACTTACAAAAAGGCGACTTGGTCTACTTCGGCTACAGCAAACGTAGCATCAGCCATGTCGGCATCTATGTCGGCAATGGCAAGATGATCAACGCCCAAAACCGGGGTGTGATCACCGAAAAAATTGATTCCCCCTGGTGGAATACGGTGGGGTATTCCAGAGCTGAATAACAATTGCGACTAGTCATTTAATGGCTAGTCCTTTTTTGTATTTAAGGCCAATATGTTAAAATAGTAACATTAGTAACATAGGAGAGCACAATGGAAAAATTATACTGGGATACAATTAAAATTAATGATAAAAAACTATATTTTACCGTAAATAGTAATGGGTTGAATTTTATTTCGGATGCTGACCAGGGCATCTCACAAATCTATCAATTTTACCCCAAGGGGCAATTCGAGTTTCGCAATCAACGGAAGGTGACCGCGGAATATGTGGATCAATTTGAGGACTTCCTATTAGGAGAAATTAAACAATTTGATCTACCAATCGATATTCAAGAAGCGGGGGATGCTAAGCTGCAACGGGTGTGGCAGTTGATTCAAACGATTCCGTATGGATCCATTATGTCAGTCGCTGAGCTAGCGCAAAAAGCGGGCGTGGATGAAGCCACGGTCAAGCATGCCTTAAAGGAGTCGCCATTGATGATGATCATTCCCGTCCACCGGATTATTTGTGAAGAAAAATTAGACAACGTCGTCCGCGGCGGCTTAGCAATGAAGAGTCAACTACTGGAAATGGAAGCGATCAACGGATTAGATGATATTGAATAGGAGAATGAACATGAAGAAACTATGGGCACTACTTGCTACGATAACGGTTGCAGTTGGGTTAGTCGGCTGTTCGACTAATTCGAATCAATCAGGCAGTCAGCAACAAAGCGCCAAGCGCAGCAGCGTGATTACCGATGATCAACTAAAATCGCTAGACTATCAAAATGGGAGTCAGGCGTTCGTCAACGTTAATAACGGCAAGAGTACGCTGAATCCAAGTGACTGGCAACAAAATAAAGTCAATTACGCTAACTTAGATAATTTGAACCGCACTTCTGCCGGGAACACGGCCTACTTAGAACAACGCAACGTTGCTAACGATAGTTTACGGACCCGCCAAACGTTTTATCCGACCGGCTGGCACCAAAAATTCGTGAACAACGATGCCATCGTGAACCGGGGGCACTTGATTGCATATAGTCTCTCCAAGGGAATCAGTCAAAACGGGACGTATCAACCTAACCAAACATCGGGGGATCAAAATAACCCGAAGAACTTATTTACCCAATCTGCATTCAGTAACCAAAAGGTGCAAACAATTTATGAGACAATGGTTCGTAACGCTTTACGGGATAACAAAAAGGTCATCTATCAGGTCCAACCAATCTTTCGGGGCCAAGACCTGATGGCCCGTGGAGTACACATTCAAGCCATTTCGACCGACCGGAAGTTAAACTTCAACGTCTACCTGTTTAACGTCCAACCGGGCATTAAATTTGACTATGCTACGGGGCGTTCGAAGATCGACCACACCATGAACGTACCAACGCCGGCCAATGCACCACGATACAACAGTAGCCACCGCAGTCACTCGGGAGTGGGCACTGCACTGGGTGCATACGGGGCTTATAAAGCCTATCAACACCATAAGCAACGCCAACAATATCGGGAAGAACGGCGTAACTTTACGACGCATCGGAGTACGTTCCGTAGTCACTACCGACGCTAAAATAGTTTGTGTACAAAATAATTGACTTATTCTCAAAAAGCGTTAGGATTAAGAGTGTAATTTTAAAAAGGGGGATTCATTCATGAAAATGGTAATTACTGATGCAGCAAAGGCAAAGATTGATCAAGTTTTCAATAGCAATGATAAGTTACTATTGAGCTTAGACGACGGGGTAGGTCCCTTCTCAGACGAAGGTTCTTGTTCAGTTGATACATCATTCGACCTAGTTGTTGTAAATGCTGATTTAGATACCCCGGATTACGATAAAGCCATTGATAGTAACATGGGTCCGGTTTACTACAAGGGTTATTCAGGACAATATATTGATGATCCGGGCCTCAAGCTCGATGTTCAATTTAACCAATTAACGTTGAAAAACGATTCTGGGTTGATTGACTCCGGGGTTGCTCTACTTGATCGCACCACGCCTAAACAATAATTTGCAAACGAACTGTCTTTGAATCAAAGGCGGTTTTTTTGTTGCCAAATTATAAGTCGCTTGAGTATAATTCACTTTCAATCGTTGATACAATAAACATTAGTTAATTAAATCGAAGGAGGCAATTTACATGTCAAGAATTTTTGTTGTGGGGGCTCATGGTCACGTGGGTCGCTTAATCGTATCGAAGTTATCCCAAGCTGGCGACCAAGTCTTTGCTGGCTTTCGGGATGATCGTCAATTTACGACGGTCGCTAACTTAGCGCACGTAACGCCGGTTAAATTTGACCTAACGGAAAGTCCAGAAGCTATTGCGCAGGTCTTTACCGACCACGAAATCGATACAATCGTCTTTAGTGCTGGTTCCGGTGGTAATACTGGTGACGACATGACGTTATTGATCGACTTAGACGGGGCCATCAAGACGATGGATGCGGCTAAGCAAGCTGGCGTTAAGCGCTACGTAATGGTCAGTGCCGCTGGTGCGGATAACCGGGCTTTTTGGCCTCAAACGGGTGAATTACACCCATACTACGTGGCTAAACACTATGCTGACCGTGCATTAAAGGCCAGTGACTTAGACTACACCATCATTCGGCCAACCACGCTTAGTAACGATGCTGGCACTGGCAAGATTGCCGTTGACAGTGACCACATTGGCGGTTCCATTCCTCGTGACGACGTAGCATCCACTGTCGTGGCAGTCCTTGCGAACCCAGCTACTAAACGCAAGATTTACCAAATTACGAGTGGGGACGATCCCATTAACAACGTTTTTCAAGTTGAGTAGTTGATAGACTTGTGTTAAAGTTATTCTATAAATATTATTGGAACGAAACGACGTCCTAGTTCATCGACCGATGGCCAGGGCGCTTTGTTATGTTATGGGAGTTACAATCTATGATTACAGTTAGTGATATGGGACTTCATTTCTCCGGCAAGAAGCTCTACGAAAACGTTAATTTAAAGTTCACGCCCGGTAATTGTTACGGGGTGATTGGTGCCAATGGTGCTGGTAAATCAACTTTTTTGAAGTTGCTTGAAGGCGAATTAGAACCCACCAGCGGTAATATCTCAATTGGTGAAAATGAACGGATGTCTAGTTTAAATCAAGATCACTACGCATTCGAAGAATTCACCGTATTAGATACCGTAATTCAAGGCTACAAAAAGCTTTATGACATCATGAAGGAAAAGGATGCGCTTTATGCGAAGCCTGACTTCTCCGATGAAGATGGGGTCCGCGCCGCTGAATTAGAAAGTGAATTTGCGGAAATGGACGGTTGGAACGCTGATTCTGAAGCGTCCCAATTACTCCAAAGCATGGGGATTCCAGAATCCATGCACAATTTAAAGATGAGTGAATTAACGGAAGGCCAAAAGGTGAAGGTCTTATTAGCCCAAGCGTTATTTGGGAAACCAGATATCTTGCTATTGGACGAACCAACCAACGGACTAGATAACCACACGGTCGAATGGCTCCAAGACTTCTTAGCCGACTACCCTAACATCGTGATCGTGGTCTCTCATGACCGGTACTTCTTAAACCAAGTATGTACGATGATGTGTGATGTGGACTTCCAAAAGATTCAAATGTACGTTGGAAACTACGACTTCTGGCTCAAGTCCAGTCAATTAGCCACTAAGATGAAGTCCGATGCCAACGCCAAGAAGGAAGATCAAATCAAGGAATTAAAGGAATTTATCGCGCGGTTCAGTGCGAATGCTTCCAAGTCCAAGCAAGCAACTTCGCGGAAGAAGCAATTGGACAAGATTACCTTAGATGACATCAAGCCATCTTCACGGAAGTACCCATTCATCAGCTTTGATAAGGAACGCGACTTAGGGAACGACTTACTTCGCGTGGATAAAGTCTCAAAGACCATCGATGGCGTTAAGATCTTAGATAACGTGACCTTTACGTTACGGCCTGGCGAAAAGACGGCCTTGATCAGTCGCAATGACTTGGCTACGACAACGTTAATGCAAATTATCTCCGGGGAACTCGAACCCGATTCTGGTTCCGTTACCTGGGGCCAAACTACGAAGCGGTCATATCTCCCTAAGAACTTCAATGCTGAATTTGATGGCGTTGACTTAACGATCATGGATTGGTTACGTCAATACGCCCAAAAGGATGAAAGTGACAATACCTTCATCCGCGGGTTCTTAGGCCGGATGTTATTCTCAGGGGATGCCGTCGAAAAGAAGGTCAACGTGCTCTCCGGAGGTGAAAAAGTGCGTTGTATGTTATCCAAGATGATGTTGCAAAAGGCCAACGTCCTCTTATTTGATGACCCTACGAACCACTTGGATATGGAATCAATTACCGCGTTGAACGATAGTTTGATTGCATACCCTAGTTCAATCATCTTTACTTCTCACGACCACCAGTTCATTCAAACGATTGCTGATCACATTATCGAAATTTCTGATAAGGGCATCGTAGAACGGGCCGAAACGAAGTACGATGACTTCTTAAATAACGCAGACATTCAAAAACAAGTTGCAAAACTTTACTAATAACTAACGGGATTGGCAATTGGAGCCAGTCCCGTTTTAGTTTATACTGAATGCATGGAGTTGATGAAGATGAAACGAAAATGGCAACTATGGCTGGCAATCGTTTTGTTCGTGGTCGGGATCGGATTAATTAGTTTAGAACCGATCAAGACGATGTTAGTGGCGACCTACCGGCCTACGATTACCCGCCAAGCAGTCGAACATAACCAAGCTCAGGCCAAGCGTGCGGATTATAACATGAACCAAGTTAAAGCGGTGACGATGAATCAAGTCATCAACGCCCGCTTGCATGCCAAGAACGTAAAGCTAGTCGGGCAAATGTTAGTGCCATCAGTGGGACTACACTTACCAATCGGCCTCGGTGTCGATAACGAAACGCTAATGCTGGCTGCTGGGACGATGCGCGCGGATCAAAAAATGGGGCAGGGTAACTATGCGTTAGCCGGCCACCATATGATCAACAAACAGGCATTATTTTCGCCGTTGTACGTAAAGGGAAAAGTGGGGATGAAGGTCTATTTGACCGACATGCACAAAGTCTATGAATACCAGATTACGCAACGCAAGATCATCAGTCCCTACGCCGTTCAAGTAGTGGATAACACCAAGCAGGCGTTGATTACGCTGATCACGTGTAACGACAGTGGTAGCAAGCGCCTATTGCTGCGGGGGAAGTTAGTCCACACCACCAGCATCAAGCACGCCCCAGCGGCAGTAATTAAACAGTTGCATCAAAAAACGAACAACTACAACGTATTAGCGGGGTACTAAAAAATTGCGTTGAAATTGTTTTGTAATTTCCTTAAGATAATGCTATATTTATTATATAAATCTTAAGGAGATGTACATACCATGAAATTAAAGAAGACATTATTAGTAAGTTTACTTGCTGCTAGTTTGGCAGCCCCCGTGGCCTACGGCGTGATCAATGACGGTCAAAACCAAGTAACGGTTAACGCCGCTAAGCACCACAAGAAGAAGACCACTAAGAAGAAAGCTGCTAAGAAAACGACTAAGAAGCACCACAAGAAAGCTAAGCATGCTAAGAAGACTACTACTACGACGACCACTACCACCACGACTTCCAGTAGTGCTACTAGTGCCCAACCAGAAGTGAAGAAGACGGCTGTCCAAACGCAAACGACCACGACAACTAGTACGCCTGCTACTACCCAAGCTACTAGTTCCGTTAACGCCGCTCAAGTTTACAACAACGCGGTAGCTTCATTAGGTCAATACGCTAACCCAGGTAACATGACTTCATACACTGTTGGGGATGGTACTCGTTTCAACGATAGTGATGTTAACCAAAACATTAAGAACGCCATCAATGACATGGTTAACAACATGGGAAGCACTGATCAATACGATGCCCAAAACTACGGTAACTCAGCTGTGCAAGCATTTGCTCAACAATCATTAGCTTTATACCAAGGTTTCAAGGGTTACTTCTCTAGTTATGACAATGATAACTTAACTAGTACCATTAATGCCGTTCAACAAAATGCCGTGAACGCCAAGAGTTCTAGCGCTGATGTTAACAACGAATGGAACTTAATCATTAACTTCTTAAACGGATTAAGTAATGCATTTAGCAAGTTAGGTTAATATCAAACTAAAAAAATACGTCGACTAATTAGTCGGCGTATTTTTTTTGCAAATTATTATCTGAGATGACGCTCAATAAGAAAACGGTTATTTAACAAAGAAACTCTTGAGCCCGGTAATGTATTTATTACCAGCGATTTTGATAACGGAAGAGTTATCAGATGTAATGATGGACTTCACGGATAAAGTGGTGCCCTTCTTAATTTTACTTACCCGGTACTTCTTATTCAAGGTCTGACGACTATAAGTGTAGAGGGTCTTTTTAGTTTTAACCTTCTTAAAACTAACGTCAAATGAATAATAATACTTGTTATTGTAGTTATTATTAGCTACTTGCAAGGCTTTTTCAGCTTGGTTGACTTGCTTTTTAGCCTGCTTGATGGCTGAGGCAGTCTTAGCTTGCTTTAATGCTTGATTAGCACTGGATAATTGATCTTCAGCGCCAGTGACTGGATCATCGGCATAACTAGATTGGTTATCATCATGGATGCTGCTGGTAGCGTCACTAGCGGAACTGCTGCTAGCACTGGATGCGCTACTGCTGGTGGCAGATGAACTAGTAGCAGCACTGGATGCTGATGCAGAAGTGGCTGAACTAGAATCACTGAAATTAGGGTTAGCAGCATAACGTGCCATGAATGCAGCGGAAGTGACGCTGTTGGTAGCTGCTGATAGTGATGATAGTAATCCCGTAATGCCGTTTAAGGCTGCAAAGGCATTGGAGTTGGCAGTGCTAGCTTGCGTTGCGGCACTGGAAGCAGCTTGAAGTGAGCCCCCGGTCGATAGGGCGAGACTAGCGTAAACGTTTGCGGTACTGACCTGGGCACTAGCATCTTGGGCCATCGAGTTATACGCGTTCGCCATATTAGCGTAGTAGTTAACGGATGATTGATAGGCGTTAACGGAGTTAGCGTATGAACTAGCCGTGGAATTAACGCTAGCCGCTGATTTAGCAGCATTATATTCAGATGTGGCCTTGCTAGCAAAGCTGTTCACCATGGAATTGTAGCTACTGGTTTGTTCGGCAGCATTCGCGATACCACCAGTTACGGCTTGAATAGCAGTGGAGTATGCAGCCACTTCACTGGTGCTATCTGATGCAGCGGCACTAGCTGTTGAACTAGCACTCGATGAAGTCGCCGCACTAGTGGTAGTAGCGGCGTGGGCAGTGGTACTAACGACGCCACCCATTCCTAACAATGCAATGGTGGAAATGGCGACCCATTGCTTTTTAACTTTATGGAGAACTTTACGTTCGGTTGGTTGTTTTTTCATATTAAGGCCCCTTTAATATTTATTAGATCGATATAGTTAATTTATAACATAATCATTGTGCTTTTACTATTAATTTAATGATATTGACTCGTTTTAAATATTACAAACATATTACACAAAAGTTAAAAAAATGTTTCATTTATTATATACTTAGTATCATAACAATAAAGAATATCAATATATTTACAACGATTTATTAATACACAAGATAAAAAAGGTGCTAAAAGTTTTCATACAAAATAATTGAACTTTTATACTCATAGAATATAATTGCATTAGTTGGTCTTCTTGTTAGGCATCCCCTTATCCTTTTTAATGAAAAAATGTTATCATTTTTACACAATGTATTGAATCAAATTTATTATAAAGCAATTCGTTACTAACCCACTAGTGACGAATATTAAGTTTAATAAGAACACTGACTACAGGGGGGAATCCAATTGCTGTTTTGGATTCTCTTTTAATTTACATAAGGATTTTTAAAGGGATCTAAATTTAAAGGACAATTTGCGCAAAACGGTTTATAATTAGTGCATATTTATTTATAAGAACAAGCAAGGGGGAAAAGGGATGCTTAAAACTAAGATGAATATTGCCGACGCATATCTTAAATTAGTGGCCAAGAATTCGATCTTAAACGTAAGTAATGATGCAATTATTGATGCATCCGGCGTTTCACGCGGGACCTTTTATAACAACTTTACCGATCAAAAGGATATTTTAGACTATGTCCAAGTCAAAGTGAACGAACGCTTGGTCAATCAAATTGATGATTACTTCACTAAGTTTCCAATTGAACAAACGAGTCCGGGCCAGGCCATCTTAGTGATGTCTGAAGTATTCGTGCCAGCTATCTATGAACAACGGGAAATGATTAGTTTATTGAACCGGTGTGATTTAAACCACCTTTGGGAAAAGTCACTCAAAAAAGAATGTGCCAAGTTCGTAGCCCCAATGGTCGAACACTTTAAGGATTCAAACATTGATTATTCACTGTTGATCAGCTTTGCGATGATTATTATCGAATCATGGATCACAGATGACCAACCCACGGATGCCCAGGAATTTAAATCAACATTTTGTAACCTTTATAAAAAGACCATTAACGGACTATTGTAGAATTGAGGAAAGAGAAGCTGCCTATGACAAGATCAAAAACCAAAATTGTAAACGCCTTTTTATTTTTAATTAATCAGAAGTCGATTTTTCAAATTACCAGTGGTGAGATTATTAAGCAAGCGGGAATTGCGAAGGGGACTTATTACCATAACTTCCATACAAAGATGGATATCTTGCGATACTATGAATCGAATTTGACCCATGCCATCGTGGATAGTTTTATCACCCGCTACCGTAAGCTAGGAAAACCAGAACTAACGTCGGATGTCTTTATCGATATCTTTGCCGATGCGGTGATTCCCATCATCTATGAAAACCGGGATCAAGTGCGGGTATTGATCAGCAGTGACGTTGATGAAATCTGGAGTCACTATTTAGAAGCCCATTACGTACGGGTCTTAAAGAAGCTATTCCCCGAAGATAAGGACTTTAACCTCTTGTTGTTCATCAAGTATGTACACTTAATCGTTTCATACTGGATCTCTAGTTTAATCCCAATGGATCAACGCGACTTCAAGAAGAAATTAAAGAACTCACTTAACTCCCAAGTGATTGAAATGCTAAAAAAATAGAGTTGCTGGACAAGTTCAGTCCAACAACTCTATTTTTTTAGCATTTGGCATTGCGCATTAATTTGACGTAGCCATAGATTAAGATGATTTCAATGACGGATAGTCCGACTTCGATGGTGGTATTAATACCATTTGAGAAGAAACGGGTCAAAAAAGCATAGTGAACCAAGATCAAAACGGCGACGACGACTAGGGCAATGCGGAAGAAATTAAGCTTACTCATGAAAGCACCTACCTCAATTAGAATTTAGTTTCATTATACACGATTATTGATCTTGGTGGGCGTGCCATAAGTCGAGTAACCGCTGGCGTAATACCTGATCGTGGGCAAAGATGTAGAGACCTTTAATACCACGCTTCATTAAGACGTTCACGGAATTTAAGACTAACCGTTGCTTGATGGCGGCGAATTCTTTAGGGTCGGTGATATCAGAGCGTCGCTTGAGTGATTCGACATCGGTGAACTTAGTGAGGTCGACTTCTAATTGGTCCTGGTCATTGATCTTGATTGGTGGACCTAAGATAACGCCGACGTAGTTCAAATCAAAGCCTTGGCAGGTGAACATGGAGCCGACTTCATTGATGGTGGCCGGAATTTCGGGCCAGGGGGTTTGAGTATAGTTGTATTGGTCCCATGGCATTTTGAAATCACCTTCTACGATGTAGTGCTTGCCACCATCTAACGTTGATGGATAACCAGAAGTCGACACGATGCGGGATATCCCGACTTCTTGGTTACGTTTGACGATCAATTGGCGCATTGCTTCGGCATCATCGAAGATGCGAAAGTCGTAGCCTGGCCCACATTGCTTTGGGATGGGTGTTAATTGCCCATCTGTAAATGTGTTGATCCATTTAACCAGTTCCGGACTAGCGTTCATGCGAAACTGATGGGTCAAGTGATATTCGCCCACGGTGTATGGGGCGATGAGTTTTTTCAGCCGCGCATCGGTCCAAAAGCTCTTGGTCCTAAGCACTTGGCGGTGGTCAAAGACTAGGATGGTAACTTGGGAGCTGTTAATGATTTCTTGGAGTTGGTTATCCTGATAGAAATTATTATAGGCATCACGGCGCGATAGTAATAGGTGGGCTTCGTCGATGATGGTAATGTCGGCGTGACCATCGTTTTTATTCATCTGATTAATAAATGAGGTCGGCCGTTGGAAGTTCTTTTTTAAAACGTGGGTTTCTTGGCCGGCGATTTGTTTGTATACTTTGAGGATTTCGGGATGGTTAACTAAAAAGTAGTTGTGGGTACCAGCAAGAGGCCCGCTTTTTGAACTGGCTAGTTGTTGGAAGTCATAGAATAACTGACTTAAGATAACACTTTTGCCAGTCCCCGCATCACCATAAATCACATAGACGGCATGCTTTTGATCATGCAGGTGAGTAATTGTAAATTGTTGAATGTTATTTAACATTGTTTGTTGCTCTGAAGTTAGTTGTTGATTGCCAGCAATTAATTTTTGTACTGTTGAGTTTTTCATTCTTATCTCCCGCAATTCAAAGTATTTATATTTTATTATACTCATATATTATTGATATTTTAACATTAAGAGGTTTTAAATATTCTTTATGTTAAATAATTTGAGTATATTTTATGGACAAATATGAAAATAGTGTTATCATTAATGTGTAATTATAAATTGATTACATATTTGTTTAAATTTTATGGAGGCGTGTTTACATGAAAAAAGATAATTACAAAGAACACTATCGTCTATACAAATCTGGTAAAAAATGGTTAGCCGCAATGATCATGACTGGTGCAGTTGTATCAGTTGGTGCTGTTGCTGCTACTAACAACGGTGGAGCAAACGTTCCATTTGCTGTTACTGCTCATGCTGATGATACTAATGCTCAAACAACTGCAAAAACTGCGGCAAGTAATGCTGCAAGTGCAGCATCAAGTGTTGCAGTAATTGCATCAAGTGAAGCAACTATTGCATCGAACAATGCTTCTAACGTACAAAATAGTTCAGCTTACTCTAGTGCTGTATCAGCATATAATTCTGCAAGTTCTGCATATGCTAGTTATGTATCAACATACAATTCTGCAAGTGCTGCATTTACGAGTGCTAGTGGGACTTCTCTTGAGTCTAATGGTAGTATCAGTTCCAATCTTAATGATGCATCGGGTAATGTAAATGCTGCATCAAGTACTTTCAGTTCTGCAAGTACTGCAAACTCAAACGCTGTTGCTGATTCTATTAATTCATCTAATTCATCTGTAGCAACAAATGCAGCAAACGCAGCATCTAATGCTGCACAATCCGCATCAAGTGCTGTTTCTACTGGAAATAGTGATGCTTTTGTTTCTGCAAGTGCTGCTTATTCATCAGCTGCTACTGCATACACTACTGCAAGTAATGCATTATCAAAATCTAATTCATCTGTAGCTGCTAATGATTCTAGTACTTTTAATACAGCCTCAGGTATTTTCTCAACTGCAAATTCAAATCATGTTAAGGCTGTTCTTGCAAATGGTAATCAATACTACTACGCAGCATCTACTTCTAGTTCATCAACTACTTCAAGTTCTTCTAGTAACTCAACTGATAGCCAAGTTTCATCAGCTCAAATTGCTACTAATACTTCAAAGGCTGCATCATCATCTGCAACCACTTCATCATCTGCTAGTTCAAGTGTAGCAACTTCATCATCAGCTTCAACTACTTCTAGTGCTGCATCATCAGCTACTTCAAGTGCATCAGAAACTAAGAGTTCTGCTGCTACTTCTAAGAAGACAAAGAAAGAAACTAAGAAGGAAAAAGCTAAGAAGGCTGAAAAGAAAGCTAAGGCTGCTTTAACTAAGGCTAAGAAGGAAGCTAAGAAAGCTAAGACCAAGAAGGCTAAGGCTAAGGCTGCTAAGAAGGTTAAGGCTGCTGAAAAGAAATACACTGCAGCTAAGAAAGCTGTTAAGAAAGCTTAATATTAACCTTTTCAATTATTAATTAATATAGTTAATACTTTTTGTAAGAGTAATTGGCATTCGCCAGTTACTTTTTTTATTTATTTATTATTTATTTGTAATTTGATAATGCTGCTTTAAATAAGGCTAAACGTGAAGCTAAAAAGGCTAGATCTAAGCGGGCTAAAGCTAAGTCAGCCAAGCGCCTTAAAGCTGCTGAAAAGAAATATAGTGCAGCTAAAAAAGCTGCTAAGAAAGCATCTGCATAAATCTTAAGTTAATTTATAATCAAAAAGAGCAACTGAAATCATAATTCATGATTCAGCTGCTCTTTTTTTCTTTACTATATATAATGATACAAAACTAAAGGGATCCACGCTTTTGACTAGCCGTTGGTCCCTTTAGTTTTATTTGGTTAATTCTTCAATTAATTTATGAATGGCACTAACGTAACGGTCAAGCCGGCCCTTAGCCTTAGCTTCAGATTGATCATTTACCCCTACATAAAACTTAACCTTAGGTTCGGTTCCAGAAGGGCGAATGGTAATCCATGAACCATCAGCTAACCAGTATTTCAATACATTTGAGGTTGGCATGTCGATGGCTTCAGTCTTACCATCATCGTAAGTCCGTACGGCAGTTTGGAAATCTTCGATGAAGTCCACGTGTTCACCAGCAAACTCAGTCATTGGATCATTACGTAAACTATCCATAATGGCAGCCATCTTTTGCTTACCATCTAGTCCTTCAAATAGCTTGGAAATGGTTTCTTCTTCAAAGTAGCCGTATTGCGTGTACATTTCTTGCAATCCATCGTATAGCGTCATCCCCCGGTCCTTGTAGTAAGCTGCCACTTCAGCCAACATCATGGTGGACTGAATGGCATCCTTATCACGAACGAATGGACGAATCAAGTAACCATAGCTTTCTTCAAAGCCAAATTGGAAGCTGTGTTGACCACTTTCTTCAAATTGCTTAATTTGTTCAGCAATGTATTTGAATCCAGTTAAGACGTTCTTAGTATCAACGCCGTAGTGTTCAGCAATCTTAGTTGCTAGTTCAGTTGAAACAATCGATTTAACGATGATGCCATTTTCAGGAAGCACCCCCTTAGCTTGCTTGGCCTGTAAAATGTAGTTCAACATCACGCTTGCGATTTGATTTCCGGTCATGAGCTTGTATTCACCATCTGGTTGGCGGACCGCGGCCCCTAATCGGTCGGCATCTGGATCAGTTTCAATTAAGATGTCAGCACCCACTTGCTTACCTTGCTTAATTGCAAGGTCAAATGCTTCCCGATATTCAGGATTTGGGTGGGGCGTCGTTGGAAATTCAGGATCGGCAATCGTTTGTTCAGTTACCATCTCAAAGTTTTTAAAACCAGCTGTTGATAGAGCGCGCCGGCCAATGATTTTACCAGCACCGTGCAGGGGGGAATAAACAAATTTTAAATCTTTACCAACGCGGTCAATTAAATCTTTGTCGATGTTAACCTTTTTGGCTTCGGCAAGGTATGCTAAGTCGATATCTTCACCCACGACTCTGAGTAGCTTTGCTTCACGTAACTTACTGATATCAGCAATTTTAATTGCGAATAGGTCGTTAGCTTGATGCGCGGATTCTGTAATAATGGCAGATTCCTTTGGTGGCATTTGACCACCGTCTTCACCGTAGATTTTAAATCCATTGTATTGCTTTGGGTTATGGGAAGCAGTGATCATGATCCCAGCGTACGTGTGTAAATGCCGAACGGCAAATGATAGTTCTGGTACGGGCCGAATATCATCCACGATAAAGGATTTAATCCCATGTGCGCCTAACACTTGGGCTGCGTTATAGGCAAATTCGCGTGAGCCATACCGGGGGTCAAAACTAATTGCGACCCCACGTTGCTTAGTCGCTGGATCTAATTGGTCCATTAACATTGCTAGGCCTTCTGCTGCTTGGCGAACCGTGTAAATGTTCATCCGGTTTAACCCTGCACCAATGATGCCCCGCATCCCCGCCGTTCCAAACGATAGGGTCGCGCCAAATGCATCTTCGATTTGATCGTCATGACCAGCCATGGCTTCTAATTCACGCATTAAATTGGCAGGCATATCTGGTTCTGCCATCCATTGCTTGTAGGTTGATTCAATTTTTTTGTCCATAATTAATTCCCCTTTGAATGGAATATTGATTCGATATAATATGTAGCGATATCTTTACATATTGAATTAGGGCATTTCCTAATCCCACTTCAAATTATAATTCAATCCTTGAATTTAAGTCAATTCAGGATTTTTAACTTAATAAAAAATAGGGCATATTTAATGAGCCTTAAACATTTGCGCAAAATAGATGTTACAAAAATAATTATGTATCACATCATAAAAGGCAACTTAATATTCCGCAAAGATTATAGTAAATGGGCGTTTTCATGTTATAATATGTCGTTGTCAATTAAATTTGCAAAATTTATTTGGCGCTCATTGATGATTGAGATATGATTAATATTGAAACATCAAATCCCGTTGTATCAATTTGGATACGATGACAAAAGGATATTAAGGAGATATTATGAGTACTTTTTCAATTATGGCTACCGCTAAGGCTGTTCCAGACAAAGTGGTAACTAATGATGATCTTGCTCAAATAATGGATACTTCTGATGAATGGATTAGCCGCCGGACTGGCATCAAGCGCCGCCATGTGGTGACCGATGAGACCAATACCTCGCTTGCGACAAACGTAGCTAAGCAATTATTAGCGAAGACCCACGTTAGCCCAGAGGAGATTGATTTTATCATCGTTGCTACCATGTCAGGTGATTACATGATGCCATCTACGGCCGCTGCAGTGCAGGGTCAAATTCAGGCCAATCGGGCCATGGCATTTGACATCAGTGCTGCGTGTTCTGGCTTTTCCTACGGGTTGGATGTGATGCATTCGCTAATGGCTACGCATCCTAATTCAACCGGTTTATTAATCGGAAGTGAAGCATTAAGTAAGCTCATTGATTGGCACGACCGGACGACCGCCGTATTATTCGGGGATGGTGCTGGGGGCGTCTTAGTCACGAATCGTGACAATGACGTAAATGGCCAATTCTTGGGCAGTCAGCTTGATGCTTATGGCGCTGACGGGGATGCCCTGACGATGGGGCACATTGCCAATCAATCCCCATTTGTGACGGTGGATGACAAGGCTGATTTACCCCTTCATATGGATGGACATCGGGTCTTTGACTTCGCAATTCGTAAAGTGCCAGCATCCATTCAAGCAGCAGCTGATCAAGCTCACCTTAAGTTATCCGATGTGGACTTTTTTATTTTACATCAAGCTAACCAACGTATCGTAAAGAGCGTGGCACGTAAGATGAAATTACCATTTGATGACCGGTTCCCAATTAATATTGATGAATACGGGAACACATCCGCTGCAAGTGAAGCAATCCTATTAGCTGAGCTAGTGGAAGATGGTAAAATTAAACGTGGGGACATTCTGGCAATGTCCGGCTTCGGTGGCGGTTTAACGACCGGGACCGTATTGCTTAAATACTAGAATTTTAAATTTATTTGGAGAGTGAATATATTATGGCAGACAAGAACGCAATTTTCGACAAGATCAAATCAATCGTGGAAGACCAAACTGATGATGTAAAGGCTGACGACATCAAGTTAGACACTAACTTTAAGGAAGACTTAGACTTAGATAGTTTAGATATCTTCGAAATCATCGATGAATTAGAAGATGAATACGATATCGAAATCGACAGTGACAACGACATGTCAACGGTTCAACAATTAGTTGATTACGTTGCTGGTCAAGTTGACGACGCTGACTAATTAGCTTTTTCTTCATTAGGAGGGTTTAAACTTTGAATCTCTGTTATTTATTTAGTGGCCAAGGCAGTCAGTTTGCAAACATGGGTCAAGACTTGTATCAGGCCGAACCGCTTTACAAACAAACGGTGGATGAAGCATCAGATGTATTGAATTTAAACCTAGCCGATCCTAAAAATTTTGATGATCCAGCAAACGTTCAAGTTGCGATTTTAACCATGAGCACTGGAATTGCGCGTCTATTAGACGCCGATTTACCAATGCCCAAAGCAATGTTTGGACTCAGTCTGGGAGAGTATAGTGCTTTGGTATCTGCTAAAGCACTTTCTTTTCAATCTGGACTAAAATTAGTTCGGGATCGTTCTAGGTATATGGATGCCGCTGGTCAAACTAATCCGGGCGCAATGGCAGCAGTGCTAAACTTAGCACCAGAAGTAGTTGCTCAAGTGTGTGCGGACATTGATGGTGTGTATCCAGCTAATTTCAACACGAGCAAGCAAACCGTAATCGGCGGGACTGCTCAAGCAGTTGAACAAGCCAGTGCGGTATTAAAAGACAAGGGGGCTAAGCGAGTGGTGCCAATCAAAGTGGCCGTCGCTTCACACACCCCATTGATGCAACCAGCTAGTGATCAACTAGCTAAACGCCTTGAAACGGTTGACTTTGCTGAACCAGCCACCACCGTGATGAGTAATACTTTGGAAGCACCATTCACTAAGGCTAATTTAAAGTCCACCTTAGTTGAACAGTTGGTGCGACCAACTCATTTCATGGGTGACGTTCAAGCTGTCGATGCAATGGGCATCGATGCCTTTGTTGAAATCGGTCCTGGCAATACCCTAAGCAAGCTGGCTAAAAAGACTGCTAAAAAACCAACTTTCAATGTTGAAAGTGTCGATACGTTAAATGATTTTAGAGCCAAGTTGGAGGAATTCTAATTATGACAGACAAACGCATCATTTTAGTTACTGGTGGAACCAAGGGAATTGGGTTAGCAACCGCTAAGTTATTAGCTGAAAACCCAGATAACTTCGTTGTGGTAAATGCCCACAACGCCCTTGGTAGCGAAAAGACCGCTGAATTAAAGCAACAATTTGCTAATGACATTGATGTGGTCATCGGTGACGTTGCCAAAGAAGAAGACGCTAAGCGCATGATCGATACCATCGTTGAACGCCATGGGACGATTGATGGCTTGATCAATAATGCCGGAATCACCCAAGATAAGTTATTAACGCGGATGGGTACGGATTCCTTTGAAGCCGTTTTACGCACAAACTTAGTCGGTGCATTTAACATGACGAAGTTTGCCATGAAGATCATGCAAAAGAAGCGGACGGGTAGCATTGTGAACCTATCCAGTATTTCCGGTACCCACGGAAACATTGGACAAGCTAACTACTCTGCAAGTAAAGCCGGTTTAATTGGCTTGACTAAGACTACGGCTCAAGAAGGCGCCCTCCGCGGGATTCGTTGTAATGCGATTGCACCTGGGATGGTTAAGTCGGCCATGACCGATAAGCTTAGTGGCCGCAATGCTGAAAAGTGGGAAAAACAAATTCCATTAGGTCGATTTGGAACCCCAGAAGACATTGCTGATGGAATCAAGTTCCTAATGGAAAATAGTTACATTACCGGTCAAGTACTCACCCTTGATGGTGGCTTGACAATTTAAGGAAGCATAGGAGTTTTTTAATTATGGATGAACAAGATGTTGAACGACTGATCGATAAGTTCGATCAATCCAATTTAACTGAATTACGAATCGATGGTCAAATTTACTTCAGTAAGCTTGACCATCCCCAACAGGTAGTGGCTCAACCAACTGGCAATAATGCCCAACCAGCTGCCAATCCAGCAGCACCACAAAAGGCTGCTACTGCTAATAATGAAGGGGCACAGATCAAGGCACCACTAGTTGGGATCGTCTACTTTGCCCCTAGTCCAGATAAGCCCGTCTTCAAAGAGGTTGGCGACCACGTTAAAAAGGGTGAAACGGTCTGTGTGATCGAAGCCATGAAGGTTATCAACGACGTGAAGAGTCCGGTATCTGGAACCATTACGAAACAACTGGTTTCCGATGGTGAAATGGTTGAATACGATCAACCCATCTTTGCGATCGAGGAGGACTAAGGCGTGAGTTTTGAAGTTGATAAATATATCCCACAACGCTACCCATTTCAAATGATCGATCGAATCGAAGAAGTGCGGCCGGGTGAGGGATCCAAAGCAACAAAATACTTAACGATTAACGAATGGTTCTTCCAAGGGCAATCAAATCCCGTAATGCCACGGCCAATCGTGCTAGAATGTCTAGCACAAACGGGCGTGGTATCGTTGTTATCAATGCCTGAATATAAAGGACGCAACGTCTTCTTTGGGGGCATCAAGGATGCTGAATACAAAGATGACTTTCGCCCCGGCGATGAACTATCGTTATCAGTTGAAATGACTAAGTTAAAACGCCAAATTGGGGTAGGTCACGGTACCGTTACGCGCAATGGCGAAGTAATTTGTACTGCTGACCTAGTCTTTGCGATTGAATAACAAAGGATGGTTAGATGTTTAAGAAAGTATTGATTGCGAACCGTGGTGAAATCGCGGTGCAAATTATTCGGTCCTTACGTGAAATGGACATCCGATCAGTTGCTGTATATTCAACTGCTGACAAGGATAGCCTCTTTGTCAAGCTTGCCGATGAAGCAGTTTGTATCGGGGGCTATCAAGCTAGTGAATCATACTTAAATATGCCGGCCATCATTGATACCGCCATATTAACCGGTTGTGATGCAATTCACCCAGGGTATGGATTCTTATCCGAAAATGCCGAATTTGCCGAACTATGTGAAAAGTGCCACATCAAATTTATCGGCCCTAGTTCTAAGGTCATTGATTTGATGGGGAATAAAGCGCATGCTAAGGCAACCATGAAAAAAGCGGGTGTGCCCACTATTCCCGGTAGTGATGGCGCAGTTAAAACGGTGGATGAAGCCATCAAAGCTGCGAATCAAATTGGGTATCCCGTGATGCTAAAGGCCGCTGCTGGTGGGGGTGGCAAGGGAATCCGTAAAATCGTTGATGACGATGCAATGCGTGATATCTACCCCACGACCCAGCGTGAAATCAGACTTTCCTTTGATGATGATACCCTCTATTTGGAAAAGGACTTAAGCGATGCCAAGCACATTGAAATGCAAGCAATTGCAGATCAACAGGGCCACATCGTGTACTTCCCCGAACGGGATTGTTCGCTCCAACGGGGCCATCAAAAGATCATCGAAGAAAGTCCTTGTATGCTAGTGAGTCAAGAACAACGCGACTACCTCGGTTCACTCGTGGTCAAAGCGATGAAGGAAATTGGCTATGAAAATACCGGGACGATTGAATTTCTATTGGACGAACGCAATATGCAGTTCTACTTCATGGAAATGAACACGCGGCTTCAAGTTGAACACACCGTAACGGAAGAAGTCGCTGGCGTCGAGCTCATTAAGTCACAAATTATGGTGGCGGCAGGCGAACCATTGCCTTACGACCAAGCTGATTGTGCACCGAAGGGCTTTGCCATCGAATGTCGGATTAATGCTGAAAACCCAGCAACGGGCTTTACGCCATCGCCTGGTAAGATCAAAGCATTACGCTTCCCATTCGGAACTAAGGGGGTCCGTTTGGATGTGGGCGTCGAAGCTGGTGATACGATTTCACCGTTCTACGACTCGATGATTGCTAAAATCATTGTCCACATGCCAACCAAGGCCCAAGCCGTTAATAAGATGCGGCGGGTCGTAAAGGAATTTAAGATTGAAGGGGTTCATACCAATCAACAATTCCTCTACGACTTATTAGATGATGAACACTTCAAAGCAAGTGACTTCAATAATGTTTATATTGAGAATTCTTTCTTGAAAGCGTGGTTGAATAAAAATGACCCAACCAAATAATGCGCAATCAACTGATTACCAAGCGCGGATGGACCAAATTCCAGACCACTTATTTGTCAAATGTCCAATTTGTGGCAGTAGTTTTTATTCTAAGAAGCTTGGTAAGTACAACGAATGTCCTGAGTGTCACTACGGATTTCGGATTGGGGCCCAAAAACGGATTGCATTGATTTGTGATCCTGATTCGTTCGAAGAAATGGATGCGCACATCAAGGCCCCTGACCGCTTTAGCGGTGATGCCAAGTACATGGGTAAGTTGCAAAAAGCACGGCAGACGACCGACTTAGATGAAAGTGTCTTGACGGGCATTGGGACCATTGACGGGCACAAAGTCGGCATTGGCGTGATGGATGCGCGCTTCATCATGGGGAGTCTAGGGACTGCCACTGGTGAAAAGATTACCCGCTTATTTGAAAAGTGTACGTTAGAAGACCTTCCCGTTATCATGTTCACCGCCTCTGGGGGTGCACGGATGCAAGAAGGGATTAATTCATTGATGCAAATGGCAAAGGTTTCAGCAGCCGTAGCTGATCACAGTGATAAAGGCTTATTATACATAAGCGTTTTGACCGACCCAACTACCGGCGGGGTAACCGCCAGTTTCGCAATGGAAGGTGACATCATGATCAGTGAACCCCATGCATTAATTGGGTTCGCTGGTCGGCGGGTCATCGAAAAAACGATTCAACAAGTCCCACCCAAGGACTTTCAACGAGCTGAGACACTACTTAAAAACGGGTTCTTGGACCAAATTGTCCGGCGCCCGGCTTTAAAGCAATACTTAGCTAAAATGTTGGCTTGGAACTAATGAAGGAGGACTAATAATGACTAAAAAGGCAGCGTATGATCGTGTTTTGGCAGCCCGCAGTAGTGAAAAAATTAGTATCCAACAATTAGTGGCTGGCATTACTGAAGATTTTGAAGAATTACATGGTGACCGTGCCTATGGTGACGATCCGGCCGTTTACGGTGGAATTGGAATCATTAATGGCAAACCGGTTACGATTGTCGGGATTCAAAAGGGGCAGGATACTGAAGAAAACCTAGCGCGCCATTTTGGTTCAGCTGAACCAGATGGTTATCGCAAGGCGTTACGGTTAATGAAGGCCGCTGAAAAGTTCAATCGGCCCATCATTACATTAGTTAATACCCCTGGTGCCTATCCAGGCGTCGAAGCCGAATACCATGGCCAAGGGTATATGATTGCCCAATCCATTATGCAGGGGTTAAACCTCACCGTCCCATACATCAGCGTCATCGTTGGTGAAGCTGGGAGTGGGGGAGCCTTAGCTCTTGCAGTTGGGGATGAAGTCTGGGCCTTTGAAGACAGTGCCTATACGATTCTTTCGCCCGAAGGATTTGCCACCATTTTGTGGAAGGATGCTAGTCGGGCGAAGGAAGCCGCTGAACAAATGGGCTTGACCCCAGAAGAACTACTGGCCAATCACATTATTGATCGTGTGATTCCAGAAGTGAAGACGGCGGATCAAGTCGCTGCGTTCAAGGAAGCCCTAACGGCTAAAATTAAAGAATTACAAATTAAACCAATCGATCAACTAATTGCTGATCGACATGCCCGCTATCGGAAGTTTAACTAATGACTGGAGGAAATAAACTCATGGCTGGAATTTTAGATGGTAAAAAAATTGTCGTAATGGGAGTTGCGAACAAGAAAAGTATTGCGTGGGGTTGTGCTCAATCGCTTTTAGATCAAGGAGCTGAAGTGATCTTGACCTACCAAAACGAACGGATGAAGCGTTCATTGGATAAGTTATTAGCCGACGTTGACGTTAAGATGTTTGAATGTGACGTAGCTGATGATGCTAACGTTGAAAAGACATTTAACGAAATCCACGATGCCGTTGGTAACATTGATGGGGTAATCCATGCGATTGCCTTTGCTGACAAGGAAACCCTTGAAGGCGGCGTTAAGAACGTAAAGAAGGATGGCTTTAACTTAGCTCAAGACATTAGTGCTTATTCCTTCATTTCCGTTTCACGGTACGCAAGTGCCATCATGAATGAAGGGGGTAGCATTGCTACGCTAACTTACATTGGTGCAGTGCGTGCCATTCCTAACTACAACATGATGGGGGTTGCGAAAGCTTCCCTTGAAGCTGAAATGCGCTACTTAGCTGCTGAATTAGGGGCAGAAAAGAACATTCGAGTAAACGCCATCTCAGCTGGTGCCATCAAGACACTTGCTGTTACTGGAATCAAACACCACGGTGACTTACTTAAGATGTCTGAAGGCTTTACGGTTAACGGAAAGAGCGTTACCCCAATGGATGTTGGTAAGTCTGCTTCATTCTTAATGAGTGACTTAGCTTCCGGAGTTACCGGTGACGTTATCTACGTTGATAATGGTGTGCACTTAATCGTTTAGTCCAATGACCACGTTAATCATTGATTCGATTCAAAATCCACGCTACCAAGCTGCATTTGCTCGTTACAATGTTGGCAATCTGTATAACAAACGCCAATCCATTGTTGGTAAATATATGCTAGCTGATTGGTTAGGGCAAACGCCCGCGACCATTGCTAGTGGCGTCTTATTTGACCATGGTCCCCATGGCAAACCACGCCTAAAAAGTGGGGCGTTTGAGTATAACATTGCGAATTCATATGATAAGGTAGTGCTTGCGATATCGAAGCGACCAATCGGCGTCGACCTCGAAAAAATCCGACCATATGATTATCACCGGATCAACCGGGCATTCCGCCGTGAAGAACGTGAATACCTAGCGCAGTTTACCGGTGATGAGCAAACTCGGGCGACTTTGAAACTATGGACAATTAAAGAAGCCGTTTTGAAGTTAGTCGGAATGGGCATTCCCGGGGGCGTCAAGAGCATGCAAATTGATCTTGAGACCCTCGCCCATGCCAATCGCTATGGACAAGCAATTGATTTAGAACCATTATACGCAGGGGCTGATTACATCGGCACCATTGCTAAATTTGCAAAGTAAGTTTCATTATAATAGGAGGATTATTGATGGCTGTTTTAGATATTACTGAAATCATGGATTTAATTCCTAACCGCTACCCAATTCTATACATTGATCGGGTGGACGAATTAGTTCCTGATGAAAAGATTGTGGCAACCAAAAATGTAACAATCAACGAAAACTACTTCCAAGGACACTTCCCTGGCAACCCAGTGATGCCTGGGGTATTGATCATTGAATCAATGGCCCAAGCGGCTTCAATCTTAATTTTGAAGAGTGAAAAGTATAAGGATAAGACGGCCTACATGGGTTCCATCAAGAACGCTAAGTTCAGAAAGATGGTCCGCCCAGGCGATGTGATCCGCTTTGAAATTACAATGAAGAAACAACACAGTAACATGGGAACGGTTGACTGTGTTGCATACGTTAACGATAAGAAGGCTTGTCAAGCTGAACTATCATTCATCGTGCCAGACAAGAAACGTCCAGAATAAGGAGGAGTCTAACCATGGAACATCGTGTCGCTGTTGTTGGGATTGGTGCCGTTACCCCATTGGGAAACGATTCCAAGACCTTCTTAGACAATATCTTTGCTAATAAAACGGGGATTGCCCCCATCACCCACTTTGATGCTACTGATACTGGTATCACAGTGGCAGCTGAAGTGAAGGACTTTGATCCGTTAAAACGGATTCCAAAGAAAATCTCCAAACGAATGGATGATTTTTCACGCTACGCTGTTTACTCTGCATTTGAAGCCATGGAAATGGCGGGTCTAGAAAAGGGTAGTTACGACCCAGATGATATCGGGGTTATCTATGGTTCCGGGATTGGTGGTTTAACGACCATTCAAGAACAAGCCATTAAGATGCACGATAAGGGACCTAAGCGGGTTTCACCATTCTTCGTTCCTAACTCCATTATTAACATGGCAGCAGGTAACATTTCCATTAACTTGGATACCCGAAACATTAATGAAGCTGTTGTAACCGCATGTGCTTCTGGGACCAATGCAATTGGGGATGCTTTTGAACGCATTAAGAGTGGTAAAGCGACCTATATGATTACTGGTGGTTCTGAAGCCTCCATTAATGAACTGGGGATTTCTGGATTTGCGGCATTGACTGCTTTATCAGAATCCACTGATCCACTACGTGCTTCGATGCCATTTGATAAGAACCGGAATGGATTCGTAATGGGTGAAGGAGCTGGTACCTTAGTCCTTGAAGATTATGACCATGCTAAGCAGCGGGGTGCTAACATCCTGGCTGAAATTACTGGTTATGGTGCAACGGGGGATGCTTATCACTTAACGGCACCACGGCCTGATGGTAGTGGCGCAATTAAGGCGATGAAGCAAGCCATTGAAGAAAGTGACATGACCGAAGCTGACGTTGATTACATCAATGCGCACGGAACTGCTACGCATGCCAATGACTCTGCTGAATCAGAAGGAATTGCCAAACTTTTTGACGGGGTTAACGACCACTTGCAAGTAAGTAGCACGAAGGGCCAAACTGGTCACGCCTTAGGGGCTGCCGGATCATTAGAAGCTGTTATTATGATTGGGGCATTACAACGTAATGTAATGCCAGTTAATGTTGGTCTTTATGATTTAGACCCTGAAGTTAAAACGACCATTGTGACGGATGAAAATAAGAACAAACCAGTGAACTTTGCATTAAGTAATTCACTTGGGTTTGGTGGTCACAATGCCGTGCTTGCATTTAAGCGTGTGCGGAATTAATTAATCCGTTCATTATATATAGAAAGCAATTCCAAATTGGCTTAGCCATTTTAAAAAAATTGAATTATTTTTAACTTTTAACTCTATTTTCATTGTTGGTTATGTTATAATACAGGCACAATGTTTAAAGGATTAAGCATTGCCGTAATCGTCATTTTTTTCTTTACACGCTGGTTAAGAACTTTACAAGTTCGTTAAAGTGGAGTTGATATTGTACAAATCACAACACTTTATGCTATAATACCAGTTGTTATGTAATTGTTGCATGGCGATTACATAATGCCATTCAATTGGCATTTTGTTTTGTCCTGTATTAGCATATTAGAAAGTAAGATCTTATATGTCTTGCTAAAATTATTATTTGAGGTGATCTTTTATGAAGTTCAATAAGAACCAATATCGTGTTGAAAACGATAAAAAGGTTATGCATAAGAGACACAAACAATGGGTTGTATTATCCACTGTTGCGTTCTCCTTATTAACTTTCTCTGCTGTAGAAGCTGTCTCAGCAAACGCTGACACTACTGCAAACGTTTCTACTACACAAACACAATCCGCTGCTGCTGATTCATCAGCAACCAGCTCTGCTAGCTCAAGCGCTTCAAGTTCAAGTGCTACTAGTTCATCTGCTAGCTCAGATTCATCAGCTACTAGCTCAAGTGCTTCAAGCTCTTCAGTTTCTAGCTCATCCGCTAGTTCAAACTCTTCAGCTAACAGTTCATCCGCTAGCTCAAACTCATCAGCTACTAGTTCAGTTGCTTCAAGCTCAAGCGCTACTAGTTCTGTAAACTCTAACGACCCTGCTTACATCAAGGCTGCTGACGAAAAATCAGCTGCTGTTTACTCTGCTGCATACAAGACTGCTAAGAGTGTTTATGCTGCAAGCAAGACTAAGGCAAACAAGGTTAAGTTAGAAAAGGCTAACGCTCAATACGCTAACCTTAAGTACGTTCAAGCTAAGGTTTACGATGGTGCGAACGTATTACCATACAACTACAACCGTATTGTTGCTCAATACAACTACAACGTAGCTAATGCTAACTACAAGTTATCAAAGGCTAAGACTGCTGCTGCTAAGAAGTCAGCTAAGAAGACCCTTACTAAGGCACAAACCGCATTAAAGGACTTTAAGGCTAACTACGCTAAGATTGACAAGATCCGTAAGGCATTCAACAAGTCAGGTGTTTACACTTCAAACATCACTGTTGACCTTTCAAACCTTGTTGTTCCACAAAGCAGTAACTCAAGCCAAGCTTCAAGTGCCGCATCAGCTAACAACAGCTCATCAGCTTCATCAGCTGCACTTACTGATACTCAAGCACTTTCAAGCGCATTTACTAACGCTTACAAGCTTGCTCAAAGTAACTTTGAATTCCGTGGTTTCGCTAACTCATTAGCTTCAGAAGTAAGCAGAAACTTATACGGTAACAACTACAGCTTAGATGGTAACAACACTAAGTCTGTTAATGCTAACTACGTAAACCAATCAGCTGCTGTTAAGGTTGCTCGTTTACTTGACTCATTAGCAAACACTAGTGCATCAAGCGATGTTAGTTCAAACAACGCTTTAAGTGCTGTTTACACTAGTGCATTCATGAACATTGCTAACTCAGCAAGTGCTGGTTTAGCAAACAGTTCAGATGCTGCTACTCAATCATCTGTTGCTAGTGCCATCAGTAACTACGCTGCTTCAGCTGCTTCAGCTGTTAGCGTGACTGTTAATGGTGCTAACGAAGTTGTATTCTCAAATGCTAACCGTGGTAACGATTACCAATACCTACCACAACTATTAAACAACGCTGGTAATCTTTACTCAGTTGCTACTACTAACCTTTCAAAGGCTGCTAGTGCACAAGACTGGTCAGCAGCTGCTGGTTACGTTAACCAAGTTAAGGCTTACCAATCAGGTAACTTCTCAGCTGTATTCTCAGCTAGTGACTTCGGTTCAAACTCTGATATCACTAACTTTGACCAAGCTGTTTACAACTTAGGTTCAGATGTTGCAAGTGCTTACGTTGCTAATGCTCAAGCTTCTGGTGCTAGTGCATACAACACTCAAAGTGCTGCTGCATTCTACTCCGCTGCTTCAAACGTTGCTAACCGTTTCCAAACTTTAACTTACGATCGGAACGTATACGAAGGTACTGCTAACGATTCACAAGCAATCGCTAACTCTGCTTCTGCTGTTTCTAACGCTGTATCATTAGTTTCATCATTAACTGGTTCAGCATTCGTTGGTTACCAAGGTTCAAATGTTACTACTGGTATTGTAAACGGTTCATCTGCTGCTGTACTTTACTATGGTACTAACAATGCTTCTTCTGCATATATTGATGCTAATGGTTCATTAGTTGCTAATGGTAGTGTAGTTACTAACTTTGCAACAACTAGTGTTACTAATAGTCAATACATTGCATTGAAGGCATACAGTGTTGCATCATCTGCTGCAAGTTCAGCTGCTGCTGCCTTTACTAAGAGTGGTAACTATGATTCTGCTACTGCATCAAGCTACAGTGCTAAATCATCAGTTGCTAGTTATGTAAACTCTGTATTTGCTACCAATAACTTTGCAAGTGGTGCAAGTCTTGTAAGCTCTGCTTATAGTTCAGCTGCAGCAGTAGCTATTCAAGATCTTACTACTGTAAATGGTAGTAAGGTAGCTGCACAAGATGCATTATCTACTGCTTCAGTTACAGCTTCAGTAGCACGTAACAGTGCAATTGCAGCTTCTGCATTAAGCAACTCTGCTGATTACAGTACAGCTAATAGTGTTGTTTCATCTGCTAATTCTGTAGCTAATTCAGCTCAAGTAGTTATTAATAGTGCTAATTCTGTTAGTGATCAACACTCATCTGCTGTATCATTTAAGAATGCATACGATGCGGTATTTAGTAGTACTGCAATTGCAGCATCAGGTGCAAACAACAGCCTTAGTTCTGTAGTTAGTTCAGCATCTGCTTCTAGTGCTATTAACTCTAGCTATGCTCAATCTGCATACATTGTAGCTGCTGTATCAATTGCTAACTCAAGTGCTTCATCTGCTAACTCATCATATGCTGCTTCAGCACAAGATGGTGCTTCACTTGCTTCATACAAGGCATCAGTTGCTTCATATGTTGCAAATCTTGCTTCTAATGCAGTTGTAAACAATGGTAGTCAAGCATACACAGTATTGAGTGCTTACTACACTGGTTGGAGCAATACTGCTACTAGTTTTAATGCTGCTGCTAAGTCCGCTTACGATTCATTGTTTAGTGGTACTGCATTATCAGCATCAGTAACTAATTCATTCGGTAGCGGATATGGTACTACTTCAGCTCAAGCACTTGCTACTTCTGCTTCTGCTAATACTCGTGCTGCTAGCTCAGTTGCTTCAGTTGCTTACAAATCAGCATACTCTGCTTACTCTTCAGCTTCATCAGTATTTGTAGCTGTATCTTCAGCTGCATTATCTGATGCATCTGTTAACTCCGTATTTGCTGCTTCTGATGCTCAACTTAACAGTAGATTAACTACTTTATCTTCAGCAATCAACTCAGCTCAATATGCTGCACGTGTTCAATTTAGTGTTGCTGATGGTGCTTACAGCTCAGCAGCTGCTAACTACACTTACTATGCTTCATTAGCTACTGCAAACAGTACTAACTCAGCTGCTTCAGCTGGTTACTCCAATGCTGCTTCAAATGCTAAGGTTGCTATGAGTTCAGCTTCTGCTGCTAAGAATTCAGCTGCTAGTGCATTCTGGGCTGCTCCAAGTTCAGTTGCTAAGTCTGCTGTAGCTTCTGCTGCTACTCAACTTAACACTGGTATCAGCAACGTTACTGCTGCTGAATCAGCTGCTGACGCTTTAGGCGTAAACTTCTATGCTGGTCAACCAACTAAATAATTAGCTTACTCTAATTATTAATTTTTCAAACTTTTATTAAAAAGTCTTTCTCAAAGCTCTCAACTTCGGTTGAGAGCTTTTTTTATGGAATTATTTATGACAAATAAAAACCCCTTAGTTGTTTTCAACTGAGGGGTTTTATTTTTCTAGGTTTAGGATATCTTTGATCTTAATATTAAAGAGGTGTTTAAAATGTTCTTGGAATTTTTCAGGGGTTTCAGGAATTGGGCTTGAAATCCATAAACAAATGATGTTTAGGGTATAGTTAATGGCTAATCGGACGTCAAAATCATCATAACTTACGTTGAAATTACACTTCTTTAAAAAGCGGATGTAGCGCATTTCAATGAAGTCTTTCCAACGATCACTTAGTGACCCTTTGTACAGAATTCGTAGGCGTTCACGATTACGGTAAATCATTGGTAGGGCATGTTCGGCGAAAATATCGATGATGACGCTGGAGGTAATATTCTTAGTTTTAAAGTATTCCTTG
This sequence comes from Nicoliella lavandulae, assembly GCF_037546185.1. Taxonomy (NCBI): domain Bacteria; kingdom Bacillati; phylum Bacillota; class Bacilli; order Lactobacillales; family Lactobacillaceae; genus Nicoliella; species Nicoliella lavandulae. Next base: position 244,907 of record NZ_JAWMWH010000001.1, on the reverse strand, counting down.
TAGTCATTTATTTTATCCATGATTTTATTATCTTCGCGGTCGAATATGTATTCACCAACTTCGTATTTACCACTAAAGTGATTATAGAAGGTTCCTTTGGAGATACCAGCTTTATTAATAATTTCGTTATTGGTAATTTCATATTCTTTCTTGGTTTCAAGAAGGATTAATAGTGCGTCAGCGATTTTGTCTTTGCTTTTAATCATTTAATATCATCCTTTGTTACGATAGTGTTAATATAATGTTACATAATTATAACACCGTTTTGACTAGTGGTCTAAAATTATCGGTAATTGCAATTCTATATTACCTATCATACAGCATTTTTATTACTGCGGTATAAAAAGTGTTCGTTTGAGAAAATCTTTAGAATTAGTTAATATAATAATACATATTAAATGACATTATCAATTGCTGATTAAATACATCGATGCTTTATAGATATAGAGCTCCTGATTGTAACCATAGAAATATTGCTGACTGACCATTGGCTTGTTAAATTAATCAGATGCGAATTGATAATGGTCACTAACTAATGAAAAGGTATCTCTTTTTATTATTCACATATTATAAAGCATATCTCTCACTTAATAATTTAGCATCGATTTCGCTGGTCGATGCTTTTTATTTTTACATAATATATCTATTTAAATGATTATTCGCAGCTTGATCTGGTTTTTAATAAATTTAATAATCTTGTGTATTCTTAAGGAATTATTTATAATGAGTTTAAATATACTTAAGGAGTCCTGTCGAATGCAAAAAAGAAAAATTCATTATCAATCATTTAAACCCAAACGGCAAAATTGGACAATGATTGCTGCTACGGCAGCAGTAGCTACACTTGGTGTGGAAACATATGGATCTATTAATGCCCATGCCGATGATAGCGTTAGTGTTGCTAGTAGTGCATCCAATACAACTAATGTTTCAACCAGTAGCGCCAGTGCGGTTAATTATGGGTACAGTACTTATAATGTAGCGGGGAGTGTTGATACGACCGTTAATTACAATGAAGATGGTCAATTAGTTGAACAAAGCACTTATACAACTTCTCCATACGCTAATGTTAACTACCAAAGTGGGGTTCCTGGTGGTTATCATTTAACTGATAATAATCAAACCGTTAATGCAGGGTCAGTTAGTCGCTCCGTTCCCGTTTCAATTGCTAAGAATCAAATCACTACTACGGTTCAATTTGTGAGCGGCAGTGATGTTTTAGGTTCTAAGACCTACACTAACTTAGCAGGAGCGCAAATTAACGTTAATAATGATTTGCCTGCTGGATATCAACTAGCACAAAGTGGCTTAGTGAATGCATTTACTAACAATTCAACGATTTCAGTTCAAGTTGTAAAGACGAGTGCTGCTAGTTCCGCAACTAGTAGTGCGGATTCAACTGCTAGCTCTGCAGCCAGTTCCGCTGCTAGTTCAGACTCCAGTAGTATTGACTCATCTGCAGTTAGCTCCGCTAGTGATACATCTAGTGCATCCAGCAGTACTGACTCATCTGCTGACAGTAGCGCCAGTGATAGTAGTGACAGTAGTGCTGCTAGTGATAATGATACTCATCATTCTAGTAAAGCGCACGCTAAGCATTCTGATGACATCGATCCTGGTTTTGATGCTACGAAGCATCATCAATCTGGTCAGACTACGAATGATCAAGCTAAGCACCATCAATCAGAACAGCGGGCTAATACCACGCGTCAACAATATCGTAAGAATAAGCAAAAATTACCGCAAACTGGTGAGGATAATCAAGCTCGAAATGCCTCAATTGCGGGTGCATTAATGTTAGGCTTATCTTCAGCTTTATTCTTTGGTTCCAAACGTAAAAGACGGCATTAATTAAAATAAAAAACGAGATGGTTATGAATTTAACCACCTCGTTTTTCTTATTGCATGATAAATGCCATGTTGAACATTTTACCATTAGTTTGAATCGCAATCCCAATTTGCTTAATATTGGCGTCTAAGAAGGCGTTACGGTGTCCCCAGTTGGAAACGGGTCCATCTTCATAGAGCATGCTGTTAATCCGCTGAATGATTGCTTTATTCGGGGTGTTCCCCGCAAAGTTGTTAGCATTGGCGATGTTTTCGATCGTTACATTTCCTAAATCACCATAGCCTAGGGCTTGCGATGCTAGATTGCGGTACTTATTGCCGTTCGCATCGACGTGGGCAAAATTAGCTGCCATCTGAGGCCCCCGATATTGGGCGATTTGAGCGAATTGATCGTTCCAGGTAAGTTGACCCAGGCCATGTTGTTTCCGGACCGCATTGAGATATTTAAGGGCTAATTTAGCAGCCTTTTGATAAGTACCGGTGCTATACTGCACTACATCCTTTTGATTGAAGTCCACGGGGTGTAAATCACCACTGTTGACCCACCCGGCAATGCCATCTGCAAAGCGGACTAAGTAGTAGCGGACCTGCCACTTTGCGACCCTGGTAGCTACGATCTTGACCTTGGCAAACTTGACCCCGTTGACGTTGTCGATGGGTTCGTTATGCACCCGGCTTAGTGTATCGGTTTCACTGATTGGAAAGTGGTCCAAGACGACGCGGTTATTATCCCCAAAGTAGATGGCGCGTTGGCCAACTTGATAGCGGGTGAGGGTGTTATTAATTTGCGCCAGGGTTTGGTTAGTGGTTGCTTGTTTGGCCTGAACCACGGTGGTCGGACTAGCCAGGGGCATGGCCACACCCATCGTGATCATTGCGGCTATGCTGATAATAAATCCTTTGAATCTGTTGAGTGACATGATATCCATTCCTTCGTGTTGATGATTGATGTTATTTTACCACATTAATAAAAAAGCCCCCGAACATTAATTCAGGGGCTTTTTGTGGTTATGAATTATTTGAGGACTTTGTCAACAACGCTTTCAACGGAATCCTTACCGATTGGACGGTATGAATTACGTTTTTCGTCTAATTCGTATGCATCTGGGTCTGATAAACCATCAACATCGATGTCCTTGTAGTACTTACTGTCGTTAACAGCAGCCTTGATTTCTCTACCAGTACCGGCGATTAAGAAACCACGGTCATCCTTACGGCTTAATTCAGCGACTAAGGTCTTGCGGTAATCAGCAGCCTTAGATTGGCTAATATCAACCATCTTGGATAATGCTAGTAAGTCGTTCCAACCATCGGCTGGGGTAATGCTGTCTTCTCTAGCACTTTTCTTGATTTCGCGAAGTCTTCTTGCAACTTCTTCTGGTTCTTTCTTTTCACTTTTCTTGTCACTCATATTAAATACCTTCTTTATTTCATTTTTTAAAATAATCAGTATCTATAATTTAATCCACTTGATAATTTTTATCAAGTAAAGTGCATTGCGATTAATTGACGGGACTAAATGGGGTTTCACCATTCACGATTTGTTTCGTGTTGTTAAGTGAGATTTGGACCATGTTCTTGACTGCCATGTCAGTGTAAAAGGCAATGTGGGGGGTTAAGACCACGTTCTTCATTGGTAACAATGTATCGATGTATTTGTTACCAGTCTTATTACCAGGTAATTTATGTGAGAAGTAGGCATCTTCATCTTCGACGGTATCTAATCCAGCCGAAGCAATTTCACCGTTCTTTAGGGCGTCGATTAAATCAGGGGTGTTGACCACTTTCCCCCGGGAAGCGTTAATGAAGATGGCGTCGTTCTTCATTTGCTTGAAGCGCTTAGCATCCATGAAGTGGAACATGTCATCCGTTAGTGGGGTGTGCATCGTTACGATGTCAGCGGTAGTCAATAGGGTGTCATAGTCCACGTAGTCGAGGGTATCTTCTAATTCAGGGCGGTGGATTGGATCACTTGCAATGACCGTTGCGCCTAGGGCCTTGAAGATCCGTGCAACGGTACTCCCGATTTTACCCGCTCCGATGATGCCGACCGTTAGGTTATGGATTTCATGGGCTTCTACGCCGGCCCAGCCGAAATCATTGTGGTGTTCGTTGACTTCGATCATGTGGACATGCCGTAATAGGTTCATCGTCAGTGCTAATGTATGTTCAGCAACTGAACGGGGGGAGTAGGCGGGGACGTTGGTAACGGTGATCCCGTTTTCCTTAGCAGCAGCTAAATTGTATGATTCATATCCAGTACTCCTCACGGCTAAGTTCTTGATGCCGATTTTAGCAAGTGCCTCATATACCTTGGGGTCTTCCAATGGTTCCAATTGAAGCACGGAAATGCCATCGTAGCCATCAGCCTTGGCAACGTTCGCTAAATCAAGTTGTTCTTCAGTTGCATCGACCGTGATGTCATTGGCCTTTGCCCATTCGTTCATTGCTGGTAATTCATCTGGTCTAGCCCCGTACATTAAAATCTTCATGTAAAAATCCTCCTAGCGTAAAAAGAAACCACCCATAGAATAATCCATGGGTGGTTTCATGTCCTGTAATAATATGTCACCCACAACAGTAATCGCATTTAATTGACTGTGTGGGGTGTTAAAAATCAACTTAAATTAATTTTAACGTTACACAGCCATTATGTAAAGTCTGTATTACGCCAAAATCGATAACTAATATTTAATTTTAGGGTTGTAATCGTCATAATTAAAATCTCCTTAGATATTAGTTACCTATTATCATACAATTTTAATTCTAAATGTCAAGATTTTCTTTAGTTTATTGGGATTTTCTTTATTTTGTTGGATTACTATTAAGGAGGATTGCGCAACTAGTGGGAATAGTGAATAATGGGGATACTTACTTAAATGCGAAAGCGAGATGGATAGGATGGCAATTTTAATAACAGGTGGTGCTGGTTACATCGGTTCAGAAACCGTAGCCAGCCTAGTAGATGAAGGCATTGAAACGGTCATTGTTGATAATTTATCAACTGGCCATGCATCAGCAGTCAATCCAGCGGCGACCTTTTACCAAGGTGATGTCCGTGACCGGGCTTTTATGGATCGCGTGTTTACGAACGAATCAATTGAAGCAGTAATTCACTTTGCCTCGGATTCAATCGTTGCAGATTCAATGAAGGATCCGTTGAAATACTTCGATAATAACGATGGGGGGATGATTACCCTCTTAGAAACAATGCGTGATTACGATGTGAAGCGGTTAGTGTTCTCCTCTACGGCGGCTGTGTACGGGCAACCCGACCACTTACCAATTACTGAGGATACGGTAAAGAACCCCACTAATGCATACGGGCAAAGTAAATACATTATGGAACAATTTGCGAAGTGGGCTGATTCGGCATACGGCATTCACTTTGTGGCTCTACGTTACTTCAATGTGGGTGGCGCCAGCACAAACGGCTTGATTGGTGAAGACCACCGTCCTGAAACCCACTTGATCCCCATTATTTTACAGGTGGCTAATGGTGAACGCGACGTCTTTAAGATGTTTGGCACGGATTACCCCACGGCTGATGGGACCAACGTCCGTGACTACGTGCACGTTGTTGATTTAGCCCACGCTCACATTCTAGCAATGAAGTACCTCTTAAATGGGGGCACTAGTGATGCGTTCAATATTGGTTCATCGACTGGGTTCTCCAACCGCCAGATTTTAGCAGCAGCCCGTAAGGTAACTGGCTTAACCATCCCCGCTGAAGATGCGCCCCGGCGGCCTGGTGATCCGGCCGAATTAGTAGCGGATTCAACGAAGGCCCGCAAGGTCTTAGATTGGCATCCCCAATTTGATGATATCGAAGCCATTATCGGCGACGCATGGCGGTTTGCCCAAAAGCATCCCAACGGCTATGCAGATTAACAAGCGATATGTTTGAAGTCCTTAATGAATTATATTACGATAGTCTCGTAATAATAATTCTTAGGGAGGTATCATCATGGATGGATTACACACAACGACTAAGTTAAACAACGGTGTTGAAATGCCACGTTTAGGATTAGGAGTTTGGAAGACTGATAATACGACTGCCAAGCAATCAGTAATCGATGCCTTAAAGCATGGTTACCGGATGATTGACGTTGCTAAGCAATACGGGAATGAAGCCGGGACCGGTGAAGGAATCAAAGAAGGTCTGGATGCAATTGGCTTAAACCGCAAGGATTTATTTGTTACCACTAAAATTTTCAACGGGGATCAAGGTTATGATTCCACATTACACGCCTTTGAAGGCCAATTAAAACGGCTTCAATTATCATACGTTGATTTACTATTAATTCACTGGCCAGTGGATGGTAAATACATTGATACTTGGCGCGCAATGGAAAAGCTTTACCACGATGGCAAGGTTCGCGCCATCGGTGTTTCTAACTTCAATAACGAACGGATGGACAATTTATTAGCCCATGCCAACGTGACACCTGCCATTAACCAAATGGAATTCAATCCATTAGGTCAAGATGCTGACATCGTAAAACATGATGGCCACCTAGGCGTCCAAGTTGAAGCATGGTCACCACTTGGTGGTGGGGCTTCATTAAGTAACCCTACCATTAATAAGTTGGCTGAAAAGTACGGCAAGTCCGCAGCTCAAATCATCTTACGTTGGGATTGGCAACGCGGCATCGTTACCATTCCTAAGTCCACGCACGAAAAGCGGATCGTTGAAAATAGTGATATTTTTGACTTCGAACTTTCCGATGAAGACGTTGAAACCATCAATAAGTTAGATGAAGACAAGCGGACCCTTACTTATGATATGTTCGCATGGCACAATCCAAAGGGTGCGCCAGATGACGTTGATAAGTGGGACGATTCACCTGCTAACTACAAAGATTAAAATAAATTCATGACACACTTAAAAGAACTAGCAATGTTCAAGTTGTTAGTTCTTTTTTACGTATTTAGGGTTAATACGTAAAAGGAGGGGTAGTCATGGTGGCACAAAATCCAGATCAGCAAGGCTTTTTTGAAGAAATTGAACGGCTAAAGGCTGATTTAGCAAGGGTCAATAGTTTATATCCAGATGACCCGCAGACCGCGGCCGAAGAAATTCGTAAAATTTGGGAATCCAAATAAATCAAGGGCACTCCACGGGAGTGCTCTTTTACTTAATTTTAGTGTTTCAAACACCCTTTCATTAGTGTTATAATATAAGGGAGTATTTATTAAATCGTTTAATGGGCGTCCTACCCTAAAAAACAATTCTATCGATAAGGAAGTGGTAATTATGACGGATAAAAATGTTGATCGCCATAGTGCTGATTCTTCGCAATCAATGACATTAGCAGATAAAAAGCAGGAACTCCGCAAGTTCGTGTCGCTTTCTGATATTCAGTTACAAGCGCTCATCAACCGGATTTCTCCTGATGACAATACCCGTAAGGTGATGCAAGAAGACTTAGCAAAACAAAGTAAAACCATGAAATCGCAAATCGAAACCGTATCTTCAATCCAAGAAGCCGACAAACTATACGAACAATTTGCTAAGCAATTCAAGTAATCGCTAAATTACTACATTTTTGAGATCGAATTAATGATTAATAACGTTTAACAGGAAGGTGCAATACTAATGGGATCAAAAGCTAATAAAAAACATTCATCAGCTAGCAATACCATATCGATGATGGCTAATGATGTGCTAGCCGGATTTAGCGGTATTGATAGGCAGTATCGGCAATCAGCCAAACGTGCAATCGATAGCGTCGTTGAATCCATGGGTGCTGACTTGGCCCATTCGGATAATCAATCTGCAGCTATCAAGTCACTTACATCAAAATCAGTGTCCTTAGTTAGCGCAACTGCTCGTTCAGTGGTTGCGGATTTTGCTAAGGATACCATTTCTAGTGCCACTAGCTCTGCTAGCGTTCGAGCTGATGAATTAGATGCGACCGCACAAAGTAGTGCTACGGTTGCCATTTCTTATTTCTCAGGTTCAGCCTATGGCGAAGTGTCTAACTATGCGACCCCATCTGAAGCCGCTTCTGGAATGGCTAATTTTGCCACTTCTTTGGATAGTGCGATTAATAATGCGACGTTCTCATCCGCTAGTCGGGTGGTTAACGATACCGCCGACGCCCTATATCGAAAGGCAACTGCATTAGGCTCATCAGCATCTGATGTTGCTCACTCCGCGCTTTCTAGTGCGGTGGTTGCCATCGTTGCTGATATCAACAAACACGCTAGCGACATTGATAGTGCGGGTTCACTGGCTCATTCAGGGACTTCCTATCTAAACTCCCTAGTTAATAGTGTCACGGTGGACTCCGCGAACCATGAAGTTGCGACAACTTATCACCGGTTCAAGGATGACTTAAATCAAGTGAGTGACTCCGTGGCCCAAAGTGCCTTGGGTGCAATTGAAAACGTAGTGGCACCGGCTTACGAATCAATTAAGGGCAATGCCTTTAATCCAGATAGTGCCAGCCACAATGCGGTTTCAGCAGTTAGTGCCATGAACTCCATCTTTACCAGCTACGGCCATGACTTAATTGCCGCTGGGATTAATGAATATACTAAAGCCGCCCACAATAACGTGGACTATTTAACTGGCTATGATTTAGCTAACGCCAATAGCTTAGTCGCAAGTGCTGCTGATTCAGCATTTGCTGCAGCCGATAATATCGACGCGAATGCTTCAGATGCCGTGAACCGCTTTTACAGCTTAATTCCAGTTGCATCAGCTGCCATTGAATCCGTTGCGCATTCCGTTAACGCTAGTTATGCGGATGCTAATTTAAGTGCGGCCGCTACTAGTGCCCAAAGTGCTGTTCAACGGGTATCCAATGATCAACAAGCATTAGCAACAACGCAAATCAACCAATACTTAGATCAACTTCGGACTCAGATTAACGGTTTGTTAGACCAACCAGAATTAATGCGTTCGACATTACGTTCTGGGGTAAACACCGTGACATCAATTGCTGATCAAGCCGTGCAAGGGGATTCCTATGCTTCTGCTTGGCAATCAGTAGACTCAGCGGCCCAAGCTGCTGATGATCAATTAAACTTACTTAGTGGCGATGCTTACTCCAATGCAGCGAGTGCGGTTAACCGCGCAACTACGCAAGCGTACAAAGAATTAGACATTAGTAAGGATAATCAAACCCAATTAGGGCGGATTGGGATGCAAATCAGCACCACGATCGATCAAGTGATTAATAGTTATGCGACTTCAGCTGCGTTTGACCAATTAAGTCAGGCTGCTGATCAAGCTGACTCCATGATCGACCAACTAAGCAACGTGGCTGATCAATCCAATGCTGCTAGTACCGTGGCTGAACTCCACACTACGATCAAGCGGTCCATCCAATTATCACCAGACGTACAATTAACAACGAATTCTGGTGTGGCAGAACTAAAGTCAACGGCTTATTCTCTAGTTGCCAATGACCCCACCGTCTCTGCTTACTATGCGGTCCAAAGTGCATTTAGCTCCGCTGCTGATAAGGCGGTTTATTTAAATGCGGCCCAACGTGCCAATGCGGATAGTGAATTTAACGGCGTCATGGTACACGCTAGTTCCGCTATGAACGATGACATTGGAAATGCCAATGCGTTGACTCAAGATGTGGCCAATGCATCTGGAGCCATGGATGAAATCGTTAACCGCTACAACGTTAACTCTGCTCAATCTGAAATGGGTTCACTAGCCCAAAGTGCGCACCATCAAATGCGTCACATTGCAGACTCTGAAGTTTCAACGCAAGCTTCCCAAGCCGTTGTGATGATTCAAGATTCATTAACGGCGACTTTGAACCGGGCATCTGATCGGATTACCACCATTTCACTTGCCATGAGTTCTGCGTACTCATCCGTAGATAGCATTACTGCGCGCTACATCGGAACTGACGTAGCAGCATCTGCTTACGCGAGTGTGGATAGCATTGCCAGTGCGGCATATTCTGATGCTGCGCGGTTCAATGACCATAATCGGAACAACGCAAGTAGCGAAGTAGCTAAGCAAATTATGAATGCGGAACACAACTTAGCTTCCACGCACGACCACGTCCAAGTCGCACGGCAAGCGAACCAAACGATTACATCGATCTTAAATCGGTACATGTTTGCCAACGCCAAGGCAACGTTGAACCAAATCCAAGCCGATGCTATTAAGCGGCTTACTGATTTAAAGATTACTGATGATGCCGCAGTTGCGAAAATCAAAGCGATTATTGCAAATTCACAAACTGAAATTGCCAAAGATGCCAAGTCATCAGCCGTCGTTGACTTAGACTTACACAATGCACACCAAAAGGTATCCGCAGTGTTAAGTGACACCATTGATCAAAATCCAGTGGCTTCTGCTGCGGTTAAATTACATTCCAATGCGGCTACATTATTATCAGAACGGTCTGCTGCAAACTTTGACTACGCCAACTTTAGTAGTGCGGTCAATAAGACCACTCATGATGCTGAACATACAGCGGGCTTAGTTGATAACGATAGTGCCGTTGAAGAAATCACTAGTCTTGCGATTGGTGAAAATGGCAGTCACTTTGGTTCCAACGTTTCCGCTTCAGCCATGAATGGGGTGGCGATTGCTGCCGATGACATGAAGGCCCAATTGAACCACTTTGGGTTGAACTTAGACGTTACGATTCAAACCATTTTAGATAAGTACAAGGGCATCATTGATGCAGATCAACAACACCCAGCATTTGCTGATTTAGACCGGCGGAATGCAGAAGCTGAACTAAAGCGGCACTTGCTCGATGCGTTAAATGAACAACCAAAGATTGCTGCGCGGTATCAAATTGACCAAACGGTTGCTTCCGCCAGCGCCTTGATGAATCAATATATTGATGATCAATTAGGCTTTAAGCGAGATGTTTACCGGATCACGAGCGGCCTCAGTGACAAATTAAGTGCTGCCGATGATCAAACGATGGCATCCATTGCCGCTAGTGCCAACAGTGGCATTGCCGCCGTGGCGCATTCTCACATTGCCTCTGATGCATTACACCAAATTAGTGCAGCGGCTAGTTCAGCCAACAGTCAAGTGGCAACGATTAACGATACATCCAAATTGATCGATGCCCGTAACGTCATTAATTCCACGACGAATGATGGAACTTCATTGGTTCAAGCCGACCAAGCATTCCCAACGGTGGTTGCTACCGATGTACAAAATACTAGTTCCGCATTAGCTTCATTAGCTGCTGCTGCAGTTAGCGATGACTTTGTAGCATCTGCTACGTCTACGGTAGCCTCATACGCTGATAGTGCAGCCAATCGGTTGTCAATTTATGACCAACCATCGATTAGCTACCAAAGTGCGGTTGCTAGTTTGACAGATCAATTGGCTACGGAACTTAAAACGGCCAGCAATGCGGAAGCCTTTGATCCTAAGTTAGAGGCTTTCACTCTCGAATTAGATACGCTTACGAACCGGTTCGTAAAAACGGCCGTTAATGCCAAAATCAAATCAGCAATGGATGCGGCAAGCAAGCGCTTAGCAGTGATTGAAAACCCATCTGCTGCTGAACCACAATTGTACGCAATTGCTTCTGGGATCAACATTGAATTAAATAATGATATTAAAAACCCAGCACTATTAAATACTGACATTAACAACGTGTTGGAAGATATTGAAGCCTTTGCCGATCAAACGATTGCTGATGATCAAAAGGCAATTGCTGCTACGAAGGTCAATGCATCCGTTCAAAGCGCTAATCGCATGGCGGATGAAATTTCCGGTAGCATTGCCGCCAACTTAAATAGTGAAGTGGCAAAGGCGCACAGTAGCTATGCTGATCAATTAGCAACGACCACGTCAGTATCAGAAGTTACATCCCATGCCATTGAAACAATCGATGACATTACTGGTAACTACGTTGAAGCATATGCTAACGACTTAATTAATAACGCGGCACAAAAAATTCGTCACCAAGCCAGCGCTTATTTAGGTGTGGACATGAACGCCCTTGAGAACCAATTACAAGGCGTAGTAAGTGATGCTGCACAAACGATTCAACAAGATCATCATGACTTATCACTTTCATTATTAGATGCTAATAATGCGATTGAAAAGTTATACCAAATTTTACGTTCATCCGTTGCTGCCAATGAAGTAGCGGACCAACAATACCATATTGACCGCTTGAAGCGTTCTGCTACGGCTGCCGCTGGTCAAATGGACAGCTTAGCTTCTGCTAACATGAGTAGTGCGTTAAACCACGTAGTCAGTGTGGCTGATGGCCAACCAACCGTCGCCAGTGCTCAAATGGCAAACGTTGTTAACTCCTACCACGCTTCCGTGGCTCAATCTCAAGTGAGTGCAGCGGCCAACGATGCGCATAAACAAGTATTACAACTAAGCAACGTAACTAAGGTTAGTACGTCTGCTGCCATCAATAGTGTGGTTAGCTCCATTAATGCTGAGATCAGTGCGGACCAAGCTCAACCTAGTTATACTGCCTTGGATGCCCAAGATGGTATCAAGGCCATTGATACGTTACTTTCATCAGCAGTGGACAAGGATTCAGCGGCTTCATTAGCTAGTGTTGCCACTAGTTTGACCAATTCTGCTTACGCTAGAATGGGCTCCATGAATGAATCTGAATCATTAGTTGCTGCAAATCAAATTCAACAATTAGTGGACAGAGCTGCCGGGACTTCTAGCCCAATGCCAACACTTGCGGACAAGATCAATACGTTTGCTAATCACTACATCTTAGATTCAGCGCAAGCTAAGTTAGATTCAGCATCCACGATGGTGCGGAACCAATTAAGCACCAGTGATAACCGGGCTGATGCTTATTCAGCAATCGATGAAAGCTTAACGACTGCGAAGAACAACGTCTTAAAGGACATTGAAAAGCCAGCTTACCTAGCCCTTGATATCGAAAACGGGTTAGCCCAATTGAATGCAATTGTGGATAAGTACCAAACGGACTTAGTAGCCAAACAAGTTACTGCCATTGATGGTAAGGCTGATTCATTAGCTAGCCTAGCGGTTGCAACTGGCTATGCTGATCATGCCAACGTAAGCAGTGCGGCTGCTAGTGTTGCCCGTCAATTTACTAGTGAAGCCTTTGCAGTTGGTAAGCAACGCCAATCCTTGAGTTCAGTAGCAGCTGCTGTTGATCACAAGTTAGCAACGATCAAACAATCATTTGTAGCTGATTCTGCAATCTCAGTAATGCAAGCTGCCGTTAATAGTGCGGCTGCCTACACGGGCAAGATTGCTGACCATGACTATCAACAACAACTTAAGACTCAAATCAATGGGGTTGCTGATAGTTTTAAACAGTTAATCCAAAGTGATACCAATGACTTATCACTAGCATCATTAGACGCCAATAATGCAGTATTAGAAATTAACCGAATTGCTACTCAAGCTGTTGATAACGACCAAATTGCATCCGCTAGCTACGATATTAAGAATGCTGCTGATGCAGTCTTTAGCAACGCCAACTTAATGACCAGTAGCCAAGCTGACAACTATGCAAGTGCAATTGCTAGCGTGACGGATTCATTCCAAGCTGATCAATTGAATGGAAACGATGACCAAACGATCACGTCATTTGTGGGGTCAGTTAAGGCTGGGTTGACTAGTGTTGCTAATCAATACTATGGCAACTGGGCTCATAGTGCCGTTAGTTATGCTACCGACTCATTATTGAACGAAGCTAGTCGTTACAACGAAGAAGTCCGTAACCGGGCTAGTCAACGGGCAGTCAAAGCTCAAACTGACTTTAACGGTCAATTTGCGTTGGACAGTGCCAATGCTGACTTAATCGTCTTAGATGCACAAAACGCAGTTAGTGCCATTAGTTCTGCTGCTTCTGAAGCGGCTTACAATGACTCAATTGCATTTGCCAACTCTGCCATTAGTGATCAAATTAGTAGTGCGAACTCCGTCTTGACCGATATCATGGGCCGGACTGACAGTACTGCTGATATGCAAATGGATAGTGTGGCTAACCAAGCCAACGAAAAATTAGGCTCAGTATACAGTAACTTAAACGCCGTCATGATGGTCATCAACTCTGCTTCTTCGGCCATGAGCACTATTGCCAATGGGGTCGTTGCTAGTTCGGCACGGGCTACCGTTACCAGTGCTGCTGATTCATTAATGTCAGATGCCACCCACTTAATTAGTGACAGTAACAGCCAAGTTACGTTGATCAGTTCAATTAAGGATGCGGCCGATAGTCTAGCAACTCAAATTGATAACCATTCTAACTACCCAGTGACGGTTTCAATGGAAACCACTTCCGGGTTATCAACCATTACTAGCTCTGCAGTGAACCAATTTAAGCAAAATGCCGCTGCTAGTGCTGAAATTGCATTACGGGACCTATCGGCTTCTGCTGCCAGTCACGTGGGACCATTGGATTCATTGGCCAGCGCGAACTTTAGTAGTGCCGTCGGTAGTATCAATGCCCGGACCAGTGCCTTTTTATCTGATCAATTGGATAACCCAGCCCGGGTAACCGACGAAATCGATTATGCAGGACAAGAAATTGACAAGTTAGTAACCCGTGCGGTTGCTGATTCAGCGCAACAATTAATCGATACGGAAACTGCCGCCGTGCGTTCTGACATGGCACTAATCGCTAATGATGACCAACGGAGTCAAGCAACAAGTACCATTAAAGCTACCATTACCGGTGCTAATTCAATGGTCAATAGTGATGCGTTCGATTATCACCTAGCTAGTTTGGACGCCTCCAATGCCGTTGCTACGGTTCATTCAATCGCAGCGGCTGCCTTTAGTGCGGACTCAGCAGCCAGTCAAGCGCTCTTCAACCGGGCTGCATTAGCATCAGCGCATGCTAAATTAGGTTCACTATCGAGTCGTCAATCAACCACGTTTGATAGTCAAATTGCGGCTTTAGATGCTAATCAACCTGCTGATTACCAAGCGGGCTTAAACTCAATTGCCAACCAATTTATCAAACTATCTGCTAACGCAGTGGTTGACCAAACGGTAAGTAGTGCAGCTGACCGGGCTAAGGCCATCAGTGATAATAACAACAAGCATAGCTTACTTCAGATGGTTAGTGCGACTGCTGAACAGGCTAGTGCTGCCATTGAAATGGATGCCAATCATTCTCAATTTGCTTCGCTTGATGCCAACAACGCGGTTAGTTCCGTGGCGGCATTAGTGAACGATGCCATTGAACGCGACCCCGTTGCATCAGCTAGCGTATCTATCGAACGGGCTGCTAGTTCCGTTACCGACCGGATGACTACGCTTAGTGCTGATCAACACCTCCGCTTCAATAAGCAAATTGAAAAGATTACGTTGAACGCCAACGTTTCATTGATTGGTCCATTTGCGGATAAGAACAACGTGATCAGCAATGCTGCTGCTCAAATGAATAGTGTTGCCAACAGTTACATGTTGCGGTCGGCTTATAGTGCGGTCAATGCACTAGCTTCATCAGCCAACTACCAACTTCGTGACTTAAGTGCTAACGATTCACTAAACGTTAAGACCAAGATCGACAGTGCCATCAGCTCAGCTGATTCTCAAATCAGTGCCCACAGTATGTCCACTTCACTAGTGGCCGATGCTGTGAATGCGGCTGCGAACGTAGTTGATAACTTAACCAGTACCGCAGTGACTGATTCACCAATTGCGGCCGCTAAGTCTAGCTTGGCCTCCGTCCAAAGTTCCGCCACTACGATTGCTGATTCCTTTACGGGTCGCAACGCTGCTAACTTTAACAGTGAAATCGCCAGTGTTGCTAACAGTGCCATTAGTCAATTTACGGCTGATGATGCGACTGCGAACCAACAAGCATTGCAAAATGCCGCGCAAGTAATGCGCAATACGGCGAATTTCCATGCGGCTAAGGGTGCGATTGCTCAAGTTAAGCAAGCCGCAACCGATGCTGAACATACCATCCAACGCTTAGCTGACATTCAACAACGTAATGACGCCTTAACTAAGGTAGCGGATCAATTAGATTACTACCGGACGATGATTCAAAACGATACTAATAATCTCGCGTTGATTAACTTAGACGTTTTAAACGCCCGGAAGCAATTTGCTGCCATTACTAAGGCGGCCGTGCAAAATGATTACGTTGCTAGTGCGATGGCTCAATTAGACCACCATGCCAGCTCAATGGCCGTTGAAGCGGGTGACTTTACGTCCCTTGCTAGTGCCAACATGAGCAGTGCGGTCAATGATATTAACAGCCAAGCAGCTGCTGCTATGCACTCAGTTAGTGATCAACCAAGCTCAGTTGTGGATGCAATGAACTCCGCCGTTAGTGAAATGGATGCATTGTTTGAAAAGAACGTGGTGAACTCAGCTACGGCTGAATTAGCCAATGTGCGTTCCGCTATTGATGACCGACTCAGCGGCATTAATGACAGTAACTTCATGGATTCACTTCACAATGAAATGGCAACGATTCAAGCATATACGACTAAGCAAATCCTAACGGACGCTTACTCCCAACCATTCGTGCAATTGGACTTATCAAATGCTCAATCAGCATTTAACCGGGTAACAACCAGTGCGGTGAATAACCAACCAGTTGCCAGTGCGACGTATCAAGTAACTTCACTAGTTGCTGATGCTAGCCGGCGGGCAGCAAACCTAACGGGAAGTCTAGCTGCTAACTTTAGTAGTGCGGTCAAGAGTGTTGCCAGACAAGCCAACGATGCGGCAGCACAACACACTGATCAACACGCCTTAGATACGATTACGAGTGCTACCAACCAAGAAATTAACTCAACGGTAAGCAACTACCTAACGCGTTCTGCTTATGATCATCTACAATCGACTACGAGTGCAGCTAATTCAGCAATGCAAATGGTTGATGATCAAACGAAGTTGGATGCAACCAAGGAAATCAATACAATTGCTAGTTCCGTGGCTCAAATGATCAGTGCCGATGCTAGTGACGACCAATTGATCAGCTTAGACGTTAAGGAAGGGAATCAATCCATTACTAGCTATGCTGATTCAGTGGTCGCTAGTCAACCGGTTGCTAGTGCTAGTTCCGTGATCAATTCAACAGCTAGTTTTGCAATGCAACGGGTTCAAGGACTAGATTCATTTGCCGCTGCTAACTTAAGCAGTGCTATGAACCGCTTTAAGAAGCAAGCAACGGCTAGCTTAGCAGTGCGTGGCATTGATGAACCAACGGTTAGTGGGATTCAATCCAGCACGGTTAGTTCAATGAACGATATTGCGGACAGCTATGTTGCAAGTTCCGCTAGTCAATTGATCAGTCACGCAACTTCTTCTGCCGATGCAGTGATCAAGCAGTTCAACAATGAAACGGCTGCTTCAACGGCTAGTGCTTCGATCGACCGGGCATTGAATTCAGTTGCGACTGCCTTTGCGCAAGACCGTGATAATGCCGAATTAATGGCTCTTGACGCGGCAAATGCGATTGATTCGATTCATTCCGCAGCGCAATTTATCACCACGACGGATGAAATCGTTTCCGGAAACATCTTCCTAAGTAACACTGCCGATTCCGCTTATGCCGCAACGGCTGGGCTAGGTGAAACGATTAAATTAAACAAACAAATCCATGATGTGTTAACGGATGCTAACCAACACCTTGGGGATGGCGATAATGTCGACTTAGTTGTAAATAATGCTACGCGCGATATTAAGACCTTCACCACTGACTTTGTAATGCATGCGGCTGAACAACAATTATCAACATTAGTCAGTGCGGCTGATGAACAATTGAGCCACTTGCTCAATAGTGATGATTACGAATCAGCGCAAGAAAACATCAATAACTTTGTTAGTCATGCTAAGGCAACGTTAGACAAGGATTCACATGATGGAGAACTAATCAAGCTTGATTTGATGAACATCGAAACGCAAATCGACCAATTAGTTCAATCATTGATCCAAGACCAACCACAAGCAGTAATGCTTAGTGAAGTTGCTAGTCACGCCAGTGCAGCGGTGCAACAACAATTTAGTGCCGCTAATGACGATGACTACTTGAACTTTAGTAGTGCGGTTAACCATGTGGTCAGCGACTTTGAAAATAATCCAGACCGCAATGGCAACCCAATTTTCAAGGAACAAGCCTTTACTGATATTCACCTATTGACGCAATCATATGTTGCTAGTCAAGCCATGGATACGGTGAACCGGCAAGTCCAAAGCCTTGATGGTCAAATCAAGGACTTAAGTAACTTTGTGACCCAATCATCTGCATATAGTGCAGTGCATCAAATCGCAAGTAATGCTGAAAAGAGTATCAATAGCGATATTGCTGACTTTGCAGCTGTATCATTGGATACTGATAATGCCATTAGTTCTGCTAATACGGTCTTAGACCAAGCGGTAGCTAATGATTCCATTGCTGCTGGTAAGCGGGTCGTAAGCAGTGCTTATGCCAGTGCCGCTAGTTTTGCCACGAACCTAAGTCGCGATGACCAAATCGAATTTAGTTTAGCCGTGGCTAGTCAATCAGCATCAACATCATTTGGTGCCGATGCTGACAACAGTGCCTTAGCTAGTTCTGCTACCAGTGCAGTTACGTCAATGATTGATCAATATGTAGTGACCTATGCGAATAATGCCATTGATAATCAAGCGCAAGTTTCAATTGATAATATCAAGCATATTACTGATCCAGACCGGCGCAGCGAATACATTGGCATCCTAAATAACGTCATTACTGACTTGAAGCAAAATATCAGCAGTGATAGTGCCGACGCTACGTTAGTGGATGTGGATGTCCAAAATGGAATTAATACGTTGGACAGCTTAGCTGATTCAATGGTCCGGAGCGAACCGGGCGCTGCTGGTCAATACATTATTTCCAGTGCCGCAAACTCAGCATTAGATAGTATGGCGGTCGGCACCCAATTTGATGAAGCTAACTTTACCAGTGCCATCAATAGTGTTGCCAACCAAGCCAGCCTATCAGTTAGCTTAGTAAGTAAGAACTTGACGCTGGTTAATCGGGCCGCTAATTCTTCATCGAACCGGATGAACCAATTAGCCATTGATTACCGTGAATCACTAGCCCAAGTTAACTTAGGCAGTGCCTATGCATCTGCTGCGCAAATCGCAGCTCAATTAAGTGATGCTGATCAAAAATCAACAACGAACTCAGAATTACGCTCAGCTAGTCAACACTACAGTTCATTGATCAGTACTGATGCTTACAGTGCTGGTTACGTGGACTTAGACTTACGGAACGGAATTGATCAATTCAATACCACCATCAAGACGGCAACGCTATCTGATCCAACGGTAGCCACTAGTTTAGCCTTAGCACAAACGGTTAGCGAAGAAGCAAGTCGGCTAGCGCACCTACCAACTAGTGCGGGTGCAAACTTTGCTAGTGCTGCTACCAGTGCCGCTAGTCAAACTAACGGTTTAGTTTCATACGCGGCTAGTGATGCCCCATTAGTATCAACTGCTACTAGTTCCACGACTTCATTGTTAGCTAAGTTAGCTGACGATTACCTAGTGGATGCGGCGAAGAGTACGATTGCTTCCGTTACCGATAATGCAACGGAACGCCTAAGTCTCTTTGCGGATCAAAGCGTTCGTAGTGATGTGCAAAACGGGTTGGATTCAATTCAATCCGCTGCTCTCGATACGATTGCTGCTGATGCTACCAATGATGATTTACTAGCATTAGATATTCGTAACGTTCAACGCAATCTGGATTCACTAGTAGATGAAGCAATCAGTCATGACATTTATGCGACTGCGAACCAACACGTAAAATCAGTGGCAGATTCATTAATTGCATCTACGGTAATTGATAACGACCACGAAGCATTACGGATGCAACTAGAAATGCAACGCATCGCTGATAAGGCGACGAGCGACATTACTAGTGCGGGGATGAACAATGACTTGATCAACGCAACGGTTGATTCGACTGCTGCTGTCATGAACAGTGTAGCGAACCAATTTGCAGTCAGTGATGCTCACCAACACATTGCATCACTAGCAAGCAGCGTGAATGCTGAATTAAGTGGCATTGACCAAGCAAGTGCTGCTGATCAATCCACGACGGTTGAACGGCTTACTAATTCGTTGAACCAACAAATTGATCAATATCAACACGACCGTGATGCACGAGGATTGGTATTGCGCAAGGGTCAAGCTCAATTAGACTCACTTGCATCCAGTGTAATCAATGCAGCACCAAAGGCGTTTGCTAGTTCTGCGGTAGCTTCCTTTGCTGCGGCTAATGGTCAAATTGGTGCCGCTCTAAGCGGTAGTAACCAAGCCAACTTTACCAGTGAAGTTGCCGCCTTGAAGCAAAATGCGGATGCTAACGTGCAACGATTAGTAGTTGATTCCCAAGCGGCCAATGATTTAATTGATTCTGCTGCAGAACAATTCTCCCAAGTTGCTCGTAAGTACGTAGCCAATGCAGGATATGCTTCCTTGAATGCTGCGGTAAGTGCAACCACGCAACAATTGAACCGCTTTGGGTTAGTTGATGATGACGTTAATGCCACAATGAACGGCATTATTCGTGAATTCAACAGTATGGTCGACAGTGATGCTGATAACTATGCTACGGTGCGCCTCGACTGCCAAAACGCTAGTCATACCATGCAACAATTTGTAGACGACGTGACAGCTGGTAACCAAGTAGCATCAGATAAGTTAGCATTACAGTCCGTTGCTGATTCAGCAACCAATAGTATTGGTTCCATTAGCGATTCACGGGCAGCTGCTAACTTCAGTAGTGCTGTTAACTCAGTTATTTCTCATGCTTATTCAGCAACTGATCAATCCGTTACGAATAATGATTCAATTGCAGCGCAACTTTCAAGCGTGCAAAATGATATTACCCAAATTGCTGACCGCTATGTTAATAGTTCGGCGAATGCTGAAAATGACCAAGCGTTTAGTAGTGCCAGTCAGTTAACGATGTCGTTGGCTGCGGGGGATGAAGTTAACGCTTCATTGAGTTCGGTTCATAACTCATACCGTAACTTGATCAATAAGGACTTTAAGGTCAGTGCATTTGCGTCACTTGATGCTGATAATGCGTCAATGGCGCTAGCTAAGTTAGCGCTATCCGCCGTGAATGCGCAGCCACAAGCTGCCGTTCAATATCAAATCGAACGGTTTGCTGCTCAAACTTCAGCAGTGGCTAAGCAATTCGATGCGGATGACCAAATTCGCTTTAGTAGTGCGGTCGCTCAAGTAGTTAGTTCAGCTGCTCAATTAAGTGTTACTGAACCACAACAAGTGAGTGCGACTGCGGCTAGCGTAATGCACCAAATCGATTCGATTGCTAACCACTTCATTGGTAAACGGGCAATCGAACACGTGGACCAAGTGGCAGCCAGTGCTAGTCAACGGGTTGCGTTATTGCACAATGATGCGGCAAATGCCGTATTGAAGAGTGCCATGGCCCATGCTACCAACCAAATTATTAGTAACTCCGCTAATTCAATGGCTACTTCACTATATGCTTATGATGGCATTACCGCGGCTAACTCATATGCAGATAGCTTAATTGCGGACCAACCATTTGCAAGTGCAGTGGATTCATTGAATCAACTAGTGGATGCAACCACCAGAGACGTGTTAATGAGCGATAGCTTAGCTGACATGAACTTCTTAAGTGCGGTTGCGAAAACTAGTAAACAAGCGGTTAGTCAAATGCGGGCTGATGATTCAGTTGTTGACCACGCTGGTATTGCCGCCAGTGCAGCGACTGCAATTACTTCCATCGCCCATCAATACACGAATGACTCCGCTAGTGAATTAATCAATCAAGCGGCAACTTCAGCAATGACAATGATCAATGGTATCAAGAATAACGTAGCGCGGTCTCAAGCTGCTAACTGGATCAATAATGAAACCAGTGCGGCTAGCGAAGTTATCGCTAAGGACGTAGCAAACGATTCATTGATTGCCTTAGACATTGATAACGGCCGCTTAGCAATTCAATCCGTAGTGGACCAAGCGTTAGCTGACGATGCCAGCGTAGCATTTAGTCGCCTAATGACAAGTGCTGCTGCTAGTGCATCGGCTCAAACGGCAGCGTTGACCGGAAGTTTAGCTGCTAATTATGATAGCGACTTTGCCCGGGTAACGAAGTCATTACAAGCAGCTAACACCTCATTAACGGATGTAAATGCAAGTGTGGTTGCTAGCGTTAATGACACGATCAGTAGCGTTACAAGTAAGTACGTAGAAAAGTCTGCGGATGCGATGATCGATTCATTTGCTGCTGATATTCAACAACAAGTACAATTAGCTGATAATGAACAACAACAGGTTCAATTTATTGCGAACCGGGCTAAGCAGTTCATTCAAAACGATGCCCATGATCATAAGTTGGCAGCTTTAGATGCTACTAATGCCATTGGTCAATTGGTCGGCGTCAGAGATACAGCGTTAGCACAAAATCCAGCCGCTGCCTTAGACTTGCAATTAATCAGCCAAGCTAGTTCTGCCAGTGCGAAGGTTGGGAAGATGGATACGCATAGTGCTGCTAACTTCAGTAGTGCTGCCGATCGGATTGCCAACGGGACTAAGACGCAAATCGCAACCTTTAGCAATCACGATGTAGCCATCGCGAGTGCCGCAAGTGCGATGAATAGTCTGGCTAATGACTACATCTTAGACTCAGCGGTTAAGTCATTAGGATCGATTGTTGACTCTGCCAACGCTAAGACGGCTATGGTAGCTAGTTATGCCAGTGCTGAACAAGCAATTAGCAGTGCTGCTAGTGTAACGAGCGCAGCAATTGTAGCTAATCAAAACGAATCAGATGTTGTGGCATTACTATTGGATGAAGTGGCGAGCCAAGCTAACTATATTGCCATCAATGCGATCAATGCTGATCCAAAGGCATCGGCATTGGCCTCAATTGATCAGACTGCAGATTCATTGCTTAGTGATGCTGAATTATCAGGCCATGCTAAGCATTCATATGCATCTGTTCACGCTAGCATCGCAAGTTCCGCTAGTTATGAATTAATTTCTAGTGTGGATACGGTCCAAGTCGTAACGGACGCCAAACAGGCATTAGTTCAAGCGGCAAGTCGCTTTGTAATGCAAACTGCTAATGAAATTGTAAATAAGGCCTTAGATATCGCCAATAACCAAGCGGTTGAAATTGATGATATTCATAGCCGGAACCAAACGATTTCTGCAATCGGTGCGGAAACTAGTAAGGCGCGGAAACTAATCCAACAAGACGGCTATAATTCATTCTTTGCATACTTGGATGCACAAAATGCAGCCGTTAAGATTGCTAAGGTTACGCAACGCGCAGTTAAATCAGATGCTGTTGCCAGTGCCATCATTGCCGTGGCTAAGGCAGCCGATGATGTAGTTGCGAAGTTGAAACCATTGATCGATCCAAACGAAGAATTTAGATTAAACAACCGGATTCTAAACATTGTGGATCAAACCAACCGTTCCATCAGTGCGGCTGCTGGTAACGCTGATACAATTGGCCAACGGGCTAGTTCAGCCAATGCTGAATTTAACTCCATTGCCAATAGCTATGTGGCTAATTCAGCTAACTCAATCGTTAGTTCGGTTACTGATTCGGCCTCCATTCAAGTGGAAGGATTGGATAACCAACTCGTCAGAAATGATGTGAACGAACGGGTTAACGTTATTGCAACTACGGCTAGTGATCAAATTCATGATGATGCTGCCAACGTTGCCTATGCATCCCTTGATGCTGACAATGCTTCGCTAGCCATCAGTAGTGTGGTTGCCAGTGCAGTGGCTTCTGATCCGTATGCATCTGCGAACGCAGTTATTTCAAGTCAAATTGCATCAGCAGCTGCTGATGTGGATGGTATGAACGAAGACAAACAATCTGCCTTTAGTAACGCCATCTTACAAGTGGTGGGTTCTGCGAACATGCAATTCATGAGTGCTGCGAATGATACGTCCGCCATTGCAACGATTACGGCCAACACCGTTGATCAATTGCATACTGTAGCGCGTGACTTCGTGGTTACCTCTGCTCAATCAGTAATTAATGGTGCCGCTAGTGATGCTAGTCGAATCCTTGATTCTATGTTCGATAATTCGAATGCAACGGTATACAGCTCGGTTGCCAATGTAGTGACCGAAGCCATGAATGCAGTGGCTAGTGACAGTAGTAACTTTGCTACGGTCTCATTGGATGCTTACAACGCATCGAGTGCCATTGATCAATTAGTGAAGACTAATGAAAACAGCTACGCTCATGCAATGATTGATTCCAACGCCAGTGCCCAAGCTTCGATGGCAGACGTGTTAAACGATGCCTTGAAGCCACTCGTGGTCAATGGAATCAGTCTCCATGCCAGTGCAGCCCACAGTGCGGTTAACGTCCACTTCGGCCAAGCCAAAGCTACGCTATCGGATGTTAATTCAGCAGCAAGTGCCATTAGTAGCTTGATGAATGACTACATTCAACGCGACCCAGTGGCATCTGCGCACTCAGTCGTTGCTAGTGCAGCTTCATCTGCTAATGCGAAGGCTGCGAACTTAACTGGTAACTATCTATCTGACATGAGTAATGCGGTTTCGAGTGCTGCAGTGCAAGCTAACACGTTAATTGCGATGAACCCAGCGAACTCGTTGCTCGATTCACAATTGGCTAATGATGCAGCTAGTTCAATGAATAGTTACGTTAATATGTATGAAGGCGCTGCTGCTAATGATGCAACCACTAGTTATGCTGCTTCTGCATACGCACAAATTGACGTAATGGATGATGAATTCAAGCAACTTGCAAACCATGCCGTATCAACTGAAGTTGACAAGGCTAAGCAAGCATTTGTTGATAACGCTAACGAACCGGACATGATTTTTGCCAACGTGAAGAGTGCTGCTGACAGCATGAAGTTCTTAGTTGGTAAATACGCTGCGCAAAACAGCAATGCGGTTGCTGATGCTAAGCAATCCTTTGCTGCTGATATGGACAGTATTGCCGGTGGCGTTTACAGTCAAGCCCGTGTATTGAGTATCAATAACCGTGGTCAAATTAACAGCTTGACTGGTTCAGTAGCCAACTCGGCTAACGCTAGCGTAAGTGTAGCTACTACCATTAGTAGTGTGGCTGCTACCTACCGGCGTGCTGATGCTTTAATTGGCAGTGTGGCTAACGTAGCGGTTGACTTTGCGCGTGGGACTGCGAAGGCTGAGTTAGCAAATGCTAACCAATCTGCAGACCAAGCCTTGAATACAATGGAACCAAATGCTAAACAAGCAGTGATTGCTTCGATCGATACGTTAATGGCGAACGTCCAAGCACGGATTTCCATGGCTAATAATACGGTGGCCATCGTGGATGAAGTAAACCGGTGCGTTGATCAAATTAAGCGCACGGTTAGCGATGCATTATCTGCTAACTTACGGAACATCAAGGCTGGCTACAAGGAACAAATCCTTAGTGCCGCTACGAATGCTTACCAAGGGGTTAGTGGGCTAGATGCCAATGCTCAATCATTAACTAACGCTGCCATCAGTATGGCGGCTAGTGATGCCAATGCTAATATTGATCAAACTGCCGAATTAGCTGAAATTCAAATGCTAACGAGCGCCGGAATTGCTTCAATTAATGAAGCTTCTAGCGTAGCCGTAAGCAATGTGAAGGCCAGCGGAAATTCATTTATTGCTAGTGCTGCTAACTCTGCTACGGGTCGGACCACGACCTTGGCACCAGTTGATAAGTCATTGGCTAACAGTACAATTAGTTCATTGGCGAATGTTGCCAATGCTGAATTGAATGCGGCTCGTAACGTTGCTGATGCTTCAGCTGCAATTAGTACCGGAACGAGTGCCATCAGTTCTGCTATTGACTCCACGATTGCTAGTGTAATTAGTAGTGCAATGGCAATGGCTAACAACTTGTCAGCGCAAAACGAACGGGATTCAGTCCGGCTTCAAGTTAAGAGTGCAGCGGATGCAGCATATGCATCTACGGCCAACTTAGATAGTGGTGCCGCAAGCGTGGTAAATGAATACGTTAGTCGGACGGCAAGTATTGCTGATCGGCAAATCACAGTGGCTGAAAATGAAGATGACGTGAACGAAATTGCCCGGTCCGGAATTGCAGCCCTTCACAGTGCTACTAATTCCGCTGCAGGCCTTTACACTGAAAATATTCGTTCCAGTGCTAGTTCACAAGTCGAATCAGCTGCTAACTCTGCCTTCATGTTGACCGATGCGTTCGATGAAGCAACTCGTTATTCAATGAATAAGTCAATTTCACAAATCGTGGAAGGAACTAAGATTGAATTACGGGGGACCAGCGATTCTGATCGGGCCAACAAGTTAGTTGACCTAACGATTGGTAGTTTGAACAAGTTAATTCGTGACAATGACTTTAGTAAGCTAGATGGAACTCGGGCTAGTGCTAAGGCTAAGATTAGCGTGATTGCAAATGACGTGATCGAATCCTTAGCCCACCTAAGTGCAATTGCTAAACAATCTGCTACGCGTTCTATCAATGCTGAAATTGATACGTTGAACAAGCGGGTGAACGAATCCAATAGTTCCATTGAAATTAGCAATATTGTAAAGGGTGCCAAAGATAAATTTGAAGCCCAGATCACTAGTGTGAACACCAATGAACTTAGATTATCAATTAAGGCGGCTAAGCAAGTGCTAACTAGCAATGCCGATATCGCCATTGGTAAGTTGGATCACTTGTCAGATCAAGTTCATGAATCGGGCGTATCTACCATTCATGAATTAATCGATGATGCCTTTAAGCAAATCGATGCTGCCAAGACGGTTGAAAATATTACTGAAATCAATAACAAGACCAGTAATGACATCAGTCGGGTTGCCCGTGAAGCCGTGTTAATGGATCAAAAACAATCTGCATTTGATGCTAGTCAAAATGATTCAGTTGAAGCTCCAACACCAGCTGAACCATCAAGTGCGAGTGTGGATGATAACGAACCAGTTGTGAATGCTGAATCAGATGAATTAGGGACAGCTAAACAAGCTGCGCATAATGAATTAGAACAGATTAAGCAACAAAGCGTTACTAGTCTAGCGAACGTAAATGAAATGGTTCGGGATCCAGCAATTGAAACGGTAAGCAACTTTGTTGATGACGCATTGAAACAAATCGATGGTGCTACGTCTGTAGATCAAGTGAACCGGGCCAAGAATTCAACGAGCATGAACGTTGAAAACATGATCAATGAATCGATTAAAATGAGTAACAATAATTTTGGAACTGATATTCCAGAAGTAATCAATTCACAAGGTCCAGTTTCTGATGCCCAGTCAACAGCGACATCGAGTGCTGATTCAAAACCGGCTTCTGCCCAACCAAACGTGGTTATAAAATCAGCCCAAAGTCGTGAAGACGCAATGGCTGACATTCAAAAAGCGGTCGATGACCAATTAGCTCAAATTAGCAATATTAATGAAGTGATCCTAGAACCAACTAAGGATGCGCTTCAGGAATTAGTTAATGATGCTAAACGTCAATTTGATTCAACTGATGATGCGGATCAAATTCAAGCCAATAAGACCAAGACTATTGATGATATTACCCACGTGGTCAATGAAGCTAAGGCCATGAACGATAAAATGCAATAATTAATGGTTAAATATTAGAACCATCAAAAAAAGCGAGATTAATTTCTCGCTTTTTTTTGTGGTATACTAATAATTATGATTTTAAAAATAAGGAGCGATTGGTTTGCAAGTGAAACGACAGGGAATCGGGGCCATCCTAGCAATCATCGGAGCGATTTGTTGGGGCATTCAGGGGCCGGTTTCACAATTCCTATTTCAAGATGCCAGTTATTCGCCAGAGTGGCTAATGGGAATCAAAATGTCGATTGCCGGCGTCTTGATCTTATTATTTACGAAAACAATCAAGCGGCAATCAATTACGCATATCTGGCGGCAAAAGCGTGACTTAGGACTATTGTTCTTATATGCATTATTGGGTTTGGCGGCAGTTCAATATTTTTACTTAGTGACGGTTAGTGCCAGTAACGCGGGGACCGCAACGATTTTACAGAGCCTGGGGACCATTATTATTGTGATCTTAACGGCGTTGATCTATCACCATCTACCATCACGCAATGAGGCGATTGCCGTTGGGTTAGCCCTAATTGGGACCTGGTTGTTAGTAACGCGAGGAGACTTATTTCATCTGGCAATTAGTGGCCGGGCGTTAACGTTAGGGCTGCTCTTAGCACTATCTGGTGCATTACAGACCATGTTACCGGTTAGTTTATTAAAGCGATATGATGTAATGGTCATTGTCGGCTGGGCCATGGTGATTGGCGGAATCGTCTTTAGCATCGTGCATCCCTTTTGGGTCAATCCACCTAAGTTTACGGTCGGTGGAGTGTTGGGCGTTGCCTTCATCGTATTCTTTGGCACGATGGTTTCATTTATTTGCTTTACGAGTAGTTTAAAGTACGTTTCACCAACGGTAGCTGGAATGTTAGATACCTTTGAACCACTTTCTGCAACGATTGGTTCAATTGCGTTTTTGAACACGAGCTTTAACGGCCCCGAGATAATTGGGGGATTGTTAATCCTAAGTACCGTCTTTGTTTTAGCCATTCCGAGTCAAAAAAGTACAAAAAAGGAATTGCAAAACAATGAGAAATAAGTTAAAATAATATTAATTAAAAATCAGATAGGAGATTATGTTATGTGTACTTCGATGTTATTAATTAAAAATATTAATCGGGCCTTCTTCTTTTTCA
This sequence comes from Nicoliella lavandulae, assembly GCF_037546185.1. NCBI lineage: Bacteria > Bacillati > Bacillota > Bacilli > Lactobacillales > Lactobacillaceae > Nicoliella > Nicoliella lavandulae. Next base: position 216,395 of record NZ_JAWMWH010000001.1, on the reverse strand, counting down.
GCTAAAGCTATTTGCTGGTTAAGGGAGAGGGGTATTACGCATACATTCTTCGGCCACTAGGAAATAGCGCGATTATTTTCTAGTTGGTGAATAGGGCCATACTAGAATTTCTAGTATGGTCCTATTTTTTATTCACTATCGATTATTAATTGATTTAAGGAGGGAAATTTATGAACTTATTATCTAAGATGTTTAGAAAAGAAACGTTGGATAATTACATTGACCAAGATAGTAACTTAAAGCGTTCCTTAGGGGCGTTTGACTTAGTTGCGATGGGGGTCGGAACCGTGATTGGTGCTGGGATTTTTATTTTACCAGGAACGGTTGCTTCCACGACTGCCGGTCCTGGAATTATGTTTTCGTTCTTAGTGGCGACCTTGATTTGTTCACTAAGTGCAATGTGTTATGCTGAATTTTCATCATCCCTACCAGTGGCCGGGAGTGCATACTCGTACGGAAACGTGGTCTTTGGTGAAATTATCGGTTGGGTGTTAGGTTGGGCCCTCGTGCTTGAATATACCCTATCGGTGGCTGCGGTGGCCGCTGGTTGGTCGGCGTACTTCCAAACCTTCTTGAGTGGGTTTGGGATTCACGTGCCCAAAGCAATCAGTGGGTTTTACGACCCTAGTAAGGGGACGTACGTTAACGTATTTGCCATCTTGATCGTGATTTTGATTGCCTTTATTTTAACTACGGGGACGAAATCATCCACGAAGTTAAATAACATCATTGTTGCGGTTAAAGTGTTGATTATCATCTTATTCCTAGTGGTGGGGGCATTCTTTATTAAGCCTACCAACTGGAACCCATTATTACCATTCGGGGTTAAGGGTGTGTTTCATGGTGCATCCCTAGTCTTCTTTGCTTACTTAGGATTTGACTGTGTATCATCAGCTGCATCTGAAGTTAAGAATCCCAAGAAGAACATGCCCATTGGAATTTTAGGGACGTTAATGATTTGTACGGTATTGTACATCTTAGTGTCATTAGTATTGACCGGAATGGTTAACTACAAGGACTTAAACGTTGCCGATCCAGTATCATTCGCATTGCAATTAGTTCACCAAAATGCTGTGGCCGGAATTATTGCGGTCGGGGCATTAGCTGGGATGTTCACTATGATGTTGACCATGATTTACGGTGGCTCCAGATTGCTTTACTCCATGGGCCGGGATGGCCTATTGCCAAAGGGCTTACACAAGGTCAATAACAAGAGTGTTCCTAGCCGGAGTGTGTTCATTGTAACGGTAGTGATCGCATTTATGAGTGGATTCTTATCATTAGATAAATTAGCTAGTTTAGTTAACATTGGAACGTTGATCGCCTTTATCGTGATCTCATTAGGAATTATTCCATTGCGGAAACGCCAAGATATTCCAAATGCTGGATTCCAAGTACCACTTTACCCATTCTTACCAATCTTGTCAGCTATCTTAAGTGTCGCAATTGCAACGCAATTACCTGAAGATACCTTCTTGATTGCTGGAATTTGGTTCGTAATCGGGTTAGTTATTTACTTTAGTTACGGAATTAAGCACAGCTTACTAAATAAAAATTAGTAAGAATCACATTTAAATTTAATTTTAGTTGTGTAAAATATACATTGAGATTAATTTATGATTATTTGAGGTGTAATAATGCAAGACAAGCAACAATTGAAGGAAAACGTTGCCAAGGGGATTTTTTGGTCCGCAATGGCCTCGACCCTATGGGCGTTTTCTGGAATTTTAATGCAAATGGTTGCCAAAAATGGGGCCATTCCAGTGGACTGGTTTATTTCTGCCAGAACCACGGTTGCCGGAATTTTACTATTAGTAATTGGAGCGTTCCATGTAAAGAAGGACGTCTTTAAGGTCTTTAAAGATAAGAAATCAATTACATTACTATTGATTTATAGTTTGTTCGGCTTGGCAGTTAACATGTCGACATTCTACATGGCCATCCAAACTGGAAATGCACCAACTGCTACCTTGTTACAATACTTAGCACCCATTTTTATTGTGCTATACAAGTTCTTGTTCCAAGGCCACAGACCATTAAAGTCTGACGTATTGGTATTCTTTATCGCCTTAGTGGGAATCGTGTTAGCGGTGACCAAGGGTGATTTAGGCGAACTATCAATTCCAGTTGTTTCAATTTTCTGGGGGCTTTGTTCAGCGGTTTCTGCTGCCATTTACTACTCAGTCCCACAACCACTTTCCAAGGAAAACTCACCATTCGTGGTGTTAGGTTGGGGAACTTTGATTGCTAGTATTCCGTTCAACATTTTCTACATTGCCGTTCATCACGCCCCATTCTTCTTATCTGCACCTAAGCAAGTAACGGCTAGTCCATTAGTATTAGTTGGATTAGGTGGAGTGATCTTAGTGGGGACGATTGGTGCATTCTCTTCAATGATTTACAGTTTGAAGTTTGCTTCTTCAGAAGTATTAAGTATTGTGGATGCGGTGGAACCAGCAATGACGTTCATTTTAAGTTTGATCTGTACGTTCATTCCAATCGCCTTGATTCAATCATTAGGGGTACCATTTAACCTAGTTGAATTCATTGGGGCTGCATTGGTAATCTATTCGATTTACTTATTACAACGGATTCACAAGAATCACGTTGATGATTTACCACCAATGGAATAATTAACGATAAACGTCGCGAAGATTTAATTCGCGGCGTTTTTGAATTGGTTCAGTTGATTCTAAGATTGTAGCGTAACGTAATCAGGGCCAATCTGAATTGAAGTGGTCTACTGAAAAGGATTGACATTTGATTGAATTCAATTAGAATAAAATATATTGTTTACTAGTCATTTTAATATTATGGGGTGAAATTAATGGAAAACCAACAGCTTCAGCCGGCAGAAAAGTCGACGATGGGCGGAATCTTATGGGCGGTCTTTGCGTCCGCATTGTGGGGTGTTTCGGGGACGATCCTGCAATTGATTTCCAATCCTAAGACGGGATTTTCAATGCCAGCACCTTGGTTTTTATCAGTCCGGACCATTTCTTCCGGGGTGATTTTACTATTGCTTGCAGCAATTATGTATCGGAGCGCAATTTTTAATGTGTTTAAGAACTCTAAGACACTCCTGTGGTTGATCGCATATGGGATTTTTGGATTAGGCGCTAATTTGTTAACGTTCTACATTAGTGTCCAAGACGGAAATGCTGCTGCTTCGACCATTTTACAGTACTTAGCACCAATCTTCATCGTATTGGGGAGTGTGTTGTTTCAACACAAACGCCCCATTCCAAGTGATTTATTAGTATTTGCGATTGCATTAGTCGGGGTATTCTTATCCATTACACAGGGTGATTTTTCAAAGCTTTCGATTTCAATGAGCTCATTGTTATGGGGAATTGGCTCTGGAATTACCGCTGCATTGTACGTAGTGTTACCACGGCCCGTATTAAAGGATAATCCACCAATCGTAGTGTTAGGTTGGGGAACGTTAATTGCCGGGATCATTTTCAATGCGGACTTTATTATCCGTAACCATGCTCCATTTTGGGCGGCCGCACCTAAGCTACCAAATATGAGCTTTTTAGGGATTAACGTGGCCTTAATTGCAATTGCTGGGGTGGTATTATTTGGAACGGTCTTTCCATTCTTATCACTACTACACGCTTCTAAGTTCGCGACTTCTGAAGTAATTAGTTTAGTGGATGCGACTCAACCAGTCGTGACCTTTATCCTAAGTATCATCTTCTTTAGTCTCCGGCCCAAATTTATCGAAATTGTGGGTGCCGTATTAGTGGTAGTTGCAATCTGTCTCTTACAAGTATTTCATTCACGGCACGATGATAAAATTTAAGAATCATTAGAAATAGTATCAAAACTAATCTTTTAAGCTATAATAAAAGTATTCGCTAATGTGGTTGCGGATACTTTTTTACTTAATTTAATAGTGAGGGAGCAATTTAAAATGATTAACGCCAAGTGGAAACGATGGTGGCCGTATTTATTGATCACCATCGTAGCATTGGTTGAAATTCTCCCCCAAATAATGACGAAGTCGTTTATTGTGGGGATTGATTCAATTTTTCATATGAACCGGTTTTATGATACGGCAATGCAGATTAAAACCGGCCATTACAACTACTTTCAATCGTTCTTTGGGTACCAACAAACGGGACGGGTAATCAATGCCCTCTATGGCCCGTTGTTTGCCTATTTTAACGGAATTTTGTTATTGATCGTAGGCACGTGGTTTAAATTCCAATTGTTAACGAGTTGGTTGTACCTATCGATTGCCGGCTGGTTGATGTATAAACTCGCCATTGATAACCGGGTCAAACAATGGCCCGCGGTCGTGGTGAGTGCAATCTACTTATTATCCTCACCCATGTTGTCATGGGTGTCTGGGACTCAATTCACAGGGCTTGGGGCGATGTTTACCCCCTTGATAATGCTGGCCGGGACTAAGATGATGCGCAATGATAAAATTGCCGTATTGCCGTTAGCACTGTCAATGACGCTGGTCATTCAAATGCATTTGTTGACTAGTCTCATCTGTGCGTTAGCGTTAGTGCCGTTTTTCGTGATTGCGTTTATTTACAGTCAAAACCGGAAGCGCTTGGTATTGCACCTTTGTGAAGCCATTGGGTTGACCTTATTATTGACCGCAAATGTTTGGGGTGGGATGTTAGAACTATTTAGTTCGAACACCTTGTTACCAGTGGCACCGCAACTAGACATGAGTACGAATGCATTTAACATTATTAATACGAATTCATACGTTCTCTTACCAATGTATAGTATCTTATACTTATTGGTGATCATTTATATGATCGTTAAGTGGCGCAAATTAGACCTATACATTAAAGTAATTTTTGGGAACTCCATTCTCTTTATGTGGTTATCATCATATTACTTCCCATGGAATTGGATTGCTAAGTTTATTCCGGGCGTTGCTTATTACATTCAAATGCCAGCGCGGTTCTATGTCGTGTCATTTGCGTTGATGTTCCTAACGGTGGGGATGATTATTTCCAACGAATCTGACCATAAGCTAAAAGTGGCCCACTGGACGATTACCTCATTAGTCCTCTTAAGTGTGTTCGCATACGCAGAAGGGACGGTTATTTTAGGAACCCAATCTTATCATGCACAACGAGTGATTGATAACAACACTAATTTAAAGGTGCACACTAAGAGTGTCACTAAATTGCGGGATTCCTTGCAGTCCCATAACTTAAAACTAGCGTTGAAGTATATGACGAAGTCAACGCCTGATTACTTGCCAATTAAGGCTAAATTAGCGCCTGATAAGTACTTCCCATTTCATCCTTACCATGCTTACACCGTAACGGCAGTGAAGAAGAATCACTACCACGTGCATAAAAAGGTTACTAAGCATGGCTTGAAGGTGACTTGGACTAATCCAACCCGTCATGTGAAATCAATTCGCATCCCAGTCTTTAAATATGGCCACACAACGGTCAGTCGGAATGGGCATGCCTTTAAGGCCTACCGTACGTCTAAGATCGGGGCATTGATCGTTAAGTCACATCCTGGCAAGAACACCTTAACGATTGGTTATCACATTAGTCGTTGGTTCAAGGCGTTAGTAGCAGTCGAAGTCGTGACCTACCTAACCGTAATTGGTTATGTTATCTATCGAAAACTAAAACGAGATTAACCTAAAAAAAAGTTGGCGAATGCCAACTTTTTTTAGTCGAAATGATCACGAGGGTTAAAATTATGCACAAGCTTAGGGAACACGTACTTATCGGCCGTAGCAATTAAAATGCCGTTACCGAGCACGGAGTAAACCGTCCCAATGTTGATTGCGTAGACTTTGCCCTGATAAATTGTACAGGCAATGATAATAATAATGGGAATCACCATGTCTAAAAACTGCGCCACCACCGCACTCTTATGGCAGTACTTGAACCGAAGGATGTTGCTCATGTCGTCATTTGGATGCATAAACAAATTAGCCCGTTGATACAATGAAATGGCTAAACAAAAGAGGTTAACGCCCAACAGCGCCATTAAGATTCGAATGGGGAGGCTGGCGTCTTGAAAGTGCAGTTGCCGAAAGAGGGCGGTCATAAAGTCAATCAGGTAACTAAAACAGAAGATGTAAATTAATTCCTGAATGATGCGGATCACGTCTAAGCGCCGAATCAAAATTTGATTGGCGATGATGTTGAAAATCCCAAACCCTAAGATAAAGATCCCGATTTGGACGTGGGTAATCATATGTAAATTGACAGCTGATGCGGTCCAAATTCCGGAGCCTTCACCAGAAATAATGGTAAAGGCATTGCCAGTTGCGTTAATGATCAACCCAGCGATTAGTGCGATAATGCGCACCGGCATTGAATTGTTATGTTGATGATCGATAGTTTCATCTCCTCACAATTGATTATTATACAATATCAAATAATGGTATGATAGAAAGAAATGCACAAAGGAGTGATATTAATGAAGGGTAAATATAAGGTGAATCGCTACATTGGCGTCCCGGTCGAAACGGATAATTCTGGTAATTATCAAATTAAGCGGGATGATGATGGTAGTTTTAAACTGCATGATTGGCGGACTGGTAAGCACACGAACGGCAAGTTCAAACAGGTGGGCCAAATCTTTCTAACGGAAAATAACATGAAGGTAGCCGTGATCGACTACGAACCAGTTGCTTTTAACCACCGTCACGAATACACACCGCTCCAACGCTTTACATCCGAATTCGTGAGTCCAGCGTTAGTTGAGACTGCTAAACACGGTTAATGGATAATGCCAATAAAAAAGGGTAAACCACAACCATTAAGATTGTGATTTACCCATTAATGAGTTAGAATATTGAGCTTGTTGGAGAACCAACTATTTCTTCAATAGCTTTTCGGCATTTTTCTTAACATCGTCATCTGACATGTCTTCATACTTATCCATTTCATCGGATGTCTTGATAGTGTCATGGTTATTGTTTTCCATAAAGTGATCCCATAATGCATCTCTAACAGGTGTATCTGAGTCGCTCCAATCATAAACTTCACTCATTTTTCTATCTAAAACAGTATTTTCTTCATATGCCATAATAAAAATCTCCTTTACAATATATAGAACTCGATTATTATTGTACAACACTTATGTAAAATAGTTTAGTAAAATGACTCGAAAATAGCAATAATTTGAAATTTTGTTGATTGTAATATAATATTGCAGAAGAAAGAAAAGTGGTGGGTTAAAGATATGAGAGATAAGTTAGCAACAAAACGTAAAATTGTTGCTGGAATGATTAAGCTAATGGATCGAATGGACTATAAGGATATTACGGTAAAGGAAATCTGTCAGGAAACTAAGATTTCGCGAATGACTTATTACCGTAATTTTCATGATAAGAATGAATTATTGATGTATCATTTTGATGGATTATTTACTGAGTTCATTCAGCAGGTGTCGTCCAGCCATGACCGGACCTTTTTTAATATTGCAACGATTTTCTTTAACCTAATTAAACAAGACCAACACGTTATGGAGTTATTGATTCAAAACGATTTGACCATGGTGTTACGAGAACGATTACGGTATTATATTGGTGGCTTAATCGATCAACACGTCCTAGAAGTCCGGGCTAATTCATCTAAATTATTAGTATCATTAATTTCAGGTGGCTTGACCGAAATCTTAATTACATGGACCAATGATGGAATGAAAGAACCGGTTGAATCATTGGTGATTTTTGCTTCTAAATACATGCACTTTAAAAATTAATCTAAAAAGCTCCCGTTCAAACAAATGAGCGGGGGCTTTTAAAAGAAAATGATGCAACAAAAAAACCTAGCTGCGAACAGCTAGGTTTTTTAAAGCTATGGTTAAGTTCATAGCGATGATTTAGAAGGGATTAGCCTTCGATTGGAGTAACGTTAGCAGCTTGTGGGCCACGGTCGCCATCTTCAACATCAAGAGTAACTTTTTCGCCTTCGTCTAAAGTCTTGAAGCCATCTTTGTTGATTGCTGAGTAGTGAACAAAAACGTCACCATTGTCAGTAGTAATAAATCCGTATCCCTTGTCAGCGTTAAACCATTTTACAGTACCTTGTTCCATAATATAGAACCTCCATTGTGAAAAAATTTATGTATCATTAAGCTTGAATCTGATAAGGAAGTTTTATGCAAAACAAGTACCTTAAAAACTCGAAACTACGTAACACATTGGTATTATAATACCAGTAATATGAAGATTTGTCAATCAATGAATTAATATATTTTTTACGGTAAAATATTGATAGGACACGATTTATAGGAAGGAGTGATGACCATTGAAAACGCTAATTATCGTATCTCACCCAGAGCTAGCTAATTCAGGGACCCAATCGTTTTTACGGGCAGCCACTAGGTACTTAGATGCCGTTACATGGCACGGCTTAGATGCCGACTATCCTGATTTTGCAATTAATGTACAAAAAGAACAACAATTGTTATCGACTGCAGACCGGATTATTTTTCAATTTCCACTATATTGGTACAGTTCGCCCGCGTTGTTAAAAAAGTGGCAAGATGATGTGTTGACCAGAAACTTTACTTATCGCGATCAAGATGGCATGCTAGCGGGCAAACAGTTGGGCATCGTCATGACGTTAGGCAATCCCTTAAAAAACTACGTGGCAGGTGGTTTCGAAGGGGTAAGTATTTCTGAATTAGTGAAGCCATATCAGGCAATTGCTAAACAGGCGGGGATGGACTTTTTACCACCATTTACGGTCGATCAATTTAGTTATATGACGGCTGCGCAAAAGGCGCGGTTACTATCTGATTATCAAAACTACATTGCTAATCCCACGCCATTTTCGTTTAATGGCAAACAAAAGTGGTTGATTCAACGCCTACGCGCTAAAGCAGCCCGGATCGATGATCAACAACAACGAACGTTATTAAATCTAACCATTGATCAAATTGAAAACAATGGGGATGAATTAGACGCACTAAAGGATCAAATTGCAATGATTAAGCGAGGCGATGATGAATAATGGAAAATGAAGCATGGTTAAAAGAACAACTAGCCCAGTTTGCTACCAATGAGACTGATTTTACTGATCGCTGTTTATACGAAGCGGCCCAACGGCTAGTGGCCGAACAGGCAAAGCGGATTCAACAGGCTAACGATGAATTAGATGGTCGAATTTGGAGCCCCGATAAGTGGTAAAATAAAAGCACCCGACCGCTTAGGGTAGAATGCTAATTCAAAATTTGATTTTTGATAGTGCTTTGTATTATAATTGGTAGGTATATTTCAAGAATAAGACAGAGAAAAGGAGCGATGAGAGTTATGCGTATTTGTCATCCAAACGGTGTTCAAGGCCGTCGTCCAGTTAACCAAAAGAAGGACAAGAAGAAGAACAAAGAAATTTCTGAATTACAAAAATTCTTAAAGCAAAGTCCTGCTAAATAATAACAATGCCCAGTATCTAATACTGGGCTTTTTTTGTCATTATTTATTTAATCAGTTGATTCAGCTTTTGGAATGTGGCGATGCTTTGATTTCTTCCGCAGTTGTTCTTTAAATTCATTAATGTCATCAAGATGGCGATCCTTCCATTGACGATAGGATGAATGACTATCCGTGTCATTGGATTTTAACCCAGTGTCGAGCCAAAATAAGGCTTCGGATAAACTGGGGAAGTTATGGAGCCAAAGGGTCTGACCATTATTAGAGTCAAAGGCGACATAGGAACGGGCATGCCGTTTTAAAAATGTCCGCTTGCGGATTTTGAAAGCTTCTCGCTTACGGGTAAGCTTATAATCAGGTAAAATGAACTTGCCATTCTTTTGGAATTGGGGAAAACGTTCATTTTGCTGTTGCTTTTTATCCTTTAGCATTGCCCAAGCATCATCAACTGTGATTAAGGTTGTATCTAACTTAGTCATTGAAAAATCTCCTTTTACTTTTATTTTCTCACAAACAGGCTTAAAAACAAAGTCTAAACCACTATCGGAGGCGGTATTATGGCACAAAAATTTTATGCAGTTCGAAAAGGGCACCAACCAGGAATTTACACTACTTGGGCCGCATGTAAAGAACAAGTTGACGGATTTAAGAACCCACGGTTTAAGGGCTTTGAATCAGAAGCCGCAGCAAGAGCGTTTCTTGAGGGCAAGGATGAAGCTAAACCTACGCAAACTTACGCTACTCCTGCTACCATTACGGTTTACACTGATGGTGGTTCTAGAAACCATGGAAATTACAAGAATGGTCAAGTTAAGCCAACGGATAAGGCAGCGTGGGCATACTTAATTGAATTTAGTGATGATCAAGACGCCCAAAGTAAGGCCGGCAGTGAATTAGGGGCAACGAATAACCGAATGGAAGTAATGGCACTACGCAATGCGCTAATGGCGCTGTTAGACCAAGGAAAAGCCAATGAAGCCATCCAAGTTATCTCTGATTCAGAATACGTTTTAAAGTCAACCAAGCAATGGCTCCCCGGCTGGAAGCGCCGTGGTTGGAAACGGAGTAACGGAGCGCCCGTTTTAAATCAAGAATTATGGCAACAAATTGATCAACTCCTGCCCCAGTTTAAAGATTTGCGATTAGATTGGACCAAGGGCCACGCTAACAATCGGGGGAATCAATTCGTGGATAAGTTATTAAATCAAGCCATGGATCAAATGGGTCAATCCGGGACGATTAAAGTATCAAAACCGGCACCCAAGGATTCAATGCCGGTTGCGGATGAAAAACTAAAACAAGATGCCATTAATAACATTAATGGGGTATTAAATGGTGAAGAAGCACCTAAACAATTACATCCTAGTTCTGATGATGATCAACGCATTTCACCTGATGAATCAGCACGCAACATCAGTGAATCGTTGAAAAACTTAAACCAGAATCATGATAATAACGACTAGAAGTGCTATCATGAAACTGATAAGGATGGTGGAGTATGACAACTGAACGTGAAAAAATGACCGCTGGTGAAAATTACGACCAGTTCGATCCAGAATTACAAGCACAACGGGCTAAAATGCGTAAAACATTAGGGGCTTTAAATCAAATTACTGATAACCAAGAATTTAATCGCCAATTAAAACCACTTTTTAACGAATGTGGTGACCGCCTATTCGTTGAAAATGGAATTGAATTTGACTATGGATTTAACATTCATATCGGTGATGATTTTTATGGGAATTACCATTTGACCCTATTGGATACCTGTCCGATTACAATTGGTGATCATTGTTATTTTGGACCAGATGTTGGATTATATACACCAGTTCATCCCATTGATCCAGTCCAACGGCGCCAAGACGTTGAAATGGGTGCGCCCATTACGATTGGTGATAACGTCTGGATGGGTGGCCATGTGACTATCTTACCAGGGGTGACCCTAGGGAATAACGTTGTGGTCGGTGCTGGCTCAGTCGTTACGAAGTCCTTTGGTGACAACGTAGTGATCGTTGGTAATCCCGCTCACGTGATCAAAACGGTTAAATAAATTAAATCTTTTAGAAGCTAGTTACGGATGTGACTGGCTTTTTTATTTTGGGGGACAACATTGTTATTTATTATTTTATATCTGTTAATGATAGCGTTATAATAAATTATAGAAAATGAAAACCTAAAATTTGATAGTCATTTTCAACCCACCAACAATAGTTGTGGTTAATTACATAACGCTTGTGGCGAGCTGTTTAGTTTCAAATTTTACTATGAACCAATTAAGTTTGGCTTCATTTTTAAATTTTGAGGAGGATTTTTTATTTTTAAAAATAAAAAAATCAATCAGATTATTTTTATTCCAACGGTCATTTTGTTCGTGGTAGTCTCAATTATTTTGATGATCGGGGGTTCCTCGGTACGAGGAGTCCTAAATGCCATTTTAGGCTGGGTTTCCAGCGAAATGGGTTGGGGCTACATGTGGATTTACGTAATTAACTTTGCGTTCTTTGTCTTTTTAATCGTTACCAAATATGGTGGCATTAAGTTAGGGGACAAGGACGAAAAGCCGGCGTATGGGAACTTTCAATGGGGGGCAATGGTCTTTGCGACTGCCATTGATGCTAGTATCCTAATGCTTAGTATGGTCGATCCATTGCGTTACATTCAAGATCCCCCATTTGGGGCTAAGCCATACTCAGAAGAAGCATACGGGCTAGCCCATATGCTGGGACAATATAACTGGGGGCCCATGGCATGGATGATGTTTGCGGCGCCTACGATTGCGATTGGGTACATCCTATACGTTAAAAAAATCAAGGTTCAATCACTAAGTGATGCCATTATCATGTTAGATGGTGATAAACCTTGGCAAAGTATTTTAAAGACGGTCGTTAACATCCTAGTGGTGCTTGGAATCATGGGTGGGGTCGGTGCTTCAGTCGGCCTAGAAATTCCCATTATTTCAAAGGTCTTAAGTTCATTAACTGGAATTCCAGATAACCTCTTACTTAAGATGGTCTTATTCGCAATCTTGTTCGTTATCTTTACCTTTACCGTCTTTAAGGGCCTAAAGGGTGGAATTGACAAACTAAGTAATATGCATATTTGGACGGCTTTGATTTTCCTTGCGATCGTTTTAGCAATTGGACCAACTGTGTACATCTTGAATTCAGAAACCAACAGTATTGGGTTACTAATTCAAAAGTTTATCCCATTGAGTACGAATACGATTCCAAATGGGACTCCAGATACGACCCAACAAGAAACCATTTTCTATTGGGGCTGGTGGTTATCATACATGCCATTTATGGGCTTGTTCATTGCCCGGATTTCACGGGGCCGGACCATTCGCCAAATCGTATTAGGGATGCTTACTTATGGAGCCTTGGGATGTATGAGTTTCTACGCGATTTTAGGTGGATACTCCCTTTGGCTACAACGGACTGGGACGTTGAATTTAATTCATATTTTAAACACCCAGGGCCAATCAGCAGTGATTGCAGCCGTGTTATCAACATTACCACTTAAATTTATCATGTTTGCGCTTTACTGTATTTCATGTTTTATTTTCTTGGCAACTACGATTTCATCGTCTGCCTACGTGTTATCATCATTCACCAGTTTACCATTAGCGCGGGGTGAACAACCTAGCCGGGCCAACCGAATGACATGGGTCGTTATTTTCATTATCTTTTCATTTAGTTTGGTCATGGTCGGTGGGTTTGAGACGATTCAAACCTTCTGTACGCTGGCCGGGTTCCCATTGATGTTCGTGGTCCCATTTATCATTTACTCCATCTGGAAGATGCTGCGCAATGATGAATCCATTAAGACCATGAAGGTCAAACGTTCTGAATGGCGTGAAGTGAAACGGCAGAACCGCATTAACCGCAAAAAGATAACGGTTGAAAGACGAAATGCGGTGGATGGCGACTTGATTTTATCTCCAGATGATCAAAATCATGATTCCAATCAGAAGTAATTTCCGTTATAATGAGCAATAACAAATTTAACACCACTTGATCGATCGAGTGGGACTCAATCTAGCGAGTAATAAAAGCTGAACTAATTCATTTTAGTTCGGCTTTTTTTTTAGAACTGGAGGGATTTTAGATGGAAAATAACAATGTGTCTAAGTCAACGGTGTTGAGTATTGTTGCGGTGGCATTAGTTACGTTTTCAGGCATCATGGCCGAAACTTCGATGAATGTAACGTTCACGCTATTAGCCAAGCAGTTTGGCACCGATTTGAACACGATTCAATGGGTCACAACGGCGTACTTACTATCAGTCACCATAATGATTACGACAAGTGCCCACCTGGTTAAAAAGTATAGTCTGCGGAACTTATGGTTAACCAGTATTGCAATTTTTATCGTGGGTACGCTGATTGGTGGAACGGCACCGAACCTATGGATATTGCTGTTGGGACGGATTTTAGAAGGCATTGCAGCTGGGATTGCGATGCCCCTATCGTTTAACATTGTGATGTATACAGTGCCGAGTGCTAAGATTGGGACCTGGATGGGGGTATCCTCAATGGTGGTCAGTTTAGCGCCATCGTTTGGCCCCACTTATGGCGGATTAATTTTAGACTTACTGGGTTGGCGAGCAATTTTCTTTATCCTATTAATTGCACCAATCGCATCATTAATAATTGGGTGGCGGACCGTTTTGGACGTGAATCCACGGGTCAAGACGCACACGTTTGATTTATTAGCATTTGGTCTGCTCGCAGGGACGTTAACGTTAAGCCTATTGATCGTTAATCAATTGGAAGGCAGCCAGATTAACTGGGGGGCAGCCGGCTTGTGGCTAGCGATGTTATGCCTGTTCATTTGGCGGGGGATGCGTTCTAAGCAGTCGTTTCTGGACTTAGGGTTGTTTTTAGACTTACGATTCGTGAGGATGTTTATTCCGATTGCACTATATATGTTTGCGATGCTAGGGCTAAACTTAATCATTCCTACTTTTTCAGAAAACGTGCTACGTACTTCCAGTTTTATCGCGGGTTTCTTATTGTTACCCGGTTCATTAGTGGGGGCATTTATGAATCCGTTATTTGGTAAAATGTATGACCAGTACGGGCCAAAGCAGTCTGTGTATTTAGGAAACGTGATTTTTATGGTTGCGGTCCTATTAATGTTTGGGTTACGAAATTGGTTGGGTCTTTGGATATTAATCATTATGTACATCGTTTTTATTATCGGACGGAATATGGCATATAATAGTGCCCAAACCGAAGCAATTGCTACTCAACCACAGGTGAAGCAATCAGATGCTACGGCAATCATTCAAACCTTTCAGATGTTTATGGGCGCACTAGGGACCACTGTCGGGGCATTATTTCAATCTAAGTTTGGTGTTGCCAATGGCCTTCATAACTTTACATTACTAGCAATTGGGATTGCGATTATAAATGGTGGTTTGTTCTGGCGGTATTTTAAAAACAATCAGTTAAAACAATAATAAAAAACACTCGTTAATTTAATTAACGAGTGTTTTTATATTGATTAATTATAAATGAAACCATTTCTTAGCAGCAAATACCCAAACTAATGATAGTACAATTCCTCCAACGATTGAGGGGATGAAATTAACACCTAGAATTGTTGGTCCATAGTTAAGTAACTGATCAGCAGACACTGAACCTAATCCTCCTAAAATAACTGAAATTAGGTTCAATGTTAATACTCTAGCTGGTCCATTTTGATTAGGATTTACTAAATTTAGTAAATAGGAAACACCCGCTCCCATGATTACACCAATAATTATATTAATAAATAATGCCATACCAATTCCTCCTAAATAATAATTATTCTTTATTATTATACAAAGGGAAATATCATATAAACACCAACAATAAATTGATTTTTGTTGGGAAATGTATGGAATTTATTTTAAGTTATCAATTTCTAATTTTTTTAAATTATTAATAATGATATTATTTATTTTTTCAGCGGGTTGTTTACAATCGTCTAATAACCACTGATATATAATTGAATGAATACCGGCCTGAACGAATAGAATATCATACTTACCATATAATTCAGGATATTGAATTAATTTAATTTCTGAATGAAAGATTGGAGTGCTAGAAGCAGTTAATTTGAAAAAAGTAAGGTAGAGATGTTTATTTTTTTGAATGTTGTTTAATAAAAATAGGAAAGTATTTGACTTATGAATTTTTTCTAATTGTCTGTATTTTTTAAATAAATGATTAATGATATTATCTTTTAATGCGTAAATATCTTCGTAGCTATTATAGAAAGTAGACCGATTAATTTTAGCTAATTTGCATATGTCCGTTACTTTAATCTGATCAAATTCATTATCTTTGAGTAGCTTAAATAAAGCAAATTGAATTTTTTTAGATGATGGTCTAATTTAAAGCACATCCTTATTGTTTTAACTATGATTATAAAAAGCACATCTAATTTATACAAACTAGATGTGCTTTGTTTATTAATTAAAGCATGTATTTCTTATCAGCTTCATGGTCTTGTGAAGTTAAGATCTTAGGACCATCCTTGGTAATGGCAAGGGTGTGTTCGTATTGCGCTGAAGGAGTGCCATCAGCTGAAACGTAATAAGTCCAGTCATCTTTTTTGTCATAACGATCAGTAATTTGCCAAGTACCGGTATTAACCATTGGTTCGATCGTAATCGTCATTCCTTCACGAAGCCGCATTCCTTGACCCGCATTACCGTAGGCAGGCACGTTGGGTGCTTCGTGGATGGTAGGTTGAATTCCGTGACCGATTAATTCACGAACGTCACCAAAGCCATTCTTGTTTTCAACGTAATCTTGGATGGCCGCTCCAATGTCACCGATCCGGTTACCAATTACGGCTTGGTCGATACCAATGTATAGTGCATCGTGGGTTACTTGCATTAACTTTTTGAGTTCATCGGAAACATTCCCGACGGCATAGGTCCAGCAAGAATCACTTTCGAAGCCGTCTTTATTAACACAAAGGTCGACTTTAACGATGTCGCCATCCTTTAGCTTAAGGCCCTTACGGGGAATTCCATGTGCTACTTCATCATTAATGGAGATGCAAGTAGCGAATTTGTAGCCATCGAATCCCTTTTCGGAAGGATAAGCACCGTGGTCCTTGATGTATTTGTCGGCAAATTCTTCAATTTCCCAAGTGTCTAACCCGGGCTTGATTAACTTTTGTAGTCCCTTGTGAACCCCAGCCAAAATTGCGCCTGATTCAGCCATTTTTTCGATTTCACGAGGTGATTTTAATGTAATCATTTAATTCGCTCCTTTAGATTTATTGTCTCATACTCTAATTTACTACTTTTAACGCTATCATGCTAGTTAAACCACTTTAAGGAAATTAATTAAATCTCGCCTTTTTAATGAAATTTTGCTTCATTTCTAGTATTCTTATAACTAGATATATAAAGGAGACTGATTCTAGTGAGTAAACATTTGAAGCAGACCATTATGTTGGTAGTTGCACTGATCGTAGTATTAAGTGCAGCGATTTTTTATAATGTAAAAAATAATGATAGTAAGAGTAGTAAGAAGGCCGACCAGCCAGTGCCCACCCTATACGTTAACGGTGCTAATACGACTACGAATGCCGCTAATCATTTGTTGACGATTGGTGATCGTGATGGAGGGACGCAGAGCTTAAAAATTACCTTTGATAAGCAGGGCGATCCCGTTTATAAGGGGAAGTTGACTAAAAAGACGAGTCAACCATTAATTAAAGTGACTTTCAATCCGAAAACATCAGTGTTCTATCAAGAACGCGGCTTGTACCATGTGCTCCAACACCTAAAGTCTAAATATGACTACGATAACTACAATATCGTTGGGTTTGGTGGGGGCGCCGTAGCCGCCCTAGCAGTGGCCAGTGATAAGGATACTAGTATCCCCGACCTTAGTGAATTGATTTCCATTGGTGCTGGTTACAACGGAATCATGAAGGTAAATGATAAGGCTAACTCTAACCACTTAAGTAGCAGTGGTAAACCGCTGATCATGCGTAAACAGACTGCTCAATATCCTTCATATAAGGAATTATCCTTAAACACGAAGACGTTACCAAAGGATGTTAAAATCCTAAACATTTATGGTAACAGTGCCGGCAAGGGCAACAATGATGGTGTGATCACCACTAACTCGGCTGAATCATTGAAATACTTAGTTCATGAACGTACTGATAGTTATCAAGGCGTGAAATTAACTGGTAGTGATGCCTCCCATAATGGGTTGAATAATCATCCAGTCGTGGATCGGCTAGTTGAACGTTCACTGTTTGATAAATGTTAAAATATTTTACTTTTAATTAGAATCGTTATAAAATAGAATCATAATTTATAATGATTATAATTTGAGGTGAAATCTTATGAATCAAAATGCGGCAAAAAACGTAAGCTACGATTTACATGGGAAGCCCTTTAACCGGGCATGGTTCATTTTTATCCTATTGTTAGGTAGTTTTACGATGTCGATTAGTCAATCATCACTTTCGACCGTTTATCCGACCTTTATGCGCTACTTCCATATTTCGGCGACGACGGTTCAATGGCTAACGACTGCGTTTATGTTAGTAATGTGTATTATGATGCCGATCAGTCCTTGGTTATTGAACAATATTGGCTTTCGGACATTATTTATCTCCGTGATCATTTTGTTTGATATCGGCTCTACCATTATTTTGTTTGCGCCCACGTTTCCAATCATGATGTTCGGTCGAATCTTAAAGGCCATTGCGGTTGGGATCTTGTTCCCTTCGTATCAATCGGTGTTATTGTACATTACGCCGAAGGACCAGCGGGGGAGTACGATGGGACTAGCCGGACTAGTAATGGGGTCAGCCTTAGCAGTTGGGCCCATTATTTCCGGAGTGGTATTGAAGTTTACTGATTGGCACGGGCTGTTCGTATTCTTCATCGTGACGGCAACGATTATTTTAATCCTTAGTTTTCATGCGATTAAAGACGTCATGCCCCACAAGAAGAGCAGCTTGGATTATATTTCAACCTTCCTATTAATTGGGTTTGCCGGGGTATTATACGTGGTTAACATGATTGGAAAACCCAACGTTAACCTGCCCGAAGCCATCGTTATTTTAGTGGTTAGTTTATTATTCATTGCCATCTTTGTTTATCGGCAATGGACAATGAAGTCACCATTATTACAACTAAAGGTGTTAAAGACATTTAACTATGATTTATCAGTGCTATTAACTGGAATTTCATACATTGCATTGATCGTAACAACGATTGTCTTTCCGCTTTATTACCAAGACGTCTTAGGGGTGTCACCATTTGTTTCGGGGATGGCATTAGTTCCCGGCGCAGCGTTCCTAAGTTTCTTAAATCCATTGACCGGTAAGTTAGCCGATCGCATTGGTTTTAAGAAGACGATGTTAATTGGAATGAGCATGATCGTCTTAGGGTGGTTATTACTAGCCATTATTCCAGGGCAACCCGGTCTTTGGATCATGATTTTATTAGCAATGCTAATTGAAGGTGGGAATGCCTTCGTCATGATGCCGGCCGTAACGTTAGGGGCCAATTCATTGCCCCGGGATGTGGTTGCAGATGGAACGGCGGTAACTACTACGGCACGTCAAATCTTAGGTTCAACCGGAGTGGCAGTGGCGACTTTGATTCTAACGAACGTAGCGCGGAATCAACAAAGTTTAGGTGTTTCAGCCATGGTTGCTTCTCACAATGCATACCACATTGTATTCGTCACGATGCTTTGTTTAGAAATTGTTGGGTTTATCTTTGCATTATTGCTCCGTTCACAAACTAATTCAAAAGAAGGTTAAAATTATGTGCGATTCGAAAGTAGTGTCAATCTTATTCTTAGTTTTCTATGCCGTGTTACTCTATTTCTCATTTAATAACGATATGCAAGCGCAAATGATTGCGATGCGAATGATGGGGATTGGGATGTTCTCCGAATCAGTTTGGGGCGTCTATGCTTCCTATCGTAAGCATCACCATAAAAAATAAATTGAACCAAATTAAAAAGGCTGATGAATGTACATTCATCAGTCTTTTTTAGGTTTCACTATTGCAGTGGTTCGTTTTTATAACGGTTGAACCATTCTAAGATATCATCGATCCGTTGGATTCGTAAGTTCGGTAAACCATTTCGTGAGAAGCCGTGGAATGATTGAGGATAACGAATGTAATCACAATCAGTGCCGGTTTGCTTAACGGCTGTAAAGTAGGCTTCACTTTGGTTAGTTGGACAGCGCATGTCGTATTCACCATGTTGAATCCGTACGGGTGTCTTAACATTATGGGCATACTTAAGGGGTGATTTATCCCAATAAATTGCATGGGCGTTAGCATCTTCAAATAGATCCACACCTAGTTCAGTCCGGTTGAACCAAAAACCGATGTCACTGGTTCCATATAGGGATTGCCAATCAACAACGGGTCGTTGGACACTAGCAGCCCTAAAGGCATCGTTGTGGCCAATGATCCAGCTGGATAGGAAACCACCATATGAGCCACCAGCTACGAAGAGCCGGTCGCCATCTAAGTCATCATAGTTATTGATGGCATAATCTAGGCCGGCTAACACATCTGCATAGTCATGTTCACCGTAATGACCGATTACGTCAGACTCAAAGGCTTGACCGTAGGATGTGGAACCGCGGGGATTCACAAAGACAACGGCGTATCCATGGTTAGCAAGGGCTTGGAATTCATGGAAGAAGGTTTCACCATATGCAGCATGGGGGCCACCATGAATGTATAAAATAACTGGACTTGGCTTAGTAGCATCTGCATTCTTGGCGTGTAGGACCCACCCATCTAATTGAACTTCATCATCCGTTGCTACGTAAACATAATGGTCGGACTTAGCGTATTGATGGTCCTTTTCATAGTTAGTGTTAGGGTTATAAATGGTAACGACTTCATCATCATTTTCGTTAATCGTTAAAATTTGTAATTCACTAGGCTTAGCTTGCTTGGAAACGCTAATGATGGCTTGGTGATCATTGATGGCCTTAAAGTCATAAACTTCTTCAATGCCATCGTGAACCACGTGATAATCATCGTTTGACCCAGCGACTAACACACTGCGGCCATGGTGATAGGCATGGACTAAATAGTGAGTATTATCTAGCCATTGGATACCCTTATCAGTCCGGTTTTGAACAAAGTCAGCAGCTAAACCAGTGGCATAGCCAAAGTCGTAATCATCCAAATCAGCCGTAACGTTAGTTAATTGTCCCGTGGCAAAATCATAGCGCCAGAAATTATTAACGGTACAGTTAGGGTGTTCATTAGTATTCCCGATTAAGCCTAATTGTTTACCATCTGGTGAGAATTGGGCATCAGCAAAAATCCCACCATCAACATCCTTAGTTAGATAGGTTTCTTCCTTGGTATCGACATTGTACATGTAGACCCCTTCAGTTGGGTCATAGTCAGTCTTTAGTTCGGGATGGTTGGGTTTGGTGTAAACAATTTTAGTGTTATCAGCACTAATTGATTTTAAGTCGAAATCTTGTTTTACATCAAATAAAGTGATGGTTTGATGAGTATTCACATCAAAGTATACTAATTCGTAACTTAAATCATTAGGTAACCAACCCGTTCCGTCTAACCGGTTAAAAATTTTATTTACGTGTCGGGGCACTGGAAAGTCCGACGTATCGTACTTAGTTTTGACCCGGGACTTCGTAATCTTTAACACCAGGGTTTGTTGATCACTAGATTGCTTCATTTGTTGAATGTTATCACCGCTCGTGAGCTGTTTTGCAGCCCCACCAGCTAGTGGCATTTCCACGATTTGGAAGTGTTTATCTGCATCCCGATGCAAGTAAAATAGCTTATCCTTACATACAATTGGGTTAACATTGATCCCTTCATTTGCCCACACCGTGTAGTTTTGTTCATCATCAACACTGGCGATTTTACTACGGTATTGGTTAGTTGCTTCATCAATGCTGTTTTCAACAAAGAAGTACCGCTTACCAACGGGAGTGGGTTGGGTGATTGACTTTAGTTTAAATAAATCATGATTGGCAACGCCTTGACTCATGCTAATTCCTCCTCTTAACTATCCTTATTAATTACCAAATATTAACCCTGTCGCTAGGAGCCATGTACATCCCATCACCTGGTTGAACATCAAAGGTCGTGTAGAAGTCCGCCAAGTTCTTTACTTGAACGTTAGCTCTTAGTTCAGAAGGCGCATGCACATCAATTGATAGTAAGAGTTGCTTGTGTTGTTCAGTTGATTTGTTCCGCCAGATACGGGCCCAATTAATGAAGAAAGCCGATAGGTCACAATCATCTTCACCCTTAGCAGCTTCTTCGGCACAGCTAAGACCGCCGGCATCTGCAATGTTTTCGGAAACGGTGAGCTTACCGTTAACTTTTTCGCCGGCAAATGGGATGCCATCAAATTCCTTGATCATCTTTTGGGCTAGTTGGTCGAAATGTTCATGATCAGATTTGGACCACCAGTTGTTAAGATTACCAAATTCATCAAATTGAGAACCATTGTTATCAAAGGCGTGTGAAATTTCGTGGGCGATTACGGCACCAATCCCACCAAAGTTTTCACTAGATGATTGATCTAGGCTGTAAAATGGTGCTTGTAAAATGGCAGCGGGGAAGACAATGATGTTCTTAAATGGGTGGTAATAAGCATTAACGGTATTAGCACTCATTTCCCACTTGCCACGTTCTACTGGTTGGTTCCACTTGCTAAATTGATCCTTGGTATTGATCTTTGTAAATTTTTGAACGTTGCTGACCAATGTACCGCCATCTTCAGCAGTATCAACTTGGTATTGCTTGAAGATAGGGTCAATAGCGTCTGGATAACCAACTTGAATCATGAGGGCGTTTAACTTCACGATGGCCTTTTTACGGGTATCTTCGCCCAACCAGTCGTTATCGGTCAACCGTTGCTTGTAAACATTGATCATTTTAACGACCATGTCATGAACATCTTGCTTGGCTTTTTCACCAAAGTACTTGTGACCATAGTAGTCACCTACGACTTGATCGAAGGTCCCAGTTGCTAAGTAGTAAGCAGCCTTGCTTTGACTAGCGGGTTCTTTTTGACCAGATAGGGCACGCCGATAAGTACCACCGGTAACCCGGAAGTCTTCTGATAGCACGTTGCTATATGCAATAACGGTTTTGACGATCATCCAGCTCTTCATTAAAACGAAGTTGTTGTCGTCCATGATGTCTTTTAGTGCAGCAAAGTAAGCTGGTTCAGTATCAATGATTTGATCAGGCGTGGTACCGATCAAACCGTTAACGGCTTTGACCAAGTCGACCTTATTGGTGGCCTTAGCAAAGTCACTGAATGCTTCTGGATTGTACATCTTAGTCATATCAGCGCTTTCTTCAGCTGATTTAACGTGTGGGGCAATTTGAGCATCAAAGTGCTTAGCTTCTTCGACCATGGCTTCAGCTTCGTCTGCGGAATAGCCGACCATGGTTAATAGCTTGCGCGCCATTTCAGTGTAGACGGGCATAAGTTGTTTTGCAGCTTGATTACCTTGAGCATAGTAAGTCTTATCAGGCAAGATTAAGCTAGGCACCCCGGCAAAGAGGGCGTTGACCTGAGCGTTTTTCATATCCGCTTCAATATCGAAGTTAAATGGTAGGGGAAGACCAGATAAAATCCAGTCGCTCAGTTGAGCATCTAAGTCTTGGTATGATTCCAGTTCTTCAATGCGCTTAATAATGGGCTTGATTGGTTCAGCGCCAGCTTGATCCCGTTGTTTAAAATCAAATACTAATTGGTAGAACTTCTTGAATTCTGCCATTTCAGCGTTATTTGGTTCCCATTCGCCCGCAGCAAGGGCTTTAAAGTCAGCACGTAGGGTCTTTTCAATCCCATCGACTAAGTCCATGAAACCACCAGTTGAAGAGTGGTCAGCTGGGATTTTAGCATCTTTGAGCCATTCTCCATTGACGGCTTCATAGATGTCATCTTTGATTAATGCAGTATTTACTTTATCACTCATATAAATCCCTCCGAAATTAAAATAATGTTAACTATAGTATACAAAAAAGCGGCTCACAAGTAACGTGAACCGCTTTTAGATTTATAATTATTTATTAATTAGATCGTCGATTGAATTAATGTTCTTCATGTACTTCGGAACGGCTAGGCCGACCTTAGCACCTTGGAGGTTAATTCCGGCATCGTCGATTTGATTCTTGTATTGTTTGTAGTAAATTCCGGATGTGTTTGGTAACCATGCCGATACAGTGGCATCAGCGGATCCCTTCGCAACGGATAACCACATTGGTTGAGCTTCCATTGCTTGGATGGTCGTCTTATAACCCAAGGAATCAAGAACTTGTGCAACCACATTAGTTGAAGCAATTTCTGAATCCCATGCGACATAGGTCATCTTAACTGGTTTACCATTGCCCTTTGGCACACCTTTAGTCCATTCAGCAACTAGTTTTGGATTCTTCTTGATCCAATCCTTAGCCGCTTTGGCAGGGTCCACCCCAGCGTTAGTTTGCAACATCACATCGGACATGTTTGAAGCAGTCCAGTGGAATTGGCTTAATAACTTATAAGCGCCGGGGTTCTTTTGTTTGAAGCCCTTATGCGTAATGGTATGAATTTGTTCAGCCTTACCATAAACGTTTTTGGGATCCTTTAAGAACTTCAATGGATATTTCTTGAACATCCAGTGGGGTTGCCAACCGGTAACTACGATGGGTTGTTTGTACTTAACGGCTTTTTCCAAAGTACTGGTCATGGCTGCCGTGGAACTAGTTTGAAGTTGCCACTTGTTTTGGGCTAAGGGATAGACCGTCAATGCCTTTTGCGTTGACGCCATAATTCCGGCCCCCGCATCAATTCCAGTAATGGTGTAGTTAATTTGTGGCCCTAGTTTTTCTTTGGGGTTGTAAGGAGCAGTCACACTTTGGCAGGCCGTTAAAATGATGGATACCAATAAAAGGGGTACGATCATTAATAATTTTTTGCGTTTCATGCTGGACCTCCTTACTTAGTTGGTTGTTTAGAACGATTGAATGCTTGCGTGATGCGGTCCAAGATAATTGCTAGGATCACGATTGCTAAACCGGCTGTGAAACCAGCTCCGGCATTGTTACGTCCAACGGCGAAGTAAACTTGAGAACCAAGTCCCATGGCACCGATCATGGAAGCGATAACTACCATGGATAGGGTTAACATCATTCCTTGGTTAACACCAGACATTAAAGTGGATTTTGCTAATGGTAATTCCACCTTAACTAGCTTTTGCCAACCAGTGGAACCAAATGAATCCGCAGCTTCAATCAAGTCATCAGGCACCTGAAGGAGCCCTAAGTTCGTCATCCGAACTACTGGTGGTAATGCGAAGATAAATGATGCAATGACCCCGGGGACCATTCCAATTCCGAATAGGGCTACGGCTGGAATCAAGTAAACGAAGGCAGGCATCGTTTGCATAAAGTCTAAGATGGGCTTTAAGATTGCCGCAACCGGTTTGGACTTAGCCATCCAAATTCCAAGGGGAATCCCGATTACCACGATTAACAAACTAGATGTTAACACTAAGGATAGCGTTTGAGTCATGTCCCGCCAGAACCCTTGGTTCCAGATGAACAATAATCCAATTAATTCAAAGGCCATCAGCCCGAGATACTTGCCACCACGCAATGCATAGAACGTAATTGCTAATACGGCAATGATGAATAACCAAATTGGTAATAAATCAAAGACCCATTGGAATGCATTGATGATTGCGCCGATAAAGTTAGTGATTCCGTTAAAGAAGGTCACGAATTGAGTTAACCAGTTAACGAAATTATTGACCCAGTCTGCAACTGGGATTGCTTGTGCAATTGTAAAATTCATTATTTAGCCACCTGACTTCCTGAAAGTGATTCTAGAATGGAACTGCGAATGATAATGCCGCGCAGCCGCTTTTCGTCATCCAATACTGCGACTGGAACAGCAGTTTGTGAGACCGTCTTGAACAACTCTTTAATTGGGGTATCAACGGAGGTCGTTGGGATGTTCTTGCGAATGGCCTTCATAATGTCACGGTCGTTATTTTGAATTAAATCATCAACCGCTTGGGCATCAGCAAGTCCCACTAGGTGCCGGTCGTTGTCGACAGCAAAGATACTGGAAATTTCGTTATCACGCATTCGACGTAGTGCGATCCGTGGACCGTCTTTTTCAACGTTGATCGTGTTTGGCCGCACCATTACGTTCTTAGCAGCCAAGATCTTAGTCCGGTCAACCCCTTGGATGAAGGCTTCAACGTATTCATTCTTAGGATGTTGTAAGATGTCTTCTGGAGTACCGATTTGCACGATTTCACCATCCTTCATGATCATGATTCGATCACCGATTCGAAGGGCTTCGTTCAAGTCATGACTAATGAAGATGATGGTCTTTTTAACTGATTCTTGTAAATCGAGCAGTTCATCTTGCATTTCTTTTCGGTTCAATGGATCCAAAGCAGAGAATGCTTCGTCCATCAATAAGATTTCAGGATCATTGGCTAGCGCACGTGCTAAGCCGACCCGTTGTTGCATCCCACCTGATAGTTGGCTAGGAAATTCGTTATCGTATCCGCTTAAACCAACTAGTTCTAATGAATGGTGAGCCTTTTTTAGCCGTTCATCTTTATTCATCCCTTGGATTTCTAATCCGTAGGCCGTGTTTTCCAAGATTGTCCGGTTGGGGAAGAGGGCAAAGTTTTGGAATACCATGTCCATCTTAGTCCGCCGAATGTTACGTAATTCTTCCTTGGAAGCATTAGTAACGCTTTGGCCATCTAATAGTACGTCCCCTTCGGTCGGTTCGATCAACCGGTTCAACATCCGAATCAAAGTGGATTTTCCACTTCCGGAAAGTCCCATGATAACAAAGATTTCGTTATCATTAACATCGAAGGTGGCCCGGTCGACCCCAACGGTACTACCCGTTTCTTTCAAAATATCAGCTTTGGAACGACCGTCTCTGATCATTTCTTCTGCTTTACCAACGTGTCTTCCAAAGATTTTAGTCAAACCTTTGACTTCAATTTTGCTGGTCATAAAATTCCTCCTTATTTTAGACAAAAATAAAGATAGGACGTGTGATCCTATCTAACTGTCATTATCAAAATGCCGGTGTGACACTTTTTTATTTGCAGGACTAAACTGTCCTAACTAGCTGAACTCTATATATAACTTTAATGAAAATTAAGGAACGTGTCAAATTCTTTAGGTTATTTTGAGTACTAATAGTTAGTGACAATCGTAATTAGATTAGTATGTTAGAATGAATTATAAGTTTTTTTAAATCGAGATGATATTAGTGCAAAAATGGATAGATAAAATCCCCTGGAAGCTAATTTTGGGCCTCATTATAGTTAGTGGGGTCATTTTAGTGGGGGTCATGCATGATGATGGGCTATACCAACAACCCATCATGCAAGTGCAGTCGGTGACGGAAGGTAAACCGTCTAAGACCAATGATGAGTTTCAAAATGCAGATACTCAGACTAATCAAACCCTAAAGGGGGTCGTATTGAATGGTAAGTACCGCGGCCATCGATTAACGATCACCAATACGTATTCGACTTCTCAGACGATGGATCATCGGTATCGAGTCGGTGAAAAGGCGTTCGTAGTCATCCACCCCAGTGAAGATTTTCGCGCAACGATTCAAGACTATAAGCGCGATGTCCCCATTACGTTCTTGGTCCTATTAGCCGTTTGTTTACTCTTGGTGTTCTTAAAACTAAGCGGGTTAACGGCGCTCTTGAGCATCGGAATCAATACGATTTTGTTCTACATTGCAGTGATGTTGAACGGCCATAGTCAAGGAACCCAGGTCCTATTAGTCTTTTCAATATTAACGGTGGTCTTTTCAGTGGTGACGCTAATTTTAATTTTAGGGTTTACCCGCCAAATGATGGTAACGCTAGCCTCAACGTTACTCGGCACGCTCGCTTCGATCTTATTGGCGTTAGTGGTCTTTGCATTGACGCATGAACGCGGCGTTTATTACGAATCAATGCAGTATGTGACCCAGTTGCCGCGGCCGTTATTTTTAGCCGAGACAATGATTGGTTCACTCGGGGCCGTGATGGATGAATCGACTGATATTGTGTCATCGCTCTTTGCGTTGAAACGAGAACGACCTGATTTATCACGCCTCCAGATTTTTAAGTCGGGCCAACAAATTGGTAAGTCGATCATGGGACCACTCTTAAACGTCTTGTTCTTTATTTTTATGGGTGAAACGATACCCATGGCGTTACTGTTCTTAAAGAATGGGAACACGTGGGGGTATTCGTTCTCAATGAACATGTCGTTAGGGATGGTCCAAAGCTTGATCAGTGGGATTGGAATCGTATTAGCAATTCCATTGGCGAGTGGACTGACGGCCCTATGGATTGATAGAAAGCGAAGTGAAGTCAAATGAGTACAATTGTAGCGCTCGGCTTGCTATTATTAGGGTTGATGGTGATTGTGGGTGGCAAACAGGGGTTCCAATCGTTCATTAGTTTATTATTGAACTTTGGATTCTTATTCTTTGCGATTGTGTTAATTGCATTTCACTTTCCCCCGTTACTAGTAACGATCATAACGGGAGTCATTATCTTAGCCATCACCATTTTCTTAAGTGGGACGAGCGATGAAACCAGCCAGATTGCGTTCGTAGCGTCATTATTCGTATTGGGATTATTAATTTTGTTGATCATCCCAGTCGAACATTGGGCTCAGGTACAAGGTTTTGGCCTTGAGGATAGTGATGACTTGGAAGGAATGTCGATTCTAGTCGGCATCAACTACGTGAAGGTAGCGACCACGACCGCGATTTTGAGTACGCTTGGGGCAATTGCTGAAGCTACGATGGCGGTGGCGTCTGGATTAGATGAAATTGTGGAACAACACCCCAAAATTACCGCCCAGCGACTATTTAACGATGGGATTACCGTCGGCAAGCAAATCATTGGAACGACCTTAAATACGTTGTTCTTTGGGTTGTTTGGGGGCTCGTTATCCCTGTTCATTTGGTTTGCCGGTTTAAACTACTCATTCGGCAGTATCATGAACGATAAGGTATTCGCGGCTCAATTTGTAATCATCATTTTCTCGTTGATTGGGGTCATCATTACGATTCCAATTACTTCATTGGTAATGGCACAACAGCATCAGCGACGATTGAAAAGAAAGGTGAATGATCATGACAAGTAATAAATTAGGCGTAACAGCACAAGATTTATACCACATTAAATCTTTGACCCAACCCAATCCAATTGGCAAACGGGCCTTCTTTGTTGAAAATGGGATTGATAAAGCATCAAATCGTTATACTTCCCAAATTGCCAGTGTAGATGTAGATGGCAACTATCAAGTTTGGGCTCAAGGCGGCTTGAACTTACAACCCCTCGGAACGGCGAAGAATCTATATTATCGTCACTTAGATGCCAAGGGGCGCTTTCAAGTGATGCAAATGCCCCTGACTGGTGGTGAAGCTTTGCAGGTAACTAATGGGGATTCAATTGTTCAAATGCGAATGACGCCCGACGAAAACGTCTTAGTGTTTAAGCGGGTGCACACGAACGTTTCCAGTAAGTTTTCCACTAGTGATCGGCCACGAATTCGCCACATTACTAAGTTGCAAAACCGCGCCGATGGAATTGGCTGGATCTCAAACGATAAACGCTACTCACTAGTAATGTTTGATTTACAGACCCACCAAGAAGTGACGCTGTTTGAAAGTAACTATGACTTTGACTTCCAAGGGATTAGTCCGGACTTACGAAAGTTAGTTTTTATTCAATCCACGTTGCATAACTTAACCGATGCGATTGATGATACGGCTGCCGTTTATTTATACGATATTGAAAAGAAAAAGAAAACCTGGGTCACTAGCGAAATGCCTAGTGGAATCTTCACTGACGTCCGGTTTTCACCCAACGGCGAAAACTTGATCGTGATTGGGAATGATAATCACTATACACATGCTACGGTCAACCACGTGTACCTATATCCAATCGAAGATGGGAATTTGTACCAGTTGAACCTAAGTGATGATGTAGATGCGGGCTTTTCGGCCGGGTTAAGTACGGATTTTGCTCAACACCGCACGAATTTAGCCGTGTATTGGTTAGATAGTACCCACTATTTATTCCATGGCTACCACCATGGCTACAGTCGCCTCTACATTGGTGACCTAGATGGGACGGTCGAATTAGTCCGTGATAATCACAGTGAAATTTATGACTTCGTCCCCATTGACTTTAACCACGTGTTAATTAGTGCTTCCTCGCAGAAACAACCGAGTGAACTTAGAATCGTGGACTTAAAGAACTTTAACGAACGCAAGTTATATAATCCAAATGAAGCCTACGAAGCCACTCATCAGTATGCTGAAGTGGGTGGCTTTAAATTCACAACGACGGATGAACAAACTGAGGTGCATGGTTGGGTAATGCATGCGCTAAACTTTGATCCAAAGCAAAAATCACCCGTTGTGTTATATGTTCATGGGGGCCCACACGATGCCTATGGTGAATCATTCATGCATGAATTTCAGTACTTAGCCAGTCAGGGCTTTGCCGTTATTTTCATGAATCCACGGGGTTCAACGACCTATGGGCAACAGTTTGAAAAGGCGGTAATGGGTCATTATGGCGAAGTCGATTATGATGACATCATGAAGGGCTTGGATGTTGCGTTAAATCAATATCCAGACTTAGATTCCGACCGGGTCTTTTTAGCCGGTGGTTCATATGGTGGATTCTTTGCAGCTTGGGCCGTTGGCCACACGGATCGATTCAAAGCTGCTAGTGTGCAACGGCCAATTATTGATTGGCAAGCTCTGTATGGTACCGGTGATATTGGAATTCGCTATGCATCAGGTGAATTAGGGAAGGACCTATATGCTGATCATGCCGATGAATACTATTGGGATAAGTCACCATTGAAGTATGCCCATCATGTGAAAACCCCAGTGCGGATTCAACATGGTGAATACGATATGCGAGTGCCTACGAACCAAAGTGAAGCGTTCTTTACGGCGGTTAAGCAAACGGGCACGGATGTTGATTATATTCGTTATCCGCAATCCTACCATGGCCTTTCTCGACATGGGTTACCTAACTTACGGGTCCAACGCCTCTTAGACATTACCGAATGGTTCCGGCGCTATTTAAATGAATAACTAAAAAAGAATCTACTAGTTGTAGATTCTTTTTTATACTCAAAGTTCAAAGTATCTTGAGAAAATGCGTGGAATATGCTAAAATATAATTAATGATTGTGAGAAATTAATCGCTTTGACCGGAACCAACGAAAGGGTTGATTGAACATGGAAAGCAAAAATTTGTCACAGCGTACGCATAGAGCGATGAAAAAGTTTATCGTGAGACTTTTGACCGGCTCTGCTCAAGGAATTTTGATGGGGGTCTTACCAGCCGCCATTTTAAAATATGTTTTAAGCCCATTGGTGCATAGTAAGATTCAATGGGCGATGCACTTAAATGCAATTTTAGTCTTATTTAACGTTTTTATTCCAATTCTAATTGGGATGGCCGTTGCGAATCAATTTAAGCTGCATTCGTTAGAAACGGGGTCAGTCATGCTAGCGACTGGCGCAGCGTCGGGATCGATTCAATGGGTAACGACTAAGCCTGGCTTTACGGATCCAATTACGAATATTGATAATCCAGTCGCGAGTACGTTTTACGTTGCCAATGGCTCGGGGGACGTAATTAATTCGATTATCGTTGCTAGTTTAGCCATTATTACGATTAAGTTCTTACAACGCTATGTCAACGGGTTCGGCTCGATTTCAATTATTCTAACCCCATTAGTGGTGGGCGGATTGATTGGGCTGATCGGCTATCTGTTATCCCCATCGGTGGGAATGATTACGACTAAGTTAGGGGAATTGATTGCCTTTTTCACTGATTTTCAACCAATGTTGATGAGTGTGATTATTGCAATGTTCTTTGCATTTTTAACGATTACGCCGATTTCGACCGTTGGAATTGCCCTCGCCATTTCATTGTCAGAACTAGGCGCTGGTGCTGCTGGGGTGGGCGTTGTTTCAACTACGGTCGTATTATTGATCAACTCACTATTTGTGAATAAGAAGGGGACTACGTTGGCCATCTTCTTAGGGGCAATGATGGGGATGATGACAACGGTATTCAAAAAACCGATTATGATTTTAGCATTTATGTTGACTGCGGGAATCGCTGCGATTCCAGTCGCGCTGTTTAACGTTCAGGGGACGCCCACTTCAGCTGGATTAGGCTGGATTGGCTGGGGGTCACCCATTCAATCGGTAGTGGCCGATGAAGGCGAACGTGAATTTATTACCCACTTGGTAGGGATTGGTCCGGCAATTATTACCTGGGTGGTGGTACCGATTGTGGTTGGCATCATCGTTAATCTAATTTTTACTAAGGGATTGAAGTTATACCAGCCCCAAGATTTACACCACGAAATTAAATAAGCATCAAAAAAACGGTTTCGACTGATTATCATCAGCCGGAACCGTTTTTAATTTTAAATGGACATTAACACCCACACGATGCCGCCAATTGAAATGGCAGTGGCAACGGTAATGGCGTAAATAATCATGCCATGTTCCTTAAAAAAATCGCGCATTTTAAGCTCCTAGTCTTGATTGTGGTCTAAAAAGTCAACAATGGTGGCCTTGTAGAGTTTGATCATATCCAGGTAAGTGGAAATTTCAACGTATTCATTGGGACTATGGGCGGTGGTGTTGCCAGGTCCTACGACCGCCACATCCATGGTTTCATTGTGGCGTCTGAATTCAGAGGCATCAGTACCTAATGAAACCCCAATTGCCGGGAGGGCATCTGGTTCGTGCAACGTGTGCTTAGCATGCTTTTGGAAGATGTTAAAGAGCTTAGTGTGGTTATCGCTTTTAACCGGTAGTTCACTGTGTTCTACCGTTAGTTCCAATTCGATTCCTGGTTGCGCATTGAGTTTAGCGATTACAATTTTAAGCCGGCGAATTAGTTCTTCATTGGAGACTTGTGGAATCGTTCTGACCTTAACGATTTCATAGGCTAAGTCGGGGACAGAGTTGATTTGTTCGCCCCCGTGGAAAATATCAGGGGAATAAACCGTCCGCCCTAATTCAGGGTCTGATTCGGTCAAGTTAGCGTAGAATTCCTTTTCTGCGAGGTAGTATTTGATCAATGAATCAATCGCATTAATTCCCATTTGTGGCATCGAGCTGTGAGCGGCTTTTCCTCGGGCTGTTACCCGGTATGCCATCCACCCCTTATGAGCCTTAATGATAAAATGTTGTTCTAATGCATCTGATAGGAAGGCCTTTTTCAAGAGATCCTTTAAGACCTTTTTATCAATCGTGACTCCATCACTATTAACATAGGAACGGAGCCCATGAAGTGAAACCCCACTGGGTTCTGCAATTACCATTGCGTCTAAATCATCAACATAGCCCTTGTCGGTCAGGAACTTAGCACCTGCGGCTGATAGTTCTTCTCCGATGGTTCCAATGAATCGAATGGTTCCATTGATGGGCGTATTAGCTTCTTTTAATTCGATCATCGCAATTGCTAAATCAGCAATTCCGCCTTTCATATCGGTCGTTCCTCGTCCATACATCCGGCCCTTTTTAAGGGTACCTTCAAATGGATTGGAATGCCAGGTCCGCTCATCTCCTTGATGAACAGTATCTAAGTGACCACTTAACCCGAGTTTGGGATGTTGTCCATTTCCCATTTCAGCAATGATATTGCTGCGGTTATGGAATTCAGCCACTAGTTTAGCGTTGATATCATATTCTTGGAAGAGATGGAGTAGATATTCAGCAACGGCACCTTCGTTATCATTGACTGATTTAATATCGATGAGATCCTTTAAAATCTTGATTTTCTTTTCTTTTTCCATATGGGTATAAAATTCCTCCGTAAAAATGATTAACGTTTGTAAAATACATATTGATAACAATTATATTGGATAAAATTATCGATTTCAATCAAAAACCGGCCCCAAATTAATTTGAGGTCGGTAGTTTAAAATTGGTTCATTAATTTTCCTACGGAATAGTGAATGATCATGGTTAAAATTCCAATAATAATGTTACGAATGATGGCGGTTTTAACGAGCCCGTTACCTAGTTTGGCACTCAAGAACCCGGTAATGGCCACTGAAATAATAACGGCTAAGATCGTCCCTGGCCATTCGATGCCAGTAGGGAGCAATGACATGGCAGCTAGTGGTAAGATGCCACCTAATGCTGCTGAAAAGAGAGATGAAAAAGCAGCGTTCCAAGGATTCATGTAGTGACCAAGTTGAATGTCATTTTTAACATTGACCATCGTAGCGAGGGGATTCTTATCTAATAATTCCTGAGCAATCTTATGGGCAGTTTCTGGGGTGATGCCCCGGGCAACGTAGTAATCTTGAACGGCCTTTAATTCACCAGCAAAGTCGGTCTTTAATAGTTGCTTTTCGGATGCTACGGCAGCCCCTTCAGCATCCCGTTGAGAACTAACCGATGCATATTCACCAGATGCCATTGAAAAGGCACATGCCAATAGGTCGGATAACCCAGCAATGAAGATGGTAAACGGGTTCGGGGTGGCAATTGCCACGGAGAATAGAACGCCGACAACGGTTAAAATCCCGTCATTGGATCCCAGCACCCCGGCTCTGAGCGTATTTAATTTTTCAGCCATGGTTTGTTTTGTCTTTGATTTCATTTTAATAGCTCCCTTCGAATTATAATGCACCGATGATCTTACCAATTAAGTATGTAACGACCATGGTCAACATGCCCGAGATGATATTTCTTAACATGGAGCGGCCGCGATTAGCCTTACTTAATACGGCAGCTGAATAACCAGTAATCGCTAGGGCGATTAAGACGGCAATGAAGGTCATGATGACCCGTTGTTGACTTGGAAATAGGGCGATGGCGGCTAGTGGTAAGATTGAACCGGTAGGAAATGAAATCATAGAAGCAATTGCGGCTGCATAAGGACTGGTAAATTCATTAACGTTAAAGCCGTACTTTTCACGAACCGTGGTAACTAATGAATTTTTATGCATCATTTCAGAAGTGGCTTGGGCAGCTAATTCGGGCGTGATGCCAATTGCTTCATATTTTTTTTGAACTAAGTTGAATTCACCTTGGTAGTCATTTTCGAGGGCCTTCTTTTGGGTGCTGACTGCATTTCGTTGTGAATCCTTTTCAGTACTAACTGAGACCCATTCCCCCATCGCCATGGAGACCGTCCCGGCAATCATTCCGGCAATTCCGGAAATGAAAATGGCAAATGAATTGGCAGTGGCTCCGGCCACCCCAATAACGATCCCAGCAACTGATAAAATCCCATCATTGGCCCCCATAACGCTAGCTCGGATGATGTTGATTTTCTGTGCTAATGATTGTTTCTTCATTCCTAACAACTCCCTTTTTGTTTTAATTATCACTTTATAATCATTATTAATTAATATAAATTATATTCTTATTAAGATGAATTGTAAAGCGTTTAATATTAACAAAATAAAAGTTAGGGTACCCGCAACTAATTTTCATGATAACGCATTTTAGAGCAATAAAAAAAGCGATTGCTATTCAATCGCTTCCAATGAAAATTAATTTAACTGTAATGATTTAACAAATTTTTGATATGCGGCTTCTTCACCAGTATCGGTAACGGTAGTGTTAGCCTGATTAATATTGGCATGGTGTAAGTCGGCTTCATCAATGGTAACTTGATGGGTAAACGTAGCATTTCCAATCAATTGAATCCATTGTTTAGCGTCATTTGGGTGGACCTTAGTCTTGACCATTCCACCAGGATTAGTCACTTCAATTGGTTGATCGATGTCGACTTGATCGGGGTAGTTAAGCGCAAAGGCAAGGGAAGTAGCTGACATGCCAGTTCCACATGCGTTGGTAAACCCAACCCCACGTTCGTAAGTTCTTACGAATAGGCGGTTTTTACCTAAGATCTTAGCGAAGTTGACGTTAACCCCGTCTGGGAAGTACTTGTTTTCACCGTTTAAACGTTGTCCTAATTCACCTAATGTATCGTTTAAATCATGGTCATTATCCACAAAACTAATTAAGTGTGGATTTGGTACGGCAATCGTCGTGAACTTAAGGTGATCGTTTAATTGGGGCAGTGGTTGGTTGATAATTTTATCCATGCCCAAGTTATCAAAGGGAAAAGCTTCCTTTTGGTAACGAACGGGTGAGATTTCAACTGCAAAAGCAGTTACGTCTGGTGCTAGAGGGGCTTGGCGTTCAACGAATAGGTCGGCAGCCGGAGTTTCCACCTTGAATTCATTTTGACCAGATTGATCGGATAGGTACCGAGAAACACAACGTAAACCGTTCCCACACATTGAAGCCCGGCTCCCGTCGGCGTTAACCACTTCCATGCGACCAATTGCGTCTGCATGATTGGAGCTATCAACAACTAATACTCCATCTGCACCATCTAATAAGCTATCTGGCTTACAGATGGTTTGGGCTAACTTAGTTAATTCGTCAGCGGATAGTTTAGTGGTTAATGCAGTTTGATCTAAGATAAAAAATTGATTTTCGGAACCATGGACCTTTAATAATTGAGCCATTGTTATTCACCTTCCTGTTGATTGAAAAATTGATTATAAATATCAACGACGGCGCGGTTAGCATCTGATTTACGAGTTCCAATCATGATGGAAATTTGGGAAGCACCTTGGTTGATCATGTTGACTTTAATATTATCTGCGGCGAGTGGGTCGATGGACTTACTTAAGGCGTTAGTTTGATCTACCATGCCTTCACCAACCACCATGATGATGGCGTAGTCGTCGATCCATTGTAATTTATCGGGATGCAAAATGTCATGAATATCATTACACATTGCTTTGATTTTATCTTGATTTAACTGGTTCTTATCGAAAATAATTGTTAAATCATCAATTCCAGATGGCATGTGTTCATATGAAATTCCGTACTTATAAAAAATTTGGAGGAGTTTTAATGTAAACCCAACTTCCTTATTTAAGAGGTAACGGTGGAGATAAAGTGCTGCGAAGTGATTCGAACTAGCTACTCCCGTGATTGGGTGTTCAGCTTGGAAGCCACCTTCTGGAACGATTAGGGTGCCGGGAGCATCGGGGTCGTTCGTATTACGCACGTTAATGGTGACCTTACCTTCAATCGCAGGAATAATGGCTTCATCGTTAAAGACTGAGAAACCAGCATATGATAGTTCTCGCATTTCACGATAAGTCATCTTTTTAATGGCGATGGGATGATCGATGATCTTTGGATTAGCGGCATAGATAGCACTAACATCGGTAAAGTTTTCATATAGGGGGATGTTTAATCCACGGGCAATGATTGAACCAGTAATGTCGGAACCACCCCGGGCAAAGGTGGCAATGTTACCTTCCTTAGTGATACCAAAGAAACCAGGGAAGACTAATTTTTCCTTGCCATAGCCAAAGTGACCTAGGTTTTCGTAGGTTTCTGGCAGTACCGTAGCTGCGTTAGGGTCATCATCACTTACGGTGATACCAGCTTCGCTAGGGTCAACAAAGCGGGATTCAACGCCTAGTTGATTTAAGACCATCGCCATTAGTTCAGCATTTAATTTTTCACCATGTGCCTTAAAAGCAGCTAATAAATATTCATTATTTGGATATTTTTGGTTAGGTAGGTTGGTCAATGTGTCAGCAATTTGTTTAAATTGATCAGCGGACACGTTAAATTGATCAGCAATTTGTTGATACCGTTCAATGATGGTTGCCAGGGTTTTACTACTGTCCTTGCCGGCAACGGTTTCGTTTGCATATTGAATTAATAAGTCGGTTACTTTGATATCACCATCAAACCGTTTCCCAGGTGCGGAAACTACGATTACTTGTCTTTTGGGATCTGCGTTGATAATGTCGATAACTTTTTGGTATTGATCACCATTAGCTAGTGAACTACCACCAAATTTAATGATTTTAGTCACGGGATACACTCCTCTAATAATTTTCACATTGATTAATTTGCATTCTATCATGAAATTAAATTTAATCAACAACGATAACCGCATGACCAGGGCGTTTCAAAAAATCATATATAGTAATAAAAAAAATAAAAAAATTTTTGAGTAAAAGTGTTGACGAAACGGGTGAGATGCTATAACATTTTAAGTAATCGAAGAGGTCGCATCCAAGACTACTAGATTAATTGAGTCACTGTAATGACATCGAGATTAATCGAACAGCGCGGTTGCCGAAGTTAGTACTTAGTTACAGCTAAATACTTTCTGGGACGTGATTTAAGAGGTCACGGACTGTCACAAGGAAAAGCTTGTGGAGCGCTTTCGACAATAAGAAACTAATAATGAAAATGTCTAAAACCATTAGGATTCTTTTGTATGAACGTGTTTACCACATTCGTACGAAGGAATCCTTTTTTGTGCAATATTAGCGACCTCATTTAAATTCAGGAGGAAATTTTATGAACGAGCAAATTAGTCAATCCGATATTAACCAAGCAGGCCACCTTACCATTGGTGGTTGCGATGCAGTGGAATTAGCCAATGAATTTGGCACCCCATTAGTGGTTTACGATGTGAACAAGATCAAATCACAAATTGAACACTTCCAAGAAGTTTTCAAAAACAACGACGTTGACTATGCCGTTTGTTACGCAAGTAAAGCGTTTGCTAACACGGCAATGTATCAATTAGTTGATTCAATGAACTGTCACATCGATGTGGTGTCAGCTGGTGAAATGAGCATGGCATTACACGCTGGCTTCCCCGCTAGTAAGATGACATTCCATGGCAACAACAAGTCATTAGCCGAATTGCAAATGGCAGTTGACAATGGCATTGGCGTAATTGCTTTAGATAACTTCCATGAAATTGACTTGTTAGAACAAGTGCTTGCCAAATCCAATGCTGAAATCGAAGTAATGCTTCGTATCACCCCGGGGATTTCAGCTCATACGCATGAATACATTCAAACCGGTCAAGTTGACAGTAAGTTTGGGTTCGACTTAGAATCCGGCGAAGCTGAACGCGCATTACAAACGGTGTTGAAACATTCTCGGATGCACCTAATTGGAATTCATGCCCACATCGGTTCACAAATCTTTGAATTGAACGGGTTTGAAATGGCAGCTAACAAGTTAGTAGAATTAGCTGCTGATTGGAAGCAACGTTTTAACTACCAAGCAAAAGTGATCGATGTTGGTGGTGGATTTGGAATTCGTTATACCGATGAAGACAAACCACTTAAGCCAGAACAATTTGTGGATACGATCATTAAGACCATTAAACAAGCTAGCCAAGATCACGGTCTTGATACCCCAGCCGTTTGGATTGAACCCGGTCGTTCCATTGTCGGTCCTGCTGGATACAACCTTTACACGATCGGTTCTCGCAAGGATGTTGAAGGCATTCGTTCATATGTATCCGTTGATGGTGGGATGGGTGATAACATCCGGCCAGCACTATACGATGCTAAGTACGAAGCAGTAGTTGCTAACCGGCCCGCAGATGAAATTGTAGAACATGTTCATATTGCCGGGAAGTACTGTGAGTCAGGTGACATCTTGATTCAAGACCAACCCCTACCAAAGACACAACCAGGGGATGTATTAGTAATGTTAGATACCGGAGCATACGGTTATGCAATGGCTTCTAACTATAACCTAAATCCAAAACCAGCCATTGTCTTTGTGGATAACGGCAAGGCCACGCTAGTAACCCGTCGTGAAACCCCAGCGGATCTTGAACGACTTGATTATGGATTAGATGGTAAATAAGATAAACTATATAATAGTAGAAAAATAAATTTATAACCCTAAAGGAGTAATTTAAACATGGCACAATTAGATGCAAAATCAATCATTAACTACATTTCAACTGCAAAGAAGCAAACCCCAGTTAAGGTATACGTAAACGGTCAAATTGACCAAATCGATTTCCCAGCAGATGTAAAGGTATTTAAGGGAACTGATTCCGCAGTTATCTTTGGTGACTGGGCAGTGGTTGAACCACTATTAAAAGAAGCTGCAATTAATGATTACGAAATTGAAAACTGGACTCGTAACTCAGCCGTTCCATTACTTGATTTAAAGAACATTAACGCACGGATCGAACCCGGTGCCATCATCAGAGACCAAGTATTAATTGGTGACAATGCCGTAGTAATGATGGGAGCCATCATTAACATCGGTTGTGAAATTGGTGCTAATTCCATGATCGATATGGGAGTTGTAATGGGTGGTCGTGCCATCGTTGGGGAACATTCCCACATTGGTGCCGGTGCCGTTCTTGCCGGAGTGATCGAACCAGCATCTGCTGAACCAGTTCGGATCGATGATGACGTATTAATTGGTGCTAACGCCGTAGTAATCGAAGGAGTTCACGTTGGAAAGGGTGCCGTAGTTGCTGCCGGTGCCATCGTAACCCACGATGTGGAACCATATACAATGGTTGCTGGAACCCCAGCACGTAAGATCAAAGATGTTGATGCAGGAACTCAATCTAAGACTAGTTTAGAAGACGATTTAAGAAAGTTGTGATTTCAATGGCTACATTAAAAGAAGCAGATTTAATTAAAATTCGCCGGCACTTACACCAAATTCCAGAATTAGCGTTACATGAAACTAAGACGCATGCGTACTTGAAACAAATCATTAGTGGATTTGATCAAACACACTTAACAATGAAGGAAATTGATTCACTACCAACGGCGTTGTTGGTTCGAATCGAAGGTAGTCAACCAACCAGAACGATTGGTTATCGGGCTGATATTGATGCATTACCAGTAACGGAAGCGACTGGCCTAGAATATGCTTCTAAGCATGCTAATACAATGCATGCGTGTGGCCATGACATGCACATGACCGTTGCTTTAGGGGTATTGAGTTACTTTACAACCCATCAACCTAAAGATAACCTCATTTTCTTCTTCCAACCAGCTGAAGAAAGTGAGAACGGCGGTAAGTTAGCTTACGAAGCAGGCGTCTTTGAAGGTCAATGGCGTCCTGATGAATTCTATGGCTTACACGACACACCAGATTTACCAGCCGGTGCAATTGGTTGCCGAATGGGCACCTTATTTGCCGGTACGACCGAAGTCAACGTTGATTTAATTGGGAAGAGTGGGCATGCTGCTTATCCGCAAAATGCCAATGATATGGTAGTGGTTGCAGCTCAATTCATCAACCAAATCCAAACCATCATTTCTAGAAGCATTGACCCAATTCAAAGTGGGGTCATTACTTTTGGTAAACTTCAAGCCGGGACCATCAGAAATGTGATTGCTGGAAACGCCCGCATTGAAGGAACGATTCGTGGATTAACTCAAACCATGATTGAAACGATTGACGAACGAATCAGAGATGTTGCCGCTGGAATTGCCCGCAGTTATAACTGTGAAGTCAACGTGGAGTTGAACCAGGGTGGGTACTTACCAGTTGAAAACAATCCTAAATTAACCGCTAATTTTATCCATTACATGCAATCAAATGAACATGTTAACTTTATTGAAACGAAACCAGCAATGACTGGTGAAGATTTTGGTTACTTATTATCGAAGATTCCCGGAACAATGTTTTGGCTCGGTGTCGATGATAATGCCCAACTCCATTCTGCTGACTTCACACCTAAGGAAGCAGCTTTGGAACCCGGAATCCAAGCAATTACTGATTTTTTGAATTATCGAATGCAACAAAATTAAGGAGGGCTTAATTATGTTTGAAAACGCAGATTTAATGACAGCCATTATTACCCCATTTGGAACCGATGGGCAAATTGACTATGACACTTTAGCAACTTTAACTGAACGCTACATTAAGGAAGGGAATCGCGGGTTCGTTATCGGTGGAACCACTGGTGAAACCCCTACGTTAACCCACGATGAAAAGATTGAACTATACACCCGGTTTGGTGAAATCGTAAACGGTCGGGTCCCAGTCATTGCCGGCGTTGGTAGTAACAATACCGCCGAAACCGTTGCCTTTACTGAAGAAGTTAGTCACATCAAGGGCATTGATGCAGCCTTAGTCGTAGTTCCTTACTACAATAAGCCAGACCAACGGCGGATGGTGGCGCACTTTACAGCCGTAGCTGAAAAGGGCAATATGCCAATCGTGATGTACAACATCCCTGGTCGGACGGGCGTTACCATGAGTAACGAAACCGTTTTACAACTAGCGCAAAATCCAAAAATCGTTGGGGTTAAGCAATGTACTTCGATGGAAGACCTTGAATTCTTAGTTGAAAATGCACCGGCTGATTTTGCAGTCTTCAGTGGTGAAGATCCACAAGCACTATTTGCGAAGGTAATTGGGGCCACTGGTGTTATTTCCGTTGCTTCCCATGTTTATGGTTCTGAAATGCGTGAAATGTATGATACATTAGAAACAGGCAATTACAAGCGCGCTGGTGAATTACAACGTGACTTGACCCCTAAGATGGCTGCAATGTTTATGTACCCATCACCAGCACCCGTTAAGGCAATCTTGAATGCCGAAGGATATCAAGTTGGTGATTGTCGACTACCAATCTTGCCACTTGATAATGAAGAAAAGCAAGCCCTTGCGTTAGCATTAGGCTTAGACGCAGATGCGCTAAATCATAAGTTAGAGGAGTTAGGATAATGACGAAGATTTTGTTAGCCGGATTTACCGGTTCAATGGGCCAAAAGGCAATTACCATGATCAACGAAACGGAAGGCTTTGAATTATCAGCAGTCTACTCACCACGAGCTAATCAATCAGCTGCTGACTATGGCTTAGCCGATTCAGTGAGCGTTTACAATCAATTAGCAGATATCGATTCTGATGCTGATATCTGGCTTGA
Source organism: Nicoliella lavandulae (assembly GCF_037546185.1). Classification (NCBI taxonomy): domain Bacteria; kingdom Bacillati; phylum Bacillota; class Bacilli; order Lactobacillales; family Lactobacillaceae; genus Nicoliella; species Nicoliella lavandulae. The sequence continues at coordinate 174,182 of NZ_JAWMWH010000001.1, read as the reverse complement.
TTTTACTACCCCAGATTCCGTATATGAAAACACTAAGTTCGCAATTGAACATGGTTTTCATCCCATCATCGGAACTACTGGATTAACTGATGATCAAGAAAGCGAATTGATTCAACTATCAAAGGATAAACAACTCGGGGGCTTGATTGCACCTAACTTTGGGTTATCCGCAGTTCTATTGATGAAGTTTGCTAAACAAGCTGCTGAATACTTCCCAGATGTTGAAGTAATTGAAATGCATCACGAAGATAAAAAGGATGCCCCATCCGGGACGGCATTAAGCACTGCTAAGATGATCAACGAAGTCCGTAAGCCACATGAACAAGGTGATTCCAAGGAAACGATGCCTGGCGTTCGTGGTGGAGACTACAACGGAATTCGGATTCACGCAGTTCGACTACCTGGCTACATTGCGCACGAACAAGTATTATTTGGTGGTTCGGGAGAAGCCCTCACAATTCGCCAAGACTCATTTGATCGTTCGTCTTTTATGCAAGGAGTTAAGGTTGCTATAAAGAATGTTAAAAATTTACGCGAATTAGTTGTCGGATTAGAAAATCTTTTGTAAAATTAAGATAATTCTAATGTTTTACGATGAACGCAATTCATCAATTTGATAAACATTACGGGAGGAATCAGTAATATGCCTAATTTATCACCAAAGCTAACCGACGTTTACAACAAGCGTCTCGACTTAGTTAAGCCATCTGGAATTAGAAGTTTCGATAAGCAAATTTCTAATATTGATGGCATCATTAAGTTAACGATTGGGGAACCAGATTTAAATACTCCTGATCACATTAAAGAAGCTGCTATTGAAGCGATTAAGAACAATGATACGCACTACTCAGCTCAACCTGGTAAGATTGAACTTAGAAATGCAATTCATCATTACCTATCAGTTGCCCATGGTCTTGATTACGATCCTGAAACTGAAATTGTGGCTACAATTGGGGCCACAGAAGCGCTTTATGCTACTTTTGAAACCATTTTAAATCCTGGGGACAAGGTTATTTTACCCACACCTATTTTTGCACTTTACGAACCAATCGTAACGTTGCTGGGTGGTGAAGTAATCAATGTTGATACTTCTAAAGATAATTTCAAGTTAACTCCTGAAAAACTAGAAGAAGTATTAGACCGCGAAGGTGATTCTGTTAAGGCTGTGTTACTAAACTACCCAAGTAATCCAATCGGAGTTGAATACTCTGAATCATTAATTAAGGACTTAGCGAGTGTGATCAAAAAGCACAATATCTTTGTTCTTTCTGATGAAATTTACTGTGAATTAACTTACGGCGTGGAACACCATTCCATTGCTGAATTTATTCCAGAACAAACCATTTACATTAATGGGGTTTCTAAGTCCCATGCCATGACTGGTTGGCGGATTGGATTCGTTGCTGGACCAAAGCCAATTGTGCAAAAGATCATTAAGACCCATGCCTTTATGGTTACATGTCCACCAGACGTTGACCAAGATGCTGCCACGGAAGCATTGCAAAATGGATTAGATGATCCAATTTCAATGCGGGCAATTTATGAACGTCGTCGTGATTACATTAGTAATCGTTTGGACCAAATGAAGTTTGAAACGGCGTTACCTGAAGGTGCATTTTACATTTTTGCTAAAATCCCTAAGGGCTTAGAACAAGATGATGTTAAGTTTGCATTGACCTTAGCTAAGGAAGCTAAAGTCGGTGTAATTCCAGGAAGTGCATTCGGACCTGGTGGTGAAGGCTACATTCGGATGTCATATGCTGCTTCTGACGAAGACATCAAGACTGCAATGGATCGCATCGAAACCTTCCTTGCTCAAAACATTTAACCAAATTACTGAATCGAGGATGATATCAAATGAAAGAATATAATGTCGCAATTTTAGGTGCTACTGGTGCCGTTGGAATGCGAATGGTAGATCAATTAGCTCATTCTACAGTTCCGGTGAAGTCATTGAAGTTATTGGCTTCCAAGCGTTCTGCAGGTAAGAAGGTAAAGTTTAAGGATCAAGAAATTACGGTTGAAGAAGCTACTCCCGAATCATTTGATGGGGTGGACTTAGTATTAGCTTCAGCTGGTGGGGCTGCTTCTAAGAAGTTCTTGCCAGAAGCAGTTAAGCGCGGTGCTGTCTGTGTTGATAATACAAGTGCTTATCGGATGGATCCAGAAGTGCCATTAGTAGTGCCAGAAGTTAACGTTGAACAATTAAAGAACCACAAGGGAATTATTTCTAACCCTAACTGTTCCACGATTCAAATGGTGGTTGCATTACAACCCGTCTTCAAGAAGTACGGTTTAAAGCAAATTATCGTTTCCACTTACCAAGCTGCTTCCGGTGCTGGTCAATCTGCATTGAACGAATTTTACCAACAAGCTCAAGATTACTTAGATGGTAAGGAAATGAAGGCGAACATCTTACCAACGGCTAGTGACAAGAAGCATTACCCACTAGCATTTAACCTCCTTCCACAAATTGATGTCTTCGAAGATGAAGGCTACACACACGAAGAATGGAAGATGATTCACGAAACCAAGAAGATCATGTTAAATGATATGGATGACGAACGCATTAAGGTAACTGCTACCTGTGTGCGGGTGCCAGTTCCAGTTTCTCATGGTGAATCCGTATACTTTGAAGTTGAAGATAAGAGTGCAACTGCCGAAGATATTAAGGCAGCAATTCGGGATGCTGATGGGGTAACCTTACAAGATGATCCTGAACACCAAATTTATCCACAACCACATACTGCTGAAGGCCACCGTGAAACATTCGTTGGTCGGATTCGTCCAGACTTAGAAAACAAAGGTAGCTTCCATCTTTGGGTAGTTGCTGATAACTTGTTAAAGGGTGCTGCATGGAACACAGTTGAAAATGCAGAACGCCTAGTAGAACAAGATTTAGTTCGCGTTCCAAAGGATTACTATCAAGGTTAAAATAAATCGGTAACAGCCATATTAGGAGGTTTTAAATTTGAGTCGCAAAATTCCAAACATTATGGGGACCCAACACCCAGACAATGCCAACATTCCATTCTTTAAACATACCCGACCATTCGTTTCAGCTGCTCGTGAAATTGATGAAGCTTACGAAAACTTTTCACGCTTAGATGCAGATGAATACATGTGGGACTGGGAAGGTAAACACGCTGACTCATCAGTAATTGACCGTTTATACACGGAACATTACGAATACTTTAAAAAACACCCCCTTGGTAAGGATAAGTTCTTAACTTTCCGTTTACCTAACATTTGGGAAGAAAAGGGATATAGTTTAATGCAAGCCATGACGACCATGCTACTTGCAGAAGACTTTGCTAAGGATCTTCAATTCGAAAATCGGCCATTATTTGAAGCCATTTTACCAATGACTCAATCTGCTGACCAACTATTTGAAATGGAAGAAAAGTTCTCCCGGTTAGCTCACTTTAAGGACAAAGAATTCAGTCAAGGTTATAAGAATGCGGATACATTACAAATGATTCCACTATTCGAAAGCTTTGAAGCTCAATTGAACGCGCCTAAAGTGCTTAAGAAGTTCGTTGAACTATACAAGGAACACTTTAACCGTGAAGTGCCTTACTTACGGGTCTTCCTAGCTGGTTCTGATTCAGCCCTTTCAAATGGATTTATTAACAGTATTATTGGTAACAAGTTAGCATTAACGAAGTTAGCTGAATTTTCAGATGAAGTTAACTTACCAGTTTATCCAATCGCAGGGACTGGTAGTACCATCTTTAGAGGGGGATTATCACCACTAACGATTGATCGTTACTTACAAGAATTCCCTGGTTTAAAGACTGCTACCATTCAATCCGCATTTAGATATGACTATCCATTGGATGTTGTTAAACCAGCCATCAAGAAATTACGGGAAGGTTTACAACAAAATGACTTCCGGCCAATTAAGGCTGAAGATCAAAAGGTACTCCTAAGCATTGCTGCTAAGACAGCGAAGGAATATCACGAAACCCTTGACCCATTGATCAATGATTTACAACCCGTTTTCGATGCCTTTCCAAAGCGTCGTGATCGTCACCAACACGTTGGAATTATTGGATACTCACGGGACGTTGATGGATACAAGATGCCACGGGCCATTACATTTACTGGTGCATTGTACTCAGTAGGGGTACCACCAGAATTAATTGGGACCGGGCGAGTATTGCAACGCCTAAGCAAGAAGGAATTCGAAACCCTAGTTAAGTACTATCCAAACATTCGAAAAGATTTCGAACAAGTTTCTAAGTTCTACAGTCCAGAAGGGATGCAAGTCTTGAAGCAACACAACCCAGCATGGGAAGCAGTTGAACAAGATGTGCTCGCAATGGATGAACTATTCGATATTCAAGCTGGTCCTACGAATGATAACGAAGCTAAGCATGCAGAATTAGCTGCTGACTTAGATCGGATCAACGATAAGGAAACTAGAACCATGTTAATCGAAAGAATGGCTAAGTTACGTAAGTTCTTAGGTTAATTAATCAATAAAAAAATCCTGATTGAAATTAATTCAATCAGGATTTTTTAGTTACTTATGATTTAATTTTGCTTGACAGTCCTTGCAGAGACCGTAAACTTCAATTTTGGACTTAGTCGGTTTAAAGCCCGGATCTTGTTGACTAGTGATATCACGTAACTCTTGGTCCAATTGACTGTACTTAGGGTACTTAATATCGGTAATCTTACCGCAATTCTCACAGATTGCGTGAAAATGGGGCTCACCGAAGAAGTCAAATCGCACGCCACCATCTTTATTGGGAAGCTGGATGATGATGTTTAAGTCCTCTAACAACCTCAATGTATTGTACACAGTAGCCATACTTAAATTAGAAAAGTCGTTTGCTAATGCCTCATAAATCGTCTCCACTGAAGGGTGGTTATGATGATTAATTAAATACTTCAAGATAATCTGACGTTGTGGGGTGATTCGTACTTTATTCTTTTTTAAGATGGCAATTGATTGGTCATAAACATTCTCACTATTCATTATTAAAACCCCCTGCCACTTTATAACAATTATCAATTAAGTCTTATTACGATAAATATAAAGGAAGTTTGTTTAATAATCAAATTTTTAGCTCAAATATAATGATTCCTTAAAGATGAGGGACCCATTGATCGATTTGATGGTTAATCCCAGCTAATAAACTATCAATACTGGTCTTTACTTCAGCCGCATTAAAACTAGCTTGGTGTGCAGAAGCCACTTGGTAGTGAACATCAACGGCTGGATGACTAAGGTCATAAATCGCAACGATTCCAATTAAATTACCAGCCTTGTCACTGATGCCCCAACATAATTGTTGGCCATCCATAATTTTACGCATCACATCGTTGACGAATGTGCTGGAGTCAGCTGGGCCTTGATCAGCGTTTAGATTGGTTCTTAGGGTTTCAACGTCTTTGACCTTGTACTTTGTTAACCAGTCTAAATTATAGCTAGCAGTCATAATAGGGTGTAGTCCTTCAAAATTATTCATAAATTCATCTCCACTTACAATTTAAACTTATTGTACCTTGCTTGTTTGTGGAAATAAAGTATCTCTCATCGCTAATTCATCGGCTACGGATACTTCACAGCACCCGCCGATCCACTTAGCACCCGCGTCACGCCATTCAGCTGCAGCCTTACCAAAACTAAAGTCTGGGGTATCTGACCATTGCTTAGTACTTGGATCATAGTGAGCGCCTGAATTAGGGAATACGATTAGCGATTGGTCAGTGGTTTGATGTTGCTTTAAGTAGTTTAAAGCGGGAACGGTGTATTCAGGATGGTTACAGTTAAACCCGTATGCGACTACGTTTGGGATGGATTCAATCAATTTTTGGACCTTCAATAAATCGGTCCCGTCACTAATGTGGTGTTCATCCTTAATTGAACAGGAGATGAATGCAGGGGTATCTGGATACTGACTGAGCAGGGCTTTAATGACCTTTAACTCGTTGTAATCTGGAATCGTTTCAAAAGCTAGTAGGTCTACGCCTGCATCAACGAGGGTCGCTAATCGTTGCTTGTGAAAATCAGTAAGCACTTGGTCGCTAACGCCATAGTTACCAACGTATTCGGAACCATCAGCTAGAAAAGCGCCATATGGTCCAATAGCGCCTGCCACCCATTTAGTTTGAGGGGTATCACTTGCTGCAACGGCATTGCGGGCTAGTTGAACTGATTTTTTGATCAGGGCAATGGCTTGATCTTCAGTATAACCAGCAGCAACAAAGCCAGGCACACTGCCTTGGTAGGTGTCAGTGACCGTAACGTTAGAACCGGCATCTAAGTATTCCTTATGAATGGCTTGGACGATGTCGGGATGACTATCGAGGGCACTAGCGGTCCAAAGTTTGTTGTTAAGTTGTATGTTACGAGTTTCTAGTCCATATGACATTGCACAGTCGATTAAGATGTTGTTTTGTTGGTCAATCCAATTTTTAATTTTACTCATTATCATTACCTCCATTTACGGTTTGAACTTTTTTACGATAAACTAATTGATAATATGCATAACATAGAATTGAGAACGGAATTCCCACTTCGAGGGCAATCCGTTGGTTCGGATCGGATGCGATACCAACTAACGAAATTGCACAAATAATAATTACTAACCATGGTACTAATGGATAAGCCGGAGTGCGATAGCTTAGTTCACTTAGTTGGTGTCCCGACTTGAGAAATTGCTTGCGGAAGTTTAATTGAGCCCAACCAATAATTAACCAGACCATCACCACTGCAAACGAAGAGATTGCGGATAGGGCTAGGTAGACAAGCTTAGGTGAATAGACGCTAGAGAAAAGGGCTAATAATCCCCCTAAAATGGTCAATGCTAACCCGTATACGGGGATACCGTTCTTACTTAGTTTAGCTAATCTCTTAGGGAGCGTGTTTTGATCAGCTAATGACCAGATCATCCGCGAAGCCGCATAGACCCCGGAGTTAGCTGCTGAAAGGACGGTAATGAACAAGATGAAGTTCATAATGTCGCTGGCATATGGAATTCCACAATTGTTTAATACTGCAATAAATGGACTGTCAGTTAATGCAGCTGATTTTTGTGGTAAGAGTGCTCCCATGATAACGATGGTCCCGATGAATAAAACGATTAGGATCACTAAGGTTTGAAAAATCGCTTTTGGAATGGCTTTTTTAGGATTATCAGTTTCCCCAGCTGCCACACTGATCATTTCAGTTCCAGAGAACGCGAAGTTCGCAGCTAAAATGACTGAAAAGATGGGACCAAATCCATTGGGGAACCAACCGGGTTTGATGATTTCCTTGAAGAATGGCGCAAAATTAGCGTGGTGAACGGGGATAATCTTAAAAATCATGCCCAGTCCGAGGACGATAAATGCAATTAATGCAAAGACCTTGATGATCGACATCCAAAATTCAGTTCGATTGAAGAAGGTCAGATTAAACGAGTTAATTGCAAAAATTAAAATGGTAAAGCCAATGGTCCATGCCCACGTCGGGATGGTAGGGAACCACTTTTGGGCCAAAATGGCGAGAGTAACGAACTCAGAGCCTAATGCAATGGTCCAGGTTAACCAGTATAGCCAAGCGGTTACAAACCCTACCCCCGGACTAATATACTTACTAGCGTACCGGTGAAAAGCACCGGTGTTAGGATCATGGACGGTTAATTCGCCCAAACATAACATTACTAAGCACACCAAGAGGGCGCCGATTCCATATGCAATAATGGTGCCGACTGCTCCGGCAGATTGGATCAGATATCCAGAACTCATGAAAATCCCAGTTCCAATTACCCCGCCCAAACTAAGGGTAATTAAATGCCGACTTTCCATCGACTTGGTAAACGATTGCTTTGCCAAATGACTCATTCCTTTCTAAATAAAAAAAGCACCCGTCCTCTCGAAAGGACGAATGCTCGTGGTACCACCTTTATTTGCTAGTTAAGTCAACTAGCCTCAGTCCGGAACGAATTCATTCCGGTCCACGGTATCGGGTGGCAGTCGTTGTCGGCTAATCATTCACCGACAAACAGCTCAAAGACCATTGTTCATTAACGAATTCCAATCTGTTTGCACCAACCACAGACTCTCTAAGTGTGAACCGCTAACTACTTTTTCTCATCAACGCTTAATTTTATTATTTAATGCTAATTATATTATAATCTATTAATTTGTCAAATTAAATTTTAAGCGGTGTTTGATTTCGTTTTTATTTTGAAATATGTAATAATATAGGTATAGGAACAAAATAAATGATGAAAAGGACGATTGACAATGATTGAAAAATTTTTAATCGGAACATATACCAAGCGTGCAAGTAAAGGGGTTTACGAAGTCGAATTAGATACTGATAAAAAGCAACTTCAAAACCTCCAATTAGTAGCTGAAACTACGAACCCAACTTACGTAACGTTATCTAAGAAGAACATTATTTACTCCGTTGCGAAGGAAGTAAATGGCGATGACGTTCATGGTGGTGTATTAGTCCTTGATGGTAAGGAACGCCCAGCTGGAACGATCGAAACAGATTTCGACAAGGGCACGAACCCTGCTTACATTTCTGTAGATGAAGGTCGTCAACTAGTTTACACTGCCAACTACCATACTGGGGTTATCAACGTTTACAAGATTGCTTCTGATGGGACTCTTGCTAAAGTGGACGAAGTAGTTCACAAGGGTAATGTTGGTCCACGTCCAGAACAAGCAGACGGTGCCCACCCTCACTTTGCTGACTTAACTCCAGATGGTCGCCTAGTAGTAGTTGACCTAGGGCAAGACCGGGTTTACCTATATGACGTTAGTGATAACGGTAAGCTTAGTGAAGTTAGCCACTTGGACATGGAAGCTGGTTTTGGTCCTCGTCACATTCGCTTTGATGCTGACAAGGGTGTTGCATACCTAGTTGGTGAATTAAGTAGTAATGTTGCTGTATTAGACTACGATGCTGCTGCTGGTAAGTTCACCGTTCGTGAAATCCACTCAACGATTCCAGAAGACTGGACTGAACACAATGGTTGTGCTGCTATTCGGGTATCCAATGACGGTCGGTTCGTATACGTTTCTAACCGTGGAAACAACACCATTGCGGTATTTGAATCAGATGCAAAGGGCAGCTTGAAGTTCGTTGAACGGGCATCCGTTGAAGGTGACTTCCCACGTGACTTTAACTTAAGTGCTGATCAAAGTCTCTTGGTAGTAGTGAACCAAGAATCCGATAATGGAACGGTATTTGAACGTAACGCTGACACTGGTAAGCTAACGGTAGTACAAAAGGACTTTACCGTCCCAGCTGCCGTTTGTGTGGCTCGTGAAGCTGAATTCTTAGATTAATTAAATTAACCAATTTGAAAAAGGATTCGTCGCATTATGATTGCGATGAATCCTTTTTTGATTGCCAAAATGATTGAGCTAGTTGGTCAAGTTGTTGGGCGGTATTAATGGTGGTTCGGTAATTCCAATTGGCTGGAAATAACTGTTGATATTGAAATTGATTGAAACGACGGTCCATTAATAAGATGATGCCCTTGTCCGTAGCGGTGCGAATTAGACGTCCGGCGGCTTGGACCACATGATTCCACCCCGGCAGTTGGTACGCATACTTAAATCCCTCACCATTTTCAGCATTGAAGTAATCCTTAACCAGATTGGTTTCTTCATTTAATCCAGGAAGGCCGACACTAATAATGCCCACGCCGATTAACTTTGTCCCAGCAAGGTCAATTCCCTCCGCAAAAATACCACCGAGAATTGCAAAGCCCATTAATGGGACTTGGTCATCGTCGTTAAATTGGTGCAGGTATGCTTCACGCTGCTCACTGGTCATTTGCCGAGTCTGCAATAAGATATTAAATGCTGGATAGTGTTGAATCATGAAGTCGTAGACTTGTTGCATGTACTTGAACGACGGGAAGAAAAAGAGGTAGTGCCCGGGTTTACTGTTAGTAAACGTCATTATCAGCTCACAAATTTTAGGGATGCTAGCGGTTCGTTGATAGTAAGTAGTCTGAATTTGTCCGGCAGTTACGACTAATTGATGCTCAGGTGGAAATGGGGAGGGTAGTTGATAAGCTAAACTATCAGCTTCGTTACCTAACACCCGTTGGTAGTATTGAATTGGTGATAACGTGGCCGAGAAGAAAACGGCACTACCACCTAAATTCAGTGATTCAGCGATAAATTCACTAGGATCCATGCAAAATTGCCGGAAGGTGACTGAAAATTGATTACGAATGATGCGGGTCCGATAAATTTCAGAATCATATAGATCATTAATTTTGAGGTAGGCTAGACATTGAAAATAAAAATCCAGGACGGCTTCAGTAACTGGTGACTTAGCATCTTGTTTAGGTAACCAGCGATGGATCTCTAAGGCCGCGTCGTTGAGGTGTTTAACGATGTTAGTCAACGGCTCTTCGAATACCATACTTTCGACTTGTTCCTTCCCTAAGAGACGATCGTAGTGATCGAACGAGCGTTTGATGGACTGCATTCGTTTGATGAGCGCTTCATTGGCTACGGGTTCAGTTTTTAATTGTTTAATGATGGTCTTTAAATCAGCATTCGAGATTTCTGCTGAGTACATTTCACGGGAACGCTCCACTAGATTATGGGCTTCGTCAATTAAGAAGCAATTGCGGTCGTCAGGCACGGAAAAGAAACGTGCTAGATGGATTTGGGGATCGAATAGGTAATTATAGTCAGCAATAATAACATCGCAGAATTCGCTTAAATCCAGAGAAAATTCAAAGGGGTCTAATTTATATTGTTCCGCATACTTTTCCACCGTTGCCCGGGTAATTTGGGTCTCGTGGGCTAAGACATCCTTTAAAGCTGGTTTTAGGCGATCATAATAACCAATCATATATGGATTCTCATCTGGAGCTAGTTCACGTGCTTGTTCGAACGTAATCTGATCCTTAGCGGTCAAGGTAATACTTTTAATGTTCAACCCATGGTCAGCCATGATTTGAATCGCATTTTCAGCTACCCGGCGGGTGCTTTGCTTAGCGGTTAAATAAAAACAACGGTCGGTCATTTCGGTCCCCATGGCTTTGATAGTGGGAAATAATGTCGACATGGTCTTCCCGGTACCAGTGGGCGCTTCTGCAAAGAGGTGTTTTTCTAAAACGATTGTTTTATACACCACAGCTGCAAAATCACGTTGCCCGTTTCGAAAGGCTTTAAACGGAAACTGCAGGTGTTGCGCACTTTGAATCCGGTTTTGGGTTAGTTGTTCGCGTAATACTAACCATTCGCGATATTCATCAATGACTTGGGTGAAAAACTGTTTGGCAGTATCTCGGTCAATGGTTTGTGTCTGACGCGTGACTTTTTGATCTGGCGTTTGCACGTAGGTTAACTTTAGGTTAACGGTCTTGACTTGTGGATCTTGATGCATCAATAAGTGGGCGTAAAGCTTAGCTTGCCCCCAGTATAATTTTAAAATGCTAGCGGGCAGGTCTTTGAAGTTAGCATCTGATGTTTTGATTTCTTCAATGATGGGGGTCTTAGCATTAATGATTCCATCAGCCCGGCCGTTAATTAAGTATGGCTTGTGGTTAATATCCACTAATTCATCTAGGTATTTTTCGGATTCATAGTTAGCTTCCGAATGGTGCTTTTGAATCTGGCGGTGAATCCTAGCGCCTTGTTGACTAGTATTTTGGCTATTTAAGCTGGCGTTTAAGTCACCACTTCTAAGGGTGAACTGAACTAAATCGCGGACCCCAATTTTAACAGTTGCGATATGCGCACCTCCTAAGTGTTACAAATTAAAGGTTTAGTAATGATTAAATTATGGATAAGGATTGTCTTTTTCAGCTAAATCACGGTTTAACATTATCATTTTAATGCAATATCCATTAAAATAGATGGTGATAACAAACTGCTAAGGAGTCGTTAAACATGATTAAAATTGTAACGGATTCAACCTCATTAATTACTGAAGAACAAGCGAATGAATATGGAATTACGGTCATCCCATTGAACGTCTTAATTGGGGATGAAGTATATAAAGATGGAATTACCATTGATGGTAAACAATTAACTGAATACATCGAAAATAATCCGAATAAGGCTTTTCCAACCACCAGTCAACCAGCGATTGGGGACTTCATCGAAGCCTATGAAGAACTAACCAAGGATGGTAGTCAGGTCATTTCAATTCACATGACCGACATCCTTAGCGGAACGGTGAATTCCGCTGAACAAGCAGCCCGCATGATTGGCGATAATAAGGTCACGGTCATTAATTCGCATACGACCGACCAACTATTAGGCTATGAAGTCTTACAGGCCGCTAAAATGGCTAAAGCGGGTGATTATTCATTAACGGAAATTACTGATCGGGTCCATGCGATTATTAACAACAGTGAACTATACATTGCCGTAAGTACGCTGAAGAATCTTGAACGCGGGGGCCGAATCAATCGAGTTACCGGGTTATTATCTAAATTATTTAACCTACATGTGGTGCTGCACTTAACCGATGAAGAACTAGCCCTAAGAGCGAAGGGACGGGGAAATAAAACCCTTAAGAAATGGGTCCGTGAATATGTGGATTCCATTAAGGACCGGAACTTAAAGTTTGTGGGACTAAGTTATGTTGGTGATCCCGACTTTGCTGATTTTGTTTCAGAAACCATTAAATCTGTATTTCCAGATGTGGAAGTAAAAATTATGTACACCAGCGCAATTGTTTCAATTCACGCTGGGTTAGGCGCTTGTGGAATGGAATTCGTCTTTGACTAAATCGCCAAGATGATTTTCTTAATGATGATAATCACAGCTGCCCCAGTAATTGGACCAAACGTTGGAATCAACGCGTACCGCCATTGAGATAGGGCGGGATTGAACTTCTTTGAGAAAAAGGCTCTCGGTACTAAGTCCCGGGTCGGATTAAATGCGGCCCCGGTGATGGGACAAACAACGGTAATACAGCATGCAACGACTAATGATGAAATCGTGATGTTGATAAAGGAATTAAATTTAAATAATCCTAATACCTGCGAGTTAATCGCAATTACCGCCGTCCCACCGGCTTCCCAGAGAAAGTTACGCCAGTGATGGTTAACGTTACTAGGCACGGTCGCATAGAAGTTCAAGTTGACTGGTAGTGTGTAAAGCCAGCGTTCCCAAACGGTCCATGTCGTTTGCGCAGCTAGCCATGCAGCAGCCACTTGGGCGATCATTTCTAATAACATGATCCAAAACGAAATTTGTCCGTTAATGGCTTGAACGGCTGAAAAGATGGGATTGTAATTTGATGTCCCAAAAATTAGCCCGGTAACTAGGGATGCAAAGTAAATACTGAGTCCCCAGTAAAATCCGGTAATATATCTAGTTTGTAACTTCGGATATAAGAAGTAGTTGATTATTTCACTGATACCAAACCCGAGCGTTAGCATTAAATATGTACCAATGAACTCTCCAATAATTAAACCCATTGGAATAGGCCTCCTTAAATATATGATTGATCAAGATCGCAATTTAGCGATCTTTTTTATTTGCTGGCGTTAAAAATCGAATAACTTTATTATAGCTAATTTAATAGGAACAATAAAGCAATCATTAATGAAAGATGCCCTTAATTAAATGCGTAAATATCCATTTTCTAGCAATATATTTAATATTTAAACATAAAAATGCAAAAAAGGGTTGTATTTATTCAAAAAGGGTGTTAAAGTTATGCATAATAAATCAAATATTTCGAAAGACGGTGCATATTTATGAATCAAAAAGTAGTTTTAGCTTATTCCGGTGGATTAGATACTTCAGTTGCAGTTGCGTGGTTAATTAACAAGGGTTATGACGTTATCGCTTGTTGTATTAACGTTGGTGAAGGAAAAGACTTACATAAAGTTAAGGATAAGGCGCTTAAAGTAGGGGCTAAAAACGTTTATGTAATTGATGGATTAGATGAATTCGCAGATGAATATTTATCATATGCGTTAAAAGGGAATTTAATGTATGAAAATGCATATCCTTGTGTTTCTGCATTATCCAGACCATTGATCAGTAAGAAATTAGTCGAAATTGCCCATAAGGAAGGCGCAACCGCAGTGGCACATGGTTGTACTGGAAAGGGAAATGACCAAGTCCGGTTCGAAACCGCAGTTAATACCCTAGATCCTGATTTAGAAGTATTAACCCCAGTTAGAGATTGGCACTGGTCTAGAGAAGAAGAAATTGACTATGCTAAAGAACACAACATTCCAATTCCAATTGATTTAGACTCACCATACTCAATCGATGCTAACATTTGGGGACGGGCCAACGAATGTGGGGTATTAGAAAACCCATGGAACCCAGCACCAGAAGATGCATTTGCCATTACGAACCCAATTGAAAAGACACCTGATGAACCAGCGATCGTGGACATCGACTTCAGTAAGGGTATTCCAGTGGCATTAGATGGCAAGCCAATGTCATTTAAGGACATTATCCAAACGTTAAACCAAGTAGCTGGTGAACATGGAATTGGAAGAATTGACCACGTTGAAAACAGATTAGTGGGAATCAAGTCTAGAGAAGTATACGAAACACCAGCTGCATTCGTATTACTAAAGGCTCACGAAGAATTAGAAGACTTAACGTTAGAAAAAGATGTAGCGCACTTTAAGCCAATGATCGACCAAAAGATGAGTAGCATGGTTTACGATGCACTATGGTTCTCCCCATTAATGGATGCTTTAAAGCAATTCATTGATAGTACTCAAGAAATGGTTAGTGGAACCATCAAGTTGAAGTTGTTCAAGGGAAACATCATTGTGCTAGGTAGAAAGTCAATCAACTCACTTTACGATGATGATTTAGCTACTTACACTTCTGCTGATTCATTCGACCAATTAGCATCTGAAGGATTCATCAAGCTTTGGAGCTTACCAACTAAGGTTTACTCCCAAGTAAAGATCAAGAACCAACAACATGCATTGATTGATAGCATTAATAAGCAAGGCAGTAAGCAAGCTGAATACGTAACGGCTAAGAATAAGGAGCAATCAGATGACAAATAAAAAACTATGGGGTGGGCGGTTTCAAACCCCCACAAGCCAAGAAGTAGATCAATTTGGGGCTTCCATTTACTTTGATCAACTGATGGCCGATGAGGACATTACCTGTTCTCTAGCCCATCTGCATATGTTGGCTAAGACCAACATCATCGATCAAGCTGATGCAGACCAAATTGAAGCCGGCTTAAAGCAAATTCAAAAGGATGTTGCTGCAGGCAACGTTAAATTTAGTTATGAAAACGAAGATATTCATATGAATATTGAAAAACTATTAACGGATCAAATCGGTCCCGTAGCCGGAAAATTGCATACGGCACGGTCCAGAAATGACCAAGTGGCGGTGGATTTTCACCTCTATGTAAAACGGCGGTTGCCCCAAGTAATTGACCTATTAAAGCAATTAATGGCGACGCTAGTGGAATTGGCAGATCAAAATGTTGAAACGATCATGCCAGGGTACACCCACTTACAACACGCTCAACCAATCTCATATGGTCATTACCTAATGGCGTACTACCAAATGTTCAAACGGGACTGTGAACGGTTTGAATTTAACCTACACCATACAGATATGTCACCATTAGGAGCGGCCGCATTGGCAGGGACGACTTTTCCCATCGATCGGGAAATGACGGCTAAGGAAATTGGATTTAGCCAAGTTTACGCGAACTCGTTAGATGCCGTTTCTGATCGGGACTTTGCCTTAGAATTTTTGAGTAATGCTTCCATTTTGATGATGCACTTCTCTCGGTTCTGTGAAGAAATTAGTATGTGGGCTAGCTATGAATTTAACTACATTGAAATTAGCGATGCTTACACAACTGGTAGTTCCATTATGCCACAAAAGAAAAACCCCGATATGGCTGAATTAATTCGGGGGAAGGTCGGCCGGGTATACGGTCACCTAACTGGGTTATTAGCAACTATGAAATCATTGCCACTCGCTTATAACAAGGATTTACAAGAAGATAAAGAAGGTGTTTTCGATGGATTCAAAACCATTATCCCATCTATTAAAATATTTATGCACATGCTTCAGGGTATTTCGGTAAACAAGGATAAGATGTACCAAGCAACGACCCATGATTTTTCTAACGCGACCGAATTAGCGGACTATTTAGCTGCGAAGGGGATGCCATTTAGACAGGCCCATTCGATCGTTGGTCAAATGGTGTACGATTGCATTGTGAAACATGTTAACTTACAGGACTTACCAATTGAAACCATGCAAGAATACTCCGATTTAATCGAACCGGACGTGTATAACGATTTAAAACCAGAAGTCGCCGTTCAACGGAGAACATCACTAGGTGGGACTGGGTTTGAATCAGTAAAACATCAAATTGAACAAGCTAAAGCTGATTTAGCATAATAAAAAACCATTCATCGCTTTGATGAATGGTTTTTTGCATTATTCACTTAACCAATGGTTAAATGCTTCGATGTTGGAGCCTAAGTAGCTAACTGCTTCTACCCCAACGGATTGAGCTTCTTTTTCAGCGTCTTCTGGAGCAAGGTCGTAAAGGTTTCTAACACAACCTTCAGCAATGTCCATGTATTTTAAAGTCCGACCGATTCCGCCATCGTTAAATAATGCATCTAAATCATTTAAATTATTTTTAGCAGCATTGTAGACGGTCCCAGCGATATCCTTGGTACCATCAGGAAGAACGTTCATTGCATATGTTAGTAAGAAACTATTCATATCAATGATTGCTTTTTTACGTTCTTCGCGTTCGGTTTTTCTCTTCATTTCAATATCACCTCATTATTGTTAATACTAATTGATTATGCCATAATCTGCAAGGTTAATGACGACTAGAACGTAAATTATTATTACCATTTACCTTAATATTCCGTCGTTTAAACTTGGGCTTACTATTGTTGGCTTCAAATCGAAAATGATGCATCCGACCATTAAATGGTTGGCCCATTAATTTGGCCCTGATCCATTGTTGCATGACCGTCTCCATCGACTTAGCAGAAGCCACGCGTTCAGCAATACCTTCTTGTTCGGCGGTGGGGATGACGTTACCAGCAATCTGTTTAATTAGGTTTTGGTGGTAGGTCAATAGTTCTTGGGTCAGTGGTTCATCTTTATAACTATTAAATAGTTTTTCAATGTAGCGCATTGCATCTTTAGAATCTTTTGGTTGGTAGTATCTACCCATACTCGTCACTCCTTAGCATCTATTTTACAGGATTTAGCCTAAAAATGAAAAGTGAAATAACATGCATAAACAAAAGTTGAATATACAATGGCTACTTATTCAGCTTTTATGCATAAATATATTTATTTTTAAAATTATATTGCATATTATTTCATCGAGTGTTATTATATATAGCATAAACAAGCGAGAAAGGTTTGATATTCATGAAGAACAAGATTGTAAAATTATTAATGGTTTTTATAATGACATTTAGTGTTTTTACTGGATTGTTGAATAAAAATACATATGCTCAAGCAAGTAGCAGTGATAATTATTTATCAACAATTAAAAAGAAGGGCACTTTAGTGATGGGGACGGCGCCTGATTATCCGCCATACGAATTCACTAAGAACGAAAATGGTCAGGCTAAGATCTTAGGAGCCGATATTGAATTAGCTAAGCAAATTGCTAAAAATATGGGGGTTAAACTTAAGATCAAGTCCATGAGTTTTGACTCCTTACTAGTGGCCTTACAAACCGGTAAGGTGGATATGGTTATTGCTGGATTGACCAAGACGCCAGAAAGAGCCAAGAGTGTTGACTTTACCATTCCTTACTATAATGGTGGGCAAAGTTTATTGATCAATTCAAATGACCATAGCATTAAGTCTTACAAGGACTTAGCTAACCAACCAGTGGGGGTTCAAACTGGAAGTACTCAATATAACTTAGTAAAGCAACAAGTAAAGAACGCTACCCTAAAGGGAATGGAAAGTGTTAACGACTTAGTGCTAGCTTTAAAGACGAACAAGGTTAAAGCCGTTGCGGTTGAAAGTGCAACCGGGGAAGCCTATGCAGCTAACACGGATGGAATTAAGCAAATTGATGCGAAGTTCAATACTGCAAAGGCTCAAAACGTTGTGGCATTCCACAAGGGCGCAACTTCACTAGTTAACGCCGCTAATAAAACAATTGAGGCCGCTAACAAGAGCCATGAATTTGAAAACAAGTTCATCCCAGCCGCTTCTAAGGAAATGGGAACTGGTGCTAAGAAAGCTAAAATCTCAGTTTGGCAACAAATGTATGATTACAAGGACTACTTCATTAAGGGAACTGAATACACAATCTTAATTTCAATCGTTGGGACGATTTTAGGATTATTACTTGGAATCTTATTAGCCCTAATGAAGCTATCTAAAAATATTTTATTCCATTCAGTTGCGGTTGCTTACATCGAATTTATTAGAGGAACGCCATTGATGGTTCAAATTATGTTCGTTTACTTCGGATTAGGAACCATCGTAAATGTGCCTGCACTAACTGCCGGGATTATCGCCGTGTTCATCAACTCGGGGGCCTACGTTGCTGAAATTATCAGAAGTGGGATTGAATCAATTGATGATGGGCAAAGTGAAGCCGCTAGATCATTAGGTTTTTCTAACCATCAAACCATGCAAATCGTGGTCCTACCTCAAGCGATTAAGAACATCTTGCCAGCATTAGGGAACGAATTTGTATCCTTGATCAAGGAAAGTTCAATTGTATCCATCATCGGGGTTACCGACTTAATTTACCAATTAAGAATTGTGCAAGCCGATACTTACCAAGGAGTGGTACCAATCTTTATCGTAATGGTAATTTACTTCATCCTAACATTTGGGATTTCAAGATTACTAGGCTTGTTCGAAGGGAGATTAAAACATGAATAATACCGATATTTTAAAAATCGAACACATTAAAAAAGAGTTCAAAAACAACTTGGTGTTAAAAGACATCAGCGCCAATGTTCAATCTGGTCAAGTGATTGCATTGATTGGACCATCTGGGGCGGGGAAGAGTACCTTCCTTAGATGTATAAACATGTTAGGCAAACCCACTTCAGGGTCCGTTTACTTTGATGGCAAGGACCTAACTAAGTGTAAGGATAAAGAACTAGATAAATTAAGAACTAAGATGGGGATGGTATTCCAAAACTTTAACCTCTTCAATAACATGACGGTATTGGAAAACGTTAAGGTGGCCCCTATTAAAGTGAAAAAGGTTTCTGATCAAAAGGCAACTGAGATTGCCCATCAACTCCTCACCCAAGTTGGTCTAGATAACAAGGCTGACGTTTATCCAAGCAGTTTATCTGGTGGTCAAGCCCAACGGGTGGCAATTGCTAGAGCATTAGCAATGCAACCAGAAGTAATGTTGTTTGATGAACCAACTAGTGCCTTGGATCCTGAAAAGGTCGGCGAAGTCCTTTCAGTTATGCAAGACTTGGCTCAACAAGGGATGACGATGCTAGTGGTGACCCATGAAATGGATTTTGCCAAGAACGTGGCTAATCAAATTTGGTTCATGGATGATGGCCAAATTGTTGAAAAGGGTGCGCCAAAGGAATTCTTTGACCATCCAAAGACCCAACGGGCTCAAGACTTCTTATCTAAAGTAATTTAATTAATCCATGCAAAAAGACGCGATTCCAAATTAGGAACCGCGTCTTTTTTTGATGTAATTATTGTTCAGCCTTAGCTGGCTTTTTTCTGAAGTTAAATAGTACGTTTAAGATGACCGCAGTCAAACTCGTAATTACCACTCCGTTGTTCAAGATGATGTTAACTGATTCAGGAAGTGATTTTAGAATTTGTGGGTAGAAAGTAATTCCTAATCCTAGTCCAACTGATACGGCAACAATAAGCAAATTGTCATTGTCGTCAAAATCAACTTTTTGTAAGACCCGAATTCCTTGAACCCCAACCATCCCGAACATTGCAATCATGGCACCACCTAAAACGTAGTCAGGCATGATTAGTACAATGGCAGCAGCCTTGGGTAGTAATCCAAGGAGTAACAAGAAGACGGCAGAGTAATAAATCGGCTTTCTACTCTTGATCCCAGAGATTTGAACCACCCCGACGTTTTCAGAGAACGTGGAGTATGGGAAGGTATTAAAAATTCCACCTAAGATGGCGGCAATCCCTTCAGAACGGTAACCACGTTTCAAATCATCACTGGTTAATTTACGGTCAACGATATCACCAAGGGCGAAGAACACTCCTGTTGATTCGACCATGGTAGTCAATGCGACTAAACTGATGGTAACGATGGATGACCATTCAAAATGTGGTGTCGAGAAGTAAAATGGAATTGGTAGTCTGAACCAACTGGCCTGGCTAATGGAACTAAGTGATACTAAGCCCATAGAACCAGCAATTACGGTTCCGGCTAACATCCCGATCAATACGGAAATAGCCTTGAAGAATCCCTTCGCATATACGTTCAACAACACGATAATGAACAGGGTAGCCAATCCGATTAAGAGGTGGGTCCCATTTCCAAAGCTGGCAGCGCTTGGATCACTGCCCCCGATATCTTGAACTGCCACTGGAATCAATGAGAATCCAATTACGGTAATTAATGAACCGGTAACCACTGGTGGGAAGAATTTTCGTAGTTTGGAAAAGAGTCCCGCAATTAGGAACATGAAGATTCCAGCCCCAATGATGGCGCCGTACATGGCACCCACCCCGAGTTGGCCCCCAATGGCCTTTAGGGGAGCGATATATTGAACCGCACATCCTAACACGACTGGTAGTCCGATCCCCGTTAACGGGGTACGCTTTAATTGCAGTAATGTTGCAATCCCACACATGAAAATATCAGTGGAGATTAGATACGTCATTTCAGCAGCGCTGAAGTGTAAAGCGGTCCCAATTAAAAGGGGCACGATAACGTCTCCTGAATACATGGTCAATAGGTGTTGGAACCCTAACAATGCATTCTTGAATTTAGATTCGGATCGAATCTCTTGCAAAATAATCATCCTTCCAAGTGTCCTGGAATAATGACCAAGTATGCTGATCAAAATTTCATATGGTATCAGAAATTTTGTGGCTTATAGTCTATACTTTACGGGTATAGGTAGAAACTGACCAACCTTATTTTGGCATTATATAGGCACGTTTAATATTACTTAAATACTCTAGCATTTTTATTGACAAAAAACAATGAACATTTGGGCTATAAAGGTTATAATTGTATGTATTATTGTGAAAAACGGAGTAGGAGGATTTTTAGTGAAAACCATTTTAGCAATTCATACTGGTGGGACCATTTCAATGTCCGCCGATGAAAATGGGGAAGTAATTCCCAATCAAGAAAACCCAATCGCAAGTCATGATGTGACTTTGGACGGTGAAGTCGAATTAATTAATGATCCAATGTTCAACTTACCATCTCCACACGTGACTCCAGATGTGATGTTACAACTACGGGACCGGATCTTAAAAGCCGAACAAGACGGCATTGACGGCGTGGTAATTACCCACGGGACCGATACTCTAGAAGAAACGGCCTACTTTTTGGACTTAACGTTACCCAACCGGCTACCAGTGGTATTGACCGGAGCAATGCGGTCATCCAATGAAATTGGTTCGGATGGGTTATACAACCTACAGAGCTCAGTGGCCGTAGCAGCATCTGATGATGCGATTGGTAAAGGGGTCTTAGTAGTGATGAATGATGAAATTCACACGGCTCGCTACGTGACTAAGACGCATACCACTAATTTAGCGACGTTCAAGACCCCAACCTTTGGTCCCTTAGGAATCATCAGTAAGCATAAACCTTACTTCTTCCAAGAGTTAATCAAAAGTGATTCCTTCAACATTGACCATGTTGAATCAGGAGTGTTCCTATTAAAGGCGTTCGCCGGAATGGATGGGACCCTATTTGATGCATTGAACAATGGCAACACTAAGGGATTGATTGTTGAAGGATTGGGATCCGGAAACTTACCACCAGCAACATTACCAGCATTACAACGCATTTTAGACCGTGGTATTCCCGTAATTCTAGTATCGCGTTGTTATAATGGAATGGCCCAAGATATCTATGATTATCAAGGCGGTGGAATTGAATTAGAACAAATGGGCGTTAGCCTTTGTCGGGGCTTGAACGGTCCCAAAGCCCGCATTAAGCTAATCGTAGGAATTAGTAACGGCCTTAAAGGCGCTCGCCTAGCACAGTACATGAGTACTGCAATATCTTAAAATTGCGAGGTTTTTAAATGGGGATTGTTTTAAATAATTTAAAAGTGGCAGCCAAGAAGAATCAAATTGTCAACGTTTATCGTATGGATGAAATCTTTTTCACCGGGTACGTGTATAAGCTAGACGATGTTGATGAACAATTGGTCTTGCGCACTTATGATGAGTGGGGGATGCCCGATGGAATGGTCTATTTGGACTTGACCACGGTCTATGATGTCGAAGTTAACGATAGCCCAGATTTAAAGCATATGAAACGCCGAATCGATCTAGCTGAGCTATATCAATTTGATGAAATTGCTGAAACTGATTTGATGCCATTAAATAAGTTGGCTAACTTGCGCTTGGAAATCCTAGGGCGTTCGTACGTGGATGGTCAAGTTGTGATGATTACCACCTATGATGGGAATGGGATTGCCGGTAACTATAAATGTGTGATCAACAGTGTGAACAGTGAAGTGGTGAACATTACGACCGTTAATAAGATGGACTTTGCTGATCACCAGACCCGTTCAATAGCGCTAAGCGATATTGTGACCATCGAGTTTTTAGGGAAGGAATTGACCCTGTTAACTAAGAACCGGTCATTATTATTCGGCCCTAGTCTAGCGACCCAACAAATCAGTGGTGGTGATTTGAGCGTTCCTGCTATTTTGGACCACTCTAAAAAACATCATCAATTGATTGAAGTGGAGTCGGCTGCTGACAATGGTTATTATTACATTGGTTATGTGGTCAATTATAATTCAGAATTCATTATCTTTAATCTGGTCAACATGAGTGGCCAGTTTGGTGGCTACGTGCTATTACGAACTTCAATGGTTGCTAGCTTATTTACCCAGTCTGATTATTTGACCTTAATTAATCACTTAGTGGCAGAAAATAAGGCCGCGCATACGTTCGTGGAACCAGTTTTAAATGCGGATCGAGAATTTGACATGACCGATAACGCATTGCTAGCCCTATTACGGCAAGCAATTAAGTTGAACCGGTTGGTCCGGATCGCTCAACCCAAGACCCATGGGATGTTAGGCTATCCATTAGAGATCACCCCCATTACGAATCAATTAGTCTTTCAAGAAGTGGATGATAGTCGCGAAGGGTTGGAGAAACCCGTTGAAATTCATCTCAGTAACATTGGTGAACTCTCTTTTGGCTACTTAGAAGCTTTCTTTATCGATGATGGGTTAAAGAATCAACGTGAACTATAACAAAAAAGCCAGCCGAAATTTCGGCTGGCTTTTAATTTGCAACAAGCTTAGTTTTTGTTAATGAAGTTTTCAATTAATTCAGTTTCTTCATTAGTAGGTTGTTTTTCCATTGATTTGATATCGTGTAGTCGTTCAACACTTAAGTGTAAGTTGAAGGCTAATTGAGTATCAGGCCATGCAGTAGCTTTTTGGTAATCAATGATTTCTTGTGAAATTTTGCTAATTCCGTTTGTCATGGGACGCCTCCTGAATAAATAATCTCACTTAATTATATTATAACTATCCATTAATTAAAAGGTAGAGCTATTAGAAGTGAATAAATAGTGGGATTTGGACTAATACTAACCAGAACAAGCAGGTTGCATAGTCCGTCCAACGAACATAGGTCTTATTTACGTGGGTCCTAGGCGCATCTTCGACAAACCCATGTGAAATCATGGCCTGTGACAAATCGGTGGACCAATTGATGGCTGCTAAAATGGCTTTAAAGTAAAGCTTTGGTGACCATAGTTGTAGCGTTACGCCCCGCATTAAACTGGCGTGGCGAATCGTTTGGACTTCAGTGATGATGCGTGGCACGAGGTTAAATGCAGTTAGGACCCCGTAGGCAAATTTGGACGGTAACTTAAAGTTTTGTTCGAGAGTAAACGCTAAATCAGCAATGTTAGTGGTGAGCGTAAACGTTGCTCCTAGCCATACATAGGTGTACAACCGGGTGAATAAGACCCAGCCCATTTCAGATCCCTGGACACCATAAATGACTTGTGAGATTAATAGTCCAGCGGCTGGAATCATGGGATATAGAATTAGGTATAAAAGTGACTTGAACTTAGTGCGTTTTAAAATCAAGTACAACATGCTAATCGCCATGATACAAAGGTTAAGGGGTACGTTGGGAATAAAAGAAATTTCCACGCCAATGATGATGACCATTAATAATTTAATTGCTGGGTTCATAGTAGTCCCTCCTGATAGGTTAATCGGTGGTCCTTAAATTGAATGTGATAATCGAATAAGGTTTCTAACCCACTAAGCTGGTGGCTAATGATGACGATGGTTTGGTTGAACTTTTGGCGTGCTTGGGTTAAGAACTTGACTACGGTCGTTAATGATTCAATGTCCAACCCCTTAAATGGTTCATCCATTAAGAGCACATCGTTACCCATGATTAACATTTCTAAGATTTGTAATTTCTTTTTCTGACCTTCACTTAGGGTGTAGACCACTTGTTGTTCACGACCATCAATCTTTAATTCCTTTAACATTGCTTGCACATCGTCAGTTGAGTAGTGGGGGTGAACGGCGTTCTTAAGTGATAATTGTAGTTCTTCTGCCACCGTAATATCGACAAACTGCATTTCAGCATCTTGAAAAACAAGTGCAACATGTGATAAGTAAGGCTTTTTACGAATTTTTTGGATATTTTTGCCTTGGTATAAAATTGTACCATCGTATTTAAATAGGCGGGTCAACGCCTTAAATAACGTGGACTTACCAATTCCGTTCTCACCAGTAATCAACGTGGTCCGGTTAGGGTAGATTTTAAATTGATCCATTGCTAACAGGGCTTGATCGTGTTGACTTAGCGTTAGGTGGTCCAAGTCAATGACGCTTTGTTCATCAGCAGTCGGGAGGGCTAATTTAACATCAGCTAATTCATGGTTATCGAACGGCGTAAGTAATTGCGCAACGTCTTGATGCGATAGCTCTGTGATTTGATGTTGGTCAGCATGGAGATAAAAGAAGTGATCAACTACTGCTTCATAGCCAGATAAGTCATGATCGACTAAAATGATGGTTTTGTGTTTTTCATCGCGCAAACGTGTTAGTTGGTGCAATAAGTCACTTCGTGATTGCCGGTCCAAACTAGCAAATGGTTCATCAAGTAAGATAACCTTTGAATCCATTGCGATAATAATGGCTAAGGCTACCTTTTGTTTTTCACCACCGGACAGGTCATTTAAGCTGCGATGCTTGAGTTTGGTAATGTTAACGAATTCCATTGCATGATCGATGCGGGCAGGGATAGCCGCTGGATCCATTCGGCGATTTTCAAGGGCGAATTGGATTTCATCGTAAACATTGGTCATGGTAAATTGTTGATTTGGATTTTGAAACATCATGGATACGATGCCACTCATGTCAGTGGCGGGGATGGTGTTGATTGCTTGGTCGTCAAAGCTGATGGTGCCGGTATAATCACCATTGGCAAACTCAGGATATAGACCAGCGATTGATTTTAATAGTGTCGACTTACCAGTTCCTGATGGCCCAGCAATCAAACTAATTTGACCACTGGGAAACGTTAAGTTCACGTCTGCCAAGACGGGTTGCTTACTTTTAGCATAGGTAAATGTGAAATGACTAACATTGACGGTTGTCATAAAAATTCCTCCAAATAATAAAGAAAGCACCCCAAAGCAATGCTTTCGAAGTGCTTTAATGTTATTTTAACGACTTGTGAATCAAAACGCGACTAAATTATGCTTCAATAGCATGGCTTCGGTTAAGCAATTTGTTAATTGCAGTTGGAATCGGATCACTAAAGACCCATACGGAGATAAACCGAAGAATGAATAATAGAATAATAAAGCCCACGTGGTAAGCATTGTAACCATTTTTGAACCAATCCCAAGTAAATGTAATGACGGTGGTAAAGACCGCTCCTAAGAATAGTTGGAAGTGACCATATTTTTTGTAGCCCGTAACGGCGAATCCTAATTCAGCACCGGCTCCTTGGATTAAACCAGAAACCACGTTCATAACGCCCCATTGATCACCTAAGAACATTTCAACTACGGCTCCAGCTACTTCACTGAAGATTGAAACTCCGGGCATCTTGAAGATGGCACCAGCTAGTGGTCCAGCGACGATCCATAAACCGAGTGATAAATCATTGGCAGCCGGTGCTAATCCGATGGGAGTTAAAATTAGGGTCAACGCATTGTAAATAAAACTAGTTAACCAGAAAATAACCCCACAGACGATTGCGATCAACGCAATTAAAATAATATTTCTAAGACTCCATTTTTTAGCCATTGCTAAAAACCTTCCTTTCAACATAGATCCATCAATAATTTTTTAAACAAATAGAAAAAGGGTCCTCAAATATTTTGAGGACCCTTTGGTATGTACGCCATTGAGCACACTAAAGTGCATTGTTTCCCTCCACCAGTGCTAACTGAATCAGGTTCAATGGGTATTATCTCAGCCGAACGGCACCCCAAACATCTATTTATTTAACTTTGACTAGTTTAACTTAGTCTTAAACAAATTGCAAGGTCGTTTGTTACAATCACAATGCTTAAATAACACTTCCTTTACAGTTCGCTTAAACCAATTGTCTAAGGACTGTGAAAATGGTAATTTATTATATAAGATTTAAATTACTTAATTTTTGGGAAGGATTTAGGATATGATTAGTAAAAAATTAAAACGATTCACGGTGGCATTGGTTGCTGTTGTCGGAATCGCTTCGGGTTCTGGAATTAATTCATTGGTTAATTCTGGGGCGACAAAAACGGCCAATGCGGCGACTTATAATTATGACTATGATTATGATGATGGAGCCGTTGGATTGACTGGTAACGCAATTGTGCCTGGTAATTACAAAATGAAGAATGCCAAGGCGGCCATTGCGGTTGATGCGGATAACGGTAAAATTGTGTACGCTAAAAACATCAATCAAAAGTTAAAAGTTGCTTCGACAGCTAAGTTAATGACCTTATACTTAGTGATCCGTAAGGCGCAAGAAACGAACGGCTGGAATCAAGTCGTTAATACTTCTAGCACTAGCTTAGTGAACATGAGCTACAATAATAACATCGGGGGCGGATTTAAGTTCAAACCTGGCCACAAGTATACAGTTAGACAATTATACCGGGCAACGTTAATCCAATCCTCCAATAATGCAGCCATTGCGCTAGGCCAATGGGTAGCTGGTTCTAACGGTAAGTTTATTGATATGATGAATAAACAAGCAGCCGCATGGGACATCGATGCGACATTTAATTCTGCATCTGGATTAGAAAATACGGACTTAGTTCACTATGGCTTTAAATATAAAGGGGGCGCCAATGCCGGTAACATGGTAAGTGCTAAGGCATTAGCAACCATTACCCAACACGTATTAGCGTACTACCCACAGATCCTAAAGGATTCAAAGAAGGGGACTGCGACCGTTGATGGGCAACGACTTTACAACTACAACAATATGTTAAAGGGGCGGACGTTCTATGCGCCTGACCTATATGTCGACGGGCTTAAGACTGGTTACACTCCAGCCGCTGGTCTTAGCTTTGTTGGGACGGGTCAAGTACCAGGCAAGGATCGCTTGATTACAATTACGATCAATGATAATTACGAATTTAGTGATCAACGGGATTTAATGCGCTACATCTATAAGAACTCCTCATTGTTCAATACCAATAGTAGTTCTGATACTGACGATGACGTGTAATCGTCAAACTAAATCAAAAATGATATAATTATCAATATGTTAAACCTTACGATTCAATCGTAAGGTTTTTTATTTTGAGGAGGCAATTGAACGTGACTAAGTTAATTTTAGCTGATTTGGATCATGGCTTTGAAACACGGACGGACCAAATTGGTCAATCACGATTAAACGAACAAATGACGAAACTAGCTGCCCAAGGGACGAAGCTAGGCTTTTTAACTGCAAATTCATATGCAAAGGTAATCCAACAATTTAAGGGGATGCAAGCCCCCGCAGTGGTTGTTTGTGAACGAGGCGCCGAAACGATTGTGGACCGGGTGGTTAAGGATGAAGCGACAATTGATTATCACATTTGGCAATCAGCGCTACAATGGGTCCAATCAAACCGTGATTTCAACACGGCCTACATTGTCCTATCTGGCAAATTAAACGCATATACAGATGCAACCCCCGATAGTAAAGCATATCCACAAATTAAGGCCGAATATCCTTCACGCTACCAAATTAAAAACATTGAATTAGTTAGCGATTTAGTTTACCAAATTCGCTTGATTTTTGATGACGACCAAGAAATTGAAAATAAGGCCCAAACTTTTAATAACCACTTTAACGGGAAGTTAGTAGCCCATGCGTTAGGCAATCAAATAGCAATTACTGCAGTTGAGGCTTCCTATGCTAATTCCATCGATGGTTTGAAAACAGAATTATCGCTTAATGATGCTGATGTAACGGTAATTAATGATCATTCCGATGCCATTGATCAATTATTTGATGATCCAGCAACTAAAAGTGGCTATGATGCCATTGACCAATTAATTAAGTAACCCGCCAAAATTTGTTATCTAGTTCATAACCATGTACAATAAAATAATGGTCAGTTACAAAGTTACTATGGTTTAAAGGAGCTTGTTTATGATATCAGCCTGGAATGTGATTGGGCTTTTTGTCTGGATTTTAATCATTGGATGGCTTATTTCAATGATAATTTTCACTCGAAAGCGAAACCAACAGGCCTTATTACAACCAAATAAAGAGTTAGGACTTAAGAATCGTTGGATAATGGTGTCCCAATGGTTAGTCCTAATTGGCTCAATTTTAGCAATGACAATTATTTCTTTTAGTGGGAATAAACATCTCAGCAATGTTTCTTTAGCTAGAAATTATAAACCCATCGTCTTGGATACCGATGGTCACAAGTCATACTATGTGAATGTTTATAATGCCAAGCGCCCATCCCAAAAGTATTACACCTATTTAACTAAGGGTGAGCATTACAAAGTATCCAGTCGTAATGCAATGATTATTAATGGCTATGAGTCTTCCTTTTCGTTGCCCACAATGACCTATCGCTCTGATCCTAAATTGATGAAGCGATTAGATCAACGGTATCAAAAAGCATGGATTGAAACCATTACGACTAAGTACAAACCTAATTTCTGGAATGGTCTCGGAATGCGGGTTGGTAGACAGGCGAGTCGGTACTCGATTATTCGGGTTCCTGACCAGTCGTTTATTTTCTATCATTAATAAAAGGACGATAACGTTATTCGACGTTATCGTCCTTTTATTGTTTTACATTGAATCTGATTGAGAGCTTGGAAGTGATAATAATTGGCGGCTGATCTGTTCCGCAGATTCATGATTATCATCTAAGCCCATCATTGGAAAGACCGTGGTTAGCCAATGAATACCTTCGGTCATGGTACTGAATACAATCAGTCCATTGTCAACTTGACCGGTAGAGTTAACTGCTTGGTCGGTAGCATTGATCTGAATGGCATTAATTTGGACTGTCTTACCATCGCTTAACTTAAACGCAGCTGGTTGAATGGTTTGTTCGTTGACCAATTGCTTGGTTAGGGAACCGGTATCAGCAGCTAGGTTTAATTTAGGAATGCGGGCTTCAATTAACGCATCGGCAATGACGGGTTCTTTAGGATAGAACTTGGACATGGCAACGAAGTGTTGATTAGCGCCGATCACATTCATCTGTGGTCCTAAAATAGTGACAATGCCAGCATTCATTAATGCGATTAATTGGTGGAAGCGAATGGCAGGGGCACCATTGGAAAGCAGTTGGCTGTTAGCTTTAAAACCCGTGAGGAAGTTTTCGACATAGTCATCATTGGTGAAATCATGATCTCCAATCACCTTTCTAAAGGTTGCTCTGACTTCCTTGAACGTGGTCAACGCGGTAGCCAATGGACCCTTACCTAATCCGGCGGTGGCATCACTAGCAACTGCCTTAAGCCAATTCAAGAGGGTTTGTTGATAATCAGCGGTAGTGGTGATTGGGGTCCCAGCTACTGGATTAAGTAGTTGTGGCCACCGCAATAATTCATTGGGTTGAAAGGGTGCATTATCAACCGCCGCATCTGGGTTATTAACAAACTCAGTGGTGAATTGTTGTACATCTACTTCGGGATGGTGTTGTTTTAAAATGAGTTGATAGTAAGTTAATTCAATTTCATGACGCATTAACTGTTGAAATTGATTAACCGTAATATGCCCATCGTTCTTTAACTTAGCGACCTGTTCGTCGGTAACAAAGTGGGACGTAAATTGATAATCATCATTAACTACGGCCTTGGGATAATAGGGCACGCCCCGTCTAGAACCGGCAAATAAGTGGGGTTCATTCCCGGATGGTAAGTACTTTAGTTGGCCATGTTCGTCAGTTTTAAATTGCCCACCTTGCCCAACGGTCAACTTAATTATTTCATCAAAGAAGCTCATCCCGAGCCCGCGAATAATAACGTTTTGATGGGGTGCAAAGTGATAATTGGCAATGTCACCAGGGTATGCAGGGGCTTGGTAGTAAAGGTGATGCTCATCAGCATACTTATGAAGCGATTGTTCACTAGTCGTTCGTTGGTGAGCACTGGCGTTGATGGTAAAGACCACTTGGTCGGCTTTAACGGCTTCATCATCGGTCTTAATGGTCCATTGATCTCCATTTTTTGTAATGTTATTAACGACTGAAAGATGGTAGTTAACGTTAACGCCAGTAGGTAAATTAGCGATCAATTGATCGTAAAACCATTGGGCATATGCGCCTACGAGTGCCCGGGGGGCATATCCATTTGGCGTTAGTTGACGGGCTAATTGCTCCAAGCGAGCATCTAAGTGCCGGGATTGAATGTATTGTGGTGCTAAGTGATTAGCCCAATCTGAAAGGCTTGGGCCCACTTGATGGCGATGATCAAATAACGTAATGTCACTTGCAATCGTGTTCATGATTAGTTCAATTGGTTGATCCACTCGCCATACTTGGCCACCTGCTGGGTATGGATCAAAGATATCGATCGTCAGTTCTGAACTGGAACTGGCCTGAAAATTTTGGACGAGGTGGGATAGGGTAATTAACCCGCGGGGCCCACCACCGATAATTCCGATGTTCATTATTGAGTTCCTCCCATTTGAATTGTTTTAGGATCATAGATTCCGATGTCATCAACAAATAATTGACCACAGTAAGCTTGGCCTGTGGTTGATGCCATCCCCTGTTTAGCATAGGCAAAGGTAGCCGTTGCGTTAGCGTGGACAGCAATACCCATTTCTTCACCACTTTGGGCGTTTAAACCAGATGGCACATCAATGGCAAGGGTCTTGGCATTGCTATCATTAATGGATTGAATAATGGCTTGGTAGTTACCACTAACATCACGGGATAGGCCAATGCCAAAGATGGCATCAATAATGACAGTGTATGATTGCCAATCAATTGGGTTACCGTTGATTACGTTGACTCCATATTTTTGCGCGAACATTAATTGTTGAGTCCGTTCGATGGTGGCGTGTTCAGGATTACCGACTAAAAAGACATCGACTGATACGCCCTTTAGTTTTAATAAGCGGGCAATGGCTAGTCCGTCACCACCATTATTACCAGATCCGGCAACGACTAATACGTGGCTTAAGTCCCACTTTAATTGGTCGATATTTTCAATGCTCTTTAGTGCGGCTCGTTCCATTAAAACGAGGGAGGGGATGCCAACTTCACGCATTGTGTATTCATCAAATGCTTTGGCATCACTAACTGAGATTGTTTTCAAATTTTTCACGTCCTTTATGATTAGTGATATATTTATTATTATCAATCAAAACTAAAATTAAATAAAGCGACTCGTGTTATAATTTTATTATGAATCTAAATGGAGAAAGGTGATTGAAATGAGCGAATTCGTACCTGAAAACATGCGCGAAGTTCGGCATGCAATGGTAGACTTTGAAGATGAAGGCAAGCACGTTGACCAAGATGAATTTATTGGAAAAAACGTGGAAAGTTTATTTCAAATCTATCTAGATGAAGCCGAAGAAGGGCACTATGATACGGCTAGATTAACTAAGCCGAACTTATTACAAGTGTTTGACTTAACGAATCAGGTCATTCACGAAGAAGTAGCCAATGGCGATAGTTTTGCCGATGACTTTAAGACCGATTCAGAAAAATTATTAATGCATCTATCAGATGTTGCCTATGATGTTGCAGCCCAATAAAATAAAGCACTTCACGATCGTGAAGTGCTTTATTTGTTATTTTAAGACTGGTAATTCAACACTTGCTTTAGCTAGGACGTGTCCCTTCATTGCTGCTTGCATTTTGTTTAACCAAAAACCATCGTTAAGTGGTAGTTTAGTATCTAAAGCATACAGCGTTAGTTGGTAGTTATGATCTTGATTAGGTGGGGTGGGGCCCAAGTAGCGTTGGCTAATAGTGGGATCCATTGGTCCCGCTAATGGTCCTGCGGTACTATTATTACCATGTGTCAATGGAATTAAGTCTTCATGACTAGCATTTTCCGGAATCAAAGTGGTCTTAGGGTCAATATTAGCTGCTACCCAGTGGATATATGCAAACCCACACACTGGAATTGAATCCCAATCGAGCATGACTAAAGAAAGTGATTGGGCATTCTTTGGGACGTCACTAATTTCAATTGGAAAAGAAATAAATGGAACGTGGTTTAATTTTTGGTCATTGGCAGCATGCTTAGTGTACTTGTCGCCTAGGTGGCCGTTTACTAATGGTACGTTGATTTTCATATTCAAGTCCTCCTTTTAGATATATTATATAACATTGATTATTATTTAAAATGTTAAAGGATTTTTTAAATGATATTTCCAATTTCATTTTTTGACTGTTTTATTTACTCGTTTTATTATATAATACCTATTAGACAGTATTAGATGTACTGAAAATAAAGCGTTACATAAGGTAGGTAATTTTATGAACTTTTTTATGAACTCAAGCTTTAACGCTAAAAACTCTGGGATTGAACATGCCCAATTAAAGCGGGCCTTCTTATTCCGTAAGAATAAGGAAGCTTACAAGTTAGTATTCCGTGAATGGAACCCATTACTTCATTTCCATTTGAATAATGTTGGTATTCACGATGATGAAATTTTAAACATGTTTGACTTCTTCCAAGAAGCTGAAGATGTTAAGGAAAAAATTGTTAAGCCAGAAGACATCGATTTCGGTGTTTCTGATTTAACTTACCAACGTGATGAAGAACACAATCGGGTGATTGTATTCAAGGACAAGCTAATTATTGCTCGTGTTAACTGCTTCGGTAAGGACATTAGTGATGACATGCGCGTTCAATCCGTTGAGTTATTTGATGGTTTTGCCAACTTATACCGGGTTGATTTCTACGATAGTCGTGGATTCAAGTCCATGGTTCAATGGTATACTCCAGACAACAAGATTGCGACTGAAACTTGGTACACTCCATCTGGTCGTCCAGTAGTTGAAGACTACTACCGTCCAAATGCACAAGGTAAGATGGACAAGTCTGGTTGGAAGACGGTGGATGCTAAGGGTACTGTTCGTCAATACGATACAATTGATGGTGTGTTATTAGAATTCTTAAATGCTGCTAACCACAAGTACCTTCGTAAGACTAAGCCAAACATCTTTATTATGGACCGTTCTGATCTATATGAAGAATTATTACCAGAACTACGTGAACCTGCATACACTGTATTGCACCTTCATAACTCCCATGCTGGTGATGCACAAAAGCCACACACTTCAATTATGAATAATAATTATGAATACAGTTTGACTGATGCAAACCGTTATGATGCAATCATTTCTGCTACTCACAAACAAACTGAAGATGTTAAGCACAGATTTGATCCTAAGGCTGCTATGTTTACCATTCCAGTTGGGGTTATTCCTGACAAGCACTTTGACGAACCACGGGTTCCAATGAAGGACCGTAAGTTCGGTAGTGTTATTGCTACTGCGCGGATTGCGCCAGAAAAGCAATTAGATAAGGTTATCCGTGCTGCCGGAATTGCTCGTAAGACGGTTCCAGAAGTTACTGTTGACTTATACGGATATGTTGACCACTCAAATGATGATATCGCCATGAAGCGGATTAACGAAGCAATCAAGGATTACCACATGGAAGATGCGGTTCACATCCACAGCTACGTTAACAACGTTTCAATCGTTCAAAAGAACGCTCAAATCTATGGTTTAGCATCTGTCATGGAAGGATTTAACTTAGCCATGATGGAAGCACAATCCGAAGGTGATGTTGGAATCACTTACGATGTTAACTATGGTCCTAACGAATTAGTAGTTAACAACGAAAATGGTTACATTGTTGATTACGGTGATTACAAGAAGATGGGTCAATACATGACTGACCTATTCACCAACCCTGATCAATTACAAAAGATGTCTGATAAGGCTTACGAACTTTCAGAACGTTACTCAGAAACTAACGTTTGGAAAGACTGGAAAGCATTATTAGATGATGCCAACAAGACTTGGAAACACAAGATGGCAGTTTGGAACCCTGATATCGAAAAGGGTCTCGAAAAATTAGATTAAGGAGCGGTTGAATAGATATGGCTAAAACATTTTTATTTGTAAATGAAAATATTTTTACGTTTAATTCCGGAACTGAATTTTCCGCAATGAACCGTCAAAAATTATTTAAGACGAACAAAAAAGATTCTAAGATTGTTACTCGTAATTATAACCAAGGATTACATCAAGAAATCGAAAAGTACGGTTTGGAAAGTAGCGACATTTTAAACATGTACGATTACTTCCAAAACGTAACTGACGTTCCTCACAAGCATGCTTACTTACGTTACTCTGACATGGTTGATAAGAACGAATACAAAATCGATGGAGTTGACAACAACAAGTCATACATCGAACAAAAGGGTAAGGTAGTTGCGCAAGTAAACATCTTCCCACTTACGATTGGTGAAATCGGAACGGTTGATTACTTTGACCGTTTTGGTAACACTAGTAGTCGGGATGTATGGGATGGTCGTGGATTCCGTTCTAAGACTCAATACCTTCATCCAGATGGCCAAGTTGGGCACGAAATCTTATTTGACTATGATGGTAATCCAGTAATGGAAATTACTCACATGAACATTAATGGTCAAGTTCACCCAACGATGTTCAAGTTATTGAACTACAAGGGTCGTAACATGCGTTTCAATACTGAAGATGAATTATTCGAATTCTTCTTAAACGAAATTTCTGATCCTAAGAAGACAATCTTAATTAATGATCGTCCTACATTAACTGATGTAGTTGCGAATGTTAAGAATGTGGCTGCTAGATACCAATTCTTGCACAACGAACAAACTACTGATGCTAATTTAGCTGGTAGTGCTAAGGGTAAGTTATACCCAATCTTGGAAAACCTATTCCACAAGCACTTACAAGATTACGATGGTTTAATCGTATCAACTCCACAACAACGTGATGACTTAAGTCGTCTCTTCCCAGAAGTAAAGACTTACGCTATCTTTGATAGCGCAATCTTCAATGACCAAGCTGAAGAAATTCGCAAGTCACTTGAAGATGACCGTTCAAACAACGTTGTTTATGCTGGACGGATTTTCCGTGACAAGCATATCGACCAATTAATTCAAACGGTTAGTTTTGCTAAGAACCGAGTACCAGACATTCACTTGGATGTAATTGGTTACTTTGAATCTGAAGAATACCGTCAAGAATTATTAAACCTTGTTAAGAAGTTAGGTCTTGACACTAACGTTGATTTCAAGGGTTACCTAATTGGTAAGGATAAAGAAGCTGTATTAAGCCAAGCTAAGGTAATGCTACAAACTTCATTTGGTGAAGGTTTGAGTATGTCATTAGTTAACGGTCTTGAATATGGACTTCCAGAAGTAGCATACGATGTTAACTACGGTCCTCTTAACATCATTGACAATGACGTTAATGGTTACTTAGTACCTGCTGGTAACGTTCGTGAAGCTGCTGGTCATATTGATGACATTATGTTAGATAACGCATTATTCAAGAAGTTGAGTAATGGTTCATTAGTTAAGGCTAAGGAATTCAGTTCTGCTAACGTTATTAAGCAATGGAATCAAATTAAATAATTTCATCACTTGCTAAAATAAAAAATCCTGTGAATTTTATAATTCACAGGATTTTTTTATTTGATAAAGTTTAAAACGTAAAAGCCTTGACCATCAGATGTAATGGTGTAGTTACTATAGCCGGCCTGAATCCAACTCGATTGAGTGGCTTTAGCCCAATTAGTAGCATCTTGAACCGTACTAAACTGACGTGGGGTACTAAACGATCCACCGTTGGCAGGCGCCTTAGATTGATTGTTATTTTGTGGCGGACGATTGCTAGCGTGGCTAGCAGCGGTCTTTTTACTACTATTTTGTTTGGCAGAGCTTGTTGAATTGCTATTACTGGAATGGCTATTCGATGTTGATTGACTGCTTGAATTAGTCGAACTTGCCATTGATGATGTTTGTGTGGGTTGGGCAGTATTATTATTACCAGAAGTTAGGTATTTGATACCACCAACGAGCAACCCGATTACGATTACCAGTCCTAAAATCCAAGGCCAGACCTTAAAGTTCTTAGGATTAGGATCAGGCTGTTTAGAGCCCTTATTGAAATCATAACGTTTTACTCGCGACTGCGGTTCTTGATTGTTCAAATAAATCCCTCCATAAATTAATGCCAACAAAAGCATTACGTCTATTATACCAAAAAACAGTCAGAATGCCTATTTTTCGGATTCTGACTGTTTGATATGGACTATTGTTGGGGATCGAAAAATTGATATAATTGATCCTTTGTTAAGTTGGCCTTATCTGCACCTTGAATATCATGTTCGACTTGACCGTGGTTTAATACGATCAATCGATTACCGTATTTTAGGGCATCATCTAGATGGTGGGTAATCATTAAACAGGTAAGGTGTTGATTACTGACGGTCTGGTTAGTTAAATTCATCAGTTCTTGTGATGTATTTGGATCTAATGCCGCCGTATGTTCATCGAGTAATAAAATTTCTGGTTTTTTAATGGTAGCCATTAAGAAACTTAACGTTTGGCGTTGTCCACCAGATAGGTTTCCCGTGGGGGTATTAAGTCGATTGCTTAAGTTATTGTGCAATTGACTGGTGATTTGCTTATACTTAGGCATTTCGCGCTTTAAATGCCGAGGCTTTAACAAGCGATGTTGGCCGCGCTTTTCAGCAAGTAACAGATTTTCTGCCACCGTCATTCGTGGCGCCGTACCGAGCTTAGGGTCTTGAAAGACGCGGCTAAGAAACCGAGTCCGCTTAGTTACGGAGGTTTTCGTGATGTCTTTATCATTTAATAAGACGTTGCCACTAGTAATTGGTAAGTTACCGCCAATGGCGTTAAATAGGGTGGATTTTCCAGCCCCGTTCGTCCCTAAGATGGTGATAAAGTCACCAGGAAAAATGTCTAAGTTAATATGATCCAGGATGTTTAATGGCTTACTACCATTGGGATACACAGTCTTAACAACATCCTTTAGTTGAAAAATTGGCTTACTCATGACGTTCTAACCCCCGTTTCAAAATTTGAATTATATTGAACTTGCTCCTGATGGCAGGCAAACTCATACATAATGCTAAGATAATAGATGAAATTAAGTTTAAGTCGTTAGCGTTGAACCCTAGTTGTAATACGATCAACAATACGAAACGGTATAGGATACTACCGAGGGTCACAGCAACTAGGCGTTGGTTCATGGTTAGATTACCAAAGGCAACTTCACCGATGATGATGGATGCTAGCGCAACCACGATAATTCCAATTCCCATGTTAACATCTGAATAACCGTTATTTTGGGCGACTAAAGCACCACCTAAGGCAATTACTCCGTTTGAGACACTTACCCCCAGACACTTCATGGTATCGGTATTAATCCCTAAGGATTGGGCCATATTTTCATTATCACCAGTAGCAATAAAGCCTTGGCCTAAATCAGTTTGTAAGAAGTAGGCGATCAGTACCGTTACGATGGTAATTACGATTAGTCCTAACGCAACACTATTGAAGTAGTTTGGAAGACCATCGAAGATTTTAGCATTTAATAAGTTACCCTTACCCAATAGGGAAACGTTGGCAGCACCCATAATCCGGAGGTTAACGGAGTAGGCTGCCGTCATAACCAAGATCCCGGATAATAGCACTGGAATTTTAGCCTTGGTGTAAAGTAGACCAGTGATCAATCCAGCAATTGCACCACCACCAAATGCAAAGAGGGTGGCAACAATTGGTGAGAAACCATGAGCAATGGAAGTGGCTGCAATTGCAGCTCCCATTGGGAAGGTTCCTTCCACCGTCATATCAGCAAAATTAAGAATTCTAAAGGTTAAAAATAGCCCGATGCCAAGTACTCCCCATAGAAGTCCTTGACCGATAGCAGAAACAATTAAACTCATTTGATCACCTCGCCCTTCGTTTCAGCTTCCTTCATAATTGAAGCTGGAATTGTAATGTGTAATTTCTTAGCTTGTTTAACGTTAACGATCATCTTACCTTGGTCAAAGACCTTAACTGGTGTGGTAGCAGGGTTTTCGCCTCGTAAGATTTTAGCTGTCATTTTTCCGATGGTAACGCCCATTTGGAATTGATCAACTCCATAGGTAGCGATTCCACCTGATTTAACCATGAAGTCCACGGATGGAAATACTGGAACGTTAGCCTTATCCGCATTGGCAACTAGGGTATCCATAGCTCCAGCGATTGTATTATCGTTAGGAACGTAAACGGCTTGGACCTTAGTTACCATTTGGCTGGAAATTTGGTTTAAATCATTGGAATTAGCAATTGTATATGTCTTTAAATTGATACCTTCCTTCTTACATAGAACCGCAAACTGTTTAGCTTGCGAAGTTGAAGAAGGGTCGCTTGATGTATAAATAATGCCTAACGTCTTTAGCTTTGGCATGAACTTTTTAATAACATCCAGTTGCTTTTGAAGGGGTGATCCATTGGATACACCTGTAATATGTCCACCGGGATGTTGTAAACTATTGACTAATCCAGCACCAACGGGGTCGGTAATCGCACCTAAGATAACGGGATTCGTTTTAATCGTGCTAGCCAATGCTTGTGCGGATGGCGTGGTAATTCCAATTGATGCATTTGCATTTTCATTGGCGAACTTAGTACTCATGGTCTTTAAGTTACTTTGATCATTTTGCGCATTTTGGTAATCAATCTTAATGTTTTTCCCAGGTTGATAACCACTATCCTTTAATCCTTGGATGATTCCATGGTGAATGGCATCAAGGGAAGGGTGGGTCATTAATTGTAAAATTCCTAGCGTGGGAACCTTAGAACTACTGGTTTGGGTTGGATTTTGTTCTTGAAAATAGGCCACCCCTAGAAAAACCAGTAGAATCGTGATTAGTGCATACATTCGTTTCATAAATCAAGCTCCTTAAATTTAAAGTTAAGTATTTAACGTACATATCCAAACAAAAAGGCGAAACACTTAGACAGTCCTAAGCATTTCGCCAATTGTAAGGTTTCAGCCAGGAACGGTTTAAGTAAGATCCGAACAAGCTGAAATATTTCGAGAAGAAAGAGAGCCGGTCCAGATACGCCTTTGCACATGCTTAAATAAAGTCGTATCTGAAATAAGATAACGACCTATGACCGGCTTTGCCAACGAATGGATGAGTTAATGGATTTTAAATTATTCATTGGATCTTTCTCCTTTCTACGTTTTAAGATTAAATTTATTTTAATATACTCATTATTAACTTGTCAAGCATAAAAAAGAGATT
Organism: Nicoliella lavandulae; assembly: GCF_037546185.1. Classification (NCBI taxonomy): domain Bacteria; kingdom Bacillati; phylum Bacillota; class Bacilli; order Lactobacillales; family Lactobacillaceae; genus Nicoliella; species Nicoliella lavandulae. Next base: position 134,262 of record NZ_JAWMWH010000001.1, on the reverse strand, counting down.
AGCAATTGCTAATCTCTTTTTTGGTGTTGATATTTTATTTTAATAAATCATCGTCGACCGTATCATTTACTTCTTTAGCTTTATCTAAATCATCATCAGTTTGGAAACTGTAACTAGAAATTCCCCAGTAGTAGAATACCAATGCCACAATAATGATTACAACGAAATCTAATGGGTATGGTAACACATTGATTCCGTTAAATTGGGTACTTCCAAGGTATGATACTACGGATAGGAAGACTAGGTAAACAATCATCCATAATGCGGAAACGAATTGTTTTCTAGTTTCCTTCCATTGGTTCTTCCATTCAAAGTAGAAGTAGAATGGAAGTCCTAATAGGATTACTAAGATAACTTCAATTGTCGTAGGCCACTTAGCCCAGTAGGTAGCTAAACTAGCCATTACAAAGGCAAATGGAGCCATAAACTTCAGTAACTTCAAACGAATTGGCCGGGTAAAGTTAGGCGCAATTCTTCTCAATGTTGAGACAGTGACCGGACCAGTAAGGTATGCGATCAAAGTAGAAGTGGAGATAACACTAGCCAGTGTAGCCCAACTTCTAAATGAAGCAACTAATAAGACAGAGATAATTAAGTTGGCAACCATGGCTACCCGAGGAACACCCCAACGTTTGTTGATCTTACCTAAGAACTTAGGCATGTGTTCGTTAGTAACCATTGCAGCTAGCGTCCGACTAGTTTGAGCAACGAATGAAACCCCAGTCCCAAATGGTGAAACAAAGGCATCCGCATATAGTAGGACAGTTAACCAGTAAAGGTTTAATCCAACTGCAATATCGGCAAATGGTGAATTAAAGTTAACACCATGCCAACCATTAGCTAGATTACTAGGTTCAATAGAACCAATAAACGTAAATTGAAGTAATACGTAAATAGCTGTACTAATTGCTAATGAGATAACAATCCCACGTGAAATGTTTTTACGTGGATTTTCGATTTCACGTCCCATATTAATAACCACTTGGAAGGCATTATATGAGAAAATAATTCCGGATGCGGTAGTGGCAGCAAAGATTGGAGCACTACCATAAGGCATGAAACCACCCAATGAAGGGTTATTAAAATCATGTGGTGTAAATCCAGAAACTAACAACATTACAATTGTAATTAATGGAATGGCTAGTTTGAAAATGGAAATCACACTCGTGAAGTTTGCTAACAAGTTAACAGACCAGTAATTCAAGAGGGTAAATACCAAGATGAATAAGAAGACAATGAAAAGTCCTTCATTAGTAATTTCTCCATTGCTTAAAAACCCTCTGGTCCAGTTAGCCCATGACCAAGGCCATGAACTCATGTATTGAACCGCGGCAACGGCTTCAATTGGAATTAAAGTAACAAGGGACACCCAATTGGCCCACGCTGCAATGAATCCTAGTAGGGATCCGTGTGAGTATTGAGCGTACTTACTCATTCCACCACTTTCTGGGAACATCGTACCTAATTCAATGTAGTTAAATGCGATTGAACCAATCACGATTGCCCCGATAACCCAGGAAATAATGGCAGCCGGTCCGGCAACTTTGGAAGCTTCCCAGGAACCGAATAACCATCCTGAACCAATAATGGAACTTAAACCTAACATTACAATCTGAAATAAACCAATTTTTCTTTTACTATTTTGTTTTGACATAGTTCTCCTTTCACGGTCTTTTAGTATTTTATCAAATATAAGAATAATTGCAAATGAAAAAATCAGCATTGGCGGGATGTTAAGCGCTTTCATCTCGTTAACCAATACCGATTTCACAATCGTAAAAAGTCTTAAATTAAATTATTAATCATGTGCAATGCTGTATCGTATCGAATATCTTTGAAGATTAAGTAAGTGGTACTTAACACTACTCCCAGTAGGGAATAAAAGACCCAATTAATGTCAAAAGTAAGGGTGTGCATAAATCCAAAGATTCCACCACATACAATGATGCCAATAATTCGGGTAATTATACCATTGGTTAGCTTAAAAAAGTAATTGAAAAAGATGCCCCGAAAAATCAGCTCTTCAAAAATGGGGGCAAATACACCTGCAAAGATGTAGTTAGTCAGTGGTGCACTTTTTAAGATGGCTTCTACGTCCTTTTGATTGGTTGGTTCACTAATCATATGGTTAGCAATTAACGATGACCAGATGACTTGAATGACGATCATTGATATTAACAATATGATAAAAATAATAAGGGCATTTTCGTCGAACTTTCGCCGTTTAAAATGAAATGGATTATGAGCTTTAAGTTGTTTACGATAACGCCAAACAATGAAGGCAATGGAGATTGCAATTGCGACCACGCCATAAAGTAATACCTGGTAATATTGTGCCTTATTATTAGTCGCTGGTGCATTCTCTAAAATGGCAGAACTAATTTGGTAGATTAAAATAAAACCAATAAATTTTAAAACCATTAATCCCTTAGTACTGAGATAGTGAAAACTATTTTTTACAGCAGTCATAGATTACCCCTTTCGTTTAGTTTCACATAGTTGAATCACATTTTGGTCTGGATCATAAACTGAAATGGCGTTCATGGGACCATTACTACCCTTGATTTCAGTGGGGCCATCAATGACATCGACTCCGTAATTTGCCATGTGATTAATGACATAATCAAGGGAATCTTTGACGATTAAGGTGATGCTACTAGCTCCAGGGGTGGGGGTAGCGATTTTGTTTGTAGTGGCGGTTTCAACGGTGACGAAGACAATTTTTTGGTGGCCAATTTGAATGGCTAGGTGTTCATCATCGATGCTGATAATTGGTAAGTCGAACACCTCATGGTAAAAACGCATGGTAGCCTTTAAATCAGTCACGGTCACGGTGATTTGATCAATGTCTTTAATCTTCATAGTGGATTCCTTCCTTGTTCAAAAATTATAATATCATTATAACATAGCTGAAAACCTTAAAATCGGTGGTCAAAACGGTTTGAAAAGTTTACAATATAATAGGATTTATTGTACGAAAAATAAGGAGTGAACAGTATTGGCATTACTTGATGTTCAAGATTTGAGCATGAGTTTTGCTGACAAAACCCTCTATGAAGATGCTAACTTCCAATTAAATAAGGGAGAGCACATGGGAATTGTTGGTCAAAACGGGGTCGGAAAAAGTACGTTGATTAAAATTATTACGGGAGTTGAACTTCCCCTGACCGGCTCAATTAAATGGCAAAAAGGGGTTAGCATTGGTTATTTGGACCAGTATGCAGATATTCCGGATGGAATGACGTTGATTCAATTCCTCCACACCGCATATAAGAACCTCTATGATATGAATGACCGGATGGCGCAGTTATACGAAGACTACGCTACTAACATGGATGATAAGCTGTTAGAAAAAGCTGGTCGGATTCAAGAACAACTAGAAGCAAATGGTTTTTATGATATTCAAACTAAGATTGAACAAGTAATTACTGGATTGGGCCTTGATGATGTAGGTCGCGACCAGCCAGTTGCGAAAATGAGTGGGGGCCAACGGTCTAAAATCATCCTAGCGAAGTTGATCTTAGAATCACCCGAAGTTATTTTGTTGGATGAACCGACGAACTACTTGGATACTGCCCATATTGATTGGTTGGTAGATTATCTAAATAATTTTGACGGTTCCTTTATTGTCATTTCACATGATTATGACTTTTTGGAACGGGTTACTAACTGTATTTTAAACGTGGCTTTCGGTCAAATTCATAAGTACCGGGGTAGCTTTAAGCAAGCTATGCGTCAAAAGGATGAACGTGAAAAAGCCCAAGAAAAGGCCTATGAAAAACAACAAGTTGAAATTGAAAAAGCAAAGGCGTTTATTCGGAAAAACAAAGCTGGTAGTAAGTCTAAGATGGCTAAGTCCAGAGAAAAGCAACTATCCCATATGGAAATTGTTGATCCACCTTCGGCAAATGAACATGCTAAGTTCGACTTCCCATATTTAGATACTGGCTCACAAAATGCTTTGAGCGTGGACCACTTATCAGTTGGTTATAACAAGCCACTGCTCCAACCCGTGACCTTTACGGTGACCACCGATCAAAAGATTGGCTTACAAGGATTTAATGGGGTTGGAAAGTCTACGTTGATTAAGACGATCTTAGGGATGATCAAACCATTAGGTGGGGAGGCTGAATTTTCACCATCGGCTAAAGTTAATTACTTTAGTCAGGATTTAGTGTGGAGTAATCCGCAAATGACGCCGATGCAGATTGTGCAAGATCGTTTTCCTAAGTTAGATCAACGTGACATTCGGACTAAATTAGCTAAGTGTGGAATTGGTCCAGATAACGTAAGTAAACCAATGAATGATCTTTCTGGTGGGGAACAAACGAAGGTTAAGTTAGCGATGATGGAATTTGTCCCAAGTAATTTCTTGATCATGGATGAACCGACGAACCACTTGGACGATGAAACCAAGGATGCCTTAAAACGGGCGATTAATAAGTTTCCAGGCAATGCTATTATCGTTAGTCACGAAGCGTCATTCTATGATCACTTAGTGGATAAGATAATTGATGTTGAAAAACTAAGCCTACGTTCACAACCAAAGTAATTATCATTACTAGCCGAAATGGGGTTTTCCCATTGCGGCTTTTATTAGATTAAGGGGAATTATCATTATTAAACAACAAATCAAACCATATTTATACACAACGACCGTGGTGGCAGCAATGACTGCGACCGGATTATTAACGGTGGCCAATCGTGCCAATGCCGCAAGTAGTGCTGCCACCGAATTAGTTACTCAACAGAGTAGTAATGTAGCTAGTAGTGCTGCTAGTGCTTCTTCAAGCGCTAGTTATAATGCGAACAGTCATGCCATTGATACCATGAATAGCTACATTGCTAAAAATCAAAACGTAATTCAATCCACGTGGGACCAAAACTTCCACTTTAATGCATCGGATGGTTTTGCGAATGATATTCAATCCATTCTGCCTCACTATGGTAGAAATGGCGCAATTGATCATTGGGATATTTATTATATTGCCCAACCATTGGCCCGTCTTCAAGGGGTGCAATACGAATGGAAGCACATGGTGACGAAGGATTTTAAGACCTTCAGTGATGCTGATCCTTCCAATCGGTATAGTCTAAACAACGTAGCGCTACCGGATAAATACTACTTGGATAGCAATAATCAACCATTCCAAATTGCCAATAATCAAAACGAATATCCATGGGGTGCCGCTGCTTCTGGCTCTGTGATCGATAACAACGGTTTATTAACTAAGGATCAATTTGGAAACTCCATTGACTATCATGCTAAGTTAGCGTACTTTACTAACTTCTCTAATGGGCAAAGTATTCATTTAGCTTACAGTAACAACGGCGAACAATTTAAGCCGTATAAGTCCAAGGCAGTAATGCATCCCGATACAATTAGTGGGTTAAAAAATAAAGTCGACTTTAGAGATCCATATGTTGAACGCCTCGCAAATGGAAAGCTAGTTGCATACGTTGCGGGAGGCTTGGCCAATGTAATGTATGTCTTTACCAGCTCCGATGGGGTCAATTGGGACTTTCACCCCGACGAAACAATTGACTTAACGGGTTATAACGTTGCTGAAATGCCAGTGGTTAAAACGGTCAATGGGCAACCAATGATGTTCTTTATCGCCGGCAGTAAGGATTATACTGGTAACCAAAGTGGTGACTATGTAATGACCGGGAGTTTTAATTCTGATGGGATCTTTACGCCAACTAAGAATAGTAAAATCACGAAATTGGATAACGGATTCGATAACTTTGCTGGTAATTATACTAACCTCAATTCCAAAAAGTTAATTTCGATGGCATGGCTGGGGAATTGGACTTACAGCCCCAATTTAAATTCATATGATAATAATCAGCACTTTGGGACCTATACGCTGGCGCGAACGATTCAATACCAAAACGGGGATTTCTTGGTCGACCCAATCGAGCCTGATCACAAACAAATTGGCGAATACCAATTAAAGGCGAATCATTCATTTATGGTCGGGACTAATAATAAAGTGGCCTTGGACTTTAGTAACCGTAATCAATCCATTAAGTTGACCCGCCAGGATAAAACTGGTAACAACGTTCGAATTGATGTTAACGGTAGTGTTGTGACCATTTCACGAAGTTGGAATTTTCATAAGAGTATGAATAAGGTCACCACAAACGATTATGGCAAGAACTTAGGCCAGGCTGTCTTATACGTGGATAACAGTTCAATTGAGGTCTACTTCCCAGAGGTGCATAAGATGTATACCTTAATGACGTTGAGCAATACCCAAAATAGTCCATATAAAATGACGGTAACTAGTGATGCAACGCTTGACTATTCAATGTTTACGGATAATTTGCAAACGACCACCACAGCTGATCGCAGGAGTCAAATGGCCGTTGCTAAACAGCAGGCTAAGCAACGCGTTTTAAATCAACAATCAGCGGTGGTCGATCGATTGAAGAATCACCTAACCCGCGGTAATCATCGCCAGCTAGTAAAGACGGTCGATCAAAAAGCCCGTACGACCCGCACCCAACTTACTAGTGCTAACAGTAATCTCAAGTTAGCAACGGTTGAAAGTAACTTTAATGATTGGCTAAATAATGTGAAGGTTAATGCTGGGTTCATTAAAGTCAATATTGATAAGGGGACGCGATACTACGCTCAAGTTGGTAGTAAGCAAAGCCATAAGACGACTAAGCGTTTCAAATCAGTGACCGTGCGCAAAGTAGTTGAACGAAGTGGTCAAATCTGGCAACAAGTCCAAATTAATCGTCAATTAGTATATATTAAAGCCTAAAAAAAGCTAATGCAGTTCGTTCTGCATTAGCTTTTTGATTGGATTATTGATTGAACGTGCCAGCTTCAACGGCTTTAATATAATCAGCCAGGTGTTTGTAATAAACGGGGGCGTTATCGATCATATGGTGATGACCACCGTTCGGGGTGGAAACGAATTGTGCGTTTGGAATCATTTCAGCCATTCGTTTACCAGTTGCCAACGGCATTGATTCATGTTCCCCAAAGGTAACTAACGTTGGGACCTTAATGTTCTTTAGGTTGTCCGTATTATGCCATTCGCCTAGTTTACCGGTAATCACGAATTCATTATCACCTTGAAAGGCGTTATAGATCGTCGTGTTAGCCAAACTAGTTAAATGAGCAATTGCTGGTGGTTGCTTTCGATCAATGTAATCACGATTAAGTTGATCAACATCGTTTTGGTAACGTTCATTATCGTAGTCGTTGTTGGCTTCACATTCTTTCATGAACGCTAATTCATCTGGCGCAAATTCTTTTTCACGGATTTGATTAAGGTGTTTGGTGTAGTCATCGATTTCATCCACCATGGATGAGATAATGGCACCCTTTAAGTGTTGACCATACTTTTGGGCGTATAGTTGCACTAGTAAACCACCCCAGGATTGACCAATTAAATAGAATTGGTCTAACCCTAATTTTTGCCGAACTTCTTCCACTTCATCTAAGAAGTAGTCATAGGTAAGCACCTTGTCGGCTACTGCTGGATCATCAAAGTCAGGGGAGTCTGAATACCATGACCCCAATTGATCGTACATGTGGACTTGAACGTCTAAGCCTTGCTTTTTAAGTTGGTCAGCAGTGTCTTCCCAATATTCATGGGTCCCACCCGGGCCACCATGTAAGGCAAGGAGGTGAATGGTTCCCGTCCCAGCAGTATGTGTCCAGAGATGATAACCATTATCTAAGGTGATGATTTTGGTCCCTTGTTTCATTTGCAAACCCTCATTTCTAATTATTTACTTATTATCTTACCACTTTTTAATCTTTTTTGTGAACCCATGGGATGTTTAATGTTGATTGATTAGTATTCAATGTGTACTTAACGCCCATCGTGCCCCGAACCGTCATGGATAGGTCGGTCGCATAAATAACTAGCCCTAATTGCCGACCAGCAGGAAGGGTGTAGTAAGTGGGTTGGAGCTCAAAATCTAGTGTGTAGTATTGACCCGCTTTTAAATCGTCAACGTGATAACTATTTTGCCGGTTTTGCATGTTAATATGCCCAATCGTGATCATTTTGTAATCGGTAGGGAGACTTTGCAGTTTGAATTCGCGTAAGTCATCCTTGGTCCATTGATACCCAGCGTTAATGGCGTTGGGCGCAAGCATAACTGGACTGGTGGAAAGTCGTTTGGCCTTTCCGTAGTCAATGAGCATGGCACTAATTAATCCGATATTGTGATCAGATGCAACGCTTAAGTTGACCCGCACCTTTCCATTAATGGTATTTTCAGTAGTGAGTGGGTTCGTTTTGAACAGGAGCCGTGTGGATTGAATGGGGCTATTAACATTATTTACTAGGTCGTCCATCCATTCATTGTATTGTCCAGTTCCTTCATGTTTAGTGTATTCCGCTAATTGATCAGCAGATAGTTGATCAACAAATGATGGAGTGATGTCGCCGGGATGGGTGCTAAATTTGGTTTGATCTTGTAGCGGTAACGCTTGCCAATTAGGGGCTGCTTCCCATTTAGGAAGTTGATGCCAGGTTTCTGGTTTAACGTTATCTTGAATCACCACCGGTGGAATTAAATCATTCGCCTGGTTAGGAATTTCTAATAGTTTATTACTTAGCCATAGGTTCATCATGTCGGTGAAATCAAGGGATTGGAAGTTATTGATGTTGATGTGTTGACCTTGATGCAAGAAAAGCTTAGTAGTAACGGGAACGGATTGTAGTGCCTGGTATAGTTTTTCCACGTTACGTGGTTTTACGTTCCAATCATTGAGCCCGTGAACTAGGACCATGTCGGCTTTAATGTTTTGAACATCCTTTAAATAGTTACGAGCATCCCAGAATTGGTTATAATTACCAGTTTGCCGGTCTTGATCCTTGGTAAGCGCAGCGAGTTGTTGGTCCCACTTAGCCTTGATGCGGTGATAGTCACCGGCCCGTTGTGCGCGACTAAAGGTTTCTTCGGCTAATACGTCGGCATCTTCACCTTGGAAGCCCCCCGGGGCAACTACTAGGCCGTTTTCTCGGTAGTAATCGTACCAACTAGAAATTGCAGCTTCTGAAATACAAGTCTTAAGTCCTTCAACACCGGTCGTAGCAGCAGCGGTTTGCAGCGTTCCTAAGTATGAACGCCCAGTCATCCCAATGTGGTGATTGGACCACCAAGCATCAATGCGGACTTGACCATCGTGATTGGTATAAGCATTACGTTTCCCATCGAGCCACTCAATGATGGCAGTGGTAGAAAGGGTTTCTGCTCGATCACCAGTAGTTCTTAGGCCGTCTGAATCCTTAGTACCAATTCCAGCGGCATAGACAACGGCAAAGCCGCGGGCTAAAAAGTAATTATTTAATGTGTATCCCCAACCATTTTGGAAGTGTTCTTCAGCGTGTTTTACGGTTTGGACGTTCCCAGAACGTTTATCCGGTAAGTCTTCTTCAGTAGGCTTACTTTCAATGTCTGAGTATTGATAGTTATTGGGTTGTTTACGGGCAATGGGATGGTTAACGGGGTGGGTCAATTTAGCGCCTGCTTTATCGTTGGTCCCTTGATTGTATGGACTAGCGGTGAATAAGATTGGCACCTTTAATCCGGTCTCAGTTTCTTGGGGGCGAATGATTTCCGCCTTTAGTAGGTCCCGTTTGTCATCGTGATCAGTATCTAAATCAGATTCAACATAGACGACTTCACGAATTAATTGATCAGTGTTAAACACTGGTTGGGCCTTACCATTAAAGATAAGGGGTTTCGTTAAGTGATTAAATTGTGCAAAGTACCCATCCCCAGCAAGCACGTCTAAGTAGGTTTGACCGACCTTGGTGTGGGTATTTAATAGGAGGTACCACGCTCTAATGATGGCTTCTGTATCAAATTCTTGGTCGGCAGTTTCGTGAATTGGGAGGTTGAATTTCTGCATGGTTTCAAGTGATTCATCTAGTTTGAAATCTTCATTCGTTTGAAACCCCAGGAGTTGTAGTGCAATATTGTAAAATTGCTGTTGGGTAACGGTATGGGCGTGATTAAAGAATTCACGGGCATCTTGATTGGCATCCACCATAATGTCAGCTAATGCGATTTTCTGGCTTGCCGTAGAATGATAATTTAATAGCGTCTTTGTTAGCAAACTGTGCAATAATTGAACTGACTCGTATTTTTCGTTCTGTTGATCGAGAAACTGGATTGCATGTAGTTCAGCAATCATTTGGTTTAAATTAGTGGGAACAATGGCAAATTGATGGTTTTTCATCTAAAAACCTCCTATGATTTGTTATAATTAAAGTATATATTATCAAAATTATGAAATAAAAATGAGAAAATAACAACTGAAAGGATGAATTAATTATGAAAACTGAATTAGACGGTGGGGCAATTGTTTACCGAATGGTTGATAATCATCCGGAATACTTATTGTTAAAGAGTGCCAGTGCTGACTTTTGGGGCTTCCCAAAGGGGCATCTAGAAGGCAATGAAGATTTTGAAGCGGCTGCCATTCGTGAAACTAAGGAAGAAACTAATTTAGACATCACGTTAGATACGAATTTTAATTACGATTTGGAATATGATATGAACAATGGGCACCACAAGACGGTTAAGTTCTTTGCCGCACTAGTTCCTGCTGATTCAATTATTACGCGCCAGGTGGCTGAAATTAGTAATTATGGTTGGTTTGATTATCAACAAGCACGTAAGCAATTAACCTTTGATAACTTAAAGACGTTGATGGATGCTGCTAATAAATACATTTCTGAACGATAGGGTGATTAATTATGAATAATATGGTATTAGTGATTACTGGTGCAGCCGGGAGTGGTAAAACAACCCTTTGCAAGTATCTTTGTGAACATTATCATCTGCCTAAAGTAGTGACTCATACCACAAGGGCACCCCGGACGGGAGAACAAAACGGTGTGGATTATTACTTTGAAAACGATGCTAGTTTTGCTCGTAAACATTTTTTAGAGTCCGTCCATTACGCCGGTGCGCAGTATGGTTCTTCAATGGAAGGACTGCAGGCTGCATGGCAAAAGGCTCCATTAGCGTGTATCGTATTGGATACGAAGGGCGCTGTCGAATACTTAAAGCAATTAGGGAATCAAGTCGCGGTCCTATTTTTAACGATTGACGTAGGACCCAATAGTTCAGAAGCACTGCGCAAACGAATGGAAGCCCGGGGGGACGACCCTGTTAAAATCAAGATGCGGGTCAAAAGTGCTGAATACGCACGCGACCAACAATTACCATCAGCGCTAGTTGGCCATGCGGTGGTAATTAAAAATAACGAATTAAAACAAGCGAAACAACAAGCAGATCAGTTCATTGAACAATTATTAGCAAAGTTACAATAAAAGTTATCAATCTTTAAACTTTCCTTAACCGTTTCTTTATCAATGTCTGATACACTGGTTGTTACTAATTTTAGAAGCGGGATGATTTTGAATGGATAAACGAACACCGCCGTTGATTACGCCGTTTGCAATTCTATCGATTGCATTGGCAATGAGTGCGGTTAACATCGTTAATAATAAGGTTACGAATACGAATGAAGGTGCACCAGTGCGTACTTCTGAAGTAGGTGGCTTTAATAAACCTAGTAATAACGATAACAGTGCTAAAAAGCCAAGTGACGATAAGGACAAGGGCAAAGATAACAGTAGTAGCCAATCGAAAGATAGCAGTAGTGACAGTAGTAGAGATGACAGTAGTAAAAATAGCGATAATAGTAGCAGTAGTCACTCTGATAATAATAAGGATAAAAGTGATAGTAGCAGCAGTGATAAGACATCCTCTGGGAAGGACGATCAATCAGCCGCTAGTTCCAGTAATGATGATGGTGATAAAACTGCAAGCAGTAGTAGCGATAGTTCACAATCAAGTAATAATAGCAGCAGTAGCAGCAGTTCAGACGACAATCAGGATAATTAAGGAGGGCTAATTTAATGTTTACTTTTTTAGATGCAGTTAATCAGTACCTCGGGTACATTAATTTTAGTCCTAAATTAAAAAATCGTATTTACACGATTGTGGGTGGACTAGCTAATTTCTACTTATTTTACGTTGCCGTAAAGTTCTTGAAGAATCACATCTGGCTTCAAGGGGTCGGCTTTTTAGTCGCGGCAACGGTGTTATTGTACTTTTTATTTTTAAATATCGTATATTATTTTACGGAACGACGGGCGCCATTTGATATTTCACCTAAGGTGGAAAAGTTATTCGGTATTAAGCCCAGACAAGCAGCTGCAGGGGTTTCGATCAAACCCGTCATTGATGATATTCAAAATCCTCGGCAAATTCCGCTCGATGGGTTTTATGATCCGAAACACGTGTTACCTGCTAAGCTCAATAGTAGCGAGCTAGAATTAAAGAACATTGACATGATTGCTCATGATATGTTGACGAATGAACTAATGACTGATAACTATGCTGGACTAAGCGAACACGATTTATTAAACTACTTACAACAAAGTCGCAAACCGGCATATGCAATTTGTGCCGGGGCGTTGATTCCACACTTTAGTTTAAAGCTAGAAGCTGGTAACTACGTAGCCTATGCAGGGATTAATCAAGCCCACTTACTGCGGGTGGGAATTATTGAACGAGTAGGACTACAATCAATTCGCAGCATTAATCCACAACGGGTCCAATTATTTGCTGCGGCCGCAATTATGGTCGGTGGTAATTCCAAAATTAATGGTCGTGCCGGTACGGTCGATCAAGAACAACCCTATCGCATTCAGATGCGAATTGCGTTTAAACGCTAAAAAAAGAAGGATCAATTCCGTTCAACGGAGGTTGATTCTTCTTTTTTATGCTTGGACGTATTTAGCGAACCGGTGTAGTTCATTTTCAGGCATTTCAACGGTCAGTTGGGTTCCTGAATCCAAATATTCAGTTTTAAGGACGGTAGCGCGTTCGTTTAACTCAGCAACGATTTGGCCGTCACTAAATGGAATTAATAATTCCTTCGTCACGTAGTTCTTAAAGACTTGTTCTTTGACCATCGCTACTAATTCATCGATGGATTTGGGATCCTTAGCCGACATAATTAAATTATTGCCTTCGCGAAATGGAAAATGGCTGTCGGTTAAGTCTGCCTTATTCATAACCGTGATCATGGGGATGTTAGGGACCCCAATTTCCTTTAGCGTTTGTTCAGTAGTGTTCATCATTAATTGCCTATCTTCATCTGAATAATCGACTACCTGTACTAATAAATCAGCACTAGCAGCTTCAGCCAAGGTAGAGCGAAATGCACTTACTAATTGGTGGGGAAGCTTGCTAACGAATCCAACGGTATCACTGATCAATAATTTTTTATTATCAGGGAAAGTTAGGCGTCTAACGTTAGTATCTAGGGTGGCAAAGAGCATGTTTTTAACCATCACTTGCTTATCTGCTTCCCCGAATCGTTCGAGCAACTCGTTCATAATGGTGGACTTACCAGCATTAGTATAACCTACCAACGCAATCGTTGGAATTTGATTTGCTTCACGTTGTTTTCGTTGGGTTTGATCAGACTTTTGAATTTGTTTTAATTCATGTTTGATGTGGGAAATTTGGTTTTGAATCGTCCGTCGGTTTAATTCGTATTGGGATTCACCAGAACCACGACTAGTAAAGCCACCGCCCCCAGCACCAGTTTGTTGGTCTAGGCGTTGACTAGCACTGGTGTGCAAACGAGGGAGTTGGTATTGTAACTTGGCTAATTGGACCTGGAGCTTGGCTTCATGGGTCCGCGCCCGGTTAGCAAAGATTTCCAAAATCAAACCAGTTCGATCGATAATTTTAGCTTGGGTTTGCTTTTCTAAATTCCGGATCTGACTAGGGCTTAGTTCATCGTTAACAACGACGGTGCTAACGCCATCATCAGCAAGGACGGTCGCTAATTCTTGGACTTTCCCCTTACCAAAGTAAGTCGCTGCATCGGTATGGTCGGTTTTTTGAACGAGGGTCTCAGTAACGGTCATGTTATTAGCAGTAACCAGGTTATTGAGCTCATCCATTGAGTAATCAAAGTGTTTATCCTTGATGTTCAATCCAATCGTAACCACTGGGGTTGGTTGAATTTCAGTTGATGATTTTTCCATTTAGAACCTCCTAAATAAAACTATTATTAACTATTTTAAGCTATTTCTGCGAATTTGCCTAATGATAGCTAGTAATCGGTGGTCAATTATTTGATTTTCAGCTCAAATCCACTTATGATAGCTACTAATTAATTTTGGGGGTGTTGATAATGAATAATCGGATTGAGAAGGTACGGGCTACGATGAAGGCGAAGCGAATGGCGGCTTTGATCGTGACGAACCAATTTAACTTGATTTATTTAAGTGGCTTTCATGGTTTGGCGGGGGATGGGTGCATGGTCATCACTAAGCAGCATGCCGTTTTAATTACGGATAGCCGCTATGAAACTGAAATGAAAGTCAAATTAGCTAATACTGACATTGAACTGGTAATTACTCGGGATTATTATCAAGCAGCTGCTGAACAATTGCATGAAAATGAATCGCCAGTTGGTTTTGAAGATTCATTAGATTTTGCTACATATCAACGACTGGCAACGTTGTTTGGCAACCGGCTGCAGGCTACTAATCAATTGATTGAAACGATTCGGTTCGTAAAGGATGATGCAGAAATTCAAACGTTAACGAAAAGTGCTGAACTAGCAGATGAATCATATGCAGCTTTATTAAACTATGTTCATGCTGGATTATCGGAACGGGATGTGGAACGGTTTTTATATGATTGGTTGACTAGTCATGGGTCTAGTAAACCAAGTTTTGATACAATCGTGGCTAGTGGCTATCGTTCAGCATTACCACATGGTGGAGCAACTAATAAGTTGATTCAATCAGGTGAATTAGTAACCGTTGACTATGGATTTTACTATGACGATTATACTTTTGACATGACGCGAACCTTTGCGGTTGGTGATCCAGGAGCAGAGCTAAAACAAGCATATGCAGTAGTCCAAGAAGCACAGACTAGGATGATTGCGGCAATGCATAGTGCGGCAATTGGCAAGGACGTTGATGCGGCTGCCCGTGATTTTATTAAAGAACAAGGATATGGTGAATACTTTGGTCATGGTAGTGGTCATGGAATTGGCCTAGACATCCATGAAGGTCCTATTCTAGGCCCTAATCAAACCCAACAAATTTATGATGGTTATGTAATGACGGCTGAACCAGGAATCTATCTTCCTGGCAAGGGTGGCATCAGAATTGAAGATGATGTTTTGATCAAGGGAACGGCATATGAATTGTTGACCCATAGTAACCGAGAATTGATCATTATTAAATAATTAGCTGTAAAATCGTAATTAAATTAAAATTAGTTACGATTTTTTTGTTTACATGCTAATGGTGCTAAAGCGCGTGTTCTTAACTTTTTGTAAGCATTAATCATGAAAACAATTCACCTTTGATTAAAAATAAATGTGAAAAGGTATTGATTTTAATCTAATATTAATTTAATATTAGACTCAATTAATATTTTTAAACATATTTAACTATTAAGTTAGTTAAAACAGGGGGAGTTCATATGAAGTTAAAGACGTTAGCAAAGGTCGGTAGTGTTACACTAGTTACCGCCCTTGGATTAGCTGCCTGTGGGAGTAGCAATAGTAGCTCACAATCAGGTAGTACCAAGACCTTAAATTGGCAGGAATCAGCCAATTTACCAACTCTTGATCCATCTAATGCTACTGACCATATTAGTGCTGAAACACTAAATAATAGTAACGAAGGACTATTAATGGTTGGTAAGGATAACAAGATTGAACCAGGAGTTGCTAAGAGTTATACAGTTTCAAAGGATGGGAAAACATATACGTTCAACCTTCGTAAGTCAAAATGGAGTAACGGTTCAGAAGTTACCGCTAAGGACTTCGTTTATGGAATTCAAAGAACTGCTAATCCAAAGACTGCTTCTCAATATTCATACTTATTAGACCATGTCGCAAACTATGAAGCTGTTTCTAAGAAACAAATGCCAGTTTCATCATTAGGGGTTAAGGCCGAAGGTAACTACAAGTTAGTAATTACCCTCTCCAAGCCACAAAGTTACTTCAAGTACATTGCTTCAATGACACCACTTTATCCACAATCACAAAAAGTGGTTGAAAAGTACGGTAAGGCTTATGGAACTAAGAGTGCTGACCAAGTATACAACGGTCCATTCAAGGTAACCGGTTGGACTGGAACTAATGATAAGTGGACATTAACTCGTAACAAGTACTACTACAACAATAGTAAGACTAAGTTAGATAAGATTAACTTTATCGTTTCTAAGGATGCTGGAACTACATTGAACCAATACCAAGCTGGTAAGTTTGATGTTGCGACATTATCTGGTAAACAACAAGTTAATAACTTCAAGAATTCACCTGAATTACATGAATTGCCACAAGCTGCTACTTTCTATCTAGAAATGAATCAAAAGAGCAATCCTGTATTGAAGAATGCTAACATTAGAAAAGCAATTTCATTATCATTAGACCGTAAGTCACTTACTAGTGATGTTTTAGGTGATGGATCATTCCCAGCTAAGGGATTAGTACCAACTAAGTTATCATCATACAAAGGAACCGACTTCGCTGATGCTTCTGAAAGTAAAGATGCTACTGCTAATGACGTTTCTTACAACTTAACTGAAGCTAAGAAGTACTGGGCTAAGGGACTTAAAGAAGTAGGTAAGAAGAGTGTTAGTTTAACTCTACTTGCTGATGATACTCCTGCTGGTACAAAGACAACTGAAGCACTACAAAGTAACCTTACTAAGTTACCTGGATTGAAGATTACTAACCAAAACCTTCCATTTAAGACACGTTTAAGTTACTCACAAAGTGGTAAGTTTGACTTAGTTGTTAGTGCATGGATTGCTGATTACCCAGATCCAATTACTTTCTTAGACCTATTTACTTCTGACAATGCTTACAACAATGGTCACTGGAAGAATGCTAAGTACGACCAATACATTAACGAAGCTGAAGGCAAGAATGCTAATAATGCTGGCGAACGTTGGAAAGATCTTGTAAATGCTGAAAAGACATTAATGTCAGATGATGGAATTGTTCCATTGTATCAACAAGTTCAACCACAAGTTCGTAAGGATAAAGTTCAAGGACTTGAATACTCCACCACTGGTGCTGGATTTAACTTCCGTGACGCATACCTTAAGTAGACGTTATTATTAATACTAGCAAAAAGTAATATCATCCAATGGTATTACTTTTGCTGTTTATAGATTGATTATTAACACAGATTGTGAGGAGATTTAATGGTAAAGTACCTAAGTAAGCGGATCTTTTACCTCATTTTAACTTTATTCATCGTTACCACCATTACGTTTTTCATGATGAAGTTAATGCCTGGGACACCGCTAACGAACCAAGAAAAATTATCACCATCTGAAATTCAGATGATTTATAAGCAATACGGATTGGATAAGCCAGTTTGGGCACAATATTTATCCTATCTAGGTGGCGCCATCACTGGTAACTTTGGAACATCATTCCAATTCAGTGATCAACCAGTTTCATATTTAATTTCTAGTCGGATCGGGGCTTCATTACAATTGGGGATTCAAGCCATGGTTATTGGAGTGCTAGCCGGAATTGTCGTTGGTGCCATTGGAGCCATCAAGCGGAACACATGGGTAGATACTACGACTACCATTATTTCTATTTTAGGGGTATCCGTTCCTTCATTCGTGTTGGCAGTCTTACTCCAAAATTGGTTCGGACTTCAACTACGGTGGTTCCCAATTGCTGAATGGGGTGGCCCAATTTACACCGTATTACCAACCCTAGCATTAGCAGCATTACCATTTGCTGAATCAGCTCGATTTATGCGGACTGAAATGATCGATGTTTTGAACTCTGATTACATCGAATTAGCAAAGGCCAAGGGACTCGGTAAAACTGGGGTTATCTATCACCATGCATTAAGAAATAGTTTAATTCCATTGGTAACGATCGTGGGACCATTGGCCGTTAACATCATGACTGGATCAATGGTTGTGGAAAACATCTTCTCCATTCCTGGGATTGGGGAACAATTTGTTAAGTCCGTGTTGACTAATGACTATCCAACCATCATGGGATTAACGATTGTTTATAGTTTCATGCTTTGTGTGGTGTTATTATTAACTGACATTGTTTATGGAATTATCGATCCAAGAATTAGAATTACAGGAAAGAAGGGTTAATAGATGGCAGATAAACAACAACAATTACCAGCAGATGCGTTTGACCGCTTACCAGATGGTGCGCATCTAGATAGTGAAAAAATTGCTGCGCCATCACTTACTTTCTTACAAGACTCTTGGCGTCGTTTAAAGCAAAATAAAGCCGCAATGGTTTCACTAGTTATTTTAATTATTTTATTTGTATTAGCTTTTGGCTCAATGATTTGGTCACCAGCTAATCCAAACGCAACGAACCCCAGTCATGCTAACTTACCACCACGGATTCCATTCCTTGAATTTATTCCAGGATTAAATGGAACGTTGGTCCAAAGTGGCACGAGAGTGGATGCTTATGCGCAAGCCCACATTGCAAATGGGGTTAACTACTGGTTAGGAACTGACTACTTAGGTCGGGACTTACTATCCAGAATCCTATACGGGACGCGGATTTCATTAATTATCGCATTAGTTGCAACTTTCTTTGATTTAACCATTGGAATTGCCTACGGATTAATTTCCGGAATGAAGGGCGGTACTACTGATAGTGTTATGCAACGGATCATTGAAATTATGCTTTCAATTCCAAACTTAGTGGTTATGGTACTTTTGATCTTAGTATTAAAACCCGGTATGACTGCAATTATCATTGCCATTGCATTTACTAGTTGGATTAATATGGCTCGGCTAGTACGGGCACAAACCTTGGAACTTAAGGACCAAGAATTCGTATTAGCAGCTCGGACACTGGGTGAAAGTCCCTTCAAGATTGCGGTTAAGCATTTATTGCCTAACTTAACTAGTGTGATCATTATTAATACGATGTTCACGATTCCAAACGCAATCTTCTTCGAAGCATTCCTTTCCTACATTGGGATTGGAATCTCAGCACCAAAGGCTTCTCTTGGGACTTTGATCAATAATGGACAACAAAACTTCCAGTTCTTACCATATCAAATGTGGGGACCTGCAATCGTGTTGATCCTATTGATGATTGCCTTCAATATCTTAGGTGATGGAATGCGGGATGCCTTCGATCCAAAATCTAGAAAGTAGGTGCCAATTTACGATGGAAAACCAAAATGATGTTCTTGAAGTACGTAACTTAAAAGTAAATTTCGATACTTACGCTGGTGAGGTCAAGGCCATTCGTGACGTTAGCTTTGATTTGAAGAAGGGTGAAACCCTTGCGATCGTTGGTGAATCTGGTTCTGGTAAAACGGTAACCACCAGAACGATTATGGGCTTGATGGCCAATAACGCTAAGATTGCTGGCGGAAGTATTAAATATAAAGATCAAGACTTGTTGAAGATGAGTGAAAAAGAATTAAGTGGATTACGTGGTAACGAAATCGCTGAAATTTTCCAAGATCCAATGACTTCACTGGATCCAACGATGCGCATTGGACGACAAGTAGCAGAACCCTTAATGATTCATCAGGGGTTGGACAAGAAAACTGCTATGGATAAGGCATTAAAGATGCTTAAACTAGTGGGTATTACTAACGCTGAAGCACGAATCAATGACTTTCCTCACCAATTCTCTGGTGGGATGCGGCAACGGATCGTGATTGCAATTGCATTGGTTAACAATCCAGAAATTATTATTGCTGATGAACCAACGACCGCCTTGGATGTTACCATTCAAGCTAAGATCCTTGATTTAATGAACGAATTGAAGACTAAAATTGATACTTCAATTATCTTTATTACCCATGATTTAGGGGTCGTTGCTGGGATGGCTGACCGGGTGGCAGTTATGTATGCCGGTGAAATTGTGGAATATGGAACGGTTGATGAAATCTTCTATAATCCAAAGCACCCATATACTTGGGGCCTTTTGAACTCAATGCCAACGGTGAATACGAAGAGCTCAACACTACCTTCAATTCCAGGAACGCCACCTGATTTATTGGATCCACCTAAGGGAGACGCATTTGCGCCCCGGAATCCATACGTTCTAAAGATTGATACTTTAGAACAACCACCGTTCTTTAAGGTTTCAGATACACACTATGCAGCAACCTGGTTATTAGATAAGCGGGCACCAAAGGTTACACCGCCCGAACAAATCGTTGAACGCCAAAAGATTTATGCTAAATTAAAGGGTATCTCCCTCGAACAAGTTCAGAATGGTGGTGAGTAATGATGGAAAATAAAGATGCGCCTGTAATTTTAAACGTAGAGCACTTAAAGCAATACTTTAATATTACGAAAAAAGATGCCGTTAAAGCGGTCGATGACATTAGTTTTCATATCTATAAGGGTGAAACCTTTGGATTAGTTGGTGAATCTGGTTCTGGAAAGACTACCACTGGTCGAGCAATCATCCGTCTATACAATCCTACTGATGGTAAGATTACCTTCGAAGGTGAAGATGTATCCAAATTAAAGGGTAAACAACAATGGCAAAAATTCAGACGTGACATTCAAATGATTTTTCAAGATCCATATGCATCCTTGAATCCACGGATGAAGGTTCGTGACATTATCGCGGAAGGTATTGATATTAACCATTTAGCTAAGGATGAAGCCGACCGAAACCAACAAGTAGATGAACTATTAGAAACCGTTGGGTTAAGTAAGGATCATGCTACCCGGTACCCACATGAATTCTCTGGTGGACAACGGCAACGGATTGGGATTGCGCGGGCTTTAGCTGTTAAGCCTAAGTTTATCATTGCTGATGAACCAATCTCAGCCTTGGATGTTTCAATTCAAGCCCAAGTAGTTAACCTATTGAAGGATTTACAACGCAAGCGAGGATTAACATATCTCTTCATTGCTCATGATTTATCAATGGTTAAATACATCAGTGATCGCATTGGGGTAATGCACTATGGCCGAATGTTAGAAATTGCTGATGCTGACGAGTTATACAAGCATCCATTGCATGATTACACCCGTAGTTTATTATCATCCGTTCCATTCCCAGATCCTGAATATGAACGGAAACGTAAAGTAATTGAATATGATCCTAGTCAAGAAAGCGATGGTAAACAACGTTCAATGGTCGAGATTGCTCCTGGCCACTTCGTTAGTGCTGCTGAAGATGAAATTCCTAAGTATAAAGAACGCTTGAAGGAAACACCATTATTTGAAGACTAGCTAAAAAAATAACCGTAATTTAGATTACGGTTATTTTTTTTGAACTCATCGAGATAGTGGTTTGACTATAATAAAAAATGGTTGCATTTTCGTGCTGATATTATTAGTATTTTAGGGTAGCGAATTTTTTATAGTGGGATGGGCTTAATTTGTACAAAATTATTAAACGTCTTATTTGGCATTAATTAATAATTAATAAATGTTTAGTTAATTTTAATGGGATTAAAATTAATTCTTTATAATGGTTAAAAAAAACCTGGTTACGTTGTATAATATAACTTATAAGACTTTACTGAATTCGGTGTTTATTTAAAAAGCCTCGTTTTTTTATTTACATAAAAAAGGAGATACTGAAGATGAAATATAATAAATTTGAATATAAAAAAATAAATGAAAAGAAAATCATGAAAAAGGTGAAAAGAAACTGGGTAGTAGTCTCAATATCAGTTATTGGAGTACTAGGCACTGGTTTTACATACCAAGATACTGTTCATGCTGCTGTTCAAGACAATTATGGAAACAACAGTAGTCAAAGTACCGCAAACAGTAGTGGGTCTGATAGCTCGTCCGCTGCGAGTTCTTCTGCAAGTAGCTCATCTAATACTAGCAGTAATTCAGCTAGTGATAGTAGTGATGTGACCAGCTCCAGTAGCAACACTACAAGTGATAGTTCTTCATCTAGTAATAGTAATGATGATAATCAAAGTAACAGTAATGCTACATCTAACACAAATACATTAGTTATTAATAATGTAAATCCATTTAGTAGTGGCAGCAGTATTGCTTCTTCTACTAATAATTCATCAAGTGCTGATTCTAGCTCATCTAATAGCTCGAACGCTCAATCATCATCAAGCAATAGTTCATCAAGTAGCTCGTCTAGCGCAAGTGCAAGTGATGGACAACTTTCTGCTTCAATTGCTAGTTTAAGTAGCGCTTCTTTACTAGCATCTGACTTAACGGTGTCTAATCGGATGGAAAATGAATTTTCTAATGTGCAAAGCATGCAAAGTTCTTTGTCTGAATACTTATCTAATTTTGCTAGTACAGCTTCTTTGTATAGCAGTTCTTATCAAAATGTAGATTCATATAATAGCCAAGCTGCTTCAGTTGTTAATTCATTTTCTTCAATTAACTCTAATGTAAGATCTATATATGCTGACTCTTTAGCTACAAGTGTTGCATCATCAGTTAATGATATTAAAGATTTAATTTCATCAATGCAATCTGGTTATGTTACATTTAGTGCATTTGCAAGTAGTGCAAATGCAGTGGTTATGTCGTGGACAAGTGGCAGTTCATCTGCTGACGAAAGCTACATGAGTAGCACAGTTCAATCCTACAATGATTCAGTTAATTCCTATATTAGTGCATTTAGTAATTATATGGCTAGCGTAAGCTTGGCATCTAATTCTATTGTTGGAAATCTTTCTTCAATGAACTATGTTGCTAGTAATGCGCTTGCTATTTATAACTATTATCATAATGGGTCATATGGAGCAATTGCTGCAGCATCTTCAGCTGTAAGTTCATTATCTTCAAGTCCTAATTTAGACTATAATTCTGTTAATAGTTACTATGGAAGCATTGCATCGTCATATTCTCATAGTATTGCATCATATTTATCAAATTATAAAAGTTCTACTAGTAGGTTTAGTAGCCTAAGTAATGAATATAGTGCTTACATTAATAAAAACGTATACGGCAATCAATTTTCAAATAGTAGTTTAGAATCTTATTTTGTGAATGCAAATAGTGCTATTTCCACTGGTAGTTCTAGTGTTAGTTCACTTTCAAATAATGTATCTGGTATTTTAAGTGATTTAGGATATTCTTCTGCTAATAATTATACTTACATTAGTTCTCTTAGTTCTGCGGTTTCAGGATTATTGAGCGCAGCACAGTCTCGTT
This sequence comes from Nicoliella lavandulae, assembly GCF_037546185.1. NCBI lineage: Bacteria > Bacillati > Bacillota > Bacilli > Lactobacillales > Lactobacillaceae > Nicoliella > Nicoliella lavandulae. The sequence continues at coordinate 111,081 of NZ_JAWMWH010000001.1, read as the reverse complement.
TTGGTGGTGCAATTAATAGTCTTAATTCTGCTAACGATCCTAAAAGTATTGCAGATGTGGTTAATAATGCACAAAATGAAATTAATTCTTATAATAGTACAGCATCTGTTTATGCAACTTTACTTAATAAAGCTAGTGGGCAAAAGGAAGCTTTAGTATATTGGCCAAGAGTAAGTCAAGATTCTTTTGATGCTTCGCCACTTGGATCTTCAGCTATCGACTCATATTCTTCTTTAATCAATAGTATTGCCAGTTCAATAGCTTCAACCTATTCTAATGCAGCTACTACAGCAAACTCCAATGCACAATCTATGTATAATGTTACTCAATCGCTATATAGTAGTGTTAGCGCTTCTTCAGTTTCTATAGCTTCATCAAGTGCATCAGCTCAAAATTCAATTACTAATTCAATTAATCCTGCGCAAAGTGAATTAAGTTCGCTAAGTAGTAGTTATCCAAATAATTCGATTGTTAATTCAGCTTATACTGTAGCAAGTAGTGCTTCTAATGCTGCAAGCGTAGCATCATCTGATTTAAATCGTCAGTCTTCTAATGCATCCAGTGCATCATTAAAAGCCGTATCGTATGCTTCCCAAGCATCAAGTGCTTCTTCTGCTGTGTCTTCTTACGCAAATGATTTAAGTGCAGCAATTAGCTCAGTTAATACAGCTGCTACATTAGGAAATACAAGTTCAGCTGCTGCAGAAATGTCATCCGCAAGTGTTGCTCAATCTAATATGAATATAGCATTAAGTGCGGCTTCTACAGCATTATCATTAGGTACTTTAGAATCCTCTGCAGCAAATCTAGCAAGCCAACAAGCTTCAGCTCTATCTTCTGCAATCTCCAGCTATGCAGTCATTGCATCGTCTGCAGCTAAAGTTGCAATTGACAATGCTAATAGTGCAAATAGCGATGCAAATGCAGCTGCATCCGCTGCATCATCAGCTGCGTCTTCTGCTAAGTCTGCCGCATCTGATAGTAGTAGTGCTGACTCTGATTCGAAATCTACATCATCAGCAAGTAGTGCAGCTAATGAATCTGCATCTAAGGCAGCAAGTGCTGCATCATCTGCTAGTGATGCTAATAGTATTGCGGCATCAATTGCAAGCAAATATCCAAATGATTCGTCTGTGGCCAATAATGCTAAGGATGCTTCATCCGCTTCATCCGCTGCATCTAGTTATGCAAACATTGCTTCATCCGCTGCATCCACTGCTTCGTTAAATAGTAGTAAAGCTAATTCAGCCTCTCAAGCTGCATCAAGTGCTGCTTCATTGGCATCAGATAATGCATCATTAGCTTCTAAAGCAGCGTCAGATGCAGCATCTGCAGCTGAAAAGGGTGATTCATCAGCAGCTGCAGCCGCTAGAAGTTCCGCAGATCAAGCGTCAAGTGCAGCTGCTACCGCTTCAGCAAAGGCAAGTAGTGCTGCTAAGGATGCAGCAGACGCTTCCAGTGCTGCTAGTTCTGCAAATAGTGCCGCTAATTCTGCAAATAGCGCTGCTGCAAGTGAAGCAAATAAGGCTAGTTCCGCTGCTTCAAATGCAATTGATAATGGTAATCATAGTGATGCTAATTTTGCATCAAGTGCAGCAAATAGAAATAATTCTGCAGTTAGTGCTATTGCTAATAGCGTTAATAGTGATAAGTCAAGTGCAGATTCGGCATCAGCTGCAACTAGTAGTGCGTCTTCACAAACAGGAAGTGAAGCGTCGAGTACAAATTCAGCATCGGCTGCAATCGCTAGCTTAGGGAGTAACAATAGTGGCAATCCAGATGTATCAAGTGCATCTTCGGTAATTGCTTCAGCAAACTCGCTTGCTTTATCTGCATCATCAGATGCTGCTAGTGCTTCAAGTATTGCATCTAGTGCTAAATCAGCTGCTGACACTGCAGCTAGTGTATTTAGTAATCAGTCAAACGCTGTATCTTCTGCAAATAGTCTTGCTAGTTCATATGCTACTTTAGCTAGTTCAGCTACTGGTTCATCAGCAGCATCTTATGCTAACTCGGCAGCTAGTGCCGCTGCTCAAGCATCAATTGCTGCAAGTAATGCTAATTCAGCATCTGCTGCGGTTAATGCAGCTGCTCAAAGTGCCATTAGTGCTGAACAACGAGCCAAAAGTGATCAAGCTGTAGCAAGTAGTGCTGCTGTCGATGCATCTAATGCGGCTAAATCTGCATCAGATGCAATCAGTAATGCAATTGCTAATAACAGTGCAGCAGTTAGTTCAGCAAATAGTGCGATTTCATCAGCAAGTAGTGCGGTCGCAAGTGCATCATCAGATGCTAACAATGCAAGTAAATCCGCGAATACTAATTCTAGTGCCGCTAATAATGGAAGCGTAATTGCTAGTTCTGCCGCTAGTCAAGCTAACTTAGCTTCAAAAACTGCATCTACCGCAGCTTCTAACAACCCTGGTAATTCAGCAATCGCATCGGCTGCTAGTGCTGCTTCCAGTGCTGCTTCACAAGCTAGTTCAGCTAATTCAGTTGCTAATTCTGCTTCTAAGGTAGCTTCTAGTGCTTCTGATGTTGCTTCTAGTGCTAGTTCCGCTGCTTCCAGTGCTGCACAAGAATTAAGCAATGCTTCCAGTGCTGCTGCTAGTGCATCTGCTGCTTTAAGTTCTGCCATCAGCGCACAGAATAGCGCTGCTGCTTCCAAGGCAGCTAGTGATGCTAGTTCTGCTGCTTCACAAGCTAATGCTGCCTCCAAAGCTGCTTCATCTGCTGCATCTGTAGCTAATTCAGCTAATTCTATTGCCTCAAGTGCTGCTAGTGCTGGTACTTCCGCCGCATCAACGGCTAGTTCAGCTAATTCAGTTGCTAGTGCTAATGCCTCCCAGGCTAATAGCATGGACAGTACCCATCCTGTTAATCCATCTTCAACTGCATCGTCTGGAAATAGTGTTACGTCATCTGCTTCAAGCACTGTTGCTAGTGCAACTAGTAAGACGGTATCACTTGTCTCATCAACTTCTGTTTCGGCATCGAATGCAGATAGTTATGCAAAAGATGCTAGTACTGCTAATTCTGTAGCTTCAAGTGCGGCTGATCAAGCTAATAGTAAGACAAATTCAATTGCCGACTTGGCTTCTAAGTATCCTCAAAACAGTGTTGTTTCGAGTGGATTATCTGCTGCTAGCTCGTATAATGCAATTGCTTCATCTGCTGCATCTGCAGCGTCAAGTGCAAATATCATTGCCCAATCTGAAGGTGCAATCGCTAGCTCAGCATCTGTTGAAGTTGCTCAACAAAATTCAATTGCTTCATCAGCAGCTAAAACTGTAAGTTTAGCTTCCGTTTCTGCTGCTTCAGCTTATACAAATCATGATTATCATCTTGGTGATCAACTAGTTAACAACGCTTCTCAAGCTGCTTCAGATGCAATTAGCGCACAGTCTGCAGCTCAAGTAGCTGCAGATGCTGCTAATAGTGCAGTAAGTTCAGCTTCTAATGCTGCAACTTCTGCTAAGTCTGCATCATCTGCAGCGTTATCTGCAAATGATGCGATTACTTCAGTAACTGCTAGTGTAAGCGATAATGTTAATGCTGGAAGTAATTCTGCTAGTGCTGCCTCCAGTGCCGCAAGTAAGGCTAGTGATGATGCAAGTAATGCAAGCAAGGCTAATAGTGGTGTATCCAATGATGCATCCAACGTAAGTAGTGCTAATTCAGCATTGAGTAGTAATGCTTCGCAAGCATCAAGTAATAATAGTAATGCAAGTAAGGCTGCTAGTGAGGCAAGTTCTGCTAGTTCACTTGTGCCTAATGATTCTAACGTAAGTAGTGCTGCGAATACCGCAAAATCTGCTGCTAGTGAAGCAAGTTCTGCTAACAATACCGCTAGTTCTGCTAACAATACTGCTAGTTCCAACACTGCTGCTGCTTCTAAAGCAAGCAGCGATGCTTCCAGTGCCGCTAGTCTTGCCTCAAGTGCGGCTAGTGCTGCCTCAAGTGCTGCTAAGGCCGCATCGGACGCTGCATCCAAAGGTGATAATTCTACTGCGTCAGTTAATAACTCTACTGCCTCAAGTGCCGCTAGTTTAGCAAGTTCTGCTAATAGTACAGCCAATTCGGCAAGTAAAGATGCTAGTAATGCAGCTAGTGCTGCATCTAGCGCTGCTAGTTTAGCAAGTTCTGCTAATAGTACAGCAAGTTCTGCAGCATCTACCGCTAGCTCAGCTGCATCAAATGCGCAATCAATTGCTGCTAGCCTATTACCATCTAATACGTCATTAAATGCATCACGAGCTTCAGATGCTGCAAGTAATGCCGTTGTTCATTCAAACAATGCTAATGATTATGCAAGTGCGGTATCATTAGCTAGTTCAGTAGCATCAGCGAAAAGTAGTGAAGCTAGTTTATCAATTAGCTCGGCTAATAGTGCTACAAGTACTGCTGCATCAATCGCTAGTGTTAATTCTAATAATAGTGCAATTAGTAGCCTTGCAAATGAAGCTTCAAGTAATGCTAGTCTTGTAAATTCTGCTAACACGGATGCATCAATTGCTTCTAGTCAGGCTAGTTCAGCTAAGAGTGCTTTCAATGATGCTACTTCATTAGCAAGTTCTGCAGTCAGTGCTGCCAATCATTTTGCTTCAATCGCTTATAGTAATGAATCAGTTGCAAATTCTGCCTTGAGTGATTCAAGTAATCCTTCTGCATCTTCTATTATTAGTTCAGCTACCAAAGCCATTGCTTCAGCAGCCGATTCAGTTGCTTCGGCAAATTCGAATGCTGCTCAAGCGGAAATCGATGCAAGTACGGCCGCTTCAAATGCATCCAATGCTGCTAACAGAGCTACTAATGATTCTGTAATTGCAAGTAATGCTGCTCAAGCTGCTAGTAAGAATGCTAGCGCAGCTGCTGCAATTGCCACAGCTGGTAGTTCGGCAAACTCGATGGCAAATAGTGCATCTAGCGCCGCATCCAGTGCTGCTGCTAACACTGCCAATTCTAATTCAAGTAGTAGCAGTCTAGCTAGTTCTATTGCTGACAATGCTTCCAGTGCAAATAGCACTTATAACTCTGCAAGCAGTATGGCTAGTTCGATTAATTCCGTTGCCAGTGCAGTTGCTTCAATGGCAAGCAATCATCCAAGCGACTCAGCACTTCAGTCTGCACTAAGCAGTGCGAATGCAGCTGCTTCCAGTGCAAATTCGCTCGCTAATTCCGCCTCGAGTGCTAATGCAGCAATTCAATCAGCAAATAGTTTAGCTGCAAGTGCATCTAATACTATTTCAAGCGCAAATTCGATTGCTAATTCTGCAGCTGCTCAAGCTCGTGCTGCAAGTTCAGCTGCCTCAAGTGCAGTTGCGGCTGGTGATACTGCAACGGCATCGAGTGAGGCTAATGTTGCTAGTTTGGCTGCAAGTACTGCAAGTTCTGCAGCTGCTACTGCTAATAATGCTTCGAGTGCGCTAAGTGATGTTCCTAATACTGTAAGTTCAGCTAACAGAGCTCTAAATTCTGCAAATAGCAGTATGAGCTCAGCTACTCAAAGTGCTTCGAGTGCTGCTAGTTTAGCTTCGTCTGCTGATTTATCTGCAACAATTTCATCTGCTAATTCAGTATTTAGCAGTGCTGCCAGTGCCGCTAGTTCAGCTACATCCAATGATCCATTTGGTAATAGTTCAGCAGTGGCTAGTGCTATGAGTTCAGCATCAACAGCACTTGCTGGTGCTGAATCAGCGGCTCAATCTGCTGCTAGCTCAGCTGTGCCAAATTCATCAGCTGTTGCTAGTGCAGTAAGTAATATTAATTCTGCGGTTTCTGCTGCAGAGTCAGTTGCCAATTCTGCATACAACGGATCGTTCAATGATAATCCAGCATCTAGAGCCGCTATGGACTCTGCAGTTGCAAGTCAAGCAGCTGGCAGCGCTAATAATAGTGCTAAGAGTGCTTTTAATGCAATGGGAACTGCTGAAAAATATGCTAGTTTGACTGCTGATTTAGCTAGCCAATACTCAATGCTACCATCATTATCATCATATGCGAGTGATGCAGCTAGTGCTCATGGCCAAGCAGTATCAGCTGCGAGTGATGCTAATAATGCTAATAATGTCGCAGCTGATCAATCAAGCGTTGCAGCATCTGCAGCATCTGCAGCTGCTTCGTTACAATCACAAGCTTATTCAGCCGCTGCTAGTCATGACATGACTACTGCTAAGTCATATCTTGCAAGTGCTCAAAGTGCTGCTGATGTGGCTAGTGTAGCCGCAGCGCTTGCTGGAAGTGCATCATCCAGTGCAAATAGCCTAAATAATATTGCTCAAAGTGCTAGCACAAAAGCTGAATCTGATTATAATGCTGCCTCATTTGCTGCTAATAGTTATTCAGCAGATAACCCAAGTTCCAGTAATTCCAATTCTGGAAATAATGGAACGCCAAGCTCTAGTCCTAGTTCTAATTCTAATTCAAATGTTCCTGCTAGTTCTAGTTCCAATAGTGCTACTAATAGCAATGCTTCAGGGACACCATACGTTCCATCTTCATCTTCAAATGGCTCTAGTAGTGCTGCTAATTCCGAATACAATGCAGGACTTAAGGCTGGCTATCGGACCACTTCATTGTCACGTAGCAGTCTTCGTGGTAAGTCTAAACAATATCAAAATGGATATATTGAAGGGTTCAATAGACGCCTAAAGAAGAAGCCACTTCATATTCAAGTTATTAATAATATCTACAAATATGATAAGTCAAGCTTTACCAAGAATGGTCGGAAGCAGAAGTTAACCCGTCAAATTCGAGCAAAACAACAACAATTCAAGGTTCTTGGCGTTAAACTTTCGAAGGCTGGTCGGGTTCGTTACATTGTTAAGGGCGGTTATGTAACTGCTAATAAGAACTATGTAATGAATGCATATTATCAACCTGCTGATTTGAAGAAATCTAAGGATGGTAAAGTCAAGGTAATCAATTCAAAGGGTGTTTACACTTATAAGACTGCTAAGTATCAAAAGAATGCTCGAATTAAGTTGCTTAAGAAGAGTGATCGGACTACTTATAAGGTTAATAAGGCATTCCCATACAAGACGATTACTAGATTTGAAACTAGTGATAATCATTATCTAACGACTAACAAACGATTTGTGAAGTTTGATGATGAAAAATAATCATTGAATGGGAGTTAATAAATAATTCCATTTAAACAAAAACAAGCGGCATTAGGAAATCCTAATGCCGCTTGTTTTATTATATTGTCATTAAGTTAATTAATAATGTGGTTCTTAATCAATGCGGTTGTAGTATTCAATCGTAGGTTGGTTATCAGTTACGACCATTTTAGTAACGCTACCGTTTCGAATGGGCACTGAAATATCAAAGTCACTGTATTGCTCAGTAATCCAGCGAATAATACTACCGTGAGCAGTAACTAGGACGTTATCGCCATCTTTAGCGTGATCTAAAATTCGTTTTAGCCCTGGTTGGAAGCGTTGTCGAATCATTTCATCACCCTCGGCTTCTTTATAAGGATCAGCAGCCCGAATTAAATCAGCAGTGCCGCCCATCCCAAGTTTTTTAAGCATTGCACCAAAGTCATCTAGTCCGGAGGGACCACCAATGAAATGCCAAGCAGCACCACTGTCGTTACCTTCAAAGTAACCAAAGTTTTCTTCACGAAAGGCTTGGTCTAAAATTGGTTCTTTGATTGAAGTTGGGTTCTTAGCTAAAATGTGGCGGCCGGTATTGGCAGCTCTAGGTAGGTCACTGGAATAAGCAGCATCAAACGTGATATCTTTGAGCCGTTCACCAGCATTGTCAGCATCCGCAATGCCCTTTTTCGTGAGTGGGGCATCAATTAGTCCTTGAATCCGATTGTAAAAGTTTAAAAATGTTTGGCCATGTCTAACAAAATAAATGTTAATAGTTGTCATAATGATCCTCCAATAATCATGATTTAATAACTTAATTTTATCATATTTAAATATAAAGGGAATTAATTGTAATTTAACAGCGCTTTAGTTTGTTATTGGTATGAAATGTGCTAAAATATTTAGTCAAGTTTCGAAGTTAGGAGAATTTAAAATGACCGACTCGATTAAAGAATATGAACAACACCACTTAGATGTGGTTGAAGATGAAATTAGAACGCAAAAGCATAAGTTTGAATTAAGTGTTAAAAAAGCTGAACGTGATGAATCAGCAATTCAAGATAATTTTTACAATGATGTACGGCTTCATTCCGGAACCTATAGTGGATTAATGGACACTTCGGTTTCGATTAGACAACAACAACAGTTATTAGATGAACGGCAAAATAGTTGGAACAACGCCACCGCCCAGGTGGAAAAGTTAAAACGACTAGAAGAACGACCATACTTTGCCCGCATTGATATCCATGAACATGGTGAGGACAAGGATGAAACAATTTATATTGGATTAGCTTCACTTGCTGATAAGCCTGACCACTATTTAATTTATGACTGGCGGGCACCGATTTCGAGTATTTACTACGAAAATAAGTTAGGTGAAGTTAAGTATGCCACTCCAGATGGTGAACAAACGGTAGACGTGAAATTAAAGCGGCAGTTCCAAATTGAAAATGGCAAGATTAAGACCATCTTTGATACGGATGCTGCCATTGGGGATCAATTACTGTTAAATAACCTTAGCAACCAATCCAGTACTAAGATGAAGAGTATCGTAACGACGATTCAACGGGAACAAAACCAAATCATTCGGGATACCAAATCTAACTTGTTATTTGTCCAGGGGGCTGCTGGTTCTGGAAAGACAGCAGCGGTATTGCAACGAATCGCATTCCTACTTTATCGTTACCGGGGGAATTTAAACTCATCCCAAGTGATCCTCTTTTCACCCAACCAATTATTCAATGATTACATCAACCAAGTGCTACCTGAATTAGGGGAACAAAACATGGTTCAGATGACTTATTATCAATATGCTAGTCATCGGTTACCTCATTTAGCGGTTGAAAATCTATCCCAACGGTTCTTGGAAGATAATTCTGGTGAAACTCACAAGCGTAAAATTAACGACTTTAAGAGTAGCTTACAGTATTTCAATGCCGTGACTAAGTATGCTGAACACTTGAACCATGCAGACATGCGCTTTAGAAATATTAAGTTCCAGGGCAATATTTTGTTCAGTAAGGAAATGATCCATGATATTTACTATGGCTTTAATGATAACTATAACTTACGGAACCGGATTGATGGAACACGTGAAGCCCTAGTAAAACGGTTGAACCGCCGGATTAAGTCCGAAATGAAGACCAAGTGGGTGGAAAGCGCCATTCAAAACCTAAGTGATGAACAGCTACGAACGCTTCGGATGGGGCATCCCGAAGAATTTGCTGATCCAGATGAAGAATACCGCTTCTTGGCTAAGCATATTGTAATCGGGGCCTTTAAACGAGTCCACAAGCAGATCATTCACAACCGATTCTTAAGCATTAACCAACAAATCGTCCAGATGTTAAAACAAATGCCTAAATTACTTGATTTAAGCGCTGCTGGGATTGATGATGCCGAATGGCAAACTAGTATTGATGAAACGATTGCTGGCCTTAAGAACGGTCAAATTTCAATGGCTGACGTTTCCCCATACCTTTATTTGTATGATCGAATGACTGGTCGACACGTTAACCGAGATATTCGTTATTTCTTCATCGATGAAGTGCAAGATTACACGCCATTCCAATTAGCATTCCTAAAGTATAGCTTCCCACGGGCTAAGTTCACCCTATTAGGAGATTTGAATCAAGCAATCTTTACCCACGAAAATAGCCAAAGTATGCGTAATGATCTATCGGCGCTATTTGATCCTGAAACAACGCGGGTGATCGAATTGAACAAGTCATATCGTTCGACTGCCCAAATTACCGATTTTAGTAAATACCTATTAGGTCGCAACTCTAAGATCGAATCATTTGCTAGAAATGGGAATTTACCAACGATCGAAGTGACGAAGGACGAACAGGCATCATTAGCCGCCTTACAATCAGTCATTGAACAAGAAGCGGGCGAAACGATCGCAGTGATTGCCAAGACGTTAGATGATTGTAAACACCTTAGCCAACAATTGAATGACCGGGGCGTAAAGAATAACTTACTCCAAACTGAAAACCAACGGCTAACGAATGGGGTATTAGTCATCCCATCCTACCTTGCCAAGGGACTGGAATTTGATTCAGTCGTGATGTGGGATGCATCGAAGCGCCAATATCCTGGTGAAGATGACCGGCAATTAGTCTACACCATTTGTACGCGGGCGATGCATGATTTAACGGTGATTTCAAACGGTGCATTGTCACCACTGTTCAATGATGTCCCTAAGGATCGTTATCAACTCAAGCAGTAGGAGGAATTATGAGTAAACCAATTAACTACTATTCATTTACTAAGGCACAATGGAGCCAATTCTATCCTGCTAAAACGGAGTCAGTTCCGTTGACCAAAAAGAGTTTGAAGCGGGTCAAGGCGTTCAATGATGAGATTTCATTAAAGGATGTTCGTGACGTCTATATTCCATTAGTTAATTTAATTAAACTACGGACGCAAAGCTTTAACCGATGGCAAGCAACACGAGCAGAGTTTTTAAAACAACCGCCCCGTAAAATTCCATTTATCATTGGGATTTCCGGAAGTGTGGCGGTCGGTAAGTCCACAACGGCCCGATTATTGGAACTATTGTTATCCTATTTCCTTAAAGACCAAAAGATACAATTAATTACAACGGATGGATTTTTATATCCGACCGCAGAATTAAAGCGGCGGGGCTTAATGGAACGAAAGGGCTTTCCAGAAAGCTACGATATGGCACGGCTAATTTACTTTTTAGATAAGGTCAAGGATGGCCAAAAGGATGTTAAGGCGCCGGTATATTCACATGACGTCTACGATGTGATTCCCAACCGTTATGACATTATTGACCGGCCGGATATCCTATTGATCGAAGGAATCAACACGCTTCAACTACCTAGTAATCAACAAATTTACGTTAGTGATTACACGGATTTTTCCATTTATATCGATGCGGACCCTAAGTTAATTGAAAGCTGGTATTTAGATCGATTTAAAAAGCTAATGGACACGGCTTTTTTGAACCCATCTAATTACTACTATGAATATGCAATCGGTGATCGCAAAAAGGCGATTCAAATGGCTAAAAAAGTCTGGCGTGATATTGATCTCCCTAATTTGAATGATAATATTTTACCCACTAGAAGTCGGGCTAATATGATTATCCACAAGGGTGAAAACCACATGATCGATGAGTTATTACTGCGGAAATACTAGAATTTAATTTGACCTCGACCTAGTTTATCGATTATTATAATTAGTAGATTGAAGAAACGTTTTGCTAATTTATTTGAAAGGGTGTAACAGCTTGGCTAATATTGATTTATCAGCATTTGACAAAATCTTGGTACTAGACTTTGGTAGTCAATACAATCAATTGATTACGCGTCGAATTCGTGATTTTGGTGTTTACTCAGAATTGAAACCCCACACGATGACAGCTGAAGAAATTAAGGAATGGGGACCAAAGGGAATTATTTTCTCTGGTGGTCCTAACAGTGTTTACGATAAGGATTCCCTCAGTGTTGATCCTAAGGTGTTCGAATTAGGAATTCCGATCTTAGGAATTTGTTATGGGATGCAATTAATGGCATACACACTTGGCGGTGGTGAAGTTAAGGCTTCTAACGGTCAATATGGACATGCTGACATTGACGTTACCGAACAAAATAAGGAAACCTTATTTACCGGATTACCTGAAAAACAACCCGTTTGGATGAGTCACGGTGACTTAGTGACTAAGGTACCGAATGGATTCGAAAGTGTTGCTACGACTGAAGAATGTCCGATTACGGCAATGCAAGATACTGCGCGTAACTTCTACGGAGTGCAATTCCACGCTGAAGTGCGTAACACAAAGTATGGAAACGACATTTTGAAGAACTTTGCGTTCAAGGTCTGTGGTGCTAAGCCTAACTGGACGATGGATGATTTCATCAACCTTCAAGTTAAGGCGATCCGTGAAGAAGTTGGCGACCAAAAAGTGATCTTAGCACTTTCTGGTGGTGTTGACTCCAGTGTGGTGGCAGCCTTATTGAACCGGGCAATTGGAGATCAATTAACTTGTATCTTTGTTGACCATGGTTTAATGCGTAAAAACGAACCAGAAGAAGTGATGAAGGCCTTAAACGAAGATTTAGGGGTTAACATCATTAAGGTTGACGCTCAAAAGCGCTTCTTAAGTAAATTAGCAGGGGTATCTGACCCTGAACAAAAACGCAAGATTATCGGAAAAGAATTCATTGAAGTCTTCAATGACGAAGCTTCCAAGCTAAAGGACATTAAGTTCTTAGCACAAGGAACGCTTTACACCGACGTGATTGAAAGTGGGACTGATACTGCCCAAACGATTAAATCACACCACAATGTGGGTGGATTGCCAGAAGACATGCAATTTAAGTTGATTGAACCCCTTCGTTCTCTATTTAAGGATGAGGTTCGGGTCTTAGGAAAGAAATTGGGAATTGCTGATGACTTAGTTTGGCGGCAACCATTCCCAGGTCCTGGGCTAGGAATCCGGGTCATTGGTGCGATCACTGAAGAAAAATTACACCTAGTTCGTGAAACCGATGCAATCCTTCGTGAAGAAATTGCTAATGCGGGCTTAAAACGCGATATTTGGCAATACTTCACTGTATTACCAGGTTTCAAGAGTGTTGGAGTAATGGGTGACGGTCGGACTTATGAATACACGATTGCAATCCGGGCCGTTTCATCAATTGATGGGATGACTGCTGACTTCTCACAAATTCCATGGGATGTCTTATCTAAGATTTCCACTAGAATGGTTAACAGTGTGAAGGGCATTAATCGGGTAGTGTATGACATTACCAGTAAGCCACCTTCGACAATTGAATGGGAATAATTAATTCCTAAATACTAGAACGTTAGAAACTTAATTTTCTAACGTTCTTTTTTATTTTTAACGTATTTTAAATAATCACTATAAAAATTTTGTTTGACATGACCTAGATGCTATAATTAAAAGGTCAGATTGAAGAAAGGACTGATTAAATGAGCTCATGTATGTATCGGACCGCTGAAGATAGTGCATTTAATAATGTCTGCGATGATGTGCAAAATCGCATCGATCGTGGATTAGAAAAAACTAGCTTTATTTATGAAACTAGTTATCTCCGTTTAATTGGTTGGCTAAAGAGCTATCATCCTGAAGTAAAAGTGAATTACTCAACTCTGGCCGGAATTCAAGTTGAAGAACAAGATAATCAATTAATGGCTAAAGATGATCAAACTAATTGGCATCACTTTGGTGCTGATGATTTTAATCAAATTGCGGATTACATTCGCGATCATTTTGTTAAAACGAAGGTAATTGTTAAATAGTGAATTAATAAAAGGCTGCCGCTCGCAGCCTTTTTTTGATATGATAGAATCATGATGATCAATAGAACGGAGGGGTGCAGATCAAATTAGAATGGCATTATCAAAACCAGACTGGTAATACACTAAAGAGTTTTTTGAAACAACATGGTATTAGTCATCGGATGTTTTTATCATTACGAAGCGATGGTGAGTTTACCGTTAACCATAAGCCAATTACGACTAACGTTAAATTACAACCCAATGACTTAGTGCAGGTGACCCTACCGGATGAAACCAGTGATCCTAACGTCCCAGTTAGTGAACGACCAATTGATGTTGTTTATGAGGATGCGAACTGGTTGGTGGTTAATAAACCAGCGGGATTAACTTCCGTGCCCGGGCCTACGAACCGCACGGACACCCTAGTGAATCGAATCAAGGGACATTTGGTCGCCGAAGGGAGCCGTGACTTACGGCCCCACTTGATTACGCGTTTAGACCGGTTTACTAGCGGAATCGTGTTAGTAGCTAAGCATCGCATTGCTAATAGTTTTGCTAATCAACAGGTAATGAACCATGCAATCGATAAGCGTTACTTAGCACTGGTCCAGGGCCATTTAAACCATTCCCATGGGATAATTGACTTTCCGATTGGTAAGGACGAAGGCGAAGTAAAGCGCCGCCGAATGGCTGACGGCCAACCCGCTAAGACCGAGTGTTGGGTCTTACAGACCTTTGAACGGTTCAGTGAGGTAGAATTACAGTTACACACGGGTCGGACTCATCAAATCCGGGTTCATTTAAGTGCTATTGGACATCCGCTATTAGGCGATCAACTATATGATGGGCCATTAGATGAGGAAATTGATCGCCAAGCACTCCACGCTAGTTCGATTAAGTTCTATGATACGTTCCAAAGTCAATTTGTGTCGTTTGAAGTACCGATGCCATCAGATATGCAGGCATTGATTGAAAAAGGGGCGAAAAAATGACTGATGTAAAGACGGCGCGTTGCTTAGTAGACGGACGAGAGTTTCCGTTTGAATCGGGGATGTATTTGTATGAATTGGACCGCCCACTGGCGAATCAAATTAAAAATGAGCATCCTAAGGCTAATGACGATAGCTTTATTTGTAATCAACATTTATTAGACTATCGAATGCAACGTATTGATCAGATGATTCGTTCGGATCAAATCCGCAATCAAAAGATTAATCGGCGGTTGACTAAGGCGTTAAGGGATGATAATTACGAAGTGACTGACGTGAACCAAATTTTGCGGGATAGCCAAACCTTTGGTGAAAAGGTAGCTGATGGCGTGGCGCATTTTGGGGGTAGTTGGACCTTTATTTTAATTTTTTTAGCAGTCTTGATTGGTTGGATGGTGTTAAACGTAACCCATCTATTTGGCATTCATTTTGACCCATATCCATTCATCCTGTTGAATTTATGCTTAAGCTGTGTCGCAGCGATTCAAGCCCCCATCATTATGATGAGTCAAAATCGTTCTGATAACCGGGACCGCATGGACGCAGAAAATGACTTTCATGTGAATTTAAAATCTGAACACGAACTGCGCATTTTACACGCTAAATTAGACCACTTGAACCAAAGTCAAATTCCACATTCAGTTGAAATTTTACGGCTCCAATTGGAAATGATCGGCGAAATCCGCACAGAACTTCAACGATTGCACCGTCAACATGCGGAATTATCCTATCAACAAGCGCAAATGAAATCAAACAAGGGAGTAAATGAAAATGGAAGACAACATTAAACTGGGCCATCCAGTCTTTAATAAGATGTTATTTGTATTGGAAAAACCAATTACAAAGAAGAATCATAAGTACTACAAGTTCGATAACGAAGAAATGCAAGAAATTGCTGACGGCGTTTGGTCAATGCCAGCGTACATGAAGGAAGACGATGACTACAGCCTCTTCTTTATTTTTACGAAAATTGAATCCGGTGAAACCGTTGTGGCATTTTCAGAAGGGCAACTGGATGGAACTAAGTTTAGTCTAGGCACGCCCATGATCTCAGGGGAAGGGTTGAACCATTTAAAGGACCATGATGAAGAAACAGCTGGTCGCATCCTCCACTTTTTAAATCAAATTTCAAAGGCCGCTGAAGGTAACTGGCGGATGGTTGAATAATGCAAAAGCACTCAGTAAATAATTGAGTGCTTTTTTGCTAGAATTGGTTTACAAAAAGATATTTATGCACGTATAATTATAAGTGAATATGAAAAGAGGTGGCACAAATGGATGATCACAATCATCATGATGCATTGAGCGGCGGTAAATTCTTATTTGTGACCGTGTTAAATGCATTAATTACCCTAGTTGAATTTTTAGGGGGGATCTTCTCCGGTAGTCTATCGCTAATTTCTGATGGATTTCATAACTTGGGTGATTCCCTATCGGTTATTTTGAGTTATTATGCCCATCGAATTAGTGGCCGTAAGCAGACCCACAAAAATACGTATGGGTTTAAACGAGCCCAGATTATCTCGGCATTTATTAATTCGGTATTTTTGATCGTAGTTTCTGGATTCTTGATCATTGAAGCAGTGGAAAAATTAATGCATCCCGAAAAGGTGGATGGTGGCCTCATGTTCATCGTGGCCTTAGTCGGAACGCTCGCTAACTTGGTGTCGGCAATCCTATTGAGCCGTGGCTCAAAGGGAAATTTAAACATCAGAGCGACTTATTTGCACTTCTTGAGTGATTCATTATCCTCAGTGGGAATCATTATTGCTGGGATCTTGATTCAATTTTATGGTTGGTACTTTGTGGATCCGCTAGTAACAATTGCGGTGGCATTGTACATCATGTTTGAAACATGGCCGATTATTAAACAAACGATTTACATTTTGATGCAGGGGGCACCGGACATTGATTGTCACCAGTTGCGCCAAGACATTCTAAATATTGATGGAGTAACGAATGTTCACCACGTCCATCTTTGGTCCATTGATGAGAATAGTATTATTTTTTCCGCTCACATTAATATGCGGGATATGAAAATTAGTGAAGCTGAAAAGATATATCAGCCAATTACTGACCTCCTAAAGTCGAAATATCACATTGATCATGTGACCTTACAGGCCGAAGTGGAACGCGGTAAACAAGCGGATTTCTTCTTTGACCAGGGACCGGATATTAAATAAATTCTAAAAAAAGAAGCTAGTCGTAAGTCGATTAGCTTCTTTTTTGACGATAATTAAAGGCCCCGTTGGATTTCAGCGTATTTAGCTTCATACCATTCTGGCCAGTTTTTTTCTGGGTTACCATTTTCATAGTATTTTTGGTCCACGTTTTCTAGTAAGCGGGCGTATTTGGAAAATCGTTCGGAAATTGAATCACTAATGATGGTGGATTCTAAACTGAATCGATTAATGTATAGGTCACGATTAATGTCATGCACGATCCCGTCTTGATCATAGTTAGCGATTAATTCCATATCATTATTCTCATATTGATGAACGTAAAAGATAGCAAAATCCTTTACTGCAGTTTGTTGAGCAGATTCATTTAAATCTGTAAAACTAAATAGTTTATCACTCATTTTATAACTCCCCTAACTAAAACACCGATTTTATTTATTTAGATGATAATTTGCGGTATAATTTAATTATATATTGTATTCGTAGTTTCGTAAAATAAAAGATAGCTAGTTGGCTAGTTGTTTTACTACGAAATGTTTTAGAAATAGGTGAATAGAATGAGTCCAATGAAGGAAGATTATCTTAAAATCATTTTCGAGCTGGGTGGCACGACTAAGAAGGTCTCCAACAAACGAATCTCGATTGGACTGAATATCGCCGCAGGATCAGTTACTGAAATGGTCAATAAACTAGTTGAAGAGGGGTTAGTTTCGCATGAACCTTATTCAGGAGTATCACTTACTCCTGCTGGGGTGAAATTAGCCGAAGGACTAGTTCGTAAGCACCGGATTTGGGAAACGTTCTTAGTGGATGAATTAGGATACGATTTACCAGATGTTCATAATGAAGCAGAATTACTTGAACACGTTACAAGTCCGAAACTATTGGATGCATTGGATAAAAAGTTATCTTATCCAACCCATTGTCCTCACGGTGGGGTCATTCCAACTAATGACGGAAAGTATTCTGAAGATAGTCATATGTTGCTCAATGATGCTGAAGATGGCTCAACGGTGATCGTAGATCGGTTTATTGATAATCATGATTTGTTAACTTACTTAGGTGATATCCAATTAGATATTGGTGACAAACTAAAGGTGATTGATCATGCGCCGTTCGAAGGCCCAATGAAAGTGGTTAACATTACTGATAACCAAGAGATTTCAATTAGTTATAAGGCTTCTCACTATGTCTTTATTAAACCGGTTGAACAATGATAATTGAAAAGCGCCCTGATTTGGGAGCTTTTTTATATTAAACTAAATTAATTAAGGGGGAGCCAGGATGCCCAAGCCACGGACAAAAAAGGATGTATTAGTAGTCGAAACCTGCTTGCTAGCGGGAAAAATTATGATTGAAAACGGCTCAGAAATGAGTCGGGTGACCGATACGATCTATCGAATTGCTGAAAACGCTCAAGCATATCAAGCGCGTGCCTACGTTACTTTAACGGGGATCATGATGTCACCGAGTAGTAAAATTGGGGCTCAGGTGGCCGTGATTGAAAAGCGGACCTTTAACTTAGAAAAGGTATCACTAGTTAATGATTACTCCCGTCAGTTTGCAGCCCATAAAATTACCCTCCAGGAGTTTTATAACCGCTTAGTATTGATCGAACGCCACGTAAAGGACTTTCCGTTTTGGTTACAGACGATTGCCGCTGGATTGATTAGTGGGACCATGGAAGTGGTATTTAGAAATAATCTGCCTGATTTTTGGATCTCCTGTTTAGTGGGGATGTTAGGGTGGATTGCTTATTTCATCATCACCAAATACATTGCCGTTCAGTTCATTAGTGAATTTATGGCCGCATTTGTGGTGGGGTCAGCCGCCATTCTAGCGATTAGGTTCCACATTGCAACGAGTGTTGATGACTTGATCATTGGGGGCATTATGCCACTGGTTCCAGGGGTCCCGATTACCAATGCGGTCCGGGATGCATTGTCCGGGAACTTAGTTAGTGGACCCGCCCGGGGGATTGAAGCGCTGATGATTGCGTGTGCACTAGGTTTTGGAGTGGCACTGGCATTAACGATTTTTTAAAACGAGGAGTTTCTAGATGTTTATTTTAAATTTAGTGTTCGTCTACATTGCGTCGGTTTGTTTTGGTATTTTAGTTAATGTACCGCACCGGGCATTGAATTTGGACGGTGTCGTTGGGGTATTAGGATACTTAGTTTATTATCTATATGATATGTACTTAGGCGGCTATATTGGTGGAAACTTCTTTGGGACCCTTACGATTGGGATGGCTAGTATTTTAGCATCACGGTATAAGCGCTTACCCGTGATTATCTTTAACATCCCGGGATTAGTCCCATTAGTGCCCGGAGGTCAGGCGTACCAAGTTATGCGTTACATGGCATCTGGTGACTATGGATTAGCCAAGTTCAATTTCCTCCAGGTAGCATTTATTGCTGGTTCAATTTCCGCTGGTTTCTTAGTGGCGGAAGTGATCAACCAGTTATTGTTCAAAGCACGTCACTACCGTTCACCACGCCATTATCACCGTGCAAAGATCGAACGAATTGAAAAGAAACGACAAAAATAAAAACGGCTCGCTGGCATCAACCAGTGAGTCGTTTTTATTATGCTTGTGATAATCCAATGAAGAAACTAATTATTAATACGATCAATACGAAGGTTGTAATGGATACGTATAACATATCGTGTTCCTTATAGAACGAATAAATAGAAACAACGACTCGTAAGACCGGCGTTAAGATTAAACAAAAGATGCCAAGCATCATAATTGCATATGGCTTAAGGGCGATGACCCCACTTAAAATGGCGTGAAATGAAGTGGGATGAAATGATCCTTGATAACCAGACTTACCAGTTAGCACCAATAAGAGCCAACCAATGATCATAATGATAGCTGAGATAATGACCCCGATTCTTAAGATCTTCCCGATTATTAACTCAATGCTATTCATCTCTTTGTTAATTTGTGCTTCATCTTTTTTCATTATAACTTCACCCCAAATCCTTGTAAGAGCATGTTACCACCGATGTAAAGTAGGACGGGGATGAACACGATGCGAATCCATTTAGTGGGCAGGACCTGCATGACCCGTGAACCCACAACGGCACCCCCTAAGATTCCAAGAGCTAGGGGAACGGCGATATTGGGTAGAATCGTACCGTTAAAGAAATATACCGTTGCACTTGCTGCTGCGGTAACCCCCATCATTAAGTTACTAGTGGCACTAGATGGCTTTAGTGGCATTTTCATAAATGTATCCATGGCAATCACCTTAAAGGCCCCTGAACCGATTCCTAGTAAGCCACTGGCTAGGCCTGCACCGAACATGACTGAAAGGCCGCTCGGAACGTTGGTGACTTGATAGTCAATGGTTTTATTTAGGTTCTTATCGTAATAACTACCGTCTAGCTCTAGTTTCTTTGCCAGGCGGTCGTTCTTACCAGTCCCATAATCAGATGGTTTGGCCCGTAGTTTGCGGACCATGTTGAACCCAGAAAAAATGAGTAGGAGCCCAAATAATACGTATAAGTACTTCGGGTTTAAGATTCCGGTTAACAGTGAACCAGCCACTGCCCCGATCGTTGTTGCAATTTCTAAAAACATTGCGACCCGTAAATTTAATACTTCATCCTTTAAGTATGCAATCGTCGAACCAGAACTAGTGGCGATGACGACGATGATACTTGCCCCAATTGCATATTTAATGTTTAAACCAAATCCCAGGGTTAAAATGGGCGTGACAATAATACCACCACCCAGTCCCAAAATGGCCCCCGCAATTCCGGCAAAAATCCCAAGGGCAATCATAATGAGTGCTGTCTCAAGCATAGTATCTCCTCCTAATTAATAAGTAACCAGTTGTTATTATATGCTTAATTAAAGAAAATTGTAAATTTTAAAGGGTAGGAAACCAATATTGGCCTATGGTATACTGGTTATAAATAGAAACAAATCGTAGGGGATGGATTAAGGTGTTAATTAATAAAGATATTAATCGATTGTATCGCTTTATCCTGTCACTTGTATTAACCATAATTGTAACCACATCCGTGGTGGTTAGTACGGGGGCTGGATCAGGATATTTATCGTTTTTAGATTCCGTGATTACTGGTGAAGTTCAAGGCCGTGAACAGGCCTATAAGCAAGTTATTTATGGGCTCGCCAGCTTTCTAGGGAGTCCTAAGATGGACGTATTATGGATGATATTGATTGCGTTGTTCTTATGGGCCATTAAATATCGGATTCCAGCAGTTTGGGCGCTCGCTACCCTAGTGAGTGGTGATATTGTATTGACCATCGTTAAAAACGTGATCAGACGGCCGCGCCCATTATTGCATTCGGCATCAGATACTGGATTTAGTTATCCCAGTGGACATGTCGTAGGAACGGTGTTAGTAATTAGTGTGGTTTGGGTTTTATTGATTCCAATGTTAAAAACACGGCGCAATCAAATCATTGCTAAGACGGTCGCTTCCATTTATGTGATCCTAGTAATGTTGTCACGGGTATTTTTAAACGCTCACTTCCCAAGTGATACAATTGGCGCATTCTTAGTGGCCTTTACCTGGTTCCAAGTTTGTGAGTTTGTGTACTACCGGTATGCAGGGATGCTATCGAAGTACCATCCATTCCAAAAATCTAAATATTAAACAAAAGCCATTGCCGAGGTTAGGCAATGGCTTTTTTCATTTATTTAATTTCGTTTAACCATTCGATCGCAAGGGGGAACCACTTAGCAACGTGGGGGTCATTGCTTTCATTGTTCCAAGCGGTTAGTTGATTGGCCATGGCCATTCCGTGGCGACCATGGTGGAAAATATGAAGCTCGTAATCAATTTGATGTTTGGCTAGGGCTTCAGCGTATTTAATCGAGTTCATGGCAGGAACTAGCGGATCATCAGCAGTATGCCAAATGAACGTGGGAACGTTGGTTTTGGTAACGCCATTTTCCGCTGCGCCTTCAGCCGGGGTATTGACCCAGTCGTTGATCTTAGCGGGTTCGTTCGGAAAGCCCAGGGATAAGTCGATGACTGGATAACTTAAAATAACCGCTCGTGGCGTTAGTTCGGTTGCATCCTTAGCGCCAACTGCATTAAGCAACGCGGCTTGATCATATTGGTTGTTGTATTGACTAACGATGAACCCACCAATCGAAAAGCCTGCAATTATGATTCGCTTAGCATCGATGTTTAAGTCAACTGCATGGTGGTGTAAGTATTGCATAGCTTGGCCTAGTTCAATGACGGGATGGGGCATTAACGGCCGCTTTTCACTTTCAAAGCTGTATCGTAAGTAAAAACTTTGGTAGCCTTGCGCAGCAAAACTCAATGCAAAGCTTTCGGCTTGTTGTTCTGAGATATGGGTGAACGAGCCCCCTGGGACAATTAATACGGCAGGGTACTTAAAGTGTTGGGCATCTGAATCTGATTCACGGACATAACCCTTTAAAAAGGCAGCTGAATTGGTTGATAAAGATTGTTGGATGATTTTCATGGTGTTCACTCCTGTATAATATAATTATCTATATTGTAACTGATTATGAGAGATGGGGTTAAGATGAAAGCAATAACAATTAGCCAATTACAGTTAACAGATGCACACGCCTTTTTTGCAATGGTGTCTGATGCCACGACTGCCAATGCTGCTGGCTTCGATGTGATCACTAGTTTACAGGCAGCCACTGATTTATTACGCATTGAACTAAGCCAATCCAATGGCTTAGCGGTTAAATATGGCGGCCAAACAGTTGGCTGTGTGTTCTTTTATCCACAGGTCGATCAATTCGGCCAACCAATGGCGGATCGTTTTGAAGTGGGCTTTTTAATGCATCCAAAGTTTAGTGGTCGTGGAATAATGACGCAGGGCTTAGCGTTAGCGCTTCAATGGTTACAGCGACAATTTGATGTGGCTAGGATCATTGCCAACGTGAGCATTACTAATGATGCTTCTAAAGCCGTCTTATTGCATAATCACTTTGCACAACTGGGGACGTTCATTGCTTTTAGTGGCGATGAGCGACTTCAATTTGAATTAGTGATTGTCAAGGAATGCAAAAAAAGTTATAATTAGTTTTAAATATCAAATTATCTAAGAAGAGGCGCGTTGCTAAAGAGTATGGCATTGTGAGTTGAAAAAGCAGCTATGACCAATGCTGAAAGGGAGGAACGCCGAAGTGTAAACTAGCTTTTTCTAGTTGAATCTGGGACTTGGTTGAACAAGCCAAGAACTGTCGTGGTTAACCGCGGAGTGCTTTCGATAGTTATAATAGCTAGAAATGCAATTATGATGCCGTCTTCTGTTCAGGAGATGGTATTTTTAATTTGAAATCCTTTTGCTTCTTAAATTTTTTACTTTAGGAGGATTTTGATATGAGTGAACAAAATCAATCTGACGGAATTAAGCGTAAGCTAAAGACCCGTCATGTTTCGATGATTTCACTGGGTGGTTCAATTGGGACCGGACTGTTTGTAACAAGTGGTTCTACGATCTCACAAGCCGGCCCCGGTGGAGCATTAGTGGCCTACATTTTAATGGGGCTAATGGTGTATTTCTTAATGACTAGTTTAGGTGAAATGGCTACCAACACGCCAGTTAGTGGTTCATTTGCTGAATATGCTGGTAAGTATGTTGATCCCGCCCTTGGATTTGCAATGGGTTGGAACTACTGGTTCAATTGGGCGATTACGGTGGCCGTTGATATCAGTACGGCAGCGTTAGTAATGAAGTTTTGGATGCCGAACTTCCCAAGTTGGATCGTTAGTGGGGTCGTCTTGTTATTGATCTTCTTGATCAATGCCGCTTCAGTCGGTGCCTTTGGTGAAATCGAATTTTGGCTTTCGTTGATCAAGGTGGCAACCATCATCATTTTCTTAATCGTTGGGGTATTGACCATCGTTGGAATTATGGGTGGTGGCACTGCGGTCGGCCTAAGTAACTTCACGTATAAGCAAGCACCATTCGTTGGTGGAATCCCAGCAATCTTGTCTGTTTTCGTGGTGGCTGGGTTCTCGTTCCAAGGAACTGAGTTAGTCGGCATTACCGCTGGAGAATCCGATGATCCAAAACACAGTGTGCCAAAGGCCATCAGTGAAGTTTTCTGGCGGATCATCTTGTTTTACATCCTAGCCATCTTCGTGATTGCTGCATTGATTCCTTATACTGACCCGAACTTATTAGGTTCTAGTACGACCAATGTTGCAATTAGTCCATTTGCGTTAGTCTTCAAACGGGCTGGATTAGCCGCTGCAGCTGGGGTCATGAATGCCGTTATCTTGGTATCAGTGATTTCATCAGCTAATTCGGGGATGTACGCATCAACACGGATGCTTTATTCTATGTCAAATGGGGTATTTGCACCTAAGATGTTCGGAAAGACTGATAAGCGCGGTATTCCATATACAGCGTTAATCGCAACGACTGTGATTGCACTAGCAACGTTCATTACTAGTTTCGCCGGACCAGAAGTTTACCTTTGGATCGTGGCGGCATCTGGATTAACTGGATTTATCGCCTGGGTCGGAATTGCGATTTCACACTTTAGATTCAGACGGGCCTTTATCAAACAAGGGCACACGTTAGATGAATTATCTTATCATGCTAAGTGGTTCCCATTCGGTCCAGTATTGACGTTGATCCTATGTATTTTGATCATTGTTGGTCAAGACTTATCGGCATTCTCTAATTTCAACTGGAAGGAAATTGGAATTACTTACATTAGTGTTCCATTGGTCGTTATCTTGTACATCGTTTACAAGATTAAGCACCATACTAAGTTGATTCCACTAGATAAGGTCGACGTTAGACCAATGAGTCATAATAAAATTAACAGTGAAAAGTAATTACTAAAAGCAGTAGCCATTGAGCTGCTGCTTTTTTGGTTAAAAAAGTTGCTAATTTTAAACGAATATAATATTATAAATATGAATGAATTAATGATTTTAAAAACACAATGTATGTTTATAAGTAGACGCTTAAGAGATGCAGTGGTTGGTGCAAACTGCAAGTTGAAAATTCCGGCATATTAATAGGTGGGCAGGTAATACTGCACGGTGGGTGGCCGTTATCACTGATGAGTTGTCCGATTTAATCGGGAACTTGGGTGGTACCGCGAAAAGCAGGCTTTCGTCCCAATGACGAAGCCTGCTTTTTATATTTTTAGGAGGTATGTCCAATGTTAGACATGAAGTTAATTCGTAATAACGAACAATGGTTTAAGGATAAGATGGCAACGCGTGGCATTGATGAAAAACAAATCGATGAACTATTAGCCCTTGATCAAAACCGGCGTGATATCTTAGTGAAGGTTGAAAGCTTAAAAGCCGAACGGAATAAGGTTTCTGATGATATCGCTAAGATGAAGCGGGCTAAAGAAGATGCTAGTGGCCCAATCAACCGGATGAAAGAAGTCGGTGCTGAAATCAAGGAATTAGATGAACAAGAACAAGCAGTGTCTGCTAAGCAACATGATTTAGCAGCCCACTTACCAAATATTCCAAATGATGACGTCCCAGTTAGTTTAACTGAAGAAGGCGCTAAGGAACTACGGAAGGTTGGAACCCCACGTGAATTTACTGATTTCAAGCCTAAGAACCATTGGGAAATTGGTGAAAAGCTAGGCATCTTAAACTTCGAACGGAGTGCTAAGGTGGCTGGAAGTCGGTTTGTATACTACGTAGGAGCTGGTTCATTACTTGAAAGAGCTATTTACAACTTCTTCTTGGACCAAAATACTGATGCTGGATATGAAGAAATTATTCCACCATACATGGTTAACTCTGCATCAATGTTTGGGACTGGTCAATTCCCTAAGTTCTTGGAAAAAAAGGCCGGATTCGAAATTGCTGATAGTGATTTAACAATGATTCCAACTGCTGAAGTTCCATTGGTGAACTACTACCGTGGTGAAGTAATTCCAGAAGATAAGTTACCAGTTAAATTCACTGCATTAAGTCCAGCTTTCCGTTCAGAAGCAGGAAGTGCTGGTCGTGATACTCGTGGATTGATTAGATTACACCAATTCAACAAGGTTGAAATGGTTCAATTTACTAAACCAGAAGAATCATGGGCAGCCTTAGAAGAAATCACTGGCCAAGCTGAAAAATTACTTAAGTTGTTAGGGATTCCTTACCACGTAATTACGCTTACAAGTAGTGACATGAGTTTCACTGCTGCAATGACTCATGATATTGAAGTTTGGATGCCAGCACAAAACTGTTATCGTGAAATTTCAAGTTGTTCTAACACCACTGATTTCCAAGCACGTCGGGCTAAGATTCAATTTAGGGATGAAAGTGGAAAGTTACAATTCGTTAACACGTTAAATGGATCTGGATTAGCAGTTGGTAGAACGGTAGCTGCAATTCTAGAAAACTTCCAAAATGAAGATGGAACGGTTAATATTCCAGAAGTTCTTCAACCATACATGCATGGCATGAAGAAAATTGAAAAACAAGACCTATTCTAAAAGTTAGATATATCAATGATTTAACGATAAGAAATAAGTGAATTGCACTTATTTCTTATTTTTTTTGAAAAAAGGGGTAGCTTTTTTAGGGGAAGTATTATATACTAGTTTTTGTTGATTTTTACTGATTAGTTTTCAGGTGAGACCGAACTAATTCGAAATCGAAAAAATAAAAATCAAAAAGTTGTTGACATCAAGTTGACCACATGATATTATATAATAGTTGCTTAAATGAGTAACCATTAAGACCTCGGAGGATTAGCTCAGTTGGGAGAGCATCTGCCTTACAAGCAGGAGGTCACAGGTTCGAGCCCTGTATCCTCCATTTTTTATTTTTTCGAGCCGTTAGCTCAGCCGGTAGAGCATCTGACTTTTAATCAGAGGGTCGGGAGTTCGAACCTCCCACGGCTCATTTTATAATTTAATATGCGGGCGTGGCGGAACTGGCAGACGCGCTAGATTTAGGTTCTAGTGTCCTTTGGACATGGGGGTTCGAGTCCCTTCGCCCGCACTTACCAATTTGCCGACTTAGCTCAGTTGGTTAGAGCGCATCACTAGTAATGATGAGGTCGGGCGTTCGAATCGTCTAGTCGGCATTTTTGTGCGGAAGTAGTTCAGTGGTAGAACATCACCTTGCCATGGTGGGGGTCGCGGGTTCGAATCCCGTCTTCCGCTTTTTATTTTTTTAAAATAAAATAGCCTGCCGGGGTGGCGGAATTGGCAGACGCACAGGACTTAAAATCCTGCGGTTAGTGATAACCGTACCGGTTCGATCCCGGTCCTCGGCATTTACATTTTCATAATATTATTTTGCACCCATAGCGCAACTGGATAGAGTGTCTGACTACGAATCAGAAGGTTGTAGGTTCGACTCCTACTGGGTGCATTTTTTTATTTCTAATTTTAAATTAGAGATGAATATCGGGAAGTAGCTCAGCTTGGTAGAGCACTTGGTTTGGGACCAAGGGGTCGCAGGTTCGAATCCTGTCTTCCCGATCTAGAATCAATCAGTTTAATATTTACAAAATACATCGGGAAATAGCTCAGCTTGGTAGAGCGCTGCGTTCGGGACGCAGAGGTCGCAAGTTCGAATCTTGTTTTCCCGATTTTTTTGTCGTTAAAAATTAATAGACAAAATACTTTTATTTCACTGGCCGATTTCATATAATAATAGTCAAGATTAGTCAGAGATGAGATGAAAATATGCAATCCAAAAATGTTTCAGATATTATTGAAAAATATTTAAAGCAGATTTTAGCTGAATCGAATCATGCCGAGATTCGTCGTTCAGAGGTTGCTAATCTTTTTCATGTTGTCCCTTCACAGATTAACTATGTTATTAAGACTAGGTTCACCATCCAAAACGGCTACGTAGTAGAAAGTAAGCGTGGCGGTGGTGGCTATATCCGAATCGAAAAGGTGAAATTGCTAGATAACATCGAAGTATTAGATTCACTATTAGATGTGATCGGTTCTAGTATTTCCGAAAGGGACGGTGATTCAATTGTTAAGACTCTATACCATAGTCAGTTGCTGTCGAGTAAGGAAGCTCGGATTATTTTAGCAGCAATTGAGAAAGATAGTTTGATGATTAATAATGATATTGATTGTGCTAACCGGCTTCGCGCCCAGGTATTACGATCAGTATTGAATCATTTAAGGTTCGAAGATTAGGAACGGAAAGCGAGGCAATTTATGGAAAACTTATTTACCCCAAGCGCACGTAACGTATTGGTACTTGCACAAGAACAGGCTAAAAATTTCAAACATCAAGCCGTTGGCACTGAACACTTATTGTTAGCGCTAGCATTAGAACCCAATGGGATTGCTTACAGTGTCTTAGAACACTTTCAAATTGATGAAGAAGACATTCGTTCAGAAATTGAACGCTTGGCTGGATTTGGTAATCTCCAAGGACTAGATAGTAATTCTTACTTACCATATTCACCTAAGGCTAAGGATATTTTAGCTTTAGCTGGTAACATTGCTCGCCAATATGGTGCCAACAAAGTTGGGACTGAACATTTATTGCTTGCATTGGTAAGTGATGACAGTATTTTATCAGCACGGATTCTAATTACATTTGGTGCTCAAACTAAGGTTATTAAACAAGTGACTCTTCATAAGATGGGCGTTAGTTCAGCTGCCGGTAAGAACGGTGCTATTAATAGTAATAAGAACCGCGCTACTCCTAAGGGCGCTACACCAACCTTGGATTCACTAGCAACTGATTTAACTGAAGTGGCTAGAGAAGGTCGGATGGATCCAACGATTGGTCGGCATAAAGAAGTTAAACGGGTTATTCAAATTCTTAGTCGACGGACGAAAAATAACCCAGTCTTAATTGGGGAACCCGGCGTTGGTAAAACTGCCATTGCAGAAGGATTAGCTCAAAAGATTATTGATGGTTCGGTCCCAGAAGATATGACGAATAAGCGGTTGATGATGCTTGACATGGGTTCATTAGTTGCTGGTACTAAGTACCGTGGTGAATTTGAAAGTCGTTTGAAGAAAATTATTAAAGAAATTAAAGATAATGGTCAAATCATCTTGTTTGTTGATGAATTACACACTTTGGTTGGTGCTGGTGGTGCAGAAGGGGCAATTGATGCTTCCAACATTTTGAAACCTTCATTAGCGCGTGGTGATCTTCAAATGATTGGTGCTACGACGCTAAATGAATACCAAAAGTACATTGAATCTGATACTGCACTAGAACGTCGGTTTGCAACGGTTCAAGTTAATGAACCAACTAGTGAAGAAACCATTCAAATTTTGAAGGGAATCAGACCTAAGTATGAAGCTCATCACCATGTGCAAATCACTGATGATGCTATTGAAAAAGCAGTTGGTTTATCCACTCGTTATATTCAAAGCCGTTTCTTACCAGATAAGGCCATTGATTTAATGGATGAAGCTGCCGCCAAAGTTCGGATTAATAAGCAACCTAGTGAATTATCATCTGATCATGCGAAATTAAATCAATTGAACAATGAAAAAGAACAAGCGATTGAAAATCAAGACTTTGAAAAAGCAGTTGAAATTAGAAACCAGGCTAAACAACTAGAAGCTAAAATCAATGAAGAAGATGCCAAGCGTAAACAATCAAGCTCTAATGAAGAATATCAGTTAAAAGAAACTGGTCAAGACGTAGCAGAAGTTGTTGCGCAATGGACTGGGATTCCAGTTACTCAACTCTCCAAGACGGATGCTGATCGCCTAGTTAACCTTGAAGATATTCTTCATAAACGAGTGGTTGGTCAAGACGAAGCGGTTTCTGCAGTTGCTCGGGCAATTAGAAGAGCGCGGAGTGGCTTGAAGGCGCCTAACAAACCAATTGGTTCATTTATGTTCCTAGGACCAACTGGGGTTGGGAAGACCGAATTAGCTAAGGACCTAGCTGAAGCAATGTTTGGTTCAGAAGACGACATGATTAGAGTTGATATGTCTGAATACATGGAAAAATACTCGACAAGTCGTTTAATTGGTTCTGCACCCGGTTATGTTGGTTATAGTGAAGGGGGACAACTTACTGAAAAGGTTAGACAACATCCTTATTCAGTTATCCTATTGGATGAAGTTGAAAAAGCCCATCCGGATGTCTTTAACTTGTTACTTCAAGTTCTAGATGACGGGTACTTGACTGATTCCAAGGGTCGTAAAGTTGACTTTAGAAACACTGTTATCATTATGACTTCTAACTTAGGAGCAACGACACTTAAGTACAAGAAGACGGTTGGATTTGGTGCTGAAAAAGCCGATGCTGACAATTACAATGCAATGGCTGCAACCATTAAGGAACAGTTGAAGAAGTACTTCAAACCAGAATTCTTAAACCGGATTGATGAAGTCGTAATCTTCCACTCCCTTACGAAGCCACAATTACATGAAATTGTTAAATTGATGGCACGTGACTTGCTACAACGAATCACTGATCAAGGCATTGAAGTTAAGTTAACGCCTGCTGCAGTTGATGTGGTAGCGGAAGCTGGCTTTGATCCTCAATATGGAGCACGGCCAATTAGAAGAGCACTTCAAACCAAAGTTGAAGATAAGCTAAGTGAAATCATGCTATCAGGGCAAGTTGCCACTGGAGATTCACTTACGATTGGTGCTAGTCACGGTAAGATTAAGATCAACGTTAAAAGTGGTCAAAAATCAACTAATAAATAGTAATATGATTCATTAAAAAAGAAGGGATTTTTCCCTTCTTTTTTTGCACTTATTTATTGACACACACTAATAAGTTGAGTATTATATAAATATATAACTACGAATTGAAATGAGTTCTTGCGATCTATTGTCCGTATAGAACTCCTATATCCCCCAAAAATTAGATTTTAAGATCTTCTTTGGGGATTTTTTTTGCTTAATTTTAGTAAAAAAGTAGGAAAAATTCAATTTGTAATCAAATTGTAACATTTCAGTTCATAGAAATAATTAGGAGAGGTGAATAACTTGGCAGGACATTTAGTTAAATATGGAAAACACCGTATTCGTAGAAGTTACGCGCGAATCAAGGAAGTTCTTGATTTACCTAACTTGATTGAAATCCAAACTGATTCATACCAATGGTTCTTGGATGAAGGTTTACGGGAAATGTTTAATGACATTATGCCAATCGACGACTTTAAGGGTAATTTATCCTTAGAATTTGTTGATTATCAATTATTAGAACCAAAGTATACAGTAGAAGAAGCACGTGCGCATGAGGCAAATTATTCAGCTCCATTGCATGTTACGCTTAAGTTAACGAACCATGATACTGGTGAAATCAAGTCCCAAGATGTTTTCTTTGGTGATTTTCCATTGATGACTGACCAAGGTACTTTCATTATTAATGGTGCCGAACGGGTTATCGTTTCCCAATTAGTTCGTTCCCCTGGTGTATTCTTCCACAAGGACATTAATAAGAACGGCCGGACTGTATTCGGTGCTACGATTATTCCTAACCGTGGTGCTTGGATGGAATTCGAAAATGATGCTAAAAATGTATCATATGTACGAATTGACCGGACTCGTAAATTACCAATTACTGAATTAGTCCGGGCACTTGGATTTGGTGAAGACAGCGAAATTAGTGAAATTCTTGGCTCAAATGATAGTTTATCATTAACCTTAGAAAAGGATGTTCACAAGAATGCTGAAGACTCACGAGTTGAAGAAGCATTAAAGGACATCTATGAACGGCTACGGCCAGGTGAACCTAAGACTGCTGATTCTTCAAGAAGTTTGTTAACTGCACGCTTCTTTGATCCAAAGCGTTACGATATGGCACCTGTTGGTCGTTTTAAGACTAACAACAAATTAAAACTTAAAAATAGATTATTAGGTCTTACATTGGCTGAAACATTAGCTGATCCAGATACTGGTGAAATTCTTGCTAAGAAGGATGAAACGATTAGTCGTGAACTATTAGCAAAGCTTACACCATATTTAGACCGTCAAGATTTCAAGGCTTACACGTTTGAACCATCTGATCAAGCGGTTGTAACTGAACCAATGACGATTCAAGTGATTAAGGTTTACTCTAAGAACGACCCAGACCGGGTTGTGCCAATCATTGGAAATGACAACATTCCATTGGACTTTAAGCACATTACTCCTGCTGATATTATTTCATCCATTAACTACTTCTTGAACTTACAAGAAGGAATTGGTGGTCCAGATGATATTGATCACTTGGGTAACCGTCGGATTCGTTCTGTTGGTGAGTTGTTACAAAACCAATTTAGAATTGGTTTGGCACGGATGGAAAGAGTAGTTAGAGAACGGATGTCAATCCAAGATGCTGCTACTGTTACTCCACAACAATTAATTAACATTCGACCAGTAGTTGCTTCTGTGAAAGAATTCTTTGGTTCTTCACAACTTTCCCAATTCATGGATCAAACCAATCCATTGGGTGAATTAACTCATAAACGGCGTCTTTCTGCATTGGGACCTGGTGGGTTAACTCGTGATCGGGCCGGATATGAAGTGCGGGACGTTCACTATACTCACTATGGTCGGATTTGTCCGATTGAAACGCCCGAAGGTCCAAATATCGGGTTGATCAATACACTTTCCAGTTATGCACGAATCAACAAGTATGGATTCGTTGAAACTCCATACCGTCGTGTTTCTTGGAAGGACCACAAGGTTACTGACAAGATTGATTACTTAAGTGCGGACGAAGAAGATAAGTACGTGGTTGCACAAGCAAACTCCCCGCTTAATGATGATGGTTCATTCCAAAATGATACTGTGTTAGCACGGCATCGTTCTGATAACATCGTTGCTAACATTAAAGACGTTGACTACATGGACGTTTCACCAAAACAAGTAGTTTCTGTTGCGACTGCATGTATTCCATTCTTGGAAAATGATGACTCCAACCGTGCTTTAATGGGTGCTAACATGCAACGTCAAGCGGTTCCATTGGTAGATCCACATGCACCACTAGTTGGTACTGGAATGGAATACCGGGCTGCGCATGATTCCGGAGTTGCTTTAATTTGTAAGCATGAAGGAAACGTTGAATATGTTGATTCCCGTGAAGTTCGGGTTCGTCGTGATGATGGTGCGTTAGACACTTACAAGTTGATGAAATTCCAACGTTCCAATGGTGGTAAGAACTACAACCAACGGCCAATCGTTCGGGTTAACGATCATGTTGATGCAAACGAAGTGTTAGCTGATGGTCCATCAATGGAAAATGGTGAATTAGCATTAGGTCAAAACCCAGTCGTTGCCTTCATGACTTGGCAAGGATACAACTTCGAAGATGCCATTGCGATTAATGAACGTTTAATCCGTGATGATGTTTATACTTCAATTCATATCGAAGAATATGAATCAGAAGCTCGTGATACTAAATTAGGACCTGAAGAAATGACCCGTGAAATTCCTAACGTTGGGGAAGATGCACTTAAAAACCTTGACGAAAACGGGGTTGTTAGAATTGGGGCCGAAGTTCATGATGGTGATATTTTAGTTGGTAAGGTTACTCCTAAGGGTGTGACTGAATTATCAGCTGAAGAACGATTACTACACGCAATCTTTGGTGAAAAGGCGCGTGAAGTTCGTGATACTTCACTTAAGGTTCCGCATGGTGCTGGTGGAATTGTTCAAGACATTAAGGTCTTTAGCCGTGAAAATGGTGATGAACTATCCCCAGGTGTTAACCAAATGGTTCGAGTATACATTGCTCAAAAACGTAAGATTCAAGTTGGAGACAAGATGTCTGGACGTCATGGTAACAAGGGGACGGTTTCAATCGTAATTCCTGAAGAAGATATGCCATACTTACCAGATGGAACTCCAATTGATATTATGTTGAGTCCAATGGGTGTGCCTTCACGGATGAACATTGGTCAACTTCTTGAATTGCATTTAGGAATGGCTGCTCGTAAATTAGGTATTCACGTTACAACGCCTGTCTTTGATGGAGCTAGTGATGATGATATTGATGACATTGTTAAGGAAGCTGGAATGGCTCCTGATACGAAGAGTGTCGTTTATGATGGTCGGACTGGTGAACCTTTCGACAAGCGAATTGCCGTTGGGGTTATGCACTACTTGAAGCTTGCTCACATGGTTGATGATAAGATTCATGCTCGTGCAATTGGACCTTACTCATTAGTTACTCAACAACCACTTGGTGGTAAAGCTCAATTTGGGGGTCAACGGTTTGGTGAAATGGAAGTTTGGGCCCTTGAAGCTTATGGTGCTGCTTATACCCTTCAAGAAATCTTAACTTACAAGTCTGATGATGTTGTTGGACGGGTTAAGACTTATGAAGCAATCGTTAAGGGTGAACCAATTCCTAAGCCAGGTGTTCCTGAATCATTCCGGGTTCTAGTTAAAGAATTACAAGCATTAGGGCTTGATATGAAGGTTCTTAACAAGGATCACAAGGAAGTTGAACTTAGAGATATGGACAACGAAGATAACGATGTTGTTAACGTTGACGCTTTGAGTAAGTTAGCTAAAGAACAAGAAGCTAAGAAGAACGCCGAAAAAGCTAGTCAAGAAAATAGTGAAGAATCAAACACTACTAACACAAATTCTAAAGAATAAATAAGGAGGCCGCTCAATTGGTCGATGTTAATAAATTCGAAAGCATGCAAATTGGCCTAGCATCTTCTGATAAAATCCGTAGTTGGTCATATGGTGAAGTTCAAAAACCTGAAACCATTAACTACCGGACTTTGAAGCCCGAAAAAGAAGGTTTGTTCGATGAACGAATCTTTGGGCCTACCAAAGATTGGGAATGTGCTTGTGGTAAGTACAAACGAATTCGTTACCGTGGAATCGTCTGTGACCGCTGTGGAGTTGAAGTTACGCGCTCTAAGGTTAGAAGAGAACGGATGGGTCATATTGAATTGGCCGCACCAGTTACTCATATTTGGTACTTCAAGGGAATTCCAAGTCGAATGGGGCTTGTCTTAGACATGAGCCCACGAGCATTGGAAGAAATTATTTACTTTGCTTCCTATGTTGTTACTGATGCTGGTGACACCCCACTTGAAAACAAGCAATTACTATCAGAACATGATTATCGGGAAAAGAAACTTGAATATGGTTCTCGTTTTAAAGCTGATATCGGTGCTGAAGCTATTAAGACATTGCTTGAAAACGTTGATGTACAACGTGAAACTGATGAATTAAAAGAAGAATTAAAGAAGGCAACTGGTCAAAAGAGAACTCGTGCAGTTCGTCGATTAGACATTTTGGAAGCCTTCCTAACTTCTGAAAATGATTTAGATTGGATGGTAATGGATGCAATTCCAGTTATTCCACCTGATCTTCGTCCAATGGTTCAACTAGAAGGTGGCCGTTTTGCTACTTCTGACTTGAATGATTTATACCGTCGGGTAATTAACCGTAATAACCGGCTTAAGCGTTTATTAGACTTACATGCGCCAGGAATTATCGTTCAAAACGAAAAACGGATGCTTCAAGAAGCCGTTGATGCCTTGATTGATAATGGTCGTCGTGGTCGTCCAGTTGCTGGTCCTGGTAACCGTCCATTGAAGTCACTTTCTCATATGCTTAAGGGTAAGCAAGGTCGTTTCAGACAAAACTTACTTGGAAAACGGGTTGACTACTCTGGTCGTTCTGTTATTGATGTTGGACCATTCCTTAAATTTAACCAAATGGGACTTCCAGTGCCAATGGCAATGGAATTATTCAAACCTTTCATTATGAAAGAATTGGTTAAGCGTGGAATTGCATCAAATATTAAAAATGCCAAGCGCCAAATTGATCGTCAAGAAGATGAAGTGTTCGATGTCTTAGAAGATGTTATTAAAGAACATCCGGTATTACTTAACCGGGCACCTACGCTTCACCGTTTGGGAATTCAAGCCTTTGAACCAGTGTTAGTTAGTGGTAAGTCAATGCGTTTACATCCATTGGCTTGTGAAGCTTACAATGCCGATTTTGATGGTGACCAAATGGCCATTCACGTTCCATTATCTGATGAAGCACAAGCTGAATCACGGATCTTAATGCTTGCTGCCAGTCATATTCTTGCTCCTCGTGATGGAAAACCAATTGTTGCTCCATCTCAAGATATGGTTATTGGTAACTACTACTTGACGATGGAAGAAGCTGGTCGTGAAGGTGAAGGAACAATCTTCAATGATTACAACGAAGCACTTCTTTCATACCAAAACGGAACTACTCATTGGCACACTAGAGTTGGAATTCGGGTTTCTTCAATGCCTGAAAAGCCATTTACCGATGATCAAAAGGATAAGATTTTAGTAACGACGACTGGTAAGATTATTTTTAACCATATCTTACCTAAGGCCTTCACTTACTTGAATGAACCTACTGATACTAACGTTCATGGCCACATTCCAGATCAATACTTCCTAGAACCTGGTGAAAATATTTTTGATCACTTGAAGGATGCACCATTAGTTCCGCCATTTAAGAAGGGCTTCTTGAGTGATGTGATCGCTGAAGTATATAACGAATACAAAGTTACGATTACTTCAAAACTATTGGACCGGATTAAAGATATTGGTTACGACAAGTCCACTAAGTCAGGGTTAACGGTTGGGATTACCGATGTTACTGACTTAAAAGAAAAGTCTGCCGTACTTGAACATGCTCATAAGCAAGTTGATATGGTTACTAAGCAATTCCGTCGTGGTTTAATTACTGACCAAGAACGTTACGAACGGGTTATTCAAATCTGGAGTGACGCTAAGGATGAAATCCAAGAATTGCTAATGAAGAACTTCGATCCACAAAATCCAATCTTTATGATGAGTGATTCTGGGGCTCGTGGTAACATTTCAAACTTTACTCAATTAGCTGGTATGCGTGGATTGATGGCTTCACCTAGTGGAGACATCATGGAACTACCAATTACTTCAAACTTCCGTGAAGGTTTATCTGTCTTGGAAATGTTTATTTCTACCCACGGTGCTCGTAAGGGTATGACTGATACGGCCTTGAAGACTGCCAACTCTGGTTACTTAACTAGACGGCTAGTTGATGTGGCTCAAGATGTTATTATTCGTGAAGATGACTGTGGTACTGATCGTGGATTAGTAGTTAAAGCCATGACACAAGGAAATGAAACTATCGAACCATTGTATGACCGTGTTATTGGTCGGTTTGCAATGAAGACGGTGGTTGATCCTAAGAATGGTGAAGTTATCGTTAACAAGAACGAAATGATTAACGAACCAGAAGCTCAAGCAATTGAAGATGCTGGAATTAAAGAAGTTGAAATTCGTTCTGCATTCACTTGTAATAGTGTTCACGGGGTTTGTGCTAAGTGTTACGGTCGGAACCTAGCAACTGGTGATCCAGTTGAAGTTGGGGAAGCCGTTGGTACTGTTGCTGCTCAATCAATCGGTGAACCTGGGACTCAATTAACCATGCGGAACTTCCATACTGGTGGGGTTGCCGGAAACTCAGATATTACCCAAGGACTTCCTCGGGTTCAAGAAATTGTGGAAGCTAGAAATCCTAAAGGGAAAGCTGAAATTACTGAAGTTACCGGTACAGTTGAAAAAATTGAAGAAAACCCAGCTGAAAGAACTCAAGAAATTACCATTAAGGGTGATACTGATACTAGAACTTACAGTGTTCCTATCAATTCACAACTTCAAGTTGCAGAAGGTGACTTTATCCGCCGTGGTTCCCAATTGAATGATGGTTCAATTGATCCAAAGGAATTAATCAAGGTTAGAGATACTCTTTCAACTGAAGTTTACCTTCTTGGTGAAGTTCAAAAGGTTTACCGGATGCAAGGGGTGGACTTGAGTGATAAGCACGCCGAAATCATGGTTAGACAAATGCTTCGTAAGGTACGAATCATGGATCCTGGTGACACTGAATTGCTTCCTGGTACATTAATGGATATTAATGACTTTAAGGAAAGCAACCGTGATGCTGTTATCACTGGTAAGATTCCTGCTACTGCTCGTCCAGTATTACTTGGAATTACTAAGGCCGCACTTGAAACTAACAGTTTCTTATCTGCTGCTTCATTCCAAGAAACGACTCGAGTATTAACTGATGCCGCAATTCGTGGTAAGAACGATCCATTAGTTGGATTGAAAGAAAATGTTATTATTGGTAAGTTAATTCCTGCTGGTACTGGTATGCACACCTATGGTGATATCAAACCGAAGGAAATTGGCGCTTCAACTACTGACGGAGTTTACTCAATCAGTGAACTTGAAGAAAAGATCAAAAAAGAAGAAGACGCTAAAAATTAATTAACCGTTTAGAAAAGCATCTCCATTAATTTGGAGGTGCTTTTTTTATATCCATAGTAGGCAGCATAAATAACTAATTGCTAGAAATGGAATAAACGGAATTCTATTAACCCTTTTCAATGCGAAGAAAAACAATGCTAAAACGGCTGCAATGATGATTAATATAATGTTTATTTTGAAACCAATAATTAATGATAAGATAAAAATAACATCAATATCACCAGCTCCCATTTTTAAGACGAAGGGGTTTAATAATTGCGTGAGTAAGTATGTGCCAATGATTAAGCTTAGCTGGATGATGTTGCCGTCGTTAAATATAAAATAGTACATTAGATTATTTAAAAACATTACTATAATTACAATGGTTGGGACCATTAATTTTTGATAATCAATAATGGCCAATAACGTCATTAATAACATTGAACTGAATATAAATAAATTCATTGGTTTAAAAATGATAATCATAAAGAGCAAACCAAATATAACTTCATTGATGATGGTAGACTTAGATATTGTGCTGCGACAATACCTACATCGACCGTTTAAAAGTAGATAACTAATAACGGGAACTAAATCGTACCACTTAAGCGTTGTCATGCAGTAATTACAATGTGAACGGGGCATAACAATTGATTCGTTTACATCGCGACGTTGAATTACTAATGTAATAAATGATCCAATTGTGCTACCAATTATAAAATAAAGAATGATTTTCATTTTGATCACCTCAGAATTAAAATACGTAAAAATAAACTAAGTTGATTTATAAAATTCAATTGACACCATAATTGCTGAGTGATAAGATAGTAAACGTGCTTGCTGATATGGAGAACTAGGATTCTCCATGAAATGTACAATTTCGTACGTAAACGGCGGTTCTTTTTTTAGAAATAAAAAAGAACCACCTGGATGTGTGGACTTATATCAAAGTATTAAATTAATGAAAGGAGGAATTTTTAGATGCCTACTATTAACCAATTAGTTCGTAACGGACGTAAATCTAAAAGTTCTAAATCAAAATCCCCTGCTTTAAACCATGGGTACAATAGTTACAAGAAAGTTCAAACCAACAACCCAGCTCCACAAAAACGTGGTGTTGCTACCCGTGTTGGTACTATGACTCCAAAGAAGCCTAACTCTGCTTTACGTAAGTATGCTCGTGTTAGATTATCAAACTTAATCGAAGTTACTGCTTATATTCCAGGTATCGGACACAACCTTCAAGAACATAGTGTTGTTTTAATTCGTGGTGGTCGTGTTAAGGATTTACCTGGGGTACGTTACCACATCGTTCGTGGTGCCTTAGATACTGCCGGTGTTGAAGATCGTCGTCAAAGTCGTTCTAAGTACGGTACTAAGAAGCCTAAGGAATAATCGATTATACTTAAAAACGAGGAGGATATTTAAATGCCAAGAAAAGGACATGTTGCGGATCGAGAAGTTATTCCTGATCCAATTTACAACTCAAAAATGGTTACCAGCTTAATCAACCACTTGATGTTAGATGGTAAGAGAGGAACTGCATCTAAGATTTTATACGGTGCATTCGACTTAATTAAAGAAGAAACTGGTAACGAACCAGTTGAAGTATTCGAAGAAGCTATGAAGAACGTTATGCCTGTACTTGAAGTTAAGGCTCGCCGTGTTGGTGGGGCTAACTACCAAGTTCCTATCGAAGTACGTCCAGGTCGTCGTACTACTTTAGGTCTTCGTTGGATTACTAATTACTCACGTTTACGTGGTGAACACACTATGACTGAACGTTTAGCTCGTGAAATCATGGATGCTGCTAACAATACTGGTGCTTCCGTTAAGAAGCGTGAAGACACTCATAAGATGGCTGAAGCTAACCGTGCCTTTGCACATTACCGTTGGTAATAAGTAGTTTAGTTAATCTTATAATTTGTTATAATAAAAAGTGGCTATTAGTTTATTAACTAGCCACTTTATTTGAAACTGAACTGTTGTCGAGAGGAGAAACATAAACACATGGCTAAAAGAGAATTTCCTTTAGAAAAGACTCGTAATATCGGTATTACTGCCCATATTGATGCTGGTAAGACTACCGCTACTGAACGGATCTTATACTATACTGGAATTACCCACAAAATTGGTGAAACCCATGATGGTGCTTCACAAATGGACTGGATGGAACAAGAACAAGAACGTGGTATTACTATTACTTCCGCTGCTACTACTGCACAATGGAAGGGTTACCGGGTAAACATCATTGATACCCCAGGACACGTGGACTTCACTGCCGAAGTTGAACGTTCTTTACGGGTTCTTGATGGATCAATTACTATCTTGGATGCTGCTGCTGGGGTTGAACCTCAAACTGAAACTGTTTGGCGTCAAGCTTCAGAATACAACGTTCCAAGAATCGTTTTTGCTAACAAGATGGATAAGTTAGGTGCTGACTTTGATATGTCAGTAAAATCCTTACACGAACGTTTGGATGCTAACGCACATGCTATTCAAATGCCAATTGGTGCCGAAGATACTTTCGAAGGTATGGTTGACTTAATTGAAATGAAGGCATACCTTTACGACGAAGACAAGTTAGGTTCAGAATGGGATACTGTTGAAATTCCTGATGATTTAAAAGACGAAGCTCAAAAGCGTCATGATGAATTAATTGAAGCAGTTGCTGATGTTGATGATTCAATCATGGACAAGTACCTTGAAGGTGAAGAAATCACCAAGGCTGAATTAAAGGCTGCTATCCGTAAGGCTACTTTAAATCTTGAATTCTACCCAGTATTAGCTGGTTCTGCATTTAAGAACAAGGGTATCCAAATGATGCTTGATGCTGTTCTTGACTACTTACCATCACCACTTGACGTTCGCCCATACAAGGCAACTGATCCTGATACTGGTGAAGAAGTTGAATTAAAGGCTGATGACAACAAGCCATTCGCTGCCTTAGCATTCAAGATCATGACTGACCCATTCGTTGGACGTTTAACATTTATTCGTGTTTACCGTGGTAGTTTGGAATCAGGTTCATACGTATTGAACGCTACTAAGGATAAACGTGAACGTGTTGGTCGTTTACTACAAATGCATTCTAACCACCGTAAAGAAATCGAAGAAGTATTCTCCGGTGATATCGCTGCTGCTATTGGTTTGAAGAATACTACTACTGGTGATTCTTTAACTGATCCTAAGCACCCATTACACCTTGAATCAATGGAATTCCCAGAACCAGTTATTAGTGTTTCTGTTGAACCTAAGACCAAGGCTGACCAAGATAAGATGAACAATGCTTTACAAAAGCTTGCTGAAGAAGATCCTACTTTCAAGGCTGAAACTAACCCTGAAACTGGTGAAACTATTATCTCCGGAATGGGTGAACTTCACTTGAACATCATTGTTGACCGTATGAAGCGTGAATTCAAGGTTGAAGCAACTATTGGTGCTCCTCAAGTTGCTTACCGTGAAGCATTTACTAAGCCAACTAAGGCTCAAGGTAAGTTCATTCGTCAATCTGGTGGTAAAGGTCAATACGGGGACGTATGGATTGAATTTACTCCTAACGAAACTGGTAAAGGTTTCGAATTCGAAGATGCCATTGTTGGTGGGGTTGTTCCTCGTGAATTTATCCCTTCAGTAGAACAAGGTTTGAAGGAATCAATGGCTAATGGTGTTCTTGCTGGATACCCATTGATTGACCTTAAGGCCAAGTTATACGATGGTAGTTACCATGATGTCGATTCTAGTGAAGCTGCATTTAAGATCGCTGCTTCAATTGCTTTAAGAAATGCTGCTAAGACTGCTGATCCAGTTATTCTTGAACCAATTATGAAGGTTGATATCGTTGTTCCTGAAGAAAACATGGGTGATGTTATGGGTCAAGTAACTTCACGTCGTGGTAATGTTGATGGAATGGAAACTCGTTCAAAGGCTCAATTGATTCATGCTTTTGTTCCTCTATCTGAAATGTTTGGTTACGCAACTACATTGCGTTCAGCTACTCAAGGACGTGGAACATTCTCAATGTCATTTGACCATTACTCTCCAGTTCCAAAGGCTATTCAAGAAGAAATTATTAAGAAAAACGGTGGAAACGCTGAATAATAAAATTTAATATTTTATTTTTAAGAAGAGTTTGCTTTTATTGCAAACTCTTTTTTTATTCGTTAAAATAATTTTAATGTATTTAATTGAGTGCTTTATTTTAAAATAAATTACGCGAAACCCTTGAAACTATAGCGTGAATCGGGTATTATAGTTAAGTACTGATTTTTGAGGGGTTGTTATACCCTAATCACAGGACAGATGATAGCAATGATGTGAGAGATTGCGGCACACCCGGATGCTTTGCCATGATGGTGTGTCGGGAACTTTCACGGAGTTAGTCTTATTTTTAAAATAGACGAAGGAGGGAATACAATGGCAAAACAAAAAATTCGTATTCGATTAAAGGCTTATGAACACCGCATTTTAGATCAATCTGCTGAAAAGATTGTCGCAACGGCTCAAAGAACTGGTGCCAACATTTCTGGTCCAATTCCATTGCCTACTGATCGGACTGTTTACACTCTTTTAGCTTCACCACATAAGTTTAAGAAGGCTCGTGAACAATTCGAAATGTTAACTCACAAACGTTTAATCGATATCTTGAATCCAACACCTAAGACTGTTGATTCATTAATGAAACTTGATCTACCAAGTGGTGTAGATATCGAAATCAAACTATAATTTTTAGAAATACAATAATATCGGAGGTGTACTCATGACCAAAAAAGGAATCTTAGGTAAAAAAGTCGGAATGACTCAAGTATTCAACGAATCTGGCGAATTAATGCCAGTAACTGTTGTTGATGTTACTCCTAACGTTGTTTTGCAAAAGAAGACCATGGAAAATGATGGTTACGAAGCAATTCAAGTTGGTTTCGACGACAAGCGAGCAGTTCGCTCAAACAAACCAGAAAAAGGTCATGCAGCAAAAGCAAAGACTAATCCTAAGCGCTTCATTAAAGAAATTAGAGATGTTGAGCTTGGTGATTACAATGTATCAGATGAAGTAAAGGCAGATGTCTTCCAAGCAGGTGACATCGTTGATGTTACAGGTATCTCAAAGGGTCATGGATACCAAGGTAACATTCATAAAGATGGTCAATCACGTGGACCAGAAACTCATGGTTCTAGATACCACCGTCGTCCTGGTTCATTAGGTTCTATCATTAACCGTGTTGTTAAGGGTATGAAGCTTCCAGGCCGTATGGGTAACAACACTGTTACTATTCAAAACCTTGAAGTCGTAAAGGCTGACACTGAAAACAACGTAATCCTTGTTAAGGGTAACGTTCCTGGTGCTAACAAATCACTATTAGTAATTAGATCTGCTGCTCGTGGATCTAAAAAATAAGAAAGGAGGAACAATAAATGACAAGCGTAGCTTTATACAAACAAGATGGTAGCAAAAATGGAAACATCGACTTAAATGATGCCATTTTTAACATCGAACCAAATGATAGTGTTGTATTTGATACTATTACTATGCAACGCGCATCACAACGCCAAGGTACTCATGCTGTTAAAAACAGAAGTGCCGTTCGCGGTGGTGGTAAGAAGCCATGGCGTCAAAAAGGAACTGGTCGTGCTCGTCAAGGTTCTATCCGTTCACCACAATTCCGTGGAGGTGGAATCGTTTTCGGACCAACTCCTCGTTCATACGCATACCACCTTCCAAAGAAAGTTACTCGTTTAGCTGTTAAATCTGTTCTTTCTGAAAAGGTTGCTAACGATAACTTCGTTGTTGTAGATTCATTAGCATTTAGTGCTCCTAAAACTAAGGAATTCAACAACTTATTAAAGAACTTGGATGCTACTACTAAGACATTAGTTGTTTTAGAAGATGGTAACGAAAACGTTGCTTTATCAGCACGTAACTTAGAAAACGTTACTGTAATTACTGCTAAGAGTGTTAACACTTTAGATGTTGCTCACAGTGACAAAGTTGTTATCACTAAGGCTGCTCTTTCTCAAGTAGAGGAGGTGCTCGCATAATGGAATCACGCGATATCATTTTACGTCCAGTTATCACCGAAGCAACTACTGCTTTGATGGATGACAAACGTTACACATTTGATGTAGACGTACGGGCAACAAAGACTCAAGTTAAGAAGGCAATCCAAGACATCTTTGATGTTAAGGTTGTTAA
Source organism: Nicoliella lavandulae (assembly GCF_037546185.1). Lineage (NCBI taxonomy): Bacteria > Bacillati > Bacillota > Bacilli > Lactobacillales > Lactobacillaceae > Nicoliella > Nicoliella lavandulae. The sequence continues at coordinate 67,189 of NZ_JAWMWH010000001.1, read as the reverse complement.
AGTTAACATTATGAATCTTAAGGGTAAGAAGAAACGCCAAGGATCATTCGTTGGTTACACTAAGAAGCGCCGTAAGGCCATCGTTACTCTATCTGACGATTCAAAAGAAATTCAATTATTTAGCGACAAATAAAATATATAAAATAGGAGGGGAATACTTTGGCACTTAAAAAGTACAAACCAACCAGTAATGGTCGTCGTAATATGACTAGCCTTAACTATAAGGAATCAATTACTGATCAAAAGCCAGAAAAGTCACTTTTGGCTTCTAAAAAGCACCAAGCTGGTCGTAATAACTCAGGCCGCATGACTGTTCGTCATCGTGGTGGTGGTAACAAGAACCAATACCGTATTATCGACTTTAAGCGTAACAAAGATGATGTTATGGCTACTGTAAAGTCAATTCAATACGATCCAAACCGTACTGCTAATATCGCTTTATTAGTATATGCTGACGGTACTAAATCTTACATCCTTGCTCCTAAGGGACTTAAGGTTGGAGATAAGGTTGAATCAGGTGTAAATGCTGATATCAAGACTGGTAATGCATTACCATTAAAGAACATTCCAGTTGGAACTGTTATTCATAATATCGAATTGAAGCCAGGTAAGGGTGGACAATTAGTTCGTTCCGCTGGTACTTCAGCTCAATTATTAGGTAACGATGGAAAGTATTCATTAGTTAAGTTATCATCTGGTGAAGTTCGTATGATTCTTTCTGTTAACCGTGCTACTATTGGTAGTGTTGGTAACGAAGAACACGAATTAGTTAATGTTGGTAAGGCCGGACGTACTCGTTACAAAGGTCAACGTCCACATGTTCGTGGTTCTGTAATGAACCCTAATGATCACCCTCATGGTGGTGGGGAAGGTAAAGCTCCAGTTGGTTACCCATCTCCATTATCACCATGGCACAAGAAGACTGTTGGTAAGAAGACTCGTTCTAAGAACGCTCGTTCCAACAAGATGATTGTTCGTCGTCGTAAAGGTTCAAAGATGTAATTCATGAAAGATGAAATTGTAAGGGAGGTTTTATAATGAGTCGTAGTTTAAAGAAGGGACCATTCGCTGATGCCAGTCTTTTAAAGAAGATTGATGCTCAAAAAGACTCTGAAAAGAAGTCAGTAATTAAGACTTGGTCTCGTCGGTCAACTATTTTCCCAAGCTTCATTGGGTACACGATTGCTGTTTATAACGGGAGAAGACATGTACCAGTTTATGTTCAAGAAGACATGGTAGGACATAAGCTTGGTGAATTCGTACCAACCCGTACTTTCCACGGTCACGCTAAGGGTGACGATAAGAAAACTGTCTAAGCAAGGAGGATTAATAAATGGCTGAACAAGTTACATCAGCAAAAGCTACTGCAAGAACTGTTCGTATTGCCGCTCGTAAGGTCCGCCTTGTAGTTGATCTTATTAGAGGTAAAAGCGTGGCAGAAGCCAGTGCAATTTTGAAGTTTACTCCAAGAGGAGCTTCTCCAGTTGTATCAAAGGTTCTTATGTCAGCTGTAGCAAATGCAGAAAATAATTTTGATTTAGATCGTGAAGACTTAGTTGTAAGTGAAGCTTACGTTAACGAAGGACCAACTTTAAAACGTTTCCGTCCTCGTGCCAAAGGTTCTGCTTCACCAATTAACAAGAGAACTAGTCACATCACTGTCGTAGTAACTGAAAAATAGGAGGTATAACGCGTGGGTCATAAAGTAAATCCAAACGGATTTCGTGTAGGGATCATTCGCGATTGGGAAGCAAAATGGTATGCTGAAAAAGATTTTGCTGCTAATCTTAAAGAAGATCTTCAAATCCGTAAATATATCGCAGAAAGACTTGCTGATGCTTCTGTTTCTACTGTAGAAATTGAACGTGCCGCAAAGCGTGTTAACGTTTCTATCCACACTGCAAAACCTGGTATGGTTATTGGTAAGGGTGGATCTGAAGTTGAAAGTCTTCGTAAACAATTAAATTCATTAACTGGTAAGCGTGTTCACATCAACATCATCGAAATCAAGAAACCTGATTTAGATGCTATCCTTGTTGGTGAAAACATTGCTCGTCAACTAGAAGGTCGTGTTGCATTCCGTCGTGCTATGCGTCAATCAATGCAACGTAGTGTTCGTTCAGGAGCTAAGGGTATTAAGACTCAAGTTGCTGGTCGTTTGAATGGTGCTGATATGGCTCGTATCGAATCATATGCTGAAGGTACTGTTCCATTGCATACTCTACGTGCTGATATTGACTATTCATGGGAAGAAGCACACACTACTTACGGTGCTATCGGTGTTAAGACTTGGATCTACCGTGGTGAAGTTTTACCAGGCCAAGCTGCTGTTAACAATGATATTCCTGCTAACAACAATAACAACCGTCGTAATAACCGCCGTAATAATAATCGTAAAGGAGGGGAATAAGCATGCTAGTACCAAAACGTGTAAAATACCGCCGTCAACACCGTGGTAAACTTCGTGGTCACGCTAAGGGTGGTAAGTCAGTAGCTTTCGGTAGTTACGGTTTACAATCATTAGATTCACATTGGATTACCAATAGACAAATTGAAGCTTGTCGTATTGCTATCACTCGTTACATGAAGCGTGGTGGGAAAGTTTGGATTAAGATTTTCCCTCACAAATCATATACTGAAAAAGGTGTCGGAGTTCGTATGGGTAATGGTAAAGGTGCTCCTGCTGGATGGGTTGCACCCGTTAAACGTGGTAAGGTTTTATTTGAAGTTGGAGAAACTTCTGATGAAGTTGCCAAAGAAGCTTTACGTTTAGCTGCAATGAAGCTTCCTGTACGTACTAAGATTGTTAAAAAGGAAGTAGGTGGCGAATCAAATGAAGGCTAAAGAAATTAATGAATTAACCACTGATCAAATGCACGAAAAAGAACAAGGTTACAAGGAAGAATTGTTTAACCTTCGTTTCCAATTGGCTACCGGACAATTGGAAAATACTGCAAGATTAAAACAAGTTCGTAAGAACATTGCACGTATTAAAACTGCACTTCGTCAAAAAGAATTAAACAAGTAAGAATACGATAAAAGGAGGTTTATACATGAGCGAAGAACGTAATGAACGCAAGGTATACCGTGGTCGTGTTGTTTCTGACAAGATGGACAAAACCATTTCTGTAATTGTTGAAACTACTAAGACTCATTCAACTTACGGTAAGCGAGTTAAGTATTCAAAGAAATACAAGGCACATGATGAAAAGAATGAAGCTAAGATGGGCGACATCGTTGAAATCATGGAAACTCGGCCATTATCAGCTACTAAGCATTTCCGTTTAGTTAAGATTATTAAGAAAGCTGTTATTATCTAATCATTTTATCGTATTCTAATGATCCAACTATGAAGGGAGGATTTTACCGTGATTCAACAAGAAAGTCGTTTGAAAGTTGCTGATAACTCTGGTGCTCGTGAAATTTTAACCATTAAGGTTTTAGGTGGATCAAGCAGAAGATACGCAGGTATCGGTGATATTATTGTTGCTACTGTAAAACAAGCAACACCAGGTGGCGTTGTCAAAAAGGGTGACGTTGTTAAGGCTGTTATCGTTAGAACTAAGTCTGTTTCCCGTCGTAAAGATGGTTCATACATTCGTTTTGATGAAAACGCTGCAGTTATCGTTAATGATGACAAGAGCCCTCGTGGAACTCGTATTTTCGGACCTGTTGCTCGTGAACTACGTGACAGTAACTTCATGAAGATCGTTTCACTAGCTCCTGAAACACTATAATCACTACTAAACGCCAAGGAGGTGCCGTATAATGTTAATTAAAACTGGTGACAAAGTTCGTGTAATCAGTGGAAAAGACAAGGGTAAAGAAGGAACTGTTACTAAGACTATTGCCTCAAAAGATCGCGTAGTAGTTGAAGGTGTTAACATCGTTAAGAAGCATCAAAAAGCTTCTCAAAACAATCCACAAGGTGGAATTAACGATGTTGAAGCACCAATTCATGTTTCTAATGTTATGATTATTGACCCTTCTAACAATGAACCAACTAAGATTGGTATCAGAGAAGATAACGGAAAGAAAGTTCGTTACTCAAAGAAGACTAACTACTCATTAGATTAATATTTGACGAAGGGAGGATATCACTTTTATGCCAAGTCGCTTACAAGATAAATACACTAATGAAATTTCAAAATCATTAGTTGACAAATTTAACTACTCATCAATCATGCAAGCACCTAAGCTTGATAAGATTGTTTTAAACATGGGTGTTGGTGACGCTGTTACCAACGCTAAGAACTTAGATGAAGCCGTAGCAGAATTAGCATTGATCTCTGGTCAAAAGCCTTTAGTTACAAAGGCTAAGAAATCAATTGCCGGATTCAGATTACGTGAAGGTATGTCAATTGGTGCTAAGGTTACCTTACGTGGCCAACGGATGTACGAATTCTTAGATAAATTAATCAATGTTTCACTTCCACGTGTTCGTGATTTCCATGGTGTTAGCAAGAAGTCATTTGATGGTCGTGGAAACTACACTTTAGGTGTTCGTGAACAATTAATTTTCCCAGAAATTAACTACGATAACGTTAACCGTGTTCGTGGTTTAGATATCGTTATTGTTACAACTGCTAATAGTGACGAAGAATCAAAAGAACTATTAACTCAATTTGGAATGCCATTCACTAAATAGTGAATATATAGGGAGGCTTTATATTGGCTAGAAAAGCATTAGTTTTAAAAGCAAATCGTCCTGCAAAGTTCTCAACTCAAAACTACACAAGATGTGAACGCTGTGGACGTCCTCACTCTGTTTACAGAAAATTCCATTTATGCCGTATTTGTATCCGTGATTTAGCCCACAAGGGTCAAATTCCTGGTATGAAGAAAGCTAGCTGGTAAAAATAAAATAAAGGGAGGCTTATCGTTTATGTCTATGACAGATCCAATTGCAGACTTATTAACTCGTGTTCGTAACGCCAACATGGCTCGTCACGAATCAGTTGAAGCTCCTGCATCAAAAATTAAACGTGCCATCGCTGAAATCCTTAAGCGCGAAGGTTTTGTTCGCGATGTTGAATACATCGAAGATGACAAACAAGGCGTTATCCGTATTTTCTTAAAGTATGGTAAGGATAAGGATGGTCGTAATAATCGTCGTGTTATTACTGGTTTGAAGCGTATTTCCAAGCCTGGTTTACGTTCATATGTTGACTCACGATCTGTTCCTAAGGTTTTAAATGGTTTAGGAATTGCGATTATTTCAACATCAGAAGGTGTTATTACCGATAAAGAAGCTCGTGCCAAGAAGATTGGTGGAGAAGTATTAGCTTACGTTTGGTAAAATTTTTTAAAGTATTGGAGGTGTAATTTTGAGTCGTATTGGTTATAAAAAGGTTGAATTACCTGAAAAGGTTGAATTCAGTCAAGAAGATGACAAGTTAACTGTTAAGGGTCCTAAGGGTACATTATCTACTACTCTTTCACCAATGATCGGTATTAAAGTTGAAGACAACATTGTAACTTTTGAACCTAAGGTTCGTTACACTGATAAGGTACGTGCTATGCACGGTACTATGCGTGCTAACTTTAATAACCTTGTTGAAGGGGTTTCTAATGGTTTCAAGAAGACCTTAAAACTTGTTGGGGTTGGATACCGTACTCAATTAAAGGGTAAGACTTTAATTCTTAATGTTGGTTACTCAAACCCAGTTGAAATGGAAGTACCTGAAGATCTAGAACTTCAAGTACCTGACAATACAACTATTAACATCAGTGGAATTAACAAACAACACGTTGGTGATTTTGCTGCTAAGATTCGTGCCGTACGTTCACCTGAACCATACAAAGGTAAGGGTATCCGTTACGAAGACGAATATGTTCGTCGTAAGGAAGGTAAAACTGGTAAGTAATATTATTATTACTTATTATTTTTGCTAATAATTAAAAATTAGAGGTGACTATTTTGATTTCTAAACCAGATAAAAACAAGACACGTCAACGTCGTCATTTACGTGTCCGTAATAAGATTTCTGGTACTGCCGAGTGCCCACGCTTGAACGTTTTCCGTTCTAACAAAAACATCTACGCTCAAATTATTGATGATGTAGAGGGTGTGACGCTTGCTAGTGCCTCAACTCTCGATAGTGAAGTTAGTGGTGGTAACAAGACTGACCAAGCTAAGATCGTGGGTAAATTAGTTGCAGAACGTGCAGCTAAGAAGAACGTTAAAAATGTTGTATTTGATCGTGGTGGATATCTATACCATGGCCGTGTTCAAGCCTTGGCAGATGCTGCTCGTGAAAATGGACTAGAATTCTAATAAAGGAGGAATTGACAACACATGGCTAAAAAAATTCGTCCGAACCAAATTGATGCAAGCAAGTTAGAACTTGAAGATAATGTTGTTGCTATTAATCGGATTACCAAAGTTGTTAAAGGTGGACGTCGTCTACGTTTCGCTGCTTTAGTTATTGTTGGTGACAGAAATGGACACGTTGGTTTCGGTACTGGTAAAGCTCAAGAAGTTCCAGAAGCTATTCGTAAAGCCGTTGATGATGCTCGTAAGAACTTAATCGAAGTACCAATCGTTGGAACTACTATTCCACACGAAGTTGTTGGTGTTTACGGTGGTGGAAAGATCATGTTGAAGCCAGCCGTTGAAGGTTCTGGAGTTGCCGCTGGTGGTGCTGTTCGTGCCGTTATGGAATTGGCTGGAGTCGATGATGTTACTAGTAAGCGTCTAGGTTCAGATACACCAATTAACTCTGTTCGTGCAACTTTTGAAGGATTAATTTCATTGAAGAGTGCAGAAGAAGTTTCTGCTTTACGTGGTGTTTCTGCTCAACACTTAGCAGAATAAGGAGGAGTTTAAAGATGGCTCAATTAAAAATTACTTTAGCTCACAGTGCAACGCACCGTCTCCCAAAACAACGTAAAATCGTTGAATCACTTGGCCTTCACCGTATCAACAGTACGGTTGTTAAGCCAGATAACGAAGCCGTTCGTGGTGCTTTATTCAAAATCGCACATTTAGTTAAAGTTGAACAAGTTAAGTAATTTATCTATTTAATAAGGAGGTGTACTTTTAATGAAGTTAAATGAATTAAAAGCTGCTGAAGGTTCACGTTCATCAAGATCAAGAATTGGTCGTGGTCGCGGAAGTAAAGGTAAGACTGCTGGTCGTGGACAAAAAGGTCAAAAAGCTCGTAGCAAGACTCGTTTAGGTTTTGAAGGTGGGCAAATGCCTCTTTACCGTCAAATGCCAAAACGTGGTTTCTCTAACATTAACCGTAAGGAATATGCAGTTGTTAACTTATCATCATTAAACACATTTGATGATGGTGCAGAAGTTACTCCTGATTCCCTTGCAGATGCTGGTTTAGTTAAGAACGTTAAGTTCGGAATTAAGATTCTTGGCGAAGGCGATTTAACTAAAAAATTGACTGTTAAGGCTAACAAGTTCTCTAAGTCAGCCCAATCAGCAATTGAAAATGCCGGCGGTAAAATTGAGGTGATCTAATGCTATCAACCTTAACGAACGCTTTTAAGATAAAGGATATTAGAAATAAGATTCTATTTACTTTAGGAGTCCTGATTGTATTTAGACTTGGTTCATTTATTACTGTACCTGGTATAAACGCTAAGGCACTTCAAAGCGTTTCATCTTCTGGATTGGTTAGCATTTTAAACACCTTTAGTGGTGGTGGATTAACAAACTACTCCATCTTCGCTATGGGTGTTTCACCGTATATTACTGCTCAAATCGTGGTTCAACTTCTCCAAATGGATATCGTTCCCAAGTTTGTGGAATGGGGTAAACAAGGTGAAGTTGGTCGGCGTAAATTAAATCAGGTTACTAGAATTATGACCGTTGTACTTGCATTTATTCAATCAGTTGGTATCACGGCTGGGTTTAATACTTTAAGTAGTTTGAACTTAGTTAAGAACCCTGGAGTTGGAACTTATGTAAGTATCGGTATTATTCTAACCGGTGGTTCAATGTTAACAACCTGGATGGGAGACATGATTACTGATCGAGGAATTGGTCAAGGTGTTTCCATGATTATCTTTGCAGGTATTGTTGCAAGAATTCCAGTTGGAATCCAACAACTATATACTGATTATATTGTGGGTGAAAGTGGATCTGGTTTATGGCAAGGAATCGCTTTCTTAGCTGCAATCCTTGTCGCTGTTTTAATTATTGTTACTTTCGTTACCTGGGTTCAACAAGCTGAACGAAGAATCCCTATTCAATATACAAGACGGGTTTCTAGTTCAAGTGATAGTAGTTATCTACCATTGAAGGTTAACGTTGCTGGTGTTATTCCAGTTATCTTTGCTAGTTCGTTTATTTCGACTCCGCAAACGATTTTAATTTATTTTGCGAATAATCATGCAAACGACACTTGGTATCAGATAATGTCACAAATTTTTAATATGCAGTCAATTTATGGCTCAATATTATATACTTTGTTGATTGTTGTCTTTACTTTCTTCTATGCTTTCGTTCAGGTCAATCCAGAAAAACTTGCTGAGAATTTACAAAAGCAAGGTAGTTATATTCCTGGAGTTTGGCCAGGTAATGAAACTCAAACTTATGTTTCTAAATTATTAATGCGTTTAAGTACAGTTGGTTCTGTTTTCTTAGGAATTGTTGCTTTAATTCCACTTATTGCTCAAAACGTTTGGAATTTGAGTGAGTCAGTTGGACTCGGTGGTACTAGTTTACTAATCGTTGTCGGTGTTGCAATTGAAGCAATTAGACAAATTAAGGGATTAATGATGAAGCGTGAATACGTCGGATTTATTAAAAACCCAAGACCTACTGATTTGTAAAATTAAAGGGGATATCGATTATGTCAATGAATCTTATTTTAATGGGATTACCTGGTGCTGGTAAAGGTACGCAAGCTAAATATATTGTAGACCGTTATGGAATTCCTCACATTTCAACTGGTGACATTTTCCGAGCTGCAATTAAAGATCAAACTCCTATGGGAGTTGAAGCTAAAAAGTACATCGATAAAGGTGATTTAGTTCCTGATGATGTTACATCTGGAATTGTTAAAGATCGTTTATCAGAAGATGATACTAATAAGGGATACATGTTAGATGGATTCCCTCGTACCTTACAACAAGCAAATAATTTAGAAGAAATCACAAGTGATCTTAATAAACCTTTGGATGCAGTAATTAACATTGATGTTAATCCTGATACATTGGTTGAAAGATTGTCTGGACGTTTTATTTGTAAGAATTGTGGTGCTACTTATCATAAGCTTTACAAAATGCCTAAGGTAAAAAACACTTGTGATGTTTGTGGCGGACATGAATTTTATCAACGTAGTGATGACAAACCTGAAACAGTTAAGAATCGTTTAGATGTTAACATTAAGATGAATACACCATTAATTGATTTTTACAAGAGTAAAAATATTTTATTCACTGTTGATGGTAATCAATCAATTGAAGATGTTACTAAAGATATTGTAAAAATTCTTGATCAATTTACGGTATAGTCTCTCATGGTATCAATTTATTGTTGATATAAATTGTTCAGTTCCGTTTTGTGTGCTAAACTATCCTATGTATATAGGCTTGAGAGTTTAGTGTGTCTTTTATGTGCACTAATAAAAATCTATAAATTTTTTAGGAGGATTTTTCTTTGTCTAAAGATAATGTCATTGAAGTTGAAGGTAAAGTTCTTGAAACTTTACCTAATGCAATGTTTCGTGTTGAATTAGAAAACGGTCATGATATCTTGGCTCATGTCTCTGGTAAAATTCGGATGCACTATATTCGAATCTTGCCTGGTGACAAGGTTACTGTGGAATTATCTCCATATGATTTAACCAAGGGTCGAATTACTTACCGTTTTAAGTAATTTTTGTTTGTTTAGGAGGCAATTAGAATGAAAGTACGTCCATCAGTAAAACCAATGTGTGAAAATTGTAAAGTTATCAGACGTAAAGGCCGTGTTATGGTTATTTGTACTAACCCTAAGCACAAACAACGTCAAGGTAAGTAATTATATTATATAAATAGGAGGTGGATTTAATGGCTCGTATCGCTGGAATTGATTTACCACGTGATAAACGTATCGTAATCGGTTTAACTTACATTTTTGGTATCGGTAAGTCAAGATCACAAGAAATTCTTTCAAAGGCTAACGTTTCTGAAGATATTCGTGTTCGTGACTTAACTCCTGACCAAGAAGATAAGATTCGTGAAGTTGTTGACAATTACAAAATTGAAGGTGACTTACGTCGTGAAGTAAGTATGAACATCAAGTTATTACAAGAAATTGGTTCATATCGTGGAATGCGTCACCGTCGTGGTTTACCTGTTAGAGGTCAACACACTAAGAACAATGCTCGTACTCGTAAGGGTAAAAAGGGTACTAAGTAAAAATATCTTTAAAAGGAGGTAAATAATTCTCATGGCAACTAAGAAAAGAAATACACGTAAGCGTCGTGTAAAGAAAAATATTGAATCTGGTGTTGCACATATTCACTCAACATTCAATAACACTTTAGTAATGATCACTGATGTTCAAGGTAATGCAATTGCTTGGTCTTCAGCTGGTGCTTTAGGTTTCCGTGGAAGCCGTAAGTCAACTCCATTTGCTGCTCAAATGGCTGCTGAAGCTGCTGCAAAGACTTCAATGGAACATGGTATGAAGACTGTTGAAGTAGCTGTTAAGGGTCCTGGTTCAGGTCGTGAATCAGCTATTCGTGCTCTTCAATCAACTGGTTTGGAAGTTTCAGCTATTCGTGATGTAACTCCAGTTCCTCATAACGGATCTCGTCCTCCAAAGCGTCGTCGGGTTTAAGGTTATATGTCCGTTATTTGGTTAACGGAAATAGACTTTTATTGACTCGTAACGCTTGAAAGGGGTAGAAGATAAGAATGATTGAATTTGAAAAGCCTGATATTCATAAAATTGATGAAACCGATAACTATGGTGAAGTTGTTGTAGAACCATTAGAACGTGGTTATGGAACAACCCTTGGTAATTCTTTAAGAAGAATTTTACTTTCATCTTTACCTGGTGCTGCGATTACTAGTGTTCAAATCGATGATGTCTTGCATGAATTCTCCACTATTAAGGGTGTTGTGGAAGATGTCACTCAAGTTATTCTTAATGTTAAGAAAATTAATTTGAAAATTGACGGTCCTGATGATGTTGAAAAGTCTTTTGAAATTAATGTTACTGGGCCTACTAATGTTACCGCTGGTGATATTGAAGCTGATTCAGATGTTGAAATCTTAAATAAAGATTTACACATTGCTACGGTTGCAGAAGGTACTACTTTCCATATGCGCTTAACTGCAAATAAGGGACGTGGATATGTTTCTGCTGATGAAAATAAAGAACGGAACGAAGGAATGCCAATCGGTGTTTTGCCAGTTGATTCCATTTATACCCCAATCGAACGTGTTAATTACCAAGTTGAAAATGCACGGGTTGGTCACAAAGCAGACTATGATAAGCTTACATTAGATGTATGGACTAATGGTTCTATGTCACCTAGTGAAGCAGTTAGTTTAGCTGCTAAAATTCTATCTGATCACCTTAATATGTTTGTTGACCTTACCGATGAAGCTAAGAATACAAAGGTAATGGTTGAAAAAGAAGAAACACATAAGGAAAAGATGTTAGAAATGACGATTGAAGAATTGGATCTTTCCGTTCGTTCTTACAATTGTCTAAAGCGTGCAGGGATCAATACTGTTCAAGAACTTACTGATAAAAGTGAAGCCGACATGATGAAGGTTCGTAACTTAGGTCGTAAGTCACTTGATGAAGTAAAAATCAAGTTAAATAACTTAGGTTTATCTCTACGTAAAGAAGATTAAAAGGAGGATATCCAGATATGAGTTACCGTAAATTACAACGCACAAGTGCTCATCGTCGCTCATTGCTTCGTAATTTAACTACTGATTTATTAATCAATGGTCAAATTAAGACAACTGAAGCACGTGCTAAAGAAGTTCGTTCAACCACTGATAAAATGATTACTCTTGGTAAACGTGGTGATCTTAGTGCTCGTCGTAAAGCTGCTACATTTTTACAAAATGTTATTGCTGATGCTAAAGCCGACGGAGACACTGTAACTGTTCAAACTGCTTTACAAAAGCTTTTTGATGAAGTTGCACCAAAGTATGCCGACCGTAACGGTGGATACACTCGTATGTACAAGACCATGCCTCGTCGTGGTGACGGTGCATCAATGGTTATTTTGCAATTAGTTGACTAATTAATTGTTTATAATTTCATAATTAATGAAATCACTAGGGTTAGTAATATAGAACGTTATGATGATGGTAGTAACCGAGTCTAGTTCGAATGTAGGTTTTCCTATGCATTACTAACCTGTTAGTGATTTTTTTATACATAAATTTATTGATTTAAAATTAAGGGAGTTAATCATGAGTGAAATTGTTAAAGTTAATAATCTAAAATATAAATATCCTGATTCAAATGAATATTCATTAAATGATGTTTCCTTTAATGTTCACGCTGGAGAATGGCTTTCAATTATTGGTCACAATGGTAGTGGAAAAAGTACTTTGGTCAGTGCACTAGATGGTTTAATTAAAACAGAATCTGGCTCAATTGAAGTGGATTCAATGTTATTAAATGAGCAAAGTGTTTGGGAAATTCGCAATCAGATTGGATTAGTTTTTCAGAATCCAGATGATCAGTTTGTGGGCGCAACCGTTGAAGACGATATTGCTTTTGGATTACAAAATCGGAATGTTGATTATGATGAGATGCATTCAATTGTTAACCAAGTTTTACAGATGGTGGATATGGAATCCTTTAAACAAAAGGCACCTAGTGATTTATCCGGCGGTCAAAAACAACGAATTGCACTGGCTGGAATCATGGCTATTCATCCCCAAATAATTATTTTAGATGAAGCTACTAATATGCTCGATCCGCTTGGCAAGCAACAAATATTGACCAAAATTAAGCAACTTAAGGAGCAGTTTAATCTTACGATAATTTCCATTACTCATGATGTTAATGAATTAAAATATTCTGATCGCATCTTAGTGTTAAATGATGGTAAAGTAGTTGATGAAAATACACCAACTGAGATTTTTAGTAATCCTAAACGCTTGATCAAAATGGGCTTAGAATTACCATATTCTGAACAAGTTAAGCGATTACTTAATCAGGCTGGCGTTGCTGTCCCTAAGCAATATTTAGATGAAGGAGCGCTTTTGAAATGGATCAAAGAATTCAATTTAAAGAAGTAGATCATATTTATCAACCGAATACACCATTTGCTTCATTTGCGTTAGATCATATTAATTTAAAAATTGATGATAATGATTTTATTGCGTTAGTTGGTCATACTGGAAGCGGGAAATCAACATTAATTCAACATATTAATGGTTTATTGTTACCAACCTCTGGTTCCGTTGAAGTGAGAGATAGCTTTTTAAATCATGATAGTAAGCCCAAGGATATTTATAAAGCTAGAAAAAAGGTTGGGATTGTTTTTCAACAACCTGAAAATCAACTATTTGAAGAAACGGTTGCGAAAGATATTGTCTTTAGTCCCAAAAATTTTGGTGCCAAAGATGATCAATTGGATGCAATTGCTAAAACTAATATTAAGAAGGTCGGCCTACCTGAATCCTTACTAAATCGTTCACCTTTTGATTTATCAGGTGGTCAAATGCGTCGAGTTGCAATTGCAGGTGTTTTGGCAAGTAATCCTGATATATTGATTTTAGATGAACCAACTGCTGGTTTAGATCCACAAGGCCAAATTGAAATTATGAATTTAATTGAAGATTTACGTCTTAATCATAATGTAACTGTAGTTTTGGTTACTCATCAAATGGAGATAGTGGCTCAATATGCCAATCGAGTAATTGTGCTAAACCAAGGTAAAATCAAATTCGATGGAGCCCCGCGTTCTTTATTTCAAGATGATGATTTGTTAAAACAAATGCACTTAACAGCACCTGAAACTGTTAATTTTTTTAATAAGTTAATTGAAACGGGCGTTCATTTAAATGGTTTTCCAATTACGCCTAATGAATTGAGCCAAATGTTATTAAAACAAATAAATTTTAAAATGAGTGAGAATAATGAATAAATTATTGTTAGGTCGTTACATCCCAGGGAACTCAATTGTTCACCGTATGGATCCAGCATCTAAGATTTTATTAAGTCTATTTTTTGTATTCATCATTTTTTTTGCAAATAATGTGATTACATATGTGATATTAGCTATTTTAGCTCTGGGTGCTGTCATCGTATCAAAGACACCATTACGGTTCTTTATTCGCGGAATTAGGCCGTTAATATGGGTAATTGTGTTTACAGTAATAATTCAATTGCTATTTGATACTAGTGGTCAAGTTGTTTTTAAATGGGCATTTATTACAATAACTAATCACGGCCTACAAACAGCAGGGTTCATTTTTTTGCGGTTTGTGTTAATTATCTTTTTTTCAACTGTTTTAACGTTAACTACTGACCCGCTTTCGATTGCTGCTGGAATTGAAAAATTGTTAATGCCACTAAAAAGAGTTAAGTTTCCCGTATATACGGTTTCGCTTATGATTTCAATTGCGTTAAGATTTGTTCCAACGCTAATGGATGAAGCTGATACAATTATAAAGGCCCAAAGTTCACGTGGCGTTAATTTTAAAGAAGGGGGCCTATTCACGCGCGCTAAAAAGATGGTTCCTATTTTGATACCGTTATTTATTAGCTCCTTTAAGCATGCTGAAGGATTAGGTCGAGCGATGGAAGCCCGTGGTTATCAAGACGGAGATAATCGAACTCGTTATCATATTTATAAAATGACCAGTTTAGATTGGTATACTTGGTTAGTCTTTATATTGATTGGTATCTTAGTAATGCTTTTGAGGAGGTGAAAATTTGAAACGATTTAAAATTACACTAGCATACGATGGAACTAACTTTGCTGGGTTTCAACGGCAACCTAATCAACGAACGGTAGAAGGAGTTCTAACTAATGTTGTTAACAAGATGGCCAAGCATCCAGACCCAGCAATTGTTGTTTATGGTTCGGGCAGAACTGATGCTGGGGTTCACGCACTAGGTCAAGTGGCTCATTTTGATTTTCCATTTGAGATTAGTGAAACTGGAATGTTAAAGGGCATAAATAGCATGTTACCATTGGACATGGAAGTTAGTAATGTTAAAATTGTAAATGATGATTTTCACGCCAGATATGATGTATCTGGGAAACGATATATGTATCGTTTTGATTTAAGTGAGTTTATCAATCCGTTCAAACGTTTTTACACTGGCCATTGGCGGTTCCCAGTTAATATTGATAGAATTAAACAGGCAATTCCAGATTTAGTGGGTGAGCATGATTTTTCTAGCTTTGTTGCTTCAGGATCAACGGCTAGGACCAATGTCAGAACAATTTATGAGGCCACTTGTCATTTTGATAAAGCACAGAACGAAGTTATTTTTGAATTTTATGGTAACGGATTCTTATATAACATGGTACGAATCATGGCCGGTGTTTTAATCGAAATTGGAACAGGACGGCGGGACGTTGATGATATTCAACGCTTATTTAAAGTCAAGGATCGTAATCAAGCTCGTTTGACTGCTCCTGCAAGTGGTTTGTATTTAAAACGGGTTTATTATGAAGGCGATGATCCCAACCATCCAACGAAAATACCTGTCCGACAACGTTAATTTATTATTGACTTTGTTGTTAAATGTTTGTATTATGGTAGTTGGTATTGTTTGCCCCACAATAAAGCCCCGGAAACTTTTAGTTGGTGTCGAACAAACACAGAAACATGGAGGAATTCAAATTGCGTACAACATATATGGCAAAACCAGGTGAAGTAGAACGCAAATGGTATGTTATCGATGCAGATGGCATCGAATTAGGTCGTTTATCAACCGTTGTTGCTTCTATTTTAAGAGGAAAAAATAAACCAACATTTACACCAAACGTTGATACTGGTGATAATGTTATTGTTATTAATGCTTCAAAAGTTGCTTTATCAGGTCGCAAGGCTGCTAACAAGGTTTACTACCACCACTCCAGTTACATTGGTGGTTTGAAATCAAAGACTGCAGGTCAAATGCGTGAAGATACACCTGAAAAGCTAATCGAAACTTCTGTTAAGGGTATGTTACCTCACAATACTTTGGGTCACCAAGTATTCTTGAAGTTACATGTATACGCTGGCGCAGAACACAAAAACGAAGCTCAAAACCCAGAAAAGTTAGATATTACTAAATTAATTTAAGGAGGGGACTAACTTGGCTCAAGTACAATATCGCGGCACTGGTCGTCGTAAAGATTCATCTGCACGAGTACGTTTAGTACCCGGTACTGGTAAAGTTACTATTAACGACAAACCAGTAGAAGAATACATTCCATTTCCAAACTTACGTGAAGTAATTATGCAACCATTCCACGTTACTGAAACTCTTGGTAACTACGATGTTATTGCTAACGTAAATGGTGGTGGTTACTCTGGTCAATCTGGAGCAACTCGTCATGGAATCGCACGTGCATTATTAGAAGTTGATCCTGACTTCCGTGGTCCATTAAAGCGCGCTGGTTTATTAACTCGTGACCCTCGTATGAAGGAACGTAAGAAACCAGGTCTTAAGAAGGCTCGTAAGGCTGGTCAATTCTCAAAACGTTAAAATTTACTTTTATACATTTTGGCTCTGCTCCCACTTGGGAGCGGAGTTTTTTTATTCTAAGGAGGAAAAATAATGACTAGAAATTATCGTTTAGTTGCACGATCAATTTTTATTGCATTGATTTTAATTCAAACTACCATTCCAGGGCTAGGATACTTACCAATTGGTCCTTTTAGTTTAACCATTATTCCAATTACAGTAATTGTTGCTGCAATTACATTGGGAACCAAGGATGGGATGTTAATTGGGGGTGTATGGGGCGTAATTACATTCGTTAGAGCGTTCTTTTGGCCTACTAGCCCAATGGCACAATATGTATTTATTAATCCGCTAGTATCCGTTTTACCCCGAATTTTGATTGGGTTAGTTGCGGGACTAACTTTTTATTACCTTAAAAATAAACGTTACCCAAAACTAACTTTAGGATTAGTTGGCCTTATGAGCTCGTTAACTAACACAATTTTCGTATTAGGATTTATTTATGTTTTTTACCATGGGTATGCTCACCAGTTATATCAAATTAATGTAAAGGCATTATTACCATACTTATTATCAGTTTTAGCTACTAATGGGGTATTAGAAGCTTTGATTGCAGCAATTGCTACCCCATTAATTGCAACTCCATTATTGAAGTATCTCAAAAGAAACTAAAAAAAGAACCGACATTTAAAATAACGTCGGTTCTTTTTCGCATTTATTCATCTTCCTTAGAAGCAGGCTTTTTAGGAGCAGCCTTAATCATTTTTAACTTTTTGTTGTTAATAACAACTTTATTGTGGTACTTATCAACAATGGCAGGATCATCTGAGTTAAAGGAAATGAGGAATGAATTTGTGTATCCCTTTTCAATAATTCCTGCAAACTTTTGTTTTTCTAATGTGAATGCAACTTGATCCCCCACATTGTACTTAGCTTGTTCGGGACTAATCTCAGTATTTTTAGCCAAATATCTCATCTCCTAAAAAAGTTTATCTAATGCAATATAACCAAAAAATGGCGGAATGTCAATTTATTTTATTAAAAATGTTTACATTAACCACAAATAAGATTGTTTTTAATTTTAAATCTAGTTAAAATAAATCATAAATAGAAGAGCATGAATAGGAGAAATATAAATGAAGTTACTAGAAGATCGCATTAAAAAAGAAGGCACGGTGCTTTCTGATGACGTATTAAAAGTGGATCGGTTTTTAAATCACCAAGTGGATCCACAGTTAATGGATGCAATCGGAGTAGAATTTGCTAGATTGTTCAAGGATGACCACATTACTAGAATTTTAACAGTTGAGTCATCAGGAATTGCACCAGCAGTATTTACGGGACTACATTTAAACGTACCCGTAGTTTTTGCTAGAAAACACAAAAGTTTGACCTTAAATGATAACTTATATACCGCTGATGTTTATTCATATACTAAACAAGTGAATAATCAAATCAGTATTGATAAACGGTTCATTAACGCAGATGATCGAGTATTGATCATTGATGATTTCTTAGCAAATGGACAAGCAGCTTCTGGTTTAATTGATATTGTAAATGCAGCTAATGCTGAAGTTGGTGGTGTTGGGATTGTAATTGAAAAGAGTTTCCAAAAGGGTCGGCGCTTAATTACTGATCAGGGAATTAAAGTTGAATCTCTTGCTAGGGTTAAATCATTAGCTAACAATCAAGTAACATTTGAAGAATAATATTATTGAAAGTAGTGATTTAATTGGCTAACAATTTCATATACCCTGGGAATACGATTGGCATCATTAATAATGATATTAATACTTTTAACCTGGTCAATGAAGCACAACGGAATGGATTACGGGTTGGTATTTACACTGATAAAGTTGATACAACTAGTAATTTATCGGCTGATTTTGTAGTAAGCGGTTCAATGAAAGATAGCGAAAAACTAGCAGAGTTTGCTAAACGTTGTGACCTATTAATTTATAATACCGGTAGAACCGAGTCGAATTTGATTGACTTTTTATCTCAATTTACTCGGATTCCGCAGGGTAGTGACATTTTAGAAATTATGAACGATCGATTGATTGAACAAACATTTTTAAATGAACTAAATTTAAATACATTGCCATACGTTACAATCGTAGAATTAAATGATATTTATAAATCGATTGATTCAATTGGCTATCCAGCAATTTTGAAGCCAATTCAAAAGTCATTCTTTAATGACCAGCAACTAATTATTAATAACCAAGTTGACATCGCAAAAGCAGCGATTATGTTAGACCGTGGTACTTATATTTTAGAGCCGTACATTGAACATGAGTTTGAATATACATTGAATGTTATTAATGGGATGGAAGATGTGCCCAAATTAATGCCATTAGTACAATGTCGTTATCAGGGCAAGCGTCTTCAAAGTGCCTCTAATTTGACTGATTTATCTTCACCAGTGATTGAAGAAATGAACCGGATTGGATATTTAATTGCAGATCAACTTAATTACTTTGGTGCTTTTAAAATTAAATTTTTAGTAAATGCTAATGAAAATATTTACATTGAAATGATTGAACCCCAATTAGATATTGATGCAATGATCTTTGATAGAACGGTCCAAAGTGTCACTCAAGCTCATTTACGGGCAGTTTGTGGGTTACCAACTTATTATGATGTTAACGCAGATACATTTTATTTACGTACTTTTACGCAAGACCAATTACCGGCAATCAAAAAGCAGTGGGCTTTAAAGTCGGACTGGCAGTTTGTTTTCTACACCAAGGGTGAAAACCGTCACGGTGCGGTTGGTCATATTTTAATTCCAACCAATTCATTAGCTAAAACGCTAGAACAGGTCAACAATTCTGATATCTGGAACTAATAAGTGTCGGTATATTAATTTATACCGGCGCTTTTGTGTTAATAGTTATCAAAATGTGCCTATGCTATAATGAATAATGATTAGAACATAGAGAGGATTGAATAACGTTGCCCAAAAATGAATTATTAACCGGGATGAACGATAAACAAAGTGAAGCAGTACTTTGTACTGAAGGACCATTACTAATTATGGCCGGTGCTGGAAGTGGTAAAACGAGGGTCTTAACCCATCGAATTGCTTACTTAATCCAAGATAAACAAGTATTACCCTGGCACATTTTAGCAATTACCTTTACTAATAAGGCAGCTCGCGAAATGAAAGAACGGGTTACAAAATTATTAGGACCTAGTGGCAACGAAGTCTGGGTTTCAACTTTTCATGCTTTGTGTGTCCGGATCTTAAGACGCTATATTGATAAGTTAGGTTATGATAAAGCCTTCACAATTGCGGGGACTAGTGAACAACAAACTTTAATAAAAAATATTTTAAAAACCCTTAATTATGATCCAAAGACATACAGTCCACGTTCGATTTTATCAGCCATTTCAAATGCTAAGAATGACCTATTAACACCAGCTGATTACATTGCCAAAAATGCTAATGAAGCTAACCCATTTATTAAGGTGGTTGGTGAGGTTTATCAGGCATATCAAAAGGAATTACATCAAAACCAATCTGTTGATTTTGATGATTTGATTATGATGACGATTCAACTGTTTGAACAAAATCCTGATGTTTTACAGTATTATCAAAATAAATTTCAATACATTCACGTTGATGAATATCAAGATACGAATGAAGCTCAATATCAATTAGTGACGATGTTGGGTAAAAAATATGAAAATGTGTGTGTAGTTGGGGATGCTGATCAAAGTATTTATGGTTGGCGTGGTGCCAATATGAATAATATTTTAGATTTCCAGGATGACTATCCAAATGCTCATGTAACGTTACTCGAACAAAACTACCGTTCAACTAAGAACATCTTAAAGGCAGCGAATTCAGTTATTCAAAATAATGAGGAACGTAAGGATAAGAATTTATGGACTGAGAATGCAGTTGGAGAAAAAATTACTTACTACCGTGCGCAAAGCGAGGCGGACGAATCGCGTTTTGTTGTTACGAACATTAAAGATGAAATGAATAAGTCAGGGTATTCATATGGTGACTTTGCAGTTCTATATCGTACTAATGCACAATCACGGGTGATTGAAGAAACTCTGCTTAAGTCGAATATTCCATATACGATTGTTGGTGGCCACAAGTTCTATGACCGTAAGGAAATTCAAGACATATTAGCTTACTTGACGTTGCTGGCTAATCCAAATGATTCAATGAGTTTAAGACGCATTATTAATGAGCCTAAACGAGGGATTGGAAACGCTAGTGTTGAAAAATTAGCTCAGTTTGCTGATGATAATGGCTGGAGTATCTTTGAAGCATGTCAAAACATTGAATTAAATGGTGACATCAGCGGTCGTGCTAGAAAGGCGATTGATAGTTTCGGTGCGGTTATGACTAACTTGCGTTCAAAGATTGGCCAATTATCAGTGACTGAATTAACTGAACAGATTCTAGATCAAACTGGTTACTTAGCTGCATTAAAGGCCACTAAGACACTAGAAGTCCAGGCTAGAATTGAAAATATTGAAGAATTTTTATCCGTAACGAAACAGTATGATAATGCCCACACCAGTGAAGCTGATAATGATGCATTGGTTGATTTCTTATCAGATTTATCACTAGTTTCCGCTCAAGATGATATTGCCGAAAACACCCCTGAAGTTACTTTAATGACCTTACATGCTGCTAAGGGACTTGAATTTCCGGTTGTTTTCATGATTGGAATGGAAGATAGCATTTTCCCACTAGCTAAGGCTAAGACTGATCCAAAAGAATTAGAAGAAGAACGCCGTTTAGCATATGTCGGTATTACCAGAGCGCAAAAGAAGCTGTATTTGACGAATACCTTTTCTAGAATGTTGTATGGTCGTCGTCAAACCAACATGCCATCTGAATTTATTGATGAAATCAATCCAGAATTAATTGATGCGGTAAATTCCAATGGTAAAGCTAATAGTGGGGTCAAGACGCCATTTGATACCCGTAGCTCTCGTAATGCACGGTTTGCTAATTCATCACCATATCGCAGTCCAGCTAAGCATATTGGTGGTCCTAAGCAAACAGGAGCTAATAAGCAAGCATGGACGGTTGGCGATAAAGTATCACATAAAGCTTGGGGGACTGGAACCGTCGTGAAGGTAGAAGGAACTGGTGAAAATATGGAATTAGATATTGCCTTTCCAGAACCAACTGGCATTAAACGACTGCTAGCCGCCTTTGCACCAATTACTAAAGAATAAGTCTTTTGAGGGGGAATTGTTTTGAGTGACCAACTATCTGAAAGTGAAGCTGCACAAAAGATTAATGAATTAAAACCGAAGCTAAAACAATGGAGCCAGGAGTACTACGAACATGATAAGCCTAGTGTTGAAGATGCTGTTTATGATCAACACTATGCGCAACTAGTTAAACTAGAACAACAGTATCCTGATTTAATTACCGCAGATTCACCAACTCAAAACGTGGGTGGTAAGGTATTACCGCAATTTTCAAAAGTTGATCATCAAATTCCATTGTTATCATTAGGGGATGTTTTTTCTAAGGCAGAGTTAGATGACTTTACCGAACGACTAAAAAAGAATTATCCAAAGGTAAATCAATTTAACTGTGAGCTTAAAATTGATGGCTTATCAATTTCATTACGTTATGAAAATGGGATTTTCGTTGAAGGATCCACACGTGGTAATGGTCAAATTGGAGAGGATATTACCCAAAACTTAAAAACGATTCCATCGATTCCACAAAAGTTAACTAAGCCAATTACAATTGAAGTTCGTGGTGAATGCTACATGCCTAAAGAATCGTTTGCAAAGCTAAATGAAGAACGGGAACGAAACGGGGATAATGTTTTCGCCAATCCTCGGAATGCTGCTGCGGGTAGTTTACGACAGCTAGATTCACGGGTAACGGCTAGTCGGCACTTAAGTACTTTTATGTATAATGTGGCAGATTATAATGATATTCAAGCAGATACGCAAAGTGGGATGTTAGCTGAGCTACAAGAACTAGGCTTTAAGATCAATCCAGATTATCAAGTAGCTGATTCATTAACGACGATTAATGAATATATTGATAAGTATCAAGCTAAGCGAGATCAATTACCCTATGGAATTGATGGAATTGTCATTAAAGTTAATCAATTAGATTTGCAAATGCAAATTGGTGCAACGGTGAAAGTTCCTAAATGGGCGATTGCTTATAAATTTGCACCAGAAGAAGAAGAAACTAAGGTTTTAGCCATTGAATGGACTGTGGGACGGACTGGCGTGGTGACCCCCACTGCGGTAATGGAACCAGTTCAATTGGCTGGAACGGTGGTCGCACGGGCTTCATTGCATAATCCCGACTACTTAAATGAAAAGGGAATTCGGATTGGTGACACAGTTAAGTTGCATAAAGCGGGTGACATTATTCCGGAGATTTCTGAATATATTCCAAGTAAACGGCCGCATGATAGTCAACCCTATGTAATTCCTGACAAGTGTCCCTCATGTGGGGCTAAATTAGTGCACTTAGATGATGAAGTGGCACTCCGGTGTATTAATCCAGCTTGTCCTGCCCAACTAACTGAGCAAATGACTCATTTTGCTTCTAGAAATGCAATGGATATCACCGGCCTAGGGCCACGGATTGTAAAACAGTTATTTGAGCATCATTTAGTATCTGATGTCGCAAGTCTGTACACTTTAAACTTTAAAGATTTATTAAATTTAGATAAATTTGGTGAAAAATCTGCTGAAAATTTATTAAATTCCATTAATAATAGTCGTAGTAACTCAATGGAAAGATTGTTATTTGGTTTAGGCATTCGTCACGTTGGCGCTAAAGCAGCGCGATTAATTGCTGAACACTTTAAGACAATGGATGCGCTTATGCAGGCTGACTCTGAATCAATTGCAGAGATTAATTCAATGGGAACGGTAATTGCCGATAGTATTACTACTTATTTTGATAGTCAACCGGCCCAAACGTTAATTGACCAATTGAAATCAGTCGGCGTTAATATGACCTACACGAGAGCAAACGAGTCTAATGCTGACAATTCATTCTTTAATCAAAAACGAATCGTGTTAACTGGAAAATTAGAACAAATGACCAGACCAGCAGCAACCGCTTGGCTACAAGATCACGGTGCTGATGTTACCAGTAGTGTTTCCAAGAAAACTGACTTAGTGATTGCCGGTAAAGATGCCGGAAGTAAACTCACTAAGGCTAATGATTTGGACGTACCGGTATGGGATGAACAACGTTTTATTTCAGCAATAAACGGTTAGTGCATTTAGGAGGAATCATTTTGAAACGTTTAAGCGTGATTATCGCTGCTATGGCATCGGTAATTTTATTAGCTGCTTGTGGAAATAATAACTCGAGCAGCAAAAGTAATAATAAGACCAGTGATACCCAATTAACTGGTCAAGCGGACACTAGTTATTATCAAAGTGTCATTAAAAACGGCCACTACTTAACTAGTAAGTCGCGAGGAGTTAATGTTCAACAAAATGGCAATCAATATAATCTAAAAAGCTTTGAAAATGGCTTGATGGATATTTCTAAAAAGCAGTTTTCAACTAGTAAGTATGTCTTCCAAGAAGGCCAATACATCTCTACTAGTACTGCTGAAAACTGGTTAGGTCGTAAGACTAAGAGTAATCCAGAAGGAATGAATCCAGCGGGGAGTAATACTAAAACCCCGTTATATCTTCAACAAATGGATGAACAAGACTTCCTAACCCAAGATGGGAACAGTCTTAAGTTGAGTGGGATGACCATTGGATTAGGGATTAATTCTGTTTATTACTACCAAAAAGAAGCCTATGGAGCTACGTATGAAATGAAGCTTAGTGATGCTGAAGTTCGGGCTCAAGGGAAACGGATCGCTAATCAAGTCTTAGCACAACTAAGAAAGCGTAAGGACTTGAAGAACATTCCAATCGTCATTGCGTTATACAAACAAGCTCCAGATGATAGTTTGGTCGGCGGTAATTTCTTTGCATATTCTGTAAATAATGCCAACGCATCTAGTGTTAGCAGCTGGAAGAATATAAATGCTAAGAACTATGTATTCCCAGTCGCATCTGGGCAGTCGGGACCATCTAATACCAATGATGAAAATGACTTTTCTAATTTTAAGACTCAGATTCAAAACTTCTTCCCTAATTTAAGTGGTGTAACGGCTCAAGCCCAATATATGAATGGTTCATTGACGGGAATGAATATCAATATTACGACACAGTTCTATAGTCAAACTGAAATCATTAGTTTTACTCAATACCTACAGTCAACCGCTGAGAAATATCTACCAACTGGGGTCCCAATTGACATCTCAGTAGCTTCAACAACGGGGATGCAAAGCTTCTTATCAAGGGGCGCAAATGATCGAACCTTCTCATTCCATATTTTTAACAGCTATTAATAATAAATAGTGTTAAAATATGATGTGAGATCAAAATTAAATTCAGAAAGAAGGACAATTGATGGCTGACAGAATTGATAAAGAAACGGTTAAACACGTTGCTGGATTAGCAAAGTTATCTTTGACCGAAGATCAATTACCTTACCTCACTGGTCAATTAGATAGTATTATGGATTTAGTTGATACCTTAAGTGAGGTGGACACTGATGAAGTTGAACCAACTTACAGTGTTACCGATCAAATTAATGTAATGCGTGAAGACGTTGCTGAAAACTGGGGCGAACGTGATGCACTACTAAATAATGCACCTGAAGTAGCAGATGGCTTAATTCGGGTACCAACGATCATTGACGAAAGCGAGGATTAATGATGAATTATTTTGATAAAGATATTACCAGCATTCACCAAGCTTTAGTTAATGGTGATATCACTGCTGAAGAATTAACGAAGCAAACAATTGATAATATCAAAGCTGTAGATTCTGACATCAATGCCTTTATTAATCTAGATGAAGATGCAGCCATTGAAAAAGCACAAGCAATTGACAAGGCAGGAATTGACCCTGATAACGTCTTATCAGGAATTCCAGTTGCAATTAAGGATAATATCCTAACAAATGGTTTAACCACCACTGCCGCTTCAAAAATGCTTGAAAACTTTAAGCCAATTTTTGATGCAACGGTTACTAAAAAATTAAACGATAAGCAAACAATTACGGTTGGTAAAACCAACATGGATGAATTTGCAATGGGTGGATCAACTGAAAACTCTGCATTTAAGACTACTAAAAATGCCTGGGACTTTACTAAGGTGCCTGGTGGTTCTTCAGGTGGTTCCGCTGCTGCCGTTGCTGCCGGTGAAATTCTATTTTCACTTGGTTCAGATACTGGTGGTTCAATTCGCCAACCAGCCGCTTTTAATGGAATTGTCGGCATGAAGCCAACTTATGGTCGAGTTTCACGTTGGGGATTGATTGCATTTGGTTCTAGTTTTGACCAAATTGGTCCATTGACTAGAAGTGTATTAGACAATGCCTATGTTCTAAATGCGATTGCTGGCCATGATAAACATGATTTAACTAGTTCTGATAAAGAAGTGCCTGATTATACTGCTAACATTAAAGATGGGGTTAAGGGCATGAAGATTGCTTTACCTAAGGAATACTTAGCAGAAGGAATCGATCAAGATGTTAAAGATGCAATTTTAAAGGCCGCTGAAACTTACAAGAAACTGGGAGCAACGGTTGAAGAAGTTTCACTTCCACATACTAAGTATGGAGTAGCTGCCTACTACATTCTTTCATCTTCTGAAGCATCATCAAACTTACAACGGTTTGATGGTATCCGTTATGGGTACCGTTCTGAAACTGCTAAAAACCTAGAAGAAGTGTATGTTCAAAGTCGTTCTGAAGGATTTGGGGATGAAGTAAAACGCCGGATCATGTTAGGAACCTTCTCACTTTCTGCAGGTGCATTTGATGCATACTTTAAGAAGGCTGCTAAGGTTAGAACTTTAATGATTCAAGACTTCCAAAAGGTCTTTAAAGACTATGACTTAATCTTAGGCCCAGTTGCACCAACCACTGCTTATGGAATTGGTGAAGAAGTTTCTGATCCAGTTACAATGTATTTAAATGATGCAATGACCATTCCAGTCAACCTAGCTGGATTACCATCAATGTCGATTCCAGCTGGCTTTAGTAACGGCTTACCAGTTGGGATGCAATTAATTGGACGTCCATTTGATGAAGCTACAATTTACAAGGCTGGTTATGCGTTTGAACAAAACACTGATTTCCATAAGGAAACACCAAAAGTGGGAGGGGACAAATAATGAATTTTGAAACAACCATTGGTTTGGAAGTTCATATTGAATTAAAAACCAACTCTAAAATTTTTAGTCCTTCACCAGTTGACTATGGTGATGAGCCTAATGCTAATACCAATGTTATTGATTGGGGATACCCAGGTGTATTACCAACTACCAATAAGCAAGTAGTTGCAAACGGAATTACTGCTGCATTGGCTTTAAATGCTGAAATTGAAAGACATCCACACTTTGATCGAAAGAACTACTTCTATCCAGATAACCCCAAGGCTTACCAAATTACTCAAAATGACAAGCCAGATGCCCATGATGGTTGGCTAGAAATTGAAGTTGATGGTAAGAAGAAAAAAATCGGGATCGAAGAAATGCATATTGAAGAAGATGCTGGTAAGAATAGTCACGGTCGTAACTATTCTTACGTCGATCTTAACCGGCAAGGGACTCCATTGATTGAAATTGTTTCTAAACCAGAAATCTCAACTCCAGATGAAGCGTACGCTTACCTTGAAACATTAAGACAACGGATTCAATTTACTGGAATTTCTGACGTTAAGATGGAAGAAGGTTCCATGCGGGCCGATGTTAATATTTCGATTCGTCCAGTTGGTCAAAAGGAATTTGGTCAAAAGGTCGAAATTAAGAATATGAACTCCTTCAACTTTGTTCGAAAAGCACTAGCTTATGAACAACAACGTCAAAAACAAGTATTAATGGCTGGCGGTAAGATTCAACAAGAAACCCGTCGGTTCGATGAAAAGAATAATTCAACGGTATTAATGCGGGTTAAGGAAGGTAAGGATGATTATCGTTACTTCCCAGAACCAGATTTACCAGCATTGGATATTTCTGATGAATGGATCGATCAATTAAAGCAAAGTCTTCCAGAAATGCCAAATGAACGGAAGGCTAGATACGTTAATGAGCTTGGTTTAACTGATTACGATGCAATGGTGCTTACTCAAACTAAGCAAATGTCAGATTTCTTTGATAAGTTAATTGAATTGGGTGCAGATCCTAAGATTGCATCTAACTACCTTCAAGTAAACGTGAATGGTTATTTGAATGAAGAACAAGTTGACTTAGATCAAACTAAGATTACGCCCGAAAACTTAGCTACGATGATTAAATTAATTAGTGATGGAACCATCTCTAGTAAGATGGCTAAGAAGGTCTTTAAGGCAGTGACCGAAGGTGAAGAACCTAAGGCATTTGTTGAAAAGAAAGGGTTGGTTCAATTATCTGATCCAGCTAAACTTCAACCAATCATTGATGAAATCCTAGCTGCTAATCCACAATCCATTGAAGACTTTAACAATGGTAAGGATCGGGCAAAGGGATTCTTAGTTGGTCAAATTATGAAGCAAACACGTGGTAAAGCTAATCCACAAGTGGTTAACGAATTGTTAATGAAAGCTTTAAACAAATAAGAAAGTTGTGTAAGTAATGCGAAAGCGGGCACGAATAATTTATAACCCGACTGCCGGACGTGAAGCCCTTAAGCAAAAGATGATTGACATTTTAAGTGTCTATGAAGAAGCTGGTTATGAAACTAGTGTTTTTGCAACTACTCCGGAACCAAATTCTGCCAAGAATGAGGCGACTCGAGTAGCGAAAGATGGGTTCGAATTAGTGGTTGCTGCAGGTGGTGATGGCACGCTCAATGAAGTAGTAGATGGATTAGCTCCACTACCACGTCGACCTAAATTAGCAATCATTCCGGCCGGGACAACCAATGACTTTGCACGCGCACTGCATATCCCTAGGGAAGATCCAGTCGATGCGGCTAAGGTCATTTTGAAACACCAATCTTTGAAAATAGATGTTGGTCAAGCTGGTGATAGTTATTTTATTAACATTGCTGGTGGTGGCTTATTGACCGAGTTGACTTATGATGTTCCGTCAAATTTAAAAACGGCTTTTGGCTATTTAGCTTACTTAGTTAAAGGAGCTGAAATGTTGCCACGAATTCGGCCAATTCAAATGGATTTAAAGTATGATGGTGGTCATTATAAGGGCAAAGCATCCATGTTCTTGTTAGCAATGACTAATTCAATCGGTGGGTTAGAAAGAATCGTTCCTGACGCATCATTAGATGATGGTCAATTTACGTTGATTATTGTTAAAGCTAGTAATTTAGTGCAAATTGCTCAGTTATTAGCTAAGGTAATTAGTGGTGGTCGGCATATTGATGATCCACGAATCATTTATAAAAAGACCACTAAGTTGACTGCAAAACCCGTTAATAATCCAATGCAAATTAACTTAGATGGTGAATATGGGGGAGACGCACCAATGGTGTTTACTAACCTAAAACAACATTTAGACACAGTTGTAGACTTGGCAAAATTACCGGATAATGCGGTTAGTGATACTAATACCGTTGAATCTGAGCAAAAGTTTGTTCAAAATGTTGATAAATTAAACTAAAACTAGTTTTAAAAATGAAAAATTTTGCTGTATGATAAAGATATAGCAAAATTTTTTTATTTCGTGATTAAAGAATAGGGGATTAAATTTGAAAACTCCAGTACAAGTTGGCAATACCTATACCGTTAAAATTATTGATTTAACGTATCAAGGATTAGGGGTTGCTAAAATTAATGATTTCTCAGTGTTCGTAAATAATGCGCTCCCTGGTGAAACTGCAATTATTAAAATTGATAATGTTAAAAAGAACTTTGCGTTCGGTTCATTAGTTGAATTAAAGACGAAGAGTCCTGACCGGGTTGAAGATGTAAATCAAGATTACCTTCAAACCGGGATTGCACCACTGCAACACTTGAGTTATGAAGGGCAATTAAGATTTAAACAACATCAAATTGAAGAATTATTTGATAAACAAAAAATTAAAGTGGATGTTTTACCTACAATGGGGATGGAACATCCTGACCATTATCGGAATAAAGCATTGATTCCAGTTAAATCGATTAATGGTGAGTTAATGACTGGTTTTTACAAGAATCATTCTCATGATTTAGTACCAATTGAAGATTTTTACATTCAACAACCAGAAATCGATCACGCCATTCTAGTGGTTCGTGATATTTTACGTAAATATAAGGTAACGCCATATGATGAACGTAATCATACGGGAATTATCCGTAACATTATGGTGCGACGTGGGTACTACAGTCATGAAATGATGATTGGTTTAATTACTAGAACCAAGAAATTACAACTAGCTGAACCAATTGTAAATGCAATTGTTGATGCATTGCCAGAAGTTAAAAGCATTGTCCAAAACGTTAATTTAAAAGATAATAATGTTTTATTAGGTAAGAAGAATAATGTGCTTTATGGAAAACAATACATCACTGATGATTTATTAGGGCTTAAATTTGCCATTTCCTTGAACTCTTTTTATCAAGTCAACCCAGTCCAAACTGAAAAGCTATACTCTTTAGCGATTGATCATGCTGATTTAGGGGCAAATGATACGGTTATTGATGCTTATTGTGGAATCGGGACGATTTCATTAGCCGTTGCTCAACACGTTAAAAAGGTATACGGCGTGGAAATTATTCCCCAAGCAATTGAAGATGCCAAGATCAATGCCCAAAAGAATCACATTAATAACGTGTCCTTTGTGGCAAATAAGGCTGAAGACCAGATGGCCAAGTGGCAAGCTCAAGGCTTAAAGCCCGATGCTATTATCGTTGATCCACCTCGAAAGGGATTAGCGTCATCATTCATTGATAGTGCGGTCGAAATGCAACCTAAAAAGTTAATTTATGTGTCATGTAATCCATCAACATTAGTTCGTGATACTAAACGTTTAATGGAAAAGGGTTATCACATTAGTAGACCAATTCAACCAGTTGATCAGTTCCCACAAACAGTGCATGTTGAAAGTGTAACCATTTTCGAACAAGACTAGTTAATAATCAATAAAAAAAAGAAGCCTAAGCGGCTTCTTTTTTTATTTTACATATTTTATTTAGCAATGTTTCTTTGATGTAAGTAGTAAACAGGAATTCCAATTAACGTTAGAATTACCCCCGCAATTACTAATCCAGTTTGAGTAAAGATTGTAATTACTAATACAAATAGCGCACCAATCAGCGCAATAATTGGAATTACCGGGTATCCAGGTACTTTGTATGGCCGATTCAAATCGGGGCGCTTTTTTCTAAGCATAATGACTTCTACGAATAAAAGACAGAAGAAGGACCATACAATAAACATTGACATATCAGTTAAAATATCAAAACTACCGGTGAACATCATGATTAACGCAACGATAAATTGAAAAATCGCTGCTACATATGGAGCACCATTCTTAGTAATTTTGGCAAAGTGTTGACTGAAAGGTACCATGTTTTCAGCCCCTAGGACCCGTGGAATTTGAATTCCAGTAAATAGGTATCCATTGATGGCTCCGTATACAGATACTAGGATTCCAATTGTAACTAGTTTACCACCGTAAGCACCGAATAATTCAGTTGCGACTTGGGCGGCTGTATTTTGATTACCAGCGATTTCATTGATGGGCATGTTTTTCAAGAAAACAAAGTTAATTAGCGTGTAAATAACGGTAATTAAACTAAGTCCAATAATAATTGCTTTTGGTAAATCCTTTTTAGGATTCTTTAATTCACCGGCAATGTTACTAATTCCAATCCAACCATCATAAGCGAACATGGTAGCTAATAACCCTTGTCCAAATGCAGACCATGGATTAGCGTGATTGATTGGGGTGAATGGCCATAATTGGACGTGCACTTGACCAGGGATGAATAAACCAATGATTGCAATGATCAAGATTGGAATTAATTTTACGATCAATGCAACTGATTGCACCCGACCGGCAAATTGGCTTCCTAATAAGTTAACGATTAGGACGGTCAAACCACAGATAATGGCAATCATTAGACTAGCACTGCTGGACATATGAAAAAGATTCACAAACTGAGCTCCGAACACTAGGCATAATCCAGCAATATTTCCAGGAGTATAAACTAATGATTGTGCCCAACCGAACAGGAAACCAGTTAATTTACCGTATCCCATTTCCAAAAACTTAACGGGCCCACCACTTTCTGGGAGCGCCGCTGCTAATTCTGAAACGGTTAAGCCGGCACAGATGGTTAAGATTCCAGATACAATCCAAACTAAAATGGTTAGTCCAAACGAATATGTACTGGACACAACGCTGGCGGTCTTAAAGAAGACTCCACCACCGATAACGGTACCCATTACTGTCGCAAACGCGGCGAAGGGTCCAATACCATTTTTATTACTATTTTTCACTTTACATTCCTCCAACGAAGTAATGCAATTATTTTAACACTTTTTTAATAAGTAGTCATTATTCAAAAAAGCCTCCGTTCGTAATGAATGAACGGGGGCTTTGGATGTTAATTACTTAAATCAACGTCATGTTTTCGCTGAAAATCAGCAATATTTTTGTATTCAGTTTCAAATTCACGCATTAATCGAATGTAAATTGGTAATAATTCACGGTAAGTTTCGTAGTTTTCATGGTTAGGTTCCAATGCAAAACTTTCACCAACGAAATCTTTAACCTTTGATAAGTCATCAATCATCCCTAAACTATACATTCCCAAGGTAGCAGCACCTAGTGCTGTTCCTTCAACACTTTCTGGGATATGCACTTCTTGTTCAAAGATATCAGCGATAATTTGTCGACAAATAGCAGATTGAGCAAATCCACCCGTTACTTGAATGGACTTAGGTTCACCCACGACTTCTTTTAACGCTAATGAAACGGTGTATAGATTAAACACAATTCCTTCTAATGCAGCTCTGATCATATGCGCACGGGTGTGAATTCTGGTTAGTCCAAAGAATGATCCCCGAGCATTGGCATTCCAAATGGGTGCCCGTTCACCACCCAAGAAGGGGTGGAAAATTAATCCGTCGGCACCTGCATGAATTTTGGATGCAATTTTAGTTAAAATTTCATATGCACTAACGCCCATTTGTTCAGCAGTAACTTTTTCTGGAGCACATAATTGATCACGAACCCATTTGAAGACACTCCCACCATTATTGACAGGACCACCAATTACCCACATACCTTTAGTTAAGTAGTAACAAAATACTCGACCCTTAGCATCGGTCTTGGGTTTATCAGTCATGATTCGAACCGCACCAGAGGTTCCAATGGTAACTGCTTCAACGCCCTTTTGAATGGCATTCACCCCTAAGTTAGCAAGGGGACCATCGGATGAACCAATAACGAATGGGGTACTAGGATTTAGACCAAGTAGTTTAGCCGTATGTGGTTTAAGTCCCTTTAGTTGATAGGTAGTATCAACTAGTTCAGGGAGTTGATCACGGGTGATCCCAGCGATCTTTAAAGCTTCATCGTCCCAATCCATGTTATAAATATTAAATAGTCCGGTGGCATTGGCAATGGAATAGTCTTCCTTTAAAGTCCCAAAGAAGCGGTGAATGATGTATTCTTTAATCCCGATGAACCATGCGGCTTTATTGAACACTTCAGGATGGCCATTTCTTAGCCAAATAATTTTAGATAGTGGAGTCATTGGGTGAATTGGCGTCCCAGTGACTTCGTATAACCGCTTAGCATCTTTACTATGCTTTAATCGTTCGGCATATTTATATGCCCGGTTATCACCCCATGTAATAGCGCGGGTCAATGGCTTATATTCATCATCCAATAGAATCAAACTATGCATGGCACAGGAGAACGAAACGCCTTTGATCGTATCTTTAGTTTGATCAACAGTCTTAGTTAGACGACGAATTCCTTTGATGGTAGCTTCTAGGATTTCATCTGGATCTTCTTCTGACATATCAGGCGTGTCTTGATAGATTGGATAACCGTTATTTTGCATTGCAGCAATTTTACCATTTTGATCGTATAAAATTACCTTTGCACTTGTGGTTCCAATATCAACACCAATTATATAGTTCATTTAAGTTCCCTCATCTCTTATATTAAGTATAATTTTCAATCAACGTAATTAAATAACGCCTCTATTATATGAAATCAATTATACACCTTTCAAGCAATAGCTAGATTAAATTCGATTATCAGATATTTGTAATGTATAATTAAGACATTAATTAAATTGGAATGATGAGTTTTGGGGAAGAAAACACAAGTTAATCAAATGAGCCGCTTAGCTCGAACGCAACGAGTTCAACGTAAGCAAAAAGTGTTCAGATGGTTGATAATTATCATCATGATATTATTGGGCTTAAGTGGGCTAAATTGGTACCGCAATTACCAGTATCGTCAATTAGTTAATTTCGATCAACGCGGCGTAGTTGTTAGTCAACAAAATAGCTACGTTGACTTTATCTCCTTAGCAAATATTGGTCAGAAGTTTGTTTACATTCGGGCTAGCCAAGGATCGTTATACACTGATGATGACTTTGCTGATAATTACCAACGATCACAGGGGGCTAATTTGAAGGTAGGAGTCTATCATTCATTTAGTTTCAATAGTAGTGCCACTCAACAATTTGATAACTTTAAGAGTGAAGTGAGACAACGAATTGGGACCCTGCCAATTGCGGTGCAAATCAATACAAATGATGTTGCCTTAAGTCATGAGCAAGTTAAGTCGGTTCATAAATTTGTTAAACTAATTCTAAATACCTACCACCGGCGGGTGTTGATTTGGACTAGTCATGGAATTTACCAGCAAGTGCGACTAAAGCATCAGCAGACTTTATTCTGCTCGATTAGCAATCATCTATCTGCCGATCAAAGTGGCCTTAAGACATATAATGCTAATCAAATCTTAAGTAATGATGGGCAGAGTCAGGCTTTTATTCAGCTGGTATTTATTGGTGATCATCATCAATGGAGTAAATATGAATCCCCAAACTTATTAAATAATGGAGGAACAACTATTGAATAGTCAATTTACAGATCATTTTCATCAATTAGGGTTCGATTATCTAACTCCCATTCAAGAACAAGTGTATCAACCAATCTTGGATGGCCAATCAGTACTGGGTTTATCACCAACTGGTTCAGGGAAAACAGTTGCATTTACAATGCCAATTGTTGAAAAGCTGGTACCGGGGGATGGAACCCAAGTACTAGTGTTAGAACCATCCCAGGAATTAGCAATGCAAACAACCGCTGTAATGCGTGATTGGGCAAAGTTAAACGACGCTAAGGTCTTAGCCTTAACGGGTGGTGCTAATGTTAAACGCCAGATTGAGAAACTAAAAAAACGACCAGAAATTGTTATTGGGACTCCTGGGCGGGTTTTGAATTTATTAGAAGATCATAAATTAAAGCTACACCGTCTGCAGACCGTTGTAATTGATGAAGCTGATGATTTATTACAAGACACTACTTTAACGGCAGTTAGAGATATTATTAATCAAGGTCCATCTGATGTTCAATTAACGTTTTTCTCTGCTACAGATACTGATATTTTACATTCACTAGATAAGTGGTTCACTAATGCACCGGCGTTGATCGATGTGCGTGATATTGATCAAAGTGCTGGTGAGGTTAAGCACCGGCTATTGAATGTATCCTGTGGTAAACGCAATCAAATGTTAAATCGTTTGTTACACATTAATGGATTTAAGGCGTTAGTATTTTTTGATCAATTATTAGACTTAAATAAAGCATATAGTTTCTTCCGTCATAGCCATGTTAATAGTGTTGCTACATTAACTAGTAACATGAATCAGATGCAACGCCAAAAGGCAATTTCTGGATTTCGCAAGGGACATTATAAGTTATTATTAACGACTGATGTGGCGGCTCGAGGACTTGATATTGCTAAGTTACCAGCAGTTGTTAATTTTGATTTACCAAATGAATCCAATCAATACGTTCATCGAGTAGGGCGGACTGGTCGGATGGGGGAACCAGGATTAGTTGTTAATTTTGGTAATGATCACGATTTTAGAGATTTAAAGCGATTGATTTTAGATAATGGGTACGACTTGAAACCAACTTATTTCTATAAAAATAAGCTAGTGGATGAAGTCATTAAGCCAACTAATAATGATCCAAAGCCCCACCCCGTTAAGCAACAATCACAATCCGTTGAACCAGCGGCAGAAAAAGTGGCTACCCCAACGTCAGCTACCCACAAGGCAGCTGTTCGTTCGAATCAATCTAAGGTGACCAGCCAACCTAAATCAGCTAAACGGCTAACTAAAAAGCAAATTAAGCATCGTAACAAGAAGCATTTGAAGAATAAGGGAATGCGGAAAAAATGGCGGGATGCAGATAAATAACACCTTTACTTTAGATTGTAAAAATGAGAAAATTAGAGTGTTGTGGCCCCATAGCACAACGGGATAGGGCGACCGCCTCCTAAGCGGCTGATCCCGGTTCGAGTCCGGGTGGGGTCATTTGTAACAAAATATAATGCAAATTTACAAAAAATTTACAAAAAACAAATATTATATTTACATTGCATTGCTAGAATGTAGTTGTTAAATAAATAAAGGACTTTCAGGGAGGCTCTTTTAATGCTTAGTATGAAAAAAGCGTTATCATTTGTTACGATTTTAGGTGTATCTGGTGTGTTAC
This sequence comes from Nicoliella lavandulae, assembly GCF_037546185.1. Lineage (NCBI taxonomy): Bacteria > Bacillati > Bacillota > Bacilli > Lactobacillales > Lactobacillaceae > Nicoliella > Nicoliella lavandulae. Next base: position 30,852 of record NZ_JAWMWH010000001.1, on the reverse strand, counting down.
TTGCAGGATGTGGAAACAGTTCCAATAGTGGTACTGGTTCATCCAGTTCAGGTACTAAGGTGACTGTAGTTGGTTCAACTGCTTTACAACCATTAGTAGAACAAGCAGCAACCGACTACCAAAGTGCTAATTCAGGCGCTAGCATCACCGTTCAAGGTGGAGGTTCAGGTACTGGATTAAGCCAAGTTCAACAAAAAGCGGTTCAAATTGGTAATTCAGATATCTTTGCTGAAAAGCAAGCCGGAATTAAGGCGAACGAATTAAAGGATCACCAAGTTGCCGTTGTTGGAATGGCGCCAGTTGTTAACAAGCAAGCTGGGGTTAAGAACGTTTCTATGGCACAATTAAAGGAAATCTTTACTGGTAAGATTACTAACTGGAAACAAGTTGGTGGTAAGGATGAAAAGATTACCGTTGTTAACCGTGCTAAGGGTAGTGGTACCCGTGCTACATTCGAACAAGCAGTATTAGGTGGTGCAACTGCTGTTAAGTCTCAAGAACAAGATTCTAACGGAACTGTTCAAAAGATTGTTCAATCTACACCAGGTGCAGTTAGTTACCTATCATTCTCATTCTTAAATGATAAGCTTCAACCATTATCAATTGATAATGTAAAGCCAACTGATGCTAACGTTGAAACTAATAAGTGGAAGATTTGGTCATACGAACACATGTACACTACTGCTAAGCCAAGTAAAGAAGCTGAAAAGTTCATCAAGTACATTCAATCAAGTAAAGTTCAAGATGGCTTAGTTAAGAAACTTGGTTACATTAGTATCTCAAACATGAAGGTTTCAAAAGATGCTAACAACAAAGTAACTGCTAAGTAATAATAACAATTTTTATTAATAGTTGAGCTGGAGAACGTACGTATGTACAGAATCCAGTTCTTTCTATTTAACGGGGGATTAAATTAAATGGATCAAATTAAAGCAAAATTAATGAAGCCTTCTAAAGAGACCAAGCAAGAAACATTCGGTAAAATCATTAGTTATACTTGTATTGTTGCAATTATGCTATTAGTCTTATTAGTTTTATACTTCATTATCTCATTCGGGATGGCTACTTTTACTACTAATCACGTTAATTTGTGGTCGTTTCTTTCTGGAACTAACTGGAGTCCTGGAACCGTAGATGCACATGGCAATCCAGAAGTTGGAGCATTACCAATGATCGTTACCTCATTTGCAGTAACGATTTTATCAGCATTAGTTGCAACGCCATTTGCAATTGCGATTGCATTATTCATGACGATCATTTCACCTAAGCGTGGAAAAGGATTCTTACAAGCAATTATTGAATTATTAGTTGGGATTCCATCAGTTGTTTATGGTTACATTGGTTTAACATTAGTAGTGCCATTTATTCGTGGTATCTACGGTGGAACTGGATTCGGGATTTTATCTGGGACGATTGTGCTATTCGTAATGGTGCTACCAACGATTACTTCATTGACCGTTGATAGTTTAAAGGCAGTGCCTCACTACTATCTAGAAGCTTCATTAGCATTAGGGGCTACCCGTTGGCAAACGATTTACAAGGTAATCTTACGGGCTGCTACCCCAGGAATCTTAACTGCAATTATTTTTGGAATGGCACGGGCCTTCGGGGAAGCACTTGCGGTTCAAATGGTTATCGGGAACGCTACCTTGTTACCAAAGAGTCTATTGACACTAGCTGCTACTTTGACTAGTCAATTGACTACTGGAATTGGTAATACGGTTATGGGCTCACTACCAAATAATGCGCTATGGTCATTAGCATTGATCCTATTGTTAATGTCATTGGTATTTAATATTGCTGTTAAGTTCATCGGTTCGAAGGGAGACCTGAATAAATAATGAATCCAAAATTAGCTGATAAGATTGCTAATGCTGTAATATATGTATTAGTATCAATCGTTGTGATTATCTTAGCCTTATTGATTGGCTTTATCTTAGTAACTGGGGTTCCACACATTTCTTGGCATTTCTTGACTTCTGTTTCACAGTCATTTTCTGCTGGTGGTGGAATTCGTGACCAATTGTTTAACTCGCTTTATTTATTAATTTTAACTTTAATTATCTCATTCCCAATTGCTTTAGGATCTGGAATTTATTTAGCTGAATATGCACCTAAAAATTGGTTTACAAATTTAATCCAAACCACGATCGAAGTGCTTAGCTCACTTCCATCAATTATTGTTGGTTTATTCTGTTATCTATTATTCGTTATTAAGTTACAATTAGGGTTCTCAATTTTATCTGGAGCCATTGCATTAACGTTCTTTAACCTTCCATTATTGACCCGGAGCATTCAAGAATCACTTGAATCAGTACCTGATTTACAACGTCAAGCTGGTGCTTCACTTGGGCTTTCAAGATGGAAGACCATCACTGGCATTATCTTTCCAATTGCCATCCCTGGAATTATTACTGGAATTATTCTTAGTGCTGGACGGGTATTTGGTGAAGCCGCTGCTTTAATTTACACTGCTGGTGAAAGTGCTCCTACCATTAACTATGGTGACTTTAATCCATTTAATTCCGCTAGTTTCTTGAACCCAATGCGGCCTGCTGAAACGCTAGCGGTTCACATTTGGAAAGTTAATACAGAAGGGGTTACTCCTGACGCAAGTGCAATTTCAAGTGGATCATCTGCGGTATTGATTATCGTTATTTTGATCTTTAACTTGGGAGCTCACTGGCTTGGAAAACGTCTTTACGATAAAATGACTGCTAGTAAGTAATCAGTGAAGGAGAATTATTGTGGCACTTAATAACTATGATTTTAATGATACCTACTTCGCTTCTTTTGATGAAGAAAAAGCGCTAGTAACTAAAGATATTCAAGTATACTATGGTGATAACCATGCCTTTCATGATGGCAATTTATCATTTTCTAGAAACAAAATTACGGCTTTGATCGGAGCTTCTGGGTCTGGTAAGTCAACTTATTTAAGATGTCTTAACCGGATGAACGATGATGTAGCCCGAGTAACTGGTCAAATTTTGTACCGTGGAACGGACATTAACTCTTCTGATGTTAATGTGTATGAAGTTAGAAGTCATATTGGAATGGTATTCCAACGTCCCAATCCATTTGCCAAGTCTATTCGTGAAAACATTACCTTTGCTTTAAAACAACATGGTATCAAAGATAAGGCCGAATTAGATAAACGAGTTGAAGAAAGTCTAAAGGGTGCCTCCCTATGGGATGAAGTAAAAGACCGTTTAGATACTAGTGCTCTTTCTCTATCAGGTGGGCAAGCCCAAAGATTATGTATTGCTCGGGCAATTGCAATGAAGCCAGATATTTTATTAATGGATGAACCAGCCAGTGCGTTGGATCCAATTTCAACTAAAAATATCGAAAATACGCTTAATCAATTGAAGAAAGATTACACGATCATTATTGTGACTCATAACATGCAACAAGCTTCTCGAATCAGTGACTACACTTGCTTCTTCCACTTGGGGCATGCCCTTGAGTTCGATCGGACTGAACGGATTTTTACTAATCCACATGTTAAAGCCACAGAAGACTACATTTCTGGGAACTTCGGTTAAAATGGGGGTTGAATCAATGACGGATAAAATTATTACTTCAGAAAACGTTCGCCTCTATTACGGAGAAAAAGAGGCTTTACACGGTGTCAATTTAGATTTTAAAAAGAACGAAATTACAGCACTGATTGGACCATCTGGATCCGGTAAGTCGACTTACCTTAGATGCTTAAATCGGATTAACGACTTAGTTCCAAACGTGACGGTTACTGGTAGCATTAAGTTGGACAAGAAAGATATCTATGCACCAGATGTTGATATTACTGCCTTAAGAACGAAAGTGGGAATGGTATTCCAACAACCAAATCCGTTTCCATTTTCCGTTTACGAAAATGTAGCTTATGGAGTTAAACTAGCTGGACGCAATAAAGTTTCTAAAGCGGAAATGGATGAAATTGTGGAAACTAGTTTAAAACAAGCTGCCGTTTGGGATGAAGTAAAAGACAACTTAAATGACAGTGCGTTATCATTTTCAGGTGGTCAACAACAAAGAATTTGTATTGCACGGGTGTTGGCAGTTAAGCCAGAAATCATCCTATTAGATGAACCAACGAGTGCGTTGGATCCAATTTCTAGTTATGCAATTGAAAACACGTTGCTTTCAATCAAAAAAGACTATACTATTATAATAGTTACCCATAATATGCAACAAGCATCTCGTATTTCTGACCAAACAGCGTTCTTATTGGATGGAAAATTGATCGAAGCTGGTCCGACTAAGGATATCTTCATCAATCCACGGGAAAAAGAAACAAACGATTATCTAAACGGTAAATTTGGTTAGGGGGAAAATATTATGCACGATGATTTTATTGAACAATTAAAGAAGCTACAAAGTACTTTCATGAATATGGGGATTAACGTTAGTGAGCAAATCTACCAAGCTTCAACGACATTTTTACAACATGATAAGTCAGAAGCAAAGAAGATTGTTAGCGATGACTCACGGGTTAATACTGAAGAAGTGGACCTTGAAAAAGAAGCACTTAACCTAATTGCCTTACAACAACCAGTGGCTGCATATTTCAGACAAATTATTTGTATCTTAAAAGCTAGTTCTGACCTAGAACGAATTGGTGATCACGCAAGTTCAATTGCTCAAGAAACATTACGGATGAAGAAGAAACAAAAATTAACGGATGTTGATCACATTATCTCTAAGATGACTCTTAAGATTCGTGAAATGCTTGAAGCAACATTAGATGCTTATCTTCATGAAAATGAATCTGCTGCTAAGTTAATTGCACAAGATGATTTAACAATTGATAAGTATTTCGTTGAATGTCGGAACTTAATTATTGCTGAAATTGAAAAGGATACCAAAAAGATTCCTTCTGCTGCTAGTTACTTACTAGTAGTTCGATTATTGGAACGAATTGGTGATCACATCGTTAACTTAGATGAATGGGTGGTTTACAACCATTCTGGTAAGCTAACTGAATTAAATCCTGGAAAAATTGAACCAGATTTAATTAAAAATGAACTTAAGACTGAAAAGAAAGAAATGGCCGATTCTAACAACACCGAAAAGTAAAACTATTTAAAACCATTAATTATCAAGCGTTTTAAATAATCTAACTTTGGGGTGGAATCATGAACACGATTTTATTAGTAACTAATCATTTGAAATTAGCCATGAAAATCAATGCTGCTGGAAATAATCGTGGCTTTTTCATTAATAACTTTACCAATGTTGCTGACATTGATAGCTACCTAAATAACTCTAAGATTGTTGGCGTTATTTGGGATTTAGGATTATCAAAGTCTTTTAGTGAGTCCATGAAAACGTTAAAATCGGTTCGACGGACGTTCAATGGACCCATTATTACTATTGAAAAGGAATACCATCCTGATCATGAACAGGCGATATTTGAAGCTCATTTGGATGATTACATTGTCAATCCTGCTGAAGGATTAGGCATTATCTTAAGAATTGAGCAAAAGAATTGGGTTTATGAACAGGCTAATAGTAATTCTAATGAGTCCAAAGTTAGCAAACACGATAATTTGATTAAGTACAAAAATTTCACAGTTGATTTGAAGCATTTTCAAGTGAAATACTATGATGATAATATGAAGTTAACGCCAAAAGAGTTTTACTTAATGAATTATTTGATCCGTCATAGTGGAATGGTGCTAAGTCGTGAAAAAATTTATAATGGAGTATGGGGTTCAGAACAAGATGAATTTTCATACATCTCCTCACGAATTGTTGATATGCATATTAGTCACTTGCGGGATAAGTTAAAGACTCTGGCAAATGATGAAGCTAAAATAAAGACGATTCGTGGTTTCGGATACCAATTTGAATAGATAAAAAAGGGATTTCTGGCTTAGCTGAAATCCCTTTTTAATTAGCTTTATTTTTGAATATAAAAACGGACTAGTCAATTTAACTAGTCCGTTTTGTTTTTTATAGAAATGCAGTTACAGTTGCGGCCACTAGAATAATAATTAATCCAATTACCGTAACGATAAGTTCCTTTGTTGTTTTACGTTCATTTAAGAAGAAAATTCCCGTAATGGTAGCAACAATAACTGAAGTTTGTGATAGGACAAACCCAGTTGCTAATCCATTCATATCGGGTTGAGCAGATACTAAGTAAGTTAACGCTGCGAATCCGAAGAAGAAACCAGCGAAAATTTGCATGTATGAGACTTTTTCCTTAAATACATTTTCTTTTTTAATGGTGAATAGGTTATATAAGATTGCTCCAATGACCATTCCAATTGCTTGTGGTAAGAATGCATGTACACCATCAATATGGGCTGCTTGTGGAGCAGCAGAGTAAGACCAATAACCAAAGACTCCAATTACTAACAAGAGGGTGGCTTTACCTAAATCTTTAGAGCTAGCTTGATCTTTTGATTCCTGCCATGAAGTCATAACAGCTCCAATAATGATAACGACTAATGCAGCTAAACCAATTAATTTTTGATTTAATAATGGCCAATTGCCTAATGCAAAAACGCCCCATAGTGAAGTTACAACTAATTGGAGTGCCGTTGTAATTGGCATGGTTCGAGATGAACCAATTAGCTGGTAAGACTTAAAAGCTAAAATTTGACCAAAGTCCCAGCCAATTCCAGATAGCATCGCAAGGATAAAAGCGCCACCAGTTGGAATTTCTAGCTGTCTGACGACTGCAAATAAGATTGCGAGAAATAATGTTCCAATCGTAGTTCCTAAAATTTGGTTATTGGGTTTTCCACCAATTTTAGATGCGATGGTGGGAAATAGTCCCCACCCAAAAAGTGGACCTAATCCAATTAATAATGCAATAGTGTGCACATTGATTCCCCCTAAGCATAAATTGTTATAACTAGACTAGTCTACACTAAATTAGTCCTTTTTGCTATCTTTTTCTAAAGACGGCAAATTTAGACCAGACATAGTTAAAAACAATAACAAAGACCTCACCAATAATCTTCATAATCATGACTGAGATACCAAAGTAAACATGCCCGATGGACATGATAACATCTTCCATGAAAATGGATCCTAATCGCCCGGGGAAGAAAATGCCTAATTCAGTTAGGTAATTTTTTAGGCCAGTACTTTTGGAATGAAAAACGAATTTTCGGTTAGTAACAAAGGCAAAAATCGTACAAATAATGCCCACCAGTGTATTATAGAAATTAAGCCAAAACCCAGAGTTATTGATTTGTTGACCTGTAATTGGTGCTTTATACAAAATTAATAATAAAATGTAATTAAGCACGGTGGTTAATACACCCCAAAACAGGTAATCAATTACTTCTTTATTTTTTCTGTATATATTTTTAATCATAGTACCTACTTCTTTTCTTTTACAATATATTTTGGTCGGTTTTTGGTTTCTAAATAAATTTTACCAATGTAATTACCGACTAACCCTAAGCAAAAGAGCTGGATTCCGCCGATTAATAAAATGACTGAGACCATAGATGGCCAGCCAGAAACGGAACCCCCGAAGAAAAGAGCTCTGACAATTACAAAGATCAGACCAATGATAGATATTAAACATGAAAAAAGGCCCACGAAAGTAGCAATTTTAAGTGGCGCATCAGAGAAATCAACGATGCCTTCAAAGGAATAACTAAGTAGTTGATACATTGACCAGTGGGTTTGTCCAGCAGCTCTTGGCACGCCTTCATATTCCAAATACTTGGTTTTAAACCCAACCCAACTGAAGATTCCCTTGGTAAAACGATTGTACTCAGTTAGCTTTAAAACGCTGTCAACATATTGTCGACTCATTAATCGATAATCACGAACGTTAGGCTTAATGTGCACGGCAGAAATCCAATTAATGACCCGGTAAAAACTAGCCGACAAAAAGGCCCGAATTGGATTTTGCTTGCGACTGGTTTGCACACAGCCGACACAGTCGTAATCTTCGGTGGTAATGATTTTAAGCATTTTAGGTAATAGTGAAGGTGGATCTTGTAAATCAACATCCATAATGGCAACGTAGTCACCCTTTACATTTTGTAAACCGGCTGCCATTGCAGATTCCTTCCCAAAGTTACGTGAAAATGAAATATAATGCACGGTCTTAGGGTGGGTCACTTGTAACTGTTTAATTTTAGCTAGGGTCTGATCAGATGAACCATCATCAATAAATAGGTAGTAAGGTTCGTATTTATTTTGATGCGCATTCATTTGTTCAAAAACTTGATCCGTTGTCTGAAAGAAGAGATCAATTGATTCTTCTTCGTTATAACAAGGCACGATTAATCCGATTTGCTCCACGATAACTACTCCTTAGGTGTAACGATTTTTCTTTTACAATTCTATCATAATTACTTGTTAGTATAGTTAGAATTCATGAATATTTTATAAAATCTACAATGATTAATTAATTTGTTATAATTAGTATATTATGGATAAATTTAACGGAGGTTATATTGAATGAATACCCCAATCAAGGTAATGACCATCTTCGGGACTCGTCCAGAAGCCATTAAGATGGCACCGATAATTTTAGAAATGAAAAAACGATCAGCTGAGTTTCAACCAATTACGGTTGTTTCAGCTCAACACCGTGAAATGCTAGATCAGGTAATGACGGTTTTTAATATTCAACCAGACTATGATTTAAATGTAATGAAACCCAATCAAACCCTTAGTGGAATTACAACTGCCGTTATTAATGGATTAGATCCAATCATTAAGGATGCCAGTCCAGATATTATACTAGTGCATGGTGATACCACCACAACTTTTGCTGCGTCAATTAGCAGCTTTTATCATCAAACGCCATTAGGGCATGTTGAGGCTGGGTTAAGAACATGGGATAAATATTCACCATATCCGGAAGAAATGAATCGTCAAATGACGGACGTGTTATCAGACTTGTACTTTGCACCAACGCAATTGAGTCGTCAGAACTTATTGAAGGAAAATCACCAGGCCCAAAATATTTTTGTAACTGGTAATACTGCAATTGATGCTTTGGAACAAACCGTTAGTTCTGATTACCATCATTCGGTATTAAATGATATTGATCCCAATCACCGGGTTATTTTGTTGACGATGCACCGTCGTGAAAACCATGGTGAGCCAATGCGTCGAACCTTTAATACGATTAAAAAAGTGTTAGACCAATATCCAGATGTAGAAGTCGTGTATCCCGTTCATTTGAGTCCAGTGGTCCAAAAGGTGGCCCATGAATGTTTTGATGGTGACTCGCGTGTCCACTTGATCGATCCACTAGGGGTGGTTGACTTTCACAACATGGCGGCCCGGAGTTACTTTATTATGACTGACTCTGGCGGTGTTCAAGAAGAAGCGCCCTCATTGGGGAAACCAGTTTTGGTCCTTCGGGATGAAACTGAGCGTCCAGAAGGAGTAGCTGCTGGGACCCTTAAACTAGTCGGTACGGATCCTAAACAAATTAAGGACAATATGAATTTGCTATTGTCAGATCAAGATGCCTATCAAAAAATGGCTGAGGCCCAAAACCCCTACGGTGATGGAAAAGCCGCTGCTAGAATTCTAGATGCCATTATCAATAACATAAAGCGGGTGACCCATGATTAATAAATTAGTTCCAGTTAAACTAAGACCATTAGTTAAATCATTTTTAAAGCACTACAAAGATGCTAATATTTCTGATTCAGCAGTTGTAGTAGCCTATTATTTATTGTTATCAATCTTTCCACTGCTATTTATTCTAGGTAGTATTTTAAGTTTTGCGAATATTAGTAGTATGGATATTACTAACTACCTTCACCCATTTTTACCACCACAAATCAATGAAACGCTTTCACCGATTATTACGACCGCCCTTAGTGGTGGCGGCAAACAATTGTCAGTAGGAATTATTATTACTATTTGGTCAGCTAGTCGGGTAACGGCGGCCTTAAAGCGGACCGTAGATAATGCATACGGGGTTGTTAATGAACGAGGGGCATTTATTACCCGGATTTTTTCATTTTTATGGATGATGTTGATTATTGTTGGAATCACATTAGTTCTAATCTTCTTTAATTTGAGTAATCGGTTTGTGTTAAGATTCTTACACGTTCCTGATTTTGTCTTTGAATTTATTGGGATGATCAGAGTACCGGTATCGATTACATTTTTATTCTTAATTTTAATGTTTATGTATTACTTAGTACCAGCAGCCGCAACTAAATTTAAGTATGTTTGGTTAGGGACCCTAACGGCTACGGTTGGAATGATTTTATTATCACAAGGCTTTTCATTATACTTAACTTATTTTGCTAAAAGTTTCTCAACCTATAAGGCCCTAGGAACTTTTATTATTTTAATGTTTTGGTTGTACTTTATTGGTACGCTAATTTTAATTGGGGCCGTAATCAATGCAACGTTCCAAGAAATGAAGATGGGGAAGTTACGTCACAAAGCGATTAAAGAGCATATAAAAAAGCCACTAAATAATTAGTGACCATTCATTAAATTTATTTTTTAGCTGTTTCAACTAGTTGTGCAGCGAAGTGATCTAATGTCTCAATATCATCATCTTCTGGTTCTAGATTAATTTTAACGTTATCAGCGCCTTGGGTAGCATGTGCGGCTTTAAACGCATCACTAAATGCATCTACGGCAACGTTGTAAAATTCTTCATAGTATTCATCACCAGAACCAGCAACGCCATAGACCTTGCCAGTTAAATCAAGGGCTTTTAAATCATCAAAGAAATCTAGTCCTTCTTCTGGAAGATGGCCCTCGTCATATGTGTATGGACAAACCACACAGATATCTGCTTCTGCAAATTCTGCTGGATCGGTTTGGGAGATTTCAGTTTCGACAACATCGACCCCTAAGTCTTCGAGTCCTTCAGTGACGATATCAGCAACGTCTTCATTGTTTCCGGTAATTGTAGCAAAAACCACATGTGCTTTCATAATTATCAAATCGTTCCTTTCATAAAATCCTAGTTAAAATATTAGCGTATATTACTTTTAAAAACAATAGGGAGAATTTCAATGGAATCTAAAATCACTAAAATTGCAGCTCAAAGGCGAAAAGGGCGTTTTAATATTTTTATTGATGGACACTATGCATTCCCAGTAAGTGAAAATGTCTTAATTAGGTATCAACTAGTTAAGGACATGGTAATTGATGAAAGTTTGGAAAATCAATTAGTTTCTGCAGACCACATCGATAAAATTTATCAAAAAGCCATTAATTATTTATCCGGTCAATTGAGAACAACACAAGAGGTTGTGAATAAATTAAAGACGGAAACTGAAGATTCGGCTATAATTGATAGTGTAGTTGAACGATTAAAGCAAAATTTACTATTAGATGATCAAAGCTATGCTAATAGCTATGTTCGGAGTGAAGTGCGGATTCAAGATAAGGGACCAACTGCAATTAAACAGCATCTGCACCAAAAAGGAATTGCTGATTCAATGATTGAATCAGCGTTAGACGAATTCTATTCTGATGATGATCTAGTTGTAAATGGATTAAAACAAGCTCGTAAAATGTTTAAACGTTATCAAAATGATTCCTTTAATCAAGCAATTAACAAAGTTAAAAATGGGTTGGTTAGGAAAGGATATTCATTTGAAATCATAGATCAAGTAATTGAGTTGGCTGATTTTAAGCCTGATTTTGACCATCAAGCAGTGGTTTTGAAGAAACAATTTGAAAAATCTTGGCATCGATATCGTCGTTATGACCAGCAACAACGAGCGTATAAAACTAAACAGGCTTTATATCGGAAAGGATTTAGTCTGGATTCAATTAGTCAATTAATTGATGCAGAAATTGAACAATAGAGGAGTATTCAATATGAAAAATCGCTTGAAGCAGTCCAGATTATTTTTCTGGTCGCTAGAAGTGTTAATTGTAGTAGCAATTGTCTACCTATGTAACAAAATTAGTTTTGTGTTTACCCCAATTGGGATTTTTATTTCAACGATTTTCGTCCCCATTTTAGTCGCCGGGGCGTTATTTTATATGTTAAATCCAATTGTTGAGCTATTAATGAAGATTCATTATAAACGGTTACGTGTTTCACGAACCTTTGCTGTTATTCTTATTTTTATTGCCTTTTTAGGGCTATTATTCTATGTAGGGTTATCATTTATTCCCCACATTTTTACGCAAGTTACTACGTTATTTTACCATCTACCGGATGTGGCTAACTCGACTGAAAAGACGCTTGAGGAAGTTACTACCCACGGTTGGTTAAAAGATGTTGATATTACCGATTATATTAATCAGATTCAATCTTCATTGACCAACTATACGCAAGGTGTATTGGGGAGCGTGACTGCCAGTCTTGGTAATATTATTTCAATGGCAACTAGCGTAGTGATCGTTATGATTACGGTTCCCGTTATTTTATTCTACATGCTAAAGGATGGGCATAAACTAATGCCGACCATTGAAAAGTTAATTCCAAAGGATCATCAAAAGCAAACGGTAGTTTTATTGGGTAAGATGAATGAAACGATTGCTAGATACATTGGTGGTCAAATGATTGAATGTTTATTTGTAGGGATTTTTACTTCACTCGGTTATGTTTTTATTGGACAAAAATATGCATTACTATTAGGAGTATTTGCGGGAGTATGTAACATCATTCCATACGTTGGACCCTATATTGGGATCTTGCCATCATTATTAGTAGCATTCTCAAGCGATATTAAGCAAGTTATTTATGTTATAATTATTGTTTTGATCGTCCAACAACTAGATGGGAACCTAGTTTATCCCAACGTGATTGGTAAGAGTTTACAGATTCATCCACTAACTATTATCGTCATTTTATTAGCTGCTGGAAATATTGCTGGATTGGTTGGGATGATTTTAGCCATTCCACTATACGCTGTTGTGAAAGTAGTTGTACAATATGTTTATAGCATCTGGTTATTACAGCATAATTATGAAATTGAAAAAGATGTTAGTGATAAATAGAGGTTTATCCATAAATTTGGTATGATAACCTTAATTTAAATATAATCAGGAGATTGAATAACAATGAAAAAAGTAATTACTTATGGAACTTTCGATTTATTACACAAGGGCCATGTTAGATTATTAAAGCGTGCTCGAGAATTAGGTGACTATCTGATGGTTGGATTATCATCTGATGAGTTTAATGCTGAAAAGGGCAAGAAAGCATATACGTCATTTGAAGATCGTAAATATGTATTAGAAGCCATCCGGTATGTTGATAAGGTAATTCCAGAAAGCGGTTGGAATCAAAAAATCAAGGATGTTCAAGAAAACAATATTGACGTCTTCGTAATGGGGGATGACTGGAAAGGAAAGTTTGATTTCCTTAAGGATTATTGTGAAGTGATTTATTTACCAAGAACTGAGGGAATTTCAACTTCTAAGATTAAAAAGGACCTCGGTATCAAAGATGCTGATAACTGGAAAGCTTAATAATCAACCAAAGTCTATCTAATTTAACTAGGTAGGCTTTTTAATTCTATTTAGGGTTCCAAAGTATGTTAGAATTAATTTATTATCTAAATTGAAAGGGAAAATATTTATGGCGAATGCACTAGAACAAAACGTTGCAAAAAGAAGAACTTTTGCAATTATTTCTCACCCGGATGCCGGAAAGACCACGATTACCGAACAACTCTTACTTTATGGAGGGATTGTTCGAGAAGCAGGAACGGTTAAGGGTAAAAAGAGTGGTAATTTTGCAAAGTCTGACTGGATGGAAATTGAACAAAAAAGAGGGATTTCCGTTACTAGTTCAGTAATGCAATTTGATTATCAGGGAAAACGAATTAATATCTTGGATACTCCTGGACATGAGGATTTCTCTGAAGATACTTACCGGACTCTAATGGCGGTTGATTCCGCTGTGATGGTAATTGATGCTGCGAAAGGGATCGAAGCCCAAACTAAGAAACTATTTAAAATTTGTAAAATGCGGGGAATCCCGATTTTTACATTTATGAATAAGATGGATCGTGATAGTCGTGACCCCATTGAATTAATTAGTCAATTAGAGGATGTCTTAGGAATTGAAGGCTATCCAATGAACTGGCCAATTGGTTCTGGAAAGGTGTTACGAGGATTATATGACCGCTATAATAATCGGGTGGCACTTTATCGACCTAAGGAAGGAACTGAAAAGTACTTACCATTGAATGATGAGGGTGAATTGCAAGTTGCTAGTGATTTACCAAATGATGAAGTCTATCAAGATGCTAAGGCTAATATGGACCTAATCCAGGAAGCGGGGAACCAATTTGACTTAGAAAAGATTAAAAAGGGTGATCAAACTCCGGTCTTCTTCGGGTCAGCATTGGCTAACTTTGGGGTAGAAACATTTCTAAATGCTTACTTAGATTTTGCACCAATGCCTGGTGATCACGAAAATACGTTAGATGATGAAGAAGTTCAACCCACTAACCCTAATTTCTCTGGCTTTGTATTTAAAATCCAAGCTAATATGAATCCTCGTCATCGGGACCGGATTGCGTTTGTACGAGTTTGTTCTGGTGAGTTCGAACGGGGAATGGACGTAAAGCTTGAACGGACTGATAAAAAGTTACGGCTCTCAAATGTGACTGAGTTTGTTGCTAACACTCGTGAAAACGTTGAAAATGCGGTGGCTGGTGACATTATTGGGTTATACGATACTGGTAACTTCCAAATTGGTGATACGATTTATACTGGTAAACAAGCCGTTAAATTCCCACCGTTACCTCAATTTACTCCGGAACTATTCATGCGTGTTTCTGCTAAGAACGTGATGAAGCAAAAATCTTTTCATAAGGGAATTCATCAATTGGTTCAAGAAGGTGCGGTTCAACTTTACACGACTTACTCAACTGGTGATTATATCTTAGGAGCAGTTGGTCAACTTCAATTTGAAGTATTCCAATTCCGGATGCAGAATGAATATAACTCAGAAGTAGTAATGGAACCCCTTGGGCATAAGATTGCTCGCTGGATTGATCCAGATCAATTGGATGAAAGTATGTCCTCATCTAGAAATATTTTGGTTCGTGATACTCATGATCAACCATTATTCCTATTCGAAAATACCTTTGCGGAACGTTGGTTCCATGATAAATACCCAGACGTTAAATTAATGTCTAAATTATAATATGTATTAAAAAAGTTAGCCTAGTTAAACTAGACTAACTTTTTCATTATTCACTGACTGGTTTAACAACGATTTGACGTTTAGAATCCAGTGCTGCGGATAATTGTTTTACATCTTGGTGGTCTAAATAGAAATCGGCCACTTTATCTTCGATGTGTTCTTGAATGATACGACGTAATGGACGTGCTCCCATGGCAGGATTGTATCCTAAATCAACGATTTGATCTTTTACTCCGTCGGTAACATGAACATGGATACCTTGTTGTGATAACATTTGGTTCATATTATCAATCATTAGGGTAACGATTTGTTTCAAACTATCCTTAGAAAGTGGATTGAATTCAACAATATCATCAAACCGATTTAAAAATTCAGGTTTGAAGTAATCGCCAAGATGGTTCATTGCTGAATGGGCTTGACCTGATGCGCTAGCACCAAATCCAACGCTAGATTCAGAAACACCAGTTCCGGCATTACTGGTCATTATGATTACGGTATCCTTAAACGATACGGTCCGGCCTTGGGAATCAGTTAGCCGTCCGTCATCTAGAATTTGTAAGAAGGCATGTAAAACGTCTGGATTAGCTTTTTCAATTTCATCAAAAAGAATTAAGCTGTAAGGGTTCCGACGTACCTTTTCCGTTAATTGACCGGCTTCATCATAGCCAACATAGCCAGGAGGGGAACCGATTAATTTAGAAATAGAATGAGGTTCACGGTATTCAGACATATCGAATCGAATCATTGCATCTGAAGAACCGAAAAGTTCATTTGCTAATTGCTTAGCTAGTTCGGTTTTACCAACTCCGGTTGTTCCTACAAATAAGAATGAACCAATTGGCCGCCCAGTTCCATTAAATCCAACTCGATTCCGTTTAATGGCCTTAGCTACAGTATCAACAGCTGCATCTTGACCAATTAAGTGTTGTTTTAATTCTGGTGCTAAGTCTTTTAATTGTTGTTGTTCCTTAGCTTGTAATTCACCAACTGGAATATTAGTAGCTTCTTCAACAATTTTTTCGATGTCGCGAACCGTAACTTCAGGCGTACTTTCCTTTTCGTTACTACCGGCATCCTTCATATTCTTGAACTTTTTAACTTGATCGCGATAGTAAGCAGCCTTTTCGTAGTCTTCTGCTTTAAGCGCACTTTCTTTTTGTTCCTCAGCGTGCTTAATTTGACTATCAAGGGATGCTTGATCAATGGTATTAAGCGTTAAATTCTTTCTCGAACCAGCTTCATCAATTAAGTCGATAGCCTTATCTGGTAAGAAACGATCTTGAATGTAGCGATCAGATAATTTAACGGCTGCTTTAATTGCGGCAGGGGAATACTTAATATGGTGGTATGCTTCATACTTACCTTGAATGCCTTTTAGAATTTTAACGGCTTCTTTTGGTTCAGGTTCTTGAACCATCACCTTTTGGAACCGTCTAGCTAAGGCAGCGTCTTTTTCGATATCACGATATTCCTTTAAGGTAGTGGCACCGATCAATTGAAATTCACCACGGGCTAGTGCAGGCTTTA
Source organism: Nicoliella lavandulae (assembly GCF_037546185.1). Lineage (NCBI taxonomy): Bacteria > Bacillati > Bacillota > Bacilli > Lactobacillales > Lactobacillaceae > Nicoliella > Nicoliella lavandulae. The sequence goes on along the minus strand of NZ_JAWMWH010000001.1, from coordinate 14,237 downwards.
ATACGTTTCCTGCGTCCATACCACCATCGGCATTTCCAGCCCCCATAATTTCATGAATTTCATCAATGAATAAAATGATGTTAGGGTTAGATTGAACTTCCTTAACTAGTGATTGCATCCGTTTTTCAAATTGACCACGAATTCCAGTGCCTTGAACTAGTGAGACCACATCAAGTCTGATTACTTGCTTGTTCTTTAGTTTTTCAGGAACGTTACCGTCTGCAATTTCTAAAGCTAGTCCTTCAACGACTGCAGTTTTACCAACTCCGGCTTCACCAATTAAAACTGGGTTATTCTTAGTTCTTCGATTAAGAATTTCAATTACACGTTTAATTTCTTTATTCCGCCCAATGACTGGATCGATTTTACCATCCTTAGCTAATTGGGTCATATTAATCCCGTACTGACTTAATACACTGTTATTGCCGGAATTACCATTATTTCCAGCGCCATTTTGTGGATTCATACGATTTTGGTTAGGATTTACACCTTGGTTTCCATTTTGCATTGCATGGAAAATATCATTTAAATCGCCAAATCCAAATGGATCTTGTGCCATATTAGCACCTCCATTCTGATTATTTTGTGTCAGAAGCTGATAGCAATTTTGACATAAGTCAATTCGCTGTCTTTGACCATTACGACTGACGTACAAGTGAATGGTAGCTTCATTTTCATGACAGTTTTGACATAGCATATTGCTACTCTCCTTTGATTTAAAGATTGGTCAGAAAAACGTTTGACCATTACTGACCATGTAAAGCTATTATACAACTTAACTTATTTGATTCAAGCAATTTGATTTAAACATGGCTGCTGGTGAAATCTTGGAATTAGGGTCTTAGATTGAATATAATATAAATATACACGTAAGGAGTGGAAGTTTTTGAAAAATAATTATGCCGATTTATTAAAGCAACTGAAAAATGGTGATATTCAAACGATTGAAGTAACCCCAGATGAATTCATGGCTTTTCAAAAGGCTTTCATGGATTTTGAAAGTCGCAAACGCGTGGTGGGAACTGCTAATCGTGAAGGTAAGATTGTTTATCATTTTGAGCAATAATGCCTTATATGAGTGGATTAAGTGAAATTCATCATTATATGTTATAATTAAAGAAAATGGCATCAATTACTTATTTATTTTTAATCAAATAGTAATTTTAAGGAGGAACAAATAATGAAACAAAGCCAATTTAAGATTATCGCTGAAACTGGTATTCATGCAAGACCTGCTACGTTGTTAGTTCAAACAGCTAGTAAGTATTCTTCTGATATTAATTTAGAGTACGATGGCAAAAAAGTTAACTTAAAATCAATCATGGGTGTAATGTCTCTAGGTGTTGGTCAAAACGCAGAAATTACCATCACTGCTGATGGTAATGACGAAGACCAAGCATTAGAAGATATTGCTAAAACGCTCAAAAAAGAGGGTTTATCTGATTAAAAATGCATAAGTTAGAAGGAATTTCTGCTAGCGAAGGGATCTCGATTGCCAAAGCATACAAAATCGGTGAACCGGATTTATCATTTAAAGATGTCATCGTTAATGATAAAGAATCAGAAATAAATCGCCTACACGATGCTTTAAATGCATCGATTGATGATTTAAATCAAATTAAGGATAATATTGTTGAGAACTTAGGTGAAAATGAAGGGATGGTTTTTCAATCACATGTTGAAATGTTATCTGACCCTGAATTTATAAGTTCAATTGAACAATTAATTTTGGATAAGGGAATGTGTGCTGAAAAGGCACTCGATGTTACTACCAATAACTTTATTCATCTTTTTAAATCTAATGTTACTAATGTTTGGATGAAGGCTCAAATTCGTGAACGAACAAGTGATGTAATTGATATCAAACGGCGAGTCCTAAGTCATTTATTAGGGGTAAAACTACCAGATTTATCGTTAGTTGATCGACCTGTAATCATAGTTGCTAAGGACATTACCCCTAGTGATATTGCTCAGTTAAATGGTAAATACGTGAAGGGAATTGTTGCGGAGTTTGGTGCTCAGACATCCCATTCATCCATTATGGCTCGGACCTTGAAATTACCAATGATTCTAAGGGCTAAGGGTGCTGTTAAGGAGATTAGAAATGATGATGAACTAATCGTTGATGGTCTATCTGGCACGATTATTGTAAAACCAACTCGTCTTCAGATCATGGAATATCATGAGCGGATAAAGGCTTTTCACATTGAGCTTAAAAAGTTAGCTCAATTTCAAAAGCAATTAACAACGACTGCTGATCAAAGGCATTTGAGAATTGAGGCTAATATTGGCAACGATCGTGACTTAAAGGCATTAGACAGCTCTGCTGAGGGTATTGGTCTTTATCGGACTGAATTCTTATTTATGGGTCGTGACCATGTACCCAGTGAAGAAGAACAATTTGAGAGTTATCGCAAGGCGGTCTTTTATATGCGTGGCAAACCAGTCGTGTTCAGAACGTTAGATATTGGTAATGATAAACAAGTGCACGGGATTAACTTACCACCAGAAGAGAACCCAGCTTTAGGTGAACGTGGTATTAGAGTTAGTTTAGACCATGATAAAATGTTTAGGACTCAGTTAAGAGCTTTAATTCGAGCATCGAGTTATGGTGATATCTCAATTATATTTCCAATGATTACGACAATTGATGAATATCGCAAAGCTTGCTCCATCTATGATGAAGAACGTGCCACCATGATTAAAGATGGACAAAATGTCGGAAATGTTAGCTTAGGGATTATGATTGAAACTCCTGCAGCAGCCTTAATTGCCGATCAGTTTGCGCGTGAAGTAGATGTTGTGAGTGTCGGGACCAACGATTTGATTCAATATGTGATGGCTAGTGACCGAATGGATGGTAACGTTGCTGATTTATATCAGCCTTTAAATCCAGCAGTGATTAGGCTCTTAAAGTTTGTCGTGGATGCATTTCATACTGAGGGTAAGGATGTTGCTATTTGCGGCGAAATGGCTGCTAGTCACATGGCAATTCCGTTGTTAATTGGCATGGGAATCGATGAATTTTCCATGAGTAATGAATCGATTTTAAAAACTAGACAATTTATTAGCCACATTGATTCTAAATACGCTAAAAAAGTTTTAGATGATGTTATTGATAATGCAGCTACCGTATCAGACGTTATTGCTAAGCTAAATCATTTCTTAGATAAAATTTAATATCATTGATTATGAAAGCGCTAGTCCCTTTTTAATAGGGGGATAGCGCTTTATTTATAGTATTAGGTAGTTTGCAAACCAGTTGTAAAAACAATTATAATGAAAATGTTAAAATGCTCTTAAATGGGTATTTAGTTAATAATGAAAGGAAGTGGATCAAATCAATATTGGAATATTTACTGATACGTATTTTCCACAAGTTAGTGGGGTTGCCACTTCTATTAAAACGTTAAAAAACCAACTTGAAAATGATGGGCACCAGGTCTACATATTCACGACGACCGACCCACATGTTGGGAAAAATACTTTTGAACAAAATATCTTTCGGTTTTCTAGCATTCCGTTTGTATCATTTTCGGACCGTCGAATTGCGGTGCGAGGATTATTTCAAGCATATCAAATTGCTAAGAAATTAAATCTAGATATTGTTCACACACAGACCGAATTCTCAATGGGGATTATTGGTAAATTTGTTGCTAAGAATTTGCGGATTCCATGCTTGCATACTTACCATACAATGTATGAGGATTATTTACATTATGTGGCTAACGGTAAGTTATTAAAGCCCATTCATGTTAAAGAGGGGACGCTTGCCTTTTGTCATAAAATGTCTGGTGTAGTGGCACCAAGTGAACGGGTATTAGATACGTTGACATCATATGGAGTCAAAAGTCCCATTCGGGTAATCCCGACTGGAATTGACGTGGCTAAGTATGATCAGACCGATTCAATGAACTTACGAGGGCAATTTGGTTTTAATGATCAAACGCCAATTTTATTATCCGTAAGTAGATTGGCGTTTGAAAAAAACATTAATGAATTAATTGATGCAATGCCTAAAATAATTGAACGAGTTCCTGACACACAATTAGTAATTGTTGGGGATGGACCCGCTAAGGAATCATTAGAAGCTCAGGTTAAAGCCCTTCACTTGACGGATAACGTCGTATTCACTGGTGAGGTTAATAATGATGAAGTTAGTCACTACTATCATATGGCTAATATTTTTGTTTCAACGTCCAATTCCGAATCACAGGGACTAACTTATATCGAAGCAATGGCTGCTGGAGTGAAGGTGATCGTTGTAAAGAGTGCTTATACTGATGATTTATTAAACGATAAGTCGTTAGGGATGACTTTTTCAACTGAGGATGAATTTATTAATGATGTTGCTGAATATTTAAAATATCCTGATCGATACTTGGTGGTTTCAGACGAACTTCGAAAGCAAAAACTGAACAGCATTTCTGCTGATAATTTTGAAAAACAAATCGTTAGTTTTTATCGAAATGCTCAGTTGGAATATGAAGAAAGCGTTGATAAATCAGCGGAAATAGACTACTAAAGGAAGATAACGATGTTAAAAATTAATATGTTTTCAACAGCTGACAAAGTTAAAGGACAAGGAGTCGGTAGTGCATATGATGAATTAATTCAAATGTTAAATGCTTACTTCAAGGACGAATTTGATATTCGAATTAATCAATGGAGTCGGGCTGATATCAGCCACTATCATACGATTAACCCAACTTTTTACCTTTCCACATTTTTCAAAAAACGGGGCCGCAAGATTGGCTATGTGCATTTTTTACCAGAAACCCTAGAGGGAAGTCTGAAAATGCCTAAACCAATTCGCAGCCTTTTTTATAAGTATGTAATTGCCTTTTATAAACGAATGGATCATATCGTGGTCGTGAATCCGATGTTCATTGAAAAACTAGCTAATTATGGCATTGATCCGAACAAGGTCACGTATATTCCTAATTTTGTTAGCAAGGATGAATTTTACCCTGTTGATGATAATCAGCAAGCTAATTTAAGAAATCAGTATGGGTATGATCCTAGTCGCTTTATGGTACTTGGCACTGGTCAAGTGCAAACTAGAAAGGGAATTTTAGATTTTGCTAAATTGGCGCAAAAAAACCCTAAGGTTCAATTTGTGTGGGCTGGAGGATTTTCATTTGGTCAAATTACTGATGGATATAAAGAATTGAAACAAATTGTTGATAATCCACCCCAAAACTTATCGTTTCCAGGGATTGTAGACCGTGATAAATTGGTCGATTTTTATAATATGTGTGACTTATTCTTGTTGCCATCGTTTAATGAACTATTTCCAATGTCTGTTTTAGAAGCATTTTCATGTGGAAAGCCAGTGTTGCTAAGAGATTTAGACTTATATCGGGTGATTATCGATGGATACTATGCATCGTTTAAGGATTTTACCGAATTGAACTTAAAACTAAATCGATTAATTGATGATCCTCATCAGTTAAAAGCAATGCGAGAACGTTCGTTAAAGGCTTCTGACTATTATTCTGAAGACCATTTAGCTAAAATTTGGCACTCATTTTATCTTGAACAATCTAAAAAGGGGTAGTGTATGTCTAAAAAGAATTTATTGTCGTTATTAGGGATGTTTGCGTTAGGCATTCTTATTTTTTGGTACTTTATTCGTGATGTTAATATTAACTTATTAATTGCTGACTTTTTTAATATTAACTGGTACTGGATGCTAGTAGCTACACTATGTATGTTTATTTACTTTGGGTTTGAAGCTTGGATTACTCATAAGTTGGTCAAAGACCAGGGGGATAATGATTTTACGATTAAAGATGCGATTCGAATTCCCTTGGTTGAACAACTATTTAATGGAATCACACCGTTTTCTTCAGGTGGACAACCTGCTCAGCTACTAGTAATGATCCAAACTGGTATTGATGGGGGACGTGCTAGCTCAGTCTTATTAATGAAATTCGTTGTTTTTCAAGCGATGATTGTGATTAATTTTATTTTTAGTCTGTTCATTGGATTTCATTATATTGCTGAGAAAATGCATTACCTATCGTTATTTGTTTTATTTGGGTTTATAATTCATTTGGTAGTAATTATTGTGTTATTGATGATCATGTATTGGCATGGTTTTACCAAGCGTTTCTTAACGGTGGCGATGAAGCCCCTCCGTTATTTTGTTAAACCCGAGCGCTTTACTAAGTGGCAGTCAACACTATCACAAAAAATTGATAATTTTTATCTTGAAAGTGTTAGAATCGCCCATCGTTGGAAGCTATTGGTCAAGATCGCAATCATTACATTCTTTCAACTACTGTTTTATTATTTAGTTCCTTACTTCATTATGTTATCGCTGGGTTACGATCAGGCAAACATTGTTATGATCGTTAGTTTACATGTTTTAATCGTAATGATTATCTCACTATTTCCAATTCCTGGTGGAGCAGGGGGAGCCGAATATAGTTTTGAAATGCTGTTTAAGAGTTACATTACTAACAGTAGTAAATTGGTATTAGCATTACTATTATGGCGTTTGTTAACTTATTATCTAGGAATGATTTTAGGGGCGATTGCTCTATTTGTTAAACCGGATAAAGTTCATGAATAAGTAATAATCAGTAATTTGAATACCTTATAACAATTTAGTGGAGGCACTTATAATGTCTAATCATATAAAACAAGGAAATAATCGCTTTTTAAACTCTAGAATGGGGTTCTTTTTATTAGTGTTATTTCTATTCTGGGCAAAGACTTACTTTGCTTATCAAACTGAGTTTACACTCGGTGCTAAGGGTGCTTTACAGCAGTTCTTATTAGTAGTTAACCCCATTCCAGCTGGAATTTTACTATTTGGGATTGGTTTATACTTTAGAGGGCGACTTGCATATTGGTTCATGTTAATCATGGATTTGATTCAATCCATTTGGTTATTCGCCAATATTGTTTATTATCGGGAGTTCTCTGATTTTTTGACATTTGGAATTATTAAAGGTTCCGGAGATGTTCAAAATAACCTGGGAAAGAGTTTAGCTGAAATCATTCATCCAATTGACTTTGTGGTCTTTTTAGATGTAATTGTTTTAGTAGGACTGCTCATCTTTAAAGTAATTAAGATTGATAAACGTCCTTATAAGTTCTGGAACGCATTTGCATTAACGGTCCTATCATTTGTACTAATGTTTGGTGAATACAATATTGCGAATGCTGATCGTTCTGGATTGTTAACTCGTTCTTTTGACAATAACTATATTGTTAAATACTTAGGGATGAATGAATATGCTGCTTTTAATGCTTATCAGACTGAAAAAGAAAGTCAGACTAGAGCAAAAGCTAAGGCTAGTGATTTAGATAGCGTTCTTAAGTACCTTAAAAAGAATCGGACTAAAAACAATATTGAATACTATGGAAAAGAAAAGGGTAAGAACGTCTTTATTATTCACTTAGAGAGTTTTCAGCAATTTTTGATTGATTATAAAGTGGATGGTAAGGAAGTTACACCAAATATTAATCGTTTCTACCATGATCAACACACTGTTTCATTTGATAACTTTTACCATCAAGTAGCCCAAGGAAAAACATCTGATGCAGAAATGATGCTAGAAAATTCTTTATTTGGGTTACCACAAGGTTCTGCGATGGTTAGTTATGGAACACAAAATACGTACGAAGCAGCTCCAGCTATTCTTGCTCAAAAAGGATACACTACTGCTGCATTCCATGGGGATGTACCAAGTTTTTGGAATCGTGAAAACACCTATAAATCATGGGGTTATCAATATTTCTTTGATTCTAGCTACTTTAAAGAAAAGCCATCTTATAGTGTAGGATATGGTCTAAAGGATAAGATCTTCTTTAAGGATGCTGCAAACTATATTCAACAGCTTCCACAGCCATTTTATGCAAAGTTGATTACTTTAACTAATCATTATCCATATATTTTAGATAAGCAAAACCAAAGTTTCCCTGCTACTAAGACGGGGGATGACACAGTTGATCCTTATGTTCAAACGGCTCATTATCTTGACCAAGCATTTGGTGAGTTTATTAACTATTTAAAGAAAACCGGACTATATGATAATAGTGTCGTGGTTGCTTATGGTGATCATTATGGAATTTCTAATAATCATAGACCAGCAATTGCACAACTATTACACAAGAAGAGTATTAATAGTTATGACTTAGCTCAATTCCAAAAGGTACCATTTATGATTCACGGAAGTAATCTACAAGGCAAAATCGATCACACTTATGGTGGTGAAATTGATGTATTGCCTACTTTACTACACATTTTAGGAATTAAAGATAATAACAAGATTCAATTTGGACAAGATTTACTATCTACTAACCGCAAACAAATTGTAGCGTTTAGAAACGGTGATTTTGTTACTCCTAAATATACATCGGTCGGTAGTACCGTTTATTTAACTAAGACTTGTAAGAAAATTACACCAAATGCAAAGCAAAAGAAACGTCTTGAAGCAATTCAAAATCATGTTAATACTGAACTATCATTATCTGATCGAGTAGTGCAAGGTGATTTATTACGTTTCTATGATCCAAAGGGCTTTGTAAAGGTTAATAAGCGTGATTATAATTATAAACCAAGTGCGGGATTAGCTAGTTTGAAAGAACGCAATGCTAAAGAACACACTAGTTTAGTGGATGAAAATGGTGGTAAATCAACTATGGGTGACTATAAAACTGATGCTCCTGAACTAAAATAAAAAAGTTTGAAAAAAGTAGTTGCCAAAATAAAATAATTAGTGTAATATAATAATCATCGTTTTGATAAGTTATCAATTCGGTGATTTTTATTTTTGTCAAAAACAAATTAGAAAAAGTTGTTGACAAAGATATTTACGTTTGATATTATATTAAACGTTGTCAATTAGTTAACGTCATTGAGGCGTTTATCCAATTCGACTAAAAATTAATTTTAAAAAGTTGTTGACATTGAGTTATCAATTTGTTATTATTAAATAGTTGTCGTTATGAACGACACATTCAAGTAGATCTTTGAAAACTGAACAAAATTATGACAAAGATGTGTAAGGAACTTCATAATTAATTATGAAGACAAAATCTTATGCGAAGTCAATTCGCTTAAAAGTAACAATATTAGAAGAGCTAAGTTAAGCTTTTCATCTTAAGATGAGAGTTTGATCCTGGCTCAGGACGAACGTTGGCGGCGTGCCTAATACATGCAAGTCGAACGAGTTTCCGTTAATGATAGTTGATGCTTGCATTAACTTGACTTAACATCGAAACGAGTGGCGAACTGGTGAGTAACACGTAGATAACTTGCCCTAAAGCGGGGGATAACATTTGGAAACAAGTGCTAATACCGCATAACAACAAAAACCGCATGGTTTTTGTTTGAAAGATGCGTTTGCATCACTTTAGGATGGATCTGCGGCGTATTAGCTTGTTGGTGGGGTAATGGCCTACCAAGGCAATGATACGTAGCCGACCTGAGAGGGTAATCGGCCACAATGGGACTGAGACACGGCCCATACTCCTACGGGAGGCAGCAGTAGGGAATCTTCCACAATGGACGCAAGTCTGATGGAGCAACGCCGCGTGAGTGAAGAAGGGTTTCGGCTCGTAAAACTCTGTTGTTAAAGAAGAACGGGTATGATAGGAAATGATCATATCGTGACGGTATTTAACCAGAAAGTCACGGCTAACTACGTGCCAGCAGCCGCGGTAATACGTAGGTGGCAAACGTTGTCCGGATTTATTGGGCGTAAAGCGAGCGCAGGCGGTTTCTTAAGTCTGATGTGAAAGCCTTCGGCTTAACCGAAGAAGTGCATCGGAAACTGGGAAACTTGAGTGCAGAAGAGGACAGTGGAACTCCATGTGTAGCGGTGAAATGCGTAGATATATGGAAGAACACCAGTGGCGAAGGCGGCTGTCTGGTCTGTAACTGACGCTGAGGTTCGAAAGCATGGGTAGCAAACAGGATTAGATACCCTGGTAGTCCATGCCGTAAACGATGAATGCTAGGTGTTAGAGGGTTTCCGCCCTTTAGTGCCGCAGCTAACGCATTAAGCATTCCGCCTGGGGAGTACGACCGCAAGGTTGAAACTCAAAGGAATTGACGGGGACCCGCACAAGTGGTGGAGCATGTGGTTTAATTCGATGCTACGCGAAGAACCTTACCAGGCCTTGACATCTCCTGCAAAGCTAAGAGATTAGCCGTTCCCTTCGGGGACAGGATGACAGGTGGTGCATGGTTGTCGTCAGCTCGTGTCGTGAGATGTTGGGTTAAGTCCCGCAACGAGCGCAACCCCTATTATTAGTTGCCAGCATTAAGTTGGGCACTCTAGTGAGACTGCCGGTGACAAACCGGAGGAAGGTGGGGACGACGTCAAATCATCATGCCCCTTATGGCCTGGGCTACACACGTGCTACAATGGACGGTACAACGAGTCGCGAAACCGCGAGGTTAAGCTAATCTCTTAAAGCCGTTCTCAGTTCGGATTGTAGGCTGCAACTCGCCTACATGAAGTTGGAATCACTAGTAATCGTGGATCAGCATGCCACGGTGAATACGTTCCCGGGTCTTGTACACACCGCCCGTCACACCATGAGAGTTAGTAATACCCAAAGTCGGTGTAGTAACCTCTTTTGAGGAGCAAGCCGCCTAAGGTAGGACTGATGATTAGGGTGAAGTCGTAACAAGGTAGCCGTAGGAGAACCTGCGGCTGGATCACCTCCTTTCTAAGGAATAATTCGGAACCTTATACAGTCATAGTTTTGTTTAGTTTTGAGAGGTCTACTTCTCAAACTATAGAACCACGCTTCTTTGGGCCTATAGCTCAGTTGGTGAGAGCGCACGCCTGATAAGCGTGAGGTCGATGGTTCGAGTCCATTTAGGCCCATTGCTAATCTTAGTGATTAGATTTAAATGGTATGGGGAATTAGCTCAGCTGGGAGAGCACCTGCTTTGCAAGCAGGAGGTCAGCGGTTCGATCCCGCTATTCTCCATTGACACGTCAGTGTCATAATACTTGGTTCTTTGAAAACTAGATAATATTTTAATTTTTCCAAATTGAATTGTATTAAATACAATTTCAACCGAGAACACCGCGTTATTTTGAGTTTTTTAAATAGTTTATTCGTATTTACTCAATTAACCAAATACCACTTTGTGGTAATAGGTTAAGTTATTAAGGGCGCATGGTGGATGCCTTGGTACTAGGAGCCGATGAAGGACGGGACTAACGCCGATATGCTTCGGGGAGCTGTACGTAAGCTTTGATCCGGAGATTTCCGAATGGGGAAACCCAATAATCTTTATCGATTATTACTTAATGACGAATTCATACTCATTAAGAGGCAGACGTGGGGAACTGAAACATCTAAGTACCCACAGGAAGAGAAAGAAAATTCGATTCCCTCAGTAGCGGCGAGCGAACGGGGATCAGCCCAAACCATTGAGTTTACTCGATGGGGTTGTAGGACTGAACATTTGAGTTACCAAAGGATTAGATAGTCGAAAGATCTGGGAAGTTCTGCGACACAAGGTGATAGCCCTGTAGACGAAATCTAATCCCCTCAGTTCAGGATCCTGAGTACGGCAATACACGTGAAACGTTGCCGGAATCCGGGAGGACCATCTCCCAAGGCTAAATACTCCCTAGTGACCGATAGTGAACCAGTACCGTGAGGGAAAGGTGAAAAGCACCCCGGAAGGGGAGTGAAATAGTTCCTGAAACCATGTGCCTACAAGCAGTTAGAGCCCGTTAATGGGTGATAGCGTGCCTCTTGCAGAATGAACCGGCGAGTTATGATAACATGCAAGGTTAAGACGAAAAATCGGAGCCGTAGCGAAAGCGAGTCTGAATAGGGCGCTTTAGTATGTTGTGATAGACCCGAAACCAGGTGATCTACCCATGTCCAGGCTGAAAGTGTGGTAAAACACACCGGAGGGCCGAACCCGTGTACGTTGAAAAGTGCTGGGATGAGGTGTGGGTAGCGGTGAAATTCCAAACGAACTTGGAGATAGCTGGTTCTCTCCGAAATAGCTTTAGGGTTAGCCTTGGAGTTGAGAATCATGGAGGTAGAGCACTGTTTGGATGAGGGGCCCGTCTTGGGTTACTGAATTCAGATAAACTCCGAATGCCATTGATTTATATCCAGGAGTCAGACGATGAGTGATAAGATCCACCGTCGAAAGGGGAACAGCCCAGACCACCAATTAAGGTCCCTAAATATATGCTGAGTGGAAAAGGATGTGGAGTTGCATAGACAACTAGGATGTTGGCTCAGAAGCAGCCACCATTTAAAGAGTGCGTAATAGCTCACTAGTCGAGTGATCCTGCGCCGAAAATTTACCGGGGCTAAGCATATTACCGAGATTGTGGACGTAACTTTGTTACGTGATAGGAGAGCGTTCTAAGGGCAATGAAGTCAGACCGTAAGGACTGGTGGAGCGCTTAGAAGTGAGAATGCCGGTATGAGTAGCGAAAGATCAGTGAGAATCTGATCCACCGAATGACTAAGGTTTCCTGGGGAAGGCTCGTCCTCCCAGGGTTAGTCGGGACCTAAGCCGAGGCTGAGAAGCGTAGGCGATGGATAACAGGTTGAGATTCCTGTACTAGTTAACTATGTTTGAACGATGGAAGGACGTAGGAGGCTAAACGTAGCATCCTGTTGGATATGGATGTTCAAGCACTAAGTCAGGTATTGAGTCAAATGCTTAATACCGGGTTGACAAGGTGTGATGAGGACCGAAATTTAGTAGGGAAGTCGTTGACGTCACACTACCGAGAAAAGTTTCTAGTTAGTAGTTAACTACCCGTACCGCAAACCGACACAGGTAGTCGAGGAGAGTATCCTAAGGTGAGCGAGTGAACTCTCGTTAAGGAACTCGGCAAAATGACCCCGTAACTTCGGGAGAAGGGGTGCTGCACTATGTGCAGCCGCAGTGAAAAAGCTCAGGCGACTGTTTATCAAAAACACAGGTTTCTGCAAAATCGTAAGATGAAGTATAGGGGCTGACGCCTGCCCGGTGCTGGAAGGTTAAGTGGATGAGTTAGCTTCGGCGAAGCTCAGAAACGAAGCCCCAGTAAACGGCGGCCGTAACTATAACGGTCCTAAGGTAGCGAAATTCCTTGTCGGGTAAGTTCCGACCCGCACGAAAGGCGTAACGATCTGAGCACTGTCTCAACGAGAGACTCGGTGAAATTGAGATACCTGTGAAGAAGCAGGTTACCCGCGACAGGACGGAAAGACCCCATGGAGCTTTACTGTAACTTGATATTGGGTGTTTGTATAGCTTGTACAGGATAGGTAGGAGCCATAGAAGTCGGAACGCTAGTTTCGATGGAGGCATTGGTGGGATACTACCCTCGCTGTATGAACACTCTAACCCGCACCACTCATCGTGGTGGGAGACAGTGTCTGGTTGGCAGTTTGACTGGGGCGGTCGCCTCCTAAACAGTAACGGAGGCGCCCAAAGGTTCCCTCAGAATGGTTGGAAATCATTCGACGAGTGTAAAGGCAGAAGGGAGCTTGACTGCGAGACATACAGGTCGAGCAGGGACGAAAGTCGGGCTTAGTGATCCGGTGGTACCGTATGGAAGGGCCATCGCTCAACGGATAAAAGCTACCCTGGGGATAACAGGCTTATCTCCCCCAAGAGTTCACATCGACGGGGAGGTTTGGCACCTCGATGTCGGCTCATCGCATCCTGGGGCTGTAGTTGGTCCCAAGGGTTGGGCTGTTCGCCCATTAAAGCGGTACGCGAGCTGGGTTCAGAACGTCGTGAGACAGTTCGGTCCCTATCCGTCGCGGGCGTAGGAAATTTGAGAGGAGCTGCTCTTAGTACGAGAGGACCGGAGTGGACATACCGCTGGTGTACCAGTTGTGCCGCCAGGCGCATCGCTGGGTAGCTATGTATGGATGAGATAAACGCTGAAAGCATCTAAGTGTGAAACCCACCTCGAGATGAGATTTCCCATTCCTTTATGGAAGTAAGACCCCTGAGAGATGATCAGGTAAATAGGTTGGAAGTGGAAGTGCAGTGATGCATGGAGCGGACCAATACTAATCGGTCGAGGACTTAACCAAGTAAGGTAGTTCTCACGGAAGAATAAAATATTATCTAGTTTTGAGAGAACGAAGTTCTCACAGTTAAATAGTGTGGTGATGATTGCCAGAAGGATACACCTGTTCCCATGTCGAACACAGCAGTTAAGCTTCTGTACGCCAAAAGTAGTTGGGGGATCGCCCCTGCGAGGATAGGACGTTGCCACGCT